>NZ_JBFREZ010000001.1:0-1102894 GCF_052114565.1 Mycobacterium sp. 2YAF39
TGGGCCGGTGCGGCGATGGCGACGACGATGCCGCCGAGGGAGGCCAGTCCGAAGGTGACCAGGGCTGCGGTGGTGGCGAGGCGGGTCTTGATCATCGGAGTTCCTTTTCTCGTGGCCATCTGGTGTGGCTGCTTGAGATAAAGGATCGGGCCAGGCCCTCAATGAAACCTCAACGTGGCGCAGGGGCGACCTCGAACGTGAATTGGTAGCCCGCAATATTGATGACGTCACCGTCGCTGAGCGTGGCGCTGCCGCGAATGCGCTGGCCCGCGACCTGTACTCCGTTGGCCGAGCGCAGGTCGTTGATCACGAAGTTGGCACCGGTATCGATGATCGTGGCGTGGTATCGGCTCACTTTGGGGTCATCGAGCACGACGCCGTTGTCGTCCCGGCGACCAATGCCGGTGGTCACTGTCTCCAGCGGGTAGCAGCGGCCTGCGGCGTCGCGGAGCTGCGCGCGGCTCGAGCCAGCCGCGTTGAAGGTCGACGTGTGCTGCGTGAGCATCGTCAGGATTTCGGAAGCGTCGTTCTGCGCCATCTGCTGGACGTCCAACGGCTCTTGGCGCAGGATCCGCTGTTCCAGCTCGCGTAACGTCGGCCCGGGATCGATGCCCAGCTCGTCTGACAACACGGATTTCAGCCGGCGGTATGCGTCGAGGGCGTCGGTCTGGCGCTCTGCCACGTAGTAAGCCGTGATCAACTGGGCCCACAGGGGCTCCCGGTAGGGGTGCTCGGCGACAAGTTCTTCGAGCTCGCCGATCACTGAATCGCCACGTCCACAGGCGATTTCGGATTCCGCACGCACCGCGTGGGCCACCACCTTGTCCTCGATCAGTGCGGTGGCGAACGATTCCACGAAGCGGAATTCGCGCAGGTCCTCGAGGACGGGGGCGCGCCATTGCGCCAGGGCGGCCGCGAGTCGGTCGCTGGCCTGCTTGAACCGACCAGCGGCGGCCGCTTGCACTCCGGCCGCCTTCTCCGTGGCGAACCGTCCCAGGTCACAGGAGGCGTCGGGAACATTGAGTTGATAGCCCGGACGGGCACTGGCCAAAACGGTCTTCGCGTCGACGCCGCCCGAGCCGAGGATCTTGCGCAGGTTCGCGATGTAGACGTGCAGGTTGTGGATCGCGTCCGCTTCTGGCGAATCCTCGTCCCATATCGCGGCGATTATCGAGTCCCTCGGAACGGGACGGTTGCGGTTGATCAGGAGTAGCGCCAATACCGCGCTCTGCTTGGGTGTCCCCAGCGGCACCGGCTCGCGGTTCACGCGCACCTGCAGCGGACCCAGCACGCCGAAATCCAGACCCGACGTCATCAGTCGATTACGAGTTTCACCACAGGGATGGGCCCCACATCGCTGACATAGACGTTGCCCGTCCCGTCGACCGCCACCCCCTGGGGGTCGTTCAGGCCGGTGAAGGGCAGCGGGAAAGCCGCCGTCGTGCCCGGCCGGAGCTCTACGATTTCAGCGTTACCGCGGTCGGTGACGTAGACATTGCCTTTCGAGTCCACAGCCACGCCGTGGGGGTCGTTGACGCCGGTGAACGGCAGCGCCTGGGCCACCGTCGAGCCCGCCGCCAGCTGCATCACCCGGTTGTTACCCGTGTCGGTGACGACGACACCGCCTGCCGGATCGACAGCAACGCCGCGGGGATCGTTGAGGCCGGTGAAGGGCAACGTGCTCGCCGTCGTCGCACCTGCCGCCAGAAACAGCACCCGATCGTTTCCACTATCGACGAGATAGACGTCGCCCGCCGGACTGACGATGATGCCGCGGGGATCGTTGAGGCCGGTGAACGGCAGCGTGGCCGCCGCAGACGCACCCGCAGGCAGCCACACCACCCGGTCGTTGCTCGAGTCTGCGACATAAACACCGCCCTTCGCGTCGACCGCCACATCTCGCGGGTTCCTGAGCCCGCTGATCGGCAGCTGGGTCGCCGCGGGGCCGCCGGCCTCCAGTCGCAGCACCCGATCCCTGCCGATCGCGGTGACGTACGCGGTCCCGGCAGTGTCGACCGCGACCCCGCCGGCGACGCGAATGTCCGTGAACGGCAGTGTGACCTGTGCCGAATAACCTTCGCCCGCCGGCAAGGCTGTTGTAGAGCTGCTGTCCGACGACTGCCGCCCGACGATGACGACTCCCGCCACCACGACGACCGCAACGGCCACGACCGCCGCGACGATTACCCCGATAGCCTTGCGTGGCAGGCGGGTTCGTCGTGCAGGACGGGCGATCTGTATCTCGGCGGTGGGGTCCGTAGGATTCCCTATCGCAGCGCGGGCCGCGACGGCCAGCTCCTGAACGGTCGAGTAGCGATCGTCGGGATTCTTCGCCATTCCCTTCGCGATGACCGCATCGAAAGCCACCGGAACATTGGTCTCGCCGGAGCTGGGTTGCGGCGGTGGGGTGTGCAGGTGATGTGCGATCAAACCCTGCACACCGATGTCACTGGTGAACGGGGGCGCGCCCGTGAGGCATTCGTACAGCACGCAAGTCAGTGCGTAGACGTCCACGCGGGAGTGGGTTTTCACCGCGGCGCCGATGGCCTCCGGGGCCATATAGACCGCGGTGCCGATGGTTTCGCCCGCCTTGGTCAGCGTGGCGTCTCCGGAAGCGTGAGCGATCCCGAAGTCGATCAGATACGCGAAGTCGTTGGCGGAGACCAGGATGTTGGAGGGTTTCACATCGCGATGCACCAGGCCGACGTCGTGGGCCGCCTGCAATGCGCCGGCTATCTGGGTGATGATCGCCACCGCACGCCCCGGCGGCAGGGCACCTTCTCGTTTGATCAGCGCGCGCAGGTCCGTACCGTCGACCAGTCGCATGTTCAGAAAGAGCCGACCGTCCACATCGCCGAAGTCGTGGATCGGGATGATGTGCGGCTCGGTCAACTGCGCCACTGCTTCGCACTCCCGCCGGAACCGTTCGCGCGACTCGTCGTCGTCGGCGGAGTGTTCGGGCAACACCTTCAGCGCGACCACCCGATTGGTCTGCGAGTCGCGTGCCCGCCACACCTGACCCATGCCACCCGCGCCCAGCATTGACAGCAGTCCGTAGCGTCCGAAGCTCCCGACGGGTGCTTCGCCGGAGGTGGCTTCCCCGCCGTCGGCGGAGTCCTCGCCTCCAGTGGCGTCGCCGCCCTCTATGACCGTGTCATCCATTAATGCTGGTAAGCCCGTCTCTTATTACTAACGCCTAAGCACTCATTCAACCAGGCGAAACGTCAGTCTGTCGGCGGTTGCGCCGACGTCGCTAGATGGATAAAACGTACGGCTGCGGGCAGGCCAGGGCATCGTGCGAAAGATGCATCCTGATGAGCGCACATGATGCAAACGGTGTAGACAGCTCTGGCTCGATCGTGCACGCGGGCTTCGGCACTCCAGGTGGGTCGGCAGCCGCAAGAGAAGGTCAGTGAGTCGCGGGTGACAACCCGTATCGGCGCACCACGTCGTCGAGCCAGTCGGGTGTGCCGTATGTCAGGCCGTATTTTTCCGCCAGCTCGGTGAATTCGGCTGACGCATGAAGGGGTGCGCTGGATTCGTCCGCTGCCGGCTCAGACATCAGCAGCTCACCCAGCTCACGAAAGTAGTTCTCGAAACCGTCACCGGGAGTGATGACTTCGATGATCCGACCGGGCTCGGTTCCCGCATTCCACATGGCGTGCATCTGGCCCCGGGGTTTGGTGATGTATCCGCCCGGTGCCAGCACCACCTCGTTGTCGTCGGACCGGAAGCCGATCTCGCCTGCGAGCACGTAGGAGTGCTCGTCTTCATTCGTATGGCGATGCGCTGCGGTGATGATGCCGACGGGGAACGGATGCTCGACGATCGATACCAGTCCGCCAGTGGTCCGGCTGGTGAGCTTGAAGACGGCCCCGAAGCCCGGAATGGGGACCAGATCGCCGTCGCCGGGCTGCACCACCGTCAACTCTGCACCGTTTGTTGTGGACATGTTGAACTCATCCCGCCACAGCGAGGTCGGTCGTCGTATCGCCCAGTGGCGGCCACAGTGGCTGGGGCACCTCGACACCGAAGGGTGCATCCCAGCGGTTGCGCGACGAAACCTCATGCACGGGATGCCGATTGGCCGCAACACCCCATCTTCCCCGCGGGTAGCCGAGGGTGAGCATGGCCGACATCTTCCAGCCCTCCCCGACGGGAACACCCAGTAACTCGTTGACCCGGTCGGAGAAGTTGCGGAGCACCATTGTCATGACGCCGCCGACTCCCTCCGCGCGGGCGGCGAGCAGCGCACTCCAGATCGCCGGATAGATGTTGGCGCCGCCGAGGTCGTCGATGGCGAAGACGAAAAGCAGTAGGGGAATTTCTTCGAAATGATCAGCCAGGTAGTTTCCCGATCCCTGCATTCGACGCATCGTCTCGGCGTGTGCGGCTGGGTCCGATCCCGGCGCCGGCGCGACCATCGGTCCCGTCCCCGTCTGGAACTTGTCGTATTCGATGCCGCGGGCCTGCCGGAACAGCTGGGCGAACTCGCGGATGAGCTCCGGATCGTCCACGGCCACAAAGTGCCAGCGTTGGGTGTTGCCCCCGTTGGGGGCCCGAACGGCCGCGTCGAGAATGCGGGCCTGCGTCGCCAGCGGAATCGGATCCGGCCGCAACCGCCGCATCATCCTGGTGGTGTACAGCGCTTCGTGAATATCCATTGGTCTGCGTCCTTCGCTATTCGGGCCAGCTGTTGGTCAAGATGAGTTCGACGAAGTCCTGTCGCTTGAACGTCGGGTCGAAATGCGCGAGCACGTCGTCGTTCATGGTCCCGAAAGTGCTGTCCGGCCGGTGTTTCATGCCGTTGTTGAAGGCGGCCAGAATGCGGTTCTTGAAGTCGGGACGCGGGTGCGCGGCGGTCACCGCGGCGATGGCTTCCGCCGAGAGCTCCTCGCGGTCGATGCCGATGACGTCGGTCTCTACACCCGCAGTGACCAAGGCGGTCTCGGGCTCGAGGAACTGCGGTACGCCCGGGGTCGTGTGCAAAGCGATGCCCAGCCACACCTTGCGGGCGTCGGCGGCATCGACGCCGTGCTGCAGGAGGAAATCACGGGCTGCGTTGGCGCCGTCGACTTCGAAGCGAAGGGTGGACGTGCGGTAGGCCTCGGTGAGACCCAGGTCGTGGAACATCGCCCCGACGTAGAGCAACTCGAGATCGGGCTGCAGGCCCAGGCGGCGACCTTGCAGTGCACCGAAAAGAAACACCCTGCGTGAATGGTCGAAGAGCAGATCGTCTTCGGCCTCGCGGATGAAGTCGGTGGCCTCGCGCACCAGTGCGCTGTCGGGAATTGTTATGCCGGCGATCGATTGAAGCGACCGGGTTTCCATGATCAACCTCCTCAGTTGGACTCCTACATATCGAGTCAACGCAAGTGGAGGGTCATGCACATACAGCTATTGCGCCGTTCGGCCCACAGAATGCGACACAATGACGTGATGGCAGCGGCCGGTATCCGCCCGCGGGTGGTCGTGATCATCGTCTTCGACGACGTGACCATGCTGGATGTGGCAGGAGCGGCCGAGGTCTTCGCGGAGGCCAACCGATTCGGCGGCGATTACCAGATCAAGATCGCGTCGGTCGACGGGTGTGACGTGATGACCTCGATCGGCATCCGGCTGGGTGTCACCGACAGCATTGCGGCTGTCGAATCCGCCGACACCGTCCTCGTCGCCGGAAGTGACCACCTGCCGGCGCGCCCTGTCGACCCAGCGCTCGTCCAGGCGGTCCAGGCGGTGGCCGTTCGCACCCGGCGGCTGGGGTCCATCTGCACAGGGTCATTCATCCTCGCGGAGGCTGGGCTGCTCAGTGGTCGGCGCGCGACCACGCACTGGCGGAACATTCGGTCGTTCGCCCGGGCCTTTCCCGACATCACCGTCGAACCCGACGCGATTTTCGTACGTGACGGAGACGTCTTCACGTCGGCCGGGGTGTCGTCGGGCATCGACCTGGCGCTCGCTCTGGTCGAGCAGGATTACGGCGCCGAACTCGTTCGCGATGTGGCTCGCTGGTTGGTCGTTTATCTCAAGCGTGCCGGCGGCCAGTCGCAATTCTCTTCGCTGATCGAGGCCAACCCTCCGCCGCAGTCCGCCCTTCGAGTGGTGACCGATGCGATTGCGGCCGACCCCGGGGCGGACCACAGCGTGAGAACCCTTGCCGTGCGGGCGTCTCTGAGTACGCGTCAGCTGACACGGTTGTTCCGATCCGAACTCGGGACGACTCCCGCCGGTTACGTCGAGATGGTCCGAATCGACGCGGCCCGCGCTGCGTTGGACGCCGGCCGCAGCGTGACGGAAACCGCGCACCTTGCGGGATTCGGCAGCACCGAGACCCTGCGGCGCGCGTTCGTCGAACACCTGGGCGTCTCACCAAAGGCGTACCGGGACAGATTCCGCACCGCTATTCGGGGCTGAGCGCCGCTAGCGGTCAGCGCCGGCCAACCGCCTGGTCCACCGGTAAAGACCGGCCACCAGCGCGACGAACGCCACCACGCCCAGGATTTCGGCCCAGTTTTCGAATCCTTCACCCACGATCGCGAGCGGTGTGTCGGTGCCAGAGCCGGCGACGATGCCCGCGAACACCACACCGAACAAGCTCTCGCCGACGATGAGGCCCGTTGCCACGAGAACGCCGAGGCGCTTCTTCTGCTCGACATCACCGCCGGTGCGGTCCGCCCACTTGTCGTAGTACCGGCCCAAGAGCGCGCCGATCGGGATGATGAGGGTCAGGGACATCGGCAGATACATCCCCATCCCGACCGCCAGCGGCGGCAGGGCGAACTTCGTCGTTCGCTTCAGTACCTCGTCGATCAAGATCACCACCGCACCGATCGCGACGCCGAGACCAAGTAGCTTCCAGTTCAGATCGCCACCGAAGACGCCCTTGGCGAGCGAGGAGATCAACGCCGCCTGCGGCGCGGCGAGCGCGTTCTCCCCGGCGCCCGGTGCGCCAGCGAAACCAAACGCAGTGTTGAGCAGGGTGAGGACCGGGGGGATCACCAGGCCGCCGAAGATGACGCCGATCACCAGTGCGACCTGCTGCCGCCACGGTGTGGCGCCGACGAGCTGGCCGGTCTTGAGGTCCTGAAGGTTGTCGTTGGAAATGGTTGCGATGCCGAACACGATTGCCGTGGCGAACAGCGCGTAGGCCACCAACCCCAGCGTCTGTCCGGGGTCATCGCTGCGCCCGTGTACCAGCACCAACACCAGCGACGCGATGACGACGACCAGAATTCCGAGCCCTGATATCGGGCTGTTGGACGAACCGATGAGCCCTGCCATGTAGCCGGCGACCGAGGCGAGTACGGCACCGATCACGACGACGAACGCCAGCGTCACCGCAATGATGAGTGGGGTGTTGCCACCGATCTGCGTGCTCTCGAGGAACCACCAGAGCATCAGCCCGATGGGAATCAGCGACACCGCGATCGTGCCGCCCACAATCCAGATGGGGAGATCCCGTTCCGTCAGCTCGACCTGATTTCCTTCTCGGCGGGCACGCGTCGAGGCGGCGGCCGCACGGATTCCCCGCACGATCGGGCCGAGGATCTTGACGAGCGTCCAGACGGCCGCGATGGCGATGGCGCCCGCGCCGACGAACCGCACGTCGCTCGAGAAGGTGCTCGACACGACCTCCTTCAGTGCGTCGCCACCGGTGATGTCGCCCCACGTCAACGTCGGCAACAGCACGAAATAGGAGATCACCAAGCCGACGATCATGGCGAAGCCGACGGTGACACCCACGAGGTGACCGACGCCGATCAGTGCCAGGGAAAGGCTTGCGCCGATCGTCGAACCGCCGGCACCAATACGGAAGTAGACGGATATGTCGCTGAGGATCACCTTCGTCGCGGCCAACAGTGAAAACCCTGCTGCCGCCACCGAACCCACGACGATCCCGCGCAGGCTTCGCCTGTTGCCCTCCCCGCCGTCCACGGCGGCCTCGCCCACTTGGAGCACCTCGGCGGCTGCGACCCCTTCCGGATAGGGGAGGTCCGAACCGGTGACGAGTGCTCGGCGCAGGGGCACCGAGTACATCACGCCGAGGATGCCGCCCACGATGCACACGGCCACCGTGATCCAGTATGGAAAGCCGGTCCACCAGCCGATCATGATCAGTCCAGGGAGGACGAAGATGATGGCGGCCAGGGTGCCTGCGGCGGACGCGATGGTCTGCACGATGTTGTTCTCGAGGATCGTGTGCCCGCGGAAGTAACGCAAGATCGCCATCGAGATCACCGCTGCAGGGATCGCGGTGGCGAACGTCAGGCCGACCTTGAGCCCAAGGTAGACGTTGGCCGCAGTGAAGATGAGAGTGATGACGCCGCCGAGCACCACGCCCCGAACGCTGAGCTCGCGAATGGACGGAGTGGTTGCTTCCGCGTTGTCGAGTTTCGTCATCGATGTTCTCCCAACCAGTCCAGAAGCCGCGGTCTACCCGTGTCCGGGCGATGCTTTCATCCCGTCGGCATGTTTGCGAGTTCGACGGCCCTACTCAATGTCTCACGGTCGACGATGTCGGCAGGATTCATCGGTTGGGTGAGGACGCCCGACTCCCTCGCGATGTCGATCATGAACTTCACGCTGTCGTCGGACAGCCCGCCGTCGTCCGTCCAGAACGGATACTTCTGGATCAGGTCGAACAGCTCTCTGAGTGATTGTTCGGAGGGGGTTGGTTCGACGTATTCGTCGACCGCGGCTTGGAATACGGCGAAGTTGCTTTTCAGTGCCCTCATCGCGCGCAGCGTGGTGGCGCAGTATCTGGCGGCGAGTTCGCGGTTCTGAACGAGCCAGTCCGCTCGGGCGGCCTGAGCCACCTTGATGAATCCGGGGGCATTCTCGTAGAGGGTGGCGATCAGCACCGGTCGATCAACCGTTGCTTCGGCACCGTCGTACTGCGTGTCGTGAATCACCGTTGCATCCAGCTGCCCGGCGCCCCACGCTTCCGTTCGGGCGCTTGAGCTTTCGATGATCTGCTGATTCGGAATTTCGTCGACGTCGCGGGGCTCGCCGATGCCGCTCAACAGCGCGTTGAGGACGATGGCTCCCGCGCCACCCGGGCTGTCGATGCCCACCCGGGTCGACGGATCGAACAGCTGACCGGCGTTGTTCACACCATTGGCGCCAGCCAGGACGAAGTCGTCCATGCTGACGTATGGGCAGAACATCTTGACATCCTGGCCCTGCTCACGTGCATCCAAGATCGCGGAGAACGACGTCGCCATGATCTGGGCGTTGCCGTCGAGCAAGGTCTGTACCGCATTGGTGTGAGAATCGAATTTCGTGACGTTCTGCTCGACGCTGATTGCCAGCCCGAAGTCACCGCCGTTGCGGCTGACGCCGTAGACCAGCGGGATCTGCGACGCCTGTGGTTGCGAACCCAGCACGATGCGCAGCGAGGCTCCGCTTGGGTCGGCCGGTTGGGCTGAGGCGGAGCCGCATCCCGCGAGCGTGAGCGCGCTGACCGTGCCGACGGCGATCCAAAAGGCCGCACGACTTCGGTTCCTGGTTGGCATCGGTCTCCTCATTTTGGGTAGGGCTGACCGTACGCGGTGTGAACAGGTCAAATAACGGAACGGCTTTACGGGGTGGACTTTCGTGGAGCGATGACGGGACGGCCTACACCGTGACCCGAACCACGACTCGGTCCTTGCTGCCGCGAGCGACGACCTTTTCGAGGAACGTGATCACGTGGAATTCGAAGCCGTACTTGGATTTGATGAGCTGCTTGACGCGGGCCGTCTCCGCCGGATCGGTGTCGACGATCGCCGTGCCGTGGGTTGTAGTGGCGGCCTCGTTCACCTTTCCGGTCCGTCCGCACGGCGTCAGTTCGACGCGGCTGTCGCGACGGATGCGCTTGACCTTCCAGCTGTCGGAGGGCGTCCACATCACCAGGGCGTCGCCGTCGCGCGCCAACCACATCGCGCTTGCCACCTTCTCGCCGCTCTTCTTCCACGTCGTCAGCGACACGAACTTCTCATCAGCGAGCGACGACACTTCATCGGCCATGACCACATCATGCAGGTGTGAACAGGTCAAATGGGGGAACTGCCGTCAGAGGCCCAATGACCGTCCGCCGAGTCAGGCGACGACCGAGTCGATGTGAGACCAGTGGGCGGCCAGTTCGGCTGCTACCTCGTCTGGCCGCTCGACTTGCCACCAGTGCCCGCCTTCGAGTTCGCGGAAGCGCGCGCCCGAAGCCGCCGCCGCGACACGCCCGAACTCTGCTGCCTGGTACGGGTCGTCGCGGCCCCACAGCACGAGCCCCCGTGGGTAGGTGGCGGCCGGATCGAAGGCCCAGTCCTCGAGGTAGGTCTCGGAGCGGTATAGCGGCAGTATGTGATCGAACATTCGGCGGTCCATTCCGGCCGCGACTCCGGCGGCATCGATCTCGGGTAGACCAGCGGCCACCAACATGCTGGCGCGGGTGTTCACGTCAAGACTGAGAAAGTGATCGCGCCATCGCTCGCCCAACCCTGCGTTCTGCCAGATCCGGGCCTGCCTATGCCAGAGGAAGTCGTCCGCACAGACACCCCCGCCGAGCACCCAGGAGTTGATCAGATCGGGCCGAGCCAGGATGACGCCCTGGCCGATGACCGAGCCCTGGTCATGTCCAACGATGTCGACCGGCCCATTCATGGCTTCCAATTCATTGATCACCCAGTCGCGGTAGGCGTACCGGGTACCGCTGAAGCCGGCGGGCGCATCGCCGCCAAAGCCCGGCAATTGCAAGGCGATGGAGTCGCGACCGGACAAGAGTGAGCGCACCGCGTCCCACACCGTAGCGGTGTTCGGTACTCCGTGGAGAAAGACGACGGTCATGGACTTTCCTTTCGACTCAGGGCTGTTCACAGAGATAGCGAACGAACGTACGCTATTATTCCGATATGGCTGGCCGCCGTTCCGTGCTCGAGGCGGGCAACACTCGGCAGAGCATCCTCAACTGCGCGGCTGACATGGCGTCCGTCGAGGGCCTCGAGGGCATCACGGTCGGAAGGCTCGCGACCGCGCTCAACATGAGCAAAGCCGGAGTGATCGGCCACTTCGGTAACAAGCTCGAACTTCAGTTGGCCACTCTCGATTTCGCGGCGGAGGTGTTCCGCAGGGAGGTATGGCAGCCGGCGGAGCATGAGACAGCCGGGATACGCCGCCTTCTTGCGATTTGCGCAAGCTGGATGGAATACGCCGGTCGTCCGGCCTTTCCGGGGGGCTGTTTTATCGCCGCGGCCTCATTCGAATTCGACAGCCGTCCCGGTCCCGTACACGACGCGCTGGCGGCACACATGCGCCGGTGGCACACGCAGCTGGTCGCCGACGCAGAGGCGGCAGTCGCAGCAGGAGACTTACCCGCGAACACCGACGTCGAACAGTTAGCCTTCGATCTCGAGGCGTTGGCCGCCAGAGTTTCTCCGAACCGCCAACTCTACGGCGATGAGGGCGCCGCCGAGCACGCAAGGGTTTCGATGCTCGGACTGCTCGGCCGGAAGAAGTAGTCTCGCCTAAAGGTGCTGCGGCACCATCGGTTTCGCTTCATCCTGGGGCGTCGCGTGTCAGCGGCCGAGGCGACGGCGACGAGATGTCCGCTGGCACGCTCGAGCCATTCCGGCACAACAGCTTTGGCCGCGCGGATGTGTGCGCGCAGATTGATGTCGATGATCTGGCCCCAGGCGGCTTCGGGACCGTTGCGGGACCGCCGCGTCAGGCAGTACCCAGTGGTCGTTGCCTGGAGGGTGACTGTCTTGTGTGAACCGATCGGTACCCCGCCAATGGACATCGTCGATGCGCCGACTGTCCATTCTGACCCTGACCTTTGCCGCCGCTGTGACGACCGTTGCGTGCGGATCCGACAGCGACAACCCGACGACCGCCGCCTCGTCATCCCCTGCAGCCTCTCCCGAGAATGTCGATATCTGCACAGCGGCGACAGCGGATGCGCTGCTGGAAGCGCTGAAATCCAGTCCTGACTTCTACAGTCGCGTGGCGTATCCCACCGGCTTCCTGCGCATCCAGTGCTCGGCGCCGTTTGCACTGGGATCGACCGCAGGCACGGTGCAGTCGTCCGGAGTCCTGTTCCGTCGGGACGGTTCCCGCTGGACGGTTCTCGACGTGGGGTCGGCGATCGAGTGCGCCCAGTACGGTGTCACCGATGATGACACGCTCGAGGGCTGCGTCGTCTGACGACTACTGCGGCCCCGCAAGGTAGGGGTGGAGCCGATGACGGGAATCGAACCCGCGTATTCAGCTTGGGAACTTTGACGCCCAACGGGGTGAGCGATAGCCGCGTGGTCGGTGGGTTACCTGCAACCCGCGTTTGCACGGGTCGTGTGCAACTTCGGTACGGCGACCAGACAGACACGTCGAGTTGTGTCGGTGGCCCCCTGGGGCAACGCAGTCGCGGACACTGCCTGGATTGGCGTCATAGGTTATTGGCATTGGCGCTCTTGCGACGGGGTTGCCGTCACTCGGCAGCGCTGTGGTGCAGTGCCGAGCATGAGCGCACGTGGGCAATGCAAGCACGACGCGAACAGGCGCGGCTCAAACGCGAAGCCGATGAGGCCGACGCGGTACAGAGATTCCCAAATGTGCAACCCGGCTAAGGTCTCCACCGAAACTGCAGCGATTAACTTTTCTGGCACCTGCTGTCACCTAATATCCGGCTTGTGTTCATTGGCGACGTGCGACGGGTGCAGTTGCGCGCTCGGTCGACACGCACCTGGGTGACGATCGCGGCCGCGGTCGTCCTGTTGCTGGTCGCATTACAGGTCACCGCGAGCGTCGCGGGTTTCCAGGGTCCGCTGCACAGCCTGATAAGCGACTACGTCGCCACTCCGAAGTCGGCAACGGTGAGTTGGGTGGCTCTCGGCGTGGCCATCGTCGGGTTGACCAACCGATGCCGGATCCTGGCGCTGTCGGTGGCCGCCGCGCTCGATATCGGATTCGCCGCGGAGCGCGTCCTACGTGGTGGCGTGCTGACGCTCGGCAACGGGCCGATGATCGTGCTCACGGGATTGGCCGTGGTGGCGTGGCGGCGCTGGACGGGGGCCGAACGAACCACCGCCCTTCGCGGGATCGCGTTCGGATTCCTGCTCATCATCGCGACCAAAGTGGGCGACACATGGCTGCGCATCACCGCGGCCGTGCGGCCGACGGTCCTGGACGAGTACGCGCTCCTGGCCGACCATGCACTCGCACAAGTGTCGTGGTTGATGGGCAGGCTCGTGGAGGCAGGCGGCCCGGTCCCCAGCGCCCTGTTGCACTGGGTGTACATCGAGTTGCCCGTCGCGGCAATGGTTATCGCGATCTATCAGCTGCGCAATGTCCGCACCGGCGTCTGGCCGCGTCACTTCCTGATCCGAACGTTTCTGGTACTCGGCTTGATCGGGCCGGCCATCTACGTGTTGTTTCCGGTCGTCGGCCCGGACTACGCCTTCGGCAGTGCGGGCAACGGCTTCGCGGTCGGCGACTACTGGCCGCACGCGCTTCCGCCGGTCGACCTCACGCCCGTGGCCGTCGCCTTCGACGACTTGACGGCACGCAACTGCATGCCGTCGATGCACACCGCTTGGGCGCTGGCTGTTTTCATCCACTCCCGCGGTGGGCCGTATTGGCTGCGGTTGGCAGGCACGTTCTGGCTGGTGGGCACCATCGCGGCGACGCTCGGCTTCGGCTACCACTACGGCGTCGACCTGGTGGCAGGCGCGGTGCTGTGCTTGACCGTGGAGTCGGCGCTGCGCGAACCGGTGCCCGCGCGCATCCGGTCGCCCCGGGCGCTGGTTGCGTTCGGCTCAGCGTTCCTGGTGGTACTTCTGCTGTGCTGCCGCTACCTGGCAGAGGCGATGGCGCACCATCCGTTGTTTTTCGGCCCGCTCATCGTCGTGGCGTTGGCCGTGTTCGGCACGGCGTTCTACGCGACCTTCTTCGGCAGAGCGGTCGGCGAACCCGGTCGGATCGTCGTCGCCGGCGGTGGATCAGATCCGCTCGCCTCCACGACATAGCTGTCACTCTCCAGGGTCGTCCGCCCACGACCCGGCCCTGCTGCGCCCGGGCGGAGTTCAGGGCCGCGTCGAAGGACTCGCCGGAGATCCGTTGATCGAGGACCACATTCATCCCGAGTAGATCCCGGTATTTGATGGAGCCGATGACGGGAATCGAACCCGCGTATTCAGCTTGGGAAGCTGATGTTCTGCCATTGAACTACATCGGCTTGGCTGGCCCAGCCAGTGATCACGAAGGCTAACACCCGAGCGGCTACGCTCGTCGCGTGCTGCTCTCCGATCGCGACATCAGGTCTGAAATCGCCGCGGGGCGGTTGGGTATCGATCCGTACGAGGAGGGCCTCATCCAGCCGTCGAGCGTCGACGTCAGGCTGGACAACCTGTTCCGGGTGTTCAACAACACCCGCTACACCCACATCGACCCATCGCTACGCCAGGACGAACTGACTACGTTGGTCGAGCCCAAGGAGAACGAGCCGTTTGTGCTCCATCCTGGTGAGTTCGTCCTCGGCTCAACGCTGGAGCGATGCTCGCTGCCCAATGACCTCGCGGGCCGCCTGGAAGGTAAGTCGTCACTCGGCCGCCTCGGCCTGCTGACCCACTCCACCGCCGGCTTCATCGACCCGGGGTTCAGCGGCCACATCACGCTGGAACTGTCCAACGTCGCGAACCTGCCGATCACCCTGTGGCCCGGTATGAAGATCGGTCAGCTGTGCCTGCTGCGGCTGACCAGCCCCGCCGAACACCCATACGGCAGCTCGCAGGCCGGGTCCAAGTATCAGGGCCAGCGCGGACCCACCCCGTCGCGCTCGTATCAGAACTTCATCAAGTCCAGCTGACGTGAACTTTCGGTAACCCGGCCGAAACACGAAACATGCCGGAAACATTTTTGCCGCGCGGCTGAAACCTGGGGCCGAAATGCTCGTCGGAACTTCGCCGAAGGAGCTGACGTGCCCGAGATCGATCCTGCCGCCACCGCATGGCTGTTGGCCGCGACCGCGATGGTCCTGCTGATGACCCCGGGCCTGGCCATCTTCTACGGCGGCATGGTGCGCACCACCGGTGTGCTCAACATGATCATGATGTGTTTCATCTCCATCCCGGCGTGCACGGTGGCCTGGCTGCTGCTGGGCTACACCATCGCCTTCTCCGAGGACGCCGGTGGCGGGCTGGTCGGAAACCTCTCACACTTCGGCATGTTGGGCATCGATCCGACGACGGTGCACGGCACGGTGCCCGAACTGCTGTTCGCCACCTTCCAACTCACCTTCGCGATCGTCACCGCCGCGCTTGTCAGTGGCGCCATCGCGGATCGCGCGAGGTTCTCGGCGTGGGTGGTCTTCGTTCCGCTGTGGACCATCGCGGTCTACGCCGTAGTGGCGCACTGGGTGTGGGGACCCGGCGGCTGGTTGTTCAACCTCGGAGTGCTGGATTACGCGGGTGGTCTGGTGGTCGAGATCGTCTCGGGCGCTTCGGCATTGGCGCTCGCGCTGGTGCTCGGCCCGCGCATCGGTTTCAAGAAGGACGCCATGCGTCCGCACAACCTGCCTTTCGTCCTGCTCGGTGCGGGCCTGCTGTGGTTCGGCTGGTTCGGGTTCAACGCCGGCTCGGCGCTGGCGGCCAACGGCACGGCGGCGGCAGTCTTCCTCAACACCTTGGTTGCCGGCTGCCTCGGCATGCTGGGCTGGATCGTCGTCGAGCGGTTCCGCGACGGTAAGCCGACGACGTTCGGCGCCGCGTCCGGTGTGGTCGCCGGCCTGGTCGCGATCACACCCTCGTGCGGCACGGTCAACACCCTCGGCGCGTTGATCGTCGGTCTGCTCGCGGGCGTCATCTGCTCGTACGCCGTCGGCCTGAAGTTCCGGTGGGGCTACGACGATTCGCTGGACGTCGTCGGTGTGCACTACGTCGGCGGACTCGTCGGTGTGCTGCTCATCGGATTCCTCGCGAACGCCGTCATGACAGCCGGCCCCGAGGGCCTGTTCTACGGCGGCGGACTGGCCCAACTGGGCAAACAGGCGCTGGCGGCCCTCGTGGTCAGCCTCTATGCGTTCACCGTCTCCTTCGCACTGGGCAAGATCATCGACCGGGTGCTTGGCTTCCGCCTCAGCGCCGAGGACGAGACCACCGGCGTCGACTTCACCCAGCACGCCGAGACGGCCTATGCCGAGGGGGTGCACGGTCACCAACCGGGACGCCGACCGCCACTCGGTGGCCCGGCTACGTTGCAACCGCGCGCCGAGACCCCCGACGGCAAAAAGGACTGAAATCGTCTTTTGAACGGCCGGGCGCGCTCGGCCGTTGACCCGAGTAAGGTCGGGGTACCGGCGTCGTCGGGGCGCCGGAGCTGCCAGAGGTTCGGCCACGACTTGATCGCCCGCAGCAAATGCGTTCTGGGATGTAACGCACCAGCTGAGCAGGTCGATAAGTACGAGTAGTCGACTCATGCGGATTTGCGGAGTCATCAGCGAATTAGATAGCGTAGCAAACTTATTGGAGGGTTCAGTGGACATCGTACTGGGTGTGTCGACGACACCTACGACGGTCCGCATGGTGCTGGTCGAAGGGGAGAAGGGCGACGGGCTGACCGTCGACCACGACACTTTCGACGTCACCGTGAATGAAGGCTCGGCAAACTCGGCGGCCGCGGATCAGGTCGTCGAGGCAGTGCTGGGAACCCAGGAGAGCGCCGCCACCGGCGGGCATCACCTCAAGGCGATCGGCGTCACCTGGAGCGACCACACCCAAGGTGCGGCACTGCGTGACGCCCTTGCGGCAAAGGGCCTGGATGACGTGATGCTCGTGTCGGCCAGCCATGCCGCCGCCGAGCTTGCCCAGGCCGCCGGTCGTGCGGTCGGGTACAGCACCACCGCGTTATTGTTCATCGACCGCGACACCGCCACGCTGTCGGTCGTACAGACCGACGACGGGTCGGTCGTCAAGGTGCTCAGCCGCAGCCTGCACAGCACGGACGCGATGGACGTGCTGTCCGAGATGGCCGCCGCCGTCGATGCGCAGGACTCCCCGCCGCAGGGCATGTTCGTCGTCGGGTCGGGCGTCAACGTCTCGTCGGTGAAGGAACACCTTCAGCGTCTGGTCAGCCTTCCGGTCAGCGCGCCGGACGAACCCGAACTCGCACTCGCCCGCGGTGCCGCCCTGGCGGCGGCCAACGCCCCGGCCCTGGAGTCGTCGACTGTCGGACTGGCCTATTCGCTGGACCCCGACGGAACCACCGCGGGCTCGGCGCTGGCCGGACTTGCCAACGCCGAGACGCAGCTGGCTTCTGTCGGCTCCGACGGCGCGTCCCTTGGTGACTACGACCCCCAGACCGAGCTGGCGCTGGACACGGGGGAGCGTAAGCCGTTCCTGCTCGTGGGCAGCGCGCTGACGTCGATCTTCATCGTCGGCGTTGTGGCGCTGGTCATTTCGTTGGCGGTGAGCATCCGCCCAACGGCCGACCAGCGGCCCAGCCCCGGCCAGAACGCCCTCGTTCCCACCACGGTCGCGCCCGCGGCGCCGGCGCCTGCGCCTGCGCCCGAAGCGCAGCCGATCGAGGCGCCCCCGCCCCCGCCGGCCGCGCAGACCATCAAGYCGCCGGTGCCCGTGGCCCAGCAGGTTCCGCAGGCACCGCCGCGGACCGTCTACGTCGAGGCGCCGCCACCTGCGGCCCCGCCTCCTCCCGCGGCTCCGCCGCCCGCTCCGGTCCCCGCGGCCCCGGCGCCCATCCCGGCCCCGGTCTACATACCGCCGCCCGTGTACAACCCGCCGCCGATCTACCGCCCGTGGAATCCGCCGTGGCGGCCGTCCTACGTGCCGCACAACCCGTGGACTCCGCCGCAGTGGAATCCGCCGTGGGAGGACGAACCCGAAGCGCCGCAGGTTCCGCAACAGCCGCAGATCCCGCAACAGCCACAGATCCCGCAACAGCCGCAGATCCCGCAACAGCCGCAGATCCCGCAGGTGCCGCAGTCGCCGTCATTCAACGACGGCGGCTCGGGACGTGGAGGCTCGGGATCCGGGGGCTCCGGCTCGTCTCGCGGTCCGCAATTCCCCGGAGGGGGATCGGGATCGTCGGGCCGTGGCGGTGGCGGTGGCGGTGGCGGTGGCGGTGGTGGCTGCTTCCTGATCTTCTGTAGCGGGGGTTAGGTCACATTCACCGCGCTCACTCGTAACCTACCGTTGGTGTGCTGCTAAGTGTCGCGTAGCAGTTAGCTCATCGCGACTGCATACAAGGGTGGTATGCGATGCGCAGTCTTCGGCACGGGCTATCTCGGTGCGACTCATGCCGCCGGTATGGCCGAACTCGGGCACGACGTAATCGGTGTCGACATCGACCCGGGGAAGGTCGCCAAGCTCGCCTCCGGTGACATTCCGTTCTACGAACCCGGCCTGCGAAAGATGTTGGGCGACAACATCGCTGCGGGCCGCCTCCGTTTCACCACCGACTACGAGGCTGCGGCTGAGTTCGCCGACGTGCACTTCCTCGGTGTCGGAACCCCGCAGAAGAAGGGTGAATACGGCGCGGACCTTCGGCATGTGCACGCCGTGATCGACAGATTGGTGCCGCTGCTCACGCGATCGGCGGTCATCGTCGGTAAGTCCACTGTCCCGGTCGGCACCGCCGCCGAACTCGCCGAGCGGGCGCGTGCGTTGGCCTCCGACGGTATCGACGTCGAGGTGGCCTGGAACCCCGAATTCCTCCGCGAAGGCTTCGCCGTCCACGACACGCTGCATCCGGACCGGATTGTCCTTGGCGTGCCGAAGAATTCGGTGACTGCAGAAGCTGCCGTCCGCGAGCTGTACGCACCACTGCTGGATGAGGACGTGCCCTTCCTGGTCACCGACCTCCAGACGGCCGAACTCGTCAAGGTGTCCGCGAACGCGTTTCTGGCCACCAAGATCTCGTTCATCAATGCGATCTCGGAGGTGTGCGAGGCCGTTGACGCCGATGTCACCATGCTCGCCGATGCGCTGGGCCACGACTCCCGGATCGGGCGACGATTCCTCAACGCGGGCCTCGGATTCGGCGGCGGCTGCCTGCCCAAGGACATCCGTGCATTCATGGCACGCGCAGGCGAGCTCGGCGCAAACCATGCGCTGACGTTCCTCCGCGAGGTGGACAGCATCAACATGCGCCGTCGCACCAGGATGGTGGAGTTGGCCACCACTGCCTGCGGCGGTTCGCTTCTCGGCGCCAACATTGCGGTGCTGGGCGCGGCGTTCAAACCCGAATCCGACGATGTGCGTGACTCGCCGGCACTCAACGTCGCGGGCATGCTGCAACTCAACGGCGCCACGGTCAACGTCTACGACCCGAAGGCGATCGAGAACTCGCAGCGCCTGTTCCCGACGCTGAACTATTCGACGTCGGTGGTGGAGGCGTGCGAACGTGCGGATGCGGTGCTGGTGCTGACCGAATGGCGAGAGTTCACCGAGCTCGATCCTGATGACCTTGCCCAAACCGTACGGGCGAAAGTCGTTGTGGACGGCCGCAATTGCCTCGATGTCGAGCGCTGGTCGGCTGCGGGCTGGCGGCTGTACTGCCTGGGCAGGAGCCCGCGAGCGGTCAGTCCGCCGTCCCTTGTTTGAGCATTCCGTCGAAGCCCTGCCACAGCAGCATGAAGACCAGTTCGACGACGCGCTCGCGTGGTACGTCACGGTTTTCGTACCACCAGCTCGCGACGCCGTGGCATGCGGCCTGAGTGGCGCGGGCGAGGATCCACGCCGCTTCGTCGACGGTGATGCCCTTCACCGATTTTGAATCGGCTGCCCCGAACCGGATCAGGTCGGCGATACCTGCGGTGCCGCGGTCGGCCAGCTCCTGGCGCACCTCGGCGATATCGGGATCAGCGGGGATGTCCTGGTGAAAGACGCGCCAGATGAAGGGGTCCTCCTCGACGAACTCGAAGTAGTTCTCGATGCTGGCGCGCACCAATTCCTCGACCGTCGCACCCTCCAGGCGACGCAGCGAGCGCTCGCGTAACTGTGCGGCGTGCAGTTCGAGAAGCGTGATGTGCAGTTCGCGTTTGGAGCCGAAATGGTCGTAGAGGACTGACGGTACTACGCCTGCGCGCGTGGCGATGTCCTGCATCTTCGCGGCCGTATACCCGTGTTCGGCGAAGACCTCCACGGCCGCGTCAAGGATGCGAACCCGGCGCTCTTCGGCGGGTATCCGCTTCCTTGCCATACCGAATACTAATTCGGTAAGGTGCACTTTGGGTAACCGAACCGCAATTCGGTTGGGCGCCAGTAGCGTCAAGGGGTGGAGGGGACATGAGTCAAGGCCCGGTCAAGCAGCGGATTCATTGGCTGGCTGTGCACGGCGGCATCCGCGGAGTGTCGAAGATCTTCGCCCGTCAGGGCGATCCGCAGGGGCGCATGCTCGCCGACCCCGCCGTGCGGGCCGACCCCGTCACTTTCATCGAGGAAGTGCGCGCCATGGGCCGCCCGGTCGTCACATGCCGTGCCGTCTACATGACTGTCGATCACAAGGTCGCGAGCGACCTGCTGCGTTCCGATGACTTCCAAGTCTTCGGGATGGGCACGAACCTGCCCAAAGCGGCGCAGTGGTTGGCCGACCGCACCAAATCTGATCTGCTGCATCCGATTCAACCCCCGTCGATGTTGTCCGTGGAACCGCCGCAGCACACGCGCTACCGCAAGCTGGTGTCCTCGGTGTTCACCGCGCGCGCCGTCGCGGCATTGCGCGACCGCGTCCAGGCTGCGGCCAACACCCTTCTCGACGAGATGGCCGATGCCGGCACCATCGACATCGTCGACCGGTACTGCTCACAACTCCCCGTCACGGTCATCGGCGACATCCTCGGGGTTCCCGACGACGCACGGTCCCGCATCCTCGAGTTCGGCGAACTCGCGGCGCCGAGCCTCGACATCGGCTTGACGTGGCGCCAGTACAGGACGGTCAACCGCGGTATCCAGGGCTTCAACGACTGGCTCTCCAACCACCTCCATGCGTTGCGCCGCAATCCTGGTGAGGACCTGATGAGCCAGATCATCGTGGCCTCCGAGAGCGCCGAAGGGGGACCGCTGACCCATCAGGAACTGCTATCGACCGCGGGCCTGGTGCTGGCGGCGGGTTTCGAGACGACGGTCAACCTGCTGGGCAACGGAATTCGGATGCTGCTGGACACGCCGGAACATCTCGACACCCTGGCGGCCCGGCCTGAGCTGTGGCCCACGGCGGTCGAGGAGATCCTGCGTCTGGACTCGCCGGTGCAACTGAGTGCGCGAATTGCGTTGAAAGACACGGACGTGGCGGGCACCACGGTCCGCCGCGGAAAGGCCGTGATCCTCTATCTCGCGGGTGCCAACCGCGACCCCAGGGTCTTCGACGACCCGCACCGGTTCGATATCGAACGCGAGAACGCGGGTAAGCATCTGTCGTTCTCCGGCGGGCGACACTACTGCCTCGGGGCCGCGTTGGCTCGCGCCGAGGGTGAGGTCGGTCTGCGGACGTTCTTCGAGCGCTTTCCTGATGCGCGGCTGGCCGGTGGCGGCAGCCGGCGCCCGACACGCGTACTCCGCGGGTGGTCGACGCTGCCGATCTCACTTGGCAAGGCGCGGACCGCTGTAAGTTCGTGACGTGGATTTCCGAGCCGCCCTGCTCGACCAGACCCATGCCTTCGGAGAACTGATCCGCGGCGCAGACCCGTCGACGCCCGTACCGACCTGCCCCGACTGGACGCTGCGACAGTTGTTCCGCCACGTCGGGCGCGGCAACCGGTGGGCGGCTCAGATCGTCGCCGAGCGCCGCAGCGAGCCCCTCGACCCGCGTGCCGTCCGCAACGGCAAGCCCCCCGACGACGAGGACGGCGCGATCGACTGGCTCAACGGCGGCGCCCAGCAGATCATCGTGGCGGTCGATCAGGTCGGGTCAGACGCCCGGGTGTGGACGTTCAACGGGCCCCGGCCTGCCGGTTTCTGGGTCCGCAGGCGGCTGCACGAAGCGACCGTGCACCTTGCTGACGCCGCGCTCGCGCTGGGTCTCGAGTACGACCCGGACCCGGAACTGGCGGCAGACGCCATCAGCGAGTGGATCGAGCTGATGGTGGTCCAGGCCGATCGAAACTCCCCGCCGGTGGATCACGGTCGCACGCTGCACCTGCACGCCACCGACGCCGGTCTCGGCCCGACCGGCGAGTGGACGATCGTGAATGGCGACGAAGGTCTGTCTTGGACACACGAGCACGGCAAGGGCGACGTCGCTCTGCGTGGGCCGGCGAAGGACCTGCTGCTGGCGATTGTGCGCAGGCGTGCCGCGACCGAACTGGAGATCGAGGTTTTCGGCGATACCGGGGTGTGGGACGCATGGCTCGAACGAACACCGTTCTGATCGTGGACTTGCGCGCGGCACTGATCGACCAAACCCACGCCTTCGGTGAGTTGATCCGCGGCGCAGACCCTTTGATGGTGGATACGACGGCTTTGCCACGAAGTCGGCGTGCACTCCGCCGATGCCGCGCTCGCGCTGGGCGCCGACTACAGCCCGTCGCCGGATGTGGCCGCAGACGCCATCAGCGAGTGGATCGAGCTAATGGTCCTGCAGTCAGCTCGGCTGACCAAACCGCCGGTGGACCGTGGGCGCACCCTGCATCTGCATGCCACCGATGCCGGCCTGGGCCCGACCGGCGAGTGGACGATCACCAACGACGACGAGGGCCTGTCCTGGACGCATAACCACGGCAAGGGCGACGTCGCGCTGCGTGGACCGGCCAGGGATCTGCTGCTTGCGATCGCGCGTAGGCGCCCCGTGACTGAACTGGGGATCGAGGTTTTCGGTGACAGCTCCGTTTGGGACGAATGGCTCGAACGCACGCCGTTCTGATTGGTACCTTCGACGACTGTGACCACTTCGGAGATCGCGACCGTCCTTGCTTGGCACGATGCGCTGAACGAGCGGGACCTCGACACCCTGATCCAGGTATCCAGCGACGACATCGAGTTCGGCGACGCGAACGGTGCAGGACAGGGACACGACGCCCTGCGCCAATGGGCGGGTTCGCTGGAGACGTCAGCCGCCGTCCCCGGGCGGATGTTCGTCCGCGACGGCGTCGTGGTCGCAGAGGAACAAGATGGAAAGGCGTCGGCGTTCCGGGTCGTGCACGACCACGTCACCTCGGTGTTCCGCCACCAGGACCTCGCTGCTGCCCTGGCCGCCACCGAGTTGACCGAACAGGACCTGGCGGGCTGATGAAGGGGATCATCCTGGCTGGCGGATCGGGTACCCGGCTGTATCCGATCACCATGGGCGTCAGCAAGCAGCTGGTGCCGGTGTTCGACAAGCCGATGATCTATTACCCGCTGTCCACGCTGATCATGGCGGGTATCCGCGATATCCAGGTGATCACCACGGCGGAGGACGCACCCGCCTTTCACCGACTGCTCGGCGACGGCTCGCATTTCGGCATCAACCTCAGCTGGACCGTCCAGGATCAGCCCAATGGTCTGGCACAGGCGTTTGTCATCGGCGCCGACCACATCGGCAATGATTCGGTGGCTTTGGTTCTGGGGGACAACATCTTCTACGGCCCCAGTTTGGGTACCAGCCTGACTCGATTCCAAAAGATCGACGGCGGAGCGATTTTCGCGTACTGGGTAGCCAACCCCTCGGCTTACGGTGTGGTGGAGTTCAGTGAAGACGGCACCGCGCTTTCGTTGGAGGAGAAGCCTGCTACCCCGAAGTCGCACTATGCGGTGCCCGGCCTGTACTTCTACGATAACGACGTCATCGAGATCGCGCGCTCGATAAAGCCTTCCGCCCGAGGCGAATACGAGATCACCGACATCAACCAGACGTACCTGAACCAGGGGCGGCTTTCGGTAGAGGTGCTCGCTCGTGGCACCGCGTGGCTGGACACCGGAACGTTCGACTCGCTGCTCGACGCCAGTGACTACGTGCGCACCATCGAACGCCGGCAGGGCTTGAAGATCGGCGCCCCGGAGGAAGTGGCGTGGCGGGCCGGGTTCATCGACGACGACCAATTGGCCGCCCGCGCACAGAGTCTGCTCAAGTCTGGATACGGCGCGTATCTGCTTGAGCTGCTGGAGCGGTAGGGGTAGCGAGCATCGCAGCGATAGCCGTCGTCAATGGTACCGACAGCGCCAGCGCGATGCCGCCCACCGCGGAGCGCGCAATCTCGATCGCCACGCTCTCGCTTGTCATCACATCGCTCAGGGAGCGATTGGCCACGCTGAACAACAAGAGCAGCGGCAGCGCGCTGCCGGCGTAGGCGAGCACCAGGGTGTAGACGGTGCTGGCAATGTGGTCACGACCAACGCGCATCGCGCCGACGAACACCGCTCGGCGGGAGGTGCCCTCGATCGCGGCCAGCTCGAATGCCGTGGATGCCTGCGTGACGGTGACGTCGTTGAGCACACCCAGCGAACCGACGATGAATCCGGCCAACAACAGGCCGGTGATCGACACATTGCCCAAGTACGTCGCTACCGCGTTGTTGTCCTCCTCAGAGAGGCCGGTCAGGTGGGTCAATTCGATTGCGGCCCAGGACAATATCGCGGCCAGAAGCAGGGATGCCAGCGTGCCGAGCAGTGCTGCGCTGGTGCGCAGGCTTACGCCGTGTGCCAAGTAGATCACTGCGTACAGGATCACTGACGAAGCCACCAGCGCGACCGGGATGGCGGCGCCCCCGTCACGCAGAGCGGGCAACATGAACACGACCAGCACCCCGAACGCGACGACGATCCCGATCAGCGCCCGGAACCCGCGCCATCGGGCTACCGCGACGACTACGACCGCGAACGCCACGGCCAGTCCGGCCAACGGCCACGCCCGCTCATAGTCGTAGAAGGAGTAGGTCGTGGTGCCGGTCGGGTCGACCTGGCGGGTGATCCGGATCTGGTCACCGACCACGAGTTGCGGCTGCCCAGGGCCGCCGCTGAACTCCAGCAGCGTATTGGCGCCCGCGTTCGGGCCGGAGTCGATCGCGACGAAGGCCTGAACGCAATCGGCGGTGCCCTGGGCGCGTGTGGGCGGGGCCGTCAGCACCGCTCCCACCGACTGGTATCCACAGGGCGCCGCGCTGCTCGACACGACGTGGCCCGCCTCGGTGGTGACCGCACCGCCCGCGGAGTTCTGGTACGGCAGCGGGATGTCGACCTTCTGCTGACTCGGCCAGAGCCACGCCGCTCCGGCCAGGGTCACGATGCCGACGGCGATCAGCAGGCCGACGACGACCTTGGCGGCCAAGGGTCCCAGCGGCGTTGGGCCGCTCAGGGAGTGCGAATGGGCGTGCGAGTGCGTCACCCGCAACAGGGTAGGGGTACTTCCTGAACCCGGGGGCGGAGAGCTACACCAGCTCTAGTGTCAGGGCCTGATCGCGCAATTCGGCAAGAGACCTGGCCAAAAGTCGCGACACGTGCATCTGCGATATCCCGAGGCGTTCGGCGATCTGAGTTTGGGTCATGTTCTCGAAGAATCGGAGCCTGAGCACTGTTTGCTGACGTGCTGGCAGCTTTGCGAGCAGCGGGCGGGCCGTTTCGACGTCGAGTACCTTCTCCAAATTATCGTCGATGGCGCCGATGCGGTTGGAGACCGGGAGTCCGTCGTCGTCGCCGCCTACCCCCGGCGCGGGGGTGTCAGATGACAAGGTGGAGTATGCAGTTGCGGCGATCTGCGCTTGCACGACCTCTTCGCGATCGAGTCCAAGGTGGCTGGCGATCTCGCTCGCCGTCGGCGCACGCCCTAACTGTTGGGACAACTCAGCGTGGGCCCTATTGAGCTGTAAGCCAAGCTCTTTCATTCGGCGAGGGACCTTCACAGACCAGCCGTGGTCGCGGAAGTGTCGGCGAACCTCACCCATCATCGTCGGAATGGCAAACGCGAGGAAATTGGCGCCGTTGTCCGGGTCGAATCGGTTGACAGCCCCAATGAGGCCGAGCCGCGCCACCTGACGGAGGTCTTCATAAGGTTCGCCGCGGTTCTTGAAACGGCGGGCGATGTGGTCGGCCAGTGGCAGGCATCGATTGATGATCACGTCCCGCTGGCGCCGATATCCGCTCGACTCTTCGTCCAGCGTCTGAAGATCCCGGAACATGCCCGCGACATCGGCATATTCGGATCTAGGTCTCGCACTCACCTGGAGGCCCTTCGTTCTGCACATCCTGATCGGGCGGCTCGAGATGAACCTGGCAAATGCGCGCGGCGGCCGAGTCCAAGACTACGCCGCGTGAGACGTCATGCATCGATTCGAACCGGGCAACAGGTAGTCGTGACGTCGCTAACCAGGCGATTCGTTGGCGATGTTCTCTGCAGCCTGCTCTGCGCCCGTCGGGTGATCGGTGTCGCGGGGGTCGGGAGTCCCGGGTCTTCCTTCTGACGGCTCAGTGGGCCTGTGCCTTTTCGTTCTGTACTCTCCCGATGCTCGACACCGACGGCGAAGGTCAGTTCATCGCGCGCACGGCGTAGATCCTCATCGTTTTCACCGAGTTTCTCCACGAGGTCAGCTAGAGCATCGGCGATTGCATTGAGCTTGCGTTGGGTGGCGTTCTCGGCGCGTGTCTCAGTGTTCTGCAACAGCGCCACCAGAAGGAACGTGATCGTGGACGTGAATGTATTGATCACCAGCGCCGAGCCGTCGATGCTCGGGCATAGCCAGAATGTCGGATACCCGCGCACCGGTGCGGGGACTGTCGCTGCCACGTGAAAGCGCCGGCGGCACAACGACAGTCCCTCACACGGCGACTAACTCACATTCACTTGTTGTTCGCCCGGGCGGCTTGACGCTTGCGCTTCTCCTCATCCGCCAGGTCCTCGATGCGATCCGCCTGCGCGCGTTTTGCGCTGGCTTCGTTCCGCTTGTCCGCGGCATCGTCGAGGTTTGATTTGGCGGCCTTCGCGGCGTGCTGCTCCTGCGCCCGAATCTTGGCGTGCTCCTCGCGTTTTGCCGCCTCAGCTGACCTTGTGCGCTGCGCGGCAAGATCGTCGGCGCGCTTCTTCGCATCAGCGGCCCGTTGGGCCGCGGAGTCTTCGGCCGCACGCTTTCGCTCCTCGGCTGAGGTACGGGCGTCTTCAACTTTTTGTTCCTTGGCCGCGAGTGCGTCCTGCCGCTCCTTCGTGGCCTCGTCACTTCTGGCCTTCAGGTCAGCGCGGGACCGCTGCCTTTTTTGATCCGCCTCTGCGTCCAACTGTGCTGCCCGGCCCAGCGCATCGCTGCGCCGAGCGAGCGCAGCGCCGCTCCTTTGAAGCTTCCTGTCGCCCAGAGCATTTCCCATGACAGCGTCAAGCAGTCCCAAAGATCGCTCGTACAACAATCGTGCCGGCGCCTCGGAACCCATGCGAGCGATCACGCGCTGCTCGACCAACTGGAGGGGAAACCGGGCGATTCGGTACTGGAGGCGCAATACGGCTAGCGGGGTGTCGATGATTCTCATTGATAGCTCCTGTATCTTGCCGCTGCTCAAGGCAGGTCGGCCTGGCTGGTCAGTTTGTCTGCTTGCGCTCTGATGCGGTCGGCCTCGGCTTCTGCGCTGGAAGCGTCTTGAACGGCGGCCAGATGATCGTCGACGGCATCGACGACTTCTTCACTGGCCGAATCGAGTTCGGCGCGCTCCTGGTCTTTGGCCTTTTGGATATCGGCCTGCGCATCGAGCTCGGCGCGGACTTTCTCCTGCGCAGCCTGTTCTTGTTCTGCGCGCTCGGCGTTGCGCTTCTGATCGGCTTGCTGTTCGCGAGCTGATTGCTCAACCGCAGCCGCCTGTGCGTTCACGGCGATTCGGTCCTGTGTGCCTTCGGCACGCGCCTCTGCCGCTTCTCTGCGTGCCTTCTCAGCCTCGGCGTCGGCGACGGCTTCGACGCTGTTGGCCTCCTTGCGCTCGTTGGCTTGGGTCTGCTCGAGCTGTCCCTCGGCGGTCAGTGAGTCGTTGCCGGTGACAGCACCTGCGACCTCTTTCACCTTGCCTTTTACGGAATCGAATAATCCCTTGCGGGCTTCGTCGGCCTTGTTGTGCTCAGTCATCTGACTCTTTTCTCGGTATCAATCGACACTCGTAGAGCGAGTTCCGATACCTTCTGTTGCGGCAATACGACGGCGCGCCGTATTGACCGCTCGTGAATGGGCTGCGCCCCAGGGTTGATCAGGTCAGCAACCCGTGGAAGATCTGCGGACCAGCTGCTTTAGTCGTGAAGCGCTGCCAACGAGACCCGTCGGCAGATTCAACTCGCTGAGGCGCGGTTACCCCGGGCTGACGGGGATAAACCTGTGAGGCCCTACTGCCGGTAGCTGACTAGGAAGTTGCCGAGGCGCTCGATCGCGTTGGCCAGATCGCGGGCCCAGGGCAGGGTCACGATGCGCAGGTGATCGGGTGTCGGCCAGTTGAAGCCGGTGCCCTGAGTGACCAGGATCTTCTCCTGAAGCAGCAGATCGAGGACGAGTTGCTCGTCGTCGACGATGTCGTATACCTCGGGGTCCAGCCGCGGGAAGGCGTACAACGCGCCCTGGGGTTTGACGCACGACACCCCGGGGATGTCGTTGAGCGCCTTCCATGCGACGTCGCGTTGTTCGAGCAGTCGTCCCCCCGGCAGGACCAGATCCTCGATGCTCTGATGTCCACCGAGAGCGACCTGAATGGCGTACTGCGCAGGCACATTCGGGCACAGGCGCATGTTGGCCAGAAGACTGATGCCCTCGAGGAAGCTGGCCGCATGTTCCTTGGGCCCGGTGATTACCAGCCAGCCGGAGCGGTAACCGGCCACGCGATAGGCCTTCGACAAGCCGTTGAATGTCAGTGTCAGCAGATCCGGCGCCAGCGTCGCCAGGGTGATGTGCTCGGCGTCGTCGTAGAGGATCTTGTCGTAGATCTCGTCGGCAAGCAGCAGCAGTTGATGCTTGCGCGCCAATTCGACCATCTGCTCGAGGATTTCGGTGCCGTACACCGCGCCGGTGGGGTTGTTCGGGTTGATCACCACCAGCGCCTTGGTGCGGTCGGTGATCTTCGCCTCAAGATCGGCGATGTCGGGCTGCCAGCCCCGGGTCTCGTCGCACAGGTAGTGCACGGGCGTGCCCCCGGCCAGCGAGGTCGACGCGGTCCACAGGGGGTAGTCCGGGGCCGGGATGAGCACCTGGTCGCCGTTGTCCAGCAGCGCCTGCAACGTCATCGTGATCAGCTCGGAGACCCCGTTGCCGAGGTAGACGTCGTCGACGTCGAATCGCGGGAAGCCCTCGATCAGTTCGTAGCGAGTGAACACGGCGCGGCGCGCGGCCTGGATGCCCTTGGAATCGGAGTATCCCTGCGCATGCGGCAGCGCCTGGATCATGTCCCGCATGATCACGTCGGGCGCCTCGAACCCGAACGGCGCCGGATTGCCGATGTTCAGTTTGAGGATGCGGTGACCTTCGGCCTCGAGGCGTGACGCGTGCTCGTGCACAGGGCCGCGGATCTCGTAGAGCACGTCCTGCAGCTTGGATGACTGCGTGAACGTGCGCGGTCGCGGATGGTGTCCGGCCGACTGGAAAGGCACATGGTGCGTAGTCACATCAACCATGGTCTCATTGCCGTCCAGCAAATATCGAAAAACGCAATTCAGCGTTTGCCAGGCGGACGGGCGCCCTTCGCGATGCCCAGGCCCTTGACCGGCTCCGAAGGCGCGTCACCGTTGCCGTCCGAGGACGGTTCGGGTGCCGCGCTGGATTCGCCGTCGGACTCCGCCTCCGGCTGTGGCGAATCCGGTTTCGGAGCGGGTGCCGCGGGTGCCGCCTTCTTGGCGCCGGGCCGCCGGGCACCAGGGGCGATGCCTAGGCCCTTGACCTCCGGCTCGGGCTTGGCGGTTTCGGCAGGCGCTTCGGGTTCGGCGGTCGCGTCAGGCGCCTCCGGCTCAGCCTTTGGCTCGGCCTTTGGCGCCGCGGCCTTCTTGGCTCCGGGCCGTCGCGCGCCCGAAGCAATGCCCAATCCCTTGACCTCGGGCTCCGGCTTGGCCTCGACCTCGGCTTCGGGTGCGGCCGTGGCTTCGGGTGCGACCTCGGCTTCGGGTGCGGCCGTCGATGCCTCCGGCTCGGCCGTCGGCGCTGCGGCTTTCTTGGCTCCGGGACGCTTTGCGCCACCGGCGATTCCGAGGCCCTTGACGGGTGCTGCTGCTTCCGCGGCCGGCTTCTCGGCGGGCTCGGCAGAAGCCGCCGTCTTTTTGGCGCCGGGACGCTTGGCTCCGCCCGCAATTCCCAACCCGGTGACGGGTTTGGTGTCTGCGGATGCGGCCGCGTTGGCCTCCGGTTCGGACGCGACCTCCTCCTCGGCCTCCTGCGGCGCCTCGACAGCGGGTGCGGACGCCTCGACGCGGGCGGCTCGCTCCTCGGCTTCCTTTGCGGCGGTTCCCTTCTCGGGCAGTGTCACGGTGCTCGTGTCGAGCGAGTTCAGCAACAGCTGAGCCACGTCGAGCACCTCGGCCTTGGGGACGTCCCTGGCCGCGGCGACGTCGTCAACGCCGTCGGTGATCATCACGCGGCAGAACGGGCAGCCGGTGGCGATCGTCGAGGCGGTATCCATGGCCTCTTCGGTGCGCTCAGTGTTCACGCGCTTACCGATGTGCTCTTCCATCCACATCCGCGCACCGCCTGCGCCGCAGCACAGGCCCCGGTCTGCGTGACGCGGCATCTCGGTGAGCTTCGCCCCCGACGCGCCGATGAGCTCGCGAGGCGCTTCGTACACCTTGTTGTGCCGACCCAGGTAGCAGGGGTCGTGGTAGGTGATGTCTATACCGCCGTCGGCGGGCTTTACCGGGACCAGCTTCTTGTCGCGGATCAGCTTGTTCAGCAGCTGGGTGTGGTGCAGCACGGTGTAGTCGCCGCCCACCTGTGGATACTCGCGACCCAGCGTGTTGAAGCAGTGCGGGCAGGTGACGACGATCTTGCGGTCCACGCGTTCGACACCCTCGAAGAGATCCGTGAGAGTCTCGACGTTCTGGGCGGCCAGCTGCTGGAAGAGGAATTCGTTGCCAGAGCGGCGGGCCGAGTCGCCGTTGCACGTCTCGCCCTCGCCGAGCACGAGGTACTTCACACCCGCCGTCGCGAGCAGTTCGGCGACGGCCTTGGTGGTTTTCTTGGCCCGGTCCTCGTAGGCGCCTGCGCAACCCACCCAGAACAGGTACTCATAGCCCTCGAAGGACTCGACATCCTTGCCGTAGACCGGAACGTCGAATTCGACCTCGTCGATCCAGTTGGTGCGGTCCTTGGAGTTCTGACCCCACGGATTGCCCTTGTTCTCAAGGTTTTTGAACAGCACGCCGAGTTCGCCGGGGAACTCGGACTCCATCATGACCTGGTACCGGCGCATATCGACAATGTGGTCGATGTGCTCGATGTCGACCGGGCACTGCTCGACGCACGCACCGCACGTGGTGCACGACCACAGCACGTCGGGGTCGATGACACCGCCCTGTTCGAGCGTGCCGACCAGCGGCCGGGTCGCCTGCTCGGGACCCGAGCCCATGATGCGTTCGAACCCCGACTCGGGCACGTGGTGCTCTTCGTCGTGCTTCTCGCCGCCGAGATCCTCGCCGAGACCGCCCTCCGGGGTGTTCTCCAGCGGTCTCTCGATGTCGCCCAGGATGTACGGCGCCTTGGCGAACAGGTGATCGCGAAGGTTCATGATCACGAGCTTGGGAGACAGCGGCTTACCCGTGTTCCACGCCGGGCACTGCGACTGACAACGCCCGCACTCGGTGCACGTGGTCATGTCGAGGTAGGCCTTCCACGTGAAGTCCTCGATCTTGCCGCGGCCCAGCACCGCATCCTCGGCGGGATCCTCGAAGTCGATCGGCTCGCCGTTGTACTCGACGGGCAGCAGCGGGCCCAGCCCGTCGGGCATCCGCTTGAACGTGACGTTGACCGGGGCCAGGCCGATGTGCAGGTGCTTGGAGTGCAACACGATCAGCAGGAAGATCAGCATGACCGCGATGTGTCCGATCAGCGCCACCGTCTCGACCCACTCATTGGCGGATTCACCGAGCGGATGCAGGACCCAGCCCATGAAATGCGAGAAGAAGGCGCCGTTGCCGTAGGGCAGGGCGTTGGTGTTGGCGCCCGCGCCGCGGACCAGAGCGTACGTCCAGATGACGTTGAAGATCATGAACAGGATCAGCCACGCGCCGCCGGTGTGCGAGCCGTAGAAGCGGGAATCGCGGCCGTGCTTCTTGGGTTCGCGAACGACACGGATGATCGCGAACGTGATGATGCCGAGCAGCACCGCCACGGCGAAGAAGTCCTGCAGGAAACCCAGTGCGTCCCAGCGGCCGACGATCGGGATGTGGAAGTCGTGATCGACGACCTGGCCGAAGGCCTCGACGTAGACCGAGCCGAGGATGAAAAAGCCCCACATCGTGAAGAAGTGGGCGATGCCGGGGATCGACCACCGCAGCAGTCGGGTTTGCCCGAAGACCTCTTCGAACTGGGTGGTGATGCGCTTGCCGAGGTGGTCTTTGCGGTTGTTCGCGACGCTGGTCTTGGCGCCCGACCGGATGAGGTTCGTCAGGAACAGGACGCGCTTGAGCGCGAATACCCCGACGACGGCGAGCATCAGGACCACGACGATGATCCTGATCAGCATCTGGGTTTCCACCGCATGCCTCCCGTTCCTAAGTTACCCATCGGTAACTTAGCCAATGTTACCCGTCGGTAACTTTCGCTAGATGCCTGCTCATAGTTACACCTTGTGGAGAAACAAAGCTACGCAGGTTTACCTAACTAGCGTTCGCCGGTGCGACGGCTGGGCAACCCGTTGCCGCGTTTTCGCCGTAGGCGGCCTCGATTTCGGGGTCCCGATCGGTGCCTGTGTGGGTGTGGTCACAGGCCGGCCGAAAGGGGTCAATTCTGCGGCGTGACCATCGCGCGCAGCATCGACAACATCTCCGACCGAGATTCAGCGCCCAGTCGCCGGCGAATCCGTGCGACGTGATGCTCGACGGTTTTCGCCGAGATGAACAGCTGCGTTCCGATGTCGCGATACGGCATGCCCAGCAGCAACAGCTCCGCCACTTCGCGCTCGCGGTCCGACAACCTCGTCGACGAGGGGCGGGTCAGACCGGGGCGGGCGTCGACCATGGTGGCGGCGTCGACGCCCGGCGACGCATCGAACGCGGTGGCCTGTTTGAGGTCGCGGGCAAGCTGCAGCATGGCGCCCGAGACGCGCGCGTCGGGAGTATGTAGAGCGGCCTGGCCTGCCAGCCGGGTGGCATCCCAGGTGAGGCCGAACTGCGACAGCGAGCGCGCCGCGGCACTCACTTCGTCCGTGTCGACATGGTTGGCGAGCACCCGCAGCCAGGTGCGGCCCGCGTGGGCGAGCGCCTTGGCGAATGCACTCTGGCCCGCCGCGGCGGTGAGCGCCTGTCCGTGCGGCGCGACGGCGTCAGGCGAATTGGCCAGGATCCCCGCGTGCACGCCTGCCCAGTGCAGCGGCACCGACCACAACAGCGGGTTACCGAGCGAGTTCAGCAGCGCGAACGCCTCGTCGAGGGTGTGTTGCAGCCGGTCGACCTGCCGCAGCCGGGCCGCCGCCACCCACAGCTCGCCCAGCGGCAGCAGCGAGAACAGGTCCATCGAGTATTCGGCGAGCACCTCGGCCGCCGCATACCAGTGCTTCTGTACCGCCCCGCTGTCGCCGCTGCGACGCGCGATCGCCGTCTGCAGCGCCGCCGACCACAGCGCATCGCGCCTGTGCAGCATCCCGGTCGAATCGGTGTCGGCGGTGACCGCGGTGACGTCAGCAGTAGCCGCGGGCAGGTGACCGTCGAGCATCCGCACCCAGCCCTGGAGCAGGCGGTGTCTGCGCGCGATGAACGCAGTGTTCTCCGGGCTGTCCTCGAGCGAGACGCGCACGGCACGGCCGATCACGCTGCGGGCCCGCACCGGATCGCCGCCGTGCAGGGCCGCCAGCGTGACAAGCGCCGCGGGGGTGTCGGGTGCCACGCCTGTCGGCTGCGGTTCGGCCGTGATCGACTGGCCCAGTCGGGCAACCGCCGAAGAGTAGGGCCCATCGAGGGACAGCAGCAGTCCCTCGGCCAGACTGCGCGCCGCGCGTGACGTCGACGTCGGCGGGCCGGCGCTCTCGGCGCCCAGCGCAGCGCGCGCAGCGGACAGGTCGCCGACGGCCAGCGACACGACGGCACCCGCCGCGCCGACGAACGCGTCCGGATATGGGCCCAGCCAGCGGAACAGGTCGGCGGCCTGGCCGGCTCTCCCGTCATGGGTCGCGATACTGGCCGCGATTCGGACCGCGGCTGCGCGTTCGGCCGGATCGTCGGAGCCGAGCAGGTCGTCGGCGATCCGGCCCGCGGTCGTGCAGTCACCGGTCAGGGCGAGTGCATCCGCCAATCGCGAGTTGAGCTTCGTCGACCCCGCATCCGCGGCCGCACGGTAAAGCCTTGCGGCCCTTGCGGGTTGGCCATGGTTGTCGGAGGCCAGTACTTCCAGCGCACTCGCCAGCCGGTCGTCGCGCAGTCCATGCTCGGCCAATCGCAGCGCGAGATCGTCTGACAGCGTTGACGATTCGATCTGGGAGACGAGCAACGCGATCTCGGTATCGTGATGCCGCGCGGTGCCGATGATCTGAGCGATGCACCGGTGCACCGAACGCAGGAACATGTGACTGTGCGACGGCTCGATCAGTCCGCTGGCGCGGGCGCGGTCCACCAAGTCCTGGGCGTCCTGCGCCGAGACCCGCAGTGTCGCCGCGACGTCATCCGGCCCGAGTTCGGGGCTCAGCGATGTGACCAGCAAGGTGTCCAGTACCGGCTCGTCCAACCGGCGCAGTCGCTCGATCAGGCCGAAGCTGGCTGCCTCCGCGATCGCGGTCGCCGGTGCCTCACCCTCGCGAGAGGCTGCCGCGGCGATGGCCGGCTGCAGCAGGAAAGGCAGCCCGGCCGTCGAAACCATCACCGCGCGGATGAAGTCGGTTGTCGGTGCGGCACCCAGGATTTCGGTGGAGATACGCGTGACATCGGGCAGGCCGAGGGTGCCGATCGACACGATGGGGTTCTCGCGTTCGATTGCGGTGGCCAGGGCGCGCAAGGCCGGCCGATGCGCGAGGGGTTCCGTCGCGACGACGACCGTGGAGGCGGGATCGGCGACCCGGTCGACGAGCTGTTCGAGTTCGCCGTCGTCGAGCAGATGTGCATCGTCGATCACCACTGCGGCGCTCGGATCGTCGCCGCGACGGGGCGGCCGGGTGAGCACCGGCACCCCCGCCGTCCGCAGCGCGCTGCGCACCGCGGCGAGTACGGAGCTCTTTCCGCTGCCGATGCCGCCGGACACCAGGATCTTGACCGGATCGGCCGGCGCAGCGATCAGCGCCGCGACGGTGTCACGCGCCGACGGCGGGATCTCGGTCGATGGCTCCGGCGCCGGCTTCGGCATCGATCACGACCCGTCGTCTGGAATCACCACAGTCGTCGTGATGATCGGCTCTTCAGTCGTCGTCGGGGGAGGCGGGGTGGTCGTAGGGGGGGTGGTGGTGGGCTGGGTCGTGGTCGTTGTCGGCGGGGTGGTCGTCGTGGTGGTGGTCGTCGTTGTCGTCGTCGTAGTAGTCGTGGTGGTCGTGGATGACGGCGGCGACGTGGTCGTGGTGGACGACGAAGGGGGAGGCGGCACCACCGTGGTGCTCGGGCGGCCGTCGGACCCCGTGACGGTGATGGTCTCCGACGTGGCGGGGGGACCCGCGGGTGAAGGGCCGGTTTCGACCGTCGTCGCCGTCTCGGTCACCGGACCGTTGGTGCCCGTGCTGCTCGTCAACGTGACCGCAAGACCACCGACGGCCAGCAGCACGGCGGCCGCTGCGGCCCCGAACAGAATGGTGGGCCGCTTGTACCAGGGCAGCGGTCCGGGTTCCGGTGTGAAGCCTTCCTCTTCATGGCTGAACTCCATCGCGGGGCGGGCCGCGCTGGTGGCCGCCTGGTCGAAGGTGTAGTCCTCGCCCGCATACGGCACGGGCTCACCGCCTGCGGGTGCGTCGTCCTGCGACCAGGCCAGCGCACGGAACGTCGACGACCCGGGTGCGTCGGCCGCCGCCTCGCCCGCCGCCGCACCGGCCGCTGCCGCTCCGGCGGCTCCGGCGACCCAGCCCGCGGTTGGGGCCATCCCCGTCGGGGCGTCGGCCGCGGTGGCCATTCCGGTTGCCGCATCGGCACTTTCGGCCAGCACCGCTGCGCCGGCGGCCACGCTCAATTGTGACTGCGGGGTCGTGACGACGGGAGCGCGCAGGCGCGTCGACAGTTGCTGGGTGACCAGCGGGATGTTGGCGCCTCCGCCGACCGTTGCGACCGCGGTGATGTCCGAAGCCGCGATGTTGTTGCGCTGCAACGTTTCTTCGACGGTGTCGAGGAGCCCGTTCAGCGGCGCGGCGATGAGTTGTTCCAACTCGGTGCGTGTCACACGCACATCGGACGCGAAGCCGGGCAGGTTGGCGTGGACGGCCGCGGCCGTCTCGGCGGACAACTGCTCCTTGGCCACCCTGCAGTCGTTGCGCAGCCTGGCCAGCGAACCGACCGCCGCCGTGCTCGCGGGATCGGCGTCGTTGGCTTCCGCGATGCCGGCCACCACATGGTTCAGCAGAGCCTGATCGATCTGGTCGCCGGAGAAGTCCGGATATCGGACCGTCTGGCCGATGGTGTCGAAGTTGGCGTCGGCGTTGGCGAGCGTGACGCTGGTACCGCTGCCACCGAAATCGCACAGCACCACGACACCGTTGGAGGGCAGTCCCGGCGCTGACTGCAATGCAGAGAGGGCGGCGACGGAATCCGGAACCAGGGCCGGAACCACGCCGTCGGGTGCCAGGCTCGGCCTGGCGCGTAACGCGCCGCGCAGCGCACCCACGGTCGCAGCGGTCCAATGCGCGGGCACCGCGATCGCGATGGGTGCCCCACCGTCCACCGTGCGGGCCATCGCGTCGAGGGCTTCGACGAGCACCTGCTCCCCGCGGCGGGGCGAGCCATCAGCCGCCACCAACGGCACCGGGTCGCCCACGCGCTCGACGAATCCGCTCAGCACCATTCCGGGCTGGTTCAGGTTGGGGTTCTCGGCTGGGACGCCGACTTCGGCGGCGCGATCCTCGAACACGGTCAGCACGGAACGTCGCATGACTGGGGGACGGCCCGTGCGAGCCGCCACCAGGTTGGTCATTCCAATCGACAATCCGAGAGAGTCGCTCATCTCCACCTCTGCGTTTCGGCCGAACCCCACGATAGCGGCTCAGCACTCCAATTCCCGGCACATCCCCCTATGCCGCAAAAACCCCTAACGTCGAGCCCCCTAATGGCCCGGCGACAGTGGTGGGTTTCGCACCGATCTCTGCATCGACATCCGTCGATAGCATCATGGGCAGGCCATCAGGCTCGCATATCTCTAGCCGCTTATATCTCCGACGGGAAGGAGGGTGTTTCATGGCCAACGAGCTTCTGGACTTCGTGATGTCGCTCGTGCGAGATCCCGACGCCGCAGCACGCTACGCCGAAAACCCGGACCAGGCCATCTTCGACGCCCACCTCACCAACGTGACCAGTGCCGACGTCAGCAACCTGATCCCGGTCGTCACGGAGTCGCTGGGCACAGTCGTGCCGACCACAGGCGCCGAGGGTATCGCCGACTTCGCGGACAACGTCTGGGCGAGTGGCGCCGCGACGGCCGCGTTCGACGCATTCGACGATCAAGTGCCAGTTCAGGCCGTCGACGACGTGCACACGGTGATCACCGACTACCCGGGTGTGGACGACTCGCCCGGCGCCGACGCGGGAGTACCCGGTGTCGTCGGCTCCGACGATGCGGCGCTGCATTTCGACCAGCCCATCATCGACGACCTGCCGATGGTCGAGCTGCCGTCCCACGGCGATTTGCACGACGCCGTCATCGAGGTCGCCGATATGGATTCCGACCCGTCAGGGTTCGACCTCTTCTAGTTCTCACAACCCATCACCACGACGACTGCGCGGCCCGAATGGGCCGCGCAGTCTCGTTTTCGTGCCTGGCGGCCGCCACCCCCTAACAACCCCCTAATCCCCTAACGGAGGCCGCGGCCACAACCCGGCATGCCCCGGCACAAGGAGGGGTTTCGACCCCGTTTCGAGGGGGTTCGGAGATCCATAACGTGGTCATCACATCGCCGGCCAGCCCGGTGACAAGGCCCCGACAACACAAGCAAAGGACACCGAAATGACGAACGTAATCGACTGGCTCCTGGACCTCTTCCGCGATCCCGTCCGCGCCCAGGAATTCATCACCGACCCGGCCCGCTCCATGGCGGCGGCCAACGTCTCCAATGTGAGCGCGGCTCAGATGCAGGCGGTCGCCGCCACGGTGGCGCCCGCAGCGGTCCTGCACGGCGGCGGCGATCCCGTCTTCGGACTCCAGCAGGCCGTTGCCCAGACCCACGGCATCGCCTTCGCCCCGCAGCGCCAGACCGACGTGCTGTCGAACAACGACACGCTCAGCCACAACGACACCCGCTTCATGAGCCCCGAGACCCACATGGCCAACACGGCGGGTGAGGACCAGCAGCAGGGCGTCGGCAACTTCGACCTGGACTTCGGTGACATCACCTTCGGCGACAAGACCACCAACACCGCCAACGACGGCGGCGTGGTGAACACCGGAACCGCAGGCGACATCGACACGACCAACGTCGAAGGTGACGGAAACGTGGTCGGCGACGACAACGAGAACGTCAGCACCGGCGACATCGACGACTCCAACGTCAACATCGGCGAGGACAACGACATCGACGACAGCGGCGATCAGACCGCGGGTGGCGACATCATCTCCGACAACGACGGACCCGTCATCAACGACAACGACATGAGCGGCGGCAGCGGCGGCGGGGCGGCAGGCGGACACGGCGGTGGTGGCCTGATCGGCATCGGCAACGATGGCGGCGACGCGGCCGGCGGCGCAGGCGGCTCCGGTGGCGGCATTGTCATCGTCGACAACGACACCACCAGCGTCGGCGGAAACCAGACGACGGTCGACGGCGACGCGTCCGGCGACGTCTCCGGCGGGTTCGCCGTCGTGGACAACTCGGGCCAGGACTCCACGGTCGACAACTCGATGGACAACTCCGGCCAGGACCACTCGGTGGACAGCTCCGTCGACAACTCGACCCAGGTCAGCACGAGCCTCGACGTCGACAACTCGGTTGACGCCAGCCTGTTCTGACCCGCAGCACGAAACACCGCAGCTGGCGGGGATCGAAAAGCGATCCCCGCCAGTTTGCACATCTACCGTGAGTACTGAGCAATTCTCGGTACCACCGACAGAGGGACTTGATGACGCAACCCGGTGAGCCGGCCAGACAGATCAAGGTCATCGTCGAGCTGATCGACCACACCAGCAGGATCGCCGATACGAACGAACGCGGCGATCTGGTCGAGCGGCTGGCCAGGGCCAAGGCCCGGATCAGCGATCCGCAGATCCGGGTGGTGATCGCCGGGCATCTCAAGCAGGGCAAGAGCCAGCTGCTCAACTCGCTGCTCAACGTTCCGGTATCTCGTGTCGGCGACGACGAGAGCACCGTGTTGCCGACGGTGGTGTCCTACAGCGAGAACACCTCGGCCAAGCTGATCGTCGCGCAGCCCGACGGCGCGGAGCCCGAAGAGATCGAGATCCCGATGGCCGACATCAAGACCGACCTTCGGCGGGCCCCGCAGGCGGGCGGGCGCGAGGTGCTGCGGGTCGAGGTCACCGCCGCCAGCCCGCTTCTGAAGAACGGGTTGGCGTTCGTGGACACTCCGGGGGTCGGCGGTCATGGTCAGCCGCACCTGTCGGCGACGCTGGGCCTGTTGCCCGACGCCCACGCGCTGTTGATGTGCAGTGACACCAGCCAGGAGCTCACCGAACCCGAAATGACCTTCATGCGGCAGGCTTTCGAGATCTGCCCGGTCGCAACGATCATCGCCACCAAGACCGATCTGTATCCGCACTGGCGCAGGATCGTGGAGACCAACAAGGCCCACCTCGACCGTGCCGGCCTGTCGGTGCCGATGATCCCGGCGTCGTCGCTGTTGCGCAGCCATGCAATCCAGCTGAACGACAAGGAGCTCAACGAGGAGTCAAACTTCCCGGCGATCGTCAAGTTCCTCACCGAGCAGGTGCTTTCGCGGCAGAACGACCACATTCGCGACCAGGTCGTCGCCGAGATACGTTCGTCCGCCGAACATTTGACCCTCAAAGTCAGCACCGAGCTGGCGGCGCTGAACGACCCGGATGTCCGCGACAGGCTGAAGGACGAACTCGAGCGGCGCAAAGAAGAGGCCTCCGATGCACTGCAGCAGACGGCGCTGTGGCAGCAGGTCCTCAACGACGGAATCGCCGATCTGACGGCCGATATCGACCACGATCTGCGTGGCCGTTTCCGGATCATCGGACAGCACACCGAGAAGGAGATCGACTCCTGCGACCCGACGCAGCACTGGGCCGAGATCGGCACGGAGCTCGAGAACGCCATCGCCACGGCGGTGGGGGACAACTTCGTCTGGGCATACCAGCGCGCCGAAGCGCTCGCCGAGGAGGTGGGCCGCACCTTCATGGAGGCCGGCCTCGAGGTGATCAAGATGCCGCGGATCGATGCACGAGAGATGGGCGCGAGCCTCGGCGAGATCAAATCGCTGGCCGATCTGGAGGCCAAACCGGTCGGCAAGGTGCGCAAGGTCACGATGGGTATGCAGGGGTCCTACGGCGGCGTGCTGATGTTCGGCATGATGACGTCGTTCGCCGGTCTCGGCATGTTCAACCCGCTGTCCCTCGGCGCAGGTCTGCTGATGGGACGCAGCGCGTACCGGGAGAACATGGACAACCGGATGACGCGAGTGCGCAACGAGGCGAAGCTGAACACACGCAGGTTCATCGACGACGTCTCCTTCGTCGTGAACAAGGAATCGCGGGACCGGCTCAAGGGAATTCAGCGACAACTGCGCGACCATTACCGCGGTATCGCCAATCAGACGACACGGTCGCTTAACGAATCGCTGCAGGCGACGATCGCCTCGGCGAAACTCGAGGAAGACGAACGCAATACCCGCGTCAAGGAACTCGAGCGGCAGCTCAACATCCTCAACCAGGTGATGGACAATGCGGAAAAGCTGACGACCTAAGCTGGACACTCGATGAGCACGAGTGACCAGGTGCGCGGCATCCTGGGCGGGACCATCCAGGCCTACCGCTCCGATCCCGCTTACGCGCAGCGTCCCGATGTGCACAACGAGCTGGACTGGATCGGCCGCAGGCTCAATGAGCCGATCCGTATCGCGCTGGCGGGGACTCTCAAGGCCGGCAAGTCGACCCTGGTGAATGCCCTTGTGGGAGAGGATATTGCACCCACCGACGCTACCGAGGCCACCCGCATCGTCACCTGGTTCCGGCACGGCCCGACGCCGAAAGTGACCGCCAACCATCGGGACGGCATGCGGTCTAACGTGCCGATCGGCCGCGACGCCGTCGAAGGTGGTCTCACCTTCGACTTCGCCCGCCTCGATCCCGAGGACGTCGTCGATCTGGATGTGGAGTGGCCCGCCACCGAACTTTTCGACACCACGATCATCGACACGCCCGGGACGTCGTCGCTGTCCCGCGATGTCTCGGCGCGCACGTTGCGGCTGCTGGTGCCCGACGACGGCGTACCCCGCATCGATGCCGTGGTCTTCCTGTTGCGCACCCTGAACGCCGCCGACATCGCGCTGCTCATGCAGATCGGCGAGCTGGTCGGGGGTTCGGCCGGTGCGCTCGGGGTGATCGGGGTCGCCTCCCGAGCCGACGAGATCGGTGCGGGCCGGATCGACGCGATGCTGTCGGCCAAGGATGTGGCGGCACGGTTCACCAACGAGATGGACAAGACCGGCATCTGTCAGGCGGTGGTGCCGGTGTCAGGGCTTCTCGCGCTGACCGCACGCACGCTGCGGCAGAGCGAGTTCGTCGCGCTGGAGAAGCTCGCCGGTGTCGACGCAGGCGAACTGACCAAGGCAATGCTGTCGGTGGACCGATTCGTCCGCGAGGACAGTTCGCTGCCCGTCGACGCCGCGACGCGGGCCGCATTGCTCGACCGGTTCGGAATGTTCGGCATCAGGATCTCGATCGCCGTGTTGCGCGCCGGAGTCAGCGATTCCGTTGCCTTGGCCGACGAGCTGCTCGAACGCAGCGGCCTGGTGGCCCTGCGCGACGTGATCGACCAGCAGTTCGGTCAACGCTCCGATCTGCTCAAGGCCCACACCGCGTTGATGTCGCTGCGGCGGTTCGTGCAGAACAACCCGATCTACGCGAGCCAGGCGATCATCGCCGACATCGATCCGCTGCTTGCCGATACCCACGCGTTCGAGGAGTTGCGGCTGCTCAGTCAATTGCGTTCTCGTGCAACGACATTGAACGAGGAAGAGATCGCTTCACTGCGCCGCATCATCGGCGGCTCCGGCACCGACGCCGCCAGTAGGCTCGGCCTGCAACCCGATGCGCCGTACGACGGTCCCCGCGCCGCGTTCGCGGCCGCGCAGCGCTGGCGCCGGCGCGCCGAACACCCGCTCAACGATCCGTTCACGACGCGTGCCTGCCGGGCGGCGGTACGTAGCGCCGAGGCGATGGTCGCGGAGTACGCGGCACGCGGCCGCTGAGCTACGGAGCCGGCGGCGTCACCGTTTCGGTGACCGTGCTGGTCTCCGTGCTCGTACTGATACTCGTGCTGACGCTCGTCGTCGGGGACGTCGTCGTCGTTGTGGTGGTCGGCGGTGTGGTCTCGGTCGTGGTGGTAGTCGCCGTCGACTCGGTGGTCGTCGGCGTGTAGGTCTCTGTCACGGTCTTCGGCGCCGATGTCGTCGTGGAGGGGGACGCCGAGCGCGACGTCGTGGTGAGCGGAGTCAGCGTGGTCTGTTCGGAGGGCTCGTCACCGCCGGTGACGAGTCTGGCCAGTCCGAACACGATCAGCGCGACCACCACCGCACCCAGTGCGCCGAACCCGACGAGCGCGGCAGGTTTGCGATACCACGCAACCGGGTCGCCTTCCGGCGGACCGGGCGGATCGCCGTAGTTGGCGTAGACCGTCGGGTCGTCGTCCGGATGATTCTGGTCGTCGGGAGGTCCGTATCGCGCCACGGGCACCGATAGTAGGCGCTCAGGGGAAGGGATTGAGCGTGCGCGTCACATTGGTGCGCGGTCGTTGCCGTGACGTTCTGGTGGTCGGCCGATCTTCCTCCTCGGTTTCGGTGCGTGCTGTCGTCTGCTCAGTGGACGTTTCGCTGCTCGAGGTCGTCGATGACGACGAGGAACCCGAGGTCGTCGAGGATCCCGAGGGCCCGTCGATGTCAGTGGTCTCCGGGGGACTGGTACTCGTGATCGTCTGGGTGGTGGTGGCGGTGTCCGTTGGCGACGCGGTCGCGGAATACGTGGGATCGACGAAATCGATGGGCGCCTGCTCCGTTTCCCCGAACTCGCGGGCCACCGCCATCGCCGCGAAGATCAGGACGCCGACCACGACGAGCGCGATAAGGCTGGCCCCGACCACCGCGGAGGTGCGGTTGTGCCAGGGCTGCCCGTCGTCATCGTCATTCCGGCCGGCCACGGCCACCGATGGTATCCGCGACCTGCACGTCCTGCCCTGTTCAGCGGAGCTGCGGGATCACCTCTGCAGCGAAGAAGTCCACGTGGTCGAGGTCAGACATATCAAGTACCTGCAGGTACGCCCGCTGCACGCCGAGCTGCAAGTAGGCGCCGAGCTTGTCGGCGATCTCCGCCGGCGTCCCTACCAGCGGGGAGTTGCCGCGTAACTCGTCGACCTCGCGGCCGATCGCGGCGGCACGCCGCGCCACATCCTGGTCATCGCGGCCGGCGCACACCACGAACGCCGCCGAATACGTCAGCGACTCGGCAGACCGCCCGGCATCGTCCAGCGCTGCGGCGACCCGTTCGAACTGGGTTCGGGCCACGTCCAGCGGGGCGAACGGAATGTTGAACTCGGCGGCGAATGCCGCCGTCAGCGCCGGTGTGCGCTTGGCCCCCGCCCCGCCGATGATGATCGGCGGATGCGGGGACTGGACGGGTTTGGGCAGCGCAGGCGAATCCGCGACGGTGTAGTGGGTGCCCGAATAGTCGAACGTCTCGCCCGCCGGTGTCGTCCAGAGCCCGGTGATGATGCTCAGCTGTTCGGTCAGCCGGTCGAACCGTTCACCCAGCGGTGGGAACGGGATGGCATAAGCCTTGTGCTCGGCTTCGAACCAGCCCGCGCCGAGGCCCAATTCGACGCGGCCGCCGCTCATCTCGTCGACCTGCGCGACCGCGATCGCAAGTGGGCCGGGGTAGCGGAAGGTGGCCGACGTCACCAGCGTGCCGAGCCGGATCGAGGTCGTCTCGCGGGCGATGGCGCCCAGAGTGACCCAGGAGTCGGTCGGTCCTGGCAGGCCGTCACCGCTCATCGCGGTGTAGTGGTCGGAACGGAAGAACGCGGAGTACCCGGCGTCCTCCGCGGTGCGGGCGACCGCCAACTGGTCGCCGTATGTGGCGCCCTGCTGGGGCTCGACGAAGACGCGAAAATCCATGGACGCCAGCGTAGGCGTTAGCCCTGGGCGAGCCCGGCGGTCACCGCGCGAACTGGCGCGTTTCAGAACACCTCGACGCCGGAGGTGTTGATGAAGATGCCGTGGCCGGTGCCGTCGTTGGTGAACCGGGTGCCGTCGCTGTCCGCCGCGATCGTCCAGCCGAGCGCGCTATAGGTCTCGTAATCCAGCGTGACGGCGGGAATGTTGCCCAGGTTTCCGGCGACCCAGCGCATGCTGCCGTCGGCGGTGACGCTCACCCCGTTGGCGGGCATGCCGTTCACTTCGATCGAGTTGTCGAACTCCGACTCGCAACCGACCTCCTCCCGAGAGATCTGGCAGCGCGTCTTCCCCGACTTGGTCTCGACGAACACATAGCCGGACTCGTCGGGAGGCAGCGTTGTCCCGCCCGGCTGGTTTGTGGGCGGTGGCGGAGACGGTGGCGGCGTCGCACTGGTGGTCGGCGTGGTTCGCGTCGGCCTCGTCGTCGGGAAGCTCGGCTCGGTCGGCCCGGTCGGTGACCCACCGGATGCGACGGGATCGCCATCGATGGTCGAGGCGCAGCCGGCGGCCAACACGGTCGCGGACAGCAGAAGACCTACGGCGAGGCCGACTTTCGCCCGGTGCGACATGCGGCAAGGCTACGCGTCGATCACCCCGTTAGGCGTCAGCGACGGCCGTGTCACAGCCCCCGGCGTGCAGCGCGGACCGCCTGGGCGGCCTGCGCATCGGAGAAGGTCAGTCGAGCCTCGTCGCGGCCCGCCACGAACAGTGTGAGCTCCCCGATATCGCCGGTGACCGTGAGATCGGGGCCGTGTCCGACGACGGCGACCGGTTCGCCGTTGCCGGTCAGAAGCGTCACGCGAGCCGGCACCTTCGCCATGGTCAGCCGCGCCATCATGCCGAGCGGCCGTCGCAGCGCGGCGATGGTCTCGGCATCGAGAGTGCGTGGCTCCCAACCGGCTTGGGCCCGGCGCACGTCTTCGTGGTGGATGAACATCTCATCCATGTTGGCGACCGCGTCGAAGAGCTTGAACGGTGACAGCAGCGGCGGTCCGGACGAGATCTTGTCCACCAGCTCGTCCCAGCCGGTGGACGCGGCGGTCTGCCGTTGCACCTTGTCGGTGTAACCGGCGAGGAAGGGGATCGCAATACCGGGTGCGGCGTCGAGCCTGCGCTCACGGACCACCAGGTGCGCCGCGAGGTCACGGGTCGTCCAGCCCTCACACAATGTCGCCGCATCGGGTCCGGTCTCGCTCATGGTCGCCACCAGGGCGTGGCGCTCACGTTGGGCTGCAGTCATGCCCGAGACACTAGAGCGGTGCCATCTCGGTGTATCCGTCGGCCGCTACTTCGGCATCGCCGCAGAGGTGACGGTGCAGGAAGTCCGCTTGCAGGATTTCGATCTCCGGTATCAGCGCCGCGATGCGAGCGGCGTACCTGCTCGACGCCTGTTGGGACGCTTACGGGCGCGGAGTAGTCGTTGGAGAATTCGGTTGATCCGGACGCCATTGGCCAGGCCCCATCTGCCCGGGTGACCAGGGGCCGTTCGGTCCCATCATCCCCGGTGCCATCATGCCGGGACCAGGTGTTCCGTGGTAGCGGCCGTGAAAGCCACCGCCATCGGTAGTGCGGCCGATGAAGAATCCCGAAAAGAACACCACCGCAACGATGAACACTGCTGCGGCGGCGATACCCGCCCAAGCTAAGACCTGGATCGCGGTGCCGCCCTGACGGGTCGCGGAGCTGCGCGGCGGTGACGGCTCAAGTTGATCTGTCATCGTGTGGGTTCCTCCCGCTAGCCATGCGTGACTGAGACTTAGCGTGCACCCTCATGGCGGCGACGAGTAGGGCCGATTGTCCACATCGCGGCCCCTCAAAGTCCTCGTTCGGCGGCAAAGGCTTGTTCGTCGAGAAAGGTCGACCGTCAACCGCTATTGGGGACAGCGGCACCGCGAACGTTGAGGGCGAATCGCGCATCGTCGTGCGAGTCATCGTCGGCAAGCGTGAAGTAATTCTCTTCTTCCTGCAGGAAGTGCAATCGCAACACGGCGTGCAGTCCGTAGAGGCACGCGAGCAGGTCGTCCACTTGGTCGGGCTGGATGCCGTCGTGCGCCTGCGCCGCGGCGAGGTGCGCTCCGATCCGGTCGGACAGCCTGCGGATCTCTGCGTGCGTACGACTCATCGTGGCAGTTGCCTCTCCGCTGCCGAGCGGCTCTGCCAGCGCGGGGTAGAGGCGGCTCTCCTCGGCCTGCTCGTGCGGCAGGATTCGCTCGGTGAGGAAGGCGTGCGCACCAATGAGCGAATCCAACGCTGCTTGATCCGCACCCGCGACGATGCGGTCGGCGGCCGCGCGCAGCACGTCGACGGTGTCGCGCAGTTCCTCGTGTTCGGATGCGAAGCGCCGCAACATGTCCTCTGTGCCAGAGGGTAGGTCCACTTGGACCGCCGGGTTGCCGCGAAGGGCGCGAAGTGCGTTGAGGATCACGGCGACATCGATGCCCTCCTGAAGCAGTGCCCCTGCAGCGGGAGGTAACCAGCCAAGCGAAGCCACTGCCATCGCCGCAACCGACAGTGTCATACCGACAACAGCACTCTGTATGGCGATCCGCCGCGACCACCTGGCCATGTCCATCGCGTCGGCGAGGCGGTCCAGACGATCTGTGGTCAACACGATGTCGGCGGCTTCCGACGATGCCGTCGCACCCCGCGCGCCCATCGCGACACCTACGGTGGCCGCAGCCAGTGCGGGAGCGTCGTTGACGCCGTCCCCGACCATCACAGTCACCGCGCGCTCCCGCTCGGCACGCACCGCGGCCACCTTGTCGGCCGGACTCTGCTGGGCGTACACCTCATCCAGTCCGAGGACGGTGGCGACTTCGCGGGCGGGTTCGGCGCGGTCGCCCGTCAACATGACCAGCCGGTTGAAGCCGGCTGCCCGCAAACGCCGCATCGTTCGAGGTGCCTCTCGACGTAACGGATCTCGCAACAGCACGGCACCCGCCAGATCCTGATCCACGCACACCCATGCGATCGCGGCTGAATCCAAGCGTGCGCGGTTTACCGCAGCGCGTCCCCAATCTGCTTCCGTGCCATCGCTGGTCAGCTTTCCCACCTGGATTCGGTGACCGTCGACTGTGCCCGTGACACCGCGGCCCGCCTCCTCGACGACTTCATCGGGCAGCGACAACCGGTAACCCCGCGTTGCGGCTTCGGTCACGAGTGCCTCGGCAAGTACGTGCGGTGACATCTGGTCCAGGGATGCTGCCAACCGAAGAATTTCTGCGGCATCACGTCCCGGTGCAGCCAATACATCCACGACAACGGGGCGCCCCATCGTAAGAGTTCCAGTCTTGTCCATTACCAAAGTGGCTGCGCTTCCAAGGCTTTCCAAAGCGCCGCCACTGCGGATGACGACGCCGTAGCGAGACGCGCGTGACAGTCCCGACACGATTGCAACCGGAGCGGCAAGCAGCAACGGACAGGGTGTCGCCACCACCAAGACAGCGACTGCGCGAACTGCGGATCCGCTTGCAAGCCATGCTCCACCGGCGACAAGAAGCGTGAGCGGCAAGAACCACGCCGCGTAACGGTCGGCCAATCTCACGATCGGCGCGCTTTCCGCCCCCGCCTGCTCGGCCAGTCGCACGACGCCCGCGTACGTGCTGTCCTGCGCGGTCGCCGTGGCCCGCAGCTCGAAGGCGGCGCCCGCGTTGATCACACCGCTACGAACCGGATCGCCCGCAAGTCGTTCGACCTGCAGAGATTCACCGGTGAGAACCGATTCGTCCAGCACCGCCACTGCACCGACGACGCGGCCATCCACCGGGACGATCTCCGCGGGGCCGACCACCAACAAATCACCGACCGACACATCCGCGATCGGAATGGCCGTCACCTCGGCGCCGACCCTTCGTCGAGCGAATCGGGGAGCGTGCTCAAGCAACGCTCGCAGATCATGTGATGCACGACGCTCCGCGGCGGCTTCGAGGGCGCGCCCACCGGCCAGCATGACCGCTATCAGTGCACCGGCCAGATACTCGCCGACCAGGAGCGTGCCGACCAATGACAGGACCGCGATCAGGTCGACACCCACCCGCCCGCGTCGTAGTGCCGCGACGACCCACAACGTCGCCGGTATCACCGCAACCGACGTTCCGACAACCCAACAAACGTCGGCCAGGTCATGGCGCCCCGCCAGCCACGCGATCCCACCAGTCGTCAGCGCGGCAATGGTGAAGACCACCAGAGAAGGCCCCACCAGCAATCGCCACCGTCCGCCGTTCAGCCATGACGGTGTTCTAACCATGTACGTAATTTTGTCTCTGTGATGGGCCGCGGCCTAGCGTCTGAGGACCAACTCCGCGCGCTGAAGGGCACATATTCCAGGGGCGAAAGTCCCTACACGCGGACGCGAACGAGGTACATCGCAGAAGTTGCGGGAACAAACCCGGTCAACCCGCCGTTGAGCCTTTCGATAGTTGAGTGTGATTGACTCAAGTCTGGGTTGACAAGATAAGGTTGGCCGGAGCAGTCTTGAGTGCGGTGCACTCAGACCCATAGATGGACTAAATCAGGAGGAAAACCATGGCTCGTGCGGTCGGAATCGACCTCGGGACCACCAACTCGGTCGTCTCGGTACTGGAGGGTGGCGACCCCGTCGTCGTCGCAAACTCCGAGGGTTCCCGCACCACGCCGTCCGTCGTCGCGTTCGCGCGCAACGGAGAGGTGCTGGTCGGCCAGCCCGCCAAGAACCAAGCAGTGACCAACGTCGACCGGACCATCCGGTCGGTCAAGCGTGAAATGGGCACTAACTGGTCCGTCGAGATCGACGGCAAGAACTACACCGCCCAGGAGATCAGCGCGCGCGTGCTGATGAAGCTCAAGCGCGATGCCGAGAGCTATCTGGGCGAGGACATCGCCGACGCGGTCATCACCGTGCCCGCGTACTTCAACGACGCCCAGCGCCAGGCGACTACCGAGGCCGGCCAGATCGCCGGACTCAACGTGCTGCGCATCGTCAACGAGCCCACCGCCGCGGCCCTGGCCTACGGGCTGGACAAGGGCGAGAAGGAACAGACCATCCTGGTCTTCGACCTGGGTGGCGGCACGTTCGACGTCTCGCTGCTGGAGATCGGCGAGGGTGTGGTCGAGGTCCGCGCCACTTCGGGTGACAACCACCTGGGCGGCGACGACTGGGATGACCGCATCGTCGAATGGCTCGTCGACAAGTTCAAGGCCACGGCCGGCATCGACCTGACCAAGGACAAGATGGCCATGCAGCGACTGCGTGAGGCTGCCGAGAAGGCGAAGATCGAGCTCTCGAGTTCGCAGAGCACCTCGATCAACCTGCCCTACATCACCGTCGACGCGGACAAGAACCCGCTGTTCCTCGACGAGCAGCTGACCCGTGCCGAATTCCAGCGCATCACACAGGATCTGCTTGACCGCACCCGTAAGCCGTTCCAGTCGGTGATCGCCGACGCCGGCATCTCGGTGGGCGATATCGATCACGTGGTCCTGGTCGGCGGTTCCACCCGCATGCCCGCGGTCTCCGAGCTGGTCAAGGAGATGACCGGTGGCAAGGAGCCCAACAAGGGCGTGAACCCGGACGAGGTCGTCGCCATGGGCGCCGCGCTGCAGGCCGGCGTGCTCAAGGGCGAGGTGAAAGACGTTCTGCTGCTTGACGTCACGCCACTCTCCCTCGGTATCGAGACCAAGGGCGGCGTGATGACCAAGCTGATCGAGCGCAACACCACGATCCCGACCAAGAGGTCGGAGACCTTCACCACGGCCGACGACAATCAGCCGTCGGTGCAGATCCAGGTCTTCCAGGGTGAGCGCGAAATCGCCGCGCACAACAAGTTGCTCGGTTCCTTCGAGCTGACCGGTATCCCGCCGGCCCCCCGCGGCGTGCCGCAGATCGAGGTCACCTTCGACATCGACGCCAACGGCATCGTGCACGTCACCGCCAAGGACAAGGGCACCGGCAAGGAGAACACGATCCGAATCCAGGAGGGCTCTGGCCTTTCCAAGGAGGAGATCGACCAGATGATCAAGGACGCCGAGGCGCACGCCGAGGACGACCGCAAGCGTCGCGAGGAGGCCGACGTCCGCAATCAGGCGGAATCGCTGGTCTACCAGACCGAGAAGATCGTCAAGGAACAACGCGAAGCCGAGGGCGGATCGAAGATCCCCGCGGACACGCTGGACAAGGTCGATTCCGCTGTCGCCGAGGCCAAGTCGGCGCTGGAGGGAACCGATATCGCCGCCATCAAGTCGGCGATGGAGAAGCTCGGCGTGGAAGCCCAGGGCTTGGGTCAGGCGCTCTACGAGGCCACCCAGGCTGAGCAGACCGCCGGTGCCGCAGGCGAGTCGGCGGCCGGTCAGGCAGACGACAACGTCGTGGATGCCGAGGTCGTTGACGATGATGACCAGGAGCGCAAGTGAGCCAGAACGATTCGCACGAGCCGGTGACCGTCACCGACAAACGGCGCATCGATCCGGACACCGGCGAGATCCGTGAAGCCGCGACCGGGCCGGCCCCTAGTGGGTCGGCCCCGGCCGCGGGCCAGGGCGAGTTCGCCGGCGAATCTCCGGAGGAGATGGGCAAGGCCAATGAACTTCTCGCAGATCTACAGCGGGTGCAGGCGGACTTTGCCAATTACCGCAAGCGGGCGTTGCGGGACCAGCAGGTCGCGGCCGACCGCGCCAAGGCGTCGGTGATTTCGCAGTTGCTTCCGGTCCTCGACGACCTCGACCGGGCGCGTAGCCACGGTGATCTGGAGGGTGGGCCGCTGAAGTCGGTCGCCGACAAGCTAGCGACCGCTCTTGAGGGACTGGGCCTTTCGGGTTTCGGCGACGAGGGCGACGATTTCGACCCGGCGCTGCACGAAGCCGTGCAGCACGAGGGCGACGGCACCCACCCTGTGGTCGGCACCGTTATGCGTCGGGGGTACAGGGTCGGCGATTCGGTGGTGCGTCACGCGCTGGTTGGCGTGGTCGACACGGTGCCCGATGCAGCCGAAAACACCGACCCGGCCTCGCAACAGGCCGCAGAATCAGACAACGACTAGATACAGGTAAGGAGGTGACGCGTCATGGCCCAGCGTGAATGGGTCGAAAAAGACTTCTACAAGGAGCTCGGCGTCCCCTCTGACGCCAGCGAGCAGGACATCAAGCGGGCGGCCAGGAAGCTGCTGGCTGAGAACCATCCCGACCGTAACCCTGGCAATCAGGCGGCCGAAGACCGGTACAAGGCCGTGTCGGAAGCCAAGGAAGTGCTCTCGGATGCGGCCAAACGCAAGGAATACGACGAAACGCGAAGGCTTTTCGCCAACGGCGGGTTCGGTCGTGGTCGCTTCGGCGGCGGAGGCGGCGGGAACTACGGTGGTGGATTCGGTTCGGACGGCGCAGAGTTCAATCTGAACGATCTGTTCGACGCGGCCGGACAGACCGGCGGCGCCAACATCGGCGATCTGTTCGGTGGCCTGTTCGGGCGCGGAGCCCAGCAGCCCCGGCCCACGAGGCCTCGACGCGGAAACGACCTCGAGACCGAGACCGAGCTGTCATTTCTCGAGGCCACCAAGGGCGTGATGATGCCGTTGCGGCTCACCAGCCCTGCCCCGTGTACGAACTGCCATGGCAGCGGTGCGCGGCCGGGCACCAGCCCGAAGGTGTGCCCGAACTGCAACGGGTCGGGTGTGATCAGCCGCAACCAGGGCGCGTTCGGGTTCTCTGAGCCGTGCACCGAGTGCCGGGGCAGCGGTTCGATCATCGAGCACCCGTGCGAGGAATGTAAGGGCACCGGGGTGACGACCAGGACACGCACCATCAACGTGCGGATCCCACCGGGCGTCGAGGACGGTCAGCGCATCCGGCTGGCCGGACAGGGCGAGGCCGGACTGCGCGGTGCCCCATCGGGCGACCTGTATGTGACCGTGCATGTCAAGCCGGACAAGGTGTTCGGCCGCAACGGCGACGATCTCACGGTCACCGTTCCGGTGAGTTTCCACGAGTTGGCCCTTGGCGCCACGCTTTCGGTGCCCACGCTGGAAGGCAAGGTCGGTGTTCGCGTGCCCAAGGGCACCTCCGACGGCCGGATTCTGCGCGTGCGTGGCCGCGGCGTTCCGAAGCGATCGGGTGGCCACGGCGATCTGCTCGTCACCGTTAAGGTGGCGGTGCCCCCGGATGTCGAGGGTGAGGCCGCAGAAGCGTTGGAGGCCTACGCCAAGGCCGAACGGGCCAGTGGTTTCGACCCGCGGGCTAACTGGGCCGGTGCGTAATGCCCAAGCGAGCCAACAACGATGCGCGCACCTTCCTGATCTCGGTCGCCGCGGAGCTGGCCGGGATGCACGCGCAGACGCTGCGGACGTACGACCGGCTCGGGCTGGTCAGCCCGCAGCGCACGTCCGGCGGCGGCCGTCGCTACTCGGAGCATGACGTCGACCTGCTACGGGAAGTCCAGCGGCTGTCGCAGGACGAGGGCGTCAACCTCGCAGGCATCAAGCGGATCATCGAGCTGACCAATCAGGTCGACGCGCTGCAGACCCGCCTGCAGGAAATGGCACGCGAGATCGACGAGTTGCGCGCCCAGCCAAGGTCCAAGAGCACGGCGCTGGTGGTCTGGCAGCCGCGCAACAAGCGCTAGGTCACTGTGACGGAAAACCTTGCCGTCACCGGCTTTCCGGGCACCGCGCTGCGGTAGTCGCCGCGGCGCAGAGCGTCGGTCGGTGCGGCCATCGGCTCGATGGCCACCAGGTCGTCGGCGCCCGGGGCGAAAATCTGAGAGGCCGGATAGCCCTGCTCGAATGCGATGTCGATGCGGCGTCCACCGCCTGCCAGTGAGAACAGCGCATCGTCGGGAACGTGGTCGAAGCCGTCGTCGTACGTGGTCGCCTTCAGCTCTTCGGTGTGCGCTTTCCAGTCCTCGTGCGCCCCTGTCGGAATGCCCCGCTCGTCCACCGGAAGTCGACGCATCGCCGGAGTGGTCAGTTGCCATTCCCCGCGCGGCACACCGGGAATGGTGAAATACGGGTGATAGCCGAAACACAACGGCACCGATGCCGATCCGGTCGCCGTCACGGTGGTCTCGATGGTGAGTCTGCGGCCGAAAAGCGTGACGCTCTGGGTGAGCACATGGGGAAACGGGAATGACGCGAGCAGTTCGGGCTGTGCGCCGAAGTCCAGCGCGGCGGTCAGCGAGTTCTGCCTGCGCTCCCTGACCTGCCAGCCCGGATAGGCGGCCAGCACGCCGTGGATGGGCAGACCGTGTTCGTCGGCGCGCACTCCGCCCTCCCCGGGGGTCAGCGTGACCACGGTGCCGTCGCTCTCATACTCGCTGGCGCTCAACCGGTTTGCCCACGGGTACAGGATCGGTATCCCCATCGTCTTGCCGTTGCTCACGTAGGCGTCCAGTCCACGGCGCTGGCCCAGGAACTCGTCGGCGCCGTCGGCAAGCGAGGTGCCGAGCATGCCGGCCGCAGGTACGAATGTGGCCGTCATCGACGACGACGGATCCTGCAGCGTGACGCGTTCGAAGTCGATCATGACTGATGATCCTTCCACGGGAGGTTGACCTGCGTCACCGTGTCCGATGCGACGTTCCCCTCCTCAAATCTGCGGACCTGACCGGCGCCGATCTGACGAATACGTCGCTCGCGGACATCTATTACGACTCCTCGACGAAATGGCCGGCGGGGTTCGCAGTACGTCAGCCTGTCAGTGGGTCGTGCTGAATACGTTCGGCGGGAGCACCTTTGGCGAGCAAGGCCGTCTTGGTGGCCTCGACCATATCCGGGCTTCCGCAGATCAGGATCTGCCGGTCACCCCAGCTGCCGTATCCGGTGACGACCTCCGGCAGTGTTCCGGTCTGGCGGACGTGCAGGCCGCGCGGCGGCTGCACATCGGGGAAGTCGGCGGCCCACGGCGGGTCCGTCCGGTACTCCGATACCGGAGTCACCGACAGCCACGGGTTCTGCGCGGCGATCTGCCACAGCGTGCGCAGGTCGTACAGGTCGCACGGGTAGCGGGCCCCGAAGAACAGATGCACCCGCGGGTTGATGGCCTTGCGGGTGAGGTCCATGATCAGCGTTCGCAACGGGGCCAGGCCGGTGCCGCCCGCGACCATCAGGACGTCGCCGCCGTCACGGTCGACGTGCATCCCGCCGTGCGGGTTGGACATCCGCCAGCGATCGCCCGGCTTCGTCTCACCGACGATCGCCGGGCTCACCATGCCGCCGGGTACCGAACGGATGTGGAACTCGATGCCACCGCCGCGGTCGGCGGGGATCGACGGGCTCAGGTAGCGCCACCGTCGCGGCCATTGCGGGACCTGAACAGTGACGTACTGCCCTGGGTGGTAATACAACGGGTGGTCGAGTTGCAGCCGGATCACCGAGACGTCCCGCGTCGCTCGGATGGTTTCGATCACCGTGCCATCGCAATACGGCGGGCCCTTCTCGGCGTCTGCGGCGCCTCGCATCACCCCGACGAGTAGGGCGACCGCGTCGTGGGCCGCCTCCGCGAGCCGGTCGTCCCATCCTTCGATCAGCTGAGTGCGAAATGTGGTCAGCAGAGCATCCTGCATGCTGTCGTAATGCCGTTGTGTCACACCGTATTTCCGGTGATCACGGCCGAGCTGCGCGAGGAAGGCCACGGGCTCCTGGGCCCGCTGGGCGACCAGCTCACCGAACACCCACGTCACTGCCTGCGCGAATGCGCTTCGCTGAGCCGTCATATCCGGGGGAAACAGTTCCCGGACGGACATGTCGATCGCGAACCAGCGGGTGTAAAACCGCCGGATCAGTTCGTCGGAGCCGAGCGCGGGATCGACCGTGTCGCGCAGCGTGCGCAGCGCCTCACGGTCGTCGAGTCCCACGCCGTTCGATACTAAGTCACGTCGCTGAGGGGCTCTGCTGTCGCGCCGCAGCGATCAGGATCAGCACAACGCCGACCAGCGACCAGCAGGTCAGCACTACGATCGGCAGGGCACCGCCTGCTCCATCGAAGAACGCCATCGACCGCAGCAGCGCGCCATTGGCACCTTGTGGAAGCCATTGCCCCAGCTCACCCCAGCCGCTTGGCAGCAATTCCGGTGCGCTGTTGAGGCCCGACAGGGGATTGCCCAGCAGCAGTGCCAGCACCGCGCCGCCGATCATCCCGGCACGACCGAACAGCGAACCGAGCCCGAGAATGGACAACGCCATGGCCATCACGCCCAGGGCGAGCCCGGCGGCGACACCCCAGAAGTTCGTGTCGATGGACCCGAAGACGTACTTCAGGAGTGCCGCGACCGTGACGCCTGCCAGCGCAGAGAAAACCACTGTTGCGGCGAAACGGGTCCACACCTCACGCTTGAGAACCGACAACAAGGCGATGGCGGGCAGAAGTCCGGCCATGGTGATCGGCAGTGCGGATGCCGCCAATCCGACGCCGCGCGGATCGCCGGTCGTCGGCGGGGCCAGGTCCTCGGTCTGTATCGGCATCCCCGCCTGCTGGGCCATGCCGTTGCCGATCTGTGTGAGTATCTGCGCGACCATCGGACTACCGCCCGTGGCGATCAACATGCTCTGTCCGTCGGGGCCGAAAGCCAGTCCGCCGTAGACGTCACGGTTGTGGATCGCGTCGCGCAGCGCCGCCTCGCCCGGATAATAGGTGACCTTGAAAGCGCCGGGAGCCTGCTTTTCCAGGGTCGTGGCGATTTGCCCACTCGCGGCCTGCGGGCCGGCAACGCCGATCGGCACGTTGTGCGGCGCAGTCCGTGCCGCGGGCAGCGCGAACGCTATCGCGACGATCGCCAGGCCGATTGTGAGTGCCACGACGATGCCCGTCGCGCGGACCACCGCGGACTGTTCGTGCACGGGTGCTTCGTGAGTGTGCCGCGACACGGTGTCGGTGACCATCATCGCCCCTTTTTCATTCAATGTTGAATTAATCGGTGTTGAGCGTATCGCGGTGTGGTAATTATTTCAACTGGCATTGAAATGCTAGTCTCGAAAGATGCCTTCACCAGCCAAGACGACAAAGCGGCGGGGCCGACGCCAGGGTGGGCCGGTGTCCAGGGATGCCGTGCTGGCGGCGGCGAAGGTTCGGTTCGCCACGGACGGCTACGAGAAGACGACACTGCGGGCGATCGCCGACGACGCGCACGTCGATCCGTCGATGGTGCTGTATCTGTTCGGCTCGAAGGCCGACCTGTTCCGTGAATCGCTGCGGCTCATCATCGATCCGGGCAACCTGGTCGCCGCGCTCACCGGTGGCCCAGACGATGACCCCGACATCGGCACCCGCATGGTGCGGACCTACCTGCGAATCTGGGAGTCACCCGACACCGGTCCCAGCATGGTGGCGATGCTGCAGTCGGCCACGTCCAACCCCGACGCCCATGAAGCGTTCCGCGCGTTCGTCCAGAACTACGTGCTGACTGCGGTGTCCGGCGTGCTGGGCGGCGGGGAACAGGACAGCCTGCGCGCGATGCTCGCCGCGAGCCAGCTTGTCGGGACGGCCGTACTGCGCTACGTCATGAAGGTCCCGCCGCTGGCGACACTGTCCGGCGATGAGTTGGAGCGCCTGATCGCGCCGACGGTCACGCGTTATCTCACCGCAGACGCCGACGAACTCGGCCTGCCCTGAGTGGCTAGAGGGCGTGAATTCCCTTGTACAGAACCATGATACCGATCACGACCAGGATTATCGCGACGAGGACGGCGTGCTGACGCTCCATCCAGTCCTTGAGCCGTGCGAGCGGCGCGTCGAGCCGGTCACCCGATACGGCGTAGGCCAGGATCGGCAGCGCTACCGTCGAACCCGCGACGAGGACGTACCACAGTTCGGCAATCCACACTCGTGACGAATCGAGTCCGGCACTGCCGATCGCCAAACCCGCTGCGGCACAGATGAACAGCACCTTGGGATTGACGATGGTGAGCGCGAATCCCGCCGCACCGGCGCGCGCGGGGGTGAGTTTCGACAGGCTCTGCATCCATTTCGGGGTGTGGGCCGACTTGTTGCGTTTGAGCCATCGGTAGATGCCGAAGACGATCAGCGCGGCGCCGACGACGATGCGCAGCCACGACGCCCAGCTCGGCGGCTTACCGCGAACGCCGCCGATAAGGCTGGAAATCTCGATGAAGATCAGAGTCAGCACGGTCAGCCCGACCAACCAGCCGGCCAGGAAGGACAGCCCGGTCGGTCGCGGCCGGGGGGTGTGCAATACGAGTACCGCGGGGATGATCGACAACGGAGACAGCGCGACAACCAGTGCGAGCGGAATGAGCTCGATCAGCACCGATCCCCAATTACCCGACAATGGTCGCCCTTTCGTCGCATCATTCGACAAGCAACCTAGCAATCATTGACCGGGAGGACGGATCGTATGAACCGATGGACACACCGGAGAAGCCGGACGTTCACGACGGGGCTGGCTCTTGCGTCCGCTCTATCGGCCATCGCGATCTACGCACCCGCGTCGGCGAGTGCCGACACCTGCTCCGATGCGGCGACCGGTGCACCGCTGCCGTTCGCGGTGGGACCGTGTGCCGACGTGCTCGCCCAGGAGATGCGGTGGCTGAAGGCGATCACCTACGGCGATGGCCCGACCGTCGAGGCGATCCTGGGCCCGACCTTCAAACACGTCAACTCGGAAGGCCATCTGATCAGCCGTGCCGAGGAGATCGCGAGCATGGCGCCACTGCCCTTCACGATGAATCCGTCCGACCAGATCGTCGACATCGCAGGCAACACCGCGGTGATCCACGGCCTCAACACGTTGATCCAGGGCGAGACGGTGATCGGCGTCGAGCGATTCACCGACGTCTTTGAATTGCAGAGCGGACAGTGGATGGCGCTGTCCGCGCAGGAGACCGCCATCTGACACGGCGAGAAGTGCCACGACAGCCAAGTCCCCCGACGTACTGTGACGCATGTCCAGCGCCGGTTCTTAGCCACATTGTGGGGAAATGGGGACGCCATGCGTCTCAGTCGAGGGAAGTCACGCGTAATCCTGGCGCTGATTCTGGTCGTCTCCATGATCGCCGCGATGGTGGCCTGCTCGCGTGAAAAGGAGGCGCCTCCGCCGCAGGCAGGTGTGAATGCCGGCCCCGACGGTAAGCCCGCGCCGTTCAAGGAACCGGTGCGGCTCTCCAGCAAGGACGGGGTGCTCGAGGTGCGGCTGTCGGCACACCAGGCCACGGTCAACCTCGACACCGTCAAGGAGCCGGTCACCAACTTCCTCATCTTCGGCTACGACCTCATCAAGGGAACCGCGTCGGACGGATCGACGAAGGGTGACAACCTCTACCCCGCGCCCACGCTGCGTGTGGACCCCGGCGAGAAGCTGATCGTCCACTACGACAACGACCTTCAGAATCTGACCATTGCGGATTTCTACGACCCTGCCATGACGCCCAAGGGGGGTGATGTACCGATATACCCGCCGCCTCTCACCGAGGCGCCGCTGAATTTGCATACCCATGGACTACACGTCAGCCCGACGGGCAATGCCGACAATGTGTTGTTGTCGATTCCCGCAGGGATGGGCAACACCTACACCTACGACGTGCCCAAGAACATGCCCAACGGCCTGTACTGGTACCACAGTCACCGCCACACGATGACGTCGCAGCAGACCTACGCCGGGCTGGCCGGGCTGCTGGAGATCGGCCGCCCCGACGGCAATCTTCCGCTCGTCACACAGAACAATATTCCCGTCCGCGACATGGCAATTCAGTACAATTACGTGTTCGACCGCAACGGCAAGGGACATCAGCTCAACAACTACAGCTGGCCGCAGTGGGCGAGCACGCTGAAGCCGCCCGAGGGATCGGAGCTGGCCGACGGCACATATCAGCCAAGCCTGGCCCCGGTGAACATCGCCGATACCGCCATGGGGTCGCAGTATCTGACGCCGTGGTGGTCTGGACCGCTGTCGCCGAAGAACAACCGCGGTCAGACACAGTTCATCCCGTCGAACCTGATGAGCTTCGACAGCCCGACGACGAAGATCGCCGAGAACGCGTCACTGCCGGAGAATCAGCGCGATGTGCAGTTCACGGTGAACGGCCAGTTCCAGCCGGAGCTGAAACTGAAACCGGGCCAGACGGAGATCTGGGTGGTGGCCAACATCAGCGACATCGCCTACATGACAGTGAGATTGACGGAGACTGCTACCGGTAACCATCCGAAATTCGCCATCGTCGGGCAGGACGGCAATCCCTACACTCAGGTCGGTCGCCCGGTCTTCGGTGACGGAACGACGCTGAGCGTCCCACCAGGATCGCGCTACGCGATCGCGGTGACGATGCCGAAGGAAGGCGACCTGGTCCTGGAGTTCCCGCCGGATCCAAACGCCAAGCCGATCGTGAATCCCGGTGTGCTGTATACGAACAACGGCACCAAGAATACGCCCGCTGTGCTCGGCACTCTCACGGTGGATCCGAAGTTCCTCAGCTTCGCCGACGGGTTCTTTGTGTTCCCCACGCAGACGCTGATCCGTGCCACGCAGGACACCAGCGGACAGGGTCAGACCACGGCCTTCGAACCTGGCCAGAACCTCGACGCGTACACGTCGTTCGTCGACACGTCGGTGATGACGCCAGCCGTCACCCGGGAGATGACGATCACCGACACCATCGGCGGTGGCCTCGCCAGCAATGACGACCCCAAGGCCGTCATCTACATGTTCGAGCCCAGCGGGTTCCCGAACACCACGCTGATCCAGCCACGGCTCAACTCCGTTGAGGAGTGGAAGATCATCAACATGAACAACGATGCGCATCCGATGCACATCCACGTCAACGACTTTCAGGTGATGTCGATCGACGATCCGCACCGCGGTAAGACGGGTGTGGAACCGTGGGGACTCGACAACGTCAATGTGCCCGCACCGATATTCAACGACATGCACGTCGTGAGCACACCGGCGACTCTGACCCTTCGCCAGGAGTTCCTCGAGTTCGCGGGCACCTACGTGATCCACTGCCACCGCCTCAACCACGAGGACAACGGGCTGATGGCCACCATCAACGTCATTCCCGAAGTGTCGACGTACGCCGTGGCGATACCGGGATCCAATGGGAAGCCGGCCTCGGTCGAGATCCGGGATGGCAACGGCGACAAGGTATTACAGACCGTTATCCCATTCCCGGACTACGAGGGCACACCGTCAGTCGCGATGGCTGACGTGAACGGTGACATGATTCTCGATCTGCTCGTCGGCACCGGCAAGGGGGTGGCTCCAGAGGTCGTCGCATACGACGGTAACGACACCAACCTCGGGCTGTTCAAATCGGAGATCATTCGCTTCGAGCCGTTCGACTCCGGCTTCACCGGCGGCGTGACAGTCGCGGGCGCTGACATCGACGGAAATGCGATGGCCGACAACATCATCGTCGGGACGGGTCCGGGAACGGAATCTGAGGTGAAGGTGTACTCCTCGACTCTGCCGTCCGAGGCGGGCAAGGCGCCCGACGTGTTCTCCACGTTCACGCCCTACCCCGGATCTCAAACGGGGGTCACCATGACCACGGGGATGGTCGAATTCGGATCGGGACGACAGAGCATTGTGACAGCGCCCGGTCCCGGTGACCCGCCACTGGTCAAGTCGTTCCGGTGGGACCTCTACACGCCGACGGCGCGGGCACAGGCCAATGGCACCGCGACGCAAGAACATTCGGGTAAGCCGAGCGACCCGAGAATGACCTCGCAGTTCATGGCGTACGACGAGAACTACAAGGACGGCGTCGCATTGTCCACGGGTTGGGTCGCAGGTGGTGAGGGCGGCGCGATGAGCATCGTCACCAGCCAGCTCGGTGGCAAGGGCACGGTGCGCGTCTGGTCATCGGGCTCAAAGCTCGAAGGACAGCCCAAGATGTACCTGGAGAGTCCCAACCACCATGCCGAGAACGTCGAGTACGGCGAGATCGCTTCGTTCGTACCGTTCGGTGGGGCGACCCCTGGCGCAACCATTGCGACGACCAGCACCGTCTACGGAGCCGATCTACTCGTGGCGGGGACCACTCCCAATGGCCAGGAGGTCCGCAAGTACACCTTCGAACGCTCCACGCCGGACGCGAAGACGGTGGCGCCCAAGCTGACGGCGACGCTCCCCAAGATGCCGGCAGGCCCGATACCGCTCGGCGGCCGCTAGGGCATGTGCAAGAGCACCTTCGTCACGATGTAGAAGAACGTACCCAAGATCGCCATCACGACGAGGATGAGGCCGAATCCACGCCAGTTGGTCTTGGTCACGGAGACATCGGCGGGCGGCCGCAGCCAGTTCTTCAGCAGCGGGTTGACGAAGTGCGGCATCACGAAGTAGCCGAGCGCCAAGCTGGACAACAGGTTTCCGATCATCAGGTTGAGCCACAGCGGCAACTTCAACGGCCACAGCGCGAGAGAGATCAACACGACAGTGGGATAGACGCCGACCCACACCGCAAGCGAGCTCTTGAAGTTCGACGGAGGCGGGACTTCGGCGCCCTTGTCATCGAAGGCGAACCAGCTGCCGAACGAGTTGTCGATCGTCCTGGATTGGTAGTCCTTGAACTTCTCCCCTTCGGCGAGAAGCTTCTTGCGTTCTTCCGAAAGCAGCCAGCGATCGAGATCGTCGGCGGTGTTGTAGCGATACAGCGCGGTCCATTCTTCCTGGATGCCCTCGACTGGACGGAACAGCTCGGTCCCGCGGAACCCGGGGAAAGAGCTCTCCGCCAGTCGAAGCCGGTCTTGCCAGGAGAGAAACTCGTCGATGGAAGCCGGATCGACTCGATGGGTGACCACGACGGTGACCAACGAGTCCGACTGCCGGCCGCCGCCGATGACCTGCTGAGTGCCGGGTCCGTCGAAGTATTGCTCGGCCTCGACCAGCAGCTGCTGACGGGTGGCGCTGTTGAGCCACGCCTGCACGTTCGCGATCGAGTCGAACCGGTAGACGATTATCCACTCGGGTTGCACAGCGGTGGGCGGACTGACCTCGACTGCGATGAAGCCTGGATACTTGGCGGCTTCCCGGTTCACGGTCGACTCCCACACCGCGAACGCGTGGTCTTGGCCCGGCCGGATGCGCTGGCCGATGATGACCGTTACCCCGGTACCGGTGACGCCTGTCGTATCCATGTCCTGCCAATCAGGTTGCGGGAGTGAGATTGTGCTCGTTGAGGCGGCGATAGATTCGCTCGGGGGTGAACGGCAGATCTCGATACCGGACCCCCGTGGCGTCCTGCAGCGCGTTGGCGAGCGCAGGCGCCACCGGGTTGACGTTGGATTCGCCGATACCCTTCGACTTCATCGGGCCCACCGAGTCGTGGGTTTCGACGAGCAGGACCTCGGTGCGCGGGATGTCTGCATAGGTGGGGATGCGATAGTTCCGCAGGTTGGGGTTGATCATCACCCCGTCGTCGTCGACATGGAAGTTTTCGGTCAGCGCAAAGCCGATGGCCTGCGCCACACCGCCCTCGATCTGGCCGCGGACTTGCTGAGGGTTGATCACGACACCGGGATCGGCCGCGTGCACGCTGTACAGAATGCGGAACTCGCCGGTGATCCGGTGCACCGCGATGCGGAAGCCGTGGACGTTGGACGTGACGCTGCGCGGCGAACCGTAAGCCTTGCGCGACACGGTGAGCCGCGTGCCGCGTTCTCTGGCGGCCTCGAGCAGCTGCGCCAGCGTCAACCGGACATCAGCACACGTCACCCCGTCGTCGTCCATCGAACACTCGCTGACGTCGACACCGGAGTGACGCGCGGCGAAGTGCAGAATGCTGTCCCGGAGCGCGGTCGAGGCGTACTGCACGGCGTTACCTGAGACGAACAGACCCGCGCTCGCGAACGCTCCGGTGTCGAAACCGTTCCTGTCCGTGTCGGATTGCACGAGGTGCACCCGCGACGGAGTGGTGCCGAGCACGCTCGCCGCGATCTGCACATGTGCTGTCGAGGTGCCCTCGCCGAATTCGACGGTGCCCACTGCGATCTCGTAGACGCCGTCGTCGCGCAGGGTGGCCCACGCCTCCGAGACGTGGTCGGTCGGCGGGGCGGTTTCGTGAATGGAACTGGCGGTCCCGGTGCCGAAAAGCCACTCCGGGCCCAGGTCCGGGTCGGCGGGCCTGCCGCGCATCGCATCGTCGACGAGGTCGATGCATGCGGCCAGGCCGTCCTCGGTGAATGACACATCCTCGGGGTGCTCGCCGATGGCCACCAGTGCGTCACCGGGCTGAACGACGTTGCGGCGACGCAACTCCAGCGGATCGATATCGAGTGCGAGCGCCAACTCGGTCATCGCAGACTCCACCGCGAACGACGGCTGGGTCATGCCGTAGCCGCGCAGCGCACCGCTGGGCACGGTGTTCGTGTAGACGGAGTAGCCGTCGAACTTTTTGTTGGGGCAACGGTATTGCATGAGAGCGGCGCCGCCCGCGAACAACGTCTCGCCGCCGTGGTTGCCGTATGCGCCGGTGTTGGACACGTTGCGGAACTGGAATGCGGTCAGTGTTCCGTCGGCCTTCGCGCCGAGCTTCACGGTGATCTTCATCGGATGGCGCGGTGACGCCGTCGTGAACTCCTCCTCGCGGGTGTACTCCCAGCAGACGGGCTGACCGGTGTCCAGCGCCGCCAGGGACACCAGATCCTCGGAGATCACCTCCTGCTTACCGCCGAACCCGCCGCCGACCCTCATGCAGAACACGCGGAGCTGGTCGGGCCGAAGGTCGAACAGGTGGGAGAGTTTGAGTTTCGCGACCGACGGCGACTGCGAGCTGGTCCGCACGTGCAGCCGGCCGTCCTCTACCCACGCGATCGAACCGTGTGTTTCGAGGTGCGCGTGCTGGACGCGTGGCGTGAAGTAGGTGGCCTCGTGGATCACGTCGGCTTCGACGAATCCGGCGGCGACGTCGCCGACCTCGCCGTGTAGTTCGAGCAGGATGTTGCGCGCCTTGTCGTGGGCGAACGGGTCGTCGTAGCTGTGCAACTGAGGTGCGCCGTCGGCCATCGCCTCCTCCGGGTCGAAGACCGCGGGCAGCGTCTCGTATTCCACGGCGACCCTGCGGCAACCCTCTTCGGCGGCGCCGACCGAGTCGGCGACAACGGCCACGACTCGCTGGCCCACGAACCGCATGACGTTGTCGAGCATGTAGGTGTCGTCGGGATCCACCAGATGGTCGGTGTGAATCGCTGTGCTGTAACGCTTCCGGGGCACGTCCTGCCATGTGTAGACGCGGTGCACGCCCGGGACGTCGAGGGCGGCGGACGTGTCTATGGAGATGACCCGTGCGTGGGCATGCGGGGAATGCAGCACCTTGAGATGCAGCATCCCCGGCATCTCGGTGTCCATGGTGAACTCCGCCGTGCCAGTCACCACTCCGGCGGCCGACGGTGCCACGACGCTGGCGCCCACGGCCTGACCGGGTGGTGCGTCCTGGACGCTTTTCACGCCGTTGACCGCGTCTTCGATGGCGCGATAGCCGGTGCAGCGGCAGAGGTTTCCTTTCAGAGCGCGCGGCAGATCCAGCTTCTGGGTGTCGGTGAAGGTGGCCGACGTCATGATCATTCCCGCTGTGCAGAAACCGCATTGGAATCCGGGGGCGTCCAGGAACTGCTGCTGTATCGGATGCAGGTTGTCCGGGGTGCCGAGTCCCTCGATGGTGGTGACGTCGCGCCCCTCGGCGCGGAACGCCGGGGTGATGCAGCTGTGCACCGGGTTGCCGTCGAGCCAGACGGTGCATGCCCCGCAATCGCCTGCGTCGCAACCCTTTTTGACACCGTGGCAACCCAGGGAGCGGACGAACGTGCGCAGACACTGCCCCGGCCTGGGCTCCTCGTCGAATGCCGTGCCGTTGACGGTGTAGGTCATGACCGACCACCTGAGCAGAACTCGGCGCGAATCTCCTCGGCGAAGTGCCTGGCGAGGTGGTGCCGATGGTCCGGACTTCCGTTGGGGTCGTCGAACCAGAGTGCTTCTGGCAGTTCGTCGATACGGCGTGCCAGAGCGTCGGCGTCCGGCATCGAATCGAACGCCAGGCGGACAGGGTGGGTGGTGGCGGCGGTGATCGTCAGCAGCAGGTCATCGGCCTCCTGTTGTTGAGTCGCGATGATGAAGATCGTCGACCGGCCGAGGTGGGTCAGCGTGAAGCGCCTGTGCGTATGCCGCTTGCGCAGTGCGCTCGCGGGAACGTCGATCTTCCTCAGCACTTCACCCGGCGCAAGGATGTTGGCGTTGTTACCGGTGACGAAGTTGGCGGCGTCGACGATGCGCTCGGACCCATCGGGTGCGCGCAGGGTGTAGCTGGCCTCGAGTGCGACGGTCATCGTGATCATCGGACCGGCGGGCAGGGACATGCAGATGTTGCCCCCGACCGTCGCGCTGTTCCACACCTTGAACGAGGCGAGGAACGCTTCGCAGCTGGTGGTGAACAGCGGAGCGGCCGACCAGTCGCCGGGCGCCCGGAATGCATAGAGGTCGCGGATCGTGCTCATCGCCCCGATCTCGAGCCCGGCATCACTGGCCGTCAGCGCGTCCCAGCCAAGCGGCATCAGGTCGATGAGCCGTCGCAACGCAACTTGTGGGTCGGAGAACAGCCACGTGCCACCCGCGAGAAAGGCGTCACCGGTGCGCCATTGGGCCCCTGGCGGATCGAGCGGCTGCCGGACCACCTCCGTGACGGTGTTCAGGTCCAAATCTGTTCCCCCTCGGGGACGAGCGACGACGGCTACCTGAGCGTAGGGCTAAGCGGTCGGGCTCGCGCTATAGCGGCAGGCTTTCCACTGGGCGCTCTCGCGGACGAAGTCGACGTCCAGAACCTTGGGGTCGGCGTGATTGGCCGCGGCGAATCTGACGTTGGCAATTGCTCGAGACGGGGGATTGCCTGCGACGGCCACCGACATGACGGTGATGGTTGTCGGTCCGTCGGTCTTCCTGCTCGCGTACCACCCCGCTTCGAAACCGTCCGCGCGGCGCATCCCGGCTGAGAGGACCATCAGCACAGCGCAACGATGAGACCGAGGATCAGACGCATTTGTCCAGCGTGGCCGATGCCGGGCGTGCCGACGGGTACGCCCCGACGGCGTGTTGCCGAAAATAGTTAAAGTTGAGCGGAACAGACTCAACATTGACGGCGTTGAACAACAGGACAAGCATCTCAAGGGCCGTTCGCGCGGCCCTCTGTACAAGAAAGGGAGGTGTCGTGGACTCGTTTAATCCGACGACCAAAACCCAGGCGGCCCTGACTTCGGCGCTGCAAGCGGCTACCGCCGCGGGCAACCCTCAGATCACGCCCGCCCATTTGTTGATGGCGCTGCTCACTCAGAACGATGGCATTGCCGCCCCCTTGCTGGAGGCCGTCGGCGTCGAACCCGCGACAATCCGCGCCGAGACGCAGCGCCTGCTCGACCGGTTGCCCAGCGCATCCGGCTCGGCCTCGCAGCCACAACTGGCTCCCCAGTCCATCGCTGCGATCACCACGGCCACCCACCTGGCGACGGAGATGGACGACGAATACGTCTCCACCGAGCACCTGCTCGTCGGCCTGGCCACCGGTGACTCGGACACCGCCAAGCTGCTCACGAACCACGGCGCCTCACCGCAGGCGCTGCGCGAAGCGTTCACCAACGTGCGCGGCAGCGCGCGGGTCACCAGCGCCGATCCCGAGGCCACCTATCAGGCGTTGGAGAAGTACTCCACCGATCTGACCGCCCGCGCCAGGGAAGGCAAGCTCGACCCGGTTATCGGGCGCGACAACGAGATTCGTCGCGTCATCCAGGTCCTGAGCCGTCGCACCAAGAACAACCCGGTGCTGATCGGCGAGCCCGGCGTCGGTAAGACGGCGATCGTCGAGGGCCTGGCCCAGCGCATCATCGCCGGCGACGTTCCGGAGAGCCTGCGCGACAAGACCGTCGTCTCGCTCGACCTGGGCTCGATGGTCGCGGGCGCGAAGTATCGCGGTGAGTTCGAGGAGCGGCTCAAGGCCGTGCTCGACGACATCAAGAACTCGGCCGGACAGATCATCACGTTCATCGACGAGTTGCACACCATCGTCGGCGCAGGCGCGTCCGGCGAGGGCGCGATGGACGCGGGCAACATGATCAAGCCGATGCTGGCCCGCGGTGAGCTGCGTCTGGTCGGCGCCACCACCCTCGACGAGTACCGCAAGTACATCGAGAAGGACGCCGCGCTCGAGCGGCGATTCCAGCAGGTGCTGGTCGGCGAGCCGTCGGTGGAGGACACCGTCGGCATCCTGCGCGGATTGAAGGACCGCTACGAGGTGCACCACGGTGTGCGGATCACCGACTCCGCGCTGGTATCCGCGGCCACGCTGTCGGACCGCTACATCACCGCCCGCTTCCTGCCGGATAAGGCCATCGACCTGGTCGATGAGGCCGCGTCCCGGCTGCGGATGGAGATCGACTCGCGGCCCGTCGAGATCGATGAGGTCGAGCGACTCGTGCGTCGCCTCGAGATCGAAGAGATGGCGCTGACCAAAGAGGAGGACGACGCCAGCAAGGACCGGTTGGTCAAGCTGCGCGCCGAACTCGCCGACCACAAAGAGAAGCTGGCGGAGCTGACCACCCGGTGGCAGAACGAGAAGAACGCGATCGACATCGTTCGTGAGCTCAAGGAGCAGCTCGATACGCTCCGTGGCGAGGCCGACCGAGCCGAACGCGACGGCGACCTCGCCAAGGCTTCTGAGCTCCGTTACGGACGCATCCCGGAGCTCGAGAAGAAGCTCGACGCGGCCATCCCGAGCGCACAGGCGCATGAAGACGTGATGCTCAAGGAGGAGGTAGGGCCCGACGACATCGCTGATGTCGTGTCGGCGTGGACCGGCATTCCGGCGGGCCGGATGCTCGAGGGCGAGACGGCCAAGCTGCTTCGCATGGAAGACGAACTCGGCAAGCGCGTCGTCGGCCAGCGCAAGGCCGTGCAGGCAGTGTCTGATGCGGTTCGCAGAAGCCGTGCAGGCGTCGCCGACCCGAACCGGCCGACGGGGTCGTTCATGTTCCTCGGACCCACCGGTGTGGGTAAGACCGAGCTCGCAAAGGCGTTGGCGGAGTTTCTCTTCGACGACGAACGGGCAATGATCCGCATCGACATGAGCGAGTACGGCGAGAAGCACTCGGTGGCCCGCCTCGTCGGTGCGCCTCCCGGCTACGTCGGTTACGACCAAGGCGGTCAGTTGACCGAAGCGGTCCGCAGGCGCCCGTACTCGGTGATCCTGTTCGACGAGATCGAGAAGGCGCACCCGGATGTGTTCGACGTGTTGCTTGCTGTCCTCGACGAGGGCAGGCTGACCGACGGCCAGGGCCGTACGGTCGACTTCCGCAACACGATCCTGATCCTGACGAGCAACCTCGGCGCCGGTGGCACCGAGGAGCAGGTGATGGCGGCGGTGCGCTCGGCGTTCAAACCCGAGTTCATCAACCGGCTCGACGACGTCATCGTCTTCGATCCGCTCGACGAGAGTGAGCTCGTTCAGATCGTCGACATCCAACTGCAACAGCTGGCCAAGCGACTGCAGCAGCGCAGGCTCACCCTCGAGGTGTCGCTGCCCGCCAAGCAGTGGCTGGCCGAGCGCGGGTTCGACCCGCTCTACGGCGCCCGCCCGCTGCGGAGGCTGATCCAGCAGGCCATCGGCGACCAGCTCGCCAAGCTGCTGCTGGCCGGCGAGGTGCACGACGGCGACGTCGTGCCGGTCAACGTGAGCGCCAACGGCGACGCACTGGTGCTCGGCTGATGTGATTTCGGCAAGATGGTGACGTGATATCACCCGTTGCCGGTAATCCGAATCTGCTCCTCGGCGCCTACGACCTGGCCACGCTGGGTTACGGCGCCGAGGAGTTCTTCGTCTCGGGCACTGCCAGGTCCTACGCCACCGACGACCATGCGGACTACACGACCCGCATCGTGGTGTGCTGCCCGACCGGTGAGTTCAACGGCACCGTCATCGTCGAATGGCTCAACGTCAGCGGGGGCATCGATGCTCCGGCAGTCTGGTTCATGGCACATCGCGAGATCGCCCGAGCGGGCTACGTGTACGTCGCGGTGTCGGCGCAACAGGTCGGCATCGAGGGCGGGGACAGCCTGGTCGGCGCCAACATGTCACTGAAAGCCCAGAATCCCGAACGCTATTCGTCATTGAGCCATCCCGGAGACCAGTTCTCCTACGACATCTACTCACAGGTCGGTCGGCTGATCCGAGACGGTGCGGTCGACGGTCTGAATCCGAAACACATTCTCGCGGTCGGAGAGTCGCAGTCCGCGATGTTCCTGACCACCTATGTCAACGAGGTGGATGCCGACGCCGCGGTCTTCGACGGCTTCCTCGTGCACTCGCGGTTCGGTGCCGGTGCGCCCCTCGCGGGCACCAGCGCACTCGAAGAGTCGCGTCCAGCACCGTTCCTGGACGCCCCGCGGGTACCGGTGCTGTCGGTCATCACCGAAACCGACCTGCTCGACGGACATCTAATCGGCTATCACCACGCCCGCAGGCCGGACAACGACCGGCTGCGGGTGTGGGAGATTCCCGGGACGGCCCACGCCGACAACTACACGATTCGTGTCGGCTTCATCGACAACGGAGCCGCATCGCTCGATGACATCGTGGCGGCGTACGCGCCGACCAGCGACCTCATGGGAACGAGCCTTTCGTACTGCATCAACTTCGCCCCCCAGCATCATTACGTGCTGCAGAGCGCCGTCGCGGGCCTGAACAGCTGGGTCCGCACCGGCGAACCAGCACCCACCGCGCGCCCCATCACGCTGACCGAAGGGGACGCCCCTGCGCTGGTGCTCGACGAGCACGGACTCGCCGGCGGAGGAGTGCGCACCCCCTGGGTCGACGTCCCGATCGCGCGGACATCGGGCTCCGCGCCCGACGAGAGCCCCATGTCGTTCCTGTTCGGCTCGGGGGAGGTGTTCGACAAGGACACCGTGAACAGGCTCTACCCGGGCGGCGAGGCCGACTACCTCGAACACTTCACCGCGGCGCTGGATCGCGCGATCGGGGCCGGCTTCATCGTGGCCGCGGACCGTGCGGAAATCCTCGAGCTGGCCGCCGCGGCCTTTCTCGCTGGCTAGACGGTATGTGACGGTGCTGTGATCTGCTCGAGTTCGGAATTGGGCACCACCTGGAAGTAGGCTAGGCGTAATGGTCCCGCTCTGGTTCACGCTGTCCGCGCTCTGTTTCGTGGGTGCGGCGGTACTTCTATATGTCGACGTCGACCGTCGACGCGGACTGGGTCGCCGCCGCAAGTCCTGGGCGAAGTCGCACGGCTTCGACTACGAGCACGAGTCGAGCGACATCCTCAAGCGCTGGAAGCGCGGCGTGATGTCGACGGTCGGCGACATCAACGCCAAGAATGTCGTGCTCGGACAGATTCGCGGCGAGGCGGTGTTCATCTTCGATCTCGAGGATGTGGCCACCGTCATCGCCCTGCATCGCAAGGTCGGCACCAACGTCGTGGTCGATCTGCGGCTCAAGGGAATCAAAGAGCCGCGGGAGAACGACATCTGGCTGCTCGGTGCGATCGGACCGCGCATGGTCTACTCCACCAACCTCGACGCGGCGCGTCGCGCCTGCGACCGCCGGATGGTGACGTTCGCCCATACCGCGCCGGACTGCGCCGAGATCATGTGGAACGAGCAGCACTGGACGCTGGTGTCGATGCCGGTCACCAGTACGCGGGCGCAATGGGACGAGGGCCTGCGCACCGTGCGTCAGTTCAACGACCTGCTGCGTGTGCTGCCACCCACCTCGCAGACCACCGACGCCGCCCCGTCCGTCGCCCGTCGCAGCGGATCGCCGAGCCGTCCGATCAAGCCGGGGCCGTCACGTTCCGAGGTGCCTGCAGGCAGGGCCGAGGCACCGCAGGCCCGGTATACCCAGGCCTCCGCGCGTCCCGCCGAGTCGGTTCGCCGTCCCGCGGCGCCGCCGCAGCCACCGCAGTCGCGAAATGGACGGCAGTCTCCGCACTATCAGCGGTGAGCAGTCTCTAGGCTCTAGGGCATGTCACGCCCTGTCGCATTGATCACCGGACCGACCTCAGGGCTGGGGGCGGGTTTCGCCCGTAGATACGCCGTCGACGGCTACGACCTCGTGCTCGTGGCGCGCGATGTCCAGCGGCTGGAGCGCCTCGCCGCCGAGTTGCACGACGAGGTAGGCGCGAACGTCGAGGTGCTGGTCGCGGATCTCGCAGAGGCATCCGACCGCGCGAAAGTCGCCGACCGGCTCGCCGCCGGTGTGCGGGTGCTGGTCAACAACGCCGGCATCGGCACATCCGGCGAGTTCTGGACGGCAGACCTCGCGATGCTGCAGTCCCAGCTCGACATCAACGTCACGGCGGTCATGCAGCTGACGCATGCGGCGATGCCGGCGATGCTTGCGGCCGGTGAAGGCACGGTGCTCAACGTCGCCAGCGTCGCCGGGCTGCTGCCTGGGCGAGGGTCGACGTACTCGGCGTCCAAGGCGTGGGTGGTCGCGTTCTCAGAAGGCCTGGCCAACGGCCTCGGCGGTACCGGGGTCGGCGTGCACGCGTTGTGCCCCGGCTTCGTGCATACCGAGTTTCACGAAAGGGCAGGCATCGACATGGCGAACACCCCGTCGTTCCTGTGGCTGGAGGTGGACGACGTGGTTCGCGAGACGATGGCCGATGTCGCGAAGGGCAAGGTGGTGATCGTGCCCGGTCTGCAGTACAAGGCGCTCACCACCGGCGGCCGCATGGTGCCACGAAACCTGGTGCGGGCCGTGACGAAAGTCGTGGGCCGCGGCCGAGACAGAACTTAGCCCCCGCTCCGTGTCCGTCCGTTCGGTCTTCGCGGCCCTGACCGCGGTCATCCTGGTGGTCTCGTCCTGTTCCGGCGACGAGGCCACCGTCGACGCCTACGACGCTCAGACCGCCGCGGTCGGCGAATCACTGGCGTTTCTGGGCTGGAACATGTCCGTGTCGAACATGCGCTTCGAGGGCGACAACGTGCTGATCGATGTCGACGCGGCGCCCTCGGGCGACGGTCCACATGCCGACCCGAAGGACCTGCGCTTCGGGCTCTACGGTGCGTTGGCGCATCCGCTCGAGGCGCCCGCGATCGGCAGTTGCCGTGATGTGAGCGCCCTGGACGTGCAGCCGCTGTCGACGTCGAAACCCGACAGGATGACCGGCACGGTGTGTCTCGGACCGCAGCGTGACCAATCCCAGGTGCGCGGGGTCTACGTCTATTCGACCGGAGACCGGATGGCGGGCACCACCACCGCCTATCCCGCGGCGTTCCCCGTCGGACTGCCATCGACCAAGGACGACGGCAGCAGCCTCACGCTCAAGACCACCAGCGTCGACGCGTTCCGCGAGGACGGCTCCATGCTCGACCCCACCGCGCTGGGCGATCCCGATGCGTTCACCGGCGGTGGATACATGCTCCTCGGGCTCCAGATCGACGGTCTGGCAACGCAATACCGTGACATATCGCGCAAGCGCGGCGGACCGACCATGGTGTTGATGGCTCCGACGCTGCCCGTACCCGGGCTGAGCCATGCCTGCGATGTCTACGGTGCGTCGGTGCTCGTGCTGCCCGAGCGCTCGCGCGAGGCGGTCCAGATTGCCGTGACGCTGTGTACCCAGGGCGATATCAACACCGCGCTGCTCTATCCGACGCTGTCGCTGGTCGGGACGCACGCGGCGTTGTGGACCACACATGAGTGATGTGGGACCCACCGAATGGGGCGAAAGTCCCGGCGTCGGTCCCTGGCCCGGCTCGCCGCCCGAGGACCCACGCTACGATCCGGCGCTGCTGCGCGACGGTGACACCCGCAATGTCGTTGACGCATACCGCTATTGGACGCGCGAGGCCATCGTCGCCGATATCGACGAGCGCAGACATCCGCTGCACATCGCGATCGAGAATTTCGGCAACGACGCGAACATCGGCGCGGTGGTCCGCACAGCCAACGCGTTCGCCGTGGACACCGTCCACATCGTTGGGCGGCGCCGCTGGAACCGTCGCGGGGCGATGGTGACCGACCGGTATCAACGACTGCGCCATCACGACACCACCGCCGAACTGCTCGCCTTCGCGGCGGCCGCGGGGCTGAGCGTCGTCGCCGTCGACAACGTGCCGGGTGCCGCGCGCCTGGAATCGACCGCTCTGCCGCGGGAGTGCCTCTTGATCTTCGGCCAGGAGGGGCCGGGCATCACCGAGGAGGCAAGGGCCGGTGCCGCTGTCACGGTGTCGATCGCCCAGTTCGGCTCGACCCGAAGCATCAATGCCAGTGTCGCCGCGGGCATCGCGATGCATGCCTGGATCGCTCGACATGCGGACATCTCGGCGGCCTGGTAGGGCAGGATCTAGGCATGGATCAGCTATGGGCCAATCGCGCCGGCAGTGCCGAGGCCGCGATCACCAAGCGGCATCTGAAAAAGCTCTGGGCCGTGCCGGGAACACAATTGGGCGTCGTCGCCTGGCCTGCGGCACGCAAGTACCGGATGTTCGGCACCTGGCACTACTGGTGGCAGGCGCACCTGCTGGACTGCCTCGTCGATGCTCAGGTCCGGGACCCGAAGCCTGACCGGGAGCAGAAGATCGCCCGGCAGATTCGCGGCCACCGGCTGCGCAACAACCTCCGTTGGACCAACGACTATTACGACGACATGGCCTGGCTGGCGATCGCGCTGGAACGCGCAGGCCGACTGACGGGCATCGGGCGGCCCAAGGCGCTGGACAAATTGTCCGAACAGTTCCTCAACGCGTGGGTGCCCGAGGACGGCGGCGGGATCCCGTGGCGTAAGCAGGATCAGTTCTTCAACGCCCCCGCCAATGGTCCGGCGGCGATCTTCCTGGCACGCCACGACCGACTGCGGCGGGCCCAGCAGATGTCCGACTGGCTCGATGAAACGCTGATCGACCCCGAGACTCACCTCGTGTTCGACGGGGTCAAGGCCGGCTCGATGGTGCGCGCGCAGTACACCTACTGTCAGGGCGTGGTTCTCGGCCTGGAAACCGAACTCGCCGTACGCACCGACGATGATAACCACGCGAAGCGGGTGCATCGACTCGTCGCCGCGGTGCGCGACAACATGGCCGACGACGGCATCATCAAGGGCGCGGGCGGCGGCGACGGCGGTCTGTTCAACGGGATCCTGGCGCGCTATCTCGCGTTGGTGGCGACATCGTTGCCGGGCGACCACGCCGACGACGACACGGCTCGAGACACCGCCCGCAAGCTGGTGCTGTCCTCCGCGGAGGCGGCGTGGGAGAACCGGCAGACCGTGGAGGACCTGCCTCTGTTCGCCGCGTTCTGGGACCGCACCGCCGAGATCCCCAGCTTGGCAGGCAAGGAAGCCGAGTTCGTCGAGGGCGCGGTCAATGCTTCCGAAATTCCCGAACGCGACCTGTCCGTTCAGCTGTCGGGCTGGATGCTGATGGAAGCAGCGCACGCGGTATCCGACACGTGACATCCGCGGCGACACCCCGAATCGTTCGCTCGGGTCCGCCCCGGTTCAAGCCTGGGGAAAATGCGGCGGCGGCGTTGCTGCTGTTGTTCACGCTCATCGCCATCGCCTGGGCGAATTCGCCCTGGGCGGAAGCTTATTGGAGCCTGCTGAACACCCACGTGGGTGTCGGGTTCGGCGACCGACATTTCGAGATGTCCGTCAAGCACCTGATCAACGACGGCTTGATGACGTTCTTCTTCTTCATCGTCGGGCTCGAGGTGACCCGCGAGTTCAAGATCGGGGAACTCACGGATCGGTCCAGAGCTGCGGTACCCGTCGTCGCGGCGATCGCGGGACTGGCGCTGCCCGCCGTCATCTTCCTGTTGCTCAACCCGTCGGGCGAGAACGTCCAGGCATGGGGTGTGGTGATCTCCACCGACACCGCGTTTCTGGTCGGTGCGCTCGCCATCATCAAGCCGAAATTCCCTGGGCGCCTGCGGATCTTCCTGCTCACGCTGGCCGTCGTCGACGATGTCGGCGCGCTGATCGTGATCGCGGCTTTCTACTCCGACGCGATCCAGTTGGTGCCGCTGGCGGTGTCGGCGCTGCTGCTCGTCGCGATCGCACTTGTGCGATTCCTGCCGCTCGCCCGCGGGCCCGCGTACGCGGCGCTGGGCTTCGCGCTGTGGATCGCGCTCTATCTGGCCGGCATCCATCCAACGCTCGCCGGTGTCACGCTCGCGCTGCTGATCCCGGTGTTCGCGCCCGAGCGTAGGCAGGTCGAAGACGCCGTCGAGGTGATGAGGGCGTTCCGGCAGTCACCGAACTCAGAGTATGCGCGCACGGCCACCCGCCGTCTGCGCCAATCCATTTCCATCAATGAGCGTCTGCAGACCGATGTCGGGCCGTACGTGTCGTTCCTGGTGCTGCCGTTGTTCGCATTGGTCAACGCAGGGGTGCGGCTCGACGCCACGAGCCTGGCCGCCGCGGCGCGCTCACCGTTGACATGGGGCATCGTCGCCGGGCTCGTGGTCGGCAAGTTCATCGGGATCACCGGTGCCACATGGTTCATGAATCGCACCGGAATCGGACAGCTGGCGCCGGGGCTTCGGCTGAGACGGGTCGCGGGTGGTGCCGCGCTGTCCGGAATCGGCTTCACCATATCGCTTTTCATCGTCGACATCGCGATCAGCGAACCGGCCCGGCAGGATCAGGCACGCATCGGTGTGATCGCTGCGTCGATCATCGCCTTCGTCGCAGGCTGGGCGATCTTTCACATCACCGATCTGGTCAGCCCGCCCGAACCGATCGGTCTCAAACTCATCCGGCCCATCGACCGCGGACGCGACCACATCAGGGGAAATCCCGACGCTGCACTCACGCTCATCGAGTACGGGGACTACGAGTGTCCCTTCTGCAGCCGCGCCACCGGTGGAATCGACGAAGTGCGTGCGCATTTCGGCGACGACAACCTCTGCTATGTATGGCGCCACCTGCCGCTGGAGCGGGTGCATCCGCGCGCCTTCGACGCGGCGCGTGCCGCCGAAGCGGCCGGCCTTCAGGGCAAGTACTTCGAGATGGGTGCGGAGTTGTTCGCGCACCAGGACGATCTGGAATGGTCCGACATCTACCGCTACGCCAACACGGTCGGGCTGGATCTCGAAAGGTTCGACGAGGACGTCCGGGTACATCCGACGAAGGTGCTGCATCGCGTGCAGGACGACGCCCAGGACGCCGAGGCGATGGACCTGAACTCGACACCCACGTTCTTCATCAACGGCAAACGGCACAAGGGCCCGTGGGATTCGGCCAGCCTCATCCGCGCCCTCGAGGAGGGTCGATGAACAGTCGCACACTCGTCACGGGTGATTGGTCAGGCGTTTTCGCCTGCCTCCCGCTTGGCGGCCTTCCGGCGCCGGTACCACTCGATCACCATCGGCAGCACGGACACCACGACGATCGCGACGAAAATCGGTTCGAGCAGCTTCTGGATGACCTCGAACTGGCCGAGCCAATATCCCAGCAGCGTCAGTCCGACACCCCACACAACGGCGCCGAGGACGTTGAAGAACGTGAACACCGGGTAGCTCATCCGCGCGGCGCCGGCGGTGAGCGGCGCCAGCGTCCGCACGATCGGCACGAACCGCGCAACGACGATCGCGAACGGTCCGCGCTGATCGAAGAAGGCGTGCGCCTCGTCGAGGTAACGCTGCTTGAGGAGCTTGGCGTCCGGTTTGAACATCGCCGTCCCGACATTGCGCCCGATCCAGTAGCCGACCTGTCCGCCGAGTATCGCGGCGATCGGGATGAACAACAGCAGCTGCCAGAGCGCGAAGTTGACCGTCTCGCCACCTTCGGCTGCCAGCGCATGGGTGCCCGCGGCGAGCATGCCCGCCACGAACAGCAGCGAGTCGCCCGGTAAGACCGGGAACAGCACGCCCGATTCGATGAAGATCACCACGAGAAGGCCGACCAGGGCCCAGGTGCCGAAGTACCCGAGCAACGTCATCGGATCGAGGAAGTCCGGCATGAGCGCCAGCTGATTGGCAGTGGCCAGGGCCGAGGTCGTCACAAGGCCCCAAGATACCGGTCGATATCCGGCGGACCCCATTTGCTGTCGATAGGGTCTGCGTATGGCTACCCACAAGGCTGTTCAGGTCGCCTCCGCAGGCGCAGCGCTCACCGTCACCGAGGTCGAGACGACCTCACCGCCGCGCGATCACGTCCGCATCGCCGTCTCGGCCTGCGGTGTGTGCGGAACCGACCAGGGAATCGTGAACGGCGGCTTTCCCGGCATGACGTGGCCGCTGACGCCGGGTCACGAAGCGGCGGGCACCATCGTCGAATTGGGCGAGGGTGTCGACGGCTTCGCGGTCGGCGACCGGGTCGCGGTGGGTTGGTTCGGCGGCAACTGCAACAAGTGCGTGCCCTGTCGCAAGGCCAAGTTCATGCAGTGCGTCAACTTCCAGGTGCCCAGCCTGGCGTACCCCGGCGGCTACGCGGAATCGCTCGTCGCGCCGACGACCGCGCTGGCCCGAATCCCGGACGCCCTCTCGTTCGCCGAGGCGGCACCGATGGGATGTGCGGGTGTGACCACCTACAACGCGCTTCGGCGGTCGGACGCCGTTGCCGGTGATCTCGTCGCTGTTCTCGGCATCGGTGGACTCGGCCATCTCGGCGTCCAATGGGCCAAGGCGATGGGCTTCGAGACGGTGGCGATCGCCCGCGGCGCGGCCAAGGCCGAGGATGCGAAAACGCTTGGCGCGCACCACTACATCGACTCGACGGCCGATGACGTCGCAGACGCGCTACAGGATCTCGGCGGGGCGACCGTCGTGCTCGCCACCGCTGCGAACTCCGCGGCGATCGGTCAGACCATTGGCGGTCTCGGTCCCGAGGGCGAGCTTCTGGTCGTCGGGGTGACATCCGACCCGCTGCCGATCAGCCCGCTCGACCTCATCACCCCCGGACGCCGGGTCACCGGACACCCGTCGGGCACGTCGCGCGACGTCGAGGAGACGATGCATTTCGCCGTGCAGACCGGAGTGCGCGCCTGGCTCGAGGAGCGCCCACTGGCCGAGGCCGCCGAGGCGTATGCCTCCATGGAGCAGGGACGGGCGCGTTACCGCGGCGTCTTGACCGTGTGATGCCGCGGCGTACCTGAGACAATCGCAGAACACCCGCACCGCTGAGAGGAACTCCTATGCCCGTCGCAACGCCTGAGGTTTACGCGGAGATGCTGAGCCGGGCCAAGGAACATTCATTCGCGTTTCCCGCCATCAACTGCGTGGGGTCGGAGTCCGTCAACGCGGCCATCAAGGGTTTCGCCGACGCAGGTAGCGACGGCATCATCCAGTTCTCCACGGGTGGCGCCGAGTTCGCCTCCGGTCTCGGAATCAAGGAGATGGTGACCGGAGCGGTGGCGCTCGCCGAGTTCACCCACGTCATCGCCGAGAAGTACCCGATCACCGTTGCCCTGCACACCGACCACTGTCCCAAGGACAAGCTGGACACCTACGTCAGGCCGCTGCTCGCAATCTCGCAGCAGCGGGTCGCCGACGGGCGCAACCCGCTGTTCCAGTCGCATATGTGGGACGGCTCCGCGGTGCCGATCGACGAGAACCTCGAAATCGCCCGCGAGCTCCTCAAGGAGGCAGCGGCCGCCAAGATCATCCTCGAGATCGAGATCGGTGTGGTCGGCGGTGAGGAAGACGGGGTGGCCCACGAGATCAACGACAAGCTCTACACCACCTCCGAGGATTTCGAGAAGACGATCGAGGCGCTCGGGGCGGGGGAGCACGGTAAGTACCTGCTGGCCGCGACGTTCGGCAACGTGCACGGCGTCTACAAGCCGGGCAACGTCAAGTTGCGGCCCGAAGTGCTGGACGAGGGGCAGAAAGTCGCGGCCGCCAAGCTCGGATTATCCAGTGATGCAAAGCCTTTCGACTTCGTCTTCCACGGTGGTTCCGGCTCGCTGAAGTCCGAGATCGAGGACTCGCTGCGTTACGGCGTGGTGAAGATGAACGTCGACACCGACACGCAGTACGCGTTCACCCGCCCGCTCGCGGGGCATATGTTCGCCAACTACGACGGCGTGCTCAAGATCGACGGCGAGGTCGGCAACAAGAAGGTCTACGACCCGCGCAGCTATCTGAAGAAGGCCGAGGCGTCGATGACCGAACGCGTCATCGAGGCGTGCCGGGACCTGCACTGCGCCGGGCGATCGGTGACTGCCGGCTAGCTGGTCGGTGCCTGACAGATCTTCCACTGTTCGTCGCGGAATTCGAGGTCAAGGCTGCGCGTCGATCGGGTCTGCGGCGCATATGCCATGAAGGTCGTCACGTTGGCCTCGGCGTGGTCCCCGTTGACGACCACCTGGTCGATGCTGGCGATCACCGGGTAGCGCTTGGCCGCCGCGATCCGCGCATGCGTATCGGTCCACACGCGATCGTTGTACGTGACGTAGTCGTCTCGCGCCTTGCCGCAGGTGATGCCACGCAATGTGGCCAGGTCGCCTTTGGCGATCGCGGCGTCGTAGTTCTCGATGGTCGAGCGGACACGGTCCTCCTGCGACACCGTCGGCTCCGAGTCGCGGGTCAGTAGCAGGGTGCCAAGCACCGCGACCGCGACCAGCGCCGCGATCACCAGCAGCAACGCGATCACCCAACCCCAGCTGCGTCGTTTCGACGGGGGTTTAGGTGCATCACCGCGCGGCGGGATGACCTGTGGCGAAACAGGTTTGACAGCCGGGGCGGCCGCCGTGGCCATGACCTCGGTCGCCGGCTCGGACGGCGTGTCGATCCTCGTCGTCACCCCCGCGTCGTACGCGGAGGGGGCGGTGTACCGGCGTTCGGGTTCTTCCACCGACTCTGTCGACATGATCTCTGTCGCCGGCTCGTGCTCCGGATCCGAAGACGCCATCACCTCAGTAGCCGCCGCGCCGTCTGCGGCTTCGGTCGCCTCAGCGGCGACCTCATCCGGCTGATCAGGCTCTTCTTGATTCGACATGGCTGTTGGGGTCCTCCGTTACAACGCTTCGGCCGCAAAGCTTAACCATCCGGCGCGACTAACGCCGAGAGCCGCACGGCACAATGGGGCCATGACGCGGATGGGTGATCTTCTCGGACCGGATCCGGTACTGCTTCCCGGCGACCCCGTGGCGGAGGGCGAACTGGCCGCCGGCGAAAACCCAGCCATCGTGGCCGCAGCGCATCCGTCGGCATCGGTCGCGTGGGCCACGCTCGCCGAAGAGGCACTGGCCGAGGACAAGGCCATCACGGCTTATGCGTATGCACGGACGGGCTACCACCGCGGACTCGATCAGCTGCGCCGCAACGGTTGGAAGGGCTTCGGTCCGGTCCCCTACGCGCACGAACCCAACCGCGGGTTTCTGCGCTGCGTCGCCGTCTTGGCGCGGGCCGCGGATCAGATCGGCGAAACGGACGAATATCAGCGCTGCGTGGATCTGCTCGACGACTGCGACCCCGCGGCCCGCCCGGCGCTCGGGCTGGCCTGACTGCGCTTCACGACTCGGCCTCGCATTTGCAGTCGGCGGCGCCTTCCGGAGGTTCCACCTGGACGGTGGCGTGGTCGAGCCCGCGCGACGTGAGCACGGCGCGCGCGTCGTCGAGCACCAGTGCCGCGTCCCGTGCGCTGGTCAGGTGCGCCGTCACCATGTCCTTGCCCGGCACCAACGTCCACACGTGCAGGTCGTGGACTTCGGTCACGCCGTCCACGGCGCACAGCGCCTTGCGCAGTTCGTCGACGTCGATATGAGCGGGTGACGTCTCGGACAGGATCCGCAACGCCGCACGGGCCAGCGCGACGGCACGTGGCAACACCCACAGCGCGACGAACACGGCGACCACCACGTCGGCATAGGGCCACCGCGTCGTCACGGTCACGATGCCCGCGATCAGCACCCCGATGCTGCCGACCGTGTCGGCGACGACCTCCATGTACGCACCCTTGACGGCGAGGCTGCTCTCGGAGTGCGACCGCAACAGCAGCACGACGACGGCGTTGGCGACCAGGCCGGCCAGCGCCACGACGATCATCGGCACGCCGGGAATCTCGGGCGCGTCGCCGAGCCGCTCGAAGGCCTCGTAGAGGATGAAGACCGCCACCCCGAGCAGCAGCACCGCATTGGCGACGGCGGTGAACACCTCGGCCCGATGCCAGCCGTAGGTGCGCGCCGGTGACGAGCTGCCGTGTTTGGCGAGCAGAACCGCCGTCAGCCCCATGAACATCGCGACGAGGTCGGTCAGCATGTGGCCCGCGTCGGCGAGCAGCGCGATCGAGTTGATCCACAGCGCGGTGACCAGCTCGATGACGAAGAACGTCGTCAGGATCGCCGCGGCGATCAGCATCCGGCTGACACGGGTGTCCCCGGAGCCGTGGTCGTGCCCAGCACCCATACGGGCAATCTATGCGTAAACACGCATATGTTGCAAGAGGCTCGCTCAGAACCAGGCTGACCAGAAGCGCGTGAGGCTGAAGCCGATGCTGATCAACTCGCTGTTCACCCCTGACAGGTCGAAGAACCAGCCGACCATCGCAAAGAAGTACTGGTTCAGCGGCGTCGCGATCAACAACAGCAGGAAGACGAAGAAGGCCCACGGTTTGGCCGGCTCGAGTGCGCGCTGGGTTTCGGGGCTCAGGTGCGGTTCCAGTGCGCCGTAGCCGTCGAGGCCCGGAATCGGCAGCAGGTTGAGCACCGCGCCGGTGATCTGCAGGAATCCGAGGAACGCGACCGCGGCCCAGAACACCAGGTGCGCCGGGTCGAAGAACAGCCGGGCCAGCACCAGCAGAAGCACCGCGAGCAGCACGTTCATCAGGGGTCCTGCGAGGCTGACGACCGACTTCTGCCGCACGGTCATGAACGAGGTGCGCACCCACACCGCGCCGCCCGGCAGGCCGATGCCGCCGAACAGCGTGATCAGAACCGGCAGTCCGATCGACATCAGCGGGCTGGCGTACTTGAACGGGTTGAGCGTCAGATAGCCGCGCACCGCGACGTCGTGGTCGCCATACCTCCAGGCGGTGAACGCGTGCCCGAACTCGTGCAGGCTCAGGGACACGATCCAGCCCGCGATGACGAAGATGAACACGCCCGCGTACGACAGTGGCGCGCGGAACTCGTTGGCCGATATCCAGGCCAGCGCGCCGCCTGCGGCGGTCAGCGCGACGATCGCCAGGAAGACTGGGCTGGGGCGCACCGAGGCCTGCGGGTGCAGCGGACGGACGTTCACGGTTTGACGCTACCGAACCGACAGCCAACCCTCCGTGTGCCGATAGAACGTCGACCGGCGGACTGGGCGCGCAGCGAGGACCCCGTCACGCACCACGAACGCCCCCGGCGTACCGAGTTGCGCAGCCCGCCCTGTCACCCACCGGCCCGGCCGCATATGCCTGGTCTGCACGCTGGCGCGCAGACCAGGCTGCGTCGGTATGGGCTCTATCCGCACGGCGGTCACCTCGCCGTGGAACAGCACGGTGTCGTCGACGGTGGCTTCGCCGGCCAGTTTGGCCGGCGGGGAGCCCTTCTCCAGCCCGGCCTCGCCCACCCAGTACGCGGCGCTCGTGATCACGGCCCCGGTGTCGTCCCTGATCAGCGGAATCCGGGTCGCGACGCCGGTGCGGGCGCGCCGCGCGTGCCACGGCCACCGCACGTGGGCGACCTCCACGTCCAGCCGGTCGGCGCGCAGCAATCTGGTCAGCACGGCGGCCAGATCGGCGTGCGAACCCACCACCGCAACGCGCCGGCATTCGGTGACCGAGTCCGCGGTGATCACGGTGAGTCCCCGCAGTGATCGCGGCATCTTCCTGCCTTCGCTCAGCAACACCACAACGTCAGCTGCGGTCAAAGCGGCTCCTCGGGGTCGGCTGGGATAGGGTGTGTCACCGGCTGGGCTGAACTTTGGGCCAGATAAAGCGGGAGAATATGCCATGCCGGCAATCGTGCTGATCGGTGCTCAATGGGGTGACGAGGGCAAAGGAAAGGCCACCGATCTACTCGGTGGCCGAGTGCAGTGGGTCGTGCGCTACCAGGGCGGCAACAACGCCGGCCATACCGTGGTGCTTCCCTCGGGCGAGAACTTCGCCCTTCACCTGATCCCGTCGGGCATCCTCACGCCCGGCGTCACGAACGTCATCGGCAATGGCGTGGTCGTGGATCCGGGGGTGTTGCTCACCGAGCTCAAAGGTCTCGAGGACCGTGGGGTGGACACCGAGCGGCTGCTGATCTCCGCCGACGCGCATCTGCTGATGCCGTATCACGTGGCGATGGACAAGGTCGTCGAGCGATACGCGGGCAGCAAGAAGATCGGCACCACCGGACGCGGCATCGGTCCGTGTTACCAGGACAAGATCGCCCGCGTGGGAATCCGCGTCGCCGACGTGCTCGACGAGGGTCTGCTGGCCCAAAAGGTCGAGGCCGCACTGGAATTGAAGAACCAGGTATTGGTCAAGATCTACAATCGCAAGGCCCTCGATCAGGCCGAGATCGTGGAGAATCTCCTGGCGCAAGCCGAGGGGTTCAAGCACCGCATCGCCGACGCCCGTTACCTTCTCAACACCGCGCTAGAGAGGGGCGAGACGGTCCTGCTGGAAGGTTCTCAGGGCACACTTCTCGACGTTGACCACGGCACGTATCCCTTTGTGACGTCGTCGAATCCGACGGCCGGTGGTGCTGCGGTCGGTTCGGGTATCGGGCCCACCCGGATCACCACGGTGCTCGGCATCCTCAAGGCGTACACCACCCGTGTCGGTTCGGGCCCGTTCCCCACCGAGTTGTTCGACGAATTCGGGGAGTACCTGTCCAAGACGGGCGGCGAGGTTGGCGTCACGACGGGCAGGCGGCGTCGCTGCGGATGGTTCGATGCCGTCATCGCGCGCTACGCGACCCGCGTCAACGGCATCACCGACTACTTCCTCACCAAACTCGATGTGCTGTCCAGTCTGGAGACCGTTCCGGTCTGCGTCGGCTATACCATCGACGGCAAGCGCATCGATGACATGCCGATGACCCAGTCCGACCTGCACCGCGCCGAGCCGGTCTACGAGGAACTGCCCGGCTGGTGGGAGGACATCTCCGAGGCGCGTGAATTCGACGACCTGCCCGCCAAGGCCCGCGATTACGTGTTGCGGCTTGAAGATCTTGCCGGCGCACATGTTTCGTGCATCGGCGTGGGCCCGGGACGCGAGCAGACCATCGTGCGGCGGGACATCCTGGCCACGTGATGAGCGCCTGCGCGAAGAACCGACGCCCATGAGCACCGACGATCCCAGGTTGGTCGACCCCGACTACGACAAGCATGGCGGTTTCCCCAACTTCGAGGCAGCCGAGCCCGGGCCGGGATTCGGCCGGTTTCTCGCCGCGATGCGGCGCGCACAGGACCTGGCGGTATCGGCCGACCCGGACACCGGCACCTGGGAACAGGCTGCCGACCGTGCCGAGGAACTGGTGAAGCTGCTCGACCCGTTCGAAGCGCCGGAGGGGGTCGGCCCGGCCAACCGTGTCCCGACGCTGCCCGGCTCGGGCAGCCTGCTGATGCCGCCCTACCGCGTCACCAAATTTGAATCCGACGGTGTCGAACTGACCGTCCACTTCAGCCGCTATCACGTTGGCGGCAACTACGCCGTCCACGGCGGAGTGCTGCCGTTGATGTTCGATTCGATGTTCGGCATGGTGATCCACGCGTCCGGCAGGCCGATCAGCCGCACCGGCTTTCTGCACGTCGACTACCGCAACGTGACGCCGATCGACACACCGCTGAAGATGCGCGGATGGGTGCGGGATGTCGAGGGACGCAAGGCCTTCGTCAATGCCGAGTTACGCGACCAGGACGAGAAGCTCCTGGCGGAGGCGCACGGCCTGATGATCCGATTGCTCCCCGGCCAGCCCTAGAAGTGTCACGATGACGGCGTGACCTCCCAACCGATTGACCGCGTGCACAGTTTGTCGACTCCGCGGGCGGCAGCGTTCGCGGGCGTGTTGTTCGCGCTGCTGTTCGGCACCGCACTCGTGATGATCCGCATGTCCCTACCCGAGGGTGCCGAACCCGGCTCGCAGTGGGCCGACGGCGGCCACGGCATCAGGACATCAGCCGTTCTGATGCCCTTCGCGGGCATCGCCTTCCTGTGGTTCATCGGCGTCGTCCGCGACGGCTTCGGCGGTTTCGAGGACAAGTTCTTCTCGTCGGTGTTCATCGGAAGCGGATTGCTTTTCCTGGCAATGATTTTCGTATCGTCAGCGGTGGGTGTGGCGCTCACCCATAGCGGACCCGACGGCGCCGTGTTCGGGCAGGCGCTGCTGATGGCATTGAGCAAGACGTACGCCCTGCGAATGGCGGCGGTCTTCATGATCTCGTTGGCCACCATCTGGCTGAAAACCGGCCTGATGCCGAAGTGGCTGGTCGGCGTGACTTACTTTGTCGCCGTTGGACTTATCTTGTCTGCCGACATCAGCATGTGGTTGACGATCGCCTTCCCCGTGTGGGTTCTTGTGGTCAGTTTGCTGTTGCTGACGCGGGCGGGGGTCATCGATCTGGACCGCGGTCGCCGCTAGTCAGCCAACCGCAAAGCCTGTGAGGGACAAAGCTTCACGGCCTCACGCGCATGGTCCAACTCCTCGGCGGGAATCTCGTCGACGAGAACCACCACGATGCCGTCGTCGTCCTGATCGAAGACGGCGTCGGCCGCCATCACACAGTTGCCCGCCTGAATACAGACCTCGCGATCCGCTTCCGCCTTCACCAGGTCACCGCCAGTGAACGCAGACCGTAGATGAAGTGGAAGGACCTGAACTGCACATCGTCGAAGTCCTCGGCCAGCGCCAGGGTGGGGAAGCGTCGCAGCAGTGCGGGGAACGCGATCCGCATCTCCATCCGCGCCAGCGGTGCGCCTAGGCAGTGGTGCACTCCGTGGCCGAACGCCAGATGCCCCGGCGCGCCGCGGCGGATATCGAGCAGTTCGGGCGAGTCGATGAAGCCCGGATCCCGATTGCCCGACGGCAGCGACACGAACACGAGTTGACCCGCCGGAATCGGTACGCCTGCGACTTCTACCTCGGTGGTGGTGACCCGCGGGATGGCGCTGTGCACGATCGAGAGCCAGCGCAGCAGCTCCTCGATGGCCGGAGCCGCGGCGTCCGGATCGTCGCGGACCGCAGCCAGTTGGTCGGGGTGCCGCAGGAGGGCCAGGGTGCCGAGGCCCAGCATGTTCGACGTGGTCTCGTGCCCGGCGAGCAGCAGCAGGCCGGCGACGCCGATGAGTTCGTCGTCGGTGCACTCGGCGCCGTGCTCGCGGACCAGCATCCCGAGAATGTCCTCACCCGGCTGTCTGCGCGCACGTTCGACCAGCGTCTGCATGTAGGCACGGCCCTGCCGCTGGAGGTCCAGGCGGTCGGCGATCGGGATGGACAGATCGAGCTGGCGAGCGCTGCGCTTCTGGAAGTCGTCGCGGTCGTCGTAGGGCACCCCGAGCAACTCGCAGATCACCAGCGACGGGATCGGCAGCGCGAAGCTCTCCACCAAATCGACAGGCGGCCCGGCACTTTCCATCGCATCGAGGTGCTGATCGACGATCTCGACGATGCGCGGTTCCAGCCGTTTCATCCGCCGGATCGTGAATTCGGGTGTGAGCATCCGGCGCAACCGCTGATGCTCCGGCGGATCGAGTCCGAGCAGATTGCCCGCCCGCGAACTCGCCAGCTCTTCGTCGGACAGCGTCGGCGCCCCGGGCATGACGAACCCCGGCGGGCGTGCGTTGGAGAACCGTTCGTGATCGGACAGCACGGCTTTGACGTCCTCGTATCGGGTCACGAGATAGACGGTCATACCGAAGGAGTTGGTGGCGGTGCGGACCCCGGCGGTCTCACGGATCTCACGTAGCTCCGGGGTCGGGTCGAACGCATTGCGCCGCATGTGCAGCGGCAGCTGCGGGGCCTGGGTTCCGGAGGTGCCGGTCATCGTTCGACGCTACTCGCGAAAAACGAACTCTTCGATCAGCTTGTTGACCAGAGGCGGGTTCTCCAGCCCGGCAAGGTGTGCAACCCCGTCCAGCACGGCCAGCTGCGCATTCGGGATGGCCTCGGCCATCGCGGACGTTTCCTGCAGCGGAAACGTCGCATCCTCGGCGCCGGCGACGACCAGCACCGGTGTCGAGATTTTCGCGAGCAGCGAACGCTGGTCGGGCCGGGCAGGCACCACACTGCGCACCGCCCAGGATCCGGACCTGATGTCGACCGCCTGCACGGTGTCGCGCACGAAGGCGACGACGTCGGGGCGGTTCGCAAACGTCGTCGGGCCGAGGAACGCATTCAGCACCGACCGGGTAAGCGGGGGCCGCACCCCGCCGAGGAGCTTCGCGATGCGCAGCAGGAACCCGTACTCCAGCTTCTGGCGAGCGCCGGCGGCCGATCCGGTGCAGTTCATCAGCACGGCATGCCCGATGCGGTCGGGATAGGTCGCGGCGAACGTGCCGCCGATCATTCCGCCCCACGAGTTGCCGATGAAATGAGTGCGCTGCAGGCCGAGGCTGTCGAGGATGCCGACGATCACCCGTGTGCAGTCGTCGAACGTGAAGGGCGCCGTGAGCTTTTCGCTACCGCCGTGGCCCGGGGGATCGACGACGATGACATGCCGCTGCGCACTGAAGTGCCGCGCCGCGGCGTCCCACATATCGCCGGTCATCAACAGGCTCGGCCAGAACATCATGGCCTCGCCGGAGCCCTCAGTGCGGATCCGCACCTTCCCGAGCACGGTGTCGACCTGCTGTTCGCTCACCCTCCGAACGGTAGTCACCGTTTCTGAGGGCGGGCCACCAGATCACCGATCCGATCAAGGTGAACAGCGCGGGGATGATCACCGTCCGCACCACGAAGGTGTCGAGCAGGATGCCGAGGCCGACGATGATGCCCACCTGCGTGAGGACGATCAGCGGAAGCACGCCGAGTACGCAGAACACCGCGGCCAGCACGATGCCCGCACTGGTGATGACGGCGCCGGTGGCCGACACCGCGCGGACGATGCCGTCACGGGTGCCGTGGCTAGATGTCTCCTCGCGTGCGCGGGTGACCAGGAAGATCGTGTAGTCCACCCCGAGCGCGACCAGGAACAGGATCGCGAAAAGCGGTGCGGTGTTGTCCAACGCCGGGAAGCCGAACAGGTGCACGCTGGCCCAGCCGCCCAACCCCAGTGCCGCGAGTGCGCTGAGCACCGTCACCGCCACCAGGATCAGCGGCGCGAGCGCTGAGCGCAGCAGCACGTAGAGGACCGCGAGCACCACGACCAGAATCGCGGGGATCACGACGAGCCGGTCGTGTTCGGCGGCCGCGCTCGCGTCGCGCGCCGTCGCGTCGGACCCGCCGACCAGTGCGTCAGGGTCGACCGAATGGACCGAAACCCGCAGGGCGTCAATGGTTTCGAACGCCCCCTCCGAGGCGGGGGCGGCGTCCAAGACGACCGACCATTGCGACAGGCCGCCGGGGCTTTCACCCGACGGTGTAGCCGACAGCACACCCCTGGTGTCGGTGATCGCCTGCTGAATGTCGGCGGCGCGGTCCGTCACTCCGATCACGCGGGTGGGATCCGTCAGGCCGCTGGGGAAATGCGCAGCCAAGGTCTCATAGCCGCTGACGGATTCGGCCTGCACCCGGAACTGCTCGGTCTGCGACAGGCCGATGGGTGTGGTCAGCAGGCCCGTGCACAGCAGCGCCAGACCGGCGATGGCCACGATCGCGACGCGGCCCGGCCGTCGTGCCACCCCCTCGGCGATGCGGTGCCAAACACCGGTGTCGGTAAGGGGTTTCGCGCCGATCTGCGGGATGAACGGCCAGAACAAGCGCTTTCCGAACACGGCGAGCAACGGTGGCAACACCAGCAGGACGAACACCGCCGCCACCGCCAGGCCCGCAGCGGCCTGCACGCCAAGACTGCGCACGCTCGGCGACGATGCGAAGAGCAGCGTCAACAGGGCCAGCACCACCGTCGCGTTGCTCGCGAGGATCGCGGGTCTCGCCCGCCGCACCGCGACGTCCAGCGCAGCATGGTGATCCTCGTTGCGGCCCAACTCCTCCCGGTATCGAGAGATGAGCAGCAACGCGTAATTGGTTCCCGCGCCGAACACCAGGACACTGGTGATACCCGACGTCGAACCGTCGGGATTCATCCCGAGCGCACCGGCCACGGCGGTACCCACAACGGCGGCAACACGGTCGGCGAAGCCGATCACCAGCAGCGGTACCAGCCAGAGCACCGGCGACCGATAGGTGACGATCAGCAACAGCGCCACGACGGCCGCCGTGACGGCGAGCAGCGTGAAGTTGGCTCCCGAGAACGAGTTTGCGATGTCGGCGCCGAATGCCGGCCCTCCGGTGACCTCGGTCCGCAGATCGTCGGGCAACCCGTCGGCAGCCGTGTGCCGAACAGCCTCGACCGCGTCGCCGAGGGCGAACCCGGTGAGGTCGGCGTTCAACGGCACGACGGTCAGCGCGGCTTCACCGTCTTCCGAGACCTGGGCGCGCCATTTCTGCTCGACGGCGGCGAGATCGGCGGGATCCAGACGTGCGCCGTCGTCGCGGGTGATGACGATGATCGCCGGGACCTGGTCACCGCCGGGGAACTGGGCGCGCATCGCGTCGGCGCGCGCGGATTCGGCGGTGTCGGGCACCGGAACGGGGGATCGCTGGCTCGAGTCGTCGCCGCCGAGGAGCACCATCAGCGCACCGGAAACGGCGACCACCACCAATGCCAGGACCCATGACAAGCGGCGCGACATCCATCCAATATTTCAGATACTTAACTTTTAATCAAATGAATGTTCGCGGCATATGCTTCTCCCCGTGACCGACGACCGCGACGCGCTGGAGTCGATGATCGCGGCCGACGTGCGGGCGATGAACGCGGAGTCCGATCAGATCGGCAGGCACTTCGCGGGTCGACACGATGTCTCCGCCAACGACTTTCGTGCCTTGTTGCACATCATGGTGGCCGAGTCCGCCGGAACGCCGTTGACCGCGGGCGAACTGCGCAGACGGATGGGCATGTCGGGCGCGGCGATCACCTACCTCGTCGAGCGGATGATCGCGTCCGACCACCTGCTTCGGGAGTCGGATCCCGCCGACCGGCGCAAGGTCATCCTGCGCGTCGCCGACAACGGAATGGACGTCGCACGCGGCTTTTTCACGCCGCTGGCCGAACAGACCCGCATCGCGCTCGCGGGGCTGTCGGAATCCGAACTGCGCGCCGCGCACCGAACCTTCACCGCGCTCATCGACGCGATGCACGCGTTTCGCGCTCAACTCGACGCTACGACCGGTTGAGCGTCGCCTCCTCGAGGTCGAGCCCGTGCAGCATCGAGCGCAACACTTCGTCGTTGATGCGTCCCGCATCGCGCTCTTCGATGAACGTCTTACGTTCGGCGGCAAGCATTTCCAGCCGTAGCCGACGAAATGCGGTCGTCGGGCTCTCGCCGAGCTCCTCGTCACCGCGCCCGAGGCGCTCCCATGCGCTGTTGAGGCGCCGCGTGTTCCAGTGCCGCAGTATTTCGGCCGCGCGCTCCGGTACGTCGTTGGTGGCCTCCGAGTCGGCGAGGAGTTCGTCAAGGCGGTCGGCGGCGGCGCGCGCCGCGCGGTCCTGGGCCTGCACCGCCGCGAGCTGATCCTGTTGGGGGTCGTCGCCTTGCACGCCCAGCAGCCGGATGACCCACGGCAGTGTCAGCCCGTGCAGCAGCAGTGTGCCGACCACGACCACGAACGTGAGGAACACGATGTGCGGCCGTCCCGGGAACGGATCGCCGGACAGCGTCACGAGCGGGACGCCCGCCGCCGCGGCCAGCGACACCACCCCGCGCATCCCCGCCCATGCCACGACGAACACCTGCGACGGCGGCGGCGTCGGTTCGCGTTCGCGGATGCGCCGGGAGAACAGGGGCGGCAGGTAGGCGAACATGAACACCCACCCGATCCGGACGAAGATCACGGTGGCGAACACCGCGACCGACGACCAGATCAGCACCGACGCCCGGATTCCCTCCAGCTCGCTGATCACCTCCGGAAGTTGCAGCCCGATCAGCAGGAACGCGAACGACTCCAGGATCAGCACGACGGCTTGCCACAGCGCGAAGTCCTGAAGGCGGGTCGCGTAGCCGGCGTGTGCCGAGCGCTGGCCCAGGATCAGCGCCGCGACCACCACCGCGATCACTCCGGAGCCGTGGATCAGTTCCGCGACGAAGTAGATGACGAACGGGGCGATCAATCCGATTGCGCTCTCGACCACCGGATCGTCGAGGCGGGACCGGATGTATGAGATCAGGGCGCCGAACCCGATGCCGACGGCCACACCCCCGGCCGCGGCCAGCGCGAAGGTGCCGATAGCCGTGCCCCACGACGCCGCGGTGCCGATCGCAAGGCCGAGCGCCACCTTGTACGCGGTCAGCGCCGTCGCATCGTTCAGCAGGCTCTCGCCGCCGAGCAGGGTCATCGTGCGCCGCGGCAGACCCAGTCTCCTGCCGATCGCGGTCGCGGAGACCGCATCGGGCGGAGCCACGATCGCTCCGAGGGTCAGCGCGGCCGCCGCGGTGAGCTCGGGAACCGTCTTGTACGCGACGAACCCGACCGCGAACGTCGTGGCGAGCGGAAGGCCGACGGCCAGCAGGCTGATGGGACGAAGGTTCTTGCGCAGCGCGACGTAGCTGCTCTCGGTGCCCGCAGACCACAGCAGGGGCGGCAAGATCACGTACAGGACGAGTTCAGGCTCGAGGACGACGTCGTGCAGCCCGGGAAGGGTGCTCGCGGCCAGGCCGGCGATGACGAGAGCCAGCGGTGCGGAGACGTCGAAGCGGCGGGCCACAGCGGCCAACAGGATCGACAGCACCAGAACCGCCAGCAGAGATGCAGTCACGTCGCCAGGCCTCCTTTGTCGTGATCCGTATCGTTGATCAACATGCTGAGGAGATCACGCGAGCGCGTTGCGCAATCCTCGACGGTCCCCAGTACGTGCGAACACCTGGAAGCCGCGGTCGATGCCCGCGAGCCGGATCCGCACACGCCGGGACACTGCGAGGACTGCAAAGAGGACGGTAAGGATGCCTGGGCGCATCTGCGCATGTGCCTCACATGTGGGTACGTCGGATGCTGCGATTCAAGCCCGCACCAGCACGCCAACGCGCACTTCGCGCAGACCGGCCATCCGGTGATGCGGTCCATCGAACCGGGCGAGAGCTGGCGCTGGTGTTACATCGACGCCCGCGTGGGCTGACATCTGGCAGGCTGGACGCTCGATGAGTGAAACGACCGACGAACCGCAGACCGACGCAGACGAGCCCGAGACGGGACCGCAAGCGCGGCCCGAAGTCAGTACCCACCCCACGGTGATGCTGCTCGGTTCCGGCGAGTTGAGCCGAGAGCTGACGCTGGCGTTCCAGCGGCTCGGCGCCGCGGTGATCGCGGTGGACCGCTACGCCGACGCCCCGGCGCACGGTGTCGCTGACCGGTCCGCCGTGGTCAAGATGAACGACGGCGAGGCATTGGCCGCCGTCATCGAGAAGGAACATCCCCGGTACGTAGTGGCCGAGGCAAACCTGATCGCCGCGGATGCGCTGATCGCGGTCGCAGAGCGCGGCGACGTCGAGGTGTTCCCGACCCCGCGCAGCACCCGGCTGTCGCTCGATCGCGAAGGCCTGCGGCGGCTGGCCGCCGACGAGCTGGGCCTGCCCACCGCGCCGTTCTGGTTCGCGGGCTCTGCCGAGGAGCTCTCCGCCGTCGCGTTGCACGCCGGCTTCCCACTGGTGGTGAAGCCGATCGCGGCGGCGCCCGGTGAGGGTGAGTCGGTGCTGGTGCGAGCCGAAGACGTGGAGCCGGCCTGGCACCGAGCGATCGCCGCGGGCCGCATTCCGAACAACCGGGTGATGGCCGAGGCGGTCGTCGAGGTCGACTTCGAGGTGACGCTGCTCACCATCCGCACGGTCGGACCAACCGGGCCCGTCGTGCACTTCTGCGAGCCGATCGGCCACCGGCAGCTTGGCGGCGACGCACTCGAATCCTGGCAGCCCCAGCAGTTGTCGCCCGCAGCCCTGGACGCCGCGAAGTCCATCGGCGCGCGGATCGTCAACTCGCTGGGCGGGCGAGGAGTATTCGGCGTCGAAGTGCTGGTGCGCGGTGACGAGGTCTACTTCGACAACGTGCGACCGCGGCCGTACGACAGCGGTCTTGTGACGCTGCGCTCGCAACGACTCTCGCAGTTCGAGCTGCACGCCCGCGCGATCCTCGGGCTGTCGGTGGACACGATCATGGTGTCGCCGGCCGCCGCCGAAGTCAGCTACGCCGGTGCCGATGCCACCGACAGTGACGGCGCCGACCTGCATGCGGTGCTCGCCGAGGCGCTCGCCGTCGCGGAAAGCGACGTCCGCCTGTTCGGCAGGCCGGACGAGACCGAGGGCCACCGCCGGCTCGGAGTGGCGATCGCGACGGCCCCCGATCCGATCATCGCCAGGGACCGGGCCCGTCGCGTTTCGACGGCGCTGCGCAAACTCTGGCAGCCGTGACCGAATCCGAATCAAGCCGCGACCGGCCCACCGCGGCGCCGTTTGTGGCCGCCCTGGCAATCATTTCGCTTGTGGTGATCGCAATTGCGTTGGTGAACTATTTCTCCGATGACGAGCTGACCCCTCAGCAGCAGGTCGTGCGGGCCGCAGTGGCGCAGAACGATGCGCTGCAGAAGGAGAACTACGCCGACTTCCGAAGCAACACCTGTCACGCGGAGCAGGGGACCGAGGCCGAAGTCCTTGCCGGTCAACGCGAGTCGAAGGAAAAGCAGGGGCGGCGACTCATCGACGACGTGAACGATGTCGTGGTCGACGGCAATCGCGCCACGGCGAAGGTGACCTACCAATTCGACAAGACGCCGGATGTCAAAACCGATGTCGAAACGGCCTTCGTTCTCGAGGACGGAGCCTGGAAGGTCTGTTCATCTAGCCCCAGCTAGCTGTGGGAGACTCACGTCCGTGAGCTATGCCGGAGACATCACGCCTGAGGAGGCATGGAAGCTGCTGACCGATGACCCCGAGGCCGTGCTGGTCGACTGTCGCACCGACGCCGAATGGCGGTTCGTCGGTGTGGCCGATCTGTCGAGCCTCGATCGCGAGGTCGTCTACGTCGAGTGGAACAGTTCGGACGGCAAGCACAACGACGATTTCGTCGATGATCTCAAGTCTGCGGGTGTCACGCCGGGTGACCGGCCGGTGGTGTTCCTGTGCCGCTCCGGCAACCGCTCCATCGGTGCGGCCGAGGCCGCGACCGAGGCCGGTATCGCACCGTCGTACAACGTGCTCGACGGGTTCGAAGGCAATCTTGACGAGCACAAACACCGTGGCGGCACCGGCTGGAAGGCCGTCGGCCTGCCGTGGAGGCAGTCATGAGCTCTGACGTGCCGTCCGTCCGCAAGCCAGCCGAACTTCCCGAGGGCGTGAGCCAGGCGACCATCGGTGTGCGCGGGGGCCTGTTGCGGTCGGGGTTCGAGGAGACCGCGGAGGCGATGTACCTCACGTCGGGGTACGTCTACTCCTCGGCGTCCGAGGCGGAAAAGGCGTTCACCGGCGAGATCGACCGCTACGTGTACTCGCGCTACGGAAACCCGACCATCTCCATGTTCGAGGAGCGACTCCGCCTGATCGAGGGCGCGCCTGCATGTTTCGCGACGGCGACGGGGATGGCGGCGGTGTTCACCTCGCTGGGCGCGCTACTCGGTGCAGGTGACCGATTGGTCGCGGCCCGTAGCCTTTTCGGGTCGTGCTTCGTGGTGTGCAACGAGATCCTGCCGCGCTGGGGTGTGGAGACGGTGTTCGTCGACGGTGACGATCTGTCGCAGTGGGAGCAGGCGTTGTCCGTGCCGACTCAGGCGGTGTTCTTCGAGACGCCGTCGAATCCGATGCAGCAGTTGGTGGACATCGCCGCGGTATGCGAGCTCTCCCACGCCGCCGGCGCGAAAGTGGTGCTGGACAACGTATTCGCCACACCGATCCTGCAGCAGGGCATGCCGCTCGGCGCCGACGTCGTGGTGTATTCAGGCACCAAGCACATCGACGGGCAGGGCCGGGTGCTCGGCGGAGCGATCCTCGGTGACAAGCAGTACATCGACGAGCCGGTGCAGAAGCTGATGCGGCACACGGGTCCCGCGCTGAGCCCGTTCAATGCGTGGACGCTGCTCAAGGGTCTGGAGACGCTGGCTGTTCGAGTGGAGTACCAGAACGCGTCGGCGCACCGCGTCGCCGAGTTTCTCGAGAACCATCCCTCCGTGAGTTGGGTGCGCTATCCGTTCCTGGAATCGCATCCGCAGTACGACCTGGCGAAGCGCCAGATGACCGGGGGCGGAACGGTTGTCACCTTCGAACTCAAGGGTGGCACGAAGGAACGCGCATTCGAGATGCTCGACAAGCTGCGCATCGTCGACATCTCCAACAACCTCGGCGACTCCAAGTCGTTGATCACCCATCCGGCCACCACAACGCACCGCGCGATGGGTCCGGAGGGTCGCGCCGCGATCGGGCTCGGTGACGGTGTGGTGCGAATCTCGGTGGGGCTGGAGGGAACCGAGGATCTGATCGGCGATCTCGACCAGGCGCTGGCTTAGGTACCTCGTACGGTGTCGCGCAAGTCCCAGGCGAAGCAGGCCCGCCGCAAGAAGCGGCAGTCGGTCCAGAATTCGCGCTGGATTCCGGACGCGGTGCTCGATGGCATGTCGGAAGACATCGAGATGGCCGCGGTGCTCGAGGGACTCGATGAGCGAATCACCAAGCGCGGCTGGGCGTTCGATGAAGAACTCTCCGACGACGAGTCCGCGCTGTGGTACTTCATCCCGTCGACCGCCGAGGTGCCCGACGACGGTGAAGTGGTGCCGGTGACGACGATCGCGATGACCTCCGAGGACGCCGATGTGGTCCACGTCGTGTTCGTGGGGACCTCCGACGATTACCAGTTCGGTCTCGAGGAGCTGTTCGAGAACATCGACGTGATCGAGGGTTACCGCATAGGTGACCAGATCCCGGCGTTCGGCTAGCTCTTCCCCGGGCCCTCGACGACACCCTGCGCGGCTTGCGCGCGCTGTTCGTAGGTCTGCCGCGCGGTGGTGTCGAAGTCCAGGAACACGCGGTCCAGCCCGAGCTTGCGGTTTAGCCAGCGACGGCCGCGGGGTCCGAGCATCTGCGCGGCCTGCGCGGTGAACCGCAGCGGCGGAGGCACGGCCACATGGGTTTTCGGCTTCTCCAGCGTCTTGATGACAGCTTTGGCGATGTCCTCGGGCTCGACGGGCTTGATCGCTCCGCTGCCCGCGGTGCCGGAGATGAGCTCTGTGTTGGTGAACGGCGGCATGATCACCGAGACGTCGACGCCGTTCGGCGCGACCTCGTCGGCCAGTGCGGCCGACAAGCCGACGACGCCGAACTTGGCGCCGACGTAGACGACCTGCCCCGGCACGGGGATCAACCCGGACAACGAGGCGATGTTGATGATGTGGCCGCTTCTGCGGGCGATCATGTCGGGCAACACCAGCTGGCATCCCGCGATCACGCCGTACAGGTTCACCTCGATCGAGCTGCGGATCGACTGTTCGGACTGGTCGAGGAACGGGCCGATCGGCATCACGCCTGCGTTGTTGATCAGCACGTCGATGTGGCCGCCGCCGTCGGTGCGTGCCTTGTCGAGGAACGTCGCGAACGATTCGCGGTCGGTGACGTCGAGCGGATAACCCGAGACCTGGCCGAGCTTGGTCAGTTGCACGACGGCCGACTCCTGCAGGGCCACGTCGCGGTCACCGATGACCACTCGTGCCCCGCGCGCCAGGAGTGCCTTGGCGGTGGCGTACCCGATCCCGCGGGCAGCGCCGGTGATGGCGATGGTCTTACCCCGGATGTTGTCCATGCGGCCGAACTTTACACCTGTCAAGTTTGGGCGTGAAGCTGCGTTGTCGGACGCAGGTTTCTTGTCGGTGGGCGAATGTAGTGTCGAACGTATGTTCGATTCGGAGTTCGCGGAGGTCGACACCGCCGCGGTTGTCGCGGCGATCGAGGAGGGTGCGCGGGCCGAGGCTGTGGCCGGGGCGCGTCGGTTGGCTGCGATCGCTGAACTCAAGCGCCGGCGCGTCCTCGATGACGACGAATGTGCGCGGTGGGCGTGCGATTGGTGGGATTGCGCGGCCGCGGAGGTGGCCGCGGCGATGAACATCAGTGGGCGTAAGGCCTCGGGTCAGATGCGTATCGCGGTGGCATTGCGCGATCACCTTCCTGCGGTGGCTGAATTGTTCTGGCGCGGTGAGGTGAGTACGCGGGTGGTGGGTGCGATTACCTGGCGTACGCAGCTGATCACTGACGAGGCGGTGTGGGCCCGCGTTAATTGCGAGGTTGCCAAGCGGGCTACGAGGTGGGGTCCGCTCGCGGAGGACAAACTGACATCTGCGGTGGATGCATTGGTGTTGGAATTCGACGCGGCTGCGGTCATGGCGAGCAAGGCCGTGGCGCGTACCCGCGACTTCGTTGTCGGCGACATCGAGGATGAGGCCGGTACGACGGCGGTGTGGGGCCGGCTCAATGCCGCCGACGCCGCGGTGCTGAAGAAGAAGGTGGCCGCGATGGTGGCCACGGTGTGCGAGAACGATCCCCGCTCGGCCAACGAGCGACGCGCGGATGCGTTGGGGGCGTTGGCCAACGGTAACGATCATGTGCCGTGTACGTGTGAGTCACCGAACTGCCGGGCCCGGGCTGAGCAGCCGGCGCCGAAGTCCTCGGTGGTCGTCACGGTGTACACCGACCAAGCCACTCTCGAGGGGCTGCAGGGCGTTGCTCCCTCCTTTGGCACGGCGATCCTGTCGGGTACTGAGGCAATGCCCACGCCATTGCTGGCCGAGTTGCTCCGCGACGGCGCAAAGCTTCAACCGCTCAGCGCGCCGGGGCAGGACTGCGAGGCGGAGTCGCGGTACCGGCCGTCGGCGAAGCTGGTTCGCTTTGTGCGGGCGCGGGATCTGACGTGCCGCTTCCCTGGGTGCACGGCTCCTGCGGAGGTCTGCGATATCGACCATGTGATCCCCTATCCGCTCGGGGCCACGCATCCATCGAACCTGGCATGTCTGTGCCGAAAACACCATCTGCTCAAGACATTCTGGGCCGGGGACTGGGAGCTGAAACTGCGGTCTGATGGTGCGGCGGTGTGGACCTCGCCGACCGGTCGCACGTATACGACGCATCCGGGGTGTCGAAGTTACTTCCCCGACTGGGATACCGACACCGGGGAACTACCACCACCAGCGCAGCCGGGGACGTTCAGCACCGACCGGGGCCTGATGATGCCCCAACGCAAACGCACCCGCGCACAAGACCGCGCCGCACACATCAAAGCCGAACGCGAACAAAACAACTCGCCACCGCCCTTCTAATTGGAAGAGGGCGACAGCATCGCCCGCAGTTCCTTGAGCAATCGCTTTGACATGCGCAGCGACAAGGCGGGCGACAGCCGTTCCATGTACCACCACACCTTCCACCAGCCGGGCACCACAATCATCGCGTCATTGCGCAGCACAGCCCGAAGGACACGTTCGGCGAATTTGTCGGCATCCATCGGCCGCAACCGCTCCCAGGACTTGAGAAAGTCCTCATCGCTGATTCCCGGCTGGTTGATCCGTCTGTACTCGCCTCCGGAAAGGATCGGCGTCCGGATCACGCCGGGGCACAGCGCCGACGCGCGTACTCCGTGCCGCTCGGCCTCCACCCGCAATGTCCGCGAGATCGCGACGACGGCGTGCTTGGTGGCCGTGTAGCTCGCCTGGCCGACGGTGGTGGTCAGCCCGGCCATCGAGGCCGTGTTCACGATGTGTCCGGAGCCCTGACGGATCATGATCGGGTAGACCGCCTGAATTCCGTGCACCACGCCGCGCAGGTTCACGTCGAAGACGTCGTTCCAGTCGTCGAGGCTGTACGAGTCGATCTCGCCGGAGACCCCGATGCCTGCGTTGTTGAACAGGTAGTCGATCCGCCCGGATTCCTGCACCGCCTCGGCCACGGCGCGCTCGAACGACGGATGGTCGCGGACGTCGAGTTCGATCGCATGCACCTTGGCGCCGCCGCCGCTCAGTCGCTGTGCCAACTCCTGTGCCCGGCCGATCTGGCGGTCGGCGATCCAGACCACCGCGCCCCCACGCACCAGCTCGCCGGTGAGCGCGGCGCCGATTCCGGATGCGCCGCCAGTGACGATGCGACCTTCCCCGACACGCTCGATGGCATGGCGAAAGAATAGGCCGACATGCGCTCAGTTCAGATCAGCGTGAGCGAATCCCCTGGTCCGGAATGCACACACGCGCACAGCGTTAGACAGTTAAGTGATGACCGTGTCGACGCTCGATGAACTCCGCTTCGTGGCGGTGAGGCAGCATGACCCGCTGGCCGCACCGCTGCTGGCCGAGTTGGCTGTCGAGTACTCCGGCCGGTACGGCGGCACCGAGCAGCGGGTCATGCAATGGCTGCTCGAGGAGTATCCCGCCGAGGACTTCACACCGCCGGACGGTGCACTGCTGATCGGACTTCTCGACGGTCAACCCGTCACCGGAGGTGCGTTCCGGCGGTTCGACGACACCAGGGCCGAGCTCAAGCGCGTGTGGACCGACAGCCGCTACCGGCAGCGGGGCTACGCCAAGGCCGTGGTGGCCGAACTCGAGCGCGAGATCGCGTCTCGGGGGTATCGCCGCGTCTACCTGACTACCGGAAACCGTCAGCCCGAAGCCGAGGCGCTCTATCTGTCATCCGGGTACACACGGCTCGACGGGCCGCTGCCCACCGTCGGCGAGGCCTATCCGGTCGCCTTCGAGAAGGAATTGCGATGACGGGACATCTTCATCTCGGCGTCGCACTGGACGGCTACGGATGGCACCCGGAGGCCTGGCGTCACACCTCGGGCGGCGAGCCTGTCACCAGTGGCCGCTACTGGTCCGGCCTGGCCGCCACCGCCGAGCGCGGCCTGCTCGACTTCGTGACGTTGGACGACGCCCTCACCCCGCAGCGGCGCCGCCGCGCCGAGATCGAGCCGCGCTGGCTTGCGGGGCGACCCGACGCCGTCCTCATCGCGTCAAGGGTGGCGCCGGTGACTGAGCACATCGGACTAATACCAGTCGCGACCGTAACCCACACCGAACCATTCCACGTCTCCAAAGCCATTGCCACACTTGACTTCGTCTCCCACGGACGGGCGGGCTGGCAGGTACGGGTCAGCAGTACAGCGCACGAGGCAGAGCTGTTCGGCCGCCGCGACGTCGGCAGTGTCGACCTGTTCGACGAAGCGTCCGATGCCGTCGAGGTCGCGCGGCGATTGTGGGACAGCTGGGAGGACGACGCAGTCATCCGCGACGTCGAGTCCGGACGGTTCATCGACCGCGACAAACTGCACTACATCGACTTCGTCGGCAAGTACTTCTCGGTCAAGGGCCCGTCGATAACCCCGCGCCCGCCGCAGGGCCAGCCTGTCGTGGCCGCGCTCGCGCACGCACAACCCGCCTACGAATTCGCCGCGCGCAGCGCCGATCTGGTCTTCATCACCCCGAAGGACGACAGTTCGCTCCGATCCATCACCGAAGAGGCCACGCAAGCCGGCGGTAGCAAGCTCAAGGTCTATGCCGACCTGTTCGTCTCGTTCTCTGGAATCACCGACCCTCGATCGGACGCGCTGGTCTTCGATGGAACACCCGCCGAACTGGCGGATGTGATCGTCAGGTGGTGGCAGGCGGGTGTCGACGGCATCCGGCTGCGCCCCTCCGTCAACGCCCTGGACCTTCCCGTCATCGTCGACGAGGTGGTGCCGATTCTGCAGCGCGCCGGACGATTCCGCAGCGCATACGACGACGGTGACACACTGCGCGAGCGGCTCGGTCTGCCGGTAGCCGAGAACCGATATGTGAAGGCGGAGGAGCCATGACGGTCCCGTTGTCGATCCTCGACCTGGCGCCGATCAGCGAAGGTGCCGATGCCGCAACGGCATTGCGCAATTCTGTCGACCTGGCCCAGCACGCCGAGCTGTGGGGCTACAAGCGCTATTGGGTCGCCGAACATCACTTCGTCGCGGTCACATCCGCACAGCCCGCCGTTCTCATCGGTCAGATCGCCGCCGCCACCGACACAATTCGAGTCGGAGCCGCTGCGGTGCAACTGGGCCAGACGACCGCCGTCGCGGTCGTCGAGAGCTTCGGCATCCTCGATGCGTTTCACCCTCGTCGCATCGACCTCGGTGTCGGCCGGTCCGGGCAGCGGCGCAGGGAGTCGCAACGGGAGTCCGCCAACAAACCCAAGCCCCCGCAAGAATGGCGCGACGTCGGCGGTGTCGTCATACCACCGCCATTCGACATCAGCGCGCTGATGCGCAACCCGCGGTTGCGCGCGAAGCAGTCCGTGCTGCAGCAGCCCGAGGCCGTCGCACCGGATTTCGGCGACCAGGTCGGGGACATCCTGGCGATGATCGACGGCAGATATCGCATCGGGGATGTGGACGCACACGTCACACCCGGTGAGGGGGCAGCACTGATCCCGTGGGTGTTCGGCAGCAGCAAGGGGCAGAGCGCACAAGTCGCAGGCGCGCAGGGGCTTCCGTTCGTCGCGAGCTACCACATCACCCCGGCCACGGCGCTGGACGCGGTCGACGCCTACCGCGACGCATTCCAGCCGTCGGCGGCGTTGTCCGAGCCGTATGTGGTGGTGTCGGCCGACGTCGTGGTCGCCGATGACACCGACTCGGCACATCATCTGGCGTCGAGTTACGGACACTGGGTGCACTCGATTCGTGCGGGCGACGGCGCTGTTCCGTATCCGGATCCCGACGCGGTGGAACCGCTGACCGACGAACAGTTGGAGGTCGTGAAGGACCGCACCGCAACCCAATTCGTCGGGGATGCCGACGAGGTCGCCGACAAACTCGAGACGTTGCAACGCGTCACAGGGGCCGACGAACTGGTCGTCACCTCCGTCACGCACGACCACTCCGATCGGCTGCGCAGCCACGAATTACTCGCGAAGAGGTGGGGACTGTGACCAGGCGAGAGGGTAGGGATCGCAAGCAGATCCACCTGGCCGCACACTTTCCGGGCGTCAACAACACCACGGTCTGGTCGAGTCCGGAATCCGGCAGCCAGATCGACTTCGACTCCTTCGTGCACCTGGCCCGCACCGCAGAGCGGGGCTTTTTCGATTTCTTCTTCCTCGCCGAGGGTCTGCGGCTGCGGGAACACCGCGGACGCATTCACGACCTCGATGTGGTCGGTCGACCCGACACGTTCACCGTGCTCGCCGCCCTCGCCGCGGTCACCGACAGGCTCGGCCTGACCGGGACCATCAACACCACCTTCAACGAACCATTCGAGGTGGCACGGCAATTCGCCTCCCTGGACCACCTGTCCGACGGCCGCGCCGGCTGGAACATGGTCACTTCGTCGGACGCGTTCACCGGTGAGAACTTCCGCAGGGGCGGGTTTCTCGACCACTCCGAGCGCTACAAGCGGGCCGAGGAGTTCGTCACCGTCGCGCGTGAGTTCTGGGACAGCTGGGCACCCGACGCCGTCGTCGCCGACCACGAGAACGGAATCTACGTCGACCCCAACCGTATTCGTGTCATCGAGCATCGCGGTCCGCAGTTCGACGTCCGCGGCGTGAGTACCGTGCCGCGCGCACCACAGGGGCATCCCGTTCTGCTGCAGGCGGGTGACTCCGCCGATGGCCGTGCGTTCCTGGCCAAATACGCCGACGCCGCGTTCACCATGCACTCGTCTCTGGAAGCGGGGCAGGCCTACTACGCCGACGTCAAGGCGCGCGCAGCGTCGTACGGGCGAGATCTCAATGAGCTCAAAGTGTTTCCGGCGGCCACGTTCGTCCTCGGTGACACACCCGATGAGGCGAAGGACGCGGCCCGCCATATCCGGAGACAGCAGGTGAGCCCCCAGACGGCGATCGCGATGCTCGAGCAGGTGTGGCAACGCGACCTGTCCGGCTACGACCCCGACGGCCCGCTCCCCGATGTCGAGCCCGCCGACGACCCCACCGTCTCCCAGGGCCGGGTGCGCCACGGTGATCCCAAGGCGGTGGCCGCTGCATGGCGCGAGCGCGCCGAGGCCGACAACCTGTCCATTCGCGAACTGGTCATCGCCGTCACCAGCCGTCAACAGTTCGTCGGCACCGCTGCGCAGATCGCCGACGAGATCGACCTGCATGTGCAGTCGGACGCCTGCGACGGGTTCATTCTGGTGCCCCACCTCACGCCGCGCGGTCTCGACGAATTCGTCGAGACCGTGGTGCCGTTGCTTCAGGAGCGCGGTACGTTCCGCACCGGATATTCCGGGCACACGCTGCGCGATCATCTCGGCCTATAGGCTGGCCCGCAGGTGTCGTAGCGACACCGGGGGTGGAAATGTCCTTGTCACAGCCGACGGTTGGGTGGTTGCTCCTCGCTGCCGCTGTGCTGACCGCTGTCGTCGGGCTGGCATCGCGGGTGTTCTTCGGCCGCAGGCGTCACACCAAATCTGTGCGGGCGATGGTGCGCACCTTCACCAGAACCGGTATCGCGCGGCTGCTGTTCGGCCGGTTCGAGGATGAAGTGCTCAACGACGACGAACTCGACACCATGATCCTGATGCCCACCGTCGTGGTGGCCTGCGGACTCTGCCTTACGGCGTTGTTCCTGCTCGGCTACGCCACTTTGGCTTGAGCCTCTTCGGCGGCGTCCCGGATCGAACCCCGCCACACCGGGCCGTGTCCCGGAAGCAGGACCTCGGTGTCCAGCAGCGCCAGCGCCCCCAGGCTGCGCACGCACCCGTCCTCGTCGTGGTTGAACAACATCGGCAGCAGCTGCGGCCCGGGACGCGGTGCCAGCGGGTGGCCGGTGACCAGGGCGTCACCGCTGACCAGGACGCCGTCCACGACGAAAGAGCAGTGGCCGCCGGTGTGTCCCGGGGTGGGGATCGCGACCGGTGCGCCGGGAAGGCCGGCGGCGACGTCTTCGGTCAGCGCCAGAGTGCTCGGGATGCCCTCGTGGGTCAGCGCACCCTTGCGGCCGATCGCCACCGTCCACGCGAGGTAGCGCGGCTGCCAGATGTGCTTGGCGATGTCGACAGGCGACGCCTGCTCCAGGTACTCCCGTTTGGAGTGGCCGACCTCGTGGGCGTGGCAATACACTGGCGTGCCATGGGTTTTCGCGAACCAGATGGCAGACCCGAAGTGGTCGATGTGCGCATGTGTCAGCAGGATCGCCCGCAGGTCGTCGACGCCGAACCCGAGCCGGCGCATGGACTCCAGCACATCGTCACGGCTTCCCGGGAAGCCGGCGTCGATCAGGATCACCCCGTCACCGTCGGTGACCAGAGTCCAATTGACCAGGTCGGTGTAGGCGAAGTGCACGCTGTCTGTGATGGCGTCCAGGGCTACTGCCATGACGCGAGTCTAAGCAGGAGAGTAGAAATGAAACGTGCCTGAACTGAAACTCGGATACAAGGCGTCGGCGGAGCAATTCGACCCACGAGAACTCGTCGAGCTAGGTGTCGCCGCTGAAGCGCACGGCATGGACAGTGCGACCGTCAGCGACCACTTCCAGCCGTGGCGCCACGAAGGCGGCCACGCGCCGTTCTCACTGGCCTGGATGACTGCGGTGGGCGAGCGCACCAAGCGGCTTGTCCTCGGGACGTCGGTGCTGACCCCCACCTTCCGCTACAACCCGGCCGTCATCGCCCAGGCCTTCGCGACCATGGGATGCCTGTATCCCGACCGGATCTTCCTCGGGGTAGGCACCGGCGAGGCACTCAACGAGATCGCGACCGGATACGAGGGCGAGTGGCCCGAGTTCAAAGAGCGTTACGCCCGCCTGCGCGAATCCATCAAGCTGATGCGCGAACTGTGGCTCGGCGACCGCGTCGACTTCGAGGGCGAGTACTACAACACCAAAGGCGCCTCGATATACGACGTTCCCGAGGGCGGCATTCCGATATACATCGCCGCGGGCGGACCGCAGGTGGCGAAGTACGCGGGTCGCGCGGGCGACGGTTTCATCTGTACGTCCGGTAAGGGTGAGGAGCTGTACAAGGACAAGCTGATCCCCGCGGTGAAGGAGGGCGCAGCGGCCGCCGACCGCGACCCCGACAGCATCGACCGGATGATCGAGATCAAGATCTCCTACGATCCCGACCCGAAGCTGGCGCTGGAGAACACCCGGTTCTGGGCCCCGCTGTCGTTGACCGCGGAGCAGAAGCACAGCATCAACGACCCCATCGAGATGGAGAAGGCTGCCGACGAGCTGCCCATCGAGCAGGTCGCCAAGCGCTGGATCGTCGCTTCGGATCCCGACGAAGCCGTCGAAATGGTTGGCCAGTACGTGAAGTGGGGACTGAACCACCTCGTGTTCCACGACCCTCGCCACGATCAGCGCCGGTTCCTCGAGCTGTTCGGCAAGGACCTCGAGCCACGGTTGCGCCGACTCGGCTGAGGTCGCGCACCGAAGCATAACCAGCACAACATGATTCGACTGTTCGTCACCGTCCTCGGCGTGCTCGCGTTCGCGGTCGGCGCAGCCGGACTGATATCGCGCTATCTGCCGGTCAGCAATGAGCTCGTCGTCGTGGCGGCCGCGGCGTCGCCGTACCTGACGGTTGCGGGCGTGGCAGCGATGGCCCTGTTCGGCCTGGCACAGCGCTGGGTGCTGACGATCGTCGCTGCGGTGCTGTGCGTGGTGATGATCGCCGTCCAGCTGCCCCGCTTCATCGGGCCCGAGGGCACGGATGTGCCGAGTGTCGCCGTCAGGGTGGTCACCGCCAATCTCGGCTTCGGACAGGCAGATTCGGGTGCGGTCACCGAATTGGCGCGCACGACGGCCGATGTGCTGGTGATCCAGGAGTTGACGCCGGACGCCGCCGCCGGGCTGTCCTCGGCCGGCCTGGAGGAGACGTTCCCGCACCACATGGTCAACGCCGAGGACGGGGCGTCGGGGATCGGGGTGTGGAGCCGGTATCCAATCGTCGAGACCGCGCGCATCGACGGCTACCAGATGCCGATGCTGATGACCCGGATCCAGGTCCCTTCGGTGAGATTTCCGACGACCGTGCTGGCGGTGCACCTCGCCGCCCCGTGGGTGCAGCCGCTACACCTCTTCCGCGACGACCTGGCCCGCTTCCCGGCCACCTTGCGTGAGGTGTCCCGCGACGCCGGCGCGGGTGCGGTGATCGTGGCAGGCGACCTGAACTCCACCATCGACATGCAGCCGTTCCGGAAGCTGCTCGACGCGGGCTACCGCGACGCGGGTGAGCTGGCAGGGGCTGGGCTGACTCGCACCTACCCGAACAAACCCTGGCTCGGGCCGATGATCGGTATCGACCACGTGCTCGTCTACAACTGCACCGCATCATCGGCGGGCACCGTGGAACTGCCCGGCTCCGATCATCGCGGGCTGGCCACCACCATCGAGGTACCGGTCGACCCGACCGCAAGTTATCCGGTCTAGCTGCGCGTGACTGATAACATGCGCCGGGATGGGCGGGGGCGATTCAGAATCAGACGTCGAAGGCGATGCGGCGCCGCTGCGTTTCGCGTTCCTGACTGAGCTCTACTATCCCAACATCGGAGGCCAGGAAGTCTTCTTCGGGGAGCTGGGTGCGGCCATGGTTCGTCGAGGCCACTCGGTGGACGTATATTGCATTGCTCACCAGCCCGGCCTCGTCGCCGAAGAAGTGATCAACGGTGTACGCGTTCATCGAAGCCGGGGTAGCGGCGGCTACAAGAAGCCCTTGATTCCTGCCCTTCGGCGAAACTGGTCCGATATCCTGCGATTCAGCGCCTGGGTTCGAAAGTTGGCGAAGACGCAGGAATATGACTTCTATCTTATGAATCAATGGCCGCTGCTGCATATTCCGGCGCTGACCATGCGGGCGCGCAGACGGGGCGGGATTCATTGGTGTGAAGTGCGTCGGGGGCGGCCGCTGCGGCTGGCGCAGGCCTTTCTGCCCCGCCTAGTGGCTTCGAACTTCGCCGTCAGCGATGCTGTCGCGGACGCGATGAGGATCGAATCCGGGCGAGAGTTCTCGGTTCTGCCCAGTGGTATCGACGTCGCCCGCTACCAGCCCAGTGAGCGGGCGAACCGGTCAGGCGCGCTCTACGTCGGACGACTGTCGCAGCACAAGAATCTGCCCCTGCTCATCGACGGGTTCGCGCTCGCCGCCGAGCGGGGCTTTGCAGGCGATCTTGTGATCGCTGGCGACGGCGATGCAAGAGTCGAGGTCGAAGAGTACGCAATGCGGTCCACTGTCGCCGATCGGATCAAGTTTCTTGGGTTCGTCACCGAGGAACTTAAGATCGAACTCCTCTCGCGCGCAGCAATTCTCGGGATGCCGAGTACACGGGAGGGATTTCCGCGGGTGATCACCGAAGCGATGGCCAGCGGCCTGCCTGTTGTGACGCCCACCTTCGCCGAGAACGGCGCAAAGGACGTGGTGCTTCAGTACGGCGTTGGCGTGGTCTGCGGTACCGAGCCGACCGAATTCGCCGAAGCAATGCTGGCAGCGGATGCCGGCTGGGAAGCCTTTTCGCGAGCGGGGCTGACCGCGGCGCAGACGCTCGACTGGGGGGATATCGCCAGGTCGCTCGAAGAGCACGCCCACGAGGTTCTCGCCAAGCAATAGCCGTCCAGCCATCGAGGTAGGTATACACATGCGCATCGTGGTAACCGGTGGTGCGGGTTTTGTCGGCAAGGAATTGGTGCTGCTACTCCGTGAGAATCACGAAGTCCTGGTGGCCGACATGTTGCGCTACGGCATGCCAAGCTGGCTCGAGGATTTGAGCGAGGCCGACGGCTCCGGCTTCTGTCGTGTCGACATCCGTGACGCCGCCGCCGTCCGTGCGGTCATGGAAGATTTCCGGCCCGACACCGTCGTGCACTTGGCGGCCATCCATTACATCCCGGAATGCGACGCCGATCCGGCAAATGCGGTTGCCACGAACGTCACTGGTACGGTGAATCTGCTGGCGGCACTGGCGCCCGGTACACGTTTTGTTTTCGCCAGCAGCGGTGCGGTATACAGGCCGGACGAGGCGCCGCACCGCGAGCTCGAGTCGGCGCTCGAACCCGCCGATATCTACGGCATCACCAAACTGCAGGGTGAAACCTACGTCCGCGCCTTCGCTGCTGACCGTGGAGTATCGGCCGCTATCATTCGGCTCTTCAACGTGATTGGCCCCGGTGAGACCAACCCTCACCTGCTACCCGCAATCGTCGCCCAACTGCGCGGCGGCGCCACGTCGATCGACCTCGGTAACATCTGGCCGAAGCGAGATTACATCGATGTGCTGGACGCGGCCAGAGGATTCGCTGTCGCCGCGCTGAACAAGAACCCCGCGGATGCCGACTGCGAGACGGTGAATCTCGCTAGCGGACAACAGTATTCGGTAGACGACATCCTGGGGCGCATGCGGTCCGTGCTGGGGTTGGAGTTCGAAGTCCGGCAAGATCCGAAGCGGATGAGGGCAGTGGATCGGCCCTTCCTCGGCGCCGACATCTCCCGTATCAGAGACGCTTTCGGTTGGAATCCGCAGAACGAGCTCGACTCCACGCTGCAGCGGACATGGGAGGCGCGCGATTCCCTGCCGGACCTGGAGGGCCGGCTGACCTAGGCGCGAGGTGATTACGCCCGCCCTTTCAACGCGTCTCGCAACGCGAACGCAGCACGAAGCGGCTTGCTTTCTGAGCGTGGTGGAAGTCCGTAGTGGAGGACGATGTTCGCCCGCCACACACCGACGGGCCAGGGGAGCGCGCAGTGCATCGTTCGATGCCCCCACATGATGAGCGCCTCGCCGGGGACCAACGGATATGTGTATTTATCGCGAGCCTTCTCGAAATGTTTGGTAGCCGCGGGATACGGATCCTTACCGAATTGAATTCTTTCCTGAACAGTCGAAAGCACGGAGCGGCGATTGGGACGCATCGGCGGAAGGGCCGCGAAGTGCCCGCTGTCGTCACCCGGCACGATTATCGGGATCAATGCCGTGATCGTGTTGGCATCGAAGTGCCAAAGGTAGGGGATGACCCCGGTGGAACCATCGTGTATCCGGAGTACGCGACGATCATAGGTTCCTTGCCCCGCAGGCCCGGATGAGGACGTATTCGCCAGCGTTGCGAGCAGTGATTCCATGTCGGGGTTCTCGGCAAGGCTGCGGGCCGTCGGGCATTCCCAGGCGTCGAGATCAAACAGATCGTGATCCCCGGGCCCGTGACGTTCGATGTATGCCTCGATCTCTTCGCGGGCGGTGGCGATCCAACCGGGTGAGATTGCTCCGCGGAGCGTCGTAACGCCTCGATCTTGCAGATCCTGCGCCATCTGCGATATCTGGGCCGCACCCACTGAAAGCTTGTCGTCGTCGCGATCCGAATAAGCAGTCATAGTCACACGAGCGTATCGTCTGGAGCCCGTCCGTTCGGCGGCGTTTTAGCGAGAAGACGACCCTGGTTCTTTGCCATGAGCCAGATCCAGAGGCCCTCGGCTCCGATGCCGGCCAGAATGAAGACAAACGGTTCGATGTGCATTCGATATCGCGCATGCACGGCGGTGACGGCGTACGCGATGGTTAACAATCCGAGCGCTGCCGCGTAGATGCAGGCTGCTGCCGTGCAAATCGAGCGGCGTCGTCGAAAGGCGATGACGAACCCGATACCAGCGAGAATATTCACAACGAGCCACGGCAGAAGGTATGCGGGTCGGAGAGTGATCTCCCGGTCTGTCCAGTCGAAAGCCCAAAGCAAGAGCACCTTGTTGGCGGTCAGCGTTGCAAGGCGTCCTATCGATGCGTTCTTGAGATCGCTCTCGAATGCTTTCGCATAGGTGTCCTGAACGTGCGTCTCGTATCGGTCATCGTGGCGGACCGACCCTTGGCTGGCGCTCAGGCGCTGACCTTCGGGGTTGTCCATGTCTTCCGACAGGTTCCCGGAGCCATTGGTGTAGGTGTTGTATCCCTTCCAGAGGTTGTAGCCAGAACTCTGCGCAGTCGGAATGAACTGCCCGAACTGCTGATAATTGCGCACCGTCCATGGCATGACTAACAAGATCATCGCCAAGGCGCCGGCCACGCCGACCTTCAGAACGATTGTCGGCTTTCGTCGCCACGCCGCCCCCAATGCGAGCAGCAGAGGCCCGATTGCAAGCATCTCCGAACGGTTGAGAGCGGCCAGACCGCACGCCAATCCGCCAATTGCTCCGTAGAACCACAGGCGCGGCGTCGTCGTCAGCTTGACAGCGACCGCTGTCACGACCAGAAGGAGCAGCACCGCCCAGTTCGTCTGGTGATAGGTGGCTGTCACCATCACAAACGTCGGGTAAACCGCAAGGATCATCGCCGCCGCGAATGCCGCCCATTTCGAAGGCCACAGCTTGAGGCTGAGGTGGAATACCAATGCGACACAACCAAGCGCGGCAGCAATGTTGATGACCAGCCAACTTGCGCGAGCGACTGTTCCATTTCCGAAGAGTTCGAATAAGCCGAGCCAGAGATAACTCAGCACAGGCGGCATATAAGCCGACGGATAACTAGCGCCACTTTGCGATTGAGAAGACCCTGGGTAAAACAGGCAAAGATCGCCGCCGTGTTGTAGAGCGCAAGCGGCCTGTTGGCCGTATTCCCAAAGATTTGCCCCCATCGAGACGTCACCCTTGAGGAGCACAGCGGCGACACGGACGATCAACGCCGCCATGACGGCTACCGAAAGCAACGCACGCTTGGAGGGGTCAAAGGCAGCGGGCTGTACGAGGGATTCAGTGCCCATGGTGGGGTCTCGCTGTCACGACGCGAAGTTTCACCGTCACCAGGTAATCGTCGCAGGCGCGCCGCGCTCCATGCTGGCATTCGCGGATCGGGGCGACATTTCACCAGATGGGAGGCATGCCTAGCTGTTAGGCGAACCCGGCAGCGGAATCGCAGGCACACCCGGCGTGCCGAGCCATCCGGACAGCCATGGCAGCGCCGCGGCGAAAATCTTGGCCGCGCCGGCGAAATCGTGTGATGAGGGGGTGCCGACGACCGCACACTCAATACCCTGGCTGCCCATCAAAGAGCACAACGAGTTGGCGATGACCACATGGTCCTCGGAGTTCGCGTCCCAACCGGACAGCACTGCTGGATCGAGGGTTTCGTTGCCGTCGCGGTACACCGTTGGCGTGTCCGTCGAAACGGCCAACCACGCGGCCATCCCGGAGTAGCGACCGTGCCGCGTGATGATGGTTTTCGGGTCAAACGCCGCCCAGGCGGCCTCGTCGCCTCCGAACAGCCGGGCCAGGGTCTGCTTGCGCGAACCCGCATTCGGGCCGAGCTGGCCGTCGATGTCGAGGATCGCGCTGAACAGCTCGGGGTGCAGCACGCCCAGCATCACTGCGCAGGTACCACCGGCAGACCAGCCGCCGAGACCCCAGTTGGCTGGATCGGAACTCACACCGAAGTTCGCAATCACAAAGGGCACAACATCTTTGATGAGGTGGTCGGCGGCATTACCGCGGGGGCCATTGACGCATTCGGTGTCATTGCTGAACTTGCCGCCGGTGTCGGGGAACACCATCACCGGAGCATTGCCGTTGTGTGCCGCGGTGAACTTGTCAAGTACGTCGAGCGCGTTGGCCGACAAAAGCCAGTCGAAGGGATATCCGAACTCACCGTTGAACATCATCACCGCGGGCAGCTTCGGCGGTGGATTCGTCGTGAACCAAACTGGCGGCAGATATACCAACTCCGGCCGGTGCAGAAATCCCGACGCCGTGTCGGGAGTCGTTATCCGCACGACGACCCCTTGCGTTGGCCTTTCGCCGCGGCGTTGCATATCCGCCAGCGTCGATTGATCCACCCAGCGCTCCGGCTCGACTCCGCGGACCCGATCCCATGCCGATTGCACCGTGGGGACGTAGGCCACCCAGATATTCACCGCCAGAGCCGCGCAGAGAAGGCATAGCGGTACGGCAAGCAGCGATGCGACGCGCTGCCACCAGCCGATGTCTCGCCAACCAACGATCGCGACGACAGCCGCCACGCCCGTCAAAGCAATCCACAACCACACAATGACCGGCGCGCGATCCTGCGACCACCCCTGGTCGTGGATGTACCAGTAGGTCAGCGCTGTTAGCGCTGCACCGATCACCGCGGCGACTGGCACCCATACGAGACGCCACCGCCGAGTGCGCCAGCCGATCGCCGCCAGTAACACGCAGGCGGCGAGAATTTGCACCGTGATCGGCACCCAGCCGTGCGTCAGGCTCACGGCGTACCGCCCGGGCAATCATTTGGAGCGGGCACGGCATTCGCGCGTTGGCTCATCCAGTCCAGGGCCTCGGTCATGTCGAGTGGGTCGGTGGCATCGTCGGGTAACCGCCGGATTTGGATGACGTCACCCATCTTGCAGGCGCGGTCCAGTGCCTGCTCGGTCCAGGCCGGCGGAATGAGTGGATCGTTGGCGCCATAGATCACCAGCATCGGGGCACTGGTCGGCCCTTGCGGGAGACTGGCCTTCTGCAGATAACCGCGAAGCTCAGCGGCAGCTATGGGATTGTGGGGGCGAAGATCGTCGGGCCCGATTCGATCACCCAGCGCGACGCGTTGTTCGGGTGTCTGGCCCTGACACTGCAGCAGGGCATCCCATTGCTGCTGAGCCGCTCCGCTACGGAAGTCGTCGAGCTTGAAATCGGTGCCGTAGGTGCTCTTCAACGCAGCGAGGAACGCCTGCAAATCGAGTCGCTGCTCGGGGTTCAGGGTGCCTGTCTCCGCGCCGTCAGCGAGACCGTTGATGTCGGCGGCAGGGGAGACTGCGACCGTGCCGAGCAACGTAAGCCCCTGGCCGTGATTCTCGTCGAGTTCGTTGGCGGCCCACGCCGCCTGGCCACCTTGGCCGATTCCGAATGCGAACCAATGATCCGACGCCTTGGTGAGGGTGCGGGCCGCGCGCACCGAGTCGATCAGGTTGTAGCCGGCCGTCGTGGAATCCAGAAAGGGGTGGTAGCTGGGGAAATTGGCGTCGCGGGCCTCGTCAACATTCGCCAGCCCCTGGTAGTCGGACATGACCACCGCGTAACCGGCCTGCAGCAACTGTTGCACGGTCGCAGCCGAGTTCACCTGGGTCGGTGCCAGCGAAGGGCCGCAGCCGGGAAGGGTCCCGGTCACGGTGTGGCCGAACGCCACCACCGGCCAGCCGCCGTCGGGGAGTTGGCCGTTCGGAACAAACAGCATGCCGCCGACGTGAGTGGTGCCGTCGTTGATTCCCGACCGCGACACATACGCGAAGCGCTGGGCGGAAGCGATCGGAGCGAGCAGCGGATCGATATCGGCCACGACCTCCGCCGTGAGGACGTCGCCGAAGTTCTGCGGGAGGGCGGCTGTCGACTTTGTCGAAGTTGTCGTCGTCGGCGCGGGACTACCGCAACCGGCCCCGGCGAGAACAGCGAACAGGATTACTGCCACCGCCGCCTTGGCTCGTCTCATGACGGTCAACCTACGTTGACAAGGTCAATGTGTCGGCGGTTCCGGTATTTGGTGCAATTCGCCGTCTATTTGCCTCTCTGCAAGAATTCGAGCGGCCTAAAGCACGAGCCAATCCGTTATTGGCGCGGTTCGTCGGAGCGGTGGTGAATTTGCGGTAATCTCGTGGTGTCCTCGAGACCTTTGCCCCACAGGTGCTCGGCCTTGAGGAGTGATCAATGCATTCCAGTGAACCGTCCGTGCAGCGCGGGTCTGAAGACGCGAAGGGTAAGGGGTGATGGGGCATCCCGAAACTGTCGGCAACCACCGCTCGCGACGGTGGTGGTGGCTGGTCATCCCCATCTGTGGGGCGCTTGGTCTAGCCGCAGGAATCCTGTGGACCATGTCCTCAACGCCGACCTACACCGCGACCGCATCTGGGTTCGTCGCTTTCACTCCACAGAATCCCGGCGATCCCGCGAACGAGAATCCATATGCAAGCGGCTCGTTTATCGTCCAGCGGATTTCGACCTACGCCGCCCTAGCGACCTCGACCGAGGTCCTGCAGGGAGTGGTTGCCGACACCCACCAAGGCACAGTTGAACAGCTACGTGGGCAGGTTCGCGCTTCCGTCGTTCCCGGCAGCGTGATCGTGCAGGTGGCCGCCGAAGATGCCAACCCCCGTGCTGCTGCCCAGATCGCCAGTTCTGTGTTCGTCAACCTCGGGCGGACCGTTACTTCGGTCGAGCGGGGAGGCGCCGGCTTCATCGCGCTGGATGGCGCACCGCCGCAGCCGGCATCCCCCGTGCAGATCGTGCTGATTCAGCCTGCAATCGTGGGTCCGCCTGGTCCTCGTTGGTACGCGGCCCTGGGCGGATTGATCGCCGGATTGATCGTCGGCACCGCGGTGTGCATCTACTACATGACTCGATCTCGACGCGGATCGTCGAGGCCGGGATCGAATGTTCCCGCCGACGCAGATACGGATTCGTACTCGCGGTGACGATGGACGCCGCGGCCACGAAGCTGTTCATCAATTCAGATCGGAGTAGCGCCACCGGCGGATCGCGGTCGATCGGACGGCTGCTGCTGGTATCGGGTGGCGCACGGCTGATCGTCCTGCCTGTCACCGCGCTCGCGCAGGTGCTGGTCGCGCGGATAATCACCTCGGCGGTCGGAATCGAACAATTCGGCGTGGTGATGTTGGTCGCCACACTCAGCATGCCGTTGGCTCAGGCGGCCGACCTGGGTGCGGGGCCGGCGGTTTCCACGGCGCGCGCTCAGGTGGATGAGTCAGGTGAAGAGCAGTTCCGGCGCACGATGTTGACTGCGATGCGCGCGACATTGCTTTCGGCGGCTGTGCTGTGCCTGGCCGCGGTCGTGTTGGCTCTGCTCAATGCGTGGCCCAGCTTGCTCGGTGTTCACGGGGTTCAGTTCGGCAGAGGTCTCGACGTCGCTGCCGCGCTGACGCTGGTGACCTTCGCTATAGGGATACCGTTCTCATTGGGCGCGAACGTCCTGCGGGGCAGCGGGCGGATGCACCAGGCCACCGTGCTGGCTGCGGTGTCGGCACCGGTTTCGCTTGCTCTGACCGTAGGGCTTTATCTACTGCACGCGCCGACGCTCGCCTACGCTCTCGCAATCCCGATCGGTGGGTTGGTGAGCCTCATGTGCGGTGCGCTCGCGGTGCGAAGGACAGATGCCGGCTTCGTCAAAGGTCTGCTATCGCAGGTATTTCGGCGTGACCGGTTCCCCGGTATGCCGATATGGGCCACGGCGGCGCCGTGGATTGTGGTGCAGCTGGGTCTGCCTCTCGCGCTGTACTCCGACCGTATTGTGCTGTCTCACCGCGTCGATCTCACCAGCCTGTCGAACTACTCCTATGCTGCTCAGCTGTACCTACCGTTGGAGTCGGTTGTCGTCGTCGCGGCGCTTGCACTGTGGCCTCACTTCGCCGTTGAGAAGCAGACAACGGCCACCCGCCGCAAGACCTGGCTGACCAGTCTGGCGATCCTCGGTGCTGCGGGCGTCATCGCCGCAATCGGATTTGTCCTGCTGTCTCCCTTCGTCATTGGATGGATGAGCACCGGAGCTGCGACGCCGCCGACGTCGTTGTTGGCCGCGTTCGGCCTCCTCCTCGTTGTGCAATCACTGCATGTCTCGCAGGGCATAATGCTGATTACGCCGAAAGGGCTTCGTTTTCAGGCCGTTTGCGTTGTTGCACTCGTCGTTACGAACCTCCCGCTGTCCTGGGTTCTTGCCCCGATATTGGGACCGGCAGGCCCAGTGTTGGCTTCGGCGTTGACGGTCGCGGTGTGCCAGCTGATACCGGGGTTGATAGTGGCGAATCGCATCACCTCAACACCAGCGACGGAGTTGAGTTGACCGATGGTCAATTCGTTGACTTCCAGCATGATCGTTGCGGTAACCGTTGTCGTGTTTCTGGTGTTTTTGAACGCGATGCGCAAGGTGCTGCAGCGCGGCGAGTGGTCGAGGACTGCCACGCTGGCCGCGGTGATCGCCGCGTGCACCCAGATCTCCGTCGATGTCGTGGTCACCTATCTCGGCGCGTGGATCAAGACGGAAGGCGTCTCCGCCGATGAGGCGCCCTGGGTGTTGCCACCGCAGTGGCACCAGGCCTGGCGAGGGTTGTCCCTGCTCCTAGGTTTGATAGCCGCGGCCGTCTTCTATATGCGTTCCAGACGCGGTGGTGTGCCGGTAGACGTTCCTGCGGCCTTGCTCGCCGTCGTGGTGCTTGTATCGTTCCTTTCGTCGCTTCTACACGGCGAGAACCCATTTCGTCCGGTGTCGTTGGTGTACTTGGCGCTGATGATTGCCTGCACAGTGGCTCCGCGCGGGCTTGGCATACATGTCGGCATCGGCGCATTCTGTGTCTTCGTCGCGCTCGCCAGCGGATTCACCTTTCTCCCGTTCGTACCCGACCGCGACTTCGGGGTTCTGCCGTGCAGCGCGGATAAGTGCGGCATCCTCGGCTTCGTCTACGGTGGAATTCACGGCAACGAGAACGCCTTCGCGATGCTCCTCACGCTTGGAATGCCGTTCGTATACATCGCTTTTCGTTCGTGGGAAGGTCTGCCTCTGTGCGCCTACCTGCTCGCGATGATCCTGATGACCGGCAGTCGTTCGAGCTCCATCGCGGCTGTGATCACGTTCGTCGCCCTGATGGCGCTTCGTCCGGATATCAGGCGGCCCACCGCCGCGCCGATTCGCACGCGGCTGATGTACCTCGGGCTGGCTGTGCTCTTCGTCGTGGGAATGATTGTGCCGTTCACACAGCTGGACCCGACCGCCTTCACCGGCCGCGGCTATCTGTGGTCTTTGGCGCGACAAGCGCTGACGGATCCCGGCACCCTCTGGTACGGGACGGGTGTGTACGCCATGGAGAGCTTGCGAGACTCAGGACTGCTCGCGATAAATGCCTACTCGGTACACAACCAATGGCTGCAGGTGATGTTCTCGACCGGGCTCATCGGATTCGCGTTGTTCCTCGCGGCGCTGGCACTGCTGTTATGGAATGCCCGCGGTGCTTACAGCCTGGTGGTGGGCAGTGTCCTGGTTCCGGTGTTCGTGCTGTCGGTGAGCGAGCGGCCGTGGCTCATCGACAGCACCGACTGGGGGGTCTGGGCTGTGCCCGCTGTTCTTCTGTGCTTCCCGGCGATCCACGGCAGGAGAAAAGCCGCAGGCACACGGTCGGACCCTGTAACAGAGGAACGGGCGCTCCAATGACCGTCTGTGTCAACGGTAAGTGGCTGGCACAGTCGCCTTCTGGGACGCAGCGCTACGCCACGCAGGTAATGCGGAGTGTCAGCTCAACGCCGGCGGCAGCACAGATCACTCTCGTCCTACCCAAGGATGCGATCGCGCCTCCGTGGGCTTCGAACTTCGCGATCGTCCGCTCACGGTTCCGAGGCGTATTTTTCGAACAGATTGTGCTGCCCTGGCTGACGCGCGGCAAGCACCTCTATTCGTTGTGTGGGCCGGCGCCGGTGCTGAAACGAAATCAAACGCTGGTCATGCACGATGCAACACCGTTCCGGTTTCCTCATAACTTCCACCCTGCATTCGTCATTTGGTATCGCGTGATGTACGGCGTCCTATCGCGGACAGCCAAGCGGGTGGTGACGGTATCGCCTTTCAGCCGCGCTGAGCTGGCCTCAGTACTCGGTGTACCAGAGGCGCGCTTTGACGTGGCGCCATGCGGGGCCGATCATATTGAGTCGCAGCCACTTAACGGACCGGGCGAGCCGCTGCCGTTCGAGAGGGGTTCTTACGCCCTGATTGTCGGAAATCTTGCCCCGCACAAGAACGTCGCTCCGGTCATAGCTGCGCTTGGTGACGCAGGAGTGCCGGTCGCCGTGGTCGGGAGTGCCCAACACGTGCTCAAGACCGTGCAGTTGCAAGGCCGCAACAACGTCCGTCTACTCGGCCGCGTCGACGATCGGCAGTTGGAACAGCTCTATGCGGGCGCTGCGGTGCTCGTGGCGCCGTCGCGCTACGAGGGCTTTTGCATCCCGATCATCGAGGCAGGCGAGTTGGGCTGCCCCGCAGTGTTTGCCACTGGTTCCGCTATGACGGATACAGCCGGCGACGGCGGCATGTCGTTCGATCCCGATGACATGGGCGGGTGCGTCGAATTGGTCAAACGCATCATCGCCGAGCCCACACTGCGCGAGCAGCTCAGCGCCAACGCGCGCGCCAATGCCGAACGTTTCAGCTGGGCGTGCGCGGCGCATACGATCTTCGGGACGGGCCAGGTCTTTGGCGCCGACGTCCCACCCGCCGCCACCGGACGTGGCTGACCCAACCATGGAGGACACCGGGTGGACACACCGCTTTTTTCCATCGTGACGATTGCTTATCAGAATGCGGACGGACTTCGCGCGACGATCGACTCCGCGAAATCGCAGACATTCCGCGACTTTGAGCACATCGTCATCGACGCGGCATCCACCGATGGTTCCGCGGAGTGGTTGGCGGCCAACTTCGACGGCACGTGGGTGAGTGAGCCCGACCGGGGTCGCTATCACGGCATGAACAAGGGCGCGCAGATGGCTCGCGGCGAATACGTCTGGTTCATGCACTCCGGTGATCTGTTCGGCGACGCCGACGTGCTGACGCGTGTCGCCGCCGCGATCGAGAATGCGGGGCATCCCGACTGGCTCTATGGTCTGGCACGCGTGGTAGGGGCGAACAAGGAGCTTCACAGTGTGCTCGCGGTGGTCCCGTTCAGCATGTTCAACGTCGCGATCCTGGGGCGGTCGCTGCCGCACCAGGCGGCGGCGTTCAAGCGAGACTTCTTCTGGCGCCTTGGCGGTTATGACGAGAAGATGGCCGTCGCAGCCGATCTGCTGTTCATGGTGCGCGCCGGTGACTGCTCGCCTCCGCTGGTGATGGCGGACTTCGTGTGCAACTTCGACTACACCGGGATCAGCGCGACGCGTTCTTGGCGGGAGATCCATTGGGACGAGTATCAGATCCGGCGACAGAGCGGCGTTGTTGTCACCCGATCGCGGCTGATGGATAACGTTTTCGCGCTCTGCTACGCGCTGATCCAGCTCGCCGGCCTCTCGCTACGCGGGATGCTGGGGCGCAAGTGAGACCGACCGGTAAACTGCGACAGCGCAATGCCGCCGAGCGCGCGAAGACGGTAGGAGCAGCGATGGATGTCGCGGCAGTATGGAAAGCGATCGCAGGCAGGTGGCTGATCGTGGCAGGTGCGACGGTGGCTGCAGCGGCGCTCGCTGGAATCCTGACGATGCTGCAGCCGGAGGTGTACAGCGCTTCGGCAGAGGGTGTGGTTTCGGTCAGCAGCCCGCAGAGCAGACCGTCCTGGGCATTGGGCAATGGTGCGCAATACATCGCCGACCGGATGACAAGCTACGCCCAGCTCGGCACCACCACTCCGGTGCTCCTTCCGGTGTACGCGCGTCTGGATGTGCGCGACACATCGAATGTAACGATCGCTTCTGAACCGGTGCCCAATCAGGCGGTGCTGCGGATGACCGTGACGTGCAGCGATCCGGCCCAGGCAGCTCAGATCGCGGACGCCGCTTTGGAGGAGCTCGGAGCGACCATCACGCGAATCGAGAACGGCATCGTCGTCATCACCCAAGTGACACCGGCATCAATACCGTCGGCGCCGTCCAATCGGAACGTCATGTTGAATGCGGCAGTCGGCGCGGTGGCCGGGTTGCTGGTGGGGGCCTTCGGTGCGGTTGGCCTGCAAGTGTTGTCCGATCGCAGGGCCGGCCGGCGCAGGGTTGCGCTTGTCGATCAGGACACGCATCTTTGATCGAACGATTCCTATGACGAATCTTCGTGTTCGACGAGAGCCCTACCTGCCGGCTTCAAGCTGAAATCCCTGCGCACCACGCCGAAGTTCTCACCGTCGACAGCGGGATTGCTGCCACCGTCGCGCAGCTCGTAGACGATTAGCGGTCCGGCCCAAGGCCATTGCTGGACCAGCTCGCGAGCCTGCAGGATCGTGTCGGCCTGGTCCTTGTCGGAGACAGCGGTGGTTGCCGTTCCGGTGGGCGCACCGAACTCGGTGATCCACACCTTCTTGCCACCGTCCCCATGTTGTTCCATCAACTGATGCAGCGCAGGCACTTCATTGATCCCTCCGATCACCGCGACATTGGTTTGTGAGGGGAGCGCCGGAAAGGTATACGGATGGACGGCTATCGCATCAGCCAGCTGCGCGGTCCCGTTGGCGTACAGCTGCTTAACGAATGTCATCTGGGAGATCCGTAAGCCATCTGGTGTGTCGGTACCGCGGGTGAGGCCGCCGGTCATCAGGGTGGCGTTCGGGTCAACCGCGCGCACCGCTGCGGCCGTCGCCCGGAAGAGCTGCCCGTAATGGTTCGCGTCGGGGGCAGGCGCCCAGAAGAAGTCGCTGTTCGGTTCGTTCCAGACTTCCCAGGTGTGCACGCCCAACGGCGCATAACGCGCGGCGGTGGCTCGGGCGAACTCAGCGAAGTCCGACGTGTGAACCGGTGGATAGTCGCTTGTCGTTCCGGCCCCGCGTGCCCACTCGGGGGTATGGCTGAGGATGGCGACAACGTTCATCCGCCTTGCCGATGCCTCCTTGACGATCGCGTCGGAGTAAGTCCATGTGAACGCTCCTCGTTCGGGCTCGATCAGCGGCCAGAAGAAGTCCGCCCTCACCCAGGTCACGTTCATCTTCTCCATCAGGTCGAACTCGCGGGTAACGGTCGCCGGGTCCGCGTCGACAAGTCGCACCATCATGCCGATCTCGCTTGATTCGTCCTTACCCCGGAGCGAAACGCATACCGCGATCACGAGACCGAGGACTGCGATAAACGACAACGCCCACAAGAAGATTCGCTTCACCCGGCCTTTCCTCTCGAAGTCAGCTCCGTGACTAACTCAACGATGTTGGGCTGCTCGATCGTGGTCGGTTCGACGCGGTAGTCGCTGAGCGGACGGTTGAGTGCTTGCCGCAGCGCCTCGACGTTGTCGGGCTCGAATGTGGCATAACGTGCGCCGGCGACGTGGGCGGCTTCGATGAGCCCGGGACGCTCGGCGATCAGCACGGGCACACCCGCCCGGGCCGCCTCCACCACAATGATTCCGAATGGCTCAAGCCATACCGAGGGAACGACAAGGACGTCGATCGCGTCATAGAGCACCTGGGGATCGGACCACCCGAGCCACTGGACGTTGTCGTCCGTCTGGGCCATCAGGCGCTCGACGTAGCCGCGTTCACCTTCTCCGGCCACGAGCAGTGTCTTGTCAATGCCGTCGATCGCGGCCAAGAGGACTTCGACTCCTTTGGGTTCGCTCACTCGCCCGAGGTAGCCCACTACCTTTGGGACAACAGTCGAGATCGGCTGGGCGGTGGGCCGCAGATCCCCTGCAGCCTCGGTCGGGTATATGACGACTGCGTCTTCGACGCCTTGCAGTCCAAACCGCTGGTGCTCGGACAAAACAGCTCTCGATACGCCAACCAACTGTCCGCCGGGCCAGCGACGCTGCGCCACCTTGAGTCGTGGTCGGCATGCGGTGCATATGTCGGTGCACACCCCGCCGTGCCACAGTGTCGAAGAATTGCAGATCAAACCGTAGTCGTGCACCACATGAATCAGGGGGACTCCACGCTTGCCCGCGACGACCCACGGGGCATAGCCCCAGCCGCGCAGGTTGTGTGTGATGACGACGTCTGGCCGCAGTTCGTCGACAATCTTTTCCACCGCACGTCTGCTTGCGAGCGAAAAAGTGTCGATCGCATGCCACAGCACCCGCTGCGCGGCACTGCGATGCCCACCGTCGAACGGCCAGTAAATATTGTTGATCGGGTGACCGGGCTCGACTGGGTCGGCGTCGCGCGGCTTCAATCCGCAGGTGTGCACCGTGAAACCAGCCAGCTCAAGCTCGTCGGCGAAGGATCCGACGACTCGCTCCGCGCCGCCGTACTGCGCAGACGGTGGCATCGAGGAGAATTGCAGCACCACGGGAGAACGGGTCAAGTGCAGGCCGGTCGATCGGGCATTCCTGTTCAATCGTCCTCACGGAAGAACACGCCGTCGGCCTGTAGCAGTCGGCCCGTGCGATTATCCGTGACGCATGGCACCAAACCCGTCAGCGTGAAACCCATCGAATAGACGAGATCGAGCGCCTCACGTATCAGCATGTCGCCGCCGTACAAGCGGAGCAGGGACAGTTCGAGTTGCATGCCGACGCAACGATCACTCACCGTTGACTTGCCGCCGGCGAGCACAAGCTTCTCATAACCCTGCACGTCGATTTTGAGAAAAGCCACGTCGGTCGGCCGCAAAACCTCTGGGGCCATCGAATCAAGGCGGTATATCGGTACTTCCTCGGTGCCGACGTAATTGGCTTCTGGAAAGGCGCCTCGATGACTTTCCAGCATCGGTAAGACGGAACTGCTCTGACCCTCATTGCCCGCGATATTTACCGATATTGTGCCATCGTAATCACCTAGCGCACATTGTCGGCAATCCCAAAGCGGGTCGGCCAGTGCGGCAGTTCGTAAAACAGAAAATGGGCTAGATAAAGGTTCAAAGGAAATGATTCGGCCCTTGAAACCGGCCCCGCGAATTTGCGTGGAGTATTGTCCCATATTGGCGCCGACATCAAGGACGACGTCAACGTTATGTGATTCGAGTTGAGTCACCAGGCGGCGATTATCGTCCAATTCAGGGCGGTAGCGCGATACGTCGATGCCCGCGCGGCGCACCATCATACGAGCACTGTGCAATAGATCCACCACCGGACAATAACACGCGGTTGCTCACTCCACCAGGCAAAAAGTCCAGGCTTCCGCCGCCGCCTTGGATTCGCGAAATGCGTGAGCAACGCATCGGTCGTCGATGCACAACGATGGGCCATGGATATTGACGGTTGTGGGGAAACATGGCAAATGGCTTACATCGCTGCGCACGATCGGCATTTCCCGAGTGTGGGGGGTATTTATTTGCGCGATGCCATTCGCGAGGGAATGTCCGCTGAAGCCGTTGCGATTAAAGTAATGAATAGGAAACTTGACTGCACGAATGTCGCCGATGCCTCACACTTTGTCACTCACCGGCCTGCGCACGACGTACAGCACCGAACCGAGTGCGATGGCATGTCGTTCGAAGGTCTTGTCGCCGAAAGTGTTCCTGTCGAGGAGGGAAAGCTCTAAGCCGCTCTGCTGGATCCGTGAGCAAAGCGTGGACCGGTCGTAGAGCCGCACATGGTCGCCCTGGGCGAAGCGCCGCCACCGCTCTGCTTCATCGGTGACCGAGGGATCCTCGTCGAACCTGCCCTCAGGCATCACCGGGGTCATGATGATGCCGCTCCCGCCGGGTGCCAGGATCCGGTACAGCTCTTTGAGGGCGCGGCCGTCGTCCGAGACATGTTCGAGGATGTGCGAGCACATGAAAAAGTCGAACGAACCGTCGGCGTACATCGGCATATCGGTGATGTCGACGACGTCATCGACGCCGGCCATCATGAGATCTGCGGTGCGGTATCGGAGGTCGGCTCGGCTGCGCACGTATGCCGACAGAGTCGTCGACGGCGCGAACTCGAGCACTCGCCGGACGCCGTTCGGTTGCAGGAAGCGGTCGATGTAGAGCTTGTAGAGACGATCGCGATCGTTGGACCGGCACACCGGACATAGGTACCGGTCGTGGTTCAGGGTCTCGAAGTCACTGATGGGATACGGGAATCCGTACGCGACGAGCTGGCCGCCGATCCAACTCTCCCTGAAGCGAACCCAGCTCCCGCACAGGTTGCACTGCTGGGTGCCCACGTACCACGCGCGGCGGAGCAGCCGTCCGGGGCCCGTCTCCGAAACCAGGACGCGTCGAAGCGCCGGCGAGATGGACAACACTCTTTCAAGTGCGTTCATCGACGACCGCGGACCACCCGGGTCCTCGGCGCGGCCGCCGCTGATTTCCGGGTTGCTCACGCTGACATCTCGGGAAGGGTGGACACGAACGACATTTTGCTCCTCGTAATGGATGCGGGCACCAGGAGGCGCTCTGCGGCTGCCAGCCATCACGACGCCTTAGCGCGATCGTAACGGGGCGTCGTGCGTTTCCTTCCATGAGAGACAAAAACGTTAGGGTGTCTTTTCGGCGTCTTGCTGCCGCTGGCCGCCAATCGCCAGATTGATGTTCCTAATGGTGCCGCGCTAATAAAACGGGCGAAGTTTGATATGTTTCGCACGTGTTTGCACCCCGCTTTGGCGCACTTGTCGCGGTCATCGGAATGCTTTTTTGGATGGCGCCATCCGCTGCGGCTCAGCCGGTTAGCGATGTCGGCGCCCTCGTCGATTCTCCGACACTGTCGTTGGCCGATCTGGGGTCGAACGACATCACATTCAAGTTCTCGGGAAATTGGGACAACGTCGCCAGCACACTGACGGTTCCCGTGCCACAGGGGTTGGCTCCTGTGGCGCTTAACGCGACGATCGAGGTTCCGATCAGCCTCCGGTATGCCAGCCTGGCAGTAACACAGAACGGCCGCACGATCAGCCGGCTGGGGTTGCCGCTGGATGACCAGCGTCCGGTGGTAATTCCCCTGGCCGGAGCAGAGGTGGTCGGTAATTCGGTGACTGTCACGATGACGATGACGGTGATACCGATCGAGGAGTACTGCTGGAATCCCCTGGCTCCGGTACGGCTCGCCAACGGCTCGGTCACGTACAGCGGAGCGGAAGTCGCGCCGACGAATGTCGCCGAGTTTCTCCCGCCCGTCCTTCGTAAGCTCACCATCGCGCTGCCGCCCAAGCCGTCGAAGTCGGAGTCCGGCGCGGGGATTCAGCTGGCCGCCGCAATCGAGCGGCGCTATGGCTCGCAGAATCCTGAAGTGTTCGTTGTTCCGCTCGCTGATGCCACGTCCACCGTGCTCGGGCCGTCCACGCCGCTGGAACGGCAGATAATCATCAAAGATGGCCCAGCGAAGGGACTTTCGCTCCAGGCGAGCAGTACGGCTATGCCCGCATTGCTTGTCTCCGGGCCTGGTGATGAGCTCACCAACCAGGTGCGGTTGCTGGGGGATAGCTTGCTGCAATATGCACTGAGCTCCGACACGGTTGTCACAGGGCCGTTGCCCGACCCGCAGGAGTTTCTCGGCGATACCGCCACGCTCGCACAGCTGAATCAGTCCGGGTTGCATGCGGAGGGGCTGTTGCCTGAGGCGACAATCACCATCGACGCGACACGTTTCGGTCATCTGCTGAGCGGGATTCGAGTGCACCTCGTCGGTTCGTACACGCCTCTTCCCAATAATTTCGGCGGTCAAGTGACCGCCACGGTCGGTGGAGAGACGATCGACCGATGGCCGACTGAAGACAACGGCACAATTGACCGCTGGGTCGACATTCCGGACCAGCTGGTTACACGTGTCACCGGCCTCACAGTAGGAGTGAACGTGGCCGGGGATGCCGGATCGTGCGGCCACTTCGTTCCGATTGCCCTCAAAATCGACGACAACACCGAAATTCAGTCCAAAGATGCCAACTCGCCTGGCGTGCTCGGATTTACCGCGCTTCCACAGGCGCTTATGCCGAACATCCAAATCGGTATCGGGGACGACGCGTTCGGTGACACTGTGCGCGCGACCCAGATTATCCGCGGCCTCCAACACATGAGCGTGGTACCGCTGAACACCACCGTGACCAATCTCAAGCAGGCGATCGACAGCGACGACCCGGCGATTCTCATTTCTGCGGGCAGTTGGCCGGTACCGACGATCACGGCTCCCTTCGATACAGACAAGAACAACGTGACCGTCTGGGGCGTGGGCTCCGACAACAAGGCCGCCACGCTGACCCTCAATCCGACAACGCGTTTCGGTTCGCTGCAGACCGTATTCGATGGCCAAAGGCCGATTCTGATCGCAACATCCAACGAGGCACCCGACCAGCTCGACGACTTGCTGCGCTGGCTCTCCGCGAAAACAGACCGTTGGGACGCGTTGGCCGGCCAAGCGGTCGTCTCGACCCCGGGCAGCGAACCCATAACTGTTTCCAATCCCTCCGTAGGCGTCGCGGCCCTACCGGCATCGTCGACGTCTGGAACAAACAGCACGTGGATGTGGTGGCTCGCTGGCGGCTTGGTGGTGGCTGCCGTCGCGGCTGGGGTGACTGTGTTCCTGGTGGCTCGTCGCCGACGGGTGCAGCCCGAATCCCAGCCTTCAAAACATGGGAGCTGAACGGGGGCACTAAACGTGGCTCGTGGCACTCGATTTACGGACGCCCAGATCGCCACCCTGTTAACCGCAGCGCTGTTCGCGCTCTACCTTTGCACACTCTCCAGTACCTATTTCGGTGACGGCCTTCAGTTCGCCATGCTGATCGAGAATGGCGAGCTGGAAGCGTTATTGGCGCCCAACCACATAATGTATCCGCTGATCGGCCGAGGCTTTTACCACGCCTGGCAACTCGCTGGCTGGCATGGTGGCGCATTACTGCCGCTGCAGGTTCTCAGTGCGCTCGGAGGTGCTGTCTCCGGCGGAATGATGTACTTGGTCGGCGCAAGGGTCACCAACTCCCAGATTCTGTCCTTGTGGGTGGCGGTTATATCCGCGGTTTCGGCTGGAGTTTGGGTATATAGCACCGACTCCGAATCCGTCACTCTTCCACTCGCATTTGCGTTGTTCGTCCTATATGCCATCATCGCCGACCGCGATGCATCAAGGTTCGCTAGTCCGCTATTGCTCGGAGCGTTGGTTTTTGTTTCAGTCGCCGTCTATGAGACCGGGGTCCTGCTGGCGCTTCCGGTGCTGGTGGGATATTTGATGGCGACGCAGATGAACTGGCGGTCGCGCATTCGGCAATCGCTGTTGTTCGTGTTTGTCTCGGGCGGTTTGTCTCTTGTGTTGTACACGATGGTCGCCGTAATCATTGCCAAGGTCAGAACTCTGCAAGGGTTCCTCGACTGGCATTTCGCCCTGTCCTCGGTTGGCATATGGGGCAAGCCGTCGCTGTCGACACCGGTCAGGGCGGGAATCGCCATAGTCAAGAATCTCGGCGGGTATCCGGGTATGCAGGAGGAATCGTGGCCCTCGTGGCTTTCCGCAGCTTCGAGCGGTCAACGCGCCCTCATGGTGCTGTCCACCGTTGCCATATCTGCAGGATTCCTCTATTCGATCTTTCTCATATTGAGGCGAAGACAGTACATCTGGAATGACCATAGGCGAACTCTGGCGGTGTTTCTTGCGTGGGCTGCTGTCTATTCCGGATTCGCGCTGTATTGGGTGGCGTCAGACCCCTCATTCTGGATCCCCGCTCTTGTGCCGTGGTGGCTACTGATCGGCATGGCGGTTTCCGTGAAATCCGAACCGGATTTCACGCGGACGCAGTTGATACGTGGATTTGGGATCTTCGTGCTCGTCGCCGCGCTGGCCTTGTCATTCTCTGTCGTGCCGAGGATGCGCCCGAATTGTGCATACCAGGTCACTGAGAGCATTGGTGCCGCTACCGGTCCGGCGGACCTGGTGATAACGAGTGGCTGGGAAAGCTATTTCCTCACTATTCCGTACTTTGCGCACCGTAATACGATATCTGTCTATCACTGGATGCTGGACACCGCTGCAGACAGCCCGTGGGCACTTCTACCATCGGAGGGGCCCGTCCGAAACGGGCGCCGGAGTAAAGCTGATGTCTTGAATGAGATAGCAAAGCGCATCGACGGGGTTCGAGATCAAGGGGGAAAGGTGTTTCTAGTCGGAGTTCCCCCTGGCGAAAAGGATTGGAGCTTTGCTCACGCTATTGGCTTGGGCAAGGAGGACTTCTCATTCTTCACAACGCGTCCTGCGTGGACGGTGTGTGGGGAGCAGATTTTCGAAGTGTATGGAACTTCAGGACCTGTCAAGAACCTGCCGGCAGAGAATTAGCCTCGGCCCGCCGGTCTAGTCGCCGGATGGCGGGGCGGGTCGCCCCGTGGTCCGGTAGATGCGGAACCGCTCGTCGCCCGTGGCTCCGTAGACGGAGTGGACCAGTGTGCCGAGTCCGGCGCCGTCCGCCCACAGCGTCGGATACCGGATGTTCAAGGCGTCGGCGTTGGAGATCCCCGGATTGCTCGCGACGATGTATTGCACGCCGAAGTCCCACGGCCGGTTCAGCACGGTCGTGAAGTCGTAGTCGCTGGTGATGACGAACTGCTTCGGACGTTCGGACGCCAGCCAGATACCCCAGGTGTTGAAGGTGTCCATCAGGACCGAACCGTCGGGCAGATTCTTGCGGTCGAAGTACTGCGCCAGTGAGCGGTCATTGACCATCAACCGCCGGTACCACTGTTCAGACGGCGGGTAGTCCTCCGGGTAGATCAACGACTTCAGTCCGTATTGCAACTGCTGGTTGCCGATTCGTGGGTTGGACATCGCGATCACGGTGACGGGCAGTCCGATGGTCAGCGACGCGCACAACAGTCCCGCCCCGACCCGACTCGGGACACTGTCGGCCCGCCACCATTGCCGCGCGGCCCGCGCGGCCGTGGCGACGGGTTCCCAGCACGCCAACGCCACACAGATCACCAGCGGCACCGCGAGCAGATAGAAGCGGAACCAGCCGAACGTGGTCGACGAGTACTGGCCCCATGCGGCGAAAGCGAGGATCGGTCCGAACGTGAAGACCGGGACCAGTGCGTCGGCCTTCCTGCTCAGCACGGCCAGCACAACCGCACCCGCTGCCGCGAGCCCTACGAACGGCTGCATGCCGAGCATTCGTGCCGCGATCACCACCCAATCGTCGGACGCGGCTTTGACACTGGGGCCCGAGCGTTCCACCGCTGCGGCCACCTGGCTGCCGTTGCCGTACTGCGATGTGAGCGTGGCGAACGCCTCGCCGGATACCACCCAGCCGGTGAACGCCCATATGGAGAACGCCGCCATGAGAGGAAACAGCACGATGAGAACGCTCAGGACCGCCGAGCTCAAGCGGTTCGTGTTCTCGGAACGCCGGAACGCGACCACGGCGACCAACAGAGCCGCGCCGCAGGCGGCGGCCACGATCTCATAGCGAGCCAGGTAGCCGACGCCCAGTGCGGCCCCGGCCCAGGCCAAGTCGCCGACCCGCTTCTTGTTCACCCACTGCATCAGATGACGGGCACACCAAATGATGCAGAACACCTGCGCCGCTTCGCTCATTCCGGACGCGCCGTAGATGATGATCATCGGCTGCAGTGCAAAGCACACTATCGCCAGCCAGCGCCAGGCCGTGCCGACACCGCGGTCCAGTGCGATCCGCCGGATCATCAACGCCGCGCCTGCCATGAACACGGCACTCTGCGCGACGCCCGCGAGCCCGTGCGTCTTCAGTTCCGGAAACCATCTGCTCAATTCCAGCACGGGGATCTCGATGAGGCTGGGCAGCGGGTTCCAGACGAATCCGATCGCGGAAAGGTGAGGCTGGCGACTCAGGAGGACGTATCCGGCGTTCGCGACCCGGCTGGGCGCGTCAGGGTCGAACATGTTGTACCGGAGTATGAGCACCGCACCGACCGTGAAATACAGCGCGAAGAGAACGACGAAAAGAGCTACGCCCCAACGCTTTGCAGGTACGGTCATGGTGTCACTGCTTTACGCGCCGACGTCGCCGGAACACCACCCATGCCGCGGCCGCGAACACCGCTGCAGCGCCAACCGCCAGCGTGGCCCATGCCCACCACTTCCAGGGGTCGCCGGGGTACTCGTTAACCAGTCCGCCGCCCTCGCGAACAGTGAGGTTCACCGTTTCGCCCGCGGCGCCGGTGGCGACCACGTCGCCGGAAAGCGTGGCCCACCTATTTGGCAGGGAGCGGATGTAGTCGAAGCTGGTGTCCACCAGTGACCAGTCGCCGCTGCCGGATACGGCAAGCACGGTGCGTCCCTTGTCAGTGAACGCCTGGACCACACCGAGCGCGCCCTTGAGATCGACGTCGGTGGCGGTGGTTCCGTTGACCTCGACGTTGTTCTTATCCCCGGGCAGCAGCGGCGCGTTCATCTTGGCCTTGGCCAGTTCGTCACTACCTGTGACAGCGAGCAGCGGGGTACCCGACGCGGCGGCCTCCGCGAACTCGGTCAGACGCGGCCGCAGCGTGACTGCGGTCTGCTGTCCCATCAGGTTGATCGCCTGTGCGGCATAGGGCAGATGCTCGGAGGTGTCGATGGCGACATCGAACTCCGGGGTGAACGCCATCGGCAGAACCGGGAACCCGCCCCGATTGTGCGTACCGGGTTCGACGGCCACTGTCGATGTGGGATCGAGGGTGAAGGTCACCCGATCGTTCATCGGCGCGCACTCCTGGCGCGGGACGTAGCGAATCTCCATCGCCATACCGACATTCGAGGTGATCGATTCCGCGGGGATGTCGCCGGTCACGTCGAGAACACCGGAGCTGTCTAGCGTGTGGGTGGCGACCACCGTCGAGCCGGAACGGATGAGAATGGAGCCCTCCCCACCGACGACCGGGGTGTACTTGGCCTTCAAGTGGACCGTGGCGCTGGTGATGGGGCCCACTCCGAATGAGCTGACGTCGAAGCCTGCGTAGAGCGTGCTGGTGCCCAGTGCGGACGTCGAACCCGTCATCCCGAGCTGACCGAAGGTCTTGATGTTGGTTGATTGAGCCACTTCGGTGCGCGCGGAAAGCACTATTGCCGAATCGGTTTGAGCGAGTCCGATCCGTCGGTCTGCCATCAGGTCGACCTGTTGCATCAACTCGTCGCCGACGCCGGTAATCGCCAGCAACGCGTTCGGGGTTCCGGGGTTCTCGACGGAGATTCCGGCTTGCTGGCCGTCTCGGATGTCGATCACGCGGCTCGATGCGCCGCCCGCCAGTGGTGTGTTGGCCGCCGTGGTGACGTTGATACGCACGGGCATCGGGCGGTACACGTGGGTGAGTGCGGCCACCAGATTGAGGGCGGCCTGTTGCTGGCTGCCACTGGGATGCGGGCCGACGTTGATCAGGATCTGGTCGAGGTAGCCGGGCAGGAAGCCCGCCACCGTCGAGGGGTCGGGGGTCGGGCCGGAGAACGTGGTCATGAGCTGGCTCAGCGACAGTGACGGCAGCACGGTGCAGCTGTTCGACGGCGGGTTGTTCTCGCGCAGAATGAAACTCAGCGGTGCACGGCCCTCGGTCACCTGTGCGGCCGAGATGTCGACGGTGAACGGCACCGTGGCCACACCGACGGGTACGGGGATGCTGCCCAGCACTATGCCGCGTGCATCCAGTACGTCGACGCGTCCCTCGACCACGTTGACGACCGACCCGATCTGGCCGGTCAGCATCGAGGGTCCGATGCCTTCGGGCACCGGGATCGACGTGTCGGACTGCTGGTTCGAGCCGACCAGGTCCATCCGCTCGGGCAGCCCCAACTGCGTCCAGCTGACCGCAGGTGTCACGTTCGCCGGTTCGGCGACAGGGCTGACGTACGGCTGCGCGGATGCGACGGGCCCGGCGGGCGGCACGGTCTGACCGACGACAGCGCCGGTCAACGCGAGTGGCACGATGAGCGCCCGCACGATCGTGCGCATTAGTTTCCTCCAGTGGTTTGGGGTGAGGCTGTCGAATGGGTGAGACCATGCACGGTCTTCTCCCAGAAGAATGGGCGGAAGAACAACTGATACAAGGCTTTCAGCGCAGCGACTGACTGCAGGATCCAGTACAGCGGTGTGAGGAGCGCGGCCCACCACAGATACGGTTTACCCAGTGCTTGCGTGGCGATCAGGCCGACGAAGATCGACATCGGTGCACCGACGATGAACAGCACCAGGCAGATGTAATAGGTCAGCGCCGGGAAGAGTTCGGCCACGAACCCCGGCCTACCTTGTACCCACACCACCATGATGAACCAGAAGAGCAGATTGACGGCGGCGGTCAGCGGTACGCCACCGGTCATGTTGATCAGACGCAGAGTTGCCTTGATGCCGATCTTCTTGCGCAGCCTTTCCGGGTTGCGCAGATGGACCATGATCGTTTGCAGGTAGCCCTTGTACCAGCGGGACCGTTGCCGGATCCAGTTCACCACATCAGAGTTGGCTTCTTCCAACGTGATCGAGTCGATTATGCGCGTCCGGTAGCCGTGCCGCGCCAGACGAACTCCGATATCAGCGTCCTCGGTGACGTTGAACTCGTCCCAGCCGCCGATCTCACGCCACACCCTCACCGGCATGTGATTGGACGTTCCGCCCAGCGGCACAACGCATTGCAACTCTTCGACAGCCGGCAGCACCACACCGAACCACTGGTCGTACTCGAGAGAGAACCACCGGGTCAGCAGATTCTGCCGCTCGTTGTAGTACGCGAGCCGCGCTTGTAAGCAGCCGACATCGGGTGCGCTACGCCGGAAGGCGACAACCGCGCGACGGAGCTGTAGCGGGTCGGGAATGTCCTCGGCATCGTAGATCGTGACCAGCTCGCCCCTCAGATCTGGCAGGGACATACCGTAGTTGCACGCCTTGGGCTTGGTCTTGGGCAAGCTGTGCGGCACCAGGACTATCCGCACGGACCGCAGATCCGCGTCCAAGAGCGCCGTCTGCGTGGCGATGTCGTCCTCTTCCACCAGCAGCAGGATCTCGAGTTTGTCGCTGGGGTAGTCGAGCCTGCCCACCCCGTTGATGAGGTTGGAAACGATGGCCGGCTCGTCGTACACAGGCAGCAGCACGGTATAGACCGGGAGTTCATCGTCGGTGAGCATCATTGCTTCTTCGTTGCTCACGCGGATCATCGACGACGTCTTCAAACCCCTGAGCACCAGATAGTTTCGGTCGATCGTCGACCACAGATATAACAGCGCGATCAGCCCGGTGATGAGAGGTGGCACGTCGTGCGGCAGGACGATGACGATGGCCACGAGGACCGCCACTACGCAGCCGAGGGTGATCAACGACGTGCGGCCCAGAAGCGTGCGTGCCGATAAGTGTGCCGGCAGCGCAACCGCTTCCTGGGTCTCAGACACTGGTTTCCGCCCCGGGTTCGGTGACGGACGAATTCACGAGCAGGTCGATCACGTGGTCCGCGCGCTCAACGACGAGGGGGTCGACCTGGCCGTTGCCGTCGGGCTGCTGGCGGGCCAACCACAGCACGGGCCTGATCGATGTGTCGAGAAACGACAGGGCTTCCGGGGGTGGTGGCGGCGCATCGCTGGCAAGGCTCTGGTTGACGATCACGGTGACACGTTGGAAGGTGTCACCGGCCTCCCACACCCAGGTGACGGCGTACCAGTCAACCGCGGCTGCATCCGTTGTCGCGTCGGCGTTGCTGTGGATGACGCGTGCGCCTGCGGGCATCGATTCGTCTGCGACCGGCCGGTATTCGAGCGGCCTTGTCGTCGGGTACCAGATCACGTTGTCGAGGTCGTGAAGCGCGGAAGCCCGCTTGGTGGTGATGACGTCGACGGCTGCTGTAGGCATCCCTGCCTTCGCGGGTACGGCATAGCGGACCAGCGTGGCGTCGGGACCCATGTACCTCGTGATGAACGGGAAAGTGTCCGGCGAACCGAGACCGGCGAGTTGCGCCCAGTCGGCAGCAGCTGCAGAAGGATCCTCGCTGTGCGCGCGAGGCTGATTGATCGTCAACAACAGACCCGCCACGAGCGCCAGCGTCAGCAGTGACAGCGGTGATCGGTGAGGCAGGTTGATCTGTGCGCTGGTTGCGGTGGCCCGTCGCCCTCTCGCACCCGACAGCATGACGGCGGTGACGATGACCGGCACGATGCCTGCAACCAGCACGACCGTGGCCAAGAGTCGGAGGTGATCGCCGATCACCGCCGTGAGAACGCCCGCGCTGACCAGGCACACCAGCGTGGCCGACACCCGCCGGCCAAGCGGTGCGCCGCGCCCTGCGAGGAACACCGCCACAGCGCCGAGGGTGGCCGTCAGCAGCGTGATCGCGGTATCGGAACCGCCGAACGCCGCCGCTGCCATGAGAAACGGCAACGGGCTGACGCAACAGACGACGAACAACCACAGTTGCCACATCCGCACGACGTACCGGACGCCGAACATGATGGCGAAAAGGCACGCGGTCCACAGCACGACACCGAGCGAGTCCAAATGCCACAGCGTCGCCAATGTCGGCATCCGCTGTTGCAACAGATGAATCCCGGTGAAGCCGACGATCCCCGCGAGGATGGCGACGATCCAGTCCGATTCGGCATCGCTGACGCCGCCCCCGGGTGCTCGCCGGTATCCCGTGGCAATGACACCGATCAGGATGGGCAGGACCAGCAGGATCGCCGCCCTCGACCCCGATAGCGCGTTGCCGATGACGTCGGCGAGGACAAATGCATAGGCGGCAAGAGCCAAGATCCCGATAACCGCGAGACGGAACCAGTGCCTCTGCGTGACCGCAAAAGGCCGAACTGGTGGTTCCTCTGGTAGAGCGATTGGGCGCACGGGAGCAGCGAACTTCGTTTCCAAGATTCACCTCAGGGACGGCCCCCCGCGGGCGGTCAGTTATGCTTTTTGCCTAAGCAACGACAGTATTGATGACGCATTTAGGCTGATCCGTACATTATCAGCAAATTCCGGTACTTGCCGTGCCGTATGACCTAAATCACACATGCGTCAATTTTAAAACGCGCTAGCAGCGGGTATCCGACCAGCGGAGTGTGTCTACGCGGGGGTGGAAATCAAGATCACGCACGAACGTGCATTTTTAGCACATTTTCGGCCGCCACTCCGGCCCGCCCGCGAGCCAACAGTTGCCCTAGGCTTGACGAGTGCCCGCTGAGCCGACTTCGGGGATCTACATTGCGTCACCAGAGGGCGATACCGGCAAATCCACGATCGCGCTGGGCATCCTGCACCGGCTGGCCGCCACCGTCGCCAAGGTGGGCGTATTCCGCCCTATCACCCGCCTCGGTGAGGAGCGCGACTACATCCTGGAGCTCCTGCTTTCGCAGACGACGGCCGGACTGACGTACGAGGAGTGTGTGGGCGTCAGTTACCAGCAGTTGCACGAGGACCCCGACAGTGCGATCGGCGACATCGTCGACCGGTATCACCGAGTGGCCGACCAGTGCGATGCGGTGCTGATCGTCGGCAGTGACTACACCGATGTGGCCGCACCGAGTGAGCTGTCGACGAATGCCCGCATCGCGGCCAACCTCGGCGCTCCCATCGTGCTCGCGGTGAAGGCCAAGGACCGCAGCCCCACACAGGTCGCCGAAATCGTCGACGTGTGCCTGGCCGAGATCCGCGCCCAGCACGCGCACACCGCGGCGGTGGTCGCCAACCGGTGTGACGCCGGCGAGATGGACGCCATGGCCGCGGCGCTCGAGCCGTTCGCCCCGAAGTGCTACGTGCTGCCCGAGGAGCCGCTGCTGGTCGCACCTTCGGCGGCCGAGCTGCAGGCCGCCGTCGAGGGCACCGTGATCGCGGGCGATCCCGCGCTGCTGTCGCGTGAGGCGATGCACGTGCTGGTGGCGGGCATGACCGCCGAGCACGTTCTGGAGCGGCTGAATGAAGGTGTCGCCGTGATCACGGCGGGCGACCGGTCCGACGTCGTGCTTGCGGTCGTGAGCGCACACGCCGCGGAGGGCTTCCCGTCGCTGTCGTGCCTCATCCTCAACGGTGGCTTGGAGCTGCACCCGTCCATTGCGTCGCTGGTGTCGGGGCTTGGCCTGCGGCTGCCGATCATCGCCACACGGTTCGGCACGTTCGAAACGGCCAGCAGGGTGGCGTCGGCGCGAGGCCGGGTCACCGCAACCTCGTTACGCAAAATTGACACCGCGCTCGCTCTGATGGACGCACACGTCGATACTGCGGATCTACTGGCGCAGTTGACCATTGAGATCCCTTCGGTGGTCACCCCGCAGATGTTCACCTACCAGCTGCTGGACTGGGCACGCTCCGACCGCAAGCACATCGTGTTGCCCGAGGGTGACGACGATCGCATCCTCACCGCCGCGGGGCGGCTGCTGCGGCGCGGGGTCGCGGATCTGACGATCCTCGGCGAGGAATCCGAGATCCGTTCGCGCGCAGCCGAACTCGGACTCGACCTGGCTGCGGCAGCGGTGATCGATCCTCAGACCAGCGAGCTGTGCGACAAGTTCGCCGAGCAATATGCCGAGTTGCGCAAGCACAAGGGTGTCACGTTCGAGCACGCCCGCGAAATCATCCACGACGTGTCGTATTTCGGCACCATGCTGGTTCACAACGACATGGTGGACGGCATGGTGTCGGGTTCGCGCCATACCACCGCCCACACCGTGCGGCCATCGTTCGAGATCATCAAGACATTGCCCGACGTGTCGACGGTGTCCAGCATCTTCCTCATGTGTCTCGCGGACCGGGTGCTGGCCTACGGAGACTGCGCGATCGTGCCGGACCCGACGTCGGAAGAACTCGCCGACATCGCGATATCGTCTGCGCGGACGGCGGCCAGGTTCGGCATCGTGCCTCGTGTGGCCATGCTGTCGTATTCGACCGGTACCAGTGGCACTGGCGTGGAGGTCGACAAGGTCAGGGCCGCAACCGAACTCGTGCGGCAACGGGAACCGGACCTGCTGGTCGACGGCCCAATCCAATACGACGCGGCGGTCGAGCCGTCGGTGGCCAAGACGAAGATGCCCGATTCAGAGGTCGCCGGACGCGCCACGGTGCTGATCTTCCCCGACCTCAATACCGGCAACAACACGTACAAGGCCGTCCAGCGAAGCGCGGGTGCGATCGCGATCGGCCCGGTGTTGCAGGGGCTCAAGAAGCCGGTGAACGACTTGTCGCGCGGCGCACTCGTCGCGGACATCGTCAACACCGTTGCGATCACGGCGATTCAGGCGCAGACGCTGTGAGTCGCGTTCTGGTGGTGAATTCTGGTTCGTCGTCGCTGAAATATGCTGTCGTCGAACCGGATTCGGGATGCATGGTCGCCGACGGCATCGTCGAACGGATCGGGGAAGGCCAGATCCCCGACCATGCCGCGGCGCTGCAGGTGGTGTTCGACGAGTTGGCAGACGATCTGGCGGGGCTGGTCGCGGTGGGGCACCGGGTGGTGCACGGTGGACCGGACCTGTATGAGCCCACACTCGTCGACGAGGCACTGATCGCCAAGATCGCCGAGCTGTCTCCGCTTGCGCCGCTGCACAACCCACCCGCACTACTGGGTATCGAGGTGGCCCGCAAGGCGCTTCCCGACCTGCCGCACATCGCCGTGTTCGACACCGCTTTCTTTCACGACCTACCGCCGGCAGCGTCGACATACGCCATCGACCGCGACATCGCCGCACAATGGCATATCCGGCGTTACGGATTCCACGGCACCTCGCACCAGTACGTCAGCGAGCAGGCGGCCACATTTCTCGGCGCACCCTTGGATTCACTACGCCAGATCGTGCTGCATCTCGGCAACGGAGCATCGGCGTCGGCGATTGTCGGCCGCCGGCCGGTGGAGACGTCGATGGGACTGACGCCGATGGAGGGCCTGGTGATGGGCACCCGCTCCGGCGACGTCGACCCGGGTCTCATCACCTATCTGTGGCGCACCGCCAAGATGAGCGTCGACGACATCGAGTCGATGCTCAACCGCCGTGCCGGAATGATCGGCCTCGGCGGCGAGATCGATTTCCGGGTGGTTCACCAGCGCATCGAAGCCGGTGACGAAGCGGCGCAGCTCGCCTATGACGTGTACATCCACCGGCTACGGAAATACATCGGTGCATACCTTGCAGTGCTCGGTTCCGCCGATGTCATCACCTTCACCGCGGGGGTGGGCGAGAACGACGCCGCCGTTCGACGCGACGCCCTTGCGGGTATGGCGGCGCTCGGCGTCGAGCTCGACGATCAGCTCAATGCGAGCTCCGAGAAAGCGGCGCGGAGAATCTCGACCGCGACGTCTCGAACGACAGTCCTAGTGATTCCCACCGACGAGGAGCTGGCGATCGCCCGGGCGTGTATGGACGTCATCGAGCACTGACTGTGATTTCTCGAGCGGCAGGGCACCGTCGGGATCACAGATATCCAGAAGGCGGCGCACCTGTCGCCCGGCCTTGAGGGACCAGGTGGCGCCGACGCCGGCACAGATCACGTTGATGTTGTGCAACGCGGCGAAGCCGGCCGTTCCGAAGAAGTCGACCATCCGCAGGTCGAGGACGACGTGGGTCGAACCGGCGAGGTGGCGCTCGACGTAGCTGGCGAGACTGCGGCTGTTGGACGCGTCGACCTCCCCGTCGACTGCCACTGTCACCGTCGTCGGTGGATCGCGGTGTGCGCTGAACACGGCTCTATGCTGGGCTTCGCGCTGGTCAAGCGACTGGGGATCCGGTCGAAAGACTCGAGCGGTGTGAAATGCAGTCACTTGGAGCCCCCAATCTGCCTTCTCATTCGAAGGCTGTGGACTCAACCTGGTACGAACGCTACTACGAGATCAGCGCATCCACCATTGGGATTTGCTGAGAAATTGGGGTCTGGCCAGGTCTTTTAGAAGGTCGACGTGGGCCGCACGCTGTTTGCCAAATCAACCAGTGCGTACCGATGAGCCTGGGTAGGCGCCACGCGCGCGAGGTTGCGCAATGACGTCTCGACGCCGAGCTGCAGTCCGTGCTCGGTGAACGGAAAGCCGAGGATGTGGTTGGTGCTTGCGGTGTTGTCGGCCAGCCAGTCCATCGCGGTGCCGAGGACGAGCGCCCGGATCTGCAGCACTCGCGGCTCGGTGTCGGGGAGTGCCTCGACACGTCGGGCAGCGTCGCGGATGTGTTGCTCGGTGACCTCGTTGGTCGACCGCCCCGACAGCAGTGTCACCGCGCTTGTCAGCCTCGCGGTGGTGAAGTGCCGCGACATGACCGGTACCTGGTCCAGCGTTCGCACGGCGCCGTCGCGGTCGCCGGCCGCCGATTCCGAGCGGGCCAAGCCGAACCCGGCGGAGATGACGCCGTTGTCGGTGGACCACACGGTGTCGTAGAACTTGCGTTGGTGGGCCTCGTCGGCCACCGCACCCGCCAGTTCCGCCGTGGCGGCGAGGGCGAGCTTGGGTGCCAGCTCGCCAGGCAGGGTGTCGAGGACCTCGGTGAAATACTTTGTGGCGGAGTCATAGTCGGAGGTCAGCATCGCCGAGACCGCGCGGAACCACACCAGTCGCCAGCGCCAGCCGACGCGCTCAGCCAGATCGTCGAGTTTGCGCGTCGCCTTCGCGACATCGCCGAGGTCGAGCAGCGCACGCACCTCCATCAGCGGCAGCTCCACCGACTCCGAGAGATCGATGCCCTCGGAATCGAGCGCACCGTGCCGGGCAGCCCGCAACGAATCCAGCGTCTGCACCGGCTGTGAGAGCACGTTCGCCGATATCACCGTGGCGCCGATGTCCGCCGGGTCGACCAGTGGCACCTGCAGCGCCTTGACGATCTCCTGCGCGGTCAGCCGCTCGGAATGCACCTGCCCGTCGAGGTACACGTCGGTGTGGGCCACCAGCAGGTCAACCCCGAACGTCATCCGCGAGGGGGAGAACACCGTCGACAGGCCGGGCCGGGGCACACCGGTGTCCCGCGCCACCACTTCGCGCAGCACTCCGAGCAGCTGACTCGTCATCTCCTCCGAGCTGGCGAATCGCCGCCGCGGATCCGGATCGATCGCGCGGCGCAACAGCCGCGCGAACGAGTCGTACTCGGTGAGCACCGGATCGTCCTCCGGCAGACCGTCGGTGTATCGCCCCTTTCGTGTCCGCAGATTCAGCGTCAGCGCCGCCAGGGTGCGACCGACCGTATAGATGTCGGTGGCGACCGTCGGTCCCGTCCGCACAATCTCCGGCGCCTGGTAACCCGGTGTGCCATAGAGGTATCCGAACGAGTTGATGGTCGACACCGCACCGAGGTCGATCAGCTTGAGCTGCTCCTCGGTGATCATGATGTTCTCGGGCTTCAGGTCGTTGTAGGCCAGCCCGATCGAGTGCAGATAGCCAAGCGCGGGCAGGATCTCCAGCATGTAGCCAATGGCCTGCGCGACCGGTACCCGCTCGGCTTTCTTGGCCTGTTTGAGCGACGTGCCGCCGACGAACTCCATCACGATGTACCCGACGGGGTTGCCGTTCTTGTCCTCGTGCTCGACGAAGTTGTAGATCTTCACGATTCCGGGATGGGTGACCTCGGCGAGGAACCGCCGCTCGAGCATCGCGATCTTCTGTGCCTCGGCATCGCCGGAGTGCACCAAACCCTTGAGCACGACCGGGCGTTCGTTGACGTTGTGGTCCAGCGCGAGGTACACCCAGCCGAGTCCGCCGTGGGCGATGCATCCCTTGATCTCGTACTGGTCGGCGACCCGGTCGCCGGGGCTCAGTTGCGGCAGAAACGAATACGCGCTGCCGCAGTGGGGGCACCAGCCTTCCGACAGCGCCTCACCGTCATCGGTTGACCTGCCGACCGGGCGGCCGCAGTTCCAGCAGAACCGCTTCGACTCGGCGACAACCGGGTTGATCATCAAGGCCTCAAGCGGATCCTTCGCATGTACGCGTGGAATCTCTACCAGACCGCCGCCGAGGCGGCGCATCGGCGAGAGAGCCCGCGTCGCCGTCGTCTGCTCCTGCGGTTCGGTGTCGCCGGTCCCGGCGAACGTTCCCTCGGAATCGTCGTCGAAGTGCGGGCGGAAGACCGCCTGGGTGGCCATCGGCCGCAGCGTGGCGGCGCTGTCCACGTCCATGTCCTCGAGGCTGGCCGGTTGGGTGCCCGGTCCGGCTGCGTCGAATTCTTCGGACGGTACCTCGGCCATCAGCCCGAATACCTTGCCACTGGGGGTGCAGGCGCGGGGCCGAGCACCGTCAACCACTTGCGGTACAACGTGTTCCACGTGCCATCGCGCCGGATGCGCTCCAGCGTGCCGTTGACGAAGCGCACCAGCCCGGTGTTCTCCAGGTTGATCCCGATTCCGTAGGGCTCCTCGTTGAGGCTGGGCCCGACGATGTGAAGATACGGATCCTGCGACACCAGCCCGGCCAGGATGGAGTCGTCGGTGCTCACCGCGTCGGCCTGCCTCTGCTGCAACGCGACCAGGCAGTCCGCCCAGGCGACGACGCCGACGATGATCGGCGGCGGCGTGATCTCCTGGATCCGCTGCATCGACGTCGTGCCCTTCGCGACGCACACCCGCTTACCGGACAGATCCGACGGTTCCGAGATCGTCGAATCGCGTGATGCCAGGATCCGCTGGTTGGCGTTGAAGTACACGGTGGAGAAGTTGATGAGCTTCTTGCGTGCGCACGTGATCGTCATGGTCTTGACGACGACGTCCACCTGGTTGTTCTGCAGTCCGGCGATCCGGTCGGCCGACGACAGGATGCGGTACTCGACCTGTGACGGGGTGCCGAAGATGTCGCGTGCGATCTCGCCGGCGATGTCGACGTCAAATCCGGTGATGTCGCCGGTGATCGGATCGCGAAAGGAGAAGAGATTGCTGCCGATGTCGAGTCCGACGATCAGCCGCCCGCGCGTCCGGATGTTCTCCACCGCGGCGTCGGCGTCGGCCTGATTGTTGAACGGGCGCAGGCTCGCGGTGCGGTCGCAGTCGTCGCTGGCGTCGTCGGGTATTCGCACCGGTTCCGGCGGCATTTCCTCCATGCCCGCGGGTGTCGGCGGGGGGAGCGTGACGCCGGGTGTCTGAATCACCGACGACGCCTGCGCGCAGCCCGTCAGCACCGCGGCCGCGGCGAGGACGACCGTCAGCTGCCTGAGCTTCCCGATCATCTGTACTCGCTTAATCTTGGCCACAGTCCCAGCGCCACCGCCAGCGCGGCCACGACGGACAGGACCGCTGCTCCGACGGTAGCGCCAGACAGCACGCGGTGGGCGTTGACGATGTCGCCGCGCAGCTGATCGCGGCTTTCGGCGATGCCCTTGCCGAGCGCGTCGTCGAGCTTGTTGAACGCGGGGGTGGAGTCGTCCTCACCGGTGCCGAGCGCCACCTGCGTGGCCGCCTGGTAGTTGCCGACTGCGATGTAGGCGTTGATCCGGTCGTCGGCCGCGCGCCACCTCTTGAGGAGCTGCTCGGCGTCGGCGAGATCGGTCTTGTCGACCACGTCGTCGCGCGCGAGGTAGTCCGACAGTTGCTGCTGCATCACGTCGATGCGCTGATAGTAGGACTGCTTGCGCACGTTCTCGTCACCCCGGCGAATCAGCGACAGCGTTTCGTCGGCACGGGCCTGTTGTGCGCTGATCGCGAGATTGGTCACGGTCTTGAGCGATTCGGCCGCAGTGTCTTTCGCGCTGCGGCTGTCGGCGGTCGAGATGATGAGTGCGGTTCCGACCCAGACCAGCATGATCAGCACCGCCATGCCGCCCGCGACGAATCCGATGTTGATCCGACGTCGGGTCCGGCGCGCCAGCCACCTGTTCGCGAACACACCGAACATCAGAGTCGCGAGTACGACGAGGATCACCGGACCGGGAATCCGTGTCGAGGCCGACGTCTCAGTATCCACCCGCGCCGCGGTCTGCTCGTAGAGCCGCTGCGCGTCGGGCAGGATCCGGGTCTGCATCAACGCCGACGCCTCGGACAGATATGAGGAGCCGACCGGATTTCCGGCTCTGTTGTTGGTCCGCGCGGTCTCGACCAGCCCGGTGTACACCGAGAGTTCGGCGTTGACGCGGCCGAGCAGCTGCACCATCGGCTCGTCGGTGAGCCCGCTCGACGCGCGGGTGACCGCGACAGAGGCGTCGGTGATCGCCTGCTCATAGCGCTGCCGGACGTCCTGCGGTTCGGAGCCGGCGATGAATGCCGTCGCCGCTGCGGCGTCGGCGACCGACAGCGTGGTGTAGAGCTGTCCGGCCGCGAACGCCAACGGCTCGGTGTGGTTAAGGACGGTGGTCAGCGCCTCTTGGCGGTCGTTGATGGTCGTCGAGGTGGCAAATGCGCTCGCGATCACCAACGTGGACAACACGACGCCGATGCTCAGGATGCGGCCGGGGGTGGTCCAGAGGAACCACCAGCGTGGGTGCGCTGGTGTTGTGGGCGACCGCGACGCAAGTGGCTCCGTCGACGGGTGCGCCAACTCCACAGTCACGTGTGCGTGGACCTCATCCAGTTAGTGCTTTTCCGACGGCCTCCACTCTATAAAAAAATGCTAAGAGCTTCATTGAAGACGCGCGTCCGTATTCTTGACGCGTGCGCGGCGATGGTGACGGCTGGGTGGTGTCCGACACCGGCGCCTGGTTCTGGGGTAGGCACGGTGCGGCCGGTCTGCTGCTGCGGGCGCCGCACCGAGACGGTTCGGCGGCGGTGCTGTTGCAACACCGGGCGCCGTGGAGTCATCAGGGCGGAACGTGGGCTCTACCGGGCGGCGCCCGGGATAGTCACGAAACCGTGGAGCAGGCCGCCATCAGGGAGGCACACGAGGAAGCCGGGCTGACCGAGGACCAGCTCACGGTGCGCGCGAAGGTCATCACCAAAGAGGTGTTCGGCACCGACGACGAATATTGGAGCTACACCACGGTCATCGCCGATGCCCCGCAGCAGCTACCGACCACGCCCAATCGGGAGAGTGCGGAACTGCGCTGGGTCGCCGAGGACGAAGTCGCAGAACTGCCGCTCCATCCGGGCTTCGCCGCCAGCTGGGCACTGTTGCGCACCGAATCCGCGGCCATCCCGCTGCTGGTCAACAAGCGTCTCTGAGCTCGTCTTTCAGTAGTCGCGCCGCAGCGCTCGGGTCGTCGGCCGCCGTGATTGCGCGGACCACCACAACCCGTCGCGCGCCGGCGGCGATGACCTCGGGCAGACGTGTCGAGTCGATCCCGCCGATGGCGAACCATGGTTTGGACGTCTCCGACTGCGCCGCTACGCGCACCAGATCCAGACCCGGTGCCGCGCGGCCGGGTTTGGTCGGTGTGGGCCAGCAGGGCCCAACGCAGAAGTAGTCGACATCTTCTGACGTCGCCGCGGCCACCTGGGCGTCGTCGTGGGTGGACCGGCCAATCAGCGAAGAGGGACCGATGACGTTCCGCGCGACCGCGAGCGGCAGGTCGTCCTGACCGAGGTGCAGGACGTCGGCGCCTGCGGCGCGCGCGATGTCGGCCCTGTCGTTGACGGCAAGCAATGCACCATGCCGGTGCGCGGCCTCGGCGAGGACGGCCAGCGACTCGAGTTCTGCGCGCGCCTCCAGCGGGCCGAATCGCCGCTCACCTTCAGAGCCCTTGTCCCGCAACTGGATGATGTCGACCCCGCCCGCAAGCGCCGCGTCCGCGAACTCCGCAAGGTCGCCGCGCTCGCGCCGCGCGTCGGTGCAGAGGTAGAGCTGCGCTGAGTTCAGGCGTTCGCGGAGTTGGGGCACACCGCGACGGTAGCGACCGCGTTCGGGACTGGCGTAGCCGACTACGCTATGCCCTCCCCGCCCGGCCGCGGATGGTCGATTCATGGCGAGAATCGGTGAACACGCAGTGGTGCTGGGAGCGAGCATGGGCGGGCTTTCGGCCGCGCGTGTCCTCGCGGACTATTACGACACGGTGACCGTGGTCGAACGCGATGTGCTTCCGCCGGGGGCGGCCAATCGGCGGGGCGTCCCGCAGGGCAGGCACGGTCACGCGATTCTCGGGAGAGGTTTGGCGGCTCTCAACGAGTTCTTCCCGGGGTTCACCGAAGATCTCGTCGGAGCTGAGGTGCCGATGCTCGACTATCGGGACCTTTCTGAGGTGCACATGTCGGCAGGGGGACACGTGACGACCCGCAGCGGCAGCTTCGTCGATATTCCCCCGATCTTCATGCCGAGCCGACCGTTACTGGAAAGCCTTGTCCGACAGCGGCTTCGCGCCATCGGAAATGTCAGCATGCTGGATGGGTACGACGTTGTCGAGCTGATATGCAATGCGGACGGTGATCGGGTCACGGGAGCGCGGATCAGAGCCAACAGCAGCGACCGGGAACACCTGCTCAACGCCGACCTGGTGGTCGACGCGATGGGTCGCGCCGCGCGGACGCCGGCATTCCTCGCGGCGCTGGGTTACGGCCGCCCGCCCGAGGAACAGGTCAAGGTGCGCGTGACGTATGCGAGTCAGCTGCTGCGCCTGCCGCCGGGCACGCTGCGGGAGAAGATCGTCCTCGTCAGCCCGGTTCCCGGCAGGCCGACCGGAATGGCGTTACTGGGATACGAGGACGACATGTGGATGTTGACGGTGTTCGGCGTGGCCGGGTATCGGCCACCCGACGAGTTCGAGGAGATGGTTGCGGTCGCCGCAGGTATCGCGCCCGCGCATCTGGTCGACGCGGTCAGCGCTGGTGAACCACTCTCCGAGGTATGTCTGTTCGGCTACCCCGAGAGCCGGTGGCGCAGGTACGACAAGCTGCGCCGGTTCCCCGGTGGGCTGCTGGTGCTCGGCGATGCGATGTGCAGTTTCAACCCCATCTATGGGCAGGGCATGACCGTGGCGTTGCTTCAGGCGGAATCACTGGGCCGGTGTCTGCAGGCCGGGCCGACGGACCTGGCGCGACGGTACTTCCGTGCCGCGGCCAAACCCATCGCAGTCGCATGGAAGTTCGCATCCGGCGCCGACCTCAACCTTCCGGAGATCGAGGGCAACAGGCCGCTGTCGGTTCGGCTGACCAACGCGTACGCCGACCGGTTGGGGGCCGTAGCGGAGTACGACGTCGAGGTCGCCGAACAGTTCATGCGGGTCGTCGGGCTGCTCGATCCGCCCACGAACCTGCTGAGGCCCAAGATCTTGATGCGCGCGGCGCAGCACCGTCGACGGTCGGCGGCAGCGAAGGCGCCTATGGCACTGGCGCGGCCCTAGTACTCTGGGGAGTCGACACGGGAGTCCCGAGACCGGGGGCTGAGAGTGGGCACGCCTGCCCTTACCGTCACACCTGATCCGGGTCATGCCGGCGAAGGGAGGGACCATGGGCTCAGGTACAGGATCACTCGCCGTCATCGGTGGCGGCGTCATCGGGCTGTCCGTCGCGCGCCGCGCCGCGCTCGACGGCTGGGCCGTTCGCGTCCACCGCAGCGATGAGTACGGCGCGTCATGGGTCGCGGGCGGGATGCTCGCCCCGCACAGCGAGGGCTGGCCCGGCGAGGAACGTCTGCTGCGGCTCGGGCTGGCATCGCTGGCCATGTGGAACCGGGTGGGCTCGGGGTCTTTCCTCGATGGCCTGCCGGAGCGCGTCGTCACCGCGCGCGAGTCTCTGGTGGTCGCCGTGGACAGGGCCGATGCCACGGACCTGAGAACCGTCGGCGAGTGGTTGGCTGCGCAGGGGCATCCGGTGACACTCACCACCGCCGCCCGCGAGATCGAACCGCTGCTGGCCCAGGGCATTCGTCACGGCTTCCGCGCGGAAACCGAATTGGCCGTCGACAATCGGGTGCTTGTCGATGCGCTTGCCGCACATTGTGAACGCCTCGGAGTGCAATGGGCGCCGCCCGTCGGTGCGTTGACCGAAGCTCGAGCGGAGAGCGTGGTGATCGCGAACGGTATCGATGCGCCGTCGCTGTGGCCCGGCCTGCCGATCCGCCCGGTGAAGGGTGAGGTGCTTCGGCTGCGCTGGCGGCGAGGATGTATGCCGGTGCCGCAGCGCGTGATTCGCGCCCGCGTACACGGCCGTCAGGTGTACCTCGTGCCTCGACACGACGGCCTGGTTGTAGGCGCCACCCAGTACGAGCACGGCCGCGACAGCGCGCCGGCGGTCACCGGCGTGCGCGAACTGCTCGACGACGCCTGCGCGGTGATGCCCGCGCTCGGCGAGTACGAACTCGCCGAATGCGCCGCAGGCCTGCGCCCGATGACTCCCGACGGGCTGCCGCTCGTCGGGAGGCTCGACGAGCGCACGCTGGTCGCAGGTGGACACGGCCGCAACGGTTTTCTGCTGGCACCGTGGACGGCGGAGGCCATCCTCGGCGAGCTGAACGGTGCTCCGCTGCCCGACGTCGACCTGGTGGGGAGCGCGGTGAGGATTCAATGAAAATCCTGGTGAACGACGAAGCCGTGGAAGTCGAAGAAGAGACGACCGTCGCCGCATTGCTTGACCAGCTGGGCTTTTCGGTCAAGGGCATTGCGGTAGCGGTCGACTGGTCGGTGCTTCCCCGCTCGCAATGGCAGACGACGCTCGCCGATGGCGCGCGGGTGGAGGTGGTGACGGCGGTGCAGGGTGGTTGACACGACGCTGACGATCGCGGGTCGCGAGTTCGGTTCGCGACTCATTCTCGGGACGGGCGGTGCGGCCAACCTCACCGTTCTCGAAGAGGCGCTGGTGGCGTCCGGCACCGAACTGACCACCGTGGCGATGCGGCGCGTCGACAGCGAGGGCGGCACCGGTGTGCTCGATCTTCTCAACCGGCTCGGCATCACGCCGTTGCCGAACACCGCCGGCTGCCGCGGCGCCGCCGAGGCGGTGCTGACCGCCCAGCTCGCGCGTGAAGCGCTGCATACCGACTGGGTCAAGCTGGAAGTCATCGCAGACGAGCGCACACTGCTGCCAGATGCTGTCGAATTGATCAGGGCAGCAGAGCAGTTGGTCGACGACGGGTTCGTCGTGCTGCCCTACACCAACGATGACCCGGTGCTCGCACGCAGGCTCGAGGACACCGGCTGTGCGGCGGTCATGCCGCTGGGCTCGCCGATCGGTACGGGGCTGGGCATCGCGAACCCACACAACATCGCGATGATCGTCGAACACTCGTCCGTGCCGGTGGTGCTCGACGCAGGCATCGGCACCGCTAGCGACGCCGCGCTGGCGATGGAGCTGGGTTGCGACGCAGTGCTTCTCGCGACGGCCGTCACCCGTGCCGCCGATCCGCCCACAATGGCCGCGGCGATGGCCTCAGCAGTAATCGCCGGATACCTGGCCCGCCAGGCGGGCCGGATTCCGAAGAGGTTCTGGGCGCAGGCGTCCAGCCCGTCGCTCTGAGTCCGATGAGTCGGTATGTGGCACTGGGCAGTTCGATGGCTGCCGGTCCCGGCATCAGGCCACGGGCCGAGGGCGCCCCGTTCTTCGCGGGACGTTCGGCCCGTAACTATCCACACCTGGTGGCGCAGCGGCTCGGGCTCGAACTCGTCGACGTGACGTACTCCGGTGCGACGACCGCCAATGTGCTGGCGGAGCCGCAGCCGGGAGCTCGGGCGCAGATCGAGGCGCTCGACGGGACCGAGCATCTGGTCACCGTGACGATCGGCGGTAACGACGTTGGATATGTGCCGTTGCTCTACGCAGCCGGTCTGCCCCGGTTCGTCCGTGCCCTGCCGCTGCTCGGCGCCCGGTTCACCGAACAGCTCGACGCCTCAGCGCGCGATCGGGCACTCGTCGAGGTCGGTGAGTCACTCAGACGTGTCGGTCGCGTGCTGCGCGAGCGCGCACCCGAAGCGCGGGTTTTGTTCGTGGACTACCTGACGCTGCTGCCCCCGCCCGGCGTCCCTGCGCCTCCGCTGTCTGATACCGATGTCGCGACGGGGCGCCACGTGGCAGCCGAACTCGCGCGGGCCACCGCCGAGGCCGCCACTGACACCGGTTGCGAATTGGTGCGCGTCGCCGAGCACAGCACTGAGCACCACGCGTGGTCTGCAGATCCGTGGACGACACGATTCGGTCTGCCGCTGCCCGGCCGCCCTGCGCCCTTGCACCCCAACGCCGCGGGCATGCGAATCGTCGCAGATCTGGTTGTTGCGCAGATGTCCGGTCGCGGTGCGCCCGGCTCGGGCTAACGTGGTGGGCGATGGGGCATACAACGTTTTCGAGAATCGCCACGCTGTCGGTGGTCGCAGTCATGGTGCTGTCGGGGTGTGGACGCGAAATGCGCCCTCAGCCGTCTGAGCCACCGCCGACCCCCGCGGGTCCCACCACGGCCGCCACGGACTTCGCGGATAAGGTGTCACAGGCCGTGACCAAAGACGCGATGATGGCGCACGTCACCAAACTGCAGGAGATCGCCGACGAGCACGGGGGTAACCGTTCGCTCGGTAGCCCCGGCTACGACGCGAGTGTCGACTACGTCGCGAACACGCTGCGGGACAAAGGTTTCGACGTCCAGACCCCCGAGTTCGAAGTGCGAATTCCTTACGCCGACAAGCCGGCCCTGACTGTGGGAGGTGCCCCGATCGCGGCCGCGCCGCTCGAGTACACCATCGGCACAGGGCCCGACGGTGTGGCGGGCGAGCTGGTGCCCGCGCGCGTCGAGGACTCGCCGGGGTGCACGGCGTCCGACTACGACGGCCTTCCGGTCAAGGGTGCGGTCGTTCTCGTGGACCGCGGAAAGTGTCAGTTCGGCGACAAGCAGGCCGCGGCCGCCGAACGTGGCGCGGTCGCGTTGATCGTCACCAACAACGTCGACGGCGACGAGATGGGAGGCACGCTCGGCGACGCCGACGTGAAGATCCCGGTCATCTCGATCACGAAGGCTTCCGGCGAGCGGTTGCGCGCCGACCCCGGGCAGACGACCATCAAACTCAACGCAGGCGTGCGCGTCGAGCACACCCGCAACGTGGTGGCCCAGACGAAGACGGGATCCACCTCCGACGTGGTGATGACGGGTGCCCACCTCGACAGCGTGCCCGAGGGACCCGGGATCAATGACAACGGCTCAGGAGTGGCGACGGTTCTGGAGACGGCGCTGCAGCTGGGCCCGACCCCGGATGTGAAGAACGCGGTCCGTTTCGGGTTCTGGGGCGCAGAGGAACTCGGGCTGCTCGGGTCGAACAACTACGTGGCCTCTCTGAACGTCGACCAGCTCAAGGATCTCTCGCTCTACCTGAACTTCGACATGGTCGCCTCGCCCAACCCCGGGTACTTCACCATCGACGGCGATCAGTCCGCTGCGCCGGACCCGAATGCGCAGGCGCCGCGCATACCGGAAGGGTCGGCGGGTATCGAGCGCACGCTCGTGGCGTATCTGAAGAGAGCCGGAAAGGACCCCGAGGACATTCAATTCGAAGGTCGTTCCGACTTCAGTAGCTTCACCCTCGCCGGTATCGCCGCAGGTGGTCTGTTCACCGGCGCCGAGGAGAAGATGACTCCCGAGCAGGCCGAGCGGTGGGGCGGCGAAGCGGGTCAGCCGTTCGATCCGAATTACCACAAGGCCGGCGACACGATCGACAACCTGGATCAGACCGCGTTCGAAATCAACGGTCGCGGTGCCGCATACGCGGTCGCGCTCTACGCGCAGGATCAGAGTGGACGTAACGGTATCCCGATCCGCGACGACCGCACGCGCCACGTACTCGAATCATGATGAAGTGGGCAGCAGCCGTCGCGGCGGTCGTGGTGCTGACGTCGTGCTCCTCATCTGACTCGGCGGGGCCGTCACCGGATCTGGCAGCCGAATTGGCGGGCAAGGTCGGCGTTGACAGGATGTACACCCACCTGCAGGAACTGCAGAAGATCGCGGATGCGAACGGCGGCAGCAGGGCCAATGGCACCCCAGGATACGACGCAAGCGTGGACTACGTCGTAAAGTTTCTGCAGGACAAGGGTTTTGATGTCCAAACTCCGGAATTCGAGGTTCTGGAACGCACGCAGGGCGGAAACCCGCAACTCACGATCGGCGGCCGCAATCACGACGTCGACCAGGCGTCACTTCTGATCACCACCCCGCGGGGCGGGCTGAACGCGGTGACGCTGCGACCACAGAAGGCGGCGGCCGGCTGCCGCGCCGCTGACTACGGCACGACATCGGTGAAGGGCGCGATCGCCGTCGTCGACGACACGGGCTGCTCGATTGTCGACAAGGAGAACGCCGCCGTGGACAGAGGTGCCGTCGGCATGCTCGTCGTCAGCGTCCCGGGGGCCAACGGCAGCCCGGCAGGCCTCTTCACTCCGGGGTACTACCAGAAGCTCACCGTCCCCGTCGGCGTCATCGGCGACGATGTCAACGCGGCGTTGCGCAGGACCAACGCGCCCGTGAAGCTGGTGCTGGACAACAAGCCGGTCATGAAGAAGGTACGAAACGTGCTGGCACAAACGAAGTCCGGCGATACCAATAACGTGGTGATGGTAGGCGCACACCTCGACAGCTCAGCCGTCAGTCCCGGCATCAACGATGACGGCTCCGGCGTCGCGGCGGTGCTGGAGACCGCGGCGGCGCTCGGTTCGTCTCCGCAGATCCACAATGCCGTGCGGTTCGCTTTATGGGGTTCGGAGGAGAACTCGCTTCAGGGGGCGACGAAATACATCCGCGGACTGCAGGGCGGAGAGCTCGACGAGATCGCGCTGTACCTCAACCTTGACATGATCGGCTCACCGAACGCCGGGTACTTCACCTACGACGGTGACCAGTCGGGCCAGCCGAACCCCGAAATCCCATTGAAGACAGTCCCTGACGGCTCGGCGGGTATCGAACGGACGCTGGCGGGATACCTCAACAACGCCGGGGTGCGGCCCGCCGATATGCCGCTGACCCGCTATACCGACTACTACGCGTTCCTGTCCGCCGGCGTTCCGGTCGGAGGCCTGACGGCGGGCGCAAACCAGGCGAAAACCGAGGTGCAGGCCCGGCTTTGGGGTGGCCGCGCCGGCGCACCGTATGACCCCAACTACCGCACAGCCCGCGACACGATCGACAATATCGACCGCGACGCGCTGTCGGTGATGGGGTCCGCAGCGGCGTTTGCGGTGGGTACCTACGCGCAGTCGGTCGAGGGTGTCAACGGAGTTCCGGCGCCGGATCAGCGGCATCGGAGCGCTCCCTAGTCTGGCGCAGACCCAAGAGTCGCATACCGTGGTACACCACGAGGGCGGCTATCGAACCGAGCGCGATACCGGTGAACGTCAGATTCCCTGCATGCCAGGTGAAGTCGGCGATGCCGATGATCAACGGGATCGCGGCGGTCATCTGGTTGAGGGGCTTGGAGAAATCGACCCGGTTCGTCAGCCAGATCCGCACTCCGAGTATGCCGACCAGTCCGTAGAGAACGACGGTTGCTCCGCCGAGAACCCCTGCGGGGATGGCTGAGATCGCCGCGCCCACCTTCGGGCACAGCGACAGCATGATGGCGACCGCTGCGGCAACCCAGTACGCCGCAGTCGAATAGACGCGGGTAGCCGCCATGACCCCGATGTTCTCGGCGTATGTGGTTGTCGCCGAACCGCCGCCGAAGCCTGCCAATGTCGTGGCCACCCCGTCGGCGACCAGAGCGCGGCCCGTCACCGGGTCGACGTCGGTACCGGTCATCTGGCCGACCGACTTGACGTGCCCGACGTTCTCGGCGACCAATGCGATCACGGCGGGCAGGAACATCGGCAGCACCGCCAGCGTGAACGTCGGCGTCTGGAACTCGGGTAGACCGAGCCACGCTGCCGCCTTGATTCCCGACGTGTCGACGTCGCCGAGGATCAGGGCGAGCACGTATCCGGCGACAACGGCGATGAAGATCGCGAGCCGTCCGATGATGCCGCGGAAGAATGCCAGCGTTCCCACCAGCAGCACCAGGGTGACGATGCCGACGAGCGGACCCTTGTCGAAATTTGACTTCGCGGAGGGCGCGAGATTGAAACCGATGAGGGCGACGATCGCGCCGGTGACCACCGGCGGCAGCGCCGCATCGATCCAGTGTGTGCCGACCAGATGGACGATCGCGCCGATGACGATCAGGGTCAGCCCGACCGCGACGAGGCCGCCTAGAGCGCTGCCGGTGCCGTTGGACGCGACCGCCGCGGTGACCGGAGCGATCACCGAGAAGCTGGACCCGAGGTAACTGGGCAGTCGATTACCGGTGATCAATAGGAACAGCACCGTGCCGACACCCGAGAACAGCAGCGTGGTCGCCGGAGGGAATCCGGTGAGCACCGGCACCAGGAAGGTGGCGCCGAACATCGCGACGACATGTTGTGCCCCGATGCCGATCGTGCGGAACCAGTCCAGACGTTCGTCAGGCGCGACGACGAAGTCGTCGTCGGCGCGCGAGTCGACTCTGGTCCATTTGAACAGCGGAGTCCATGTCAAGAACGCCATGCCCTAAGACCGTAGGCAACGATCCCGACGGCGACCACACCAGAGCCGACGATCGCCGACGACACGGGCAGAGTGAACGCGAGCAGCAGGCAGCCCGCCAGCCCGACGGCCGGGATGACTCTCACGGCACAGGCCCGATGTCGCCGGCCGACCGGCTCGAGAGTCCAGGCCGACGCGTTGGCGATCGCGTAGTACAGCAGCACCGCGAACGACGAGAAGCCGATCGCGCTGCGGACGTCCACCACCGCCGCCGCGACGGCCACCACGACGCCGACCGCAACCTCGGCCCGGTGCGGGCTGCCGAACCGCGGGTGAACCACGGCCAGCGCATGCGGCAGATGGCGGTCACGCGCCATCGCCAGCGTCGTTCGGGAGACCCCGAGGACCAGCGCAAGCAATGAACCGGTCGCAGCAACGGCGGCCCCAGCGCGCACCATCGGCTCCAGAACTCCGAACCCCGCTGCCGCTACCGCGTCGGCAAGGGGAGCCGTGGCGGAAGCCAATGTGGCACTGCCTAATTCGCTCAACACCGCGAAGGCGACCACACCGTAGACCACCAGCGCGATGCTCAGCGCGATCGGGATGGCGCGCGGGATCGTGCGGACCGGATCGCGCACCTCCTCCCCGAGAGTGGCGATGCGCGCGTACCCGGCGAACGCGAAGAACAGCAGTCCGGCGGCCTGCAGCACGCCGAAGGCCGAGACGTCGGCGCCGATGCCTATCCGCTCGACATCCGCATCGCCGAATCCAAGGACCACGACCACCACCACTGCGAGCACGACAAGGACCACGGCGACGATCAGGCGTGTCAACAGCGCCGAGCGCTGGATGCCCAGATAGTTCACCGCCGTCAGGGCGACCACGGCGGCCACCGCGACGGCATGCGCGTGGGACGGCCACACGTAGTAGCCGACGGTCAGCGCCATTGCCGCGCATGATGCGGTCTTGCCGACGACGAAGCTCCACCCCGCCGTGAAGCCCCAGAACTCGCCGAGGCGCTCCCTGCCGTACACGTATGTGCCGCCGGACTGCGGGTACTTGGCGGCCAATCGGGCCGACGAGGTGGCGTTGCAGTACGCGACCACGGCGGCAATACCCAGACCGATGAGCAGGGCCGACCCGGCGGCTGCCGCCGCGGGAGCCAAGGCGACGAAAATGCCCGCGCCGACCATCGAACCCAGACCGATGGTCACGGCGTCGAATGTGCCGAGCCGACGATGTAGTTCCGGTTCCGGGCTGCCGGGCGCGCTCACGCGCTGATGCTAGGTCAGCCGGTCACCGGCAGTCTCGCGGTACCCCAGCAGGGTCTCCTCGCGAGCCGATGTCGTCGCGGAAGCGACCAGGACGACGAGACCCACCGCCGCGCTGATCAGCACGAGCGAGCCGGCCCACGTGCGCCGTATCAGCAGAGCAGATTCGCATTCGTCGACGTAGTTCACGTCGCCGACGGTGGCAGCCGCCTGAGTCAGATCGGAGAAGTAACCCGTGCCGCATTTGATCTGCCAACCCCAATGGTCGTAGGCATCGAGGAAGACCGGGAAGTTCAACGCCAGGAGTCCGACGGCCAGCAAGGCTGCTGCGGCGATTCCGGTGTACGCCAGGCGATGGTGACGCTGTTGCAAAGTGTTCCCCCGTTCACGATCCTGCCCCCCTATGTTAATGGTGATTCTCGTCTCTGCAACGCCTCGGACTCAGGTTTTTCAGCCGAAGTGGGACGCGATGTGTGCGTAAGGTCCGTTATGGTGGTCGCCATGGCGCGCCCCCGGCCCGCGAGCGACGACACGATTCGGCGCCGCCCCAAGGACCGCAAAGCGCAGATCGCGCGCGCTTCGGCAGAAGCGTTCAGCACGCTGGGCTTCCATGGCGTGAGCATGGAGGCCATCGCCTCGCGCGTCGGTATCTCGGCCGCCGCGCTGTACCGGCATTACGCGGGAAAGTACGAGCTCTTCCGGGACGCGGTGCTCAGCCTCGGCCAGCAGCTGGTGGACTGCACGGAATTCGCCGATGACGCCGCGGCCGAGGACCCGCAACTCGTGCTGCACCGGCTGATCGCCTCGCTCATCGACACCGCGATGGCCAATAGAGAGTCCGGCGGGCTGTACCGGTGGGAGGGCAGGTACCTGCGTGGCGACGATCAAGCCACGCTGATATCGCAGATGCGCACCGTCCATCAACGAATCCAGCGACCGCTGCGGGCCATTCGTCCGGAGCTGACGGCGCGGCAACGGTGGACGCTGTCCACGGCGGTCCTTTCGGTGGTTGGCAGCATCGTCGATCACCGGGCCAAGCTGCCGGCCATTCAGGTGCGGGCGCTGCTGGCAGACCTCGCCGACGCGGTTCTCTCCGCCGAACTTCCCGACCCGCGCGACGGCGACGATACCGTCGAAGCCGACACTCCGACGGGCGTGGAGTCGTCGAGATACGAAGCGCTGCTGGACGAATCGATGCAGCTGTTCAACAGCAACGGGTACCGGGACACCGGCATGGAAGACATCGCGGCGGCGGTCGGCATGCCGGCGTCGGGGATCTATCGCTACTTCTCGGGTAAGAGCGACATCCTCGCGGCGGCGTTCCGGAGGGCGGCTGACCGGCTGTCGGCGGACACGTCGACGATCACGGCGACGATCGACGACCCGGAAGAAGCTCTGACCGCGGTCATCGACGGGTACGTGGTGCGCTCGTTCGACCGGCCGGAGCTGGACTACGTCTACTACAGCGAGCGCCTCAACATGTCGGCGTCCGATCAGAAGATCCTGCGCAATATGCAGCGATCGACTGTGGAGGCCTGGGTGGAACTGGTGGTGGCGGTGCGGCCGGAGTGGACACCCGGACAAGCGCGGTTCGCCGTCCACGCCTCGATGTCACTGGTTATCGATCTCGGCCGTCTGATGCGCTATGAACGATCGCCGCACAGCCTGGCGACGGTGAAGCGGCTTCTCGACTTGACGCTGTTGGGCCGCTACCGATTACGCGCGACGTTGCCCGCCAAGTAGGCCAGATACCCGACGGTGCCGAGGACCGCGAAGCGGCGGGTCTTCGGTGCGGCGAGCCCGAGCCCGATCGCGGTTTCGATCCCGCCGTTGACGTAAATATGTTGGCGGGTGTCGCGCGGGAATGCCGCCACGGTGATCGACTCGAACAGCTGCGGCTTCACGAAATGAGCCAGTCCGACGGCGGCCAAGCCCAGCCCGGCCACCTGGGCAGCACGTGAATTCCCTTTCGGCACAGCTGATGTTCCTCTCGTGTCACGCAATCTGATAGTCGCTCAACGGGTACTCGGAGGCTTCCTTGATCGCCGTGCGCGTCGCCATGGGGCGCAGCAGGTTGGGCTCACCGCGGGGATCGAAGTAATAGGACCTCGATGTAGCGCAATTGCCGCGGATGAACACCGAATCGCCGATCAGCTCGGTCATCCGGTCCAAGTAGCGGGTGTTGGCGGTCTCGGTGACCTCGAACGTCGTGGCGCCGCGGCGCTTCACCTCGCCGAACAGTCGGTCCATATGCCGCATCTGGTATTCGACGCTGTTGAAGAAGTTCAGCCCGAGGAACGCGTACGGGCTGGCCATGCTGAGGTAGTTGGGGAAGTACGGAACCGAAACACCCTGGTACGCCTGGAACCTGTTGTCGCGCCACCACTTTCCGAGGTTGCGGCCCTCTCGTCCGACGATCTCGATGGCGGGGAAGTTCGCCTCCCACAGGTCGAATCCGGTGGCCAGCACGAGTGTGTCGATCGGCGTCCTCGTGCCGTCGTTGGAGACGATTGCGTCCGGCTCGATGCGTTCGATCCCGTTGGACTGCAGGTGGACATGGGATTTGTTGAACATCCGGTAGTAGTCATTGGAGAACGTCGGCCGCTTGCAGCCGAAGTCATAGTCGGGTGTCAACTGCTTGCGCACTTCGGGATCCCGAACAGAGAGAATGCGGTGCGTCTTGGAGAGGTCGCCTGCCGCGACGTTCAGTCGACGGAAGAAGACGTCGCCCTGGTGCAGCTCGACGAAAACAAAGAACTCGTAGAGCGCGTCGGTGATCGCACGGATGGCTCGCTGCACCAACGGCACTCGTGCGAAAAGGCGCTTCGCACGCTCTGAGAAGCCGAAGTCGAGCTTGGGCACCACCCAGATCGGCGTCCGTTGGTACACGGTCAGGTCTGCGGCCTTCTTCGCAAGTTCGGGAATGAGCTGCACCGCGGTGGCACCGGTGCCGATGATGGCGACCCGTTTGCCGTCGAGGTCGTAGTTGTCGTCCCAGTCCGTGGTGTGGATGACCTTGCCCGCGAAGCCCGCGATGCCCGGGATGTCCGGTGTCCTCGGCTGGGAGAGAAAGCCGGTGGCCGTGATCAGGTAGCGCGCGCTCAGCGTCTCACCGCCGGCCAGTGCGACGCACCAGGCCTTGGCTTCTTCGTCCCAGCGGGCGCTGTCGACGGTGGTGTTGAACCGCATGTGCTTGCGCACGTCGTACTTGTCGGCCACGTCGTTGGCGTACTGCTTGATCTCCGAGCCGGCGGAGAAGAGCCGCGACCAGTTGGGGTTGGGCTCGAAGAAGTAGGAGTAGGTGGTCGTCGGGACGTCGACGGCCAGGCCCGGGTAGCGGTTGATGTGCCACGTTCCGCCGAGGTCGTCCTCACGGTCCAGGATGACGAAGTTCTCATACCCCATCCGCTTGAGCTGGATGGCAGCACCGATCCCCCCGAAACCGGCGCCCACGATGACGGCGTCGAAATGCTCCGAAGTCATCCCTAAACGGTACCTCAGGTACCACTCAACTTCGGCTAAGGGCTCAGCCCTTGAGCGTGCCGGACCGCGGCGGGTCGAGCGTCGCGATGCAGGTCACCGCCCTGTCGCCCTGTTCCCACGTCTCGGCAGTGGGGTACAGCACGTACAGCTGGACCGAGTCGTCCGTCATCGCCGAGGGTGCGTAGTCCGCCAGTTCAGGACTGCACTTGTCGGCGTATGTATCGATGGCGGATTGGCCAGGGAAATCGCCCCCCGGCATCTGTATCACCGCGAAGACCTCACCCGCGTGCGGCTCTGTGCACTCGATCGTCTTCACCGTTCGCACCTGTGTGTCACCAGGGATCTCCGACAGGCAGTCGCCCATCTTGACGTCCGTCGCCGTTACGGTGCCCTGGCCGAAAGCGAGATACAGCACCACGACGCCGATGACGAGCACGACCACCAGTGCGAAGACTCCGGCGATGACGAAGATGATTTTTTTCGAATTGGACTTCGGCGGCGGGAAATAGCCGGGCGGCTGCTGAGAGTAAGGCGGTGGCGGGGGCGGTGGGTACGCACCTGGCGGCGGTGGCGGATAGGAACCCGGTGGCGGTGGCGGATACGCATTCGGCGGCTGGCCGCCGTACGGAGGCTGCTGACCGTACGGAGACGGTGGCTGGCCATATGGCGGGGGATTTCCCGGCGGCGTGGTCATGCCGTGACATTAGCGTCATCCGCGGAACGATGACCAGCGTTCGCCCAGTCTCTAGGACGCGCCAAGCAATCGTAGTGCGGCGTCGATCGCCAGTGCCGGAACATCCAAGGACTTCGAACCGAGATCGTGTCGGGCGCCGGTGATCTCGACGATCTCCGTGGCCGCGGGGATGAGTGCCGCGGCGGGCCGCAGTTCCTCGATGCTGCCGAACGGATCGGCGGTGCCATGGGTGAACACCGTCGGCACAGAGATCAGGGGCAAGTGCTCGGTGCGCGCCCGCTCCGGTTTCCCGGGCGGGTGCAGCGGATACGAGAACAGGGTCAGCGCAGAGACTTTCGCTGCGTCGTCGGCGACGACCATCGACGTCATTCGGCCGCCGTAGGAATGACCACCTGCCACAACCGGACCCTTGGTGAGGGTGTGTGCCAGCTCGATGGCCTCGACGATGCCCGCCTGGTCGGATGCGGCGGATCCAGACGGCGGTCCCTTTGGGCGTCGCCGCCGGTACGGCAGGTTGTACCGCACCGCGAGCCAGCCGCGCGCAGCCCACTGGTCGCAGATCTTCTGCAGCAACGGCGATTCTCGGCTGCCACCTGCGCCGTGGGTCAGCACGACGACACCCTTGGGATTTCGCGTCGGCTCGTGGGCGATGCCTGCGATCTGCTCGAGAGTCATTCGCGGAGCCTGAACAGTGCCGACACCGGGCCGTGGCCCTGGCCCAGGGGGTATGCGGCGCGCAGACATTCGGTCACCCAACGCTTGGCGAACGCGACCGCATCGGGCACGGTGTAGCCGTTGGCGAGTGCGCTCGCGATCGCGGCGGCCAACGTGTCGCCGGCGCCGTGGTCGTGTCCGGTGTCGATACGGGCGGTGTCGAATTCGACGAAGTCCGTGCCGTCGAACAGCAGATCCGGGCTGTGCGAGGACGCCCGCAGGTGCCCACCCTTCACCAGCACCCACTGCGGTCCGAGCGCATGCAGGGCGCGGGCGGCCGCACGCTGCGTATCGGCGTCGACGACGTCTATCTCGGTGAGCAGACGCACCTCGTCGAGGTTCGGTGTCACCACGGTGGCGAGCGGAAACAGTTGACCCTTCAGGGAATCCAGCGCGCTCGGATGCAGCAGTGGATCGCCGTGCATCGACGCGCACACCGGGTCGACGACGAGCGGCACGGTGCCTGCGAGACCCTGGCTGCGCCAGGTGTCGGCAATGGTGTCGATGATCGCGGAGGACGCGAGCATGCCGGTCTTCGCAGCCTGCACGCCGATGTCGGATGCGACCGCTTCGATCTGTCCGGCGATGACCTCCAGTGGAATCTCGTGAAACCCCTTGACTCCCACGGAGTTCTGCACGGTCACCGCGGTGACGGCGACCAGGCCGTGCACGCCGAGCATGGCAAACGTCCGCAAGTCGGCTTGAATGCCCGCACCGCCGCCGGAGTCGGATCCGGCGATCGTGATGACCCGAAGCGGCGTCTGGCCTGGCGGTGTCAGCGGAAGGTACGGATGCGACAGTTCGATCATCTCCCTACGCCGGCATTACCCGGTCAGGTTCGTACGGTCGACGGGCCCACCCGTCCTCTCAGCGCACTGGGTGTGCGCTCCCGTGTTATGGACGCTTGCCACGCTAGCTCAGGTCGGTGGTGCGCGGGAATAGGAATTGCCTCGGGTTGCTTTGTATAGCTAATATATGTGTTTTGTGCCTGACGGCGCCCTTGATATGTAAAAGCGAAGTAGATGACGACCGAGACGGATAAGTCCGACACTGCCGGGACGGCCGGCACGCCGATGGAAAACACCGCCACCCGGCGGGTTGCCATGGACCACGCCCACCCGTTCTACAAGTGGGTTGTCCTGTCGAACACCACGTTGGGCATCCTGCTGGCTGCCATCAACGCGTCCATCGTGCTGATCTCGCTGCCTGCGATCTTCCGCGGCATCGGGCTGAACCCGCTCGAGCCGCACAATGTCAGTTACCTGCTCTGGATGATCATGGGCTACCTGGTCGTGACGGCGGTCCTCGTCGTGCCGTTCGGTCGCCTAGGTGACATGTTCGGTCGGGTCCGGATTTACAACCTCGGGTTCGTCGTTTTCACGGTCGCCGCGATCGCACTGTCCGTCGACCCGTTTCATCTCGGTGGCGGTGCCGTCTGGCTGATCGCATGGCGGGTCGTCCAGGGCGTTGGCGGCGCGATGCTGATGGCGTCGTCGTCAGCGATCCTGACCGACGCGTTCCCCGCCAACCAGCGCGGTATGGCGCTCGGCGTCAACATGGTGGCCGCGGTCGCCGGATCGTTCCTCGGCCTGCTGATCGGTGGCTTCCTGTCGGAGCTGCATTGGCAGGCGGTGTTCTGGGTCGGTGTGCCGATCGGCATTCTCGGCACCGTATGGAGCTACCGGTCGCTGCGTGAGCTGGGCAGTCGGACCGCAGGCCGGCTGGATTGGGCGGGCCTGCTTTCGTTCGGGCTCGGCTTGACGATGCTCCTGGTCGGAATCACGTACGGAATTCAGCCCTATGGTGACTCGACAACCGGTTGGACCAGCCCGTGGGTGCTGGGGTCGATCGGCATCGGCCTGTTGCTGCTGGTGGGGTTCTGCGTGCTCGAGTTGCACAGCGCGTCACCGATGGTCGACATCAGGTTGTTCAAGTCGGCGTCGTTCGGCATGGGTAATCTCGCCGGGCTCATGTCGTCAGTCGGTCGCGGCGGCCTGCAATTCATGTTGATCATCTGGCTGCAGGGCATCTGGCTTCCGCTGCACGGTTACAGTTTCGAAACCACGCCACTGTGGGCGGGCATCTATCTGCTCCCGGCCACGTTCGGGTTCCTCGTCGGGGCGCCGGCCGCGGGTTGGCTGTCCGACCGCTTCGGGGCTCGGCCGCTGACCGTCGGTGGAATGCTGCTGATGGCGGGTACCTTCGTTGCGCTGCTGATGATCCCGGTGAATTTCGACTACTGGATCTTCGCGCTGCTCGTGTTCCTCAACGGTCTGGGCGGCGGCATCTTCACCGCGCCCAATACCGCAGCGATCATGTCGAGCGTGCCCGCGGAGCAGCGGGGCGCCGCATCTGGTGTTCGATCGACATTCTTCAACGCGGGCAACTCGCTGTCGATCGGCATCTTCTTCTCGTTGATGATCGTCGGACTCGCCAACACGCTGCCGACCGTCATGTACGACGGCCTTCAGGCGCAAGGAGTTTCGGCCGGTGTGGCGCATGAGGTGGCCAACCTGCCGCCGGTCGGCAGTCTCTTCGCCGCGTTCCTCGGCTACAACCCGATCGCCGAACTCCTGGGTCCGTCGGGCGCACTCGACGCACCGGGTGTGAACGCCGACGTACTGACCGGTCAGACGTTCTTCCCGCAGCTGATCACCGCACCGTTCCACACCGGCCTGACCGTCGTGTTCACTGCGGCCGCGGTGATGATGGTGATCGGCGCCGTCGCGTCGCTGTTCAACCCCGGCCGCTACGCCGACGCGCCTGGCGCCGACAACGCTGCCTAGTCCCTCACGTCAGCTCGACGAGAACGGGCGCGTGGTCGCTGGCGCCCTTGCCCTTTCGTTCCTCGCGAACGATCTCCGCATGGGTCACGCGCTGCGCCAACGCCGGGGATCCGAGAATGAAGTCGATGCGCATACCCCGGTTCTTCGGGAACCGCAGCTGAGTGTAGTCCCAGTAGGTGTAAACGGCCGGACCTTCGGTGAACGGCCGCACCACATCGGTGAATTGGGCGTCCAGCATGGCGTTGAACGCCGCCCGCTCCGGCTCGGTGACGTGGGTGCTGCCCTCGTAGGCCTCCACGCTCCACACGTCCTCGTCGGTCGGTGCGATATTCCAGTCGCCGACCAGCGCGAGCTGGGCGTTCGGGTCATCGGTGAGCCACTTCTGCGCCGTATCACGCAACGCGGCAAGCCATTTGAGCTTGTACACGTAATGCGGTGCACCGACGAAGCGTCCGTTGGGCACATACAGGCTCCATACCCTGACCCCGTCGCACGTCGCACCCAGTGCACGCGCTTCTGCCGCGGCTTCCACCTCGGGCTTGTCGCTCCACGTCGGCTGGTTGTCGAAGCCGACCTGTACGTCCTCGATACCGACGCGCGACGCGATCGCCACGCCGTTCCACTGGTTGAAGCCGCAATGCACCACGTCGTACCCGGCCGCCAGGAACGGCATGGTGGGGAACTGCTCGTCGGAGCACTTGGTCTCCTGCATGGCGAGCACGTCGACGTCGGCGCGCTCGAGCCAGTCCGCGACGCGGTCGACTCGTGCGCGGATCGAGTTGACGTTCCATGTGGCCACCCGCATACCTCCGAGCCTACGGAGGCCGAACTTGTCGGCGGTGGGTTGTAGTGTCGAACGTATGTTCGAGTGTGATCGGGATCGGCAGCTCATCGAGGTGATGGGTGAGTCGATGCGCTACGAGTCGATGTGTATCGCGCAGCGGTTGTTGGCGGTGGCGGAGTTGTATGTCCGGCATCAGGGTGCGTTGGCTGATATGGAGTGGTGTCTGGTCGATTACTGCGCTGCGACAGCTGCTGACGTGTCGGCGGTGCAGAACATCAGCCATTCCCGCGCGGTCGGCCAGGTGCAGTTCGCGTGCGCGTTGGCGTATCGGTTGCCGTCGGTGGCCAAGGTGTTTCTGCGCGGCACCATCGATTTTCGGATGGTGTCGACGATTATCAACCGGACCGACAACGTCGATGACGCCGTGATGTCTGAGTTGGACGAGGCGATCGCGCGGCATTGCGAAAAGTGGATGAAGCTCTCCAAGAAAAAGTTGCAGGATCGGGTGGATCAGTGGGTGGCCAAGTTTGATCCCGCCGGAGTGCGCGTTCCTCCCAAAGTCGACGAGAATCGGTACTTCGACGTCGACGAGGCCGGTCCGGGTATGGCCTTTGCGTCGGGTCACCTGCGCGCCACCGACGGGGCCGCACTGACCGCGCGGCTGGATGCGTTGGCGGCCACGGTGTGTGAGCACGATCCACGCTCTCAGACGCAGCGTCGTGCGGATGCGGCCGGCGCGTTGTCGCGCCTGGAGGCCACCCTCGCGTGTGAGTGCGGACGGGAGGTCTGCGCCGCGGCACAGGCTGACGCGAAGAGCGCGGCTGCCACAACCGTGATCCATGTGCTTGCCGAACAAGCGACGCTGGACGGCACCAGTGATGCGCCGGGGTATCTGCGTGGCTTCGGGATCATGCCCGCTGAGTCGGTGCGTGAAGTGGCGAAGACCGCCACGCTCAAGCCGCTCACCATCCCGACGGGTGCGGCACCTGATCGAGGGTATCGGCCCAGTGCGAAGACCAAGGAGTTCCTCCAGTGGCGCGATCTGACGTGTCGCTGGCCGGGCTGCGACAAGCCCGTCGAAAAAAGCGACATCGACCACACGGTGCCTTACCCTCTGGGGCCGACGCATCCGTCGAACACCAAGCACTACTGCCGGATTCACCATCTACTCAAGACATTCTGCGGCTGGAACGACCGACAACTGCCCGACGGCAAGATGGTGTTGACCTCGCCGACCGGGCACAGCTACACGACTGAACCTCACGGTGCGGCGATGTTCCCCGCGCTGGCCACGCCGACGAGTGATCTCGATCTGCCGGCGCACGTGGTGGACCCAGAGACTGATCGCAGCGCGATGATGCCGCGGCGCAAGCAGCCCCGCGCCCAGGACCGCCGTGACCGCATCAATGCCGAACGCCGAGAACGCACCGAACTCATCGCCGAAGAAGAACGACAACACCAAGCCTGGCTCGCCGCGATCTACAAACCACCACCCTTCTGAAGGGTGTCCGCCGACACGTAGCGGGAGCGGTGGTGCACCGTGAAGCCGATCGACTTGAAAAGGTCTGTGGCGGAGGAATTATCGTCGAGGACCTGGGTGTAGGCGCGGCGTGCGCCGTGGTCGGCGCCCCAACCTAGCAGCGCGGTGCACAGCGACCGCGCATGTCCGCGGCGGCGCTGATCATCGGCAACCTTCAACGCCGACAAGCCCAACCAGCGGGTGCCGTCGGGCGCCTCGGTGAGAGCTGCCCGCGCAACGGCTGCGCCCGCGATCGTCGCAAAAATCACCGAGCCATCGACCACCGCGGTCAACACCTCCAAGGGGACATCGCGCTCATAGATGCGCAGCCACTCGTCGTCCGGTCGCGTCGCCAAGTGCACCCCGTTGCCTTGAGCGCCAGGCTCGATATCGCATGCCATGACGAGGTTTTCGGCATCGGGCAACGCATCCGGCGGCACACGAAAGAGCCGGTCGGGCAGGCTGAGCAGGGGTGCCACCAATCGCTGTGCATACCAATCGGCAACCGCAGCCAGATCAGTCGACGCTGAGAAATCCAGTGGGACAGCGGAGTTGGCGCGCCTCGTGCTGCCGTGTCCGAACCGGCAGAACCATCCGCCGACCCATTGCTGCTCAACGCCCGGCCAGGCCAGCGCAGCGGCATGCTCGAGGTTGCGAATGTCGGCGGTGCGCACCGGCGCGGCGGTGAGCGCCTTGATCACGACCACGTCCTCGACCGCGACGCTCACCACATCCCCGCGCTTGGTCCGCACTTGCAGCGTCGGCGCTGTCCGCATCAGGTGACCGATCACGTCCGTCAGCGGCGGCTCCGACCCCGGGGGCAGCCGGTGACGAATCATCACCCGCGTTCCCACCGGCGGGATCTGCATCAGTGACCGAAGGGGTCGGGATCCTCGCCCGGCAGCCATGTCTGTCCGGGCACGCCCCACCCGTGTGATTTCACCGCGCGTTTGGCGCTTCGGGCGTGCCTGCCGACCAGCCGATCCAGGTACAGGAAACCGTCCAGGTGTCCGGTCTCGTGCTGCAGCATCCGGGCGAACAAGCCGGTGCCCTCCAGCGTGATCGGCGTGCCGTCGGCGTCCAGCCCCTTCACCCGGGCCCAGTCGGCCCTGCCCGTCGGAAAGGATTCCCCCGGCACCGACAAGCAGCCCTCGTCATCGTCGTCGGGGTCGGGCATCGTCTCCGGAACCTCGGAGGTCTCCAGCACCGGATTGACGATGACACCCTTGCGCCGCGTGGTTCTGCCGCGTTCGTCGGCGCAGTCGTAGACGAACACTCGCTTGGCCACACCGATCTGATTCGCGGCAAGCCCGACACCGTTGGCTGCTGCCATCGTGTCGTAAAGGTCGTTGATCAAGTCTGCGAGATCCGTCGGCAGCGAACCGTCGTCGCCGACGGGCACCGGCTCGGTCGCGGTGTGCAGGACGGGATCTCCTACGATGCGTATGGGTACGACTGCCACGCGCAACAGCTTAAGTCGGCAATCCTGATCGCCCGACTCGCGGGCATGTCGAACGCCTCAGCTTGCAAACCCGTGGTTGAATGATCGCCGAACCACAGCGATGTTATTTCGAGTGTTGGAAGGGTCCAGGAGCGATATGGACGGCGCAATCGCGCGGACTGAGCAATCCGGGGACGACCCTGCCCTTGCCGGTGGGCTGACCCGGCGCGAACACGACATCCTGGCGTTCGAACGTCAGTGGTGGAAGTACGCGGGCTCCAAGGAAGACGCAATCAAGGAACTGTTTTCCATGTCGGCAACCCGCTATTACCAAGTGCTCAACGCGCTGGTAGATCGCCCTGAGGCGCTCGTAGCGGACCCGATGCTGGTCAAGCGGTTGCGACGGTTGCGTGCGAGCAGGCAGAAGGCGCGAGCGGCGCGCCGGCTGGGCTTCGACGTAACCTGAGCCCCTCGGGGATTCGGGACCGGCTTGTTCGGCTGGATACAGTGAACGCAATGAATCAGCACAATTCCTCTGGTCTCCCCCTGCGCGCCATGGTGATGGTCCTGCTGTTCCTCGGCGTGGTGTTTCTGCTGGTGGGATTCCAGGCGATGGGTGGCGGCGACGACGATGGCGAGACATCGTCCATCGCGACGACCACCGCGGCAACCACCACCAGCACCAGCCCGTCGGAGTCGCCGAAGCCGGCACGGCCCGAGGTGCGGGTGTTCAACATCTCGGAGGTGGACGGCGCTGCGGAGGGTACGGCGAATCGCCTGCGCGAGGGCGGCTGGAACGTCGCCGAGACCGGTAACCTTCAGCTGCCGGACGTAACGGTCAACACGGTGTATTTCAGCGACGCACCCGGGGAGCGGGAGGCCGCCGAAGAGGTGGGCCGGCTGTTGGACGCACCGGTCGAACCGCGGCTTCCCGAGTTGGCCGAGCAGCCGCCGGGCGTGCTCGTGGTGGTCACCGGCTAGGCTCTTGCACATGCTCAAGACCGTCGCTGTCGCAGCTTGCTTCGCTGTTCCCGCTCTTGTGTTGAGTGCCTGCAGCGCTCCCGAACAACCCGCAACCACGCCGGGCACCACACCGTCGGTCTGGACCGGCTCGCCGCCGCCGGCGGCGCCGCCCGGTGAGCGGGAGGGTGGCCACGGTGGCGGGCAGGAAGGACAGGCCAGCGGAGAGACGCTGAAAGCCGACCTGAAACTGCCGAACGGCACCACGGTCGCCACGGCCGAGATCGTGTTCACCGACGGATACGCCACCGTCACCGTGGAGACCACCGGTGACGGCGAACTGGCGCCGGGCTTCCACGGCCTGCACATCCACTCGGTCGGCAAGTGCGAGGCCAACTCGGTCGCGCCGACGGGTGGTGCGCCCGGTGACTTCAACTCCGCCGGTGGACATTTGCAGGTACCCGGGCACAGCGGCCATCCGGCCAGCGGCGACCTGTCGTCGTTGCAGGTTCGCCAGGACGGCTCCGCGATGTTGGTCACGACCACCGACGCCTTCACCGCCGAGGACCTGACGAACGGCGCCAAGACCGCGATCATCATTCACGAGAAGGCCGATAACTTCGCCAACATCCCTGCGGAGCGGTACCAGCAGGTCAATGGTCAACCGCCGCCAGACGAGACCACCCTGGCCACCGGCGATGCCGGAAAGCGCGTGGCGTGCGGTGTCATCGGCACGCAGTAGTAGCCACATAGACTTTGTCGGCTCGCCACGGCCGACACTCGGGGTGGAGTGGGAGTTCGCACTCGTAGACGCCGAAACGCGCGACGTGAGCAACGTGGCCACCGAGGTGATCGAGGAACTCGGCGAGAACAACCCCCGGGTGCACAAGGAACTGCTGCGCAATACCGTCGAGATCGTCACCGGTATCTGCGATTCCGTCCCTGAGGCCATGGACGATCTGCGAACGACGCTGTCGACGGTGCGCCCGATCGTGCGCGATCGGGGGATGGAGTTGTTCTGCGCGGGCACGCATCCGTTCGCGAAATGGACCTCCGAGAGCCTGACGGATGCACCCCGCTACGCCGAACTGATCAAGCGCACGCAGTGGTGGGGCCGTCAGATGCTGATCTGGGGAGTCCATGTGCACGTGGGCATCTCGTCGGCACACAAAGTGATGGCGATCAACACGTCGTTGCTCAACCACTACCCGCATCTGCTGGCGCTTTCGGCGTCGTCGCCGTTCTGGGACGGTGAGGACACCGGTTATGCGTCCAACCGGGCGATGATGTTCCAGCAGCTGCCGACGGCCGGGTTGCCGTTCCACTTCTACCGCTGGGATGAGTGGGAAAATTTCGTCAGAGACCAGAAGAAGACCGGCATCATCGACCACATGAACGAAATCCGTTGGGATATCAGACCGTCACCGCACAAAGGCACGGTGGAGGCGCGGATCTTCGACGGGGTGTCCAACATCCGCGAGCTGAGCGCGCTGGTCGCGTTGACGCACTGTCTGATCGTCGACCTCGATCATCGCCTGGACGCGGGCGAGCGGCTGCCCACGATGCCGCCATGGCATGTGCAGGAAAACAAGTGGCGTGCAGCCCGTTACGGCCTGGACGCGGTGATCATTCTCGACGAAGACAGCAACGAACGACTGGTGACCGACGATCTCGACGACCTGCTGAACCGCCTCGAGCCGGTCGCTGCGTCGCTGAACTGTGCCGACGAACTGCGCATGGTCACCGACATCTGCAACTCGGGCGGGTCCTACCAACGTCAGCGCAGGGTCGCCGAGGCGAACGACGGCGATCTGCGAGCGGTGGTCGACGCGCTGGTCGCCGAGTTGGACATCTGACGATGGCCTCCACGCCGATGTTCCCGCTGCAAATGGCGATGCTGCCCGGTGAGGAGCTGCCGCTGCGGATCTTCGAACCGCGATACAGCGCAATGGTTTCTGACTGCCTCGCCACAGACGATCCGGCGTTCGGTGTCGTGCTCATCGCCGCGGGCCGCGAGGTCGGCGGCGGGGACGTCCGCAGCGACGTCGGCGCGATGGCCCACATCAGCGAGAGCGCCGACCTCGGCGAGGGCCGCTATCGCCTGCGCTGTGTGATGGGTGAGCGGATACGGGTGCTGGAGTGGCAGCCCGATGACCCGTACCCACGGGCGGCGGTCGAGCCCTGGCCCGACGAACCCGGTGACAAGGTGGACGTCGACGGGATCAGGGACATCGAGGACCGCATGGTCGCGCTGTTCGAGCGGATCGCGCAGGCACGTGGCGCACAGGTGGTCGCGAGGGACATCGTCGCGGGTGCCGATGCGTCGGGCGATGCCTCGCTGTGGTTGTACGCCTTGGCCTCCCGACTCCCGATGGGGCCTGCCGACAAGTACGCAGTGCTCGCCGCGCCAACGGTCGCCGCACGAATCGGCGCGCTCCGCGAAGCCGTCGACACCGTCACCGCGATGGTCGAGTTCCAGCTTTCCGAGTAGCCCTGGACTAGGCGCGCTGACCCTCGACGAAGACGGTGCGCGGCGTCGCGGCGTTCTCCGCGGGCGCGCGGTTATAACGCTGCATCAGCGCCTCGGAGTCCTCGGACGTCACACGCCAGCCGTGATCCATCAACCAATCGGCGACATCGGTGCGGTCCTCGATGTACCAGAGGTCGGCGACGTCGGGGGTATCGCTGTCGTCGACACCCGCCTTCTCGCGCATCTCGCGCAGCTGTTCGCGTCGGCTCGCCAGATATTCGGGATCGAAAAACCCGGCGCCGAATGATTCGACAGCGACCCGGCTGCCGTGCGCGCTGAGGTCATGGATGCGTTCGAAGAGCAGGTCCTGGCCTTCGGCGGGGAGGTACGGCAACAGGCCCTCGGCAGCCCACGCCGTCGGTTCGGTGGGGTCGAATCCCGCGTCGCGCAGGGCTTTCGGCCAATCCTGGCGAAGGTCGATGGGTACTGGGACGTAGCGGGCAGCGGGTCGGTCGTCGGCCAGCGTCTCGGCCTTGAAGGCGAGTACCTTCGGCTGATCGATCTCGTAGACGACGCCGTCGGTCGCCCACGGCAGCCGCCATGCCCTGGCGTCGAGCCCCGCGGCGAGGATGACGGCCTGGACGATGCCGTTTGCCCCCGCGGTGATGAAGAAGTTGTCGAACCACTTCGTGCGCGACGCCGCGTAGTTCGAGATCATCCGTATCCGTTCGACCATGTGCGACGGCGGCAGCTGCCATCCACGCGCGACGGCCGCATCGACGAATCGCTGCGCATACGGGTCGGTGAACAGCGGGCAACTCGTGGCCGCCTCCTGCGCGCGTGCAAACGCCACACCGAGTGCGGTGGCACCAACGCTCTCGGTGATGTCCCAGCTGTCGTCGTCAGTCCTGGTCATTGCCACCCTCGGGTTCGGCGAACTCGTACAGTTCGTCCTTCGTCAGTAGATCGTCGCGCACGTTCTGTTCCCGATACGCCAGCTGACCCACCCGGTTGGCCACCACCGGTGCGGTGATCACGGTGAACAACCCGGTGAGGATGACCATGCCGACATCGACGTGTCCGCGTAGCCGGATCGCCGCGCCGATCAGCACCAGCAGCAGGCCGAGCACCTGGGGTTTGGAAGCCGAATGCATACGGGTCAGCGTGTCCGGGAAACGGACGACGCCGATCGCCGCGGTCAGCGCGAGTGCGGAGCCGCCGAGGATCAGCACTGCGGTCACGATGTCGAACGCGTTCATCGCCGGCTCCCGGAGTCGACAGGGGATTCGACGTCGGGGACACGGAACCTGGCGACGCTCACCGAGCCGACGAAGCTGATGAGCGCCAGCGCGGTCAAGCCGTAGGTCACCGTCGTGTCGAGGCTGTAGGCGGCCCAGACTCCGATACCGCACATCGTCACGGCGACGAGCGTGTCCAGCGCCACCAGTCGATCCAGGGTGCTCGGACCCGCAAGCAATCGGATCATCGTGACGGCGGCGGCGATCGTCAACATCACCGCCGCAGCGATCCACACGTACGTCATGCGCGATCCGCCTTATCTGTCGAGGGCCGCCAATGCTCTTCGCGCTCGAACGTCGACACCAGCAACCGCTCCACCACGGTGACCTGGCGGTAGAACCGGGCCACCGCCGCTTCGTTGCCGACGTCGATCACATGCATGTAGAGCATGCGCCTGGTCTGATCGATCTCCAGCACGATCGAACCGGGAATCAGGTTGAAGATGTTGACCGCCAGCGCGAGTACGAGATCGGATTTGACCGCCAGGTGGGCGCGCAGCACCGCCGACAGCGGTGGCGGCCCGGGTTTTACGGCCAGGAACGCGACCTGAACCGACGACAGCACCAGGTAGTACGCGACGGTGACGATCAACCGCAGCAGCGACAGCGGGTGCAGCCGGCCTTCAACGGGAACCGCGGGCAGCGGCAGCATCAGGGTGATGACCAGCGCGACGAGCAGCCCGGAGAGGATGTTGGCCGCAGAGAACGTGCCCCACAACAGAATCCACACGAGCACGAGCCAGCACACGACCCAGATGCGGAGAAGGACGCGCCTCGTCATCTGCCCAACACCGCCGAGATGTACTGGCCCGGGTCGAGCACCTCGGCGGCGGCGCGCTCGCTGTAGGCGAAGAACGGTCCGGCGAGCACCGTCATGGCCAGGCCCACCACGATCAGCGCGCCCGTCGGCACCAGCATGCCGACCGGCATCCTGCCGACGTCGTCGCGGTCCATGAACTCGACATCCTCGGAATCGTCGAGCAGCGCCGCCGGAGTCGCCGCCGCCAGATGTCCCTCGGGTGCGTCCTCACGGGACCGCCAGAAGGCCTTCGTCCATACCCGCACGATGACGTACAGCGTCAGCAGGCTGGTGATCACGCTTCCGCCGACGAGAACCCACGCCAGCACCGAGCCGTTCTGTGCGCCCGCCTCGAGCAGCGCGACCTTGCCGATGAATCCGGAAAACGGCGGAATCCCACCGAGGTTGAGCGCGGGGACCACGAACACGAACGCGAGGATCGGGCTGGCGGCGGCCAGCCCACCGAGGCGCTGCAGGGTGGATGCGCCTGCTTGACGCTCGATCAGACCGACGACGAGGAACAGCGTCGTCTGCACCACGATGTGGTGCGCCACGTAGTAGATCGCTCCGGCCATTCCGAGCTCACTGGACAGTGCGATGCCGAACACCATGTACCCGATGTGGCTGACCAAGGTGAACGACAGCAGCCGCTTGATATCGTTCTGCGCGATCGCGCCGAGGATGCCGACGAGCATCGTCAGCAGCGCCGCGACGAGCAGAAGGGGGTCCAGCCCGCCGCCGGGAAACAGCAGCGAGTGCGCCCGGATGATCGCGTAGACACCGACTTTGGTGAGCAGGCCGGCGAAGACCGCGGTGACCGGTGCCGGTGCGGTGGGGTAGGAGTCGGGCAGCCACGTCGAGAGCGGGAACACGGCCGCCTTGATGCCGAACGCCACGATGAGCACCGCGAACAACGCGCTGCGGGTGCCCGACGAGACATCGTCGAGTCGGACCGCCAACTCGGCCATGTTCAACGTTCCGGTCGCCGCGTAGACGAGTGCGATGCCGAAGAGGAACACCAGTGACGACACCATCGACACCATGACGTATGAGATGCCCGCGCGGACACGCTCCTTACTGCCGCCGATCGTCAACAGCACGAAGCTCGCGGACAGCAGCACTTCAAATCCGACGAAAAGGTTGAACAGATCGCCGGCAAGAAATGCCGTGCAGACGCCGGCCGACAGCACGAGATAGGTGGGCAGGAAGATCGAAACGGGTTGACGGTGGTCCCCGTCGCGGATGCCCTGCCCGATGGCGTAGAAGACCACGGCCAGAAGCACTATCGACGACACCAGCAGCATCAGCGCCGACAGTCGGTCCACGACGAGCGTGATGCCGAGCGGCCCCATTCCCGGCTCCGTCGGACCCCAGCCGCCGACCTGAAGGGCCAGTGTCCCGTCGCGGTCGGCGAGGAACAGCAGCACCGCACATACGACGACGACGACCGACAGTGCGCCGAGCGCGATGAGCCGCTGCAACCGCGGCCTGCGACCGGCGAACAGCGTCGCTGCGGCGCCGAGCGTCGGGATCAGCACGGGCAGCGGCGTCAACACCGCGGCCAACGTCATCGCGAGCCCTCGTGCCCGGGTAGCGCGTCCAACTCGTCGGGCTCATCGGTGTCGCGGGCCCTATCGGGTTGCGGACGATCCTCCTCGATCGCCACGGCGTCCTTGGCGGCGATCTCGGAGACCCTGGCATCCTCCGGATCGTCACTGACCTCCTCCGCGGTGGTCAGTCGGTACGAGCGGTACGTCATCGCGAGCACGAACGCGGCGATACCCAAGCTGATGACGATGGCCGTCAGGATCATGCCCTGCGCCAACGGATCTGCCGTGGTGGTCTGACCGTCGCTGGTGCGGCCGCGTATCGGCGGGTTGCCCGCCGGGCCTCCGACGGTCAGGATCAGCAGGTTGATGGCATTACCGATCAGCAACAGCCCCAACAGCATTCGAGTCAGGTTGCGTTCCAGCAGCAGGTAGACCCCTGCGCTGGTGAGACCGCCGATGATGATGAGCGGAACGAGGTAGGTGGTCACGCGGACTTCACCTCCCCGCTCTGGCGGCCCATCTCCACGTCGATGCGGGCGCCTAGGCTGCGGAGGACGTCGAGCACGAGTCCGACGACGATGAGGTACACCCCGAGATCGAAGAAGATGGCCGTGACGAACTTGACCGTCCCGAGCACGGGCACGTCGACCTCGATCAGCGCCGACGACAACACAGGTGCACCCACGAGCAGTGAGGCCGCCGCGGTGCCCGCCGACAGCAGGAGTCCGGCGCCAAGGATCTTGCCGGCGTCCAGCGGAAGGGTCTCACCGAGTTCGTAGCGACCGCCTGCGAGGTAGCGCAGCACCAGCGCGAGTCCCGCCGTGAGGCCTCCCGCGAAACCGCCTCCGGGGGTGTTGTGGCCGGCGAAGAAGAAGTAGGCCGACAAAATCATGATGAGCGGGAAGATGATGCGCGTGGCGACCTCGAGCACGAGTGACCGGTGCCTCGGATCGCGTAACTCGCTGCCCCGCAACCAGGTGATGTCCCCGGCCGCAGGGCTGTGCGTCGTTGGCAGCCGTCCGATGTCGGGCTGACCGGCATCGGAAACCCTGGGTGCGGCGCCGAAACGCTGGTGCCGGAACACCATCGACGCCACACCGGTCGCAGCGACGAGCAGCACCATGATCTCGCCCATGGTGTCCCACGCGCGGATGTCGACGAGCAGCACGTTCACCGTGTTGGCGCCGTGTCCGCGGAAATATGCTGCGTCGGGCAGCAATTCAGCGATCGGTGTGCCGGTGCGGGCAGCCATCGCGTAGGCGGCCAGGGTGGTGACCGTCGCTCCGACCGCGATCGCCAACGCCGCTCGCGCCAGCCGGAACCGGTTGATGTGGGTGCGGTCGGCCTCGGCGGGCAGCGTCCGTAACACGAGCACGAAGATGACCAGCATCAGCGTCTCGACCAGGAACTGGGTCAGCGCCAGATCGGGTGCGCCGTGGAACGCGAAGATCGCGCCGCAGCCGTAACCGGTCACGCCAACCAGCAGGACGGCCGCCAGCCGGTTACGCATGACGGTGGCGCTGAGCGCGGCCGCGAGCACGATCAGCCCGACCACGACCTGAACCGGTGAGCCCCACAACACGAATTCGGGTCGATCGCGCGCACCGATCGCCAGCACGACGGTAGGGACGAGTACGAGCGTGGACAGGATCACCGACTGCGTCGCAGGAATCGAACCGCGCTGGGTCACCGCGGTGAGCTGGACCGCCAATACGTCGAGTCCGCGGACGGCCGCGTCGTAGATCTTGTCGGCGTTGCCGAGGGGTTCACGCACGGTGCGGATGCGGCGCAGGCGCGACCGGCCAAAGAACGCCGCAGTGCCGACCGCCAGGACGAGAACCGACAACAGCAGCGGCAGCCCGAGCCCGTGCCACAGCGCGAGGTCGTAGTCTTCTCCTCCCGGCACCGTGTCCGCATAGCTGTCCAACACGTTGTCGAGCTGGGTCGGCCACAGGCCGAACAGCAGTCCAGCCGCGGCGAGCAACGCAGGCGGCAACATGAAAGCGACTTCGGGGCGGTGCATTTCGGCCACCCGGGTGCTGGGCTCCTGGCGTCCTTTGCGACCGAACGCGCCGACCAGGAAGCGCAGGCTGTAGATGGTGGTGAACACCGAACCGAGCACGATGCCCGCGAGGACGAACGGTGCGGCCGAGCCAAGCACCGGGCTGTGCAGCACGGTTTCGAGGTCGGCCTCCTTTGCGACGAAGCCGAAGAACGGCGGCAGCGCCGCCATGCTGGCCGTGGCGCCGACGGCGATGATCAGCAGGCTTGGGCTGCGCGCTCCCAGCCACGCCAGCCTGCGGATGTCGCGGGTGCCGGTGGCGTGGTCGATGACGCCGACGACCATGAACAGCGACGCTTTGAACATGGCATGCGCGCAGAGCATTGCCAGCCCGGCGAGCATCATGTCGCTGCCACCTGAGCCGACCATCACGGTGATCAGCCCCAGTTGGCTGACCGTGCCGAACGCGAGGATCAACTTGAGGTCGTACTCGCGGACCGCCCGCCAGCCGGCCATCAGCATCGTCAGGATGCCGAGCGTGATGACGATGGGGCGCCACGGCGGGGAATCCGCGAAGCCGGGTGTCATCCGCGCCAGGAGATAGACGCCGGCCTTCACCATCGCCGCGGCGTGCAGATACGCGCTGACCGGTGTCGGGGCCGCCATCGCGCCCGGAAGCCAGAAATGCATGGGCACGATCGCCGATTTGGACAACGCCCCGATGAGGATGAGCACGACAGCGACGGAGGCCGCGATCCCGGTCGGCGGCGATGCGATCAGTTCGGAGAGCAGGTAGGTGCCCGCCATGTTCCCAAGCACGACGATGCCGACGAGCATCGCCAGCCCGCCGAACGTCGTGACCAGCAAGGCCTGGGTGGCGGCACGGCGGCTGGTGGCACGCTCGGCGTAGTGGCCGACGAGCAGGAACGACAACACCGTGGTCAGCTCCCAGAACACGTAGAGCAGCAGCATGTTGTCACTGGTCACCAGGCCGAACATCGCACCGGAGAACGCGACCAGCTCGGCCGCGAAGCTCGGCAGTCGCTTCTCGGTGCGTCCGTCGTGGTGCTGGAAGTAGTCGGCGCAATAGAAAAGAACGAGAGCGCCGATGGCCAGCACCAGCACGCTCATGATGGCCGCGAGCGAATCGAACCGCAGCACGAAGTTCATCGCCAACTCCGGCACCCACGGCACGTCGACCGTCGTCGCCCCGCCGGGCGCAGGCCAGTTCGCCACGACCCAGACGAGTGAGCCGAGTGGCACCAGCGCAAGCGGGTAGAACGCCATTCGCCCGAAGCGGTACACGAGCAGGGGAGCCGCCGCGGTAGCGACCGCGTGGGCAACGAGAATGGCGAGCAAAGGCACTCCGGATAGCGGGGTGTCAGCCGGGTAAGGGCTCTGGCTTAACGCCAGTCTACGTGGGCGGATGCAGGTCGTCGGAAGGCAACCGGATAGCGTGGGCGGCCGACCGGGTCCCGAGTGCTACGTGGCCGGGACGGCGTACCGGATCGGTACCGCGTGGCCGATGACTCCGATGCCCGCTCCGAGGATCGGCCAGATCGGCCAGAAGTACCAGGCGCCTGCCGTGAGGGCGACGACCAGCCACACGGTCAGCACGATCAAAACCATCGCCAGGTAGGCGGCGAGGTGGATCTGCACGCCGCGCCGCGCCGCCTTCCGGCGAGCTTGCACGCGCGCCGGATCGTTGCGCCGAATACGGTCGAGGGGCAGGTCGGCGACCAGTTCGCGCAGGTCGTCGGTGGTGTGGGCGGCGAACGTCGCCTGCAGGCGGGTCTCGTATTCGTCCAAGGGGAAGTAGCCCTGCGCAAGGGCCTGGCCCAGTTGCGTCGCGGTCAGCTCCCGCTCGCGGTCACCGGCTCTCTTCGTGCCTCCCGGTACTCGATCTTGACAGTGACTAGTTACGGAATCGACTATGCACCCATAACTAGTCACTGTCAAGATTTAATCGGGTTCGATCAACGCGCGGCGGAGAACGCCCGCAGCGACTCGACCTGAGCCGGGTCGAGCGACGGTCGCACGGTCTCGCGGGCCTTGGCGACATCGTCGGCGGTGACGGCGGCTGCGTCGATCGAGCGCCGCATCGCTGTCAGGGCGGATTCGCGCAACAGCGCAACGCAGTCGGCTGCGCTGTAGCCCTCGAGCTGGCCGGCCAGCGCATCGAGGTCGACGTCGTCGGCGAGCGGAACGGATTTGCCTGCGGTGCGCAGGATTTCGCGGCGCGCCTCGGTGTCCGGCGGGTCGACGAAGACCAGCTTCTCGAGTCGGCCCGGCCGCAACAGGGCCGGGTCGATCAGGTCGGGTCGGTTCGTCGCACCGAGGACCACCACGTTGCGCAGCGGCTCGATGCCGTCGAGTTCGGTGAGCAGGGCCGCTACCACCCGATCGGTGACTCCCGAGTCGAAACTCTGTCCCCGCCGCGGCGCCAGTGCGTCGAGTTCGTCGAGGAAGACCAGCGACGGCGCGGAGTCGCGCGCGCGGCGGAACAGGTCGCGCACCGCCTTCTCCGAGGCACCGACCCATTTGTCCATCAATTCGGCGCCTTTGACGGCATGCACGCTCAGGCGACCCGAACTGGCCAGCGCCCGCACCACGAACGTCTTCCCGCAACCGGGTGGGCCGTAGAGAAGGACGCCGCGCGGCGGTTCGACGCCGAGCCGCTCGAAGGTCTCCGGGTGCTGCAGCGGCCACAACACCGCCTCGGTGAGCGCCTGCTTGGTCTCGGCCATATCGCCGACGTCCTCCAGTGTCACCGATCCGACCGACACCTCTTCGGTGGCCGACCGCGACAACGGGCGGATAACGCTCAGCGCACCGGTCAGATCATCCTGCGTCAGCTCGGGTGACTTACCGTCGGCGCTGGCCCTGGCCGCCGCCCGGAGCGCGGCTTCGCGCACCAGCGCTGCCAGGTCCGCGACGACGAATCCTGGGGTGCGTTCGGCGATTTCGCCGAGATCCAGCGTCTGCGCCGGAACGTCTCGCAGAAGCACCTCCAGCAGCTGCTTGCGGATGGCCCCGTCGGGCAGGCTCAGGCCCAATTCACGGTCGCAGAGGTCGGGTGCCCGCAGCCGCGGGTCGACGTTGTCGGGCACCGCCGAGGTGGCGACAAACGCCACGCCGCCGGTCGCGACGGCGTTGCGCAACTCGGCGAGGATCAGCGTCGCAACGGGTTCTGCGGGAGAGGGGAGCAGCGCGTCGATATCGGTGATGAGCAGTACGCCGCCGCCTTCACGAACGGTGGACACCGCCGAGGACACGCTGGTGAGCCGATCCTCGGCGCGCAGTGCACCCACCTCGGGGCCGTCCAGTTCGACGAGTCGCCGGTCAGCGCAGACCGTCCGCACCATGGCGGACTTGCCGACACCGGCAGGCCCGGATACCAACACACCGAGATTGGCTGTGGCGCCTAGTGTTTCGAGAAGTTGCGGCTGGTCGAGCGCGAGTTTGAGCCATTCGATCAGCCGGGAGGCCTGTGCATGCGAGCCCTTGAGATCGTCGAACCCGAAAGTGTTGACCGTCGACTCCTTGGGCGTTGTGACGGTCGGTTGGCCCGACGTGGTGATACTCGGAGTAGTCACCCCGTCGCCCCAGCTCACGAGCGAATTGGGTTGTACGCTCACCGGTCCCGAGGGGTCGACACCGGTCACCGTCAGGAGTTCGGATGTCCAGGTGATGCCTACGGACGAAGCGAGTGCGGAGGTGGCCGCCGAAGTGGGGATGTCCGGGCCGAGCTCACGCGGGAGCAGCGACACGGTGTCGCCCACCGTCATCACCTTGCCCAACAGGGCCTGACGCAGCGTCGCCGGTGAGATCGACTGGGTGGCGAGGTTGCTGCCCGACACCGTCACCGAACGTGCGCCGTACACGGTCGCCGGTGCGACGAGCACCGTGGTGTCCTCGCGAACGCCGGCATTGGACAGCGTGACGTCGTCGAGCAACGCGGTACCGGTGGGCGTACCCGACGGGGCCACCCCCGCCACCGCGGCGGTGGTCCGAGAACCCGTCAGCGTCACCGCGTCCCACTCCCGGATGCCCAGCGCGGCAATGACTTCCGGATGGAGTCTGACCACGCCGCGGCGGGTGTCCAACGCCGAGGTGTTCAGGCGCGCGGTCAGCGTGAGCTGCTGCCTGAGGGCGGGGCGGTCGGTTGCAGAGCGCCCCGAGTCGAAACCGGTCACGTCAGGAGCCCGGCCTGCGCAATCCGAGTCGCGTCACGGACCGCCGGTGCGGCTGCGCGCGGCGGATCGCCCGTCGTGCAGCCCGCTGCTGTCGAGGTTTGTCGTCCCACACCTCGGGATGGGCGGCCAGGAAGCGCCGGGTCCGGATCGCGAACGGGATGTGGATGACGTAGCCGAAGATGATCGCCAGGATCACCAGATAGGGGAAGAGAATCGACGCCGCGACGCCGATGGCCAGCAGCGCCAGCAGCGGCGGGATCATGTTCGACGACACCGAGAAGGTATGGATCTTGCGCATCGGGAGTGAACTGACCGCCAGCAGCGAGACGCCGATTATCCAAATCACCACCACGGGTTCGGATGTCCACCATCCCTCACCGAACTGCATCTTCGCCGCCAGCGGACCGATCGCCCCGATCGCACCCGCAGGAGCGGGCATGCCGACGAAGTACTTGTTCTCATAGTCGGGCTTGGCTACGTCGAGCATTGCGTTGAATCGGGCCAGTCTCAACACGATGCACACCGAGTACAGCAGCACCACGATCCACCCGATACGGGAGTGTGAGAGCAGCGTCCCATAGACGATGAACGCCGGAGCGACACCGAAGTTCACGGCGTCGGCGAGCGAGTCGATCTCCTGACCCATCCGCGACGTCGCGTTCAGGATCCGGGCAATGCGGCCATCGAGCGCGTCGAGAATCGCGGCGATGGCAAGGAAAGCCATCGACTCGGTCGGCCGATCGTCGAGGGCGAACTTGACCGCACTCAAACCGAAGCAGATGGCGGCCACGGTCATCGCGCTGGGCAGGATGCGCAGGCTGACCACCGGCGCCTTGACGCGGGGTCTGATCACGAAGCTGTCCCGGCGGCGGGCAACTCGGCCAACACCGTTTCGCCGCCGAGTGCGCGCTGACCCACAGTGACCAGGAGGTTCGAGCCGGCAGGCAGGTAGGTGTCCAGGCGCGAACCGAACCGGATCAGGCCATACGTGTCGCCGATCGTCAGCTTGTCGCCCACCTTGGCGTCGCACACGATGCGGCGGGCCACCAGGCCGGCGATCTGCACCGCGATCACCTCAACACCATCCGGAGTACGGATCACCACGCTGTTGCGCTCGTTGTCCGCGCTGGCGGCCTCCAGTTCGGCGGAGTGAAACTTTCCGGGCTGGTGCGAGACCGCGACCACCTCACCGCTGATGGGGGTGCGCTGTACGTGGGTGTCCAAGATCGACAAGAAGATGCTGACACGCGGCAATGGCGTTGCGGCCAGACCGAGTTCGGCAGGCGGCACCGCCTCCTCGATGAGGCAGATCAGTCCGTCGGCCGGCGCGACGACAAGGCCGGGGCGGTCCGGCGGTACCCGCGGCGGATGCCGGAAGAACGCGGCGTTGGCCGCAGCGGAAGCCAGCCCGGCGCGGCGCAGCCACCGACTCCGGTAGCCGAGTGCGGCCACCGCGAGACTCGCGCCGACGAAGGGGAGTCCGGCAGGGTGCATCGGAGGAATAGTGGAGCGCACCAGCGCGGCGAACCGTGCCGGGCCGGATTCAATGTCTGGGCGTTTGGCCATCGTGGGCCGATTCTACGGGCGAGATGTGCCGCCAATAGGGCTATCCCAAGTCCCAGAGAAGAACATCGGATCCACCGGCGAGTTCGGCGACGTCCTCGTCGATCTCCAAAAGACAGTTCGACGACGCCAACCAGCGCAGGTGATGCGATGCCGGCGGCCCGTAGCTGGTCACCGTGCCCGCATCGGCGTCAAACACGCCGCGACGGAACTGGCGCTTACCGCGCGGTGAGGTGAGGTCCTCCGTCAGGACGGCCGAGCGCCGCGGCCGCTCGGCGTTGGGAAGCCCCATCGCACGTCGCAGGGGTGCGCGCAGGAATACCTCGAACGACACCAGCGCGCTGACCGGGTTGCCCGGCAGGGTGATGATCGGCGTGCCGTCCACGACGCCCGAGCCCTGCGGCATCCCGGGCTGCATCGCCACCTTGACGAATTCCACCTGCCCGGCTCCGAGTGCGTCTTTGACGACCTCATAGGCGCCTGCGCTCACCCCGCCGGTGGTGATGATCAAGTCGGCGTCGCCCTTATGGCGCGCGAGGGTGTCACGGAACACGGCGACGTCGTCACCGGTCGTCGGTGCGGCCACCACCTCGGCACCTGCGTCGCGCAGCGCCGCGGCGAGCATCACCGCGTTCGATTCGTAGATTTGGCCCGGGGCGAGTGGGGTGCCCGGCGCGACGAGTTCGGTGCCCGTCGACATCACCAGCACCCGCTGGCGCGGGATGACCGTCAACTCGCCGAGGCCGAGCGCGGCGGCCAGTCCGAGCGCCGCGGGCGTGACGAGCTGGCCGGCCCGCAGCACCGTGGTGCCCGCGGTGACGTCCTCGCCGGCACGGCGGATGTGCTGGCCCGGTTTCGCGCTCGCACGGATCTCGACGGTGTCGGTGGCGGCGTTGGTGGCCTCGACGGGGATCACGGCGGTGGCGCCGCTTGGCAGCGGCGCACCGGTCATGATGCGGTGCGCGGTTCCCTGTGTGAGCGTGAGTGGATCGGTCCGGCCGGCCGGGATGTCCTCGGCGACGGGAAGAAGCACGGGCTGCTCTGCCGTCGCGCCCGAGATGTCCTCGGCGACAACGGCATACCCGTCCATCGCGGAATTGTCGAAGCCGGGCAGCGACAGCGGAGCCACCACGTCCTCGGCCAGTACGAGTCCAAGGGCATCGGCGATCGCCACGGTCGCCGCAGGCTTGGACGTGATGAGTGCGGCCACTGCGCGACGATGTTCCTCGACGGAGCGCATCAGACGGGATAGGTCACGTTGGTCGTTTTCTCGGACACGTCCCATAGCCGTCGCTGAACTTCCTCGTCGTATGAGTATGTGTTGGACTCAACGCGTTTCGGATAGCCACGCTGTTGGCCCAGGCCGCCGGGGCCGTAATACTCGCCGTTGCGCACACCGGGATCGGTGGCCGCCCTCAGCGTCGGCAACGCACCCATCTCCGCGCTCTGCGCCATCAACCCCCACACGAGTTCGGTGGGCGCCCGCAACAGGGCCGGGTAGTTGCGCGTCAGTTCGGTGTTCGAGCTGCCGGGGTGGGCGGCCGTCGCGATCGTCTGTGCCCCTTTGCTTTCCAGCCGCCGCGCCAATTCATAGGTGAACATCAGGTTGGCCACCTTGGACCGGGCGTACGCGGCGGCCCGGTCGTACTTCTTCGCCGCGTGCAGGTCGTCGAAGTCGATGGCGCCGCGGAAGCGGTGGGCCTGGCTGCTGATCGTCACGACCCGCGACCCCTCGACGGACAGCATGTTGTCCAGCAGTTGACCGGTGAGCGCGAAGTGGCCGAGATGGTTGGTGCCGAACTGTAGCTCGAAGCCGTCCTTCGTCGCGGCTCTCGGGGTGTGCATGACGCCGGCGTTGTTGATGAGCAGGTCGATGCGCGGATGGGCGGTGCGCAGTGCGACGGCCGCCGCACGGATGCTCTCGAGCGAGGTCAGATCGAGTTCCTGCACTGAGGCGACGGCATGGGGGCTCGCGCTCTTGATCCGCTCGGCGGCCTCGCCGCCCTTTTCGGTGTTGCGTACCGCAAGCACCACGTGTGCGCCCTTGGCGGCGAGCACGGCCGCGGCCTCGTAGCCGATGCCCGTATTCGAGCCGGTGATGATCGCCGTGCGGCCGGACTGATCCGGTACGTGTGCCGCTGTCCAGTTGCTCATGCGATCACAGGGGGTAGGTGACGCCGGTCAGTTCCTCGGACACCGTCCACAACCGGCGCTGGATGTCCTCGTCGTGTGACTGCGGGCTCGAGGCAACGATTTTCGGGTGACCCTTTTGTTCGCCAAACCCGCCGGGGCCGAAGTACTGCCCGTTCTGCACACTCGGATCGGCCGCGGCCCTCAATGTCGGCTCTGCCCCCATATCGGCGTTCTGCGCGATGAAGGTCGACCAGAAGAACTGGCTGACCTGCCGGATGCCGCCCGGCATGTTGCGAAGCAGATCGGTGTCCGCCGCGCCAGGGTGCGCGGCGGTCGCGATCGTTGGCGCCCCTTTGGCGGCCAGCCGTCGCGCCAGCTCGTAGGTGAACAAGAGGTTGGCCAGTTTGGACTGGCCGTAGGCCACAACCCGGTTGTAGTTGCGGTCCAGGTTCAGGTCGTCGAAATGAATCCTGGCCCGGATCCGGTGGCCGACGCTGCTGACCGTCACCACCCGGGAGCCTTCGACACCCAGCATGTGGTCGAGCAGCCGTCCGGTGAGGGCGTAGTGGCCGAGGTGGTTGGTGCCGAACTGCAGCTCGAAACCGTCCCTGGTGCTCGCCTTGTCCGTGTACATCACGCCTGCGTTGTTGATCAGCAGATCGATGCGCGGGAACGTGGCGCGCAGTTCGTCGGCCGCGGTGCGAATGTTCTCCAGCGAGGTCAGGTCCAGTTCTTGCAGCGTGACGGTGGCGTTGGGGCTCGCAGTCGTGATCCGTTCGGCGGCCTGGCTGCCTTTGTCGAGGTTGCGCACGGCCAGCACCACGTGTGCGCCCTTGGCGGCGAGTACAGCCGCAGCTCCGTAGCCGATTCCCGTGTTCGAGCCGGTGATGATCGCAACCCGACCGGTCTGATCCGGCACATCGTCCGCGGTCCACTTGGCGCTCATGCGATCAACATACTCAGGCGCACTCACCCCGCGTCGCCGGATAGTTTCGTTCTATGCGAGTGCTCGCCCTGATTGTCGGAAGCCTGGTCGGTGTCTGCGCGGTGTTGTTGGGACTCCTGGTGGCAGGCATGCGATGGCAGGTGAGTCCGGTGGTGGACACCGTGCGGCGGATGAACCGATCGGTGACGAACCCGCGCGTGATGCGCACCGCAGGAACTGCGGGAACGCAGACATCGGTCATCGAGCATGTTGGACGCAAATCCGGAAAAACCTACGAGACGCCCGTCGACATCATCGAAACCACGACGACGCTGTTGATCGCCCTGCCCTACGGCTCGCGCACCGACTGGTTGCGCAATGTCCTCGACGCCGGGTCCGCCACCGTGGTGACCCGCGGTGAACACGTCCGGGTCGGTCGGCCTTCGCTAGTCTCGACGGCCGACGTCGTGGACCTGATCCCGGCGCGCACGCTGCTGACCCTGAAGGTGTTCGGCGTGAGCCAATGCCTGAGTCTCGAGAAATCGTGAGCCCCGTGAACCTGAAGGACCCCGCGAATCCGCCGAGCCACAAGGCGCCGATGGTGTGGGCGCTGGGCGCGGCGATTCCGTGGACGGTCGCGGCGCTGGGGCAGGTGGTGTGGTTCGTGATCGACCACAGCAGGTGGTGGCTGAACGCGGTCGCCTCGGCGGCCACGGTCGTCGGTGTCCTGGTGTTCGTCGTCGTGGTGCCGTTGTGGCGGTTCCGCGTCCACCGATGGGATGTCAGTCCCGATGCGGTGTACACCCGCTCGGGATGGCTTGTGCAGGAACGTCGCATCGCCCCGATATCGCGGGTGCAGACCGTCGACACCGAACGCGGACCGCTGGATCGCATGTTCGGCCTCGCCAACGTCACCGTGACCACCGCGTCGTCCGCGGGCGCGGTGCGCATCGTCGCACTGGACGTCGATGTCGCCGACCGCGTCGTCGCGCAGCTCACCGACATCGCTGCGATCGGGGGCGAGGACGCGACGTGAGTACCGGCATGACCACAGACACCGACGCTGACTGGAGCCGGCTCAGCCCCCGCATGCTGTTCGTGCATCCGGTGCACGAGGTGCTGCGGCAGATCCCGGTGATCATCGGCACGCTCGTGCTTGGGTCGGCGACCGGCAACCCGATCCTCGCCGTCGCCGTCCTCGTGGTGACGATAGGCATCGGCCTCGCGCGCTGGTTCACCACGAGTTACCGCATCGGCCCCGGCGAGGTGCAGCTGCGAAAAGGAATCCTGCAGCGCAAGGCGCTATCCCTGCCGCGCAACAGGATTCGTTCGGTATCAACAGATTCCAGATTGCTGCACCGGCTGCTCGGTCTGACGGTACTGAGGGTGAGCACCGGGCAGGAGGCCAAGGGCGACGACGCGTTCGCACTCGATGCGGTGGCAGCCACGGAGGCGCCCCGGCTGCGCGCCCTTCTGCTCGCTGAGTCGTTGACGGTCGACGTCGGCCAGCCGGTGCCAGCGGGGCGGGCACTCGCCAAGTGGCAGCCGTCCTGGTTGCGATACAGCCCGCTGAGCTTTGCCGGTCTCGCGATGATCGCCGCCGCCGTCGCCGTGGCGTATCAGGTGGGAGCCGCTGCGGCCCTGCGAAATTCAGGATTAGAACAGTCCGGCGCCGCCGTGGCAGACCGCTACGGTTTGGCGGCGACCATCGCCGGTGGCACGGTCGTGGTGCTGCTTGCATCGTCGGTGTTGTCGGTCCTGCAGTCACTGCTGACGTACGCGAATCTTGATCTGCGTCGCGACGCCGACGTTCTGCACCTGAGACACGGTCTGCTGCGGGTGCGGGAGCATACGTTCGACATGCGCAGGTTGCGAGGCGGAACACTGCGGGAGCCGTTGCTGGTCAGGCTGTTTGGCGGGGCGCGGCTGGATGCGGTGATGACGGGGGTCGACGGCTCGGGCGAAGCGTCGATGTTGTTGCCGCCGTGCCCGAAGTCGACCGCGGAGACGGTTCTGGCCGATTTGATCGCGCGACCGGACGCGGTGAGCGGAGCGCTTCGCCGTCACGGGCCCGCCGCGACCCGCAGACGCTGGACGCGTGCGTTTGTCTTGCCCGCGCTGACAGCGGTGGTGCTGGTGGTCGCGCCGGTGCCCGGCTGGGCATGGATGGCGCTGACGCTGCTGACCATCTGCTGTGCGCTGTTGGCCGTCGACCGGTCGCGGTCACTCGGACACCGGGTGGGTGACGGCTGGCTGGTCGCGCGGACCGGAAGTCTGCAACGCAGGCGTGATTGCATCGCCGCCCCCGGCATCATCGGATGGACGGTGCGCCAGACCTTCATGCAGCGCCGGGCCGGCGTGGCCACACTGATCGCCGCCACCGCGGCCGGCGTCAAGCACTACCAGGTGGTCGATGTACCCGCAGCCATCGCGTGGTCCGTTGCTGCGGAGGCGTCGCCGTGGGTCGCAGGCAGCAAATGGGCCGTTGATTTCTCCTAGCCCCGAGTTGCACTGATTCATCTGCCGTTTACTGTCGGGGCCATGGCGATCGGTGGCGTGCTGTTCGACATCGATGGCGTCCTGGTGACCTCATGGAAACCGATCGACGGCGCCGCGGGAACGCTGCAGACCTTGGCCCACCATCAGATCGCATGTTCGTACCTGACGAACACCACCACCAAGACCCGGGTGCAGATCGCCGAGCTGCTCACCGAGGCGGGGATGAGCGTGCGCGCCGACGAAGTGATCACGGCGGCCGTGCTGACCGCGGACTATGTTCGGCACAACTACCCCGATGCGCGATGCTTCCTGGTCAACAGCGGTCAGATCGCCGAGGACATGCCCGGCATCGACATCGTCTACTCGAGCGAGTTCGCCGGACCCGGGGCCCCGGACACCCCCGACGTGGTGCTGCTCGGCGGCGCCGGGCCGGAGTACAGCCATCTGACGCTGTCGTGGGTGTACGACTGGATGGCCAAGGGGGTCCCGGTCGTGGCGATGCACCGCAGCACGGCATGGACCACGACCGATGGTCTGCGCGTGGATACCGGCATGTACCTGATCGGTATGGAGCAGACTTCCGGGCGCAAAGCCACCGCCGTCGGCAAGCCCGCGCCCGAAGGATTTCTCGCCGCCGCGAGCCGCCTCGGCGTCGACCCCGATGAGATGTACATGATCGGCGACGACCTCAACAACGACGTGCTGCCCGCACAGGTGGTCGGCATGACCGGAGTGCTGGTGCGCACTGGCAAGTTCCGCCAGGACACGCTGGACCGCTGGGCCGCCGACGAGTTCGCGATGCAGCCCAATCACGTCCTGAGTTCGGTCGCTGACCTGCCGCGATTGCTGGGGTTCTAGCGATCAACCTGGTCGTACGGCGACGAGTTCCGCCGTTCGGGGCGCAACACCTGGACAATTCGCTGAGGAACCCGGCCGCGCTGGCCGAGCCGTAGTGCTCTAGGTCGTATCGTTGGCTGACGTCATTTCTCGCTGAGGGGTAGGGCAGCCAATGCCGCAGAGGGGCCCTGGCTTCGGCCTTCTCGGGCCGTTGCAGCTGTCTGTCGACGGCACCACGGTGCCGATCGGCACGCCGAAACAACGGGCGGTGTTGGCATATCTGGTGATGAATCGCAACAGGCCGATGGCTGCCGATTCACTGATCAACGCCGTTTGGGGTGAGGATGCCCCGTCGGAGGCCCGCGCGAGCCTTCATGCGTATGTGTCCAATCTGCGGCGCCTGCTCGGGACCGTCGGCGTTGACGGTAAGAGCACGCTCGAGAAGGTGTCGCCGGGGTACCGGCTGAACATCGCGGAGTTGGACGTCGACCTCGGCCGGTTCATCCACGAGAAGAACCAAGGGGTTCAGGCCGCCACGGCCGGTCGCTTCAATGACGCGAGCAGGCACTACTCGGCCGCGCTGGCCCAGTGGCGCGGCCACGTGCTCGAGGACCTCCGTGGTTTCGACTTCGTTTCGGTATTCGCCACCGCGATGTCCGAGGACAGGGTCGCCACCCACATCGCGCTCGCCGAGTCCGAGATCGCATGCGGGCGCGCCAAGACCGTCATCTCCGATCTCGAGCGGCTGGTGACCGAGCATCCGTTCCGGGAGCCGGCATGGGAACAGTTGATGATTGCCTACTACATCTCGAGGCGACAGTCGGATGCCCTCGATGCCTATCAGCGGCTCAAGACGATTCTGGCCGACGAACTCGGGATCGACCCCAGTCCGCCGCTACGAGATCTTCACGCACGGATCCTGCGGCAGGAGCCGATGGATGCCGTGGCAGCATCCGAAAACACGATCACGCGCACTTTCATCAGCCTGGCGAACCGCACCGCGATCAACACCGGCAAGGCGCGCGCGCAGCTGAGGGCACCCAACGGCGAGTGCTTTCGGGTGAAGGGCACGTCCACCAGGATCGGGCGGCGGTCTGACAACGACATCGTCCTGTCGGATCCGAGGGTCAGTCGGCACCACGCGGTGATCATCGACACCGGCACCAGCTTCATGCTCATCGATGCCGGCTCGGCGAACGGAGTTGAACTGAACCACACTCGAGTTCGCGGAAGCGCCCCCATGGTCGACGGGTGCCATGTGCGTATCGGCGAGCTCGATTTCACCTTCGAGCTTCAGCCACTATCGGACTAGAGGCCGCGCACTGCTTCGATGCGCGCGCTCAGCTGGTCCGACGTCGCGGCCGCCATGGGCGGGCCGCCGCAGAGCCTGCGCAGCTCGTTGTGGATCCAGCCGTGCGGTTTACCGGTGCGGTGATGTGCGATCGACACCAGCGTGTTGAGTTCGCGCCGGAGTTCGCGCAGCTGTCCGTGTTTCGACGGCCGGGGCGCTTCGCCGGATGCGGTCCGTTTTGAAATCTGCTCGTCCTGCCTGCGCCGCAACAGATCGCGCATCTGTTCGGCGTCGAGAAGGCCGGGGATACCGAGGAAGTCGGCCTCTTCTTCGCTGCCCGCGGGCGTCGCCGTGCCGAAGGACGAGCCGTCGAAGATCACCTGATCCAGCTCCGCGTCGGCGCCCAGCATCTCGAAGCCGTTGTCCATGTCGGTGGACTCGTCCTTCTGCTTCGCGGCGTCCGCGATCAGATCGTCGTCGAAGCCTTCGGACTCCCGGTGCGGCTGGCCGAGCACGTGGTTGCGCTGCGCTTCCATCTCGCTTGCCAGATGCAGGAGGTTGGGCACCGAGGGAAGGAACACGCTCGCCGTCTCACCGGGCCGACGGGACCGGACAAAGCGGCCGATCACCTGAGCGAAGAACAGCGGGGTCGACGCACTCGTCGCATAAACCCCTACCGCCAGCCGCGGGACGTCCACGCCCTCGGAGACCATCCGCACCGCGACGAGCCAACGGCTGGTGCCCTGCGAGTAGGCGGAGATGCGGTCGGAGGAACCTTTGTCGTCGGACAGCACGAGCGTGGGCGCCTCACCGGTGAGCCGGGTCAGGAGCTCGGCGTATGCACGCGCGGCGGTCTGGTCCGAGGCGATGATCATGCCGCCGGCATCGGGCACGTGCTGACGCTTCTGCTGCAGCCGCTTGTCGGCGGCCGCGATCACCGCGGGCATCCACTCACCGGCCGGGTTCAGCGCGGTGCGCCAGGCTCGTGCCGTCTGCTCGGCGTTCAGTGGCTCGCCGAGCCGCGCCGAGTGTTCTTCGCCGGCGCTGTCGCGCCACCGTGACTCACTCGAGTAGGCCATGAACACCACAGGCCGGACCACGCCGTCGGCCAACGCGTCGCTGTAGCCGTAAGTGTGGTCTGCCTGCGAGCGCATCAAGCCGTCGGCGCCGCGCTCGTAGTTGATGAAGGGAATCGGGCTGTCGTCGCTGCGGAACGGCGTGCCGGTCAGCGACAGGCGTCGCGTGGCGTCGCCGAACGCCTCGCGGATCGCCTCGCCCCAACTCTTCGCGTCGCCGCCGTGGTGGATCTCGTCGAACACGACGAGTGTGCGGTGATTCTCGGTGCGCACCCGATGACGCGTCGGATGGCTGGCCACCTGTGCGTATGTGACGACGACGCCGTGGTACTCCGAGGAGGTCTGTGCCGACGAGTTGGAGAACCTCGGGTCGAGTGCGATACCGACACCGGACGCCGCCAGCGCCCACTGGATCTTGAGATGTTCGGTCGGCACGACGACGGTGATCTTGTCGACGACGCCCTCGGTAAGCAGCTCTCCAGCAACCCGCAGGGCAAACGCCGTCTTACCCGATCCGGGGGTCGCGACCGCAAGGAAATCGCGCGGCGCAGCGGTAAGATACCGCACCAATGCCCGACGCTGCCAGCCCCGCAAAGCCTGGGTGTCGGGCGCTGCATAAGCCCGCACCCAAAGCTCCTCACTGATCGGACATCAGACTAGCGCAACGGATTACGGGTTCGCATCTCTACTGGAGAGCGAGTCGTCGAGGTCAGCGTTTCGCTGGGCAGAAGGCAAACCGGTACCGGTTGTGCGCCCGCGCGGAGCTGTACACGGGAATGATTGAGCAGCCTCTGGCCGTGTCCGAGCAGCAAACTCACGCTTGCCGGGTGGCAGGGTGGGTACTCATTAGCCCACGATGTCAGAAAAGTCCTACCCGAGCAGTGACGAGATCGACCCCTGCGTGCGCGTTTTCGGGACGCGAGTGCATAACTTACGGGGTGTCGACGTCGCAGCGCCGCGTGACGCGCTGGTGGCGTTCACCGGGATCTCCGGATCCGGCAAGTCGTCACTCGCCTTCGGGACCATCTATGCCGAGGCGCAGCGCCGCTACTTCGAATCGGTCGCTCCGTACGCCCGACGCCTGTTGCTGCCCACCGGCGCGCCGAAGGTGGATGACATCACCGGGCTGCCGCCCGCCGTCGCATTGCAGCAGCGCCGCGGTTCGGCGACCTCGCGGTCGACGGTCGGCACCGTCACCACCCTGTCGAACTTGCTGAGGATGCTTTTCTCCCGCGCCGGAACGTACCCCCGCGGAGCCACGGAACGACTGGACTCCGACGCGTTCTCCCCAAACACCGCAGTCGGTGCGTGTCCCGAGTGCCACGGGCTCGGACGGATTCACCGGGTGACCGAAGAGACTTTGGTACCAGACCCATCGCTGACCATCCGCGAAGGCGCCGTCGCCGCATGGCCGGGGGCGTGGCAGGGCCAGAATCTGCGGGACATACTCGTCACGCTCGGCTACGACATCGATAGGCCCTGGCGGAAACTACCTAAGCGGCAACGCGATTGGATTCTGTTCACCGAGGAGCAGCCGACCGTCGAGATTGACCCGGGCCAGCACCCCGTTCAGGCCGATTACTACTACAACGGCACGTTCTCCAGCGCCGAGCGCCACGTCCGCCACACGTTGGCCAACTCGCACAGCGCGATGATGCGCCGCCGCGTGCTGCAGTTCGTCGACAGCGTCGAATGCCCGCGCTGCGACGGCTCCGGGCTGCGGCCGGAGGCCCTGAAGGTGACATTCGCCGGACGCAACATCGCCGACTATGCGGCGATGCCGCTGGCCGACCTCGCGGACACACTGCGCCCGACGGCTGGCCGCACCGATGCCGCTGCCGCCTACGAGTCCATGAAATCCGGTGAGCTGACTGAAGTCGCAACAATGATCGCCGCCGACCTCGTCGCGCGCCTGCAGATACTCATCGATCTCGGTCTCGGCTATCTCACGCTCAGTCGCCGCACTCCGACGGTGTCACCGGGCGAATTGCAGCGGTTGCGGCTGGCGACTCAACTGCGTGCCGGCCTTTTCGGCGTGCTCTACGTGCTCGACGAGCCGTCGGCTGGACTGCACCCCGCTGATGCCGAGCCGCTACTCGACGTGCTGGATCGCCTCCGGCGGGCGGGCAATTCGTTGTTTGTCGTCGAGCACGATATGGACGTGGTACGCCGTGCCGATTGGATCGTCGACGTCGGACCCGGGGCCGGAGAGCTCGGCGGGGACGTCCTCTACAGCGGGCCGGTGCCAGGTCTCGCCGACATCGAGGGGTCGGTCACTCGCAGATACCTTTTCGACGAGGCGGGGCTCCCGTCTCGTCAACGCCGCACGCGGTCGGGGCAGTTGCGGCTGCGCGGGATCTGCTTCCACAATCTGAGGGACCTCGACGTGGATCTGCCACTGGGGGTGTACACCGCGGTCACCGGGGTGTCCGGTTCAGGCAAGTCGACGCTCGTCGTCAAGGTCCTCGGCGATGTCGTCAACATCCATCTCGGCACGGGACGCGCAGTCGAGCAGGCCGAATCCAACGATGACGACGCCGACACCGAGATCATCGATCTCGACCACGACGCGAGCGTCGGTGTGACGGCCGAGGGGGTCGAGCAGATCAACCGGCTGGTATCGGTCGACCAGCGTCCCATCGGACGCACACCGCGATCGACGCTGGCGACCTACACCGGTTTGTTCGACGCCGTGCGCCGCGAATTCGCAGCCACCCCGAAAGCGCGTCGCCGCGGTTGGACCGCGGGCAGGTTTTCGTTCAACGTGGCCGAAGGCCGCTGCCCCACCTGTCAGGGGGAGGGGTTTGTTTCCGTCGAATTGTTGTTCCTGCCCGGGACGTACTCCACATGCCCGGAGTGCCGAGGCGCGCGCTACTCCGACGAGACGCTGGAGGTGCGCTACCGCGACCGCACGATCGCCGACGTGCTCGCGATGACGGTCGACGAGGCCTCGGAGTTTCTCGCAGGCGTCGCGGCCGCGGCGCGCAGCCTGACCACGCTGCAAGAGGTCGGGCTGGGATATCTACGACTCGGACAACCCGCGACCGAGCTGTCGGGTGGCGAGGCCCAGCGGATCAAGCTCGCTTCCGAACTGCAACGGCCACGGCGGGGACATACCCTCTACGTCCTCGACGAGCCTTCGACGGGGCTGCATCCCGCCGACGTGGATCTGCTGGATCTTCAATTGCACCGCCTCGTCGACGCGGGCAATACCGTGGTGGTGGCCGAACACGACATGCGGATGGTCGCCGGTGCGGACTGGGTGGTCGACCTGGGGCCGGGCGCGGGAAACGACGGCGGTCGAGTCGTTGCGGCAGGGCCGCCGGAGAAGGTCGCACGCGCGAAGCGCAGCCGCACGGCGCCGTATCTGGCAAAGCGCTTGGCGCCAAGTGCTATTCGATGAAGAAGTTGTCGTTCTTGATGAACCATTCCCGGCGTAGCTCGTCGCTCATTTCGCCGAGCTGAGCCAGGCCCTCGAAGTAGTGCTCCCGCGGCGCCCCCGGAGCAAACAGCATCAAGATCGAAGTAGGCAAGTCGGCTTCGTTGCGGAAACCGTGGATGCCGCCTGGTGGCACATACAAGAAGTCGTTCGGATGACCGTCGATCCAGTCGCTGCCGTCGTAGAGCTTGACGGTGCCGGACAACACGAAGAACGCCTCGGACATCGCCCGATGAAAGTGCGGGCCCGGTCCGCCGCCCTTCGGCGCGATCTCCACCCGGTACAGGCCGTAGTCACCGTCGGTCGCCTGCTGGTTGGCCAGGTAGTGGTACTTCACCAGGCCGAACGAGTCGTAGTCCGCGCCGGGCCCGCCGTTCTCGGGCGCGCGTCGCATCCGCGCGCTGACTTCGGGTTTGTCCTTGGTGAAGCGGACCGGCGGATACGGTGGCACGTTGCGGGGATCCCAGAGTGACATCACTGGCGATTCTAGTAGTGAAAGGCCTTTGGGGCGCGCATCTTTCAGCAAGATGCCAGCATGCCCCTGTCCACGCGAACCGCGCGTTCGCTGCCGAGCTTCTACGCACCCATCCGCAGTTGACCGGTTAACCGACCGGATAGACGACCTTCGTCAGTTCCTCCGACACCGCCCATAGTCGCTTTTGCGCGTCGACGTCGTGGGAGGCGGCGTTGGATGGGACGAGCGTGGCGTATCCGCGCTGTTCGGCGAAACCGTCGGGGCCGAAGTACTGCCCGCCGACGACGTTCGGATCGGTTGCCGCCCGCAGGGTCGGCAGCGCACCCATATCGGCGCCCTGGAAGAACGGCCGGGCCAGTGCCGTCAACGGCTGTACCAGCCGCGGGAGATTACGCATCAACTCGGTGTTGGATCCGCCGGGGTGCGCCGCGGTGGCGATGGTCTTGGTGCCGTCCAGTCGCCGCTGCAATTCGTAGGTGAACAGCAGATTGGCGAGCTTGGACTGCCCGTATGCGCGGAACCGGTTGTAGCCGCGCTCCCACTGGAGGTCGTCGAAGCGGATGGCGTCGATCAGGCGATGACCGGTGCTGCTCACGGTCACCACGCGCGAGCCCGGCGTGGCGAGCACGCGGTCGAGCAGCAGACCGGTGAAGGCGAAGTGGCCCAGATGGTTTGTGCCGAACTGCAATTCGAAGCCGTCCTTGGTGGTCGACTTGGGTGTGAACATCACGCCGGCGTTGTTGATCAGCAGATCGATGGTGTCGTTTGCGGCGCGCAGGTCGTCGGCGGCGGTGCGGACGGAGTCCAGCGATGTCAGGTCCAGTTCCTGCAACGCGACACTCGCCCCGGGGGTGGCCTGGCCGATGCGCCGTACGGCTTCGCGGCCCTTGTCGAGATTGCGGACGGCGAGTACGACGTGCGCACCCTTGGCCGCGAGCGCGGCCGCGGTCTCGTATCCCAGGCCGGTATTGGCGCCGGTGATGACGGCGGTACGTCCGCTCTGATCGGGTATGTCGGCGGTGTTCCACTTGGACATGAGGTCTCCTCGGTAAAGTGTTAAGCGGAGCGTGCGCCCCGGTTGCGTCCGATCATACGGAACGCGCGCCCCGCTTAGTCCATTCCCGAGGGAGACATGACCGAAACCGAGCGACCGCTGCGCGCAGACGCGGCCCGCAATCGCGCTCGCGTGCTCGAGGTCGCCTACGAGACCTTCGCCGCGGATGGGCTCGCGGTGCCGATAGACGAGATCGCCAGGCGCGCCGGCGTCGGCGCGGGGACGGTCTACCGGCACTTCCCGACGAAAGAGGATCTGTACCGGGCCGTCGTCGAAAACCGGATCCGCGGGATCGTCGACAACGGCCGTGCGCTGGCGGACGGCGGGGACCGCGGGGAGGCGCTCTTCGACTTTCTTCGGTCGATGGTCCTCGACTGGGGCGCCACCGATCAGGGATTGACCGACGCGCTCGCGGGCCAGGGCATCGACGTCGCCACGGTTATGCCAGAGGCAGAAGAGCTGTTTCTCGGTCTACTCGACGAGCTGTTACGCGCGGCGCAGGACGCGGGAACCGTGCGCCGCGATGTGGACGTGCGCGACCTCAAGGCGTTGGTCGTCGGATCCCAGGCCATGCAGGCCTATCGCCCTGCGGGGGCCAAGCGACTGTTTGAGGTGATCGTGGACGGGCTGCGGACCCGGTAGCGACCTTGCACTCGCCATGGCCGAGTGCTAAAAATAGAACTGGCACTCGCGATCGGTGAGTGCTAGGTCGGGAAGGTGAGACCGGGGCCGCACCTGCGGGAGCACACCCCAGTCGTCCGTCGCGGGCACCGAGCCCGACCAACAAACGTGCCATCCCCTAACGGAGGAATCACTTCGCAATGGCCAAGACAATTGCGTATGACGAAGAGGCCCGCCGCGGCCTCGAGCGGGGACTCAACGCCCTCGCCGACGCGGTAAAGGTGACGCTGGGCCCCAAGGGCCGCAACGTCGTCCTCGAGAAGAAGTGGGGCGCCCCCACGATCACCAACGATGGTGTGTCCATCGCCAAGGAGATCGAGCTGGAGGACCCGTACGAGAAGATCGGCGCAGAGCTGGTCAAGGAAGTCGCCAAGAAGACCGACGACGTCGCGGGTGACGGCACCACCACCGCCACCGTTCTGGCTCAGGCACTCGTTCGCGAGGGTCTGCGCAACGTGGCCGCCGGCGCCAACCCGCTCGGCCTGAAGCGCGGCATCGAGAAGGCCGTCGAGAAGATCACCGAGACGCTGCTCAAGTCGGCCAAAGAGGTCGAGACCAAGGAGCAGATCGCTGCCACCGCCGCCATCTCCGCGGGCGATGTCCAGATCGGCGAGCTGATCGCCGAGGCCATGGACAAGGTCGGCAACGAGGGTGTCATCACCGTCGAGGAGTCCAACACCTTCGGCCTGCAGCTGGAGCTCACCGAAGGCATGCGCTTCGACAAGGGCTACATCTCGGGTTACTTCGTCACCGACGCCGAGCGTCAGGAAGCGGTCCTCGAGGATCCGTACATCCTGCTCGTTTCGTCGAAGGTTTCGACGGTCAAGGACCTGCTGCCGCTGCTGGAGAAGGTCATCCAGTCGGGCAAGCCGCTGCTGATCATCGCCGAGGATGTCGAGGGCGAAGCCCTCTCCACCCTGGTGGTCAACAAGATCCGTGGCACCTTCAAGTCCGTCGCCGTCAAGGCACCTGGCTTCGGTGACCGCCGTAAGGCCATGCTGCAGGACATCGCGATCCTGACCGGTGGCCAGGTCATCAGCGAGGAGGTCGGCCTCTCGCTCGAGACCGCTGACGTCGCGCTGCTTGGTCAGGCCCGCAAGGTCGTCGTGACCAAGGACGAGACCACGGTCATCGAGGGTGCCGGCGATTCCGACGCCATCGCGGGCCGCGTGGCCCAGATCCGCGCCGAGATCGAGAACAGCGACTCCGACTACGACCGCGAGAAGCTGCAGGAGCGCCTGGCCAAGCTGGCCGGCGGTGTTGCGGTGATCAAGGCCGGAGCTGCCACCGAGGTGGAGCTCAAGGAGCGCAAGCACCGCATCGAGGACGCCGTTCGCAACGCGAAGGCCGCCGTCGAAGAGGGCATCGTCGCCGGTGGCGGCGTTGCGCTGCTGCAGTCGGCTCCTGCGCTCGACGAGCTGAAGCTCACGGGTGACGAGGCCACCGGCGCCAACATCGTCCGCGTGGCGCTGTCGGCTCCGCTGAAGCAGATCGCCTTCAACGGTGGGCTCGAGCCCGGCGTTGTCGCCGAGAAGGTCACCAATTCCAAGCCGGGTGTTGGCCTCAACGCCGCCACCGGCGAGTACGAGGACCTGCTCAAGGCTGGCGTGGCCGACCCGGTCAAGGTGACGCGTTCGGCGCTGCAGAACGCGGCGTCCATCGCGGCGCTGTTCCTGACCACCGAGGCCGTTGTCGCCGACAAGCCGGAGAAGGCGGCCGCACCTGCGGGCGACCCGACCGGTGGCATGGGCGGCATGGACTTCTAAGTCTGTCCAACGGAAAAGCCCCGGCTCGCTTGGCGAGTCGGGGCTTTTTCTTTCCTACTCCGCGCCGAACGTGGGTTACCCGCACGCTATCTCGCGAAAAGCGTGACACAAGCCCACACCCGGCGAGCGGGCTATTTCTTGAGGGGCAGGCAGTCGTGAAGACCGTCGGGGCTCGTTGCGGCGGAGTCCGATGTGGCCCTGCGATGCATGACCGCGCGGGTCGGGACGACTTTCATTCCGTCATCGAATAGTTCGGCGCGGCCGTCGACGATCAGGGTGTACCCGCCGGGTTCGGCCGGTGGCCACACGACGGTGACGTCGGGATGCTCGCCTGCGTTGCGGCGGGTGCCCGACCCCATCTGGCCGACATCGAATGCGCCCGCCGTGAGCACCGGTTCGACAGCGACGGTGTGCGCGCGGTAGTCGTCGCCGACGGTGATCAGATAGCCGAACGTGTAATCCGCCAGCGCGTCGGCGAGTTTGTCCAGATCCACCTTGACGCTCATAAGCCGAGGATACGAGCCGAGGGGAAGTTTTATGCCGCACCCCGGCGTTGAGCGAAAACATGACCACGATGACCGCGATCGGATCGTTCGCCGCCAAGCCCATCGATGACGACGAAGCCCTGCTGGATGTCACTGTCGACGTGCCCGAACTCCGACCGCGAGACGTGCTGGTCCGTGTGCTCGCCGTCTCGGTGAACCCCGCCGACGTCAAGGTGCGCGCCGATCTGAAGCCGTCGTCCGCACCTGCCATTCTCGGGTACGACGCCGCCGGGGTGGTGGAAGCCGTTGGGCCGCAGGTGGAAACGCTGTCCGTCGGCGATGAGGTCTGGTACGCAGGCGACCTCACACGTCAGGGCAGCAACGCCCAGTTCCAGGCGGTCGACGAGCGCATCGTCTCGCGCAAGCCCACGTCGCTGTCGTTCGCCGATGCGGCGGCACTGCCGTTGACGACCATCACCGCGTGGGAGACGCTGTTCGATCGATTCGGCCTGACCAAGGACTCGACCGGCGACCTGCTGGTGCTCGCGGCCGCGGGCGGGGTCGGCTCCATCATGATCCAGTTGGCGAAGGCGCTGACCGGCGTCCGAGTGATCGCGACGGCGAGCCGCGACGCGTCGCGTGCATGGGCCGAACGCATGGGCGCCGACGCCGTCATCAACCACCACAACCTGCGCGAGGAGGCGCTCGCTGTCGCCCCCGGCGGCGTCGACTACCTCTTCTCTCCGCACTCGAAGGACAACATCACCGACTACGCCGCGATCGTCAGGCCGTTCGGCCACATCACCGCGATCGACGAACCACCGGGCCTCGACCTGCTCGAACTCAAGCAGAAGAGCATCGCGTGGCATTGGGAACTGATGTTCACCCGCTCGATGTTCGAGACGCCGGACATGATCGAGCAGCAGCGCCTGCTGGCCCGTACCGCGGCACTCGTCGATGACGGCGCACTGCGTACGACGGTCACCAAGACGATTGGCGAGTTCACGGCGGCCGGTTTTCGCGAAGCGCACCGCGATGTCGAGACGGGACGGATGACCGGCAAGGTGGTCGTCACCCGCTGAGCTAGCGTCAACCCATGCCGCTACCGAAGCCCTCGCCCACCACCACCGCTGTCGTGACCGGAGCATCGTCGGGAATCGGCGCAGATATCGCCCGTGAGCTCGCGGGCCGTGGCCACGGCGTCACGCTGGTCGCGCGCCGCGAGGACAAGCTGCGCGATCTGGCCGCCGAACTGGGCGACGCCGTGCGCGTCGAGGTGATCGCCTGCGACGTCGCCGACCCCGATGCGCGCGCCGCGCTGTTCGACGAGATCGAGGGCCGTGGTCTGACCATCGACATCCTGGTGAACAACGCGGGTATCGGCACGATGGGCGCGATCGAGCGGTCAACACCCGCCGCCGAAATCGCTCAGGTGCGCGTGAACGTCGAGGCCGTGATCGACCTGACCACGCGCGCGGTCCAGCAGATGGTGCCGCGTGGCCGCGGTGCCATCCTCAACGTCGGGTCCACCGCGGGCTTCCACCCGTTTCCGGGACAGGCCGGCTACGCGGGCACAAAAGCTTTCGTGAACACCTACACCGAGGGCGTGCGCGGTGAGCTGGCAGGCACGGGCGTCACCGTCGCGACCTTGTGCCCGGGGCCGGTACGCACAGAGTTCGTGAAATCGGCTGGTATGGACGAGGACAAGTTCGAGGCCGCGTTTCCGAAGTTCCTATGGATGCCGTCGCGCGACGTGGCAAGGGCCGGTGTCGACGCGCTCGAGCATGATCGTGGATCGGTGATCGCGGGCAAGCGCAATGTGCTCAGTACCCGTCTGATGCAAGCACTTCCGCGGCCGGTGTTGCTCAAGACGCTCGCCGGTAACCACCCGGCCCTGCGCCGCGACCGTAGGTCAGTGGGCTGACTCCGGCCACCGTCGCATCCAGCCTTCGGTCGGTAGCGCCATCCCGTTGCACAGTGTGCAGATGGTGCGATACCAGCCGACGGCTATCAGCAATTCCAGTCGCTGCTCATCAGTGAGGCTGTCTCCCAGTCGATTCCATGTCTGCTCGGACCACGATCCGGTGCTCTCCAATTCGTCGACGGCCGCGATCAGCATCCGTTCGGAATCGCCCCACCGCTGGTCCTCGGCGCTGCCGGTGACCAGTGCGTCGCATTCCTCGTCGCTGACGCCCGCGATCGGGCCCCAGAACGCGGCCTGTCCGCCCCATTCGTACTCGCAGCGCACCAGTGCGCATATCCGGAGAATCGCGATCGTGCGCAACCGCGCCGGCAAAAGCGCTTCGATGTAAAGGGATTCGCCGAGCTTGCGCAGCCGCGACGCCAGATTGGGGTGCCGCTGCAGGCACCGCACCAGCAGCAGGGGTTCATATGTCCGGTCGGGATGTCCCCAGCTGGTGATGCCCGCGGCGTCCTCGTCGCTCCACGGCGGAGCGACGGGAGAGACTCTGCTCATGCGCTCGCCGGTGCGGGCTGGCGGCCGCGGATCAACTTGCCGGGACGGGCGGCGGTCGGTTCGCCATTCTCGCTGATGACCTCACCGGACACCATCGTCATCACATAGCCGTCGGCGGTCTGGTCCAGGCGGCGACCGCCCGCGGGCAGATCGGATTTGACGGTCGGCCGATGCAGACGCATCGCAGCGGCGTCGATGATGTTGATGTCCGCCTTGTACCCGACGGCGAGGCGACCACGGTCGTTCAGCCCGCCGATCCGGGCGGGTACTGACGTGAGCTCCTTGATGACCTGCGTGAGCGATAGCCGTCCTGACTCGCGGTCGCGGACCCAGTGTGTCAGCAGGTACGTGGGAAAGCTTGCGTCGCAGATCATTCCGTAGTGCGCACCGCCGTCGCCGAGACCGAGCACTACGTCGTCGCGCTGAATGAGTTCGGCGACGGTGTCCAGAGACTGGTCGCGGAAATTGGCCAAAGTGACCAGCAGCATCGCGTGACCGTCGTCGTCGAGAAGGCGGTCGTATGCCTCCTCCAACGGATTCACCCCGCGCGCGGAGGCCCGTGCACCGATCGAATCCGACGCCGCCGGTTCATAGTTCGGCGGATCGCCGAGCGGGAACATGTAGTTCCACGCCTGGGCGGCGAACATCAACGGATGTCCGTCGCTGCTCGGGGTATCGGTGAGAATGCGTTCGCGCACTTGCGGGTCGCGCATCTTGGCGACGCGTTCGGCCAGCGGCAGGTCCGCGATCTCCTGGTAGGACGGGTACATCACAAACGGATTACCCGACAGATCCAGGCCGAGGATCAGACCGATGGGCCGCGGGAAGATCTGGCCGGTGACGTCTCCGCCGTTCGCGTTGGCCTTCTCCACCATGGTCAGCGCGTCGAGGTGGATCGGCGGGCCTGCGTTGCCGATCGCCATCGTGAACGTCACGGGTAGCCCGACAACGCCCGCGACGTCGAACACCGCGCCAAGGGACGCTTCGTAGTCACCCGCCATCAGGTCAGGCACGAACTGCAGCAGCCCGCCGCCGGCGTCGTCCACGCCGCGCGCGATCGCCTCGATCTCCGCATAGTCCACGTTGTAGCTCGGGATCGGTTGTCCCTTGATGGTTTTGTGCAGGGTCAGGCGCGATGATGCGAAGCCGAGCGCACCGGCCCGCACAGCTTCGGCCGCGAGTTTGCGCATCAGCGAAAGGTCTTCGTCGGTTGCGGGCTCGCGGTCCACCCCGCGCTGCCCCATCACGTACACCCGCAGCGGGGAGTGCGGAAGGAAAGCGGCCACGTCAATGTCACGGCGGCGCGAGTCGAGCGCGTCGAGAAATTCGGGGAACGTCTCCCACGTCCACGGCAGCCCGTCGACCATCACGACGCCAGGGATGTCCTCGACGCCGGCCATGACGTCGACGAGCACGTCGTGGTCCTCGGGGCGGCACGGGGCGAAGCCCACGCCGCAGTTGCCCATCACGGCGGTCGTCACACCGTGCGCGGACGACGGCGTCATGCGATCGCTCCAGATGGCCTGGCCGTCGTAGTGCGTGTGCAGGTCGACGAAGCCGGGTGTGACGAGCAGGCCCGTCGCGTCGATCTCCCGCTCACCAGTGCCTTCCACGGCGCCAACCGCCTCGATCACGCCGTCGGAGACCGCGACATCGCCGATGTAGGGGTCACCGCCCAGGCCGTCCACGATGGTGCCGTTGCGAATGACCAATTCGAATGTCATACATCGAATCTACGATGGCCGGGTGATTGACCACTTCGGAATCAACTGTGCGAACTGGGATGAATCCAAAGCCTTCTACGACAAAGTCCTCGGGGCGCTCGGATACACCCGCCAAATGGACTTTGAGGTAGCCATCGGTTACGGCACGGCAGGCAAGCCCGACTTCTGGATCGCCGATATGGCCGCCGGCGAGGCGGGCGGGCCCAACCGTGAGGTGCACTTCGCGTTCCAGGCCGCCGACACCGACGCCGTGCAGGCGTTTTACGATGCTGCGGTCGAGGCGGGCGCCGAATCGCTGCATGAGCCCCGGCTGTGGCCGGAGTATCACCCCGGCTACTTCGGCGCTTTCGTACGCGACCCCGACGGCAACAACATCGAAGCGGTGTTCCACGGCGCACAGCCGAATGGCTGAACTGGGTACGGTCAGGGCATGGCTACCTCTGATGCGACGGCGGTGCGCGCACTGCTTCGGGACTCCTTCACCCGGCTGATCGAGCATGTCGAGGGGCTGACCGACGGACTGACGGACGAGGTGGCGTTCTTCAGGCCGACCGCGAATGCGAACAGCATCTCGTGGTTGATCTGGCACAGCGCACGTCAGCACGACCTCCAGCTGGCGGGCATCGCTGGCACCGAACAGGTGTGGTTCTCCGACGGCTGGGTCGACCGGTTCGGCCTCGACCTGCCGCGCGATGCGATGGGTTACGGCGACGGCCCCGACGAGGTTGACAAGGTGCGCGCGTCGGCAGACCTGCTGGCCGGCTACTACTTCGCCGTACACAAGGCGACGCTCGAATACCTCGCCTCGGTCACGCCCGAAGAGCTGGACCGCGTCGTCGACGACAACTGGGATCCGCCGGTGACGGCAGGCGTGCGCTTGGTGAGCATCGTCGATGACAGTGCTCAGCACCTGGGGCAGGCGGCCTACGTGCGCGGCATCGTGTGATTCGGTGGTGGTGGCCGCCGATCGGGTTGGCCGCGATGATCCTGCTCGGACTGGTGGTGGGCAAGAGTTCCACCCCTCTCGACGACTGGTTCGACAGGTTCGGCCACACCCCTGTCCGGTTTCTGACCTATCTCGCGAACCCGCTGGCGCTCGCTGCGATCGGGCTCACGGTGGTGGGCGTGGCCCTGTTTCGACGGTGGTGGCTGTTTGCGGCGCTCGCTGTGGTGTGCCCGCCGGCCGCGTATTGGCTGGTGCAGTTCATCAAGCCGTTGTTCGGGCGCGCGGTGGACGACGGTCTGGCCTACCCGAGTGGCCACATCACGCTGACGACGGTCGTGCTGGGTTTCTTCGTCCTGGTCGCAGGTGTTGCGCTGTGGGCGTTGCTCATCGGGGTCGCGTACGTCGCGCTCGCCATGCTTGGTGTGGGATCGACGTTCCACTACTTCACCGACACAGTGGGCGGAATGCTGTTGGGTACGACGATCGTGTGCGTCGCGGCGCTCATCGCCCGGCATGACTTGACACGTGTCAACCCCGCTGCGATCCACGTCACACGCGGTAGCTAGCATAGAGGTCATGACCGCGACGCCAGATGTTGATCTACCCCCGGAATCGCAAGCCACCACCGTCCGCAATCCCGCGACCGGCGCCGTAGCCGGGACCGTGCGGTGGACCGACCCCGCCGACGTGCCGCGCATCGCCGCGGGCCTGCGTCGTGCGCAGCGCGAGTGGGAGGCCCGCGGCGCGAAGGGCCGCGCCAAGGTGCTGGCCCGTTTCGCCGTGTGGATGGGCGAGCACCGCGACGAAATCGAAGAGCTTCTGATCAAGGAGACCGGCAAGTCGGCGACCGACGCCGCCCAAGAGGTGCCGTTGCTGATCATGATCGCCTCGTATTACATCAAGACCATGGAGAAGGCGCTCGCGCCCGAGACCCGGCCTGCGTCGCTGCCATTCCTGAACATCAAGAAGGTGGCGGTGCATTACCGGCCGCGCCCGGTCGTCGCCATCGTCGCGCCGTGGAACTACCCCGTCGCCAACCTTCTGATGGACGGCATCGCCGCGTTGGCGGCGGGCTGCGCGGTCCTGCTCAAACCCTCGGAGCGCACCCCGCTGACCGCAGAGCTGCTGTTGCGCGGCTGGACCGACTCGGGTGCCCCCGAGGTCATGGCGATTGTTCAGGGGGCGAGGGACGCCGTCGAGGCCGTGGTCGACAACGCCGACTACATCCAGTTCACCGGCTCGTCCGCCACGGGCGCGAAGGTGGCCGAACGCGCCGCCCGCAAGCTCACCCCGATCAGCCTGGAACTCGGTGGCAAGGACCCGATGATCGTGCTCGAGGACGCTGACGTCGACCTGGCCGCGCACGCGGCGGTCTGGGGCGCGTTCTTCAATGCCGGGCAGACGTGCGTGTCCGTCGAGCGGGTGTACGTGCTCGACTCGGTCTACGAGGAGTTCGTCGCCGCCGTCGTGCGTGACGTCAAGAATCTGAAGATGGGGGCCGGCGACGGGCACGATTTCGGCGCGCTGATCGACGAATCCCAACTCACCGTGACCGAGCGTCATGTCGCCGACGCCGTCGCCAAGGGCGCAAAGGTGCTCACCGGCGGCAAGCGCGCAGCCGGACCCGGCAGCTTCTATGAGCCGACGGTGCTCGTCGACGTCGACCACACGATGGACGCCATGACCGAGGAGACGTTCGGCCCAACGCTGCCCATCATGAAGGTGTCCACCGTCGCCGAAGCGGTGCGACTGTCGAACGACAGCCCGTACGGCCTCAGCGCATCGGTGTTCTCGAAGGATATCGAGCGTGCGAAAGACGTTGCGGTGGAGCTGGATTGTGGCGCAGTCAACATCAACGACGTCATCTCGAACCTGATGTGCACCACTGCGCCGATGGGCGGATGGAAGACCTCGGGAATTGGAGCCCGCTTCGGCGGCGCCGACGGTCTGCGCAAGTTCTGCCGTCAGGAAGCAGTCATCGCTCCCCGAACCAATGTGGGTGCCGGCGGCAACTACTACAACAACTCGCTACGGGCGCTCAAGCGGATGAACACGATGATGACGAAGTTCGCACTGATCCGGCCCAAGCGCACCGCCAAATAGCATCACCGGGCGCCATCGGCCGTTCATCTTCTCGTCACCCTTGCTTACGCGTGGGTAGATACTTTCTGCCGGTGATTCTGGATTCAACGGGCTACACCGTGCGCGATGACGATGACGACGACCCCGAGCTGATCCTTCAGCCCAGCGGAGAGGTCGTCGACACGTGGCGGGAGAACTATCCGTACGACAGGCGGATGTCGCGCGAAGAGTACGAGGAGCAGAAGCGGCTCCTTCAGATCGAACTGCTGAAGCTCCAGAAGTGGAGCCAGGCTCACGGGCACCGGCACGTCATCGTGTTCGAGGGCCGCGACGCGGCGGGCAAGGGCGGCACGATCAAGCGGTTCACGGAGCATCTGAACCCGCGCGGTGCCCGGGTGGTGGCGCTGGAGAAGCCCACCGAGAAGGAACGCACCCAGTGGTACTTCCAGCGCTATGTGCAGCACCTGCCCAACGCTGGCGAGATCGTGATGTTCGACCGCTCCTGGTACAACCGCGCCGGCGTGGAACGGGTGATGGGGTTCTGCAATGCCAAGCAGCACGCCGAGTTCATCCGCCAGGCGCCGCTGTTCGAGCAGATGCTGGTCAACGACGGCATCAGCCTGACCAAGCTGTGGTTCTCCGTGACGTCCTCCGAGCAGCGCACCCGGTTCACGATCCGCCAGGTCGACCCGGTCCGGCAGTGGAAGCTGTCGCCGACCGACCTTGCCTCGCTGGACAAATGGGATGACTACACCGCGGCCAAGGAAGACATGTTCGCGTGGACGGACACCGAGGTCGCGCCGTGGACCGTCGTCAAGAGCAACGACAAGAAGCGTGCACGCGTCAATGCCATGCGCCACGTATTGAGTAAGTTCGACTACGACAACAAGGACCACGAGGTGGTCGGCAGGCCCGACCCCCTCATCGTGGGACGTGCCCTTGCGGATTGATCGCAGCGCGTCCCGTTAGGGAGGACGCGTGCGGTTCGTCGTGACGGCGTTCCTGTGGCTCGTCACGACCGTTCTGCTCGCCGTGGCGGTCCCGACGATGTGGGCGCAGCGGACTGTGGTGAGCGAGGACGGCTACGCCGCGCTGGCGACGGCTGCGGCGCACGATCCGAAACTGCAGCGGGCCATGGCGTCGGAGTTGACGACGCAGATCATCGCGTTCGCCGCGAGCAACGGATACGGCACCCTGAACAGGGACCTGGTGTCCGGCGTCGTCACGGCCTACACGACCAACGACGGATTCCCCGGGCAGTTCGCGCAGGCCAACCGGATCGCGCATCGCTGGATGTTCACCGACTCGGTTCAGCACGAGGACGGTTCGGGTGGCCGCTGGCTCGTCGACATCGCGCCGATGCTCAACGATCCGTCGATCAAGCAGACACTCGGCGATCTCGACCTCGACGTTCCGCAGACGCTGGAGGTGCCGATCGCGGTACCCGAGTCCTCGGCGCTGCGGCCCGGCCAGTTGAAGATGTTGTCGACCTGGGGGCCGTGGGTGAGTGTCGGGTCCACGATACTGGCGGGCATAGCCGCGCTGCTGATGCTGGCCGCGGCTCGATCGCGGGGTAAAGCGCTTGCAGCACTGGGAGTTTCGGCGCTGCTGATCGGTGCCGGCGGGTGGGCGGCGCTCGAGGTGTCGCGGAGCTACGTCAACTACGCACTGAACCAGACGGTCGGCGACATCCGGCAGGTCGCCGAGGTCATGGTCGGCCAGGCCGACGCGAGCATGCACCACTGGTGCAACCTCACCCTCGCCGCAGGCGGTGTGCTCGTGGTGTTCGCGGTCGCGATATCGCTGCTCGGCGGTCTGCGCCGGCGCGAATAGGCGCCCGCGGCGACCCGAGTACCGTTGCGCCATGCCATTCGTCTCGGACATCGTGGGCCCACAGCAGCCCGTCGGTGCGCCGGCGACGCTGGTCACCGGCTCGCTTCGCCGAACCAGCACCATCGACACGTATCCGGCAGGGACCGGCGATTCCGATGTCGAGCTGCGGGCGCGCGATGTGGTGGCGGGGGAGAGTTCGGTCGACGTCCTCGGCGAGATCCGGGTTCGGGCGCACCTGTCGCAACGCGTGATCGACGAGATCAGCTCCACCCCGGTCGACGGGCGCCTCGAGCGGCTGAGTGGTGTGCGGGTCGGTCCCGGGTTCCGCTCGACGGTGGCCAAACTCCTTCCCGGTGAGGCTCAGCGCGCCAGCCTGCTCTATCTCCTGCTCGACGACTGGGTCGGTGCGGCACTGGTATCCGGCTACTCGGTGCAGCACGCGGCGATCACCCTCGGCGTCGAGGAGAAGTTGCCCGCCGGTACGGCCGACCACATGGCGGGTATCTGCGCCGGGTTCGCGCCGGAGGCTTCGCTCGTCGGCTATGCGCGGCGCAACGACACCATTCCCTCCGTACATGGGCCGGTGGCACCGCCGCTGGACGGGTTGCACGCGGTCGAACCGTTGCGTGCACACGGGATGCGCCGATTCCGCAGGCTGGACCTGCATCCGGCCGTTGCGCTGGCCACGTCGGCCGGCTTTGATGCCCATTTCCGGGATTCGCACGTCGACGGCGACGGCATCGAGACGATCGTGCACGAGTACACCGTCGGCGGCTCGGTGGACACGTCGACGCGAACCATCACGTCGATCACGGCCGATGTGCGGGTGCTGCCGTGGCAGGAATGCCCCGGCGCGATCGGCAGTGCGGCGCGCGTTCGCGGAATGTCGCTGTCGGAGTTGCGGGAACGCATCCGCGGTGAGTTCGTCGGCACCACCACCTGCACACATCTCAACGACACGCTGCGCGCCGTCGCCGACCTCGGTGCGCTCCTCGACCTTCGCGCCGGAAGCTAGGGCTCGATGATGTGCGAGGGGTCGGGCCTGCGGTCTGGCGGCGCCTGGCTGTAGTCGCCCCACGGTCCGTCGCGCTGCTCGACGGCCGTCCGAACCCCTTGTGATCCAGCGGTTTCGATGAAGGAGAGCGCATCGGGGGTGTTCCGCATCAACCCGTCGAGGATGGAGCCGAGCGTCTGGGTGGACGCCAGGCCCATGTTCTCGTAGGCCTGGTTGACGATCAGCTTCTGCGCCTGGAGTTGTGAGAGCGGGATCCGGGCGAGCTTGTCCGCGATCTCGGCCACGCGCGCTTCGAGGTTTTCGAACGGCACCGACTCGTTGATGAGTTCGATTGCGGCGGCCTCCTTTCCGGTGAGCGGTTCACCGGTCAGCGAGTGCCATTTGACCTTCGCCAGGCCGAGCCGGTAGATCCACATGCCGGTGAGGTATGCGCCCCACATGCGGGCGTACGGGGTGCCGATGACGGCGTCGTCGCTGGCGATGATGATGTCGGCGCACAACGCATAGTCACTGGCGCCGCCGACGCACCAGCCATGCACCTGGGCGATGACGGGTTTGGATGCCCGCCATATCGCCATGAACTTCTGGCTGGGACTCGTCTCGCGCGCCGTCGTCATCACGAAGTCCTTGCCCGGATCCCAGCGACCGTCGGTGTTCATCGCGTCGCCCCAGTGAGCGAAGCCGCCGCCGAAGTCGTAACCACCGGAGAACGCGCGTCCGGCGCCGCGCAGCACGATCACCTTCATCGCTGGGTCGCGCTCGGCCAGTCCGATGGCCTTCTCGATCTCGTCGGGCATGGGCGGAACGATGGTGTTGAGATGGTCGGGCCGATTCAGGGTGATCGTGGCGACCGGCGGTGCGGTCTTGTACAGGAGGGTTTCGAACGTCGGCATAGCTCGAAGTCTGGCAGAGGGAACCAAAAACTAAGGTGTGCCTACCCTGCGGCCAGCGCCAATGCTATGTTTTGCCTCTCCTAACTTAGAGGGTGCAAATGAATCGATTTTTCGCCTTGTCGGTGCCGATCGCAGCCGCGAGCCTGATCCTCGCGGGCTGCTCCAGTGACAAATCCGGCGGTTCCGAAGAGGCGTCGTCCGCCAGTGGATCAGCAACCTCTTCGAGCGCCGCGGCTGCAGCTCCCGACCCGCTGGCCCAGCAGGCCGCGGAGGATTACACGACCTATGCGATCGGCCAGATCGACGATCTCGTCGCCAGAGTCAAGGTGTTGACCGACGCAGTGCGGGCCAACGATCTGCAGGCCGCGCAGGCGGCGTACGAGCCGTCCCGTGTCCCGTGGGAGCGGATCGAGCCACTGGCCGGCCTGGTCGAGGAGATCGACGGCAAGGTCGACTCCCGCGTCGACGATTTCGAGAATGTCGACGATCCGGCGTTCACCGGCTGGCACCGCCTCGAATACCTGCTGTTCGAGAAGAACACCACCGAGGGCGGCGCACCGTTCGCTGATCAACTCGACAAGGACATCGCATCCCTCAAGGAGCAGTTCCCCTCGGTCGAGGTGAAGCCCATCGATGTGGCGAGTGGCGCTGCGGATCTGATCGAAGAGGTCTCCGAGGGCAAGATCACCGGCGAGGAGGATCGCTACTCCAAGACCGACCTGTGGGACTTCGACGCCAACCTGCAGGGTTCGCAGGCCGCAGTCGACAAGCTGAAGCCGGCTCTGGAGAAGGCTGATCCGGAGCTGCTGGGCAAGATCGACGCCGGCTTCGCCGACATCAACGCCACGCTGGCGCCGCTCAAGAAGGGCGACGGCTGGGTGCTCTACTGCACCGAGAACGACCCCTATCCGTCGCCGCGGTGCACCGGTGTGACCGTTGACCCGGCGACCATCGACAAGCTCAAGGCGCAACTGGCCGGCCTGTCGGAGAACGTGTCGCAGATCGCGGGCGTCCTGAAGCTTTCGTGACCGAACAGCCGCCGCGCCAGGGCATCTCGCGACGAGGGTTCGTCACGGGTGCCCTGGGCGCAGGCGCCGGAGCCGCGGTCGGCGCCGGTGCTACGTACGCGTTGACGAACTCCGGACACCATCGGGGTCCCGCGCCCGAGAGGGCGGAAAAGTTCGTTGCCTTCGAGGGTGAGCATCAGACAGGTGTCACCTCGCTGCCGATACCCGAGCAGGGCATGGTCGCCTCGTTCAACGTCCTGTCGAAGGACCGCGACGGGCTGACGACGGCGCTCAAAGAGTTGACCGAAGAGATCCGCGGGCTGATGGCAGGCAAGCCGCCGGAAACGCGGGATGGGGCCTACCCACCCGTCGACTCCGGCATCCTCGGTGAAAAGCCGCCCGCAGACAACCTTTCGATCGTCGTCGGTGTCGGGGCATCCTTGTTCGACGACCGGTTCGGCCTTGCGCAACGCAAGCCCAAGGAACTCGAGACGATGCCGTTCCTGGCCAACGACAAGCTGGACCCCAAGATTTCGCACGGCGACATCTCAGTCATCTTCGAGGCCGGACACAACGACACCGTCCAGTTCGCACTGCGCCAGGTGATGAGGCGGACGCGAAGCGATCTGGTTCTGCGGTGGATGATCGACGGTTACGCGCGCGGGATCGGCGCGGGCCAGGCGTCGGAAGCGGTTACTCCTCGAAACCTGTTGGGGTTCAAGGATGGTACGGCCAATCTGGACGTCGACGACGCAGCGCTGATGGATCGTCACGTCTGGGTCAATGCCGGGGACGGCGAACCCGAGTGGGCGGTCGGCGGTTCGTATCAGGCCATCCGCATCATCCGGAATTTCGTCGAGTTCTGGGACCGCACCCGGCTCATCGAGCAGGAGCAGCTCATCGGGCGCGCCAAGGTCAGCGGCGCGCCGCTGGGCCTGACGGGGGAGTTCACCGATCCCGACTATCCCTCGGACCCCGACGGTAAGCGGATCCCGCTTGATGCGCACATCCGACTGGCGAACCCGCGCACGCCCGAGACGGACGAAAACCGCATTCTGCGACGCGGTTTCAACTACTCACGCGGATTCGACGGCGCAGGCAGACTCGACCAAGGGCTGGCGTTCGTCGCCTATCAACGCAGCCTCGAGAAGGGCTTTCTCACCGTGCAGCGTCGGCTCAAGGGTGAGCCACTGGAGGAATACATCATGCCGGTGGGCGGTGGCTTCTTCTTCATCCTGCCGGGCGTCACGGGCCCGGATCGCTTCCTCGGCGATCAGTTGGTCAAGTGAGCATCGTCCACAGATAGCTGTAGATCAGCGCCGATTTGAACGCCGTCTGGGCGTTGTCGGCAGCGCCGGCGTGGCCGCCTTCGATGTTCTCGTAGTACTGCACCGGATGTCCCAGTTCCTCCAGCGCCGCGGTCATCTTCCTGGCATGGCCCGGGTGGACCCGGTCATCCCGGGTTGACGTGGTGATCAGCACCGGCGGATAGCGACGGTCGGCGGAGATGTTCTGGTAGGGCGAGTATTCGGAGATGAAGGCCCAGTCGTCGGGGTCGTCCGGGTCGCCGTACTCGGCCATCCACGAGGCGCCGGCGAGCAGCAGGTGGAACCGGCGCATGTCCAGCAGGGGCACACTGCACACCAGCGCACCGAACAGTTCGGGGTACCGCGTCAGCATGACGCCCATCAGCAGGCCGCCGTTGCTGCCACCTTGGGCGCCGAGACCCTCGACCGTGGTGATGCCTCGCTCGACGAGATCGGATGCCACCGCGGCGAAGTCCTCGTACACCAGGTGTCTGTTCTCGCGCATCGCCTGGGTGTGCCATGTCGGTCCGTACTCGCCGCCGCCGCGGATGTTGGCGAGCACGTAAGTGCCGCCGCGCGCGAGCCACAACCGGCCGAGCACGCCGGCGTAACCCGGCGTGTTGGCGACCTCGAACCCGCCGTACCCGCCAAGCAGCGTCGGCCCGGGGCCGGTCGAACTGCGATGGCCCACAACGAAGTACGGGATCTCAGTGCCGTCGGCCGAGGCCACGAAGTGCTGAGTCACCTCGATGTCGGATGCGTCGAAGAACGCGGGCGCACTTTTGACGCACGTCATCTCGGTACCCGCGCGACCCCACAGCAGCTGCGATGGCGTGTCGAAACCGCTTGAATCCAGGAACATCTCGTCGCCATATTCGTCGACGTCCACCAGCACCGTGTTGGTATTCGGCGGTATGCCGGTGATCGCCGACCGTTCCCACGTTGCAGGCGTCACCAGTTCCACGTGGCTGGACACGTCGACAAGCGTGGTGAGCACCAGGTGCTCCCGCGTCCACGCGTAGTTCTCCAGACTTGAATGTTCGTCCGGCTCGAACACGACAGCCAGTTCGCCCGCCCCGGAGAGAAATTCGTCATAGCGGACCGCCAGCAGAGAGCCGGGACGGTAGGTGCGGCCACCGACGGTCCATTCGGATCGCGGCCGGATCAGCAGCCATTCGCGATGCACCGACATACCCGCGTCGGTGGGCACGTCGATGGGGATCAGGGCATCGCCGCGTAATTCGTAGCGGTCGCGGTTGAAGAAGTCGAAAGACCTTGTGATCAGCAGGCGCTCGAAGCCCGGCGTCGGATCGTAGCCACCGCCGACGCTGACATCAGAGGACTCGCCCTCGAACAGGGTGCGTGCCTCTCCGAGGGGTTGACCGCGCAGCCACCGTTTGACGATCCGCGGATAGCCGGAGTCCGTCATCGAACCCGGTCCGAATTCGGTGCCCACCAGGACGGTGTCGCGATCCTGCCACGTGACACTCGACTTCGCTTCCGGTAGCTCGAACCCGTCGGCGACGAATTGCCTTTTCGCCATATCGAATTCGCGGACCACGGTTGCGTCGGCGCCACCGCGGGACAACTCGAGCAGAGCGAGGGAGTGGTCGGGTTCGAGGACGTCGGCGCCGGCCCACACCCAGTTCTCATCCTCGGCGTCGGCGAGCGCGTCGAGGTCCAGGATCACGTCCCAGTCGGGTTCGTCAGTTCGGTATCGCTCCAGTGTGGTGCGCCGCCACAGCCCACGCGGATTGGCCCCATCGCGCCAGAAGTTGTAGAGGTACTCGCCGCGCCGGCGCACATAGGGAATCCGCGCGTCGGTGTCGAGTATCTCCAGCGCCTCGGTGCGCATCTGCTCGAAGCGCTCGCCGCCGAACTCGGCCAGGGTCGGCTCGTTGTGCTTGCGCACCCAGTCCAGCGCGTCGTCGCCGGTGATGTCCTCGAGCCATAGATAGGGGTCTTGTGCCACAAACCCATTGTCGCTGCCGGGCGTAGTGTGAGCCCCGTTACACCCATTCGTTCCCGCGCTCAGAGAGGGAGTCGCTGATGACTGTCTATGCACGCCCTGGTTCCGCAGATGCCTTGATGGCCTACGAGTCCCGCTACGGCAACTTCATCGGTGGGGAATGGGTGCCGCCGGCGTCCGGTGAGTACTTCGAGAACCCGACGCCGGTGACCGGCCAACCGTTCTGTGAGATCCCGCGGTCCACCGAGGCGGACATCGAGAAGGCGCTCGACGCCGCGCACGGCGCCGCGACCGCGTGGGGCAAGACGGCCGCCGGTGAGCGCGCGAACATCCTCAACAAGATCGCCGACCGCATCGAGACCAATCTCGAATCACTGGCACTGGCGGAGGCGTGGGACAACGGCAAGCCGATCCGCGAGACGCTCAACGCCGACCTACCGCTGGCGGTCGATCACTTCCGGTACTTCGCCGGCGCAATTCGTGCGCAGGAGGGCTCGCTGAGCCAGATCGACGACGACACCGTCGCGTATCACTTCCACGAACCGCTCGGCGTGGTCGGCCAGATCATTCCGTGGAACTTCCCGATCCTGATGGCCACGTGGAAGCTGGCGCCCGCGCTGGCGGCAGGTAACGCGGTCGTCCTCAAGCCGGCCGAGCAGACGCCGGCATCGATCCTGTATCTGATGAGCCTGATCGGCGACCTCTTGCCTGCAGGAGTGCTCAACGTCGTCAACGGATTCGGGTTCGAGGCGGGTAAACCGCTGGCGTCGAGCAATCGCATCGCGAAGATCGCGTTCACCGGTGAGACGACCACCGGCCGGCTGATCATGCAGTACGCGTCGCAGAACCTGATCCCCGTCACGCTGGAACTCGGCGGCAAGAGCCCGAACATCTTCTTCTCCGATGTGATGGCCAGCCCGAAAGTGGGGGCTGACGACTTCCAGGACAAGGCGCTGGAGGGCTTCACGATGTTCGCCCTCAACCAGGGCGAGGTGTGCACCTGCCCGTCGCGCAGCCTGATCCAGGCCGATATCTACGACGAGTTCCTCGAACTCGCGGCGATCCGGACCAAGGCCGTGCGCCAGGGCGACCCGCTCGACACCGAGACGATGATCGGCTCGCAGGCGTCCAACGACCAGCTGGAGAAGGTGCTGTCCTACATCGAGGTCGGCAAGGACGAAGGCGCGAGGGTCATTGCGGGCGGGGAGCGCGCCGAACTCGGCGGGGACCTCAATGGCGGTTACTACGTGCAGCCCACGATCTTCGAGGGCAACAACAAGATGCGGATCTTCCAGGAGGAGATCTTCGGACCCGTCGTCGCGGTGACGTCGTTCTCCGACTACGACGACGCCATCAGCATCGCCAACGACACGCTGTACGGACTCGGTGCGGGCGTGTGGTCGCGCGACGGCAACGTCGCCTACCGGGCCGGTCGCGACATCAAGGCCGGCCGGGTGTGGACCAACTGCTATCACGCGTATCCGGCGCATGCGGCGTTCGGTGGCTACAAGCAGTCTGGCATCGGCCGGGAGAACCACAAGATGATGCTCGACCACTACCAGCAGACCAAGAACCTGCTGGTGTCGTACTCGAACAAGGCGCAGGGGTTCTTCTGACGAGCGCTCCCGCGCGGGCGTTGATCACGGCGGCCGCCGCCGATCTGCTGGCCAAACTGCAGAACCGGCACGGCGCGCTGATGTTCCACCAGTCCGGCGGATGCTGCGATGGGTCGTCGCCGATGTGTTACCCCGACGGCGACTTCATCGTCGGCGACCGCGACATCCTGCTGGCGATCTTCGACGTCGGTGACGGGGTGCCGGTATGGATCTCTGGGCCGCAGTTCGAGGCGTGGAAGCACACACAACTGGTCATCGACGTGGTGCCCGGCCGCGGCGGCGGGTTCAGCGTCGAAGCCCCCGAAGGGATGCGCTTCCTGTCGCGCGGCCGCGCATTCAATGACGACGAGAACGCGGCGTTGGAACAGTCGCCGCCGGTGACCGGTGCCGACTTTGCGCAAGGTGTGAGACCTCAGGCCTCTGGGCCCACAACGTAGTTAGGGGAGCAGCCACATCGTGGCCGAAGGCGTCGACGCGTGCCCGATTCCTGGGCGTGCCTCAAGGGCCTAGCGTTTTCCCGGCGTTAACCTCGAAGGGTGATACCGCTGCCGCGCCCGCGGTTGCTGACCAGTGCACTACTGATCGGCACGGCGGTCGGGCTCCTCCTCGGGATCGGGCTGGCCTTGCTGGTCAGCGCCAAGATTCGGCCCGATGTGGTGATTGCGCTCGTCGTCGGCGTGCCCGGTGCGATCGGAATGCTGACGATCCTGCTGTCGCGCCGGCGCTGGTTGACCGCGGTCGGCGCATTCATCATCGCCGTCGCGCCCGGCTGGTTCGGTGTGCTGGTCGCGATTCAGTCGGTGAACGGAGCCTGACGTGGACCGCGACCTGCTCGTCGACACCCAGGAGTTCACCCCGACCTGGGATACCGGCGAATTCGAAGCGCAACCCGACCCAAGCAACGGACTCGACGAGAACCCGTCGGGGCCGTTGCCGTTGCCTGCCCGCTCGGTGGTGGTAGCGGGTGACTACCAGTACATCAAGCGCTGGCACTTCGCCCTTGTCGTCGGCTGCGTCTGGGCGATCGCGGCCGCGGCGGGATGGGGGCTCTACCACTGGTGGTACCACTCGATCGACAAGACCGCGCCGGTGTTCGTCGTGCTCGTCTTCCTGATCCTGTGCACCGTCGTGGGCCTACTCGTCGCGATGGTGCCCAACAGGCCCGTCGCGTCCGCTGTGGCCATCGCGTTCACGTCGGCGCCCCTGGCCGCGACCGCAGGTGCCGCGGTGCTGCACGGTCTCTACTTCTGCGAATGGGCCACTCGATGCTTTGTGGGGTTGATTCCTTACTAGAGTTGAGGTGTGACCCACTATGACGTCGTCGTTCTCGGAGCAGGCCCCGGCGGATACGTCGCGGCCATCCGCGCCGCCCAACTCGGACTGAACACCGCAGTCGTCGAACCGAAGTACTGGGGCGGTGTATGCCTCAACGTCGGCTGTATCCCGTCCAAGTCGCTGCTGCGCAACGCCGAGCTCTCCCACATCATCACCAAGGAAGCCAAGACCTTTGGCATCAACGGTGAAGCCACCATGGACTACGGGGTGGCGTTCGACCGCAGCCGCAAGGTCGCCGACGGCCGCGTCGCCGGTGTGCACTTCCTGATGAAGAAGAACAAGATCACCGAGATCCACGGCTACGGAAAGTTCTCCGACGCCAACACGCTGGAGGTCGACCTCAATGAGGGCGGCACCGAGACGGTCACCTTCGACAACTGCATCATCGCGACCGGTGCCAGCACCCGGTTGGTGCCGGGCACATCGCTGTCGGAGAACGTCGTCACCTACGAGAAGCAGATCCTCTCCCGTGAGCTGCCGGGTTCGATCGTCATCGCCGGTGCCGGAGCGATCGGCATGGAGTTCGGGTACGTGCTGCGCAACTTCGGCGTCGACGTCACGATCGTCGAGTTCCTGCCGCGGGCGCTGCCGAACGAGGACGCCGAGGTGTCCAAGGAGATCGAGAAGCAGTTCAAGAAGCTCGGCGTGAAGATCCTCACCGGCACCAAGGTGGAGTCCATCAAAGACGAAGGGGGCGATGGCTCCGTCCTGGTCACCGTCAGCAAGGACGGTAAGAGCGAAGAGCTGAAGGCCGACAAGGTTCTTCAGGCCATCGGCTTCGCACCTAACGTCGAGGGATACGGCCTTGACGTTGCCGGCGTGAAGCTTACCGACCGCAAGGCGATCGGCATCGACGACTACATGCGCACCAATGTGCCGCACATCTATGCGATCGGCGATGTCACCGGGCTGCTGCAGCTGGCCCACGTCGCCGAGGCGCAGGGCGTTGTGGCAGCCGAAACCATCGCGGGCGCAGAGACTTTGGCGCTCGGCGACTACCGGATGATGCCGCGTGCCACCTTCTGTCAGCCGCAGGTCGCCAGCTTCGGGCTGACCGAGGAGCAGGCCCGCGACGAGGGCTACGACGTCAAGGTCGCCAAGTTCCCGCTCACCGCCAACGCCAAGGCGCACGGGCTCGGTGACCCGAGCGGCTTCGTCAAACTGATCGCCGACGCGAAGTACGGCGAGCTGCTCGGCGGGCACCTGATCGGGCATGACGTCTCCGAACTGCTGCCGGAGCTGACGCTGGCGCAGAAGTGGGATCTGACCGTCAACGAATTGGCCCGCAACGTGCACACCCACCCGACGCTGTCGGAAGCCCTGCAGGAATGCTTCCACGGCTTGGCCGGCCACATGATCAACTTTTGAGAGCCGCGATCTGGGTCGCCGGGATCGGCGGGTTGGTGCTCGGCCACATCCTGTGGCTGGCCGGGATCACGGCTGCGACGAGCACGTCGACGATCAGCACCTGGGTCCTTGTGGTGGCGGTGGTGTCCTTCGTACTCGGCGCCATCGTCGGCACGCTCGGCTGGCGCGCATACCGAAGGAAGTCCGACCTGTGGGCGGCGTTCCTGTGGGCGCTGCCCGCCTCACCGGTACTTCTCTCGCTGGTGGTCCTCGGTGTGACGTACCTATAGTCGGCCGATGCAAGCGGCGCGCGTTGAGGAGATGTATGAACTCCTCGCCCGCTATCCGGTCCCGGCGGACATCTGGGTGTGTGAACAATGTGGACCGGAGTGGACGGCGGAATCCATTCGTGCCGCACCGCTTCGGTCGTTGTCGCTGCCGCAACTGACCGCCCTTCACGTCATGTCGCTCGACGACGACTCGCTGCGGCATTTCTTTCCGCGGCTGATGGAACTCATGCTGACCACGCCCGCACCGGTTTTCGACTTCCGGCTTGCCGACCTCAGCTCGCGGTTGCCGATGTGGCAGCCGGATGAGCAGCAGGCCGTCCGCAGGCTCGCCGAGGCCATCTGGTCACAGCGGCTGGACTCCTACCCGTGCAGGCTCGGATACTTCAGCGACTGTCCCTCGGCGCTCGACCTGCTGGCGTGGTGCGATCTCGATCTCGCGGTGCACCTCGATCTACTGAAGACCGCCGAGACGCACTCTGCTGCAAGACATCTCGCTGATCTGATCGATGCGGTGTTCACGATGAGAGATCCGTTCGAATCGGCATCGAACACCACCGTGCGCAACTGGTTGCGTGACCCGTCGATCGGCGAGCGTCTCCAGGCCGCCTTCTTCGCCGCCGATTCCGACGACGCCTCCGCGCAACTGTCGCGCGCGCACGAGATGTGGACGGTGTGCGCTCGCTAGTCGGGAAAGTCCAGCGGCACGTTGAGCGTGGTGATGGTCGCCGCCAACCCGTCGTACTGTGCGGCAAGCATGCAGAACTCGATGAGCTGCTGCTTGGTGAGGTGTCGAGCCAGCACCGCCCAGGTTTCGGGGGAGACGCCGCGGGTGACGACGAACTCGTCGGTGGCGGTGATGAGGGCACGCTGGCGATCGGTCAGGCCGTCGGCGTCGGGGCCTTCGAAGATCTTGGCCTGGATCTCGGGACTGATGCCCCGGCTGCGGGCCAGCCGCCGATGCTGCTGCAGTTCGTATTCGCAGTCGCGGAGGTGACCGACCCGCAGGATGACCGTCTCGGCGTCCTTCAGCGGCAGCTTGGACAGCGTTCCCAACAGCATTGCGCTATACGGCGCCCAGGCCAGAAACAGAAGTCGGTGCTGGCCAAGCACATTGACGAGACTGAACCTCGGCGCCCGGATTGCCCTGGCGCCGACCTTGGCAATGGCCCAATTGACCGGTCCGAGTTCCTTGAATCCGCCGGGCGCAATGCGCGCGGGCTCGATAGCACTCACCGTGACGAGTGTATCTAGGACTGTTTGACCAGATAGGGCGACACGGTGCTGCGGTGCTCGTCGACGTCCAGTGCCCTGCCGAGCGCGGGGAAGGCCCGCTGCGGGCAGTTGTCGCGTTCACAGACGCGACAGCCGGCGCCGATCGGCGTCGAATTGTCGCCCGACAGATCCAGCCCTTCCGAATAGACCAGACGGTGCGCATGCCGTAGTTCGCAGCCGAGGCCGATCGCGAAGGTCTTACCCGGCTGGCCGTATCGGTGGGCGCGGCGTTCGACCGTGCGGGCCACCCACATGTAGTTGCGCCCGTCGGGCATCTGTGCGACCTGCACCCCGATCTTTCCGGGGCTCGCGAACGTCTCGTACACATTCCACAGCGGGCAGGTTCCACCGCTGGATGAGAAGTGAAAGCCTGTGGCGGACTGTCTTTTCGACATGTTGCCTGCGCGGTCGACGCGCACGAACGACAGCGGCACGCCCCGCATGGAGGGCCGCTGCAGAGTCGACAAGCGGTGCGCGATCGTCTCGTAGGAGACCGCGTAGGACGCCGAGAGACGTTCGACGTCATAGCGGAAGTTCTCCGCGACCTCGTGAAACTGGCGGTATGGCAACACCGTCGCGGCCGCGAAGTAATTCGCCAGCCCGAGCCGGGCCAGCACCGTGGACTCCTCGCTGGTGAAGTTGCCCTCACCCACCAGCTTGTCGATCAGGTCGCCGAACTCGAGGTATGCCAGCTCTGCCGCCATTTTGAAGACCGTCTGACCGGACGACAGATGGTCACTGATCTCGAGTGTCTTGGTGTCCGGGTCGTAGCGGTGTAACACCGTGCCGCCCAAATCGATTCGTCGCTTGATGTGCACACCGTGCACCCTGGTCAGCCGGTCGGCCAGCTCGCGGGCGAGCTCGGCACGGTGCATCCGCATCCGGATGGTGAGGTCCTCGGCGGCGGTGTCCAGTTCGTGGAGGTAGTTCTGCCGCTCGTAGAAGTAGTCGCGGACTTCCTCGTGCGGCATGGTGATCGAGCCGGACCCCGAGCTGAAGCCGCTGCTGTCGGAATGCCTGTCCTCGGTCGCGGCCGCCAACTGCGCGATGGTCAGCCGGTAGCGCCGGTGCAGGTTGACCATCGCGCGCGCGAGCGCGGGATGCGAGCTGACCATGTCGGAGACTTCGGTCAGGTCGACATCGGTGGCCACGTCGCGATCCAGCGTGACCTCGCGCAGCTCGGCCACCAGCCGGGTGTCGTCCTCGGAGGCGAAGAAGGTCGCGTCCACCCCGAACACCTCGGTGATGCGGAGCAGGACGGACACCGTCAGTGGACGCACGTCGTGCTCGATCTGGTTCAGGTAACTCGGTGAGATCTCGAGCATCTGGGCCAGCGCAGCCTGGCTGAAGCCACGTTCGCCGCGAAGCTGCCGAACGCGCGACCCGACGAACGTTTTTGCCACGGTCACCAGCGTAACAACGTTGCGAAGAATGCCTTCGCATCGTTGGCAGTTCTAGGGCTGTGGCAGGATCGGGCGGCATGGCTGACAGCACCGGTCTGGCGAAGGCGATGATGCCTGTGCCCGATCCGCACCCCGACGTGTTCGACATCGAGTGGCCGCTGCGGGTCGCCGACGTCGATCGCGAAGGCAGGCTCAAGTTCGACGCGGCCACCAGGCACATCCAGGACATCGGCTCGGATCAACTCCGGGAAATGGGCTACGAGGAAACCCATCCGCTATGGATCGTCCGCCGCACGATGGTCGATTTGATCAGGCCCATCGAGTTCAAGGACATGCTGCGCCTGCGCCGCTGGTGCTCCGGGACCTCCAACCGGTGGTGTGAAATGCGGGTCCGGGTCGACGGCCGCAAGGGCGGGCTGATCGAATCCGAGGCGTTCTGGATCAACATCAACCAGGAGACCCAGGGGCCTGCGCGCATTTCCGACGACTTTCTCGAGGGTCTGCGACGCACCACCGATGTCGACCGGCTGCGGTGGAAGGCCTACCTGAAGGCGGGCAGCCGCGAGGACGCCGATGAGATCGTCGACTATCCGGTTCGCGTCAGCGACATCGACATCTTCGACCACATGAACAACTCGGTGTACTGGTCGGTGATCGAGGACCACCTCTTCACCACACCCGAGCTTCTGCGCGCACCGTTGCGGGTGACCATCGAGCACGACGCCCCGGTCGCGCTCGGCGACAAGCTCGAGATCATCACTCACGTCCATCCGGCCGGTTCGACGGATAAGTTCGGTCCCGAATTGGCGGATCGCACTGTTACAACGCTCACATATGCCGTCGGCGACGAGACCAAAGCCATCGCTTCGATCTTCGCGCTCTGAGTCCGTCTGCCTAACAGTACGACCGTACTGACGTGCGCAAACCTGCTACTGGCGAGTAACTACTGAACCGGTTCAGGTGATCGCCACCTTCGCAAACTTTGCAACATGGACTGGCGCGTTGGCGAAAATTGGCAATCAAAACAGGTGGACCTGCGCATATGTCGTGATGCATCCTCGTAATAGCGCAACAGCGAAGTTGTTGGAGTATTAGCAAGCCATTCGAAGGAGCATCCCCATGTCGACCGTCGGTCAGCCGAAGTCACCCGAAGAAATCCAGAAGGATTGGGACACCAATCCGCGGTGGAAGGGCATCGAGCGCACCTACACCCCGGCCGACGTGGTGGCCCTGCAGGGCTCCGTCGTCGAGGAGTCCACCCTGGCCCGTCGCGGCGCCGAGGTGCTGTGGAGCCAGCTGCACGATCTGGAGTTCGTCAACGCGCTGGGCGCACTGACCGGCAACATGGCGGTTCAGCAGGTCCGCGCCGGCCTGAAGGCCATCTACCTGTCGGGTTGGCAGGTCGCCGGCGACGCGAACCTGTCCGGCCATACCTACCCCGATCAGAGCCTGTACCCGGCCAACTCGGTGCCGCAGGTCGTCCGCCGCATCAACAACGCGCTGATGCGCGCCGACCAGATCGCCAAGGTCGAGGGTGACACCTCCATCGAGAACTGGCTGGCTCCGATCGTTGCCGACGGCGAGGCCGGCTTCGGTGGCGCCCTGAACGTCTACGAGCTGCAGAAGGCGATGATCGCCGCAGGCGTCGCGGGGTCGCACTGGGAAGATCAGCTGGCGTCGGAGAAGAAGTGCGGCCACCTCGGTGGCAAGGTGCTCATCCCCACCCAGCAGCACATCCGCACCCTCACCTCGGCTCGCCTTGCGGCCGACGTCGCGGACGTGCCGACCGTCGTGATCGCCCGTACCGACGCCGAGGCCGCCACGCTCATCACCTCCGACGTGGACGAGCGCGATCGCCCGTTCGTCACCGGTGAGCGCACTGCCGAGGGCTTCTACCGAGTGCGCAACGGCCTCGAGCCGTGCATCGCCCGCGCCAAGGCGTACGCGCCGTACTCCGATCTGATCTGGATGGAGACCGGCACCCCGGACCTCGACCTGGCCAAGCAGTTCGCCGAGGGCGTCAAGAGCGAGTTCCCCGACCAGATGCTGGCGTACAACTGCTCGCCGTCGTTCAACTGGCGCAAGCACCTGGACGACGCGACGATCGCGAAGTTCCAGAAGGAACTCGGCGCGATGGGCTTCAAGTTCCAGTTCATCACGCTGGCCGGCTTCCACGCCCTGAACTACTCGATGTTCGATCTGGCCTACGGCTACGCCCGCAACCAGATGTCGGCGTACGTCGAGCTGCAGGAGCGCGAGTTCGACGCCGAGGAGCGGGGTTACACCGCCACCAAGCACCAGCGCGAGGTCGGCGCCGGTTACTTCGACCGGATCGCCACGACCGTCGACCCGACCAGCTCGACCACCGCACTCGCGGGCTCGACCGAAGAGGGTCAGTTCCACTGAGCTTGCGAAGTGGAACCAACGAGACGGAGTCACTGAGACCAGGTCCTAGGCTCACGAGGCCGACGGCTTGACAGTGCAGGCCCCGCCCAGAACCCTTGGGCGGGGCCTGCAGCTGTGATGAGGAGTTATCAGTAGTGAGCATCGAAAGAGTCGGCGTCATCGGCGCCGGGCAGATGGGTTCGGGCATCGCCGAGGTGTCGGCCAAGGCCGGCGCGGACGTCGTCGTCTATGAACCGACGGACGAGTTGGTGACCGCCGGTCACTCGCGGCTCACCAAATCGCTGGAGCGCGCGGCGGCCAAGGGCAAGCTGAGCGAAGCCGATCGCGACGCCGCACTCGCGCGGCTGAAGTTCACCACCGACCTCGGCGACCTCGCCGACCGTCAGCTCGTGATCGAGGCGGTCGTCGAAGACGAGACCGTCAAGGGCAAGATCTTCGCCGAGCTGGACAAGATCATCGCCGATCCCGACGCCGTACTCGCGTCGAACACGTCGAGCATTCCGATCATGAAAATTGCTGCGGCAACGGGGAATCCGAGTCGAGTGCTGGGTCTGCACTTCTTCAATCCGGTGCCCGTCCTGCCATTGGTGGAACTCGTCAGCACGCTCGTCACTTCTCCCGAGGCCGCCGCGCGCACCGAGCAGTTCGCGAGCGAGGTACTCGGCAAGAAGGTGGTGCGCTGCGGGGATCGCTCGGGTTTCGTCGTCAACGCGCTGCTGGTGCCTTATCTGTTGTCCGCCATCCGGATGGCGGAAGCGGGTGTCGCAGCAGTCGAGGACATCGACACGGCGATCGTCGCCGGGCTGTCGCATCCGATGGGCCCGCTGCGGCTGTCCGATCTGATCGGCCTCGACACGATGAAGCTCATCGCCGACTCGATGTACGACGAGTACAAGGACCCGAGCTACGCACCGCCGCCGCTGCTGCTGCGCATGGTCGAAGCCGGTCAACTGGGCAAGAAGTCAGGCCAGGGCTTCTACACGTACTGACAAGCGTGCACTCGGCGGAGAACTAGGCCTCAGCTAGGCGCTTCTTCTCCGCCTCGATATCGAAATCAGCTGGCGGCCAAGACAAGTCGAGCGCTTCGAGCGCTTCGATCAGCAGTTCGGTGATCGCCAGCCTGCTGTACCACTTCCGGTCGCACGGGATCACGTGCCACGGCGCGTAGTCGGTCGACGTCTTGTCCAGCAGCGCCTGGTACGCCTCCTGATACAGCGGCCACTTCAGCCGTTCGTCGACATCGGCGGGGTTGTACTTCCAGTATTTGTCCGGACGGTCGAGACGCTCGGCCAGGCGCTGCTTCTGCTCATCGAGCGACACGAACATCGCAACCTTGATCAGCGTCATGCCGTCGTCGACGAGCGCCTTCTCGAAGGCGTTGATCTCGTCGTAGCGTGCGCCCCACACATCGGGTGCCACCAAGTCGTGCACCCGCACGATCAACACGTCCTCGTAGTGGCTGCGATCGAAGACCCCGATATGGCCAGGAGTCGGCAGCGCGTTGCGGATGCGCCACAGGTAGTGGTGCGACATCTCTTCCTCGGTCGGCTTTCCGAAGCTCCTGTACCGAATGCCTTGTGGATTACCCGCTCCCACAACGTGTTTGACGATGCCGCCCTTGCCTGCGGTATCCATGCCCTGGAGTACGAGGAGTATCGATCGGGTGTCGCCGGAGCGGCTGTTCGCGTAGAGCATCTCCTGCAATTCCGCGAAACGCTCGTTGCGCTCGGCCTGCAGCCCCGGTGCATCGGCCTTCTTCCCCTTGAAGCCCGGCGTCGCGCTGGTGTCGATGTCGGCGACCTTGTCGCCGGCACGAAACTCGAGGTGTATATGCGGCTCATGCGTCCACAGGGACGGGAGGTCGGACTCGCTCATCCGCTCAGTCAAGCAGTTGCGGTGGCAGAACCGGCTGAGGATGCGGCTCTTGCCTGAACTTCTCCAGCGATCCGCCGACCTCGACGATGCCGCAGAGCGCACTCCAGGACAGCATCGTCAAGTAGTCGATGAGCTCGTCGGAGCTGATGCGGGGGTTCGACATCCACGAGTGCGTCGCCAACTGCACACCGCCGACGGTGTGGAACGCCCATGCCGCCGCGCCACCGGTGTCCATACCCACCTCGGACATCCGGCGGCGGAGCATGACGCCGAGCATGCGGGCGATGATCTGCTCGGAGTCCGCGACCGCCTTGCTCTTGCTGGCCGAGTTGTTCGCCATCACGAACATGTAGGGCTCCGGCTCGGAGGCCACAGTTTCGACGTAGACCTTGATGATCTCGCGGGTCAGCTCAAAGCCGTCGAGGTTCGACGACAGCGCCGAAGCCATGTTCGGGATGAGCGTGGTCTGCGCGAACCGCATCATCACGGCGGTCGTCAGGTCGTTCTTGTCGACGAAGTAGCGGTAGAGCACCGTCTTGGACACGCCGATCTCGGCCGCGATCTCGTCCATGCTGACGTTGCTGCCGCGACGCCGGATCGCCTCTAGGGTGCCGTCGACCAACTCATTGCGCCGTTCCACCTTGTGCTGGTGCCAGCGCCGCTTGCGTCCATCGCTCTTGACCGTGACGGACGAGGTCTCTTGTGCCACGATCGCCGTAATCCATTCCCTAGTTCTTCTTGATAGTACGGGCGAGCCGGGTTTCAGGCGTTGTCGGCTCGGCCCCGCACTCCGCGTCGTAGCGGATGATGTAGGTGTGGCACACAGACCAAACCTCGGCGCACACACAATGACGGAGCCGCCGATCGCTCCACGGCGCAGCATCGCCGAGTCGCTGGCCGGTGTCGACAGTGCCGCGGATGACGAGCGTCGGCGCGGGCTGCGGCGGATGAAACTGGTCGCGCTCTCGTTCCTGCTCGGCGCCACGGCGATTTTCCTGGTCTGCACATGGGCCCAGTCCACCGGCGCGCCGGGGTGGGTCGGATACGTCCGTGCCGCGGCCGAAGCGGGCATGATCGGCGCGCTGGCCGACTGGTTTGCGGTCACCGCGCTTTTCAAGCACCCGATGGGCATTCCGATACCGCACACCGCGATCATCAAGCGCAAGAAGGACCAACTCGGCGAAGGCCTCGGCACCTTCGTTCGGGAGAACTTCATGTCGGCCGAAGTCGTCGAGACCAAACTGCGCGACGCCCAGGTCGCGGGCCGGCTGGGCAAGTGGCTCTCCGATTCCGCCCACGCTGAGCGTGTGGCGGCCGAAACCTCAACGGTCCTGCGGGTTCTGGTGGAGATGCTGCGCGACGAGGATGTCCAGCACGTGCTGGACCGGATGATCGTCAAGCGCGTCGCCGAACCGAAGTGGGGCCCCCCGATCGGGCGGGTGCTCGCCTCGCTGCTGGCTGAGGGACGTCAGGAAGCCCTGATCCAGCTGCTGGCCGACCGCGCCTTCCAGTGGTCGCTCAATGGGGGCGACATCATCGAGCGGGTCGTCGAGCGGGACTCGCCGACCTGGTCGCCCCGCTGGGTCGACCACCTCGTCGGCGACCGCATCCACCGCGAGCTGATGGACTTCACCGACAAGGTGCGCCGTAACCCCGAACACGAACTGCGACGGTCGGCCACCCGGTTCCTCTTCGAATTCGCAGATGACCTGCAGCACGACGATGACACGATTCGGCGGGCCGAGAACGTCAAGGAGCAGATCCTGGCCCGCGACGAGGTCGCCAAGGCCGCCGAGACCGCATGGACGACGGCCAAGCGGATTTTCCTCGAGTCGGTCGACGACCCGAATTCGGCGCTGCGGACGCGCATCGCCGACTCCGTGGTGCACATCGGCGAAGCGCTGCGAGACGACGTCGACCTGCGGGACAAGGTCGACAACTGGATCGTTCGGGCGGCTCAGCACCTCGTCACGCAATATGGGGCGGAAATCACAGCGATCATCACCGAGACGATCGAGCGGTGGGACGCAGATGAGGCCAGCCAACGCATCGAATTGCACGTTGGCCGTGACCTGCAGTTCATCCGTATCAACGGCACCGTGGTGGGCTCGCTGGCGGGCCTTGTGATCTATTCGATAGCTCAGCTACTCTTCTGACCTGCGCTAACTAGTGCTTGCAAAAGTTAGCACCCGGTCGTACGGTAGGGCGTGTCGCTATCGGGTTACCCGATGCGGGAGGGAGTCACGCGTGACGCAGGATGAGAAGATCGCCGCTGTTGTGTCCAACGCTGCGCAGGACATCGGCACCTTCATCCGTACGCAGCGCGAGGCAGCACAGGTATCGGTGCGGCAGCTGGCCGAGAAGGCCGGCGTGAGCAATCCCTACCTCAGCCAGATCGAGCGGGGATTGCGGAAACCCTCCGCCGACGTGCTCAACCAGATCGCGAAGGCGCTCAGAGTGTCCGCGGAAGTTCTCTACATAAGGGCCGGGATTCTGGAACCTAGCGAGAACAACCAGGTCCGCGACGTGATCATCACTGACTCGGCGATCACCGAGCGGCAGAAGCAGGTGCTGCTCGAGATCTACACCTCGTTCTGTCAGCAGAACGAAGCCGCAGTCATCGAGACCGATGAGGAGCCGACGACTGACTAGAGCACCTCAACGTCCGAATTAGTTCGAACCGATCACCACGACAAACGAAACGAAAGGAACCACCGACATGGCCAAGAAGACTCCGGCCAAGAACCAGCCCACCGCTGACGACCTGAAGGCCCCGCTGCTTGCCGCGGTCGGCGCAGCCGATCTGGCCCTCGAGCGCGTCAACGAGATCGTCGCCACCCTGCGTGAGCGTGCCGGCGAGGCCCGCACCGACGCCGAGTCGCGCGTCGAGGGGACCCGCGCCCGCGTGACGAAGCTGCAGGAGGAGCTGCCGACGCAGTTCGGTGACCTGCGCGATCGGCTGACCTCCGACGAGCTGCGCAAGTTCGCCGAGACCTACGCCGAGGCCGCAACGACCTCCTACAACAAGCTGGTCGAGCGCGGCGAGGCCGCCCTCGAGCGGCTGCGCAGCCAGCCGGCCCTCGAAGGTGCCGCCGGTCGCGTCGAGGCGCTTTCGGACCAGGCCGTCGAGCTGACCCAGGAAGCGCTTGGCAACGTGGCGACCCAGACCCGCGCGGTCGGCGAGCGTGCCGCCAAGCTGGTCGGCGTCGAGCTGCCGAAGAAGGCCCAGAAGGCCGCGGCTCCTGCCAAGAAGGCCGCCAAGAAGGTTCCGGCCAAGAAGGCTCCCGCCAAGAAGGCTCCGGCCAAGAAGGCGGCCGCCAAGAAGGTCACCCAGAAGTAGCATTTCGGCTCTGAGTCGCCGACTCGGGCGGCTCAGAGTCGACCAGGGGACGTAGCCCGCATACGCTTGGAGCGTGCAGCTCCAAACACTGGCGGGTTACGTCCTCTTACTTTTGGCCGTCGTAGTGCTGGCTGCCACGTTGTACGCCTTCGTCCACGCCGCCATGCAGCGGCCTGACGCGTACACCGCGGCCGGCAAGCTCACCAAGCCGGTGTGGTTGCTGATCATCGGCGGCGCAGGGGCGTTCGGCGTGCTCACCAGTCTCGCCGGGGTGTCCGTCTTCGCCATCGCGATCGCTGCGGTCGCGACGGGCATCTATCTCGTCGACGTACGCCCGAAGATCCTGGAGATCCAGGGAAAGTCCCGTTGAGTCAGCTGCGTCTCTTCGCGGCGGCGATCGCGACGGCCGGTGTGCTTGCGTCCCTTGGCTTCGCGCCTCTCGCCGCCGCCAATCCGGTGCCTGCCCCGCCGTATGTCGACCACGTCGAGTGGGCGAAATGGGGCGACCTGTCCAGTCTGCGGGTGTACCCGACCGCCGCGGGACGTCAGGCTTCAGGCGTCGCGACGACGACGGCGATGGATGAGGCGTGGGCCGAGGTGCTGACTCTCTCGCCGGACGCCGCGATGCCCGGCATGTTGGACCAGTTCATGTGTCACTGGGAATTCGCCGAACTGAGCCAGCCCGGCAAGACCAGCTGGAATCTGGAGCCGTGGCGGCCGCAGGTCGGCATGGACACGCTGGCGTCGACGCGCTGCAACCCCGGCGGCACCGAGGAACCGTTCTAGATGGTGCCGTCGAACGGCTATCGCCGCGACGACGTGGCCGCGCTCGTCGACCACACTCTGCTCAAGCCCGAAGCCACCGAAAGCGACGTCGTACGCCTCGTCGAGGAGGCCACCCAACTCGGGGTGTACGCGGTCTGCGTGTCACCGTCCATGGTCGCCGTCGCGAAGCGGGCAGGCGCACAACGGCTGCCCATCGCCGCAGTCGTCGGATTCCCCTCGGGTAAGCATCTTTCGGCCGTCAAGGCCGGGGAGGCGCGCTTGGCGGTGGAGGCGGGGGCCGCCGAGATCGACATGGTGATCGACGTGGGGTCCGCGGTGTCCGGCGACTTCGCAGCCGTACAAGCGGACGTCGCGGCGGTCCGAGCGGCTATTGGCGCGGATGTCGTCCTGAAGGTGATCGTGGAGTCGGCGGCGTTGCTCAGCATCGTGGGTGAGCAGGCACTTGTCGATGCGTGCAGGGCCGCTGCGGACGCCGGCGCGGACTTCGTCAAGACCTCCACGGGGTTCCATCCGGCGGGCGGCGCGTCGGTACAGGCCGTGGAACTGATGGGTGCCACCGTGGGCCCTCACATCGAGGTCAAGGCCAGTGGCGGCATCCGCACGGCCGCCGATGCGGTGGCGATGCTCGACGCGGGAGCGACCCGGCTGGGTCTGTCGGGAACCCGGTCGGTCCTCGACGGATTGGAGGCGGTCGGGGCGACAATTGACGCAAACTAAAATTTGTTGCTGATGACCTTTGGTAAGTGTGCCAAAACTGTTCGAACGTGTATTTTCCTTAGCTATTTCGCAGGTGACACGGATAGGATGTACCGCATGACCACGCAGAAAAATTTGCTTCGTCGGGTTTCCACGGTTGCGGGAATCTCAGCGATCGCCGCGATGGGGTTCTTCACCGCATCGTGCGCGAAAGAAGAGGAAAAGGCCCCGGAGACCTCGACGACCACCACCACGACCACCACGACCACGCCGTCGTCCACGGTCCAGCCGACGGAGAACGCCCCTCGCCTCGAGCCGGGCCAACCGAACCCGTTCTCGCCGACCGTCATTGCGCCGCCCGCAGGCACGCAAGCTCCGGGGCATCACAGCCTGCCGGGTCATCACTGAGACGGTGCGCCGGATCTCGGCGCTCGGAGCAGCGGCGCTGATCGCCACAGCTGGCATCAGCGCCGGATGCGCGCGGCAATCTCCCGCCGCGATCACGGGTCCCTATGCGTCGCTGCTGGCGAGTTCGACGGATCTGGGGCCGTCGCATTCGGGCGACGCGCAACTGACCGTCACTTTCGCTGACCCGGCACAGTCTCAGGAGCTGACCCAGTGGGCCGGCGGGCAAGGCCTGTGGGTGCGCGGGCAGCCCGGCGACGGCTGGGCGGTTGTCGAGGGCGCCGCACCGGACGTTGCGCGGGCCTTCGGTGTGCCTATTCACGATTACCGGGGCATGCAGGGCCAGGTGTTCTACGCGTCCACACAACAGCCGTCGGTACCGGCACCGCTGCGCGGAGTCGTGTCAGAAGTGGGCCGGATCAACGGCTTCACACCGCACCGCATGGCGAGTCCGGGGTTCCTGCCGCTCGACGTGCAATGGGGCGGACTGACACCTGACGGTCTCCTGGACGCCTACAACGCCGATCCCCTTGTCGAACAAGGCTTTACCGGCAAGGGCGAGACGATTGTGTTCTTCGCCTTCGATAGCGCCAGTCAGGACGACCTGGACACCTTCTCCGACACGTCGGGCCTGCCCCGCTTCACCCCTGAGATCGTCGGTGGGAAGCCGGACGAGCAGCACGGCGAAACGGCGATGGATCTGCAAGTGGCACACGCGATTGCGCCGGATGCGCGCCTCGTCGTCGTCAATGCCCGGCCCACAGTGGAGGGCGACGGCGCCTACGAGAAGATCGGGAAGATGTTCACCGATGCCGATCGTCAGTTCCCCGGAGCGGTGTGGAGCATGTCGATCGGCTGGGGTTGCGAGAAGCTGGTCACCGCCGCGGACCTGGCGCCGGTCGCGGCGGCGGTGGCGGCGGCGCAGAGGCACGGCACCACGGTCTTCGATGCGACCGGAGACACCGCGGGACTGGAGTGTAAAGCCGGCGAAAGCTGGTCGGCCCCACCGGGACCCGACGACATCGGCCTTGACGCGGTCTCCTCGATACCGGCGATCACCGCGGTGGGCGGTACCACTTTGTCGACGAGCCCCCGCGGCCAGTGGGTCGGCGAACGCCCATGGATCGATTCTCCGCTGTCACAGGGGTCGAGCGGCGGAGTGTCGACGTTGTTCGACCGGCCGGGGTGGCAGCGTGATCTCAGCGTCGAACGGGATACCGAGCGCCGCCGCCTTTCGCCCGACGTCGCCGCGGTCGCGGATCCGTTCACCGGGGTGAGGTTCATCTACAAGCAGACCGAGGTGATCGGCGGCGGCACCTCGCAGGCGGCGCCGATCTGGGCCGCACTCGCCGTGCTGATCAACCAGTACCTCGACGCCAATGGAGGCGATCCGCTGGGCAACGCCAACCCGCTGCTGTACCGGGTCGCGAGCGGTTCCTACATCCCGGGATTCCGCGAGATCGGCCCCGGCGGCAACGCCGTCGACTATTCACAGCCCGGCTACGACGTCGTGACCGGACTTGGGAGCCCGAACGTCTCCAACCTCGCCCAGAACATCCTCGCGCTCCAGAGGGGTGTCGCGCCTCGGTGAGTGGTGGAATGTCCACCATGGTCTGCAGGGCGTGCGAAACCGAGGTACCCGACGCGCCGTTCTGCGGACGCTGCGGTGCGCCACGAGATGGTGGCCGCGGGCGCCTACGATTGCGCGCCTACGCGGCGGCGCCCCATGAACACACCCTGCTGCCATCCATCGCGAGCTCGCTCTTTCCGCAGTTGCCACGCCGGTCCCGAACCCCGTTTCGGATAGGGCTGATACTGCTGTTCGTCGCGTTGGCCGCATTCACGCTGGCGCGCTGGCAGGCGCCGCTGATCACGGTCGGCGCGCTCGGCTTGCCGATCCTGTTCCTGATGTATCTGCGCGAGTCCGAGATCGACGACGATCAGCCGCGCAGCACGTTGGTGCTTGCCGCACTGATGGGGATCGCCCTCGGTGTCGCCTGGGCGTTCGAGACGGACTCGCTCGTGGTCGACGCCTACGCCCTGGCGCTCTCCGGCGGCAGCTTCGACGACACGCAGACCCTGGGCGACACGTTGTTCGTGCTGGCTTTCCCCGTCAGTTTCGCGGTGTTGATGCTGATTCCTGCGGTGGTCATCCGGCTGGTGCGACCGGGAATCCGGGAATCGTTGGACGGCTTCGTCATTGGGGCGCTCGGTGCCATCAGTTTCACCGCGGCGGCGACCCTGACCCAGTTGGCGCCGCAGTTTTCAACGGGTGTCACTGCCGGTGACCGGTCGATGGACGCGTTTCTCATCCAGGCGGGAATTCAGGTCATCGCCGTGCCGCTGACCTCGGCGGCGCTGGGCGGCCTGGTCGGTGTGACGCTGTGGTTCACCCGCCGGATCTCCATGGCAGCCAGTGTGCTTGTGACGCTTGGCCTTTACGCCGCGATGGGGCTGATGGATGCCTACGGGGCCCCGCTTCTGCTCCAGTTGGTGCTGTACCTGCTGATCACGGCGCTTGCCCTGATCGCGCTGCGGATCGGCATTCAGACCGCCCTGATGTCCGAAGAGCTCGATCTGGAGGATCCGACCGAACGGTTGATCTGTCCATACTGCGATCAGGCCGTCGCGGAGATGGCGTTCTGCCCGAACTGTGGAGTCGCCGCCCGCGCCGCGTCTCGAAGCTCGCGTGCGGGGCGGCGTTTCGCACCGGATGACACGACGGGACTGATACACCGGACGTCCTATTCTCGTCTGCTCCTGGTGCTGAGTGTCGGCGCAGTTGTGACGGCAGCGGGAGGCGTCGTCGCCGCTACGGTGGCCGCCCCCGCCGTGACCCCGTACCAATGTCCGCCCGACTGCGGGCGTCCTCCGTTCGCCGAACCGATCGAGTCGTATCCGCGGTACGTTTCGAAGGATGGGAGGTTCTCGGTCCAATACCCCGGGCCCGGAACGGCTTACGAGGCGACCATGGAACCGGACGGCGTCGCCCTCAAATTCAACGGCGGCGACACCGGCACCATGGAACTGTTCGGGACGCCCGCCGACGGCAAGACGGCGAAGGAGATCGTGGACTACCTGATCGATCAGAAGTTCCCCGACGCCACCACGGCCTACGAGATCCCCAACGCCATGGTCGGTTACGAGCCCGGGTACGGCGTCGTCGTCGACGTGTACCCCAACGACGCCAGGAGCGCATTCGCCCGAACGCGACTCCTCGTGATGGCCTCGGTCAAGTACGACTATGCGTTGCTCGCCGCGGCGATCGGGCCGTACCACGAGTTCACCCGGGAGTTCGGGCCCGGACACCCGTCCGGAGCCAATCTTCAACTCGCCATGGACATGGGCAAGTACGTCAACAGCTTTCGCTGGCGCGAGCCGGCGAGTTGATCGTCAGATATTCGAGAAGCAGGAATCTTCTTCGCTGTTGGGGATCGTCGCGTTCTTCGTCGAGAACCGGGTCTCGACACCGTTGTCGGTGACCTTCACGGAGTCGGCCTTGATGTTCATCGGCAACTCATTCGTCAGCTGGCTGGTGAGCGAGTCGAGCGCCGGCTGGATCGTCTCACGCGGCAAGGTGAAACCCAGTCCGGTCAACTCCGTCACCTCCAAGGTGAGAGCGCCGTCCTTCACCTGTGGCTTGGTGATGATGTTGCCGAGCGCTGCCTCCAACTCGACCGTGCCGTCGGACGGGTTCGTCGTCACGCCGGAGATCAGCGAGCCGACGAGTGGAATGGCGTTCTGAATGGACTGTGACATCCCGGCGGCCGTCCAGTCGATGTTCGCGACGAGGGAGCCGATCGTGCCGCCGCTGCCCGAGCCGGCGTCGGCATTGAGGTTCACGTCCTCGATCGTCACGTCGGCTTTCATGCCCGACAGATCGCGGATCTGATTGCCCGCGGTTTCGACGTGGATGCTCGTGTAGTGGCGGGAGAAATGCTGCATCAGGAACGGTGGCATGAATCCGAACGACACATCGGCCTTATCCTCGACGAGGCACTCGACGGCAGCGGCCACTCTGGTCTCGCCCTCGTTTCGGGCGTACAACTCGATGCCGATCAGCGCCGCCGCGAGGACCGCGATGACGATGACGAGCACCAGCACGATCGACAGCGGGTCGCGCAGCGATCTCTTCCGCTTCTTGGGTGGCGAGGGCTCCTGGGCCTGCGGCGCCGGAGCTTGAGGTGGTCCGGAGGGCGGCGGCGCGGCATAGGCCGGCGGCGGCCCCTGGGGCGGACGCTGAGGTTGCTGGGGAGGGCGTTGCCCGTACTGCGGCGGGCCCTGCGGGTACTGCGGCTGCGGCGGCGGGCGCTGTGGTTGATTCCGGCGGTCCCAGGGGTCGGTCACCCCCGCGATTCTGCCTTACCCCATGCATGGTCCGTGCGGTTGTTCATCACCGCGATGGTTTCGCGCACTTTGCGGGCGGCGTCGAGATCGATGTCGGTGACGAGCAATGACGGGTCATCACCTGCTGACGCGATGATTTCTCCGACGGGCGATGCGACCACGCTGCCGCCAACTCCAGTGGGCCCGAGAGCGGCGATCTCGTCACCCGGATATGCCTGATCGACCGCGGCGACGAAGCCCGTGGTGTCGATGGCGCGGGCCCTGGCCAGCAGGGTCCACTGGTCGAGCTTGCCCGGGCCGGTGCCCCACGACGCGTGGACCGTGATCAGTTGCGCTCCGCGGCGCGCCAGTTCGACGTAGAGCTCGGGGAAGCGAACGTCGTAGCACAACGTGAGGCCGACGGTGACGGGTCCGGAGTCATCGTCGACCGTGATCACCACGGGCTCGTGGCCCGGCGCGACAGTGCTCGACTCGGTGAAGCCGAACGCGTCGTAGAGGTGGATCTTGTCGTAATGTGCGTCGACTCCCGGCCCCGCGGCGATCAGGGTGTTGCTCACCCTGCCGTCTTCCGCGGGGGTGAACATGCCCGCGACGACGACGATGCCTGAACGCTCGGCGATCTGTCGCACCCCCGCCGCCCACGCGCCGTCCAGTGGCTCGGCGATCCCGGCCAACGGGATGCCGAGCCGGCACATCGTCGCCTCCGGGAACAGCACCAGCCGCGCGCCGGCGTCGGCGGCGCGCCGCGTGTAGTCCTCGACCAGGGCGAGGTTGGCCGACGGGTCGGTGCCGCTGCGGATCTGTGCCAGGGCCACGCGCATAGAACAGAGCCTACGTACCTACGGACCCCAGGCGACGCGGTCCTGCGCGGCCGCCTTGTTGCCGAGCTTCCCGGACCGCACCTGAGCAGCCAGGCTGTCGAGGATCACGCGCGAGCTCAACAGCGCCGTCTGCTCGGCCCAGTCGTACGGCGGTGAGCATTCGACGACCTCGAGACCGGCCAAGCCCGGTTCCGACACCATCTTGACCAGGTTCAGCGCCTCGCGGGGCAGCAGCCCGCCGGGCTCGGGCCAGCCGGTGCCGGGAACGAAGCCGGCGTCGATCACATCGATGTCGAAGGACAGGTACACCGCCTTGGCGCCCTTCCATGCGATCTCCAGCGCCATCTCGGCGATCTTCTCGACGCCGACCCGCTCGACGTCGCCGACCGTGATGACCGTCGACTGGCGTTCCCGCCCGACCTTGACGCCCGCCCGCGGTGCCTGCCAGCCACCGATCCCGATCTGCACCAGGTTGGTGGCGGGCGCGTTCTTGATGTTGGTGGCGTGGAACCACGGAGTGGTGTGCATGCGCTCGTCGAGGTCGGACTCCTGGGTGTCGACATGACGGTCGAAGTGGATGATGCCGACGTTGCCGTCCAGGTAGGGCGTCATGCCGCGGATCGTCGGGAAGCCGATGGAGTGATCGCCGCCGAGCACCACCGGCATCACACCCTTGGACACGACGTGCGCCATCGCCTGGCTGATCTGATCGAAGGACTTCTCCAGGTTGCCCGGGATGGTGAACACGTCACCGATGTCGACCATGTTGAGCTGCTCGCGCAGATCCACGCCCGACTCGTAGTTGTAGGTGCCGAAAAGGTTGGTGGAGCGCCTTATTCCCTGTGGGCCGAAGCGCGTTCCCGGCCGGTATGTGGCCCCGGCGTCCAGCGGCACGCCGAAGATCGCGACCTCGGCGTCGTCGACCTGGTTCACGTCCTCCACGAACGGACATTTCAGGAAGGTTCCGCGTTCACCGGCGAAGTGCGGCAACTCGCCGCGGACGAACGTGGAGATCCGGCGGTCGTTGATCGTCGGCGCCGCCTCGAGCCCGTAGGTCAGGCCGCGTTCGATCTCCTCGCGCTCGCGGCGATCGGGCAGGCGGGCCTCGGCCTGCTGGGCCCATGCGCCCTCGGCATTGAGAGGTTCTGGTTGGTCGGACATCGTGACTCCTCGAGCGTCGTCTTGTCGCTGTCCGGGTACGACGCGCCTCGTCCGGGGAGCACGTGCGGGCTCCTGGTCCTCATCTTGGCAGCGATCCCCCCGCCCGGCAGGGGGTAATTGCAACGCGGCGTTAACACGATGCGCGAACCGCCGTAACGGTGCGGAGTTTGTCTGATGGACGACTCACATTCGCCTATGTGAGGCGCATCTAGGGTTCCGCCGGCTCGCCGGGTCTGGTCCGAGAGATGCAAGCGGCTGTGCAGCGACGCGGGCCGTTCCACGGCGGGACAAAAGCCCGGGAGGCTCCACCTCGTAAAAGGAGGCTCCCATGATTCTTCTCGGCGTAGGGATTTCCATCGCCGTCGTCGTCCTCGTCGGATTCCTGGTTTCCAAGAGAATCGCGGGCGACAGCGCCAACTTCCTGGTCGGTGGCCGCATGCTGCCTCTGGTCTTGGTCGGCGGCGCCTTGATGGGTTCGGCCGTCGACACCAACGCCACGCTCGGCAACACCGATCTGGCATCGGAATTCGGCTTCTGGGCGGGTGCCTGCCTGCCACTGGGTCTCGCGTTGTGCCTGTTCCTCACCGGCCTGTTCTTCGCAAAACCGATGAACCGGATGGGCCTGACGTCCTTCCCCGACTATTACCGACTGCGCTTCGGGCGTCGGGTGGAGGCGGTCGCATCGCTGATGCTGATCGTGGGGTTCTGCATCCTGGTGGCCGGAAACCTGGTGGCGGGCGGCTTCCTGTTCAACTACTTCCTCGGCATGCCCTACTGGCTGGGCACCGTCGTCATCGCGGCCCTCGCGGTCGCGTACACGGGTACGGGCGGGCTGATCGCCGATGCGTACACGGCGATCATCCAGATGACCCTGGTCTTGGTCGGTGCTATCGGCCTGCTGATCTGGATGGCGACGACCCACGGCATCGAGATCGCCGCGGGCACAGGACCATTGGATATGGGTCAGATGACCGATCCCGCGCAGGGCGCGGTCATCAACTGGGCGACGCTGATCGCCCTCGGCATCGGGGATATCGTCGCGATCGACTTCATGCAGCGGGTCTTCGCGGCCAAGTCCCCGGAGACGGCCCGCCGCGCCTGCTTCAGTGCGGCCACCGGGGTGGTGGCGATCTGTGTGCCGTTCGGCATCGTCGTGCTCTCGGCGAAGGCGTTCATGCCGGCCGAACTCGACGGGCCGATCCTGTTCGTCCTGCTCGATCAGTACGCGCCGCTGTTCTTGACCATCATCGTGTTGTGTGGCTTGGTCGGGGCATCCATGAGCACCGCCAACGGCGCGATCCTGGCGATATCGAATGTCTCGGTGCGCAATCTGGGAGGCGTTCGGCGCGTGCATGTTCCGGGCCAGCGTGACCCGTTGTTGCGTGCGACGCGTATCGCGATGGTTCCGATGACGCTCATCTCGATCCTCATCGCGATCTACGTCAAGCAGACCGGAATCCTGCTGACCCTCGCGTTCGATCTCTTGCTGGCTTGTCTGGTGGTGCCGTTCATCCTCGGATTGTTCTGGCGCAAAGGCACTTCCGTCGCGGCCATGGTGTCGATCGTGGTCGGCCTCTCGGTGCGCCTCGTGCTGTTCGTGATGACGCCGACGATGTACGGACTCGACAACACGATCCTGTACATCCCCAACGGGCTGGTCGATGCGTCGTTCGACGGCTGGCCGACGTTCATCGCGTTCGCGACGTCGTTGGTCACCTATGTGGTCATCGCGCTGCTGACGCCCGCCGCGCCGATCCGGGGTCTGGACATCAGAGTGGCCGAGGACGTCGACGACGCACTCGCCGAGGCAGACACATCCGAGCCGGACCTGGTCAGCGCGGAGCCACTTGCGCCCACGGCACCGTAAGCACACCGTCCCGCATCCGCCGTCGCGGTGGCTCCACGGGAAATCCGTTGGCGCGCAGTGAATCCAGCATTGCGCGCCAACGGATCCGTGGGCCGAAAACACCGTGTCCCGCGGCGCCGGCCCACGCCAGATCGGCCGCGGCCAGCAGCGTGTGGATCGGCTGGCCTTCGACGTTGTGATGGATCAGCACCTTGGGTAGCCGTTCGGCGAGATCGGACGGACGCTCGATGGCGAACGGGTCGCAGGCCAGTGTGAGGCTCAGCGGACCGTCCGCGTCGAGGAGCACCCAGCAGCACAGCCTGCCGAGTTCGTCGCATGTGCCGTCGACGATCAGACCGCCGGGGGCCAATTGGCGCTGCATCGTGGCCCACGACTCGGCCACCGCCTCGACGGGATATTGGCGCAGCACGTTGAACGCACGCACCAGAACCGGGTTCCGGCCGGCCAGTTCGAAACCGCCGAGAGCGAATTCGACCGAGTCGCCGCCCGCGGCCCGTGCCGCTGCGACCCGGTCCGGATGGATCTCCAGGCCGATGACGCGGACGTCGCCACGCACCGCCCGCATCCGCTCGGCAAGCTCCAGGGTCGTGACGGGCAGGGCGCCGTAGCCGAGGTCGATCACCAACGGATCGGCGGCGGACAGCAGTGCGGCGCGCACCCGTCGGGAATGCACCAGCCAGCGGTCGCTGCGTCGGAGTCGGTTGTAGCCCGTGGTGCCCCGGGTGAGCTGGCCGATGGGGGCACCCATAGTGCGATTTTAGGTTGACCTGGGGCATACGGCCTGCACCACGCCGCCTAAGCGTTCTCCTTGATCCAGAGCGTCGTGAAGCGCTGCTCTGCGATCAGCAGGTCGACGAGTTGGCTGCCGATGAAGGTCTCGACCTTGCCGCCGACAAGCGGGATGTCGACCTGGACGGTGGCTGTGAAATCGAGTCGCGAGCCGGTGCCGGGATTCGCGGGCACCAGAACGGCGCTGCCGCTCAGATTCGCGGGTGCAGCCTTGATCGTGAGTTTGATCGTCGCGTCGGCCCGGCCGTCGTGGACGGGCGACCACACTTCTTCGCGGGTCAGTATCAGGTCGCCGCGGTGGAACTGCTGCACCACGCCCGGTAACCGGCTGGCGAGCACCGTCTGGGTCGTAACGATGTCCACGCCGCCGTCGTCGCCGAGCACCAGCCTGTCCAGCGAGTACGCGTCGGCGCCGGACTCGGTCAAGCGGGCCAGCCAGTACCGCTCCTCGCGGAATGCGCGGTGGACCTGTTCGACGCTGCCCTCGTATTCGGTGGCCATGTCGAATGAACGCGGCATAGCTGGCCACGCTACCGTTACCGCCCGTGGTCAGTTCGCTCATTGGGGGCGCGTCCGTTTCTGAGTCGGTGCCGCTGGCACCGCTGACCACTCTGCGCGTGGGACCCGTTGCGCGACGCGTGATCACCTGCGACACCACCCAGAAGGTCATCGACGTGGCGCGCACCCTCGGTCCGGAAAGCGACGCCCTGGTATTGGCGGGCGGATCCAACGTCGTGTTGTCCGACGAGTTGAGGAACCTCGACGTCGTGCTGCTCGCCAACACCGAGATCACCGTGGAGGGCAGCGTCGTGCGCGCGGAGGCGGGCGCGATGTGGGACGACGTGGTCGTGACCTCGCTGGCGTACGGGCTGGGTGGGTTGGAATGCCTTTCGGGCATCCCGGGTTCCGCCGGTGCGACACCGGTGCAGAACGTCGGCGCGTACGGCGCCGAGGTCGCCGACACCATCCGGCGGGTGCGACTGCTCGACCGGCGGACCGGCGAAGATCGGTGGGTTGAACCGTCGGCGTTGCAGTTCGGCTACCGCACCAGCGTTCTCAAGCACTCGACGGCGGCGATCGTGCTCGAGGTGGAGTTCGACTTGGACCCCGAAGGGCGCAGCGCGCCGCTTCGCTATGGCGAGCTGGCCAACGCGCTTGGCGCAGAACCGGACTCGCGGGTCGATCCGGGCCGTGTGCGGGAGGCGGTGCTGGCGCTGCGGGCCCGCAAGGGGATGGTGCTCGACGATCCCGACCACGACACCTGGAGCGTCGGGTCGTTCTTCACCAACCCTGTCGTCGCCCCCGCGGTGTTCGAGCAGCTGCGAAGCCGCGTCGATGGGGACGTGCCCCATTACCCGGCGCCCGACGGCGTCAAGCTGGCCGCGGGCTGGCTGGTGGAGCGTGCGGGCTTCGCCAAGGGCTACCCGGGCGAGGACGCCCCCGCGCGGCTTTCGACCAAGCACGCGCTGGCTGTGACCAATCGGGGTGGTGCGACCTCGGCCGACGTGATTGCGCTGGCCAGAGCGGTACGCGAGGGCGTCCGAGAGACATTCGGGATCGAACTCACACCCGAGCCGATTCTGATCGGGGCCGTTCTCTAGGTACCCTGGGTCCACGTGAGCCCAGCCGATCCACAGCCGTCGATAAGTCGTCGGCGCGCCTTGACCGCACTCGCGGTCGGGGTTGTCGCGCCGGGCGCCCTGGCGGCCTGTTCGAAGGCCTCGATTCCCACCCCCAGCGCGCCGAGTGCGCCGCCCGCTCCGTCGATGACCTACGAGCCGACCAACGCCACCGCCGACGTGGCGCCGACCGCGTCCATCGGCGTCAAGGTGAGCGACGGCTGGTTCCAACGCGTCACGCTGACCAATCCCGAAGGCAGGGCCGTCGCGGGTGCGCTCAACCGCGATCGCACGGCCTTCGACGTCACTGAACCGCTCGGCTACGGCGTGGAGTACACCTGGGGCGGTTCGGTGGTCGGCCGCGACGGCAAGGCGGTTCCGGTCAAGGGCAACTTCTCGACCGTCAGCCCGAGCACTCAGGTCAACGGTCAGTTCCAGCTTTCCGACGGCCAGGTCGTCGGCGTCGCGGCGCCGATCATCATCCAGTTCGACGCGTCGATCAGCGACAAGGCGTCCGTCGAGAAAGCCGTCAAGGTCACTACCGAGCCGCCGGTGGAGGGCAGCTGGGCGTGGCTACCCGACGAGGTCGGCGGTTCGCGCATGCACTGGCGTACCCGCGACTACTACCCGACAGGCACCAAGGTGAACGTCGAGGCGAAGCTCTACGGCATCCCGTTCGGCGACGGCGCGTTCGGCGCGCAGGATTCGACGCTGAGCTTCGAGATCGGCCGTCGCCAGGTGGTCATCGCCGAAGCGTCCTCGCACCGCATTCAGGTGCTCGACGGGCAGGGCGGCGTGATCATGGACTTCCCGTGCAGTTACGGCGAGGGGGACGTGGATCGCAACGTCACCCGCAGTGGCATCCACGTGGTCACCGAGAAGTACGAAGACTTCTATATGACGAATCCGGCGGGCGGCTACACGAACGCCCACGAGCGGTTCGCCGTGCGGATCTCCAACAACGGCGAGTTCATTCACGCCAACCCCGCCAGTTCGGGCGCACAGGGCAACACCAATGTCACCAACGGCTGCATCAACCTGTCCACCGAGGACGCCCAGCAGTACTTCAACACCGCGATGTACGGCGATCCGGTCGAGGTCACCGGGACACGGATCGAGCTGTCCTACGCCGACGGAGACATCTGGGACTGGGCCATGCCCTGGGACGAGTGGAAATCGATGTCGGCCTTGACCGACGAGGCCTCACCGGCGGGGATCCCCAGCACCGCGCCCGCCACACCGTCGGGAGCACCCGAACCAGTCGGTGGCACCGGACGTCCCGGCGGCTAGGCCCCTTGCGATTTGTGTGCGTTCGCGCGCGGTGAGCGCGCCAAAACGCACACAAATCCCTTTAAGTCTGGCGGTTGAAACGCGATCCGCTGGCGCCTGTCACCTGGTCGCGCGGCCTGACCACGATTAGATCCAGGTCGACGTGGGACGGGCGGCTGGCGACGAACCCGACCACCTCGGCGATGTCCTCGGCCACCAGGGGAGTCACGCCCTCGTAGACCTTCGCGGCGCGCTCCTCGTCGCCGTCGAAGCGGCGCAGCGAGAAGTCGGTCTTCACCATGCCCGGCGCGACTTCGGTGAGCCGCACCGGTTTTCCGAGTAGCTCGCTGCGCAGCGTGCGGTGCAGCACGCCCTGGGCATGTTTGGCAGCGGTATACCCGCCGCCGTTGTCGTAGATCTCAACGGCCGCGATCGAGGTGATCGTGATGATCAGCCCGTCGCCGGAGTCGATCAGCTTGGGCAGCAGCGCGCGGGTGACGTGCAGCGTGCCGAGCACATTGGACTCCCACATCCATCGCCAGTTGTCGATGTCGGCCTCGGCCACCGGTTCCAGTCCACGCGCGCCGCCGGCGTTGTTCACCAGCACGTCGACCCTGCTCAGGCACTGCGCCAGGGCGTTAACCGACTCCAGGTCAGTGACGTCCGTCACAATCGCGGTGCCACCGATCTCGTCTGCCAGGGCCTCGATCGGCTCGACACGCCGCGCTGCGCACACCACATGAAAGCCAAGGGCTGCAAGGGTTTTCGCAGTTGCGGCACCGATGCCGGCGCTGGCGCCGGTGACTACTGCGACCCGCTTATCGGTCTCTAGTGTCGTCATAGGCCCAACTTTAGTTGGCGTGCTAAGTTCACATTTATGTCCAGGAGCCAGGCTGCCCGCATCACGCGGCACTGTTGTTGTTGCGCACTTCGCCGCTCCTGATTCCGCTGTCCTGATGACAGTCGCCGGGTGTGGCAGAAACCCACCGGCCGACTTCACAAAAGGACAATCCCGTGCGCACAGCCACCACCACGCTCCATACCCCCGCCTCCGCCGCTCACACCAAGCGCGCACTCCTGGCCCGCCACCATGTGGTGGCGCCCTCGCTGCGGGTGGCCGAGGCCGCGGCGGGATCCGTGTTCGGCGCCGCACGACTGCGCGGCCCAATCGCGCGTGACGTCATTGCCCAGGTCTCCCAGCTCAGCATCGCGACGGTCAACCGCCAGGTCACGGCCCTGCTCGACGCAGGTGTGCTGCGGGAGCGGGCCGATCTGGCCGTCTCCGGCGCCATCGGCAGGCCGCGCGTGCCGGTCGAGGTCAACCACGAGCCCTACCTCACGCTGGGCGTTCACATCGGCGCCCGCACCACGAGCATCGTCGCCACCGATCTGTTCGGCCGCACGCTCGATGTCGTCGAGACACCCACACCCCGGGGTCCGCAGGCCGCGGCGCTGGCGTCGTTGGCGGCCAGCGCCCGCCGATATCTGAGCCGTTGGCACCGTCGCCGCGCGCTGTGGGTCGGCGTGGCCGCGGGCGGCGTCGTCGACAGCGCGACGGGTTACCTCGACCATCCGCGACTGGGGTGGTCGGACGCTCCCGTCGGCCCGGTGCTCGCCGAAGCGCTGGGCCTGCCGGTATCGGTCGCCTCGCACGTCGACGCGATGGCCGGCGCGGAACTTCTGCTCGGCGTCCGACGGCTGCCGGTGTCCGAGATCGCCGGTGCGGCACCGACTCCCACGTCGACAAGCCTCTACGTGTACGCCCGCGAGACCGTCGGTTACGCACTGTCCATCGGCGGCCGGGTGCACTCACCCGCCAGCGGACCGGGCACCATCGCGGCGCTGCCCGCCCACTCCGAACTCCTCGGCGGCACCGGTCAGCTGGAGTCCACCGTCAGCGACGAAGCCGTGCTGATCGCCGCCCGCAAGGCCCGCATCATCAATGGCGACGGGCCTGCGGCGACGATGCCTGCGGTGCTTCGGGCGGCTCGGCAGGGCAACGAGCAGGCGCAGGCGCTTCTCGGCGAGCGGGCCAAGGTGCTGGGGCAGGCCGTCGCCCTGCTGCGCGACATGCTCAACCCCGACGACCTCGTCGTGGGTGGTCAGGCCTTCACCGAGTATCCGGAGGGCATGGAGCTGGTCGAGAGGGCATACGCCGAACGTTCGGTGATGCCGGGGCGTCAGATCCGCGTGACGGCGTTCGGCAACCGGGTCCAGGAGGCAGGCGCAGGTGTGGTGTCCCTCGTCGGGCTCTACGCCGACCCGATCGGGGCGATGAAGCGGGCGCTGAACCGGCGACCCGAGGTGAGTGCGTAACCCGACGACGTCGCGCCACGGTGTAGACATGTCTGTGTGCGTCCAGTCACGGATCTGAGCCGATCCAATGCCGCCGGTCTTGCGGTTCCGCGACGAGTAGCCGTGTTGTCGGTGCACACGTCGCCGCTGGCACAGCCCGGTACCGGGGACGCGGGCGGGATGAATGTCTACGTCCTGCAGTCTGCGCTGCAGATGGCCAGGCGCGGGGTCGAGGTGGAGATCTTCACCAGAGCCACGTCGTCGGCCGACGCACCCGTCGTGCAGGTCGCGCCGGGGGTGCTCGTCCGCAACGTCGTCGCAGGCCCATTTGAAGGCCTGGACAAATACGACCTGCCCACCCAGCTGTGCGCGTTCACCGCGGGTGTTCTGCGGGCCGAGGCGACGCACGAGCCCGGGTACTACGACGTCGTGCACTCGCATTACTGGCTGTCGGGCCAGGTGGGCTGGTTGGCGCGGGACCGATGGGCGGTGCCGCTCGTGCACACCGCGCACACCCTGGCCGCCGTGAAGAACGCGGCGCTCGCCGACGGCGACGCACCTGAGCCGCCGCTGCGTGCGGTCGGTGAGCAGCAGGTGGTCGATGAGGCCGACCGGTTGATCGTCAACACCGAAACCGAAGCGCAGCAACTTGTTTCGCTGCATCACGCCGACCGATCGCGCATCGACATCGTCCACCCCGGCGTCGACCTTGAAATGTTCACACCCGGCGACCGTGCCGCGGCCCGCGCCGCACTCGGCATTGCGGCCGACGAGCAGGTGCTGGCGTTCGTGGGGCGGATCCAACCGCTGAAGGCACCCGACGTGTTGTTGCGCGCCGCGGCCCGGCTGACGGGACGTTTCAGTGCGCTGCGCGTGCTGGTCGCGGGCGGACCGTCCGGCAGCGGGCTGGCCGCCCCCGAGGCGCTGATTCAGTTGGCCGAAGAATTGGGTATCACCGCACACGTGACGTTCCTTCCTCCGCAGTCGCGCGATCAACTCGTCGACGTGTACCGGGCCGCCGATCTGGTTGCCATTCCCAGCTATTCGGAATCGTTCGGGCTCGTCGCCATCGAGGCCCAGGCCTGCGGCACCCCCGTGGTGGCGGCCGCCGTCGGCGGACTTCCGGTCGCGGTGCGCGACGGGGTCACCGGCACGCTGGTCGACGGCCACGACGTCGATGACTGGGCGCAGGCCATCGGTGCGCTACTGGACCGCGGACCCCAGACGATGAGCGCGGCCGCCGTCGAGCACGCCGCCACGTTCTCGTGGGCACGCACCGTCGACGCGCTGCTCACCAGCTACGGACGCGCAATCGGCGACTACCGCGCACGCCAGCGGGCGGACGTGACGTCCAGGCGCAGCGTCCGTCGCTTCACCATTCGCCGTGGGGTCCGCGCGTGAGTCGAGCCATGAGTGACGCGCAGGACGTCATCGAACAGGCCTGCAAGGAAAACGGGCTCGACTGCAGCCGCCACGAGGGCGCGCGGGGCGGACTGCCCGGCATCATCGTCGAACTTCCCGGCGAGCGCCGTCTGAAGACCAACACGATCCTGTCCATCGGCGAGCACTCGGTCCGCATCGAGGCGTTCGTCTGCCGCAAGCCCGACGAGAACCACGAGGGTGTCTACCGCTTCCTGCTCAAACGCAATCGCCGTCTCTACGGCGTCTCGTACACGCTCGACAACGTCGGTGACATCTACTTGGTCGGCCGGATGGCGTTGGCCTCGGTCAGCGCCGACGAGATCGACCGGGTTCTCGGTCAGGTGCTCGAGGCCGTCGACGCGGACTTCAATACGTTGCTGGAGTTGGGTTTTCGGTCGTCGATCCAGAAAGAGTGGGAGTGGCGGGTGTCCCGCGGCGAATCGCTGAAAAACCTCGAGGCCTTCGCCCACCTGATCGACGACGACGATGAGGACACCTCCGACTAGGCTCTGTGCCATGGGAGACTCCACGCTCATCCTGCTCCGCCACGGTGAGAGCGAATGGAACGCGAAGAACCTGTTCACCGGATGGGTCGACGTCGACCTCACCGAAAAGGGTAGGACCGAAGCGGTGCGCGCGGGCGAGCTGATCAAGGCACTCGATCGCCAGCCCGACGTCCTGTACACATCGCTGCTGCGGCGCGCGATCACCACCGCGAACCTGGCGCTGGACAAGGCCGATCGGCACTGGATCCCGGTGCACCGCGACTGGCGGCTGAACGAGCGGCACTACGGCGCCCTGCAGGGCCTGGACAAGGCCGAGACCAAGGAAAAATACGGCGAAGAGCAGTTCATGAAGTGGCGCCGCAGTTACGACACCCCGCCGCCGGCGATCGAGCCCGGCAGCACCTATAGCCAGGACAGTGATCCGCGCTACGCCGACATCGACGGTGGGCCGCTGACCGAATGCCTCAAAGACGTCGTCGAACGGTTCGTCCCGTACTTCGAGGAGACGATCGCGCCGGATCTGCGGGCCGGCAAGACCGTGCTCATCGCCGCCCACGGCAACTCGCTGCGGGCCCTGGTGAAGTACCTGGACGGAATGTCGGACGACGACGTGGTCGGCCTCAACATCCCCACGGGCATCCCTCTTCGCTACGACCTGGACTCCGACCTCAAGCCGAAGGTCGCCGGGGGCACCTACCTGGATCCCGAAGCGGCGGAGGCCGGCGCTGCCGCAGTTGCTGCGCAAGGTGCCAAATAAGCCGCTGAACAGTGCTGTCCGGCAAACAGTTGGTTAACAGGGGAAAGCCAGGGCCCGAATTTCGGAGATTCCTTTTGTGACTTGTCCCTATTTGGCCGCACGCTGCTGGGATGACGTTCACCGGGTGCGTACGATTTTCGCGTGAGTGTGGTATCGACGGTGCTTCTGGTGGGGCTCGTCGCACTGCTCACCCTGGGGATCGGTGCGGCGCTCGGGGCGAGGCTGGCTCCCCGCCTGATCGAGCGCAAGCAGCGACGGGCCGTCGCGCAATCCGGCATCACCGTTTCGCAGATGCTCGCCCACATCGTGTCGCAGTCGCCGGTAGGGATCGTCGTGGTCGATACCTACCGTGACGTGGTCTATCACAACGATCGGGCCCGCGAACTGGGCCTGGTCCGCGACCGCCTGCTCGACGACCGTGCCTGGCTCGCCGCGGAACGCACGCTGGCCACAGGCGATGACGGTGAGGTCGATCTCTCGCCGCGCAAGCGCGCCCACCCCGGCCGTTCGGGTCTGTCCGTGCGCGGCCACGTGCGTCTGCTGACCGAGCAGGATCGTCGATTCGCCGTGGTTTACGTCGACGACCAGTCGGAGCACGCGCGAATGGAAGCCACCCGCCGCGACTTCGTCGCCAACGTCAGCCACGAACTCAAGACGCCGGTCGGGGCGACGGGAGTGCTCGCCGAGGCGGTACTGGCCTCGGCTGACGACCCCGACACCGTGCGCAGGTTCGCCGAGAAGATGCTGGTCGAGTCCAACCGGCTGGGCAACATGGTCGGCGAGCTCATCGAGCTGTCGCGGCTGCAGGGCGCCGAACCGCTGCCCGACCTCGAATCCGTCGACGTCGACACCGTGGTGGCCGAGGCGCTGTCCCGGTACAAGGTGGCCGCCGACAACGCCGACATCGCCATCACCACGGATGCGCCGACCGGATACCGCGTGCTGGGGGACCAGACCCTGCTGGTCACCGCGATCGCCAACCTGGTGTCCAACGCGATCGCATACTCACCCCACGGTTCGTCGGTGTCGATCAGCAGGCGCCGTCGCGGCGACAACATCGAGATCGCCATCACCGACCGCGGTATCGGCATCGCGCGCGCCGATCAGGAGCGGGTGTTCGAACGGTTCTTCCGCGTCGACAAGGCGCGGTCCCGGGCCACCGGCGGCACGGGGCTCGGATTGGCGATCGTCAAACACGTCGCCGCCAATCACAACGGATCCATCCGGCTGTGGAGTCAGCCGGGGACGGGATCGACGTTCACCCTGTCGATTCCGGCGTACCCCCAGGGTGACGATGACCTAGAAGTGCACGTCGACGAGAGGACTAGCTAGCAGATGACCAGCGTGCTGATCGTGGAGGACGAGGAGTCCTTGGCCGATCCCCTGGCCTTTCTCCTGCGCAAGGAGGGCTTCGAGGCCACCGTGGTGGCTGACGGGCCGTCGGCCCTGGCCGAGTTCGAGCGGGCCGGTGCCGACATCGTCCTGCTGGACCTCATGCTCCCTGGCATGAGCGGGACTGATGTGTGCAAGCAATTGCGTTCGCGCTCAAGCGTTCCCGTCATCATGGTGACGGCGCGCGACAGCGAGATCGACAAGGTGGTCGGGCTCGAACTCGGGGCCGACGACTACGTCACGAAGCCGTACTCGGCACGCGAGCTGATCGCCCGCATCCGGGCGGTACTGCGTCGCGGCAACGACGCCGACGACGCCGGGATCGGCGACGGGGTGCTCGAGGCCGGGCCGGTGCGCATGGATGTGGAGCGGCACGTGGTGTCGGTCAATGGCGATGCGATCACGTTGCCCCTCAAGGAGTTCGACCTCCTCGAGTACCTGATGCGCAACAGCGGCCGGGTGCTCACCCGCGGTCAGCTCATCGACCGGGTGTGGGGTGCCGACTATGTCGGCGATACGAAAACCCTTGACGTCCATGTGAAGCGGCTGCGGTCAAAGATCGAGGCGGACCCGGCCAACCCGGTACACCTCGTCACGGTCCGCGGACTGGGCTACAAGCTGGAGGGCTAGCCGGTGACGCCGCCGAGGATCTCGAACACCTCGAAAGTGTTGACGCCCGCGGTGACTGACGGATCGCTCTCGGCGATGGCCAGCACCTCGGCGCGGTCGGCGGCGCGCAGCACACCCAGTCCCCATACGCCCTCGGGGTCTGCGACGGGACCGTAGACCACGACGCGGCCGTCGGCCAGCAGTCGTTGCCAGTACTCCTGGTGGGCGGCCATCGCCTGTTGTTCGTCGGGCGTCATGGTCTGCGCGAAATCCGCGCGCGGGGGTGTCAGACGGAAGAAGAACAGTGATGAGCGCTCGCGCGAAGAGCCGAGTGGATCAGTCATTCGGCCGCGCGGGTCGCCGGGTGCACCGCGATCAGCCCTAACGCGCTGCGCCGCTTACACATTGCGGCCAGCTCCGCGTAGGCCTTCTCGCCGAGCAGTTCGGTGAGCTCCGGCGCGTAGGACTGCCACACCTGCTTCTTCCCGACATGCGCGTTGGGATCGCCCGTGCAGTACCAGTGCAGGTCCTCACCGCCCTCGCCCCAGCCGCGGCGGTCGTACTCGGTGATCCACGTCTTGAGGATCTCGGTGCCGTCCGCGAGTTCCACCCATTCCTGGGTGCGACGGATCGGCAACTGCCAGCAGACCTCGGGCTTCATGGTCAGCGGTTCGACGCCGATCTTGAGCGCCTTGCTGTGCAGAGCGCACCCGATGCCCCCGGGGAAGCCGGGACGGTTCAGAAAGATGCACGCGCCCTTGTATTTTCGGGTGCGCATGTTGGGCTTGTCGTCGTACTCGTCCATCTCGAGGTAGCCCTTTTTACCGAGCCCCTTGTCGCGGTACTGCCAATCCTCATCGGTCAGCAGCTTGACCGCCTCGTCCAGATGGGCGATGTCGTTCTTGTCCGACATGAACGCGCCGTGCGAGCAGCATCCGTCGTCGGGTCTGCCCTCCACAGTGCCCTTACAGGCGGGCGTGCCGAACACGCACGTCCACCGCGACAGCAGCCAGGTCATGTCCGCTGCGATCAGATGCTCAGGGTTGTCGGGGTCGTAAAACTCGACCCACTCACGGGCAAAGTCGAGTTCAACCTCACCGGGATGCGATGCGCTCACGGTTTTCAACGGTAAACCCATTAAGTTGAAAGAGTGCGATTAGGCGTGCTGGATGTCGGCAGCAATACCGTCCATCTCTTGGTGGTCGACGCTCGTCGGGGCGGCCATCCGACGCCCATGAGTTCCACCAAGGCCTCGCTGCGCCTCGCAGAGTCGATCGACAGCCACGGCAAGCTCACCCGCAAGGGCGCCGACAAGCTGATCGGCACCCTCGATGAATTCTCCAAGATCGCGGCGAGTTCGGGCTGCGCCGAGTTGATGGCATTCGCCACCTCCGCCGTGCGCGACGCCAAGAACTCCGAAGAACTGCTCGCCAGGGTGCACGCCGAGACCGGGGTGGCGCTGCAGGTGCTGACCGGTGTCGACGAGTCCAGGCTGACGTTCCTCGCCGTGCGGCGGTGGTACGGCTGGAGCGCCGGGCGCATCATCAACATCGACATCGGTGGCGGTTCCCTGGAGTTGTCGAACGGTGTCGACGAGGAACCGGAAGTGGCGCTCTCACTGCCGTTCGGCGCGGGCAGGCTGACCCGCGAATGGCTGCCCGACGATCCGCCCGGCCGCCGTCGCGTCAACATGCTGCGTGACTGGCTGGAGACCGAACTCGCCGACGCAGGCGCTGAGATGCTCAAGGCCGGCAACCCGGACCTGGCGGTTGCGACCTCCAAGACGTTCCGCTCGCTGGCCCGGCTCACCGGCGCCGCCCCGTCCGGGGCAGGTCCGCGGGTCAAGCGGACGCTCACCGCGACCGGCCTTCGGCAGCTCATAGCATTCATCTCTAGGATGACCGCGGCTGACCGTGCGGAATTGGAAGGGGTGAGTACCGAGCGGGCCCCGCAGATCGTGGCCGGGGCCTTGGTAGCCGAGGCGAGCATGAAGGCGCTGGACGTCGAAAGCGTGGATATCTGCCCATGGGCATTGCGAGAAGGGCTTATTCTGCGGAAACTCGACAGCGAGGCCGATGGAACGGCCTTGGTGGAGACATCCGTGACCGGCAGACCGGAGGCTCACGCGGCACCGAAATCCAGGAAGGCCTGACGGCCCAGAGGCGAGAGACGATGACAGGACCAGAAGACAGCCAGAGCACGCGACCGATCTCGGTCGCCGAGCTGCTGGCGCGCAACGGCACAATCGGCGCCCCGCCTGCTGGTGGGCGCCGTAGGCGCCGTCGCGGCGACACCGATTCGATCTCGGTAGCCGAGTTGACCGGCGAGATCCCGATCGTCACTGATCACACCATCGCCGAACGGGAAGCGGCAGCTCAGGAGGTCGCGGGTCAGCCCGTGGTCGAGGAGCCCGTCGCCGAAGAGGTCGCCGAGGAGGTCGCCGAGGAACCCGCCGAGGAGGTCGTCGAGGAGCCCTCCGAGGAACCCGTCGAGACCGTTGAGCCTGTCGAGGCTGTCAACGACGAGCTGAGCAACCAGGCGGCCACCAATGGTGCCGTCGACCATCAGGACGTCGAAACCGAAACCGAAGACGACACCGAGACCGAAACCGAAGCCGAAACCGTCGACGAGCCCGAAGCCGAATCGGCCGACGAGAACGACGACGACTACGCCGGCGCGGTCTCCGACTACACGGCCCACATCCAGCAGCGCGACACCGACGTCGACCTGGACTTCTTCGCGCCACCACGCCGCTCGAGCTATGCGGCGCGCCGATTCAACGCACTCGGGGTGGACGCCGAGGAGATGAGCCCCGACCCGGACCCTGTCGACGAGGACCCCGCCGTCGACTGGTCGGATTCGGCGAGCGGATCCACCGAGGTCGACGACGACGCCGACGCTGTCGACACGGTCGCCGCCGTCCAGCAGGACGTCAAGGATTCCGACAGCTCGCCGTCGTACCTGCGAACGGCCGCGGGCCCGTTGTTCGGCGGCCAGACGGTCGCCGACGACATCGCCCGGGGCGGCCCGCTGACCGCTGTCGAGGACATCGATGTCGACCACGGTGCCGACCGCGATGCCGAACCGGCCGCGCCGAAGACCATGTCGTCGTTCATGCACGGCGTGTGGATCGTGGGGCAATCCGTGCTGGCGGTGGCGTTCGGCGCTGGATTGTTCGTCGCTTTCGACCAGCTGTGGAAGTGGAACAACATCGTCGCGCTGGTGCTGTCCGTGCTGGTGATTCTCGGTCTGGTGGTCGGCGTGCGGGTGGTGCGCAAGACCGAGGACATCGGCAGCACGCTGATCGCGGTGGCTGTGGGGGCGCTGGTCACGTTGGGACCGCTGGCCCTGCTGCAGTCCGGTTGATGGCTGCCGCCGAATAGACACGTGCGCCCCGCAATCAAGGTCGGTCTGTCGACGGCCTCGGTCTACCCGCTGAGGACCGAGGCGGCCTTCGAGTACGCCGCGGACCTCGGCTACGACGGTGTCGAGCTGATGGTGTGGGCCGAGACCGTGTCGCAGGACATCGATGCGATCGCCGAGCTCTCCGAGCGCTACGAGATGCCGGTGCTGTCGGTGCACGCACCGTGCCTGCTGATCTCGCAGCGGGTGTGGGGCGCCAATCCGATCCCGAAACTGGAGCGCAGCGTGCGCGCCGCCGAACAGCTGGGCGCGGACACGGTGGTGGTGCATCCCCCGTTCCGGTGGCAACGGCGATATGCCGACGGGTTCACCGAACAGGTCGCCGAACTCGAGGCATCCAGCAACGTGATGGTGGCGGTGGAGAACATGTTCCCGTTCCGCGCCGATCGGTTCTTCGGTGCCGGCCAGACGTCCATCGAGCGCATGCGCAAGCGCGGCGGCAAGCCAGGACCGGGCATCTCGGCGTTTGCGCCGTCCTACGACCCGCTGGACGGCAACCACGCCCACTACACACTCGATCTGTCGCACACCGCGACCGCGGGCACCGATGCCCTGGACATGGCGCAAAGAATGGGCGAGGGCCTTGTGCACCTGCATCTGTGCGACGGCAGCGGTGCATCGGCCGACGAACATCTGGTCCCTGGCCGCGGCACCCAACCGACCGTCGAGGTCTGCGAGATGCTGGCCGCGAGTAATTTCTCCGGCCATGTGATCCTCGAGGTGACCACGTCGGGGGCGCGGTCGGCGGGTGAGCGTGAGGCGCTGCTGGCCGAGTCGCTGCAGTTCGCCCGCGCCAACCTGCTGCGCTGACGGAGATTGGGACCCACATGTCGAGCTCGACCCTGTTCACCGATGCCATGGTGCTGTCGAGTGCCGGCGACGGCGCGTATGACGGTGAGCTGAACGAGCATTGGACCATCGGCGAGAAGGTGCACGGCGGGGCGATGCTGGCGCTGTGCGCGAACGCCGCGCGGACGGAGTATTCCAGGGGGCAGGGGAGCGAGGGGGAGCCGATCGCGGTTTCCGGAAACTTCCTGTGGGCGCCGGATCCGGGCCCGATGCGAGTGAGCACCATTGTGCGCAAGCGCGGGCGCCGCGTCGGCCTGGTCGATGTCGAACTGACGCAGGGGGACCGCACCGCCGTGCGCGCCTCGGTCACGCTCGGTGAGCCCGAGCACGATGTACCACCGCTGCTTTCGGTCAATCCCGTCATCCCGTTGATGCAGCCCGACCCACCGCCCGGGCTCGAGCCGATCGGGCCGGGCCACCGGATGGCCGACATCGTCCATCTGGCGCACGGCTGCGATATCCGTCCCTCGCTGACCACGATGCAGCCGAGGTCGGACGGCGGGCCGCCGGTGATCGAGTACTGGGTGCGGCCCAAGGGGGTGGCCCCGGACGTGCTTTTCGCGCTGCTGTGCGGCGATGTGTCGGCTCCGGTGACGTTCGGCGTCAACCGGTTCGGCTGGGCGCCCACCGTCCAACTCACCGCTTACCTGAGGGCACTGCCCGCGGACGGCTGGCTACGGGTGCTCTGCACGACGGTGCAGATCGGCCAGGACTGGTTCGACGAAGACCACGTCGTCGTCGACTGCGAGGGCCGCATCATCGTGCAGAGCCGCCAGCTGGCGATGGTGCCGCAGGGATCGTGACGGCTGCCCATCACGGGCTGTAGTGGCGTCTGCAATGCTTGCCCGCATGGCCAGAATCGCGATCATCGGCGGCGGAAGTATCGGTGAGGCTCTGCTGTCCGGCATGTTGCGCGCCGGACGGCAGGTCAAGGACCTGGTGGTCGCCGAGAAGGACCCCGGCCGCGCGAAGTACCTGTCCGGGACGTACTCGGTGCTGGTCACGACGGTCGGCGATGCGGTCGACACCGCGACGTACGTCATCGTCGCGGTCAAGCCCTTCGACGTCGAGGGTCTGGTGGCCGAGATCGCCGAGGCCGCCGCGCGAGCGGAAACCGACACTGCCGAAAAGGTTTTCGTGACCGTCGCGGCAGGCGTCACGGCGGCGTTCTACGAGAACAAGCTGCCCGCAGGGTCGCCCGTCATCCGGGTGATGCCCAACGCCCCCGTCGTCGTCGGCGGCGGGGTGAGCGCCCTTGCGCCCGGCCGCTTCGCAACCCCTGAGCACCTCACGGAGGTGTCGGCGATCTTCGACGCCGTCGGCGGTGTGCTCACCGTTCCCGAGTCGCAGCTCGACGCCGTCACCGCCGTGTCGGGGTCGGGCCCGGCCTACTTCTTTTTGATGGTCGAAGCGTTGGTCGACGCGGGTGTCGCGGCCGGTCTGCCGCGGTCGGTTTCGACCGATCTTGTCGTGCAAACAATGGCGGGCTCGGCCGCGATGTTGCTGGAACGTCTCGATGAGGCGCAGCCGGCGGGCGATGTGGCGCTCGGAACGGCCATCGACACCACGGCCGCGCAGCTGCGGGCGACAGTTACCTCGCCCGGGGGTACCACCGCCGCTGGTCTGCGGGAACTTGAAAGAGGCGGTTTGCGAGCGGCAGTCGCATCTGCGGTGGAAGCCGCAAAAATGCGGTCTGAGCAGCTAGGAATTACATCCTAGTAGTTCAAAGTTTTCAAATTGATTAGCCCACACCCGTCGCAGTAACCCCATCCGCCACGCTATTCTCCTCGTGTAAGCACGGGTCGGAGCCAGCGGTGGGGAAGCTGCTGGAACTGCTCGTGCCTGAACGAATGGGTTGCGATGACGTCTATGAACGGGCCATCGGGGCGCGATTCGGCGAGCGGCAAGCGAGACACTGGCGCTTCCGACGGCCAGCCGCCACGTGCTCAATTTCTCACCGTCGCGGAAGTGGCCAGTCTGATGCGGGTCAGCAAGATGACGGTATATCGATTGGTGCACAACGGAGAGCTGCCCGCGGTGCGTGTCGGCCGTTCGTTCCGCGTGCATGCCAAGGCCGTGCACGACATGCTCGAAAGCTCGTACTTCGACGCAGGCTGATCGTTTGGGCCGGCCGTCCGGCTCCGTCACGCGTTTTTCGCTTACCCGGGCCGCCCAGGTAAGGTAGCTGCTCGAGTCGTGGTGCACGGACGTGCATAGAAATATCTAGGTAGCGGAGTTCATGGGTTCAGTCATCAAGAAGCGGCGTAAGCGTATGTCGAAGAAGAAGCATCGCAAGCTGCTTCGTCGCACCAGGGTTCAGCGCAGAAAACTCGGCAAGTAGTTCACTCGTCGGGTCGCTAGGCTGACCGGATGGATTCTGAGGGTCGTTCTCCGGACGACACCGTCGGCTACCCCAAGGTTGTGCTGGTCACGGGTGCCTGCCGCTTCCTCGGTGGGTACCTGACGGCTCGGCTGGCCCAGAACCCGTTGATCAATCACGTGATCGCGGTCGACGCGGTCGCGCCGAGCAAGGACATGCTGCGCCGGATGGGCCGCGCCGAATTCGTTCGCGCCGACATCCGTAACCCGTTCATCGCCAAGGTCATCCGCAACGGTGACGTCGATACCGTCGTGCATGCCGCCGCGGCGTCGTACGCACCGCGCGCCGGTGGGCGGGCAGCGCTCAAGGAACTCAACGTCATGGGCGCGATCCAGTTGTTCGCCGCCTGCCAAAAGGCTGAGACCGTGCGACGCGTGATCGTGAAGTCCACGTCGGAGGTCTACGGCTCGCACGCCCACGACCCCGTGCTGTTCACCGAGGCCAGCAGCGCGCGGCGGCCACCGGGCGAGGGGTTCGCCCGCGACAGCATCGACATCGAGGGCTACGCGCGCGGTGTGGGCAGGCGCAGGCCCGACATCACCGTCACCGTCCTGCGGCTGGCCAACATGATCGGCCCCGCCATGGACACCGCGCTCTCGCGCTATCTCGCAGGACCGGTGGTACCGACGGTCATCGGGCACGACGCGCGACTGCAACTGCTGCACGAGCAGGACGCGCTCGGCGCACTGGAGCGCGCCACGATGGCGGGCAAATCGGGCACGTTCAACATCGGTGCCTCGGGAATCATGATGATGAGTCAGGCCATCCGACGTGCCGGCCGGCTAGCGCTGCCGGTGCCGCGACCCGCGCTCTCCGCTGTGGATTCGCTATCGCGCGCGACTCGCTACACTGAACTCGATCGAGAGCAGATTGACTACTTGAGCTATGGCCGCGTCATGGACACCGCGCGTATGCGCAATGACCTTGGCTACAGCCCGAAGTGGACAACCGTGGAAGCCTTTGACGACTATGTCCGAGGTCGCGGGTTGACCCCGATCATCGACCCTAAGTGGGTACGCTCAATGGAGAGTCGAGCCGTGGCAGCGGCGCAGCGGTGGGGAAGATAGCAGCAACAATCAGTATCGGGTGGGGGAGAAGGTAACAACGTGGCTGGCGAGTCGAAAGCCAAAGTCATTCCGCTGCACTCAAATTCGGGCCGCTCGTCGGCCCAGCGGCGGGCCGCCGCAGCGCGCGCGGACAGCTCGCGCCGACATCCGTCCCTGCTGTCGGACGGCGGAGCGCACGCTTCTGCCGAACAGATCGCCGCGGTGGTTCATGAAATCGACCAGGTCCGTGGCGCTGCTTCAGGCACAGTGAGCGCCGACGCGCCTCCCACTGAACTGGCCAAACGAATCGCCGCTGGGGCGGAGTTCATCCGCAAGCGGATGATGGGCGACTACACCGTCGACGAGTTCGGCTTCGATGCCCATCTCAACGACGCAATCTTCCTGCCTTTGCTGCGAGTGTTTTTCAAGTCGTGGTTCCGCGTCGAGGTGAGCGGCATCGAGAATCTGCCGGAGTCCGGCGCGGGACTGATCGTCGCCAACCATGCCGGGGTGTTGCCCTTCGACGGGCTGATGACGTCGGTGGCGGTCCACGACAACCACCCGACCAACCGCGACCTGCGCCTGCTGGCAGCCGACATGGTCTTCAACATGCCGATGGTGGGCCAGGCCGCGCGCAAGGCCGGCCACACCATGGCCTGCACGTCCGACGCGCACCGGCTGCTGGCCGCAGGGGAGCTGACCGCAGTTTTCCCCGAGGGCTACAAGGGTCTGGGCAAGCAATTCAAGGACCGCTACAAGCTGCAGCGGTTCGGTCGGGGCGGGTTCGTGGCGGCCGCGCTACGGACCAAGGCGCCGATCGTGCCGTGCTCGATCGTCGGCTCCGAAGAGATCTACCCCATGATCGCCGACATCAAGCTGCTGGCCCGCCTGCTCGGGCTCCCGTATTTCCCCGTCACCCCGCTGTTCCCGGCGGCCGGACCGCTGGGCTTGGTGCCGCTGCCATCGAAGTGGCACATCCAGTTCGGCGAACCGATCTACACGGCGGACTACGACGAGTCTGCCGCCGACGATCCAATGGTGACGTTCGAGCTGACCGACAATGTGCGCGAAACCATCCAGCAGACGCTGTACCAGTTGTTGGCCAACCGGCGAAACGCGTTCCTCGGATAGCGGTTTCGGTTAGCTCCCCTTGGAGCTTTGCTTAGCAACCATCTTCGCGATCGCCTCGTCGCGCGCGGCGGCGATCTGTGCGCTGATCTCGCCGGCCTCGTGGTTCTCGGCCTCGCCCATCACCGTTACGACGCTGGTGATCACCGGCTTGCCCTCGGCGTCGGTCACCTCGCCGCGGATCTCGGTGAGGATCGCACCGTGCGACTCCATCACCGAGTCCAGGTAGGAATCGAAGTAGAGCTTGTCCCCGGCCAGGATGGGCCGGTGGAAGACCAGCTTCTGGTCGCGGTGCAGCACCCGCTCCATGTTGATCGGCACCTTGAACTGATTGAAGATCTCCATCTGCACACGCCGCCCTGCCACCGCCAGGAACGTCAGGGAAGCGACGAGCGCGTCGTGCCCGCACTCCTTGGCGGCATCCTCGTCGTAGTGCGCGGGATGCTCGTCCTTGACCGCGCGCGCGAACTCGCGGATCTTCTCCCTGTTGACCTCGAAGTAGTCGGGGTAGCGGTAGTGGGTTCCGATGATCTCTTCAGCGATAGCCATAGCGTTCTCTTCGTCTCGTACCGGCGGCGCGAGCCTATCAGCGCAGATTCGGCACCCGGTGGGGTGACGTGGTCAGCCACCGTCCTGGCGCCGCGAGACGATCGCCGCCAGCGCGCCGCCTGCGGCGCCCAGGGCCAGGGCCGACGGCACCCCGATCCGCGCCGCCTTGCGCGCCGTGCGGAAGTCGCGGATCTCCCATCCGCGCTCGCGGGCTAGGTCACGTAGGTCGGCGTCCGGATTGATCGCCACCGCCGTGCCCACCAGCGACAGCATCGGTACGTCGTTGAAGCTGTCGGAATACGCCGTGCAGCGCCGCAGGTTCAGGCCCTCGCGGATGGCCAGCGACCGCACCGCGTGCGCCTTGCCCGCGCCGTGCAGGATGTCGCCGACCAACCGGCCGGTGAACACGCCGTCGACGGATTCGGCAACGGTGCCCAGCGCGCCGGTCAGCCCGAGGCGCTTGGCGATCGTGGCCGCCAGCTCGTACGGCGTCGCGGTGACCAGCCACACCTGTTGACCCGCATCGAGGTGCATCTGCGTCAGCGCGCGGGTACCCGGCCAGATCTTGTCGGCGATGATCTGGTCGTAGATCTCCTCGCCCAGGTCCATCAATTCCGCTGTCGACCGGCCCTCGATGAACGCGAGCGCCTTGCGCTTACCCTCGGCCACGTCGTCGCTGTTCTCGCGGCCGAGCAGTTGAAACTTGGCCTGCGCGTAGGCGAATCGGCCGAGATCGCCGTAGGTGAAGTACTTGCGGGCGGCCAGGCCGCGCGCGAAGTGCACAAGGGACGACCCGTGCACGAGCGTGTTGTCGACGTCGAAGAACGCCGCCGCGGTCAGATCGGGCGGCGGGGCCGGTGGTGTGCCGGCATCGCCCAGGTCGGTGACTGCCGCACCCGCGCTGGCCTCGCCCGCGAGTTGCTGTTCATCGGCGTCAGGCTCGATGACGTCGGAGTCGGACACGTTTTCAGCCTAAGTCACGGTGCGGCGATACTGACGTGATGCATAGGCGGGTTGAGTTGCTCACACGCGCAGGCTGCTCGATCTGCACCGTGGCCGCGACACGGCTTGCGGAGCTCGCCGACGAGCTGGGCTTCGCGCTGACGGTCACCGACGTCGACGCGGCCGCCGCCGCGGGCGATTCTGCGTTGCGGGCGGAATTCGGCGACCGGCTGCCGGTGGTGCTGCTCGACGGCGCTGAGCACAGCTACTGGGAGATCGATGAGCCCCGGTTGCGGGCCGACCTCGGTAACCCCTCGCCGAAATAAGGTTCCGGTACGGATCCCGGCCGTCTCACGTGTCGAAAGTCCCATCTCGGCAACGTCGATAATTTGGTGGCCCAGCAGGTCAGCGACTACCTTGGACTGCGTGGTGATGATGCCGTGAGCGTGCTGCTTTTCGGGGTTTCGCACCGCAGCGCGCCGGTGTCGGTGCTGGAACGGTTGAGCACCGACGAGGCCGAACAGGCCAAGATCGTCGAGAAAGTCCTTCAGTCGTCGTTGGTGACCGAGGCCATGGTGCTGTCGACCTGCAACCGCGTCGAGGTCTACGCCGTCGTCGAGGCCTTCCACGGCGGGCTTTCGGTCATCGGGCAGGTGCTCTCGGAGCAATCCGGTATGGGCCTGGGTGACCTCACGAAATACGCCTACGTCCGATACGCCGAGGCGGCCGTCGAGCATCTGTTCGCGGTGGCCAGCGGCCTGGACTCCGCAGTGGTCGGCGAACAGCAGGTGCTCGGGCAGGTGCGACGTGCATACGCGACCGCCGAGACGAACCACACCGTCGGCCGCACACTGCATGAACTGGCGCAGCGCGCTCTTTCGGTCGGCAAGCGCGTGCACGCCGAGACGGGTATCGACTCCGCAGGCGCCTCCGTGGTCTCGGTGGCGCTGGATATGGCCGACGCCAAGCTGGGCTCGCTGGCAGGCCGCAGCGCGGTCGTCATCGGAGCTGGCGCGATGGGCTCGCTTTCGGCCAGGTACCTGGTCAAGGCGGGTGTCGAGCGCATCCACATCGTGAACAGGTCGCTGCCGCGCGCCAAGCGGCTCGCCGAGAAGGTTCGCGAGCTCGGTGTCGTTTCCGAGGCGTTCCCGTTCGACCATCTGACTCCGACGCTGACCGATGCCGACGTGGTCGTGAGCTGCACCGGGGCCGTACGGCCGGTGGTGTCGCTGGCCGACGTCCACCGGGGGCTTGCGCACGGCCAGACGCCCAAACAGCTGGTGATCTGCGACCTCGGCATGCCCCGCAACGTCGACCCCGCCGTCGCCGGGCTTCCCGATGTCTACGTCGTCGACATGGACAGGATCCAGCGTGAGCCGTCGGCGCGCGCCGCGGCGTCGGACACCGAGGCCGCCCGCGCCATCGTCGCCGCCGAAGTGGCCAACTACCTGTCCGGACAGCGGATGGCGGAGGTCACACCCACCGTCACCGCGCTGCGCCAGCGTGCCGCCGATGTGGTCGAGGCCGAGCTGTTACGCCTGGACAACCGGCTGCCCGGGCTCGAGGCGGCACACCGCGACGAAGTCGCCAAGACCGTTCGGCGGGTGGTCGACAAACTGCTGCATGCGCCGACCGTGAGGGTCAAGCAGCTGGCCAGTGCGCCGGGAGGCGACAGCTACGCCGAGGCGCTGCGTGAGCTCTTCGAGCTCGACCAGCAGGCCGTCGACGCCGTGGCAGCGGGCGAATTGCCTTTGATGGCAACCGATCTCGACAAGACCGAGTAGAGCTTGACTGAGCCAATCCGGATAGGCACCCGCGGAAGTCTGTTGGCCACGACACAGGCCGGTGTGATCAAAGACGCGTTGGAAGCCAGAGGGCACGCTGCCGAACTGGTGATCATCTCGACCGACGGCGACCGCTCCGATGAACCGGTCGCAGATATCGGTGTCGGAGTGTTCACCGCGGCGCTTCGTGAGGCCATCGACCGCGGTGACGTCGACATGGCCGTGCATTCCTACAAGGATTTGCCGACGGCACCCGACCCGCGGTTCACGATTGCCGCGATACCCCCACGCGAAGACGCCCGCGACGCCCTGGTGGCCCGTGATGGACTGGTGCTGGGGGAGTTGCCTGCGGGTTCAGTGATCGGGACATCGAGCCCGCGACGGACCGCGCAGCTTAGAGCACTGGGTCTCGGTTTGGAAATCCGCCCCCTAAGAGGCAACCTAGATACCAGGTTGAACAGGGTTAGCAACGGTGATCTCGATGGCATCGTCGTCGCCCGTGCGGGTCTGGCCCGCATCGGACGACTGGCCGATGTCACCGAGACGCTTGATCCGGTGCAGATGTTGCCAGCGCCGGCTCAGGGTGCGCTCGCGGTCGAGTGCCGCGCGGGCGACACCGGGCTCGCCGCGCTGCTGTCGGAGTTGGACGACGCCGACACCCGCGCAGCGGTCACCGCTGAACGGGCCCTGCTCGCCGCACTGGAGGCGGGTTGTTCTGCTCCGGTGGGTGCGATCGCCGAGGTGGTCGAGTCCATCGACGAGGACGGCCGTGTCTTCGAAGAGGTGTCGCTGCGCGGCTGCGTGGCGACGCTGGACGGATCCGACGTGATCCGTGCGTCCGGGGTCGGGACGACCGATCGGGCACGGGAGCTGGGGCTCTCGGTGGCCGAGGAGTTGTTCGAACTGGGGGCGCGCGAGCTCATGGCGGAGACAGGGCGCAGCTAGGGCTGCGATGAGCGCGCGAAGAGCATTGAGGTGAGTGATAGATGACAGCCCAAGGGAGCGGGCGGGGGCGCAAGCCGAAGCCGGGCCGCATCATGTTCGTCGGTGCGGGGCCGGGAGATCCCGGTCTGCTGACGACGCGGGCCCGCACGGTGCTAGCCAACGCCGCCCTGGTGTTCACCGACCCCGATGTGCCCGAAGCGGTGCTCGCCCTTGCGGGTTCCGAGTTGCCGCCGCAGTCGGGACCTGAACCAGCCGAGCCCCCACAAGCCCAGGACGGCGACGGCAATGCCGATGCCGCCCCGGTTTCGCCGGCAATCCCAGGTGGCACCGACATCCGGCCCGCGCTCGGTGATCCGGTCGAGGTCGCCAAGACGCTGGCGACGGAGGCCAAGACCGGTGTCGACGTCGTGCGACTGGTCGCAGGCGATCCGCTGTCGGTGGATGCGGTGATCACCGAGGTGACGGCGCTGGCCAAGACGCACCTGGATTTCGAGATCGTGCCGGGCCTGCCCGATACGACGGCGGTACCCACATACGCGGGCCTCCCGCTGGGGTCGGCGCATACCGTCGCCGATGTCCGCGGTGACGTCGACTGGGAGTCGTTGGCCGCGGCGCCCGGCCCACTGATCCTGCACGCCACCGCGTCTCATCTGCCTGACGCGGCGCGCACGCTGATCGAGCACGGGCTGGCGGACGCCACTCCGACGGTGGTGACCGCAAACGGCACGACGTGCCAGCAGCGTTCGGTGCAAACCACCCTCGCCGGCCTGCTCGACAAGGCGACCCTGGCGGGCACCGAGCCCGCCGGCCCGTTGTCTGGTCCGCTGGTGGTCACGATCGGCAAGACGGTGGCCAACCGCGCCAAGCTGAACTGGTGGGAGAGCCGCGCGCTGTACGGCTGGACCGTGCTGGTGCCCCGCACCAAGGACCAGGCCGGCGAGATGAGCGAAAAGCTGGTGTCCCACGGCGCACTGCCGATCGAGGTACCGACCATCGCCGTCGAGCCGCCGCGCAGCCCTGCGCAGATGGAGCGTGCGGTCAAGGGCCTCGTCGACGGCCGGTTCCAGTGGGTGGTGTTCACCTCCACCAACGCGGTGCGTGCGGTGTGGGAGAAGTTCAACGAGTTCGGCCTGGACGCCCGCGCGTTCTCCGGGGTGAAGATCGCCTGCGTCGGTCAGGCGACCGCGGATCGGGTGCGTGCCTTCGGTATCAATCCCGAACTGGTGCCGGCGGGCGAGCAGTCGTCGTTGGGCCTGCTCGACGAGTTCCCGCCGTACGACGACGTTTTCGATCCGGTGAACCGGGTCCTGCTACCGCGCGCCGACATCGCGACCGAGACTTTGGCCGAGGGCCTGCGCGAACGTGGCTGGGAGATCGAGGATGTCACCGCGTACCGCACGGTGCGCGCGGCACCGCCTCCGGCACAGACGCGCGAGATGATCAAGACCGGCGGTTTCGACGCGGTGTGCTTCACCTCGAGTTCGACGGTGCGCAATCTCGTCGGTATCGCGGGTAAGCCGCATGCGCGCACGATCGTCGCGTGCATCGGGCCCAAGACCGCCGAGACCGCAGCGGAATTCGGCCTGCGTGTCGACGTGCAGCCGGAGGTCGCCGCCGTGGGCCCGCTGGTCGAGGCACTTGCCGAGCACGCGGCTCGGTTGCGCGCCGAGGGTGCGCTGCCGCCACCGCGTAAGAAGAGTCGTCGCCGCTAGCCGCGGAAGAAGGTGGCCTTGCATGCCTTTTCCACGTCACCGTCCCCGGAGGCTCCGGTCGACACCTGCGTTGCGTCGTTTGGTGGCGCAAACCTCGCTGGAGCCAAGGCATCTGGTGCTGCCGATGTTCGTGGCCGACGGCATTTCGGAATCGCGGCCCATCTCCTCCATGCCCGGAGTCGTGCAGCACACGCGTGACTCGCTGCGACGGGCTGCCGCCGATGCGGTTACCGCTGGGGTTGGCGGTCTGATGCTGTTCGGCGTGCCGCGCGACGCCGACAAAGACGCGAGCGGGTCGATCGGCCTGTCCGAGGACGGCATCCTCAACGTGGCGTTGCGCGATCTCGCCAAGGACCTCGGCGAGGACACGGTGCTGATGGCCGACACCTGTCTCGACGAGTTCACCGACCACGGCCACTGCGGCGTACTTGACGCGACCGGCAGGGTGGATAACGACGCCACCAACATTCGGTACACCGAACTTGCTGTCGCACAGGCTGATTCGGGTGCCCACGTCGTCGCGCCCAGCGGCATGATGGACGGCCAGGTCGCGGCGATCCGAGACGGACTCGACGCGGCCGGGCACACCGACACGGTGATCCTGGCCTACGCCGCCAAATTCGCCTCGGGTTTCTACGGCCCGTTCCGTGAGGCGGTGTCGTCCAGCCTGCGCGGCGACCGACGGACCTATCAGCAGGATCCGGGCAACGCGCGCGAAGCGCTGCACGAGGTGGAACTCGACATCGACGAGGGCGCCGACATCGTGATGGTCAAACCCGCGATGGCCTATCTGGACCTGGTGCGTGCAGCTGCCGACATCTCGCCGGTGCCGGTGGCCGCCTATCAGGTCTCCGGTGAGTACTCGATGATCTGCGCCGCGGCCGCCAACGGCTGGGTCGATCTGCAGACGGTGGCGCTCGAGACGCTGACCGGCATCCGCAGGGCCGGCGCCGACATCGTGCTGACCTATTGGGCGGCCGACGTCGCCGGCTGGCTGGCGTGACCCCACCGGTCGAGCCTTCCGGCCGGCCGGTGGACGTGGACACCGGTTTCTGGCTGTGGGTGGCCTCGCTGCCGCTGCTGGTCATCGGCCACGTCATCGACCTGCTCGGCAACGCCAACGAGCGGCTCCCCACAGCGGTGGTCGCGATATCGGTGCTTTTCGTGGTGATCCTCGCGGCGGTCGTGCTGACCTTCCAGATCCTGATGCGACACGGCTATCGCTGGGCGCGCACATTGCTGACCGGCGGCGGCGTTGCGACGATCGTGTACATCGCGACCAACCTCTTCACGGTGGACCGGCCCACCGCCGCAGCGGTGATCTACGCGGTCAGCGGCATCCTCGGAGCGGTTCTGATCGCCGGTGGGGTGTTCCTGTTGCACCGCAAGGACGCCCACGCGTTCTTCACGCGGTGAAGCGCTAGGCTGACCCGACCATGACAGCTCCACAGTCACGACCGCGAGTCGTCACCGCTGGATTCTGGTGCTGGGCGGCGGCCTCGGTGTTGCTGGTGGCGTTCGGGCTCTTGCTGGCGTTGTCCCCGGACGCCCTGCCGACATTGCTCCGCGGCATGGGAGTGCTGTTCGCCGCGACGGGTCTGGGGCTGGGCTTTCTGGCTGGGCGGGCACGCCTCGGCGACGCACGCTTTCGGCGCGCGGCCATCGCGCTCTCGCTGGCGATCGTCGTGATCCTGGCGATCTTCGCGTTGTACAGCCGTGGGCCGATCTGGCTGCTCATGATGATTCTGACCATGGTCGGCGCCGTCCTGATGATGCGACCGCCCGCCCAGGAGTGGTTCGAACAAGAACAAGAACAAAAGGGAGCGGAGTGACGGACAGCAGCGCGCAGCCCCCGGTTCTGTTCTACGAGCAGGGCGCCAGCTGGTGGTGGCTCCTGGCGGGTCCTGCGGCGGGTACTGCGATGGCGTTGATCCAGCTCTCGGCCGGCTACGGCATCCAGTGGCTGGTGCCCGGAATTTTCTTCGTTCTCGTGACGGGGTTCCTGTGGATCCAGGTCAAGGCGGCCCGGATCCACACCTCGGTGGAACTGACGCCGGACCGCCTGCGGCAGGGCGAAGAACGCATAAGCATCGACGACATCGTGAAGATCTATCCCCCGGCCGCCAGTGCCGAAGCGGAGAAATGGCAATCGTCTCGCGCGCTCGGCGAACTCACCGGCGTGCCGCGCGGGCGCAAGGGCATCGGCCTCAAGATGACCAATGACCGTGGCGCGCAGGCATGGGCGCGCAAGCACCAGCGGCTACGGGCCGAGCTGACACGGCTGGTCGAGGAGCGCATCCCGCCGGAGCCGGCGTCGTGAAGGCGCGTATCCGCGCAATCGTCGAATTGGTGCTGGCCCTCGCCGCAGCGGCCGGATCGGTGGTGAGCTGGCTCGCTTCGGTCGAGACGGTGGATGTGCCCCCGATCATCGACGGGGAGCCGATGACCACGTCGTCGGTCTACAGTCCGCCGCTCTTGACGCTCGCTCTGTTGCTGGCGACCGCGGCGGGCGTGCTCGTCGTGCTCGGTGTGGCGCGGCTGCGCCGTGCTAATCGCGTTCGAGTCGGTAGTGCAGTTGAAGTGCCTGCCACCGGCCGAGTTTGAGCCAGTGGTCCGTACGTAGCACGCCGTCCTCGTCGGTGAACACGTGGAAGGTCTCCCGGAGCGGGGGCTGTGCGGCATACCAGTCGTCGCCGAACCGCACGACCGTATAAGCGCCGTCGGCGCCGAAAGATGTTGAGCGGGAATGCAACCAGAACGATCCGTCGACGTCGTTGCGCGGAGTCAGGAACACCTGGACGCTGCCGCTCTCGAGAGGAAACGAGACATGCACGTGCGGTTGATCGTCACCGGGCAGGTGGCCGACGCGGTAGAAACCGCTGTACACCTTCGAATTGTCGGACTTCAGGGTGCGCAACCAGGCGGCACCGGAGCGGTTGCCGGTGTCGTCATCGACGATGCGCACCGTGCTCGCCATGCCGCGGCTGACCGACAACGGCTCGACGGGCAGGGCCAGTTGCTCGACACGTCGGCCCCAGACACGTGCGATCAGCTCACCGCCGGGCGCGAAAAGCGTGTTCCACTGCGACCAGGCGAGAAGTCGGGGCCCTCGAGAGCCGAGAACGCCGGCAGCAGACCGTCATTGGGATTCGATGCGCGCACCCGGCCCGCCTCGTCGAGGACATCGAGCCAGTCGTCGCCGCGCGCCTCGATGGCATTGGTGGGCGAGTCGAGCCAACCCTCGACGCCCGCGATGTCGACCGGCCGACCGACCACACGCCAGAAGTACCGCGTCGACAGGTCGAGCGTCCGCGTGACGAGCGGCATGCAATCAGGCCATCTTGTCCAGCTCGTCGAGCGCGTCGCCGGTGTACACCGCGAGACGCTGCAGATGTGGCAGGGCGTCGCGGCAACCGATGAACCCGAAGTTCATCGTGTCGGCGTAGCTCTCCAGTGTGACGTTGAGCGCCATGCCATGCATGGGGATGGAGACCGGGTACGTAGCTTCGAGGCGGCTTCCGTTGAGATACAACGTCTCTCGCGGCCCGGGAACGTTGCTCACACACAAGTTGAACGTGAACGGCAACGGACCCCTGACACCGGTCATCGCGCTGGCGAGTTGGAAAGCCGTCGGCGCCATCAAGCCCGCGGTGTAGGCGAGCACTTCGGTCTGTGACATGTTCTGCAGCTGCCCCTTGGCCGCCCTCGTCGACGCGGTGATGGCCTGCAGTCGTTCAACTGGGTCTTCGATGTCGGTGCCCATCGTCGCCAATATCGTTCCCACCGCGTTGCCTCCGCCGGCATCGTCCTTCGGGCGGATGTTGACGGGCAGGAATGCGATCAAGGGCTTTTCGGGCAGTTCTCCGAGCTCTGAGAGAAAGGCGCGCAGGCCGCCGCCGATGATGGCGAGCGCGACGTCGTTGACGGTGGCGCCCTGCTTGGTGCCGATGGTCTTGAGGCGCTCGAACGGGTAGACCTGCGTGGCGAACCGTCGATTGCGGCTGATGTGCTTGTTCAGGATCGAATGCGGGGCCTGGAAGGAGTTCGCGATATGCCCGTATTCATCGTCGCTGCGAATTTGTGTGTTGTACAACGCCTTTCCAACGTTGAGGAGTGATTGTGCCCCTCCAACGGCGCCGCCGACGACACTCATTATCGGATTGCGCGACGGCTTCGGCGTCTCGGGGCGCGACCTCGAAGGCGGACCGACGTTGAAGAACAACGGCTGATCCCGCAGCGACGGGTCGGTCGACATGCTGCGCTCGAGGATCTTGTTGCCGGTGTAGCCGTCCACCAGCGAGTGGTGGATCTTCATATAGATCGCGAATCGCCCATCCTCGAGGCCTTCGATGAAGTGCAGTTCCCACGGCGGCCGGGTGAAGTCGATATTTTGGCTGTGCAGCCGGGAGACCAGGATGCCGAGCTCGCGTTCGTCGCCCGGGCTGGCAAGTGCCGACCGCCGGACGTGGTAGTCGATGTCGAACTTGTCGTCGACAACCCACGACTGGTCGGGCCGACGCAACATCCGCGGATGGGACAGCTTGAGGTTCCACGGCGAGACCACTTCCAGGCCGCGGGTGTCCTCGAACATCTGGCGTAGATAGCTGGGCGGTGCATCGGCAGGCGGCGTGAACGGCATCAGCGCCGCGACGTGCATCATCGAGCTGGGGGTTTCGCCGTACAAGAAGAGCATGTCCTGCGGGCCTAGACGCTTCACCGGCGCTCCTTGTGCTTTCGAAAGCTGAGGCTGTCGAGGATATGCCTGCGACGCGATCCAGGTGCGATGGGCATCACACCGGTAACTATTGGTACAAAGTTCGAAATTTGTAACACTGTTTCACATGACTGATTTGGCCGAGAATGCCGAGCAGACGGTCGATGCCCTGCCGTTGGGCCCGAACTCCCTGGTCTGGCGGTATTTCGGCGAGAACCGGATGTATCTGATCGGACCCCGGCCTGCAGTGCTGCAGAACATGCTCGCCGAACTCGGGCAGGGCGTCCTGGACCATTCGGTGTTCTTCGACGACACCGCCGCCAGGGTCAAGCGGTCGCTGCCGCCCATCTTCATGACGGTGTACGGCGCCGACGACGACAACGAGGGCACCCGGGTCCGCGACTTTCACACCGACATCAAGGGCGAGATGCCGGACGGTGCCCGCTACCACGCGCTGGACCCGGACACGTATTTCTGGGCGCACGCGACCTTCGTCGATCAGGTGCTCTACTTCGCGGACACGTTCGTCAAGAGGCTGACCCGCGAGGAGAAGGAACAGATCTATCTCGAGTCCAAGACCTGGTATCGCCGCTACGGCGTCAGCGACCGCCCGATGCCCGCCGACTACGACGGATTCGAGGCGTACTGGAACCGGATGATCGACGAGATCGTCGTGGCGCATCCGACCGCCAAGTACGGCGTCGGCTATGTCACCAAAGGCTTTCCGCGCCCCAAGGGGTTATCGCCCGCGCTGTGGCGGGTGATCGCGCCGGTCTTCAATCCTGCGGCTGCGTTCCTCACCACCGGGGGCATGCCGCCACGGACCAGGGCCTTGCTCGGCCTGCCGTGGAGCGCGCGCCAAGAACGTCGATACCAGCGCTTCGCCTCGCTGTGCCGCTCGCGGCCGGTGAACTGGCTGTGGGACCATCTGCCAATGCGCCTGCGGTACAACGATTTCGCCCAGACCGGTTATGCCAGGGGCTGACTCCACCATTCAGGCCATCCTCGACGCCGCCGTCGTCGAGTTCGAGCAACATGGGTTTCGCCGGGTCGCGCTCGAAGATGTCGCGCGGCGGGCCAAGATCAGCCGCACGACGATCTACCGGCGCTTCGGCAATAAGGACGAGCTGATCGCCGCTGTCATCGAACGTGAGAACGTGACGCTGTTCGCCGATATCGCCAGCGAGCTGAAACAAGCTGGGCCGCAATCGAACTACTATGTCGAAGCGTTCACCCAGGCAATCCTGAAATTCCGAAGGCATCGCGTACTGGACCGGATGATCAGAGACGAGCCGGCGCTCGTCCTGGAACTCGCCGGCCGCCACTACGGGGCGGCAATCATCCGGATGGCCGAAGCCCTGCGGGTCATCTTCCCCGCCGGCTTCGCCGAGCGAATCGGCGAGCAGGCCGTCAACGAGTTCGCCGACACCATCCTGCGCTATGCGGCGATGGTGCTTCTGCTGCCCAGCGCGCAGCCGCTGAAGACTCCCGATGACATCCGGGCCTTCGCCACCCGGCACTTCCTGCCCAGTTTGCCCGCCGCACTACGTGCCGTACCTGCAGGTTAGCCAGGCTCTGTTTGATGGGTCACACCACGGGGCAGTCCCTAGGGCATGAGCACCGACGAAAAACAGGGCACCGACGAGCTAAAGAGCACCGAAGAGCGGCGCAAGGCCGAACCAGAGACCGACGAGCACCACAATGTCACCGATGCACCCGATCGGCCGGAACCCACCGAAAAGCCGGAAGTCACCGATGAGCACAAACAAAAAGCCAAGGAAATGGCCGGGAACAACGACGACGACCGTCCGACCATCTCGATGCCGGGCACCGATGGCGCGGTATCGGGTACCGCGGTCAACGACTGGGTCGACGACGACGGCAATCCGAAGTTCAGCGAAGACAGCAAGAAGGAAGACAGCAAGAAGGAAGACAGCGAGTAATTCCGCGTAGAGTTCCGGCGTGACGTCTCTCGAGAAGATCGCGCCTGCCTTCGTCGAGATGGCTCACTCGATCGTGTGGGCGTCCGCGGCCACCGTCGACGCCAACGGCCATCCCCGCAGCCGCGTTCTGCACCCGATCTGGGAGTGGGACGGCACCGACTTGTTCGGGTGGATCGCGACGGTGCCGAGCCCGGTGAAAAGGGCGCACCTCGCCGTTCACCCGCAGATGTCGCTGAACTACTGGGCCCCTAGCCACGACACGTGCAACGCCGACTGCCTCGTCGAGTGGTATCTGGACGACGAAACGCGCAGTGCGGTCTGGGAGAAGTTCGCCAACGGCCCCGAGCCGGTTGGCTATGACCCGCGAATCATTCCGCAATGGGTCGACGGACCGTCGTCCGACGATTTCGCCGCGTTGCGGCTGACTCCCTATCGGCTGCGGGTCATGGCCGGGACGGTCATGACGAAAGGCGAAGGCGCACCCCTAACCTGGAGCGCGTGATTGAGTGATGATCAATGACATGACTGCGGCCGTCGACGTCAGCGCATTGCCGTTGGTGCCGAAGAACCCGCTGCCGATCAGGCAGCTGGTGAAGCTGGTGCGCAGGTTGGACACCGGTCAGGAAGTCATCCGCGATGCCGGAGGGCCCATCACCCGGATTCAATTCGGGCCCAAGCAGCTGATTCCGCCGATCGTGGCGGTGATGTCACCGGACGCCATTCGTGATGTGTTGGGGCGCAGCGACGCATCGTCTGACCGATGTGTCATCCACGACGAGGTGCGCAACATGGCGGGCGACAGTCTGTTCGTCCTGCCCAACGAGCAGTGGCGCCCACGCAAGAGGGCTCTGCAACCGGTTTTCACCAAGCACAATGTCCGCAACTTCGGCGGCCACATGTCCAGGGCAGCACAGCAATTCGTTGATCGGTGGCCGGGCGGAGGAGAGGTGGACCTCGACGTCGAGTGCCGCCGCATCGCCATGCAGTCGCTCGGCCGTTCGGTGCTGGGAATCGATCTCAACGAACGCGCGGACACGATCGCCGGCTGCATGCACGTCGCGTCGTCATACACTGCGGACCGCGCCCTCCGGCCTGTGCGTGCACCGCGATGGATGCCGACACCGGCGCGCCGCCGTGCCCGTGCCTCCGTCGCCGCGATGCGCACGGTCACCGACGACATGGTGCGGGCCAGCCGGGCGGACCCGACCCGGGACGCGCCGCTGGTGCAGGCCCTGCTGGCGGCCAGCGACCCGCAGACCGGTCTGCCGATCTCGGATGCTGACATCTCCAATGACCTGCTGATATTCATGCTCGCCGGCCACGACACCACGGCAACGGCGCTCACGTACTCGCTGTGGGTCCTCGGACACCACCCCGAGGTCCAGGATCGCGTGGCCGCTGAGGCGGCCGCCATCGGTGACCGGGAGCTGACACCCGACGACGTCCCCGCGCTCGGATACACCGTTCAGGTGCTGCACGAGGCGCTGCGCCTGTGCCCGCCCGCCGCGGGTGTGGCGCGGTTGGCGACGCGCGACATCGCCGTCGACGGATACCGCGTCGAGGCGGGCAGTCTCGTGGCCGTGGGACTCTATGCGCTGCACCATGATCCGACGTTGTGGCCCAATCCGATGGAGTTCGACCCCGACCGTTTCAGCCCGCAGAACGTCAAGGCCCGCAATCGCTGGCAGTTTCTCCCGTTCCTCGGCGGCGGACGGCCCTGTATCGGCGAGCACTTCGCGCGGCTGGAGACCACGCTGGCGCTGGCGACGACGATTCGGGCCATGAGGGTGCGCGCACTGGACGAGGACTTCGCATGCGAGGTGCCGTTCACCACGGTTGCCAAGGGGCCCATCCGCGCTTGCGTCGAGAAGCGGTGACCGACGGCTAGACTCTGGTGAGCAGCACCGCCTGCTCGAACGGCAGTCGCGCGAAGAGCGGCTGCCACCGCGGCGTCACCGACCGCGCGGCTTGAGCCTTCGGCATGACCGCCGGATCACGCACCTCGAACGTTTTGCCGTAGCGCTTCATTCGGCCGCCACCAGCGGCGGTGAGGTTCTTCAGCCAGTCGCGGTTCGGACCGTAGGTCAGCATGATGGCCACCCCGTCCCTGGTGGAGAAGACCATCAGCGGGGTCCGGTACGGCTTGCCCGACTTCCGGCCGACGTGGTCGAGAATGGCGTACATCGGCGCCCAGCCGGCCCACAGTCGCTGGATCGGGTTGACGACGCGGCGATTGACCCGCGCCAGCCATTGCGGCATTTGCATGCCAACCATCAAACTCGGACGGTATGGCGTACCTCAAGCCGCCCTGGTTCACCCGGACGGTATTCAACAAGATCGCGATGGCGACCGGCGTCGGCGGCAGCGAAACGCTGACCGTGACCAAACGCCTGAGCAGGCAGCCGCAGAAGATCCCCGTGGTCGTGCCCGTGGTGGACGGGGTGAAGTACCTGGTGTCGACGCGCGGTGAGACCGAGTGGGTGAAGAACGTGCGCGCCATCCCCGACGTCATGGTCGGGGACGAGCAATACGTCGCCAGCGAGCTGCCGGTGGCGCAGCGGGGACCTGTCATCGCCGTGTACCGCCCCCTGGCGGGCAAGGCCGTCGAAGGCTACTGGCGTCAGCTCCCCGCCGATGCCGATCACCCGGTGTTCGCGCTGACCCCGAAGGGCTGACCACTACACCCTGTAGTTGACGCGCGGGCCCCGGCTGGGAGACTGGTGGCCATGCGCAGCACCTCAGCGACGACGGCGGCCTCGGCCGCCCTGTTCGCCGACGCGTGCTCCGTCATCCCCGGCGGGGTGAACTCGCCGGTCCGGGCCTTCAACTCGGTCGGGGGAACGCCGCGGTTCATCACGTCCGCCAACGGCTACTGGCTCACCGACGCCGACGGCAACAAATATGTCGACCTGGTGTGTTCGTGGGGGCCGATGATTCTCGGGCATGCGCATCCCGCCGTCGTCGACGCCGTGCAGCGCGCCGCGACCGACGGCCTGTCCTTCGGGGCGCCGACGCCGTCGGAGACCGAGTTGGCCTCCGAGATCGTCGGCCGCGTCGCTCCGGTCGAGCGCATCCGCCTGGTGAACTCCGGCACCGAGGCCACCATGAGCGCGATCAGGCTGGCCCGCGGCTATACGGGCCGCGCCAAGATCGTGAAGTTCTCCGGCTGCTACCACGGGCACAGCGACGCGCTGCTGGCCGATGCCGGCTCCGGTGTCGCGACGCTTGGCCTGCCTTCGTCGCCCGGCGTCACCGGTGCCGCCGCAGCCGACACGATCGTGCTGCCGTACAACAACGTCGAGGCGATCGACGAGATCTTCGCTCGGTTCGGCGACGAGATCGCATGTGTCATCACCGAGGCCAGCCCGGGGAACATGGGCACCGTCCCGCCGCTGTCCGGTTACAACGCCGCCCTGCGTCGCGTCACCTCCGAGCATGGCGCGCTGCTGATCTCCGATGAGGTGATGACCGGGTTCCGGGTCAGCCGATCGGGTTGGTACGGAAAAGATCCCGTCGACGCGGACCTGTTCACCTTCGGCAAGGTGATGAGCGGTGGTCTGCCCGCCGCGGCCTTCGGCGGCGGCACCGAGGTGATGGAGCGACTGGCCCCACTCGGGCCGGTCTACCAGGCAGGCACACTGTCCGGGAATCCGGTCGCGATGGCCGCGGGGCTGGCCACGCTTCGCGCTGCCGACGACGCCGTCTACGCGACGCTTGACGCCAATGCCGACCGCCTCGACGGCTTGCTGTCCGCCGCGTTGACGGAAGCCGGTGTGGCCCATCGTGTTCAGCGGGCGGGAAACATGCTGAGCGTGTTCTTCACCGATCAGCCGGTGGCGGATTTCGCGTCGGCGCGGGACACCGAGACGTGGCGTTTCCCGGCCTTCTTCCACGGACTGCTCGACGCTGGGGTCTACCCGCCGCCCAGCGCATTCGAAACCTGGTTCGTCTCCGCGGCTTTGGATGACGATGCATTCGATCGCATCGCCGCAGCCCTGCCGGGTGCCGCGCGTGCCGCAGCGGAAGCGACACCACCGACATGACCGAGAAGACGATCGTGAACGTGATGCGTCACGGCGAGGTGTTCAACCCGGAGAAGATCCTTTACGGCCGGCTGCCGGACTACCACTTGTCGGAGCGCGGTCAAGCCCAGGCACGGGCGGTTGCCGAATGGCTGGCGGAGCGCGACATCACCTATGTCGTCGCATCACCGCTCGAGCGCGCACAGGAGACGGCGGCGCCCATCGCGGCGCTGCGCGACCTGCCGGTCGACACTGACCACGATCTGATCGAGTCGACGAATATTTTTCAGGGGCAACGGGTGTCGCCAGGTGACGGCGCACTCCGTAATCCAAGCAACTGGTGGCACCTGCGGAATCCGCGGCAACCGTCGTGGGGCGAGCCCTATAAGGAAATCGCCGGGCGGATGACGGCAGCGCTGGACCGGGCGAGGATCAGGGCGGCCGGGCACGAGGCGGTGTGCGTCAGCCATCAGCTGCCCGTAGAGACGCTGCGGCGGGCGATGACGAAGCAGAATCTGCACCACTTTCCGACCAGGCGGCTGTGTAACCTGGCGTCTGTCACGTCCTTCTATTTCCACGACGACCGCTACGTCGGCTGGGGATACGCGGAGCTGGCCGGGCAGTGAAGGCGTTGGTGGCCTTGCTGACGAGTGCGGTGTGCGTCGCGCTCGCCGGCTGCTCTACCGGTACCGACGCCGTCGCCCAGGGCGGCACCTTCGAGTTCGTCGCCCCCGGCGGCAAGACCGACATCTTCTACGACCCGTCCCAAAGCCGCGGGCGCCCCGGCCCGTTGACCGGACCCGACCTGATGGATCCCGCCAAGACGATCTCGCTCGACGACTTCGACGGCGACGTCGTGGTGATCAACGTCTGGGGACAGTGGTGTGGGCCCTGTCGCACCGAGATCACCCAGCTGCAGAAGGTGTACGAGGCGACCCGCGCGAAAGGCGTCGCGTTTCTCGGCATCGATGTCCGCGACAACAACCGCGAGGCCGCAACGGATTTCATCACCGATCGCAAGATCACCTTCCCGTCGATCTACGACCCGTCCATGCGAACCATGATCGCGTTCGGCGGCCGGTATCCCACCACCGTCATCCCGTCCACGGTGGTCCTGGATCGCGAACACCGCGTCGCCGCGGTCTTCCTGCGGGAGCTGCTCGCCGACGACCTGCAGCCGGTCGTGGAACGCCTGGCCAGTGAATCCGGTGCGCCGAACAAGGGTGGCACGTGAGCATCGACCACGTTGACCAGCTGATGGCCAACGGTCCGGTCGGATTGGCGTTCTTCGTCAGTATTCTCGCCGGGCTGGTGTCGTTCGCGTCTCCGTGCGTCGTGCCGCTGGTCCCGGGTTACCTCTCGTACCTTGCCGCCGTCGTCGGCGTGGAGGACCAGCCGGGTTCTCCGACAGGCGAAAAGGGCGTCGCTGTCCGCACTGCGCGTCTGCGCGTCGCGGGGGCCGCATCGCTGTTCGTCACGGGATTCACGGCGGTGTTCGTGCTCGGCACCGTCGCCGTGCTGGGAATGACGACGGCGCTGATCACCAATCAGCTTCTGCTGCAACGAATCGGCGGCGTGGTCACCATCGTGATGGGCCTGGTGTTCGTCGGATTCATCCCCGCGCTGCAACGCGACGCGCGGTTCGCGCCGCGTCAGCTCTCCACGCTCGCGGGTGCGCCGCTGCTCGGGGCGGTGTTCGCGCTCGGCTGGACACCGTGCCTCGGTCCCACACTGACCGGGGTGATAGCCGTGGCCTCGGCGACCGACGGCACCAACGTCGCGCGCGGGGTTGCGCTCGTCATCGCGTACTGCCTCGGTCTGGGAATTCCGTTCGTGCTGTTGGCATTCGGTTCGGCCCGCGCGGTCCAGGGACTGGCCTGGCTGCGCACGCACGCGCGGGCCATCCAGATCTTCGGTGGCGTGCTGCTGATCGTCGTCGGCACCGCGTTGGTCACCGGGGTGTGGAACGACTTCGTGTCCTGGGTCCGCGACGCATTCGTCAGCGACGTGACGTTGCCGATATGAGAAGCCTTTTCGCGCTGATACGCAACACCTGGCGCACGTTGACCTCGATGGGCACCGCGCTGGTGCTGTTGTTCCTGCTGGCGCTGGGCGCCATACCGGGTGCGCTGTTGCCGCAACGCAGCCTCAACGAGGGGAAGGTCGCGCAGTACATCGCCGATCACCCGACGATCGGCCCGTGGCTGGATCGCGTGCAGGCGTTCGACGTGTTCTCCAGCTTCTGGTTCACCGCCATCTATGCGCTGCTGTTCATTTCACTGGTGGGCTGCCTGACCCCTCGGATGCTCGAGCATGTCCGCAGCATGCGCGCGGTTCCCGTGCCCGCGCCGCGAAACTTCGGCCGGCTGCCCAAGTACCGCACCGCCGAGATGACCGGCGATCCGCAGGCACTGGCCACCGCGGTGAAGGGTCGACTGCGGGGCTGGCGCACGGTCACCCGGGTCCGTGACGACGGAATCACCGAGGTATCCGCGGAAAAGGGTTATCTACGCGAGTTCGGCAACATCGTCTTTCACTTCTCACTTCTCGGGCTGCTCGTCGCGGTGGCCGCCGGGAAGCTGTTCGGCTACGAGGGGAACGTCATCGTCGTCGCAGACGGTGGGCCCGGCTTCTGCTCGGCGTCGCCAGCGGCATTCGACTCCTTCCGGGCGGGCAACACCGTCGACGGCACCTCACTGAGTCCGATCTGTCTGCGGGTCAACGACTTCCAGGCCGACTATCTACCGACTGGACAGGCGAAGTCGTTCGCCGCGGACGTCGAATACCAGGCCGGTGAGGACTTGAGCTCGGGCACGTGGCGGCCGTACGAGCTGGAGGTGAACCACCCGCTGCGGATTGGCGGCGACCGCATCTATCTGCAGGGCCATGGTTATGCCCCGACTTTCACCGTCACCTTCCCCGATGGCCAGACCCGCACGCAGACGCTGCAGTGGCGGCCCGATGACCAGATCACCATGCTGTCTTCGGGCGCGATGCGTTTCGACCCACCCGCAGGCACCTATCCCGACGCCGGTGAGCGCCGCAAGAACCAGATCGCCCTGCAGGGTCTGTTCGCGCCCACCGAGCAGCTCCACGGCACGCTGCTGTCGTCGAGCTTCCCTGCGCCCAACGATCCGGCCGTTGCCATCGACATCTACAAGGGCGACAGCGGTCTGGACTCCGGCAGGCCGCAGTCGTTGTTCACCCTCGATCCGCGCCTCATCGAGCAGGGCAGGCTGACCAAGATGGCCCGCGTCAACCTCGGCGCAGGCGAGTCGACCCGTCTTGACGACGGCACGATCGTGGCCTTCGACGGCGCGGTGCCGTTCATCAACGTGCAGGTATCGCACGACCCCGCCCAGATATGGGTGCTGGTGTTCGCGATGACGATGATGGGCGGACTCCTCGTATCGCTGGTGATCCGGCGGCGACGGATCTGGGTTCGGATCAGCCCCACGGGCCCGGGTAGCGTGAACGTCGAGCTGGGCGGGCTGGCCCGTACCGACAACTCTGGCTGGGGCGACGAGTTCGAGCGGTTGACCGAGCGCCTGTTAGCCGGGGCCGACGACGCGCAGCGAGAGGAACGCGATATGGACAAGCGAAAGACTGCGGATCGCGCATGAACGACCACATCGACATCGGACTGGCCAGGTACTCGGACTGGGCCTTCACCACGTCGGTGGTGCTGCTCGTCGGGGCGTTGCTCCTGCTCGCGGTGGAATTGGCGTACAACCGCAGCCGCAAGGCCGTCGAGCGTGAGGCGGTGGGCGCTGGTGTCGGTCCTGGTGCCGGCGGGCCGGGCATCGTGGCCGAGCCGCCCCGGCGAACCGTCGACGAGCGGATCGGCGGCGCCGGGCTCGCGCTGACCTATCTCGGTATCGCCCTGCTGCTGGTCTGCATCGTGCTGCGCGGCCTGGCCACCTCCCGGGTGCCGTGGGGCAACATGTACGAGTTCATCAACCTGACGTGCTTCTCGGGCCTGGTGGCCGCCGCCATCGTTTTGCGCCGTCCGCAGGTCCGTGCGCTGTGGGTCTTTGTACTGGTTCCGGTGCTGATCCTGCTGACGGTTTCGGGCCGGTGGCTGTACACCAATGCCGCGCCGGTGATGCCCGCGCTGCAGTCCTACTGGCTGCCGATCCATGTGTCGGTGGTCAGTCTCGGCTCGGGGGTTTTCCTCGTCGCCGGCGTCGCCAGCATCCTGTTTCTGCTGAAGATGTCGCCGTTGGCCGAGCCCGGCCGCGAGGGCGTCGTCGCCCGCATCATCGCGCGACTGCCCGATGCGCAGACCCTGGACCGCATTGCCTACCGCACCACGATCTTCGCGTTCCCGGTGTTCGGCTTCGGGGTGATCTTCGGCGCGATCTGGGCCGAGGAGGCGTGGGGCCGGTACTGGGGCTGGGATCCCAAGGAGACCGTCGCGTTCATCGCGTGGGTGATCTACGCCGCCTACCTGCATGCCCGTTCGACGGCCGGGTGGCGTGACCGCAAGGCCGCGTGGATCAACGTCGTGGGCTTCGTCGCGATGGTTTTCAACCTGTTCTTCATCAACCTGGTTACCGTCGGATTGCATTCGTACGCCGGGGTCGGCTAGAACGGCGCACTGCGGGGTGCTGCGTCCCTTCGGTAAAATTCTGCGGGTAAGCCAAGCAACCAAAGGGAGTCATTCAGGGTGTCTGAGAATCCGGCGCGTCGCGCTGCGGATCGTCTCGGCAAGGACTTGGTTACCGGCGTGACAGATGTTGTGGCACCGAAAAGCGCTTCTGGCCCAACAGGATTCCGTGGCCAGAATCGCTTCAGCGACCCGGCCGTGGACGTGCCGCCGGACTGGACTGCGCCGACGCCACCGAACGGACTGCCGCTGACGCCCCCACAACCCACACCACCTGCACAAGAGGTCACGCCGACGGTGACCACCGACGATCCGCGGCCGTATCTGGACCTGTCCACCGTGGCTCTGCTCGGCCAGCGCAAGCGGGCGCCCTCGCAGGGCTGGCGCAAGTGGCTGTATCTGGGCTCGTTCAAACTGCTCAACGTCGGCGAAAGCCCGAAGGTCATCAAGCGTGACGCCTTGATCGCCGAGGCGCAGCGGCCACTGCGGAGCTGCCACCGCATCGCGGTGCTGTCGTTGAAGGGCGGTGTCGGAAAGACGACCGTCACGGCGACCTTGGGCGCGACACTGGCGTCGGTGCGCGGGGACCGCGTCATCGCCGTCGACGCCAACCCCGACCGCGGCACGCTGAGCCAGAAGATCCCGCTGGAGACCCCCGCGACGGTGCGTCATCTCCTGCGCGACGCCGAGGGCATCGAGGCCTACAGCGACGTCCGCGCGTACACCTCGCAGGGCGGCAGCCGGCTGGAGGTGCTCGCATCGGAAAGCGACCCCGCGGTGTCGGAGGCGTTCAGTTCCGACGACTACACCCGCACGCTGGAGGTCCTCGAGAGGTTCTACAGCCTGGTTCTCACCGACTGCGGCACCGGCCTGATGCACTCGGCGATGGCGGCGGTACTCGACAAGGCGGACGCGCTGATCGTGGTCAGCTCGGGTTCGGTCGACGGCGCCCGCAGCGCATCGGCGACGCTGGACTGGCTGGATGCCCACGGGCACCAGGAGATGGTGCGCAACTCGATCGCCGTCATCAATGCGGTTCGGCCGCGATCCGGCAAGGTCGATATGACGAAGGTCGTCGACCATTTCACTCGGCGGTGCCGGGCCGTGTTGCAGGTGCCGTTCGATCCGCACCTCGAAGAGGGGGCCGAGATCAGCCTCGAACGACTGAATCCGAAGACGCAGGAAGCGCTGATCGAGCTGGCCGCCGTGGTCGCGGCGGGCTTTCCCGGCACGCGGCGCGACCCGTAGGGGGAAGGCCGGCGACATCGGGCTCTATCTGAGGCGAATTACCGCGGTTTGTTCTCCGGGCCGAGCCTGCGCAGGAAATCGGGATCGTCGTCCGGGCCGATCGTGCGGGTCCGCGTACGGGTCGCGTTCGCGCGCATCAGCCGCAAGCCCACATAGACCAGGCCGGCCAAGACGAGAATCGCGAACAGGTAAGCCACTCCGAAACCTCCTTGTTTCGAATATACGCGCCGTCGGTAGGCTCGGTTCGTGTCTGATAGTCGGCCCGGATCTCGGCTCGTCGGAGATCTGGTCACCTACATCCTGGCCCGGTTACTCCTCGTCGCCGTGCTGACCGCGGTGATCTACGGCGCGGGCCACCTGATCGGGGTGCGGGACTTTCCGCTCGTGGTGGCTCTGCTGTTCGCGATGGTGATCGCGTTGCCGCTCGGCATCTGGATTTTCGCCCCGCTGCGCCGTCGTGCGACGGCCAGCATCGCCGTCCTCGACGAACGGCGGCGCACGGACCGTGAACAACTGCAGGCCAGACTTCGTGGCGAAGAGCCTCCGACGACATGACCAGGGAAGCGTTCGGCGCTGAATTCCCCGGGGCCGATGGATTTCTCAATTCGCCCACCTACGGCCTGCCCCCGCAGTTTCTGGTCGACGCTCTGCTGGACTGCATAAGCACGTGGCAGAACGGGACCATGGACGTCCCGTCGTTCGACGAACATGTGAACGCCGGCCGAGCCGGTTATGCCGCATTGACCGGACGTGCCGTCGACTCGGTGGTGATGGCCGGCACCGTGTCGTCTGCGCTTGCGCTGGTGGCCGCAGCCGTCGCCGATGGCGCTCGGGTCGTCACGCTGCCTGGTGAGTTCACCAGCACCACCTTCCCGTTCGCCGCTCAAGCGCATCGCGGGGTCACCGTCACCGAACTGCCCGCAGACGAACTGGTCACGGCCGCCGGTGATTTCGACGTCATCGCCGTCAGCTTGGTGCAGTCCGCCAGCGGTGCGGTGCTCGACATCGACACCCTGCGCCGACACGTCGAGGGCACCGAGACGTTGACGGTGATCGACGTCACGCAGGCACTCGGGTGGAAGCGCGTCGAGCTCGACTGGGTCGACGTCACCGTGTCGGCGGTCTACAAGTGGCTGTTGTCCCCGCGCGGCACCGCGTGGATGTCGTTGAGCGACAGACTGAGTGGAGCCATGACGCCTCACGCGGCCAACTGGTACGCCGGCGAGTCGCCATGGGAGACGATCTACGGTCTGCCCCTGCGGCTCGCGGACAGTGCCCGCCGCTTCGACGTCTCACCCACGTGGTTCAGTGCTCTCGGCGCCGGGCTCGCGCTTCCGTGGCTGGCGTCGTTGGACGGCGGTGCCGTTCAGGCGCACTGCCTGGGGCTTGCCAACCGACTGCGGGCCGAACTGGATCTGCCGCAGCAGGATTCGGCCATCGTTTCACTACCGATCGAGGGTGCCGGTGAGAAACTTCAGCGAGCAGGCATCCGTGCCTCGGTGCGAGCAGGCGCGATCCGGGTCGGTTTTCATCTGTACAACAACGAGAACGACCTCGACCGGTTGCTTGACGCGCTGCGCGCCTAGTCCGGCTGCGGTGGTGCTTCGCTGAGCGGGATCGTGGCGATCATCCTTGTGCCGCCTTCGGGCGGATCGATGATGTCGAGCCGGCCAGCGAGCGCCTCGACGCGGTCCTTGAGCCCGATGAGCCCGGACCCGCTGCCGATGGCGGCGCCGCCGACTCCGTCGTCGCTGATGTCGAGGTAGAGCTCACCCGTGTCGATGGTTGCGCGCACGTCGATCTGCGATGCGTGCGCGTGTTTGGCGGTATTCGTCAGTGCCTCGGCCACAACGTAATACGCCGCCACCTCGACGTGCTCGGGAAGCCTGCAGTCGATGTCGACGTCGAGCTGGACCGGTACGGCCGACCGGCGGGCGAGCCCCTTGATGCCTGCGCCGAGACCGCCCCTGGACAGGATGGCGGGATGAATGCCGCGCGAGATCTCCTGCAGGTCGGCGGCTATCTCCTTGAGGCCGGCGGAGATACCGGTCAATTGTTCGCGTAGGACCGGCTGGTCCGGTGGGACGAACGACTCGATGCCGCGGAGTTCGAGCCCCAGTGAGACGACACGCTGTTGCGCGCCGTCGTGCAGATCCCGCTCGAAGCGTCGACGTGCCTGGTCGGCGGCGGTGACGATGCGTGCGCGCGATGCTGTGAGCTCCGCGCGGGTCTCGGCATTGGCGATCGCGGTGGCGACCAGGTAGGCGAAGTCGCCGATCCGCTGTTCGGTCTCGGGAGCCAGTGCATCGAATTGTGCGGAGCCGACGATCAATGCACCCCAAAGGCGAGTGTCGACGACGATCGGCACGCCAACCGCGGACTTCATCCCGAGGCTGCGGATGTGTTCCGCGGTAGGGCCTTTCGCACCGTCGTAGGTGTCCATTCGTGCCGGCCTGCCATCGCGGTGGATCAGCGCGGCGATGTTGTCGCCCTCCAGCGAGAGGTACTGCCCGTTGGGCATGATCGGCTCACCGCTCTCGTCGCGGGCGTTGACGACGACGTAGGCCCCTTCGGGGGCGTAACGCAGCAGGGTGACGTTCTGCACGGCCAGGCCGCGGGACAGTTCCACCACCGCTTCCGGATAGATCTCCGACGGCGACACTCCGCGCGCAACCAGCGTCGCAACGCGCCGCAGGGCAGCCTGCTGTTCGGCCAACGCGCCCGCGAGCCGCGCCGCGACGTCGGCCTCGCGCCTGCGTTGTTCCGATTCGACCGCCCGGACTCTGGCTTGTCTGCCTAATACGTTGGCCGCCAGTGCGATCGGCAGAAACACCAGGAGCGCGACGAAGGCCTCCGGCCGATCCGGAATGAGGAGGGATTCTTCCATATGGAAGTAGAAGTAGACGACCGCGCTGGCAAGCGACGTCGCGATCGCGAGCCGGAATCCCCAGACCGCGGAGACGACGAGAACGCCGAGCAGAAATATCGCGCCGTATGACTCCGGGCCGACCTGCTCGAGGCGATGCACCAGTAGCGTTTCGCCGCCAATGAATATGAACGCCACCATGATTCCGAGGCCCAGTGGTGGGGTTGTGGGCCGCACCACGGTCTCGAGCAGTGCCCCCAGCGGCCAGGACCGCGCCGATGGCGGCATCTCGGCGGTGCGCTTCATCGCGCCCTCACAGTTGACCTGCAGGCTTCACCGGCGGAATTCCAGGTATCCGCAATGCGGATGTCGCGGATTGTTAGGCAAGTTGAAGGAATGTTGCTGTGGGTTCGGATATGCGCTGCCTGATCGTCGACGATAGTCAGTGCTTTCGCCGCGCTGCGTGCGGCATGCTCGAACGCGCAGGGTTCGCCGTTGTCGGTGTCGCGTCCAACAGTGCCGACGGCCTGCGGTGTTACCTGGACCTGCAGCCGGATGTCACTCTCGTCGACGTCGACCTGGGTGAGGAGAGCGGATTCGACCTCGTCGAGCAACTCTGCGAAAGCTCTCTGCCGCAACCCTTGCCGGTGATTTTGATCTCGGCCCATTCGGAACAGGACTTGGCAGAGATGATCGCCGACAGCCCCGCGGCGGGGTTTCTGTCGAAGATCGGGCTGTCGCCCAGCGGCATCGTCGAATTGGTGAAGGCTCATAGCAATCGGGACCAGTCGGTCAGCGAGCCTCCAGGAAGGTGATGACCGCACGTACCCGGCGGTGGTCGTCGCCGGTTTCGGGTAGGTCCAATTTGGCCAGGATGCTGCGGACATGCTTTTCGACGGTGCCTTCGGTGACCCATATCCGGCGCGCGATGCCCGCGTTGGAACGGCCCTCGGCCATCAACGCCAACACCTCCAGCTCGCGCGAACTCAGCACGGCCAGTGGCTCATTGAGCCGACGCGTCGACAGGAGTTCGGCAACCACGGCGGGGTCCACCACGGATGCTCCCTTGGCGATGCGCGTAAGCATGTCCAGGAAGTCGCCGACATCGGTGACGCGGCTCTTGAGCAGGTAACCGATCGCGCGATCGCCATTGAGAAGCTCCATCGCATGCTCCACCTCGACGTGGGCGGAGAGCACGAGGATGCCGGTGTCCGGTGACTCGGCGCGGATCGCTTTGGCTGCGTCGAGCCCTTCGCTGCTGTGGGTCGGTGGCATACGGATGTCGACGATCACAAGATCGGGTCGGTGTTGCACCACCAGGTCGAGCAGATCCGTACCGTTGCCGGCCTGACCGACCACCTGGAAATCCGACCGATCCAAAAGACTGGCCAACCCTTCGCGCAACAGCACGTCGTCGTCGGCGATGATCACCCGAGGCCCGGCCATCCGGGATTCTTGTACCGACACCACTGACAGCACACCGCGTCGGCAGGATGTCGACAATGCAGCTAGCAGGCATTGAGGGGTTGGGCTGGCCGGGAATCATTGTTGGCCGTCAGCCATGGCGACACGGGGCCCGCGGAGGGCCAAGGTAGCAGATCATGAACCAACTGAGTCTCCAGGCGAACGGTGCGGCGAGGAGGCGCAATACTCCGATTTGCATGATTACAGCAAATCGGCTTACCGCCGGCGTCGACTGGGTAATCTCATGCGCATGACCTCTGTAAAAGAGGGTTTGACCTCCGCAAAAGCTCTCTACGCGCGGTGGATCGACGAGTTATGGGCCGGTGAACCGGTGGCAAACGAACTCGTATCCGACGATTTCGTCGGGCACTGGCCGGACCTCGACGTCCATGGGCCGGACGAGTTGAACGCATTGGTCGGCAAGATGCTGACGATACTCAGCGACATGAGATTCATGGTCGAGGTCGAGCCGTTCGGCGACGGGAACTTTCTGGCGGTCCGCTGGATCGGTACCTGGGCGATGCCGGACGGTCCGAAGCGATTCACCGGCAATGACATTTTCAGGTTCGCCGACGGCCGGTTCGTGGAGTACTGGACGGGCATCACCGAAGGCTGAGATTGCTCACGCCAGGAACCGTTCGGTGTACGGGCTGAAGCGGGCCCGCATGTCGTTTTCGTCGAGGCCGAACATTTCAGCGGAGGTCGCGATGCGGCCGAGCCTGCCGCGCTGGTGTCCTGCGAGGTAGCCCTCGATCGGAATACGCGCCTCGTCGGTCAGCGGTTCACCGGCGAGGTCGTAAACGCTTGAGGCAACGCCCATTTCGTCGGCCATGAAGTCGTCGAACCGGACATCGATCGAGCGCTCCGGCGACAGTATGTCCCGATCGCGCACCAAGGCGTTGAGCATCAGCTCGAGACGGTCGATCCAGGTCGCGGCGATCTCCTGAACCGGCACGGGGTAACAGTGCATGCGTGCGCTGTAGGTGAGCATCGCGAGCATCGAGAGCGCGACCGGCACCGGATCGCGGTGTGTGCAAATGACGACCACGCCGGGGAAGACCGCGTTCAACACGGGGAGTTGCTCCAGGTGCTGAGGTGACTTGAGCAGCCAGCGCCGCCCGCCTCGCAGGAACTGCAGCGCCTTGAGCTGGGTGGCGAGGTGCTCGTAATGCGGAGTCTGATCGTGGGACAGGTAGTAGTCGCGCCACTGCGGCACGTGTCCCAGGGTTTCCAGCAGCATCGTCGAGAAGTCGTTGGCCAGGAGCTGGATTTCCTCGTGCACGTGGTCGGTGGTCATCTCGTGCATCAACGGGAAGTGCGGCATGACGAGGTTCATGACTTCCACTGCGACGTCCATCCGGGTCCGGCGCGGATCCGGGACCATCCCGGATTCCGACGGCAAAGGGAAAGGCTCGTTGCTTTCCCAGTACGGGATCGTGCGGAATGTCGGCGCGGCGGCGAGCAGATTGTGCAGATGCGTGGTGCCGGTGCGGGGCAGCCCGGCGATCACCACTGGCGGTTCCAGCTCGATGTCGTGAATCTCGGGATTCCGGGTCAACAAGTCGCTGAGCAGCAGTCTGTTCTTCAGCCATTGCACGATCTGAGCGTGGAAGTTGACGATGCCGGCGTTGTTGAGTCCGGGGATATCCTGCAGCGCAGCAAGATACACGTCGAGGCGTTCGCGGTAGTCGTCGTCGCCGAAATCGTCGAGGCCGGTCTCAGTGCGGGCCTTGGCGTGCATCACGTCGGCGTCGAGCGGGCAGTCCGCCGCCATCGCGCCCATCATCTCGCGGATGGGTTCGGCCTCGGGGGAGAAGCGGGGCTCGGCGAGATCGTCCAGTCGGACGACGGGCACGGAGTCGGCTGCGGCGTTGGTCACGGCAACTTATGTTACTGTCAGTTTCATAATGATGGTCGAAATTGGTCGCCCTCGTGATCCCCGCATCGACGGCGCGGTTCTGGATGCCACCGTCGAGCTGCTCGGGGAGACCGATTACCACTCGCTTTCGGTCGACGCGATCGCCCGGCGTGCGGGCACGAGCAAGCCCGCGATCTACCGTCGCTGGCCCAGCAAGGCGCACCTCGTACACGAGGCCGTCTTCCCGGTCACCGAATACACGGAGCTGCCCGCGACCGGGAGTGTGCTCGGCGACGTCGGCGAGATGATGCGCCGAGCGGTCGGCATCCTGACCAGCCCCGCCGCGCTGGCGGCGCTGCCGGGCCTGGTCGGCGAGCTGGCCGCGGACCCCACCTTGCACACCGCGCTGCTCGAGCGCTTCGTGCACATCCTGTCCGACGGTCTTGACGAATGGCTGGAGGCGGCACGCGACGGCGGTGAGGTTCGGCCCGAGGTGATGCCCGCCGACATCGTCGATGCGCTCGCGGGTATCACCTTCCTGGCGCTCATCACCCACGCGGAGACATTGGACGCGGCGTGGATCGACCGCACCGCCGGATTCATCACGAGAGGCATCAGCGCGTGACCGACCACGAGTCGACCGCGGCCTGGCGCGAACTGCTCGCCACGCTGGGCGCTCTCGATCGCACCTTTCTCGAGGGCGACCGCGCCGTCACCGATGACCGGCACATCGCCGACGGCTACCGCATGCTGGCGACCACGCTCGGCGTCGCGCTCGACACCTACCTGTTCGCCGACCCCAGCCGGCCGTTGTGGGTGGAGGTCAACTCGCCGGTGCGCCCCGATCGCCGGTGGGGTGGCGACAACACCGACGCCTACTACTTCATGTGCCCCGTCGATCCGAACCGGCGCTACCGGATCAGCGGCAACAAGGGCGACAGCGTCTACTTCTCGGTGACCGCCTACAACGAGCCGTCGCCGGGTGCGTGGTCCGACCGGATCGTGGCCATCGTCCGCGACGACGATCTCGACAACTCAGGCGCCATTGATGCCGACGGCAACTTCTCCTTCGATTTCGGGCCCACACCGGACGCGGCCGTGCTGATGACGCGCGACTACCAGGGCGACCCGCAGACCGGACGTCCGGTGAAGTGGCAGATCGAGGCGCTCGACGAACCCGATCCGTTCCGGCACGGCGACGCGGAGACGGCCACCGCCCTGCGCTCCAGTGCCGCGTGGTTGCGAACGATGTTCGCGATCCTGCCGCTCGCGGTGGGTGTGCGCAGCGAGGATGCCCATACGCTCGGCCACGAAGTTTCCTCGGCGGCAAATCAATTCGCCGATCCGTATCAGGTGCCGGACGCCAACTTCGGTTGGTCGGCACGCGACGCCTGCTACGCCTACGGCAGCTTCGTACTCGAGGAGGACGAGGCGCTCGTCGTCACCCACCGTCCACCGTCGTGCAGATTCTGGAACCTCGTAGTGTGGAATCAGTTCATGGCGACGCCAGGGGTCGCCGATGCGCGCAGTTCGATCAACGGATATTCGGCGGTGCCCAACGCGGACGGCTCGGTGACCGTCGTCATCTCACGCGGTATGACCGAGCATCCGAATTCGATGACCACGCTTGACTATCCGCGCGGCAATCTCGCGTTCCGCTGGTTCCTCGCCGACGAGGTCCCGGCTCGGCCGGAGGTTGCGCTCGTCAAAGTCTCCGACGCCCCGACCGCTATCTCGTGATTTCGGCGTGCTGAGTCACGCTGAGCGTGACCAGGCACGCCGAAATCGCTGAAGACCACACGAGCATCGTCAGCCCGGTATCGCGCAGCACCGGGATCAGGTCCTTGCCGCCCAGCCCTTTTCGCACCGGACTCGCGGCCCGTACGGCCAGCGGCAGGGCGACCAGCCCGACGGCGGCCCACGGCGTCGCGAGCATCAGCGCAAGCGTCAGCGCGAACGCGGCCGCCAGAAGACCCTGGTACAGCAGCCGGGTGCGGGGATCGCCGAGTCGCACGGCCAGCGTGATCTTGCCGGATTCCTTATCGGTCGGGATGTCCCGGAGATTGTTGGCCACCAGCACCGCGCTCGACATGCATCCCATGGCGACGGCCATCGCGGCGCCGACCCAGTCGATCCGCAGTGCCTGCGTGTACTGGGTACCGAGCACGGCGACCAGTCCGAAGAACACGAACACCGCGACCTCGCCCAGACCCAGGTAGCCGTACGGCTTCGAGCCGCCCGTGTACAGCCAGGCGCCCGCGATGCAGACCACGCCGACGAGGATCAGCCACGGCGCGCTGAACCACGCCAGCGTCAGCCCGGCCACGGCCGCGATTGCCAGGCTGATGACCGCGGCCGTCAAAACCGACCGCGGGGTGGCCACCTTCGACCCCACCAGCCTCAGCGGTCCCGCGCGCACATCGTCGGTACCGCGGATGCCGTCGGAGTAGTCGTTGGCGTAGTTCACCCCGATGATCATCGCGACCGCGACGACCATCGCGAGCAGGGCCTTCCACCAGCACAAAGCGTTCAGCCAGGCTGCGGCGCCGGTGCCGGCGATGACCGGTGCGATCGCGTTGGGCAGCGTCCTGGGCCTGGCGCCCTCCACCCACTGCGCGAAACTGGCCACGAGCGCAAGTCTTGCACGGTGGCCGGATTGCTCCTTGGCGTCGGCCACCGGTAGCCATGGCAGACTGAGCACATGGAGGACCGACTCAGTAAGACGGAGATTCGCAAGGACGCCGTACAGGAGATCGTCGAGTCCGGCGCGTCGACCGTCGGCGACGTGGCCTCGATCATCACCACCGCTGTCAAGGACGTCGCGAACGCCATCGGCGGTTTCGCGACCGACGTGTTCGAGATCCGCGACGGGGCCAAGCGCGCCTCGCAGTCGGTCGAGGACGAAGCCCCGGACGAGTAGCGGCCCTTGCTCGGAGTTATCGGCGGCAGCGGCTTCTATACCTTCTTCGGTACCGACGCCCGCAGCATCAGCCTGGACACCCCCTACGGCGCGCCGAGTGCCCAGATCACCATCGGCACCGTCGGCGCCCACGAGGTCGCGTTCCTACCGCGCCACGGCGTCAATCACGAATTCTCGCCGCACACCGTGCCGTACCGCGCCAACATGTGGGCGATGCGTGCGCTCGGCGTCCGCCGGATCTTCGGTCCGTGCGCGGTCGGCAGCCTGACCCCTGACCTCGGGCCCGGCGCGATGGTGGTGCCCGATCAGCTGGTCGACCGGACCACCGGCCGTGCCGACACGTATTTCGATTCGGACGGCATCCATATCTCGTTCGCCGACCCGTACTGCCCGACGCTGCGCTCCGCCGCTGCCGGCCTGCCCGGCGTGGTCGACGGCGGAGCGATGGTCGTGATCCAGGGGCCTCGGTTCTCCACCCGCGCCGAAAGCCGATGGTTCGCGAATCAGGGTTTCAGCTTGGTCAACATGACCGGATACCCGGAGGCCGTACTGGCTCGCGAGCTCGAAATATGTTACGCCGCCATCGCTTTGGTGACCGATCTGGATGCGGGTGTGGACAGCGGGGGCGCGGTCCGCGCTGTCGATGTCTTCGCCGAGTTCGAACGCAACCTGGTGCCGTTCAAGCAGCTCGTGCACGAGGCCATCGACAGCACAGCCGTGGAAAACTCCTGCACCCACTGCCAGCCGCACGAAGGTGTCCAACTGCCGTTCGACTTACCGTGAGGGTGCTGCTGACCGGGGCGGCCGGCTTCATCGGGTCGCGGGTCGATGCGGCGCTACGCGACGCCGGGCACGATGTCATCGCCGTCGACGTGATGCTTCCCGCCGCGCACGGCCCGGGTGCGCAGCCGCCACCGGACTGCCTGGTGCTCGATATCCGTGACGGCTCCGCACTGGCGCCGTTGATGGACGGCGTCGATGTGGTGTGCCATCAGGCCGCGGTGGTGGGTGCCGGGGTGAACACCGCCGACGCCCCGTCGTACGGAAGCCACAACGATTACGGGACAGCCGTTCTGCTCGCCGAGATGTTCGCCGCGGACTGCAGGCGCATGGTGCTCGCATCGTCGATGGTGGTCTACGGGCAGGGTGGATACGACTGCGCCGAGCACGGACCGGTCGACCCGCTGCCCCGATCCCGCGCCGACCTCGACGCCGGTGTGTTCGAGCACCGCTGCCCGATCTGCAGCGCGACTGTCTCCTGGCGCCTGGTGGGCGAGGATGCGCCGTTGCGACCGCGCAGCCTGTACGCAGCGAGCAAGACCGCGCAGGAGCATTACGCGTTGGCGTGGACAGATGCGGTCGGAAGCTCCGTGACAGCGCTGCGGTACCACAACGTCTACGGGCCGCGCATGCCGCGCGACACCCCGTACTCCGGAGTCGCGGCGATCTTCCGTTCCGAGCTCGAATCGGGCGATGTCCCAAGAGTTTTCGAAGACGGCGGCCAGATGCGCGACTTCGTGCACGTCGACGACATCGCGGCTGCGAATGTGGCGGCCGTCGAATCTGCGCGCGACGGGTTCGAGGCTTTCAACGTCTGCTCCGGGCGGCCCATCTCGATCATGGAGGTGGCGACCGAGTTGTGCGACGCCCGCGGCGATGCGGCACCCGTCGTCACCGGGCAATACCGCAGCGGCGACGTTCGCCACATCGTTGCCGACCCTGCCCGTGCCGCCGACGTCCTCGGCTTTCGCGCCGCCATCGACCCCCGCGACGGCCTGCGCGAGTTCGCCTTCGCGCCGCTGAGGGCATGATGCGTCGCCTCGTCGTGATAGGCACTGTGGTCGTGATGGTGTTAGCGGGCGCCGTCGCGGTGGTGTGGTGGCAGCAGTGGCGGTTGGTCTACTACCCGGCGACGGGGGCAATGCCGTCGGCCGCCACCGTGTTACCCAACGGGCAGGATGTCACCCTCGAAACCGATGACGGAATTCGTTTGGGTGCTTGGTATTTCCCGGTGCCCGGCGGGGGGCCAGCGTTCCTGGTCAGCCATGGCAACGGCGGCGATCGGGCGGGGCTGGCTGATCTGGCCGAGGCTTTGAACAGCAGAGGCCATTCGGTGCTGATGTTCGACTACCGCGGCTTCGCAGGCAATCCGGGCCGGCCAAGCGAAGACGGTACGGCCGCCGATGAGCGCGCGGCACAGGCGTGGCTGGCGAAACAACCGGGCGTCGACAAGATCGTGTACTTCGGTGAATCTCTTGGCGCCGCAGTCGCTCTGGGTCTCGCGGTCGAGAAGCCACCCGCGGCATTGATTCTGCGTTCGCCGTTCACCTCGCTGCACGAGGTGGCTTCGGTGCACTATCCGGTGGTGGGCGGACTGCTGGCCGACCGGTATCCGTCGATCGATCGCATCGGCAAGGTGCACGTACCGGTCATGGTGATCGCCGGGGACCGTGACGACACAGTGCCTGAGGAAATGAGCAGGCGGTTGTACGACGCGGCGAACGAACCGAAGCGATTCGTCATGGTGCCCGGCGCGGGCCACAACGACCGGGAGTTCGTCAACGGCAACCGGATGCTCGACGAGATTCAAGGGTTCCTGTCGTCGACAGGTGTGACCTAGTAATACTGGTGGCGTGAAGCCAGCCATTTGTGAGCAGTTCGGTATCGATTTCCCGCTCTTCGCGTTCAGTCACTGCCGTGACGTCGTCGCCGCGGTGAGCAACGCAGGCGGGTTCGGCGTTCTCGGCGGTACCGCATTCACACCGCAGCAGCTGGATCAGGAGCTGTCCTGGATCGACGAGAACGTCGGCGGGAAGTCGTACGGCGTCGACCTGATCGTGCCCGCCACCTACGAAGGCAAGGGCGAGAAGCTGTCGTCGTCAGACCTCGCAGGCCGGATCCCCGACAGCTACCGGGGCTACGTCTCCGAACTGCTCGCCGCGCACGACATCGAGGTCGACACCAAGCCGCACGTCGGGGGTTCGGCGTTGTCCGGCAACACCGGCAAGGAGCTGCTCGACGTGGCGATGAGCCACCCGATCAAGTTGATCGCCAACGCGTTGGGCGTGCCCCCGGACTACATGATCGACGCCGGTAAGGAGCACGGCGTCCCGGTCGCCGCCCTGGTCGGCGCGAAGCAGCACGCGGTCAAGCAGGTCGCCGCGGGCGTCGACCTGATCGTCGCGCAGGGCACCGAGGCCGGCGGTCATTGCGGCGAGGTGACGACGATGGTGCTCATCCCCGAGGTGATCGAGGCCATCGAGGGTGCCGTCCCGGTACTGGCCGCTGGCGGCATCGTCACCGGAAGGCAGATGGCGGCGTCGGTCGCGATGGGCGCCGCCGGGGCGTGGACGGGTTCGGTGTGGCTGACGACAGAGGAGGCCGAGACAGCGCCGCACACAGTGCAGAAGTTCCTCGCGGCGTCCTCGCGCGACACCATTCGCTCCACCGGCCGGACCGGAAAGCCCGCGCGGCAGCTGGTGTCCGACTGGACCGATGCATGGCAGCCGCACGAGGGCGGTCACAAGACACTGCCCCTGCCGCTGCAGTCGATGCTCGCCGAGCCGGTCATCCGCCGCGTCGACGTGCTCGCGGCGCAGGGCCATCCTGGCGCGCAGGCGCTGGCCACCTACTTCGTGGGCCAGGGCGTCGGGCTGATGAACAAGGTGAAGCCCGCGCGCGAAGTGGTGCGCGAGTTCATCGAGGACTACCTCGCGGCGACGGAGCGGTTGAGCAACTCATTGCCCGACTGAATGCTCGACGACGGTCACTCAGCGCTCCAACGGATGTCGGGAGGCCGCACGCTCGCGCATGTGGGCTGCCCCTTGGCATCGGTCAGGCCGAGCCGTCCGACGAGCAGCCCGGACTTCACGGCGGCCTTCAATACGTCCGCGGGCACGTCGGACAGCATCAGCTTCGCGCGCCGGAACATCTGCACCTGGCCGCTTCCATCGGCACCGCCCCAGTTGAGGTAGAGGAATCGATCGCCGGGCCGCCCCTGGACGTAGGGACCGCGGATGTCGGCGCTGTCGACCTGACATTCGATCGTCCACGTGACATGCGCCGCGTCCGCGGGCTGCACATCGAGCAGCTCCGGGGGTCGGCGCTTTGTCTGCATCCCAACGTGAATGCCCGAGTAGCCGGGGAAGTTGTGCCCGGGCGGGCAGTCGCGGCCGGGAAGGTCGGTGCCGTCGATGCGGATGTGCATGCCACCATCATCGCCGCAGACGAGCCGGCGTCTGTTCGCACGGTGACAAGCAGGATCAAGACGAAGGCCACCCCTGCGGCGACGTAATACCAACCGAGCGGGGCTTGGGTTGTCTCAGGAAGGTAGGCCATCAATCCCATGGCCATGCTCACGATCAGGTAGCAGCAGGTGTTGACCAGGCCGCCGATCAACCCGATGTTGCGATTGAAGACGCCCATCGCCAGACCCTTGCTCTGGGGATCCAGTACCCCGATCCCGCACAGCACCAATGCCGCGCCGACCGTGATGATCCACGCGTGCACGCCGACGGTCTCGGCCGACACGACGAGCGTCACCGCGCCGAGCATCATCACGCTCGAGGCGCCCAGTGCCAGCCGGCGGGTCGTGGTGCGTTGCGCCAGACCGCCGCAGGCCAATTCACCGGCCAGATTTGCGGCCCCGATCACCAACGCAACCAAACCGTATGCGGCAGGCGAGAACCCGAGACGACCCTCGTAGAGGAATGGGCCGACGACGCCGAACACCATTTGTGCTGCGCCTATCAATCCGAACATCACGACGAAACCGAGAAAAACGCGGTGTCGTAATGCCTCACCGAGCACCCGTATCGCCGCCCGCGGATCGACGGGTGAGCGGTGATTCTCGTCGAGCGTCTCGGGCAGTGCCTTCGCGACGAGCACTGCCACCGCCGCCACGGCCACGGCGAAGAGCGCAAACACCAGGCGCCATGAGCCGTGCTGAACGACGAATCCGCCTACGGCCGGCGCCATTACGGGCGCCGCCCCCCACGCCGCCCCCAACACGCCCATCACCGAAACCAGCTTGGCACCGCTGAAGCAGTCGGCGGCGATCGCAGCAGCCATGAGGAGGCACGCACTCGCACCGACACCCTGTATGAATCGCACACCGAGAAGCACGGTGAGACTGTTCGCGAGCGCGCATCCGATGCTTGTCAGGCACAACAGTCCGGCACCGGCGAGCAGTACTCGCTTACGCCCCACCGCATCAGCGATCAACCCGATCGGGATGAACGCCAAACTCATCCCGAGGATGTAGGCGGTCACGGTGTTCTGCACGATCGCATTCGATGCCGCGAATTCGATCGCCATCCGCGGAAGCGCAGGCGCGTAGACGTCGAGCCCGATCTGACTCAGCGGAATAACCAGCAGCAGAATGGCCACGATGCGGCGGTCTGCCGTAATTCGCGGGCCGACCTCGGGGGGTCGTTGGATGGTCATACAACGACTATTCGGTGCGACGAGATCGTTGTATGTCCGCTGATGAGCGGGGCAGACGGAGGAACCTGCGGTACCCCGATCGGGGGACAGGCGCCTCAGTCGTCCGTCACCGAATACCGAGTGTCGGGTTTGTACACAGTGACCGGGTGATCGCGTGACATAACCCGACACTCGGTGTCGGTCAGTACGGGCTAGGGGACTTCGATGCAGCCCACGCCGGGAACACAACCGCCCCCGCCGCCCGGACCGCCGCCGCCTGAGGGGCCGCCGGGGATGCTGCCGCTGCCTCCGCCGGGACCGCCGCCACCGGAGGGTCCACCGGGAATCGTGCCGCCCCCGCCACCGGGACCGCCGCTGCCGGTTGGTCCGCCCGGTACGGCTCCGCCGCCACCGTCTGCGCCGCCACCGCCGGTGGGGCCGCCAGGAACCGTGCCAGTGCCACCAGGCGCGGTCGTCGTGGCGGGAGCCGTCGTCGTTGTCGTCGACGAAGTCGTCTTCGTCGTGCTGCTGGTGCTGGACGATCCACCTTCATCGCCACCGCCACAGCCCACCATCAACACCATCGCGGTCGCGCCGCCGAACATGGCGACTGCCGTTTTCACCTGCTTGTTCACAGTTCCTCCTGTTTCCTCCCGACCGGTTGGGACTACCCACCCCCATCGGCTCGAAACTCAGAGGCAACAGACCTACTCGAAGGTGATACGCACCGAAATCGGGTCGCTCTCCATGGCGCGCATCGTCAACGCCGTCGCTGACCGGCTGACCCTGCCGTTGCCGCCGAAGCTGCGGGCGCGGGCTCGTACGTCGTCATTGACCTCGAAAGTTGCTGTGCCGGTGCGCCATTGGTTGTTCACCCGGACACGTACGTTCGGGTTGGCGGCGATGTTGTAGGCCCAGCCTGCGCGCTGCCCGTGCTGGGAGATGACCCAGAGGTCGTTGCCATCGAGGCGGCCTGCCAACGGCACCCGGCGGGGTTCTCCCGACTTGCGGCCGACGGTCTCGAGTTCGACCACCAGGGATGGCCGGATGCCGACGCGGTCGAGCGCAGCGACCACGGGATTCATCAGGATGCGACCCATGCTCCGCTCGAACTTGAACTTGCGCCGTGCCTTGTCCGCGCTCTTGGTGGCCATGGTCAGTCACCATAGTTGAGTGATCACTCAAATACAAGATCAGGCGCTCAGGTAGGCCAGGACCGCCAACACCCGGCGGTTCTGTTCCAGGTCGGGCGGCAGCGTCAGCTTGGTGAAGATGTTGCGCACATGCTTTTCGACCGAGCTGTCTGCGAGCACCAGGGTGCGGCCGATGTTGATGTTGGACCGACCCTCGGCCATCAGTGCCAGTACTTCGCGCTCGCGTGGGGTCAGCTCCTTCAGCGGATCGTCGCGGCGACGGCGCACCAACAGCTGGCCGACGACCTCGGGGTCGAGCACCATCCCGCCGGACGCGACGCGGTCCAGTGCGTCGAGGAACTCGGCGACAGCCGCGACGCGGTCCTTCAGCAGGTAGCCGACACCGCCGCCACGGTCGGCCAGCAGGTCGTCGGCGTAGGACAGCTCGACGTATTGGGACAGCACCAACACCGGCGATCCGGGGACGCGGTGACGGGCCTCGACCGCGGCCCGCAGGCCCTCATCGGTGTGCGACGGCGGCATCCGCACGTCCACGACCGAGACGTCAGGGGCGTGCTGCTCCACGGCGGTCACCAGTGAGGGTCCGTCGGAGACCGCCGCGACCACGTCGTGGCCGTTTTCCGTCAACAGCCGGACAAGACCCTCTCGCAGCAGGACCGAGTCGTCAGCCACCACGACTCTCAACACGGCAACTCCGCCCTGATCTCGGTCGGACCACCCGCCGGGCTGGTGACCCTGAACTCACCGCCGGTGGAGTGGACACGGTCGGCCAGCCCGCTCAGCCCGTGTCCCTTGGCGACATGCGCTCCGCCGACGCCATCGTCGACGATCTGCACCGCCAGCCGGCCGGGGCCGTTGGCGACCGTCACCCAGCAGTTCGCGGCCCCGCTGTGCTTGGCGACATTGGTCAGCGCTTCGGACACGGTGAAGTACGCGGTGTTCTCGACGGCCGGATCGAGCCGGCCCTTCGGCAGACCGAGATCCTCGTCGACCACCAATTCGACAGGGACCGTGCACCGGCCGGCGACGGCGGCCAGAGCGCTGGGCAGGCCGCGGTCGGCGAGCACCGGTGGCGCGATCCCGCGGGACAGCGCGCGCAGTTCGTCCAGCGTCTCCCGGGTCTGAGTGATTGCATCGGCCAAGGTTTCCCGCAGCGCCTCCGGGTCGGTGTCGAGCTGTTTCTGGGCACGGCTCAGGTCGATCGCCAGCCGCACGAGCCGCTGCTGCGGACCGTCGTGCATGTCCCGCTCCAGCTTTCGCAGCGCCGTCGCCTCCGCCGACACCGCCGCGGCCTTCTGATCCGTCAGCACCGTGATCGTCTGACGCATCTCGGCCACCCCGGTCAACAGGATGCGGCTGAATCCGGCCTGCGCGAGTGCACAGAACCGAACCACCGCCGGAAGCGTCACCAGACACACCAACCCGACCACCGTTTGGAAGCCGATTCTGGCGAAGGTGCTGTCGCCGAGCCCGATCAACTCGGCGAGGGAGTGGTTCTCCGGGCCCCGCGGAATGCTCCAGTCCCACGCGACGGTCAAGGTACCGCCGATCGCCGCCGTCCACCATGAGACGACGACGCAGAAGGTAGCCGTCGCTATCGGGAAGAACAGCAGCGCATGCGCGACGTCGAGCCAACCCTGACTCTGCGCCAGCGGCGAGGTGATGCGTCTCCAAATACCTTCGCCCGCTTCGGATATCCGGTAGGTCGGCCGGGCGCGCGGCCGGTGCAGCACCGCGGGGATACGCAGCCGCTCGATGTCGGCGAACAGGCGGGCGGCCAGCACGGTGACGGCGAGGACGGGCACACCGACGACGACGATCAATAGCCCGACTCCGGCCGACAGCCCCGTCACGATGACGCTGAAGCCCGCGACCGCCAACGGGAATGCGCCGAGCAGGTAGCCGGTGTCGCCGGCAAGCCGCCGGATTCGTCCGTAGTGTTCGGGTGTCGCGGGTCCGGCCATCGTGAGGGTGGCGGTCATGTCGTTCACACTAAGCAAGTGTGGGGTTCCGACCCATCCGGCGTGCCGCCCGATCGACGGTAGGGCTGTCCCTACCGCTGTGGACTAGTCGGCAGCCGCCAGCGGCAACCGCACCTCGAAGCGTGCACCGGTGCCGAGGTTGTGTGCCGACAGCGTGCCGCGGTGGGCCTGCACCAGACCGGCCGCAATGGCCAGACCCAGCCCCGACCCGCTGGGCAGCGACGAATCCGCTCGCGGCACACGGTCATTGGAGCCGCGATATGCGACGTCGAACACCCGGGGCAGGTCCGCCTCGGAAATCCCGACGCCGGTGTCGTCGACGCGGGCCCATGCACCGTTCTCATCGGCGCCGAGCGCCAGCGAGACCCGGCCACCTTCTGGTGTGTGCGCGATCGCGTTGGCCACCAGGTTCGACAGCACCCGCACCAGTGCCCGGTCGCTTCCGACCACCCGCACCGGCCTCGAGGGCAACTCGGCAACCAGGTGCACACCGGCGCGTTCGGCGGCTATCCGGTGCGCGGCAACGACGTCGTCGACGACTTCGTCCAGTGCCACCCTGTCGAACGCGGGTTGCACCGCACCCGCGTTGATCTTCGACATCTCGAACAGGTCGTCGACCATCTCGGCGAGCCGAATCGATTCCTGCTCAATCGTTTTGGCGTGCACCTGGACCTCGGCCTCGGGAACCACGCCGTCGGCGATCGCCTCGGACACCGCCCGGATGCCCGCAAGCGGCGTGCGCAGATCGTGGCTCACGAACGCCACCAGGCGCCTGCGCGATTGTTCGGCAGCCCGTTCGGAGTCGCGGATCTCCTGCTCCCACACGGTGCGTCGGGCCTGGTAGCGCGCCAGCATCACCGCCGCAGGGATCGTCACCACCGAGACGATCACCAGCACGACGGCCGTCTGCTCGAACGTCTCGGTGAGCATGAATCCGCTGGCGCCGAGCACCCCGCTGAACGTCGCCAGCACAGGGATGAGGACCAGGGCCACCATGCTGACCGCCAACGACCACGACCGAGCCAACCGGATGATGATCGCGCCGGCAAGCACCACCGGTGCCGAACAGGCGAGCGCCCACCAGGCGATCTCCCATAAGTTATTCGGCACGAGTCTTGAGCTCTTCGTGCGGACGCCCGTCGCTGCTCCACAGGTACCCACGGCCCCAGACGGTCTGGACCCGATGCTCGGCTCCGAGCTTGGACCGCAGCCGTTTCACATGGACGGTCACCGTGGACAGATCGCCGAAGTCCCAGCGCCACACCTGTTTCAGCAGTTCCTCGCGGGAGAAGACCGTGTCGGTGTGGGTCAGGAAGAAGACCAACAGGTCGAATTCGCGGTTGGTCAGCGACACCGGATGTCCGGCGACCGTCACAGCCCGCGACGCCGTCGACACGACGAGATCGCCGACGGTGATGTCGAGTGCCATGGGGCCCGTCGGCGTAGGTGCGCGGCGCAGCACCGAGCGCACCCGCAGCGCCAGTTCGCGGGGGCTGAACGGCTTGGTCAGATAGTCGTCGGCGCCCGCCTCCAGCCCTGCGATGCGGTCGTCCTCCTCACCGAGAGCGGTCAGCAGGATCACCGGAATCGTGTAGTCGCCGCGCTGCCGCAGGGTTCGGCACAGCGTCAGACCGTCCGGACCGGGCATCATCACGTCGAGCACCGCGACGTCGATCCGCTGCGAGCCGAGCAGGCGCAGCGCCTCTTTTCCGTCGTGCGCGATGGACACGTCGAGGCCGTCGCGCTCCAGATACCGGCGCACGACATCGCGCACGACGGTGTCGTCGTCAGCGATAAGCACCCGCGTCACACTCCGAGGTTAGCCCGGTATGGCCTACGACCTGCGTCGACGTCATTGATTCGTCACGAATCACCCGGTTGAGCACTTGCGGGACTGGTTAGCCTCAGGTCATGCCTTGTTCCGTCACGGTGGTGCTTCCGTGTCTGAACGAGGCGGCGTCGCTGCCGGGCGTGCTGGCCGCGATGCCTGCGGGCTACCGACCGCTTGTGGTGGACAACAACAGCACCGACGACACCGCCGATGTCGCGCGCCGGCACGGCGCGGTCGTGGTCACCGAAGCCCGCCCTGGCTACGGTTCGGCGGTGCACGCCGGGGTGGTTGCGGCGTCGACGCCCATCGTCGCGGTCATCGACGGCGACGGCTCCCTGGACCCGCGTGACCTGCCGGAACTGGTTGACGATCTGGAACGCGGCGCGGATATGGCGGTCGGACGGCGGCGTGCCGTCAGCGGACTGAAGTGGCCGTGGCATGCGCGTGCCGGCAACGCCGCCGTGTGTTGGCGGCTGCGAAGCAAACACGGCCTGCCCGTGCACGACATCGCGCCGATGCGGGTCGTGCACCGAGACGCGTTGTTGGGACTCGGCGTGCAGGATCGCAGGTCCGGATATCCGCTGGAGCTGCTGGTGCGGGCCGCCGCCGCGGGCTGGCAGATCGTCGAACGCGATGTCGACTACGGTCCGCGCACAGGCGGACGATCCAAGGTCAGCGGTTCCCTGCGCGGCAGTGTGATCGCGGCAGTGGACTTCTGGCGGGTGATTTCGTGATCCCGGTGGCGGCGCTGGTGGTCGCCAAGGCGCCCGTGCCCGGACTGGCCAAGACACGGTTGGCCGCTGCGATCGGTGACCGGGCGGCCGCCGACATCGCCGCGGCCGCGCTTCTGGACACGCTCGACGCGGTCGCCGCCGCACCCGTTCAGCAGCGGGTGGTGGCGATGACCGGAGATCTCGATGCCGCCTGTGCGTCGCAGGAGATCCGCGGTCGTCTCGAGGCGTTTACGGTGGTGCCGCAGCGCGGAGACGATTTCGCCGACCGGCTCGCCAACGCCCACCTCGACGCGGCAGCCGCGGCGGGCCTTCGGACAGTGCTCCAGATCGGGATGGACACACCGCAGGTCTCTGCCGAGATGCTCACCGAATGCGCACAGGAATTGTCGGAAACCGATGCGGTGCTGGGACTGGCCGCCGACGGAGGATGGTGGGTTTTGGGCGTTTCGGAAGCGTCGATGGCCGACTGCATCAGGGAGGTGCCCATGTCGCGGCCCGACACCGGTGCGCTCACCCTGGCGGCGTTGCAGGCGAAGGGATTTCGCGTCCGCCTGGTGGCCGAACTTGCGGACGTCGACACGATTGACGACATCGAGCCGGTGCGACAGGTGTGCGCCACCGACAGCCGGTTCGCCCGCGCCGTGCGGACGGTGAGCAACTGACATGCTTGGCAACCTCTACGACTGCGCACTCGACGGCGAACGGTGTTGGATCAGGCGGGACAACGGCGAGGTGAGCAATCTTCCGGTGCGGCGCTGGCTCGGCGGGCGCGACGCCGACAGCCAGTTCGACACCGCCGTGGTCGGGATGTGCAGTGGGCCGACCATCGATTTGGGCTGTGGCCCCGGTCGATTGGTCACCGAACTTGTTCGTCGCGGCGTACCCGCGCTCGGTGTCGACCAGTCCGCGACCGCCGTCGGACTGGCCCGCCGCAGCGGCGCGCCGGCCATTCGGCGCGACGTGTTCGACACCCTCCCCGCGACCGGGCGGTGGCACACCGTCCTGCTGGCCGACGGCAACGTGGGCTTGGGCGGCGACCCGCTGCGGGTGCTTCGGCGATCGGCTGAGCTGTTGAACCGAGGCGGGCGGTGCATCGCCGAATTCGAACCGGTGGCAACGGGTATCCGCACCAGTTGGGTGAGACTCGAGTCGCCCCGAACGGTCGGGCCCTGGTTCCGGTGGGCCCTGGTCGGCATCGACTCGGCGGCCTCACTCGCCAAGGACGCGGGTCTGGTGATGACGGGCATGCACACGATCGGCAGGCGGGTGGTGGCGACGCTGGCCCTGCCCTAGTGCGGATCAGCGGGGTATCTGCTCCGGCGCGATGATCTGCAGGGATCCGTCCTGTCGGGTGCCGGTGACAAGCACTGATCCCGAACGAGGTTCCACTGCAACCGAATTAGGCTGCTGCACGGTCGGCACGAGACCGGCGATCCGGGGCCTCGCCGGATCGGCCATATCGATCACCTGCAACTGATTGGTGGCGGTCAGGGTGACGAAGAGCCGTCGACGGGCGGGGTCATACGCGAGGCCGTACGGCTTACCCGGTGAGTCGACCTTCGCGACCTCGGTGATCTGCGGGTCAATGCGTTCAATGAGCACTGCGCCGCCATCGGTGTCGGCGAACGCCGCGAGATCGTCGGACAACGCCACGGCGTGTGTCAGCTTGGTCCCGACCTGTCGCTGCGCCACCTGCTCCCGGCTCGATCCGTCGTAGACCCACACGCCGTTGCCCTGGACATCGGCCACGGCCGCGTACTTTCCGACGGCCGCGGCGCCACCCGGTTGTGGCGGACCTGCGGGCACTGACCCGACGACGGCCCCGTCCCGCACGAAGACCACGCCACCGCCCCTCTCGTTGGTGACGACGATGGTTCCGTCGGAGGTGCGCACCGCATCGTGAGGCTGGCGCCCGACGCCGGTGGTGGTCGACAGCACCGTGCCGTCGGCAAGGCTCATCTCGACCAGCTCGTTGGAGGACTCCAGCGGGACCAACACCGGCCCGTCGAGACCGGCAAGGCTCAAATGCCGTGCAGCTCCGTCCATCCGGATGGTCTGGCGGACGACACCGGTTCGGCTGTCTACCAGCACGACGCCCGCGGGATTGCGCACGGCGATCGCCGCGATTCCCGAGGTGCCTATGACGATGCCCTCGGGCCCGCTGGTGATCGGCATAACGTTGCCGGTCGGCGCCACCGTCGGTGTGCCGGCCGGCGCCGGCTCGGCGGGAGGCACCGGCGTCGACGACGACGCGGAGGTCTGTTCCGGTGTCCCGGTGCCGCCGCAGCCCGCCACGATCACGGCCACGGCGATCAACGCCATCGCCTCAGCCCGTCGATTCGGCAACTGCCGTCGTCCCTTCCTGCGCGCCAACAGATTTCACCCGGGCGATCAGCAGCCGGATCGCGAAGGCAACCGCGCTGGCTGCGAACATCGCCGCGGTGAGGAGCAGCCACCGTCCCAGGAACGGCTCCTGGGTCTGGCCGGTCGCCGCCAGATAGGCCGGAGCGCCCTGCTCGATGATTCCCGGCAAAAACATCAGGAAGGTAAGCGCGGATCCCATCAGCGGCAGCCGTAGGTAGTTGACGAACGGCACGGCCATCGGGCGCTTCCGAATACCGTCGGCCGACGACAACATCCGGTCGAAGAGTGCATACACCGGGAACAGCAGGAGGTCGTGGGCGATGATCGCGACGGCGAACCACACCACGATCGACTGCCACCAGGTGTGTGTGTTCCACAGCGTCGTTGGCTTGACCGTCGCCAGCACATAGCCGAACAACGCGAATCCGGCGACCAGCGTCAAGAGGTGCAGCGGATGCGAACCGTAGACGTCGCGGAAGCGGGCCAGTGTGTTTGGCATGTCAGCCGGCCCTGAAGTCGATGGACGCGACCCACTTGGTGTTGTGCACGCCGGGCAGCGCCGGGACGATTATCCGGGCCGGGAACCCGTGGTCGGGCGACAGGTCTGCGTCGTTGACCCGCAGCGCCAGAAGCGAATCCGCATGCATCACCTGGTTCGCCTGCAGCGTGGCGCGGTTGAACCCGCTGCGGCGCTCCACAGACTGCACGAACGCCGACGTCGGCTCGTCCACCCCCGCCAGCCGCGCCAGGTCGCGCAGCGGTACTCCGGTCCATGTCTCGGTGGTCGACCAACCCTCGACGCACGCGATCGGCAGGCGGGCCGTGTGCTGTGTCATCGCGGTCAGGGCGGCACGGTCGAGCACCACCGGCGCTGGTCCGCCGGTCAGCGTGAGCCGCCAGCGGTCACCGGTCAGCTCGGGTGTGATCCGCGCGGCGGCCGCCGTGCGATTGACCTGGAAGTCGTTGGGCCCGCTGTCGTGAGTGCGCCCCCGCGGCAACAGCAGCGCGGCATGACGCGTCCAGCCGCCGATGGTCTGGCCCGCGGTGATCGCCGCCACGAACGCTGCGCCGCCGCCGACGAGTGCGAGCGCACCGCGGCGGCTCATCGTCGGCGGTGTGGGGTCGGCCGCGACGAGGCCATCCGGTTCGTAGGGTTCGGGACGAGTTTGCGCGCGGGGCGTGCGCAACACCTGCCTCAGCGACATCGACCGCAGACCGGTCCACATCCGCGGAATCTTGATCGCGATGTGCACGACGAAGCCCGCGATGAAGACCCATGCCCCGTAGTAGTGCGCGGTGTAGAAGCTGAACCCGAAGATGTAGTCGTACTGGATGTTCAGCACGCCGGTGACGATCTCGAACAGAATCCCACCGACCAGCATCAGCAGCGAAACACGTTCCAGCACTTGCGCGATCGACCGTGATGGTGGCCATGCGAACAGACGTGGAATCACCGACCACAGTTTGGCCAGCACGATCGGGATCAGCACCAGGCCCAGCCCGACGTGCAGGCCCTGGTTGAGCCGGTACAGCCAGGAGGGTTCGGCAGGCCAATCGAATGTCGGTAACTTGAGCCAGCCGACGTCGCCCGGAATCGCCTGGCCGAACTGCGGCCCGTACGCGATGTAGGACAGCAATCCCGTGACGGTGACGATCGGCAACGCGATCAGCAGCACCGAGCCCAGCACGGATGTCAGCCACAGACCGCGCAGCGGGCTACGCCAGCGCTGCGACTTCACGCCGGGAGGTGCGTACCGGTCCAGTGCGCGCCACAACGGTGCCGGAAAGCCATAACCGTCTGCTTCGGTCGGCTCCCGGTCGTCGGAGGTCTCCTTCTCGCGCACTAGATACAGGATCCACTGGTCACGAGTGGTGGTGTGGCCTTAGGCCCCAAGCGTTACCAGTTCGTCAGAATCACGTGGTTCAACAGCAGCGCTCCGACGACGTTGACGGCGAGCCACCATTTCTGTGAGCGCGGGGGTAGTAGCGCCCCGGCAGCGGTGAGCCAGATCGTGAACGGCAGCCAGATCCGTTCCGTTTCAGCCTTGCTGAGCATGGAGAGATCCGCGAAAACGATCGCGACCAGTGCGCCCAACACGACCAGGTGCAGACCCGATCGGACTCTGATCGCGGCCCGGTCGAAGATGTGGGCGATGCCTGCCACGCTTCCGAACCCGACGGCACACACCACCGACGCGAAGTTGGCCCACGACCAGTACTGGAAAGGACGTTCACTGGCGATGCCCTGCCAATAGCGTTCCTGCACAAGCGTGTAGCCGTCGAACCACCAGAAGCCCGCCGCGACGAACACCGCGACGACAGCCAGCGCCGCGATCGCCGCGGGGACGAACGCCCGCAACGCCGCGCGCCAGCCCGCCGCGCTGAGCAGCACAGCCAGCGCGGGAATCGCCATCAGCGCCAGGCCGTAGTTCAGGAAGATGCCCCAGCCCAACAGCAGCCCGGCGACGACGGCCGCCGGCAGCGGCCATCGGGTAGTGCGCCGAACCGCCAACGCCAGCATTGCGATACCCCACGCAGCGACCCCGGCGAAGTAACCGTCCGCGGACACCGCGATCCAGATCGCCGTCGGCGCAACGGCAACGAAGGGCGCCGCCATCCGCGCGACGTTCTCGTCGGCCAACGAGCGTGTCGCCACGACGATCGCGGCCGCCGCGCTGGAACCGACGAGCAGGCACAGCAGCCCAGCCCATGCGCCCCCACCGAGCCCGATGCGGTCCAGCCAGACGAAGGACAGCAGCGCACCCGGCGGATGACCGGACACGTGGGTGATCCACGAATCCGGTTGGTAGTCGAGGATTCTCCTGGAGAACGTGTGCAGTGTTTCCGGGATGTCCGTGATGGTCGGCACTTGGCGCAGGTACTCGTGGCGAGCGGTCAGCCGGCCCGCGAAGCCGCGCTCCCAGCCGTCGACCATCGCCAGGGAGAACGCCCATGCGCATGCTGTTGCCCAGGTGACCCACGGCACCCAGCGCCATGGCAGCCGCGCAGCCACCGACCGTCCCCACACCACCGCCGCGGCGCCGATGGCGATCGCGGGAATGGTGCCCCATCCGACGTGTGCATTCCACCAGCCGAAGACGGGCGAGGTGGCGGCGAAGGTCCAGAAGCGGTCGGGGGTCGCGTTGAGCAGGGGTGTGACCACGCTGAGGTGGAGATGCGGTACGACGAACGCCGCGACGACGAGCACCACCGCGGCGGCTACCGCAATGAGACTTTTTCCGTGAGCAGACAGAAATGTGCCCCGACAGGCCGGCGAAGGGGAGTCTTTGCGTCTGTTCGGCACAATGATCCGACCATACCCAGTGCGGTTGAGACCAACTGGAAAGCAGCTGTTCATCTGCCGTTTCTCCGGTCGGAACCCAGTGGTCTGCACCACCGCTGAGGGTGTGGCAATCGGTGTGACGCGTGTCGCGGTGTGGACGGGCAGCGGCGTCGACGTGCTGAACGTCGACCTGCCCGAACTCGGCCACGGCGAGACCCTTGTCCGGGTGCAGCTTGCCACGGTGTGTGGAAGCGATCTGCATACCGTGACGCGCCGCCGTCGTGCACCGTGCCCGTCGGTGCTGGGGCACGAGGCCGTCGGCACCGTCGTCGCAGGCGGCACCAGATCGATCGCGGTGGGGGACCGTGTGGTGTGGTCGGTCACCGTGTCGTGCGGCAAGTGCGCACGCTGCCGTTCGGGGTTCACCGCGAAGTGTTCGTCGGTGCGCAAGGTCGGCCATGAACGTTTCGACGGCGACTGGCCGCTGTCCGGCGCCTACGCGGAACACGTTGTGCTGCCACAAGGTACGGCGATGGCGAAGGTGCCCGACGCGATGCCCGACGAGGTGGCCGCGCCTGCGGCGTGTGCGACCGCGACGGTGATGGCAACACTGGAAGCCGTGGGTAATGTCGCCGGGCGCCGAGTTCTGGTCATTGGGGCCGGCATGCTCGGGCTGACAGCGGCGGCCGCACTCGCCGAAGCGGGCGCGCGGGTTCGGGTCACCGACGTCGACCCGGAGCGGCTGGAGATGGTCAGCCGGTTCGGTGGCACGCCAGACGGCGGCGGGTCGGTGGACTCGGCGATCGACTTCTCCGGCTCCTCGGACGCGATCGATTCGGCGTTCGCCCGCCTGGGCACCGGAGGGGTGCTGGTGCTCGCGGGGTCGGTGATACCGGGCAGGCGGATCGAGATCAGCCCGGAGACGATGGTTCGGCAATGGCTCACCATCACCGGCGTCCACAACTACGAACCCCGCCACCTCACTCGCGCAGTGAAGTTCCTCGAGCGCACGCTCGAGGCGTATCCGTGGCGGACCATGGTCGCCGACCCCGTCGGTCTTGACGCCATCGCGTCGGCGCTCACCCCCGCTCTGGACGGCAAGCTGCGCGCGGCCATCAAGCCCTAACCAACTTCGGAGCAACCTTTACGGAATAATCGTTCCATAACGGGCGTATTGTGAAGTGTGCCCCGCCCTCGCAAATTCGACGAAGCCGACGTGATTGCGGCAGCCCGCGAGGAGTTCTGGACACGCGGTTACGGCGCGACCTCCGTCGACGATCTAACCGCGGCAACCGGCCTTGGCAAGGGCAGTCTGTACGGCGCGTTCGGCGATAAGCACGGGCTGTTCATCAGAGCGCTCGACGACTACATCACCTTGTCGCTCGACACCGTCCATACGCAGTTGCACGACGCCGGGCACCGCGCCTACGAGCGGCTGGTCCGCCACATCCGCCGGCAGGCGAGCGCCGCCGCCACCGACGAGACCAGGCGGGGCTGCATGATGGCCAGGACGGCCGCCGAACTCGGTTCGACCGACGACGACGTCGAGAACAAGATCGAGCGCGCTTTGTCGATATGGCGTGCCGAACTCGCCGACACCATCGCCGAAGCGCAGCGAGACGGAGACATCGTTTCCGCAGTCGACCCGCAGGCGCTGGCCGGAACCCTGCTGTCATTCATGCGCGGGGTGGAGGCGCTGCACGAAGGCGGTGTGAAACCGGCGCAGCTCAAGGCCGCGGCCGCGTCGATGATCGACCTCATTCCCACCCCCTGACGCAGCGCGGAATAACTCCGCGGCGTTGTACGTCTCTAGTTATTGACTGAATGGTCCATAACTATCGGAAGGCGTGACAATGGCACTACTCGAGGGCAAGACAGCGGTCATCACCGGCGGTTCGACCGGCATCGGGTTCGCAACCGCCAAGCGGTTCGTTGAGGAAGGCGCCTACGTCTTCATCACCGGGCGCAGGCAGGCGGAGCTCGAGCTGGCCGTCAAGGAACTCGGCGACAACGCCGCCGGGGTACAGGGTGACGTCAGCAACGCAGCAGATCTCGACCGGCTCTACGGTGCGGTGGCCGACAGCGGCCGGCGCATCGACGTCGTTTTCGCCAACGCCGCGGTCATCGATGTGGCCCCGCTGGGAGAGATCACCGAAGAACACCTCGACTACCAACTCGACGTCGACTTCAAGGGCGTCGTGTTCACCGTGCAGAAGGCGCTGCCGTTGTTGAACGACGGTGGCTCGGTCATCCTCAACTCGTCGAACACCAACGCGAAGGCGTCCGACGGCATCGGCGTGTACGCCGCGATCAAGGCCGCGCTGCGGTCGTTCGCCCGTACGTGGTCAAGTGAGTTGCGCGACCGCAAGATTCGCGTCAACGTCGTCAGCCCGGGTGCGACCGAGACACCTGGGATCGAGAACCTGGCCCAAAAGCTCTTCCCCGGGCCGGATGCGGCAGCGAAGTTCGAGGAGTACCAGATCAGCAGTGTTCCGATGGCGCGCTACGGCACCTCCGACGAGGTGGCCAACGCGGTGTTGTTCCTGGCGTCGGACCTGAGCAGTTTCACCACCGGCGCCGACATCCCCGTCGACGGGGGCATCAACCAGTTCTGACCGGATGGCCCAGTTCGCGGAGGCTAGTAGAGCATCTTTCGGTAGTTGTCCTCGCTGTAGTACTCCTCGAGCTGGGCCGCCGTCCAGTCGGTACGAATGGCCTTGGCGAGCTCCGCGACGCTCGGGATGGCCGTCGGATCCCAGGTCGACGGATCCCAGGTGTCCGAGCGCATGAACGCCTTGGCGCAGTGGAAGAACACTTCCTCGATATCGATCTCCAGCGCCAGGATGGGCCGCTTGCCCTTGACGACCATGTGGTCGAAATACTCAGCGTCGGAGAGGATCCGGGCCGATCCGTTGATGCGGAGCGTGTCGCCACGGCCGGGAATGAGAAACAGCGTGCCGACCTGCTTGCGCTGCAACACGTTGAGGTAACCGTCGACGCGCTTGTTGCCCGGCCGCTCCGGGATCGCGATGGTGGTGTCGTCGATGACGTGGACGAAGCCAGGCGGATCGCCCTTAGGCGACACGTCGACGCGGCCCTGCGCATCGGTGGTCGCGACGAAGGCGAGCGGTGAGTGCGCCAGCCAGTCCCGCTGGACAGGCGACAGTCGGTCCTTGACCTTCTTCGCGACGGCCTCCTGGGGCTCCCCGACGATCGCGCGGAGCTCGTCGACGGTGGTGACTTCCCGGTGCATGGCTACATCATGCTCGCCCGAAGTTCATTTCTGCGACGCCATTAAATGCGACACTGCGCCGGTGACCGACGTCGAAGCCCCTGCCGCAACACGTGAACGCAACCGAAAGGGCATGTCTGCCGAGGCGTTGCGGGAGGGCATCATCGAGCATCTGCGTTACTCGATCGGCCGGCCGGCGGCCACGCTGACACCCGAGCACTTCTACCGGGCGACGGCGCTGGCGGTGCGTGACCGCATGCAGGACAACGGCGTGGTTTCGGTGCAGACGTCCCTAGACCTCGGCCGGAAAGTCACCTGCTACCTCTCGGCCGAATTCCTGATGGGCCCGCAGCTCGGCAGCAACCTGCTGAACCTCGGAATCGAGGAGGAGGCGCGCGCCGCTCTGGAAGGACTGGGTGTCGGCTTCGAGGAAGTCCTGGCCTGTGAGGAGGAACCGGGCCTGGGCAATGGCGGTCTCGGCCGGCTGGCTGCCTGCTATCTCGATTCGCTGGCCACTCTCGAGCGTCCGGCCATCGGATTCGGCATCCGCTACGAGTTCGGCATCTTCGATCAGGAGATTCACGACGGCTGGCAGGTCGAGAAGACCGACAACTGGCTCGACAACGGGAACCCGTGGGAGATTCCGAAGCCCGACCTGAACTATCCGGTGAACTGGGGCGGCCACGTCGAGCACTACACCGACGATGCCGGCGACGACCGCGTGCGCTGGATACCGGGTCGTGTCATCAAGGGCGTCGCCTACGACACACCCATCCAGGGATATGGCGTGCACACCTGCAATGTGTTGACGCTGTGGAGCGCGCGGGCGGTGCAGACGTTTGCGCTGGACGCCTTCAACGCCGGTGACTACTACAAGGCAGTCGAGGACGAGGTCACCTCCGAAACCGTGACCAAGGTGCTGTACCCGAACGACGAGCCCGACGTCGGCAAGCGACTGCGCCTTTTGCAGCAGTACTTCTTCGTGTCGTGCTCCCTGCAACACGTCCTACACATCATGGACGACCTGGCCGATGCATCCGTAGAAGACCTACCGGAGCGATTCGCCCTGCAGCTCAACGACACCCACCCGTCTATCGGCGTCGCAGAGCTCATGCGGTTGCTGGTCGACGAGCGCAGGCTGAGCTGGGACGAGGCCTGGGACATCACCGTCGCGACGTTCGGCTACACCAACCACACGCTGCTGCCCGAAGCGCTGGAGACGTGGCCGCTTTCGATTTTCTCCGAGTCGCTGCCGCGTCACCTCGAGATCATCTACGAGATCAACCGCCGCTTCCTCGACGAGGTGCGTGCGAAGTTCCCCGGCGACGACGACCGGCTGCGGAGGGTGTCGCTGATCGGTGAGGACGGCGGCAAGAGCGTGCGGATGGCGCACCTGGCCACCGTCGGCAGCCACGCGATCAACGGCGTCGCCGCACTGCACTCCGAACTGCTCAAGGAGAGTGTGCTCAAAGACTTTTACGAGCTGTGGCCGGAGCGCTTCTCCAACAAGACGAATGGCGTAACGCCGAGGCGTTTCCTCGCGGTCGCCAACCCTGGACTGCGGGCGCTTCTCGACGACACGATAGGGCAGGGGTGGCTGAACGACCTCGACAGGTTGCGCGGGCTGGAGGCGTACGCGGACGACGCCGGCTTCCAGCGCAAGTGGCGCGAGGTCAAACTTGCGAACAAGGCGCGCCTTGCCGAGCTTGTGTCATCGACAACGGGTGTCGAGCTCGATCCAAGCTGGTTGTTCGACATCCAGGTCAAGCGCATCCACGAATACAAGCGCCAGCACCTCAACGTGTTGCACATCGTCGCGCTCTACCTCCGGCTGAAGCAGAATCCCGGGCTCGAGGTCCCGTCGCGGGCCTTCATCTTCGGCGGTAAGGCGGCACCCGGCTACTTCATGGCCAAGCGAATCATCAAGTTGATCAACGCGGTTGGGGAGACGGTGAACAACGATCCGGACGTCAACCGGTTCATCAGGGTCGCGTTCGTCCCGAACTTCAGCGTGAAGAACGCCGAACTGATCTACCCGGCGGCCGATCTGTCCGAACAGATCTCGACGGCCGGTAAAGAGGCGTCGGGCACCGGCAACATGAAGTTCATGATGAACGGTGCGCTGACCATCGGCACCCTCGACGGCGCCAACGTCGAGATGCGCGACGAGGCCGGTGCCGAGAACTTCTTCCTGTTCGGCCTCGATGTCGAAGAGGTCGAGCGCACCAAGCGCGACGGCTACCGTCCTGCGGACTACATCGACTCCAACCCCGAGTTGGCGGCGGTGCTCGACCTGATCGCGGGCGGCAGGTTCTCGCGGGGCGACGCCGAGGTGTTCCGTCCGCTTGTCGACAACCTGCGCTACGACGATCCGTTCCTCGTGCTCGCCGACTACGCGTCCTACGTCGAAGCCCAGGGGCGCGTGAGCGCTGCGTGGCGCGACGTCCCCGCATGGACGCGGATGTCGATCCTGAACACCGCGCGCAGTGGAAAGTTCTCATCCGACCGCTCCATCGCCGAGTACTGCGACGACATCTGGAATGTCGGACCGGTGAGCGTGCGGGTCTAGCGCGGAATCAGCGTCAGATGCTGTCCAACAGCAGGTCGACACGCTCAGTACGGACGCCGCATATCCGGCTTTCACTTGAATCCGTTGTGCCACTGTGGTTTCAGTTGTCACATCCGCGGCCGGCTTGTCGGTGGTCGAATATATGTTCGAAGCATGTTGGCGACTCCGGTTCAGGTAGCGATGGTCGCACTGCGCGCTGCGCATGAGTCGGTGGCCGCCTGCGAACTCGACATGCTCACTCACCGCGAACTACTCACCCTGCTCGACGAACTCGAGTCGCTGTCGTGTCAGCTGCCCGCGCAATGGCACCGCGCCCTGGCCCGGCTGCAGGCTGAGACCACGCCCAAAAAGTTGGGCGCCAAATCCTGGAAAGACGTCCTGCGCATCCGGTGGCGCATCTCTGCCACCGACGCCAACCGCCGCCTCGCTGAAGCGGCCGACCTGGGGCCGCGGCAGACGTTGATCGGCGAACCGTTGGCACCGGTGCTTGCCGCCACCGCCGCCGCTCAAGCCGCCGGAGACATCAACAGCGAGCATGTCGACAAGATCCGCGATGCCATGGACCGCATCCCCGGGTTCGTCGATGCCGCGACCCGCGAGGAGATCGAAACCGATCTGGTCCGCATCGCCGCCGGGGTGGGGCCGACCGAGCTGAAGAAGGCCGCCGACACGATGCTGTTCCTGCTCGATCAGGACGGCCCCGAACCTGATGACACCGAACGCAACCGCAAGAGGGGTCTGCAGGTCGGCCCCCAACAGCGTGACGGCACCGTCCCCTTCAAAGGCAATTTCACCCCCGAAGCGTGGGCGGTCTTCGAACCCATCCTCGCGAAGTGGGCCGGACCAGGCATGTGTAACCCCGACGACGCGGTTCCCTGCGTCAGTGGCAAGCCGTCACAAATCCAGATCGACAACGACCATCGCACCCTCGCGCAACGTCAGCATGATGCGCTGCTCGCGGTCGGGCGCAACGCCCTGGAATCCGGGCAGTTGGGTCAGCACAATGGCTTGCCGACCTCGATCATCATCCGCACCACGCTGCAAGACCTCGAAAGCCGCGCCGGGGTCGGTACCACCGGCGGCGGCGCAATGATGCCCATCAGCGACGTGATCCGCCTGGCCGGCCACGCCAATCATTGGTTGGCGGTGTTCGACAAATCCACAGGGCAGGCACTGGACCTGTTCAGGGCTCGACGCACCGCCTCCCCGGCCCAGCGGATCATGCTCATCGCGCGCGATGGCGGTTGCACCAAACCCAGCTGCGCGGTCCCCGCCTACGGCGCCCAGGTGCATCACGCCCTACGTGACTGGGCCGATGGCGGCGAGACCAACGTGAACGAACTCGCGCTGGCCTGCGGCCCCGACAACCGCCTCGTCACCAACAACGGCGGCTGGACCACCACCATCAACGCGAACGGTGACGTCGAATGGGCCCCACCACCGGACCTCGACACGGGCCAAACCCGCATCAACTACCACCACCGCCCCGAAAGGCTCCTACGCCCACCAGATGAATCGGACGAAAACCCAGAACGCGGACCGTAATTCGCGGAAAGCTGAGCTACGAAGCACCGAACCGGGCCGCAAGCGCCCGCCGGTCCACCTTGCCGATGCCGCGGCGTGGAATCTCGTCGACGACGTGGATCTCCCTTGGTGCCGCGGTGGCATCGAGAGTCGTTGTGACGTGGGCGCGTAGGTCGGCCAGCGTCGGAGCGGCACGTCCCGCTGTCACCACGACGACTGCGACGACCCGCTGACCCAGCCGTGCGTCGTCGACGCCGAACACCACACACTCGGACACCGCATCGTGCGAGGCCACCGCTGTCTCCACGAGTTGCGGCAACACGGTCAGACCGCCCGTGCTGATCGCGTCGTCCACCCGCCCGAGGACCGACAACACCCCTGAGTCGTCAACGGTGCCAACATCATCGGTGCGAAACCAGCCGGGCTCGGCAAAAGGATCGGGGTCGACGCGATTGCGGTACCCCTTGGCCAGCGTCGCTCCGCCGAGCACCACCCGCCCGTCGTCGATGCGCACAAGCACTCCGTCCAGCGGTCGCCCGTCATACACGCAGCCGCCCGCCGTCTCGCTCATCCCGTAGGTCCGGACCACGGGAATGCCTGCGGTCAAAGCCCTGTCGGCGACTCCGGCCGGCATCGGCCCGCCGCCGATCAGCACGGCATCCATCGACGCCAACGCGGCAGAGGCGGCTGGATCGCCCAATGACTTGTCGAGCTGCGCAGCCACCAACGAGATATACCGCCGCCCGGAACTCAGGGAGTCGACGGCTGAAACCAGCTCCGCCTCTGAGAAACTCGCAGAGACCGCCACCGGAGTAGTGCCCGCGAGCACGCTACGCACCAGCACCTGGAAGCCGGCCACATGATGGGCGGGCAGCGCGAGCAGCCACTGCCCTGCACCACCGAGGCGGTCATGCGTCGCCGACGCGCTGGCAATCAACGCCGACACCGTCAGTAGTGCGCCCTTCGGCGTGCCTGTCGTTCCGGACGTCGACAACACGACCGCCACGTCGTCGTCGATTTCGGAGCCGGCACGCAATGATGTTGCGATCAGCGAGGTTTCGCGTTCGTCGCCCATCGGTACAGGCAATACCGTCGCACGCCCGGCGAGGACGTCCTCCACCACGGGCAGCACCGACAGCGCCGAGGCTCCGGCAGGCACGGCGGCGGGGCGAAGGACGGCTATGCGTTCTCCTCCGGATCACGCGGATCGTCGAGGGGCCAGCCTTTCGCGGCCAGCCGTTGTCGCACCCGCTCGACATCCAGTGGAGCGGGTAGTTCGTCGGTCATCTGGGTGATCAGCACGCCGATGTCGGTGTCGTCGAACTCGCCGAGGTCCTTCAACGCCATGACGACCGACTTGACCTCGTCGTCGGTGAGCCGCGGCTTCAAAAGTGCGAAGAGGGGCACCCGGTCGGGGCCGGGAACGCCCTCGGGGTAGCCCGAGGTGATCCACGCGACGATCTTGGCCAGAAAGGTCACGGTTGCCTCCCCTTCCCTCCGAAACGTCGCGTGTGTGGTCGATGGCTTACGAGAGTTCGATGCTAATCCCGCCCCGGACACCGTGCGATCGACGTGGCAGGCAAACGTTTTCCGCCCGCAGGATGAACAGAAGATGAACACCTTCCCTGGTCAGATGAAGTGCCTGCTCGACACGCCCTTTGGTGGGTGGCTTTAGTTAGGCAAATGGTGGCATCGAGCCTCAGAATTGTCGCCGTGAGCACAGAGATGATCATCCTGGTGTTGTTGATCGTGACGGCACTGGCGTTCGACTTCACCAACGGCTTCCACGACACCGGCAACGCGATGGCGACGTCGATCGCCACCGGCGCGCTGAAGCCCAAGACCGCAGTGCTGCTGGCCGGTGTCCTGAACCTCGTCGGCGCCTTCCTGTCGGTCGAGGTCGCGGTCACCGTCACCACGTCGGTGCTGAAGGTCCAGGACAGCAAGTCCGGCGACCTGCTACCGGGTATCGATGCGTCTACGGGTCTCACGATCATCTTCGCCGGCCTCATCGGCGGCATCCTCTGGAACCTGCTTACTTGGCTGTTCGGCATCCCGTCCAGCTCGTCGCACGCGCTCTTCGGCGGTCTGATCGGTGCGGGCCTCGCCGCGCTCGGCCTGGCGGGCGTCAACTGGTCCGGCGTCACCGGCAAGGTGCTCATCCCGGCGGTGGCCGCACCGGTCATCGCGTGTCTGGTCGCCGCATGTGGCACATGGTTGGTGCACCGGCTCACCCGCAACGTCCTCGAGAGCCGACGTCGCGAAGGCTTCCGCTGGGGTCAGATCGCGACCGCCTCGCTGGTCGCGTTGTCGCACGGAACCAACGACGCGCAGAAGACGATGGGCGTCATCGCGCTCGCGCTCATCACGACCGGCCACCTGACGGGCGATGTCAAGGAACAGGGCCTGCCGTTCTGGATCATCTTCAGCTGCGCGGTCGCCATCGGCCTCGGCACCTACCTCGGCGGCTGGCGGGTCATCCGCACGCTGGGCAAGGGACTCGTCGAGATCGAGTCGCCGCAGGGCTTCGCTGCCGAAGCATCCTCGGCCGCAATCATTTTGAGCTCGAGCGCCGCAGGCATGGCGCTGTCCACCACCCACGTCGCCACGGGATCGATCCTTGGCAGCGGTGTCGGCAAGCCCGGCGCTCAGGTGCGCTGGGCAGTGGCGGGTCGGATGGCCGTCGCGTGGCTGATCACCCTGCCCGCCGCCGGTCTCGTTGGGGCGCTGTCCTATTGGCTGTCCGATGCCGTCAAGTCGCTGACCAACTCGGCGTTGGCCGGTGACGGCCTGATCTTCCTCATCCTCGTGGGCCTGTCCTTCTTCATGTGGTGGCGCGCCCAGCAGCAGAAGGTGGACAGCAGCAACGTCAACGCTGATTGGGACAGCTCCACGAACTCCGTCGTGCCTGCGGACGTGCGTGATGCCGTCAAGGATTCCAAGCCCACGGCGTCCGTCTAGCCACGGCGCCGACAGCGCACCCGAAAGACAAGGAAACGTTGATGGCATTTCTCGAAAGCATCCTCAAGGTGCTCGTTATCGGACTGCTCCTCGGCGCAGGCCTGCCCGCGGTGTTCGCGGCCGGCCTGGTGGCCTACTCCAACGGGGCCGGGGGTACACATGCCGACGGCACCACCGTTGCCCCCAACCCGGTGGTGAAGTACGCGGGTATCGCGCTGTTCCTGTTCGTCGGCTGGGTGATCCTCACCGCGGTTCTCTGGATCACGCGGGCGACGATCATCCACCACACCGGTATCGACCTCTTCCCCTTCATGCCGAAGAAATGAGCGCAGATCACATGGCCGAGAATCAGACTGTTTTGGACAACGTGCTCGCTTGGCTGCACCAGGGCTATCCGGAGGGTGTGCCGCCGAAGGATTATTTCGCACTGCTCGCCCTGTTGAAGCGGTCGCTGTCTGAGGAAGAGGTCGTCAGGGCCGCGCAGACCGTGCTCAAGGGCATCGACTCCGACACGGTGAGCGAGCAGGAGATCCGGGCGGCGATCCACGCGATCACCGAGGCGGAGCCCAACCCCGAGGAGATCCATCAGGTCGCCTCGCGGCTGGCCTCAGTGGGCTGGCCGCTGGCGAACGCCCGCTGACGCTATTGGCGGTTGTCTCGCCGCAGCGGATGGGTCTCGGGGACCTGCACGAAGATCAGTAGCACGCCGTCGGGATCGGTGACGTGCAACTCGTGCAGACCCCACGGCTCCTGGCGCGCCTCACGGGTGATGGGCACGCCGCGGCCGGTCAGTTCCTTCTCGGTGGCATACACATCGCGGACCTGAAGCCACATCGTTCCGCCCGCCGTGGGCGTGCCGTGGCCGGCGAGTTCGATCAGTGACTGCCCGGCGTAGAACACCGTGCCCGCGCCGTAGTCCCGGGCGATCGCCAATCCGATCTCATCGCGGTAGAACGTCAGCGAGCGTTGATAGTCCGCCGGCCGGATGAGCATGCGGCTGGCCAGGATCTCCATACGATGTGTCTATCACGGGCCTTTAGCCGATTCGGCGATCGACGCCCTCCCAGTGCGGCTCCCGAAGCACTCGCTTCAGCAGCTTGCCGCTCGGGTTTCGGGGCAGCACCTCGGCGAAGTCGACGGACTTGGGCAGCTTGAAACCGGCGAGGCGTTCGCGCGCATACGCGATGAGTTCGGCTTCGGTCGGTGCGGTGCCTGCGGCAGGTACGACGATCGCCTTCACCGCCTCACCCCACTTTTCGTCGGGCACCCCGATGATGGCGACGTCGTCGACGGTCGGATGCGTCATGAGGACATTCTCGATCTCGATGGGGTACACGTTCTCTCCGCCGGAGACGATCATGTCCTTCTTGCGGTCGTGGAGGTAGTAGTAGCCGTCGCTGTCGACGTAGCCGGCGTCGCCGGTCCTCAGCCAGCCGTCGTCGGTGACCGTTGCGGCCGTGGCGCCGGGGTTGTTCCAGTAGCCGAGCATGTTCTGCGCCGACCGCGTCCACACCTCGCCGACCGTCCCGAACGGTACTTCGCGGCCCTCGTCGTCGACGATGCGCATTTCGACCCACGGATAGGGTTTCCCGCAGGACCGCAACAGTTCCGGGCGACCGGTCGGGTCGTGTTCGTCGAGTTGCGTTACCGAGCCGGTGGTTTCGGTCAACCCGTACACCTGGAGGAACTCGCACTTGAAGCGTTCGAGGCCTCTGGTCAGGACGTCGTCGGTGATGGGTGAAGCGCCGTAGACGATGGCGCGCACGCTGGAGAAGTCCGCGTCCTCGACACTCGGTGCGCCCAGCATCATCTGAATCACCGCGGGCACAAGTAGCAGGTTTGTGATCCGGTGTTGGACGATGGAATTCAGAATCGCTGCGGGGTCGACGTCGCGGAGCACCACGGTGGTGGCGCCTTCGTATAGCCCGACCAGCACCCATCCCGAACCGGCCATGTGGAACATCGGCATCACGGCGAGGCTGACGCTGTCGGCGGTGAACCGCCACTGGTGGGCGATTCCGGTCGCCTTGCAGAGGTAGTTGCCGTTGGTCAGCATGACGCCCTTGGGCAGTCCGGTCGTGCCCGACGTGTACATCAGGAAGGCGATGTCGTCGGGACCCGTTGTGACGCTGGGGTCTTCGTCGGGGTGAGCGGCCAGCCAGTCCTCGAAGCCCTGCCAACGGTCGTGCGCTCCGATCCCCACGATGGTGCTCACCGTCGTCAGTCGGTCCTCGACGGCCTCGACATGGCCGAAGAACTCGGATCCGACGACCACGACGCACGCCTGGGCATCGTTGATGACGTGCAGCATCTCCGGTGGCGCGAGTCGCCAATTCACCGGCACGCCAATCGCACCCAGCTTGGCGAGCCCGCAGACGACCTCGAAGAATTCCGCGCCGTTCTTCTCGACGTAGGCGACGCGGTCGCCGAAGCCGACGCCCGCTGCGCGGAACGCCTGCGCGGCCTGGCTGGACCGCGCGTCGAGCTCGGCGAAGCTGATGGTCCGATCACCCACGATGAGCGCGTCGGCATCGGGCCTGCGCCGTGCGTGGACGCGCACGATGTCGGCGATGCTAGCGATCTCGGGAATGGGCATCGTCAGCTGTTCGGCTGCAGCCGTTGACGTTTCATCATCGCGTTGACGGCCTCGGGGAATATGGTGTTCACGGCCTGGGCGGTGACGGCCATGCGCGGCGCGATACGCACCGGCCGCACCCGGGCGGCGGTGATCATCCAGTCGGCGGCCTCGTCGGCACTCAACCCTGGCAGGCCGTCGTAGGCTCGCGTCGGCGCGATCATCGGGGTGATGACCAGCGGGTAGAAGAGTGTCGTCGAGTGCACTCCGCCAGAGCCCCACTCGGTCTCGATGATCCGGCTGACGGAGGTGAGCGCGGCCTTCGACGCGTTGTAGACGCCGAACAGGGGAGTCGATTCGGTGAGCACACCCCATGTCGACACGTTGATGATGTGGCCGTCGCCGCGCTCACGCATGCCCGGCGCGAGCCCGCGGATCAGTCGCATCGGCGAGTAGTAGTTCAGCGCCATGGTGCGCTCGACGTCGTGCCAGCGGTCGAGGGACTCGGCCAGCGGCCTGCGGATCGAGCGCCCCGCGTTGTTGATCAGGATGTCGATGCCGCCGAGGTCGCGCTCGAGCGTGGCAACCAGGTCGTCGACGGCGTCCAGATCGGACAGGTCGCACGCGTGGGCCCGAGCGGATCCGCCCGCCGCGGTGATCCTCTCGACCAGATCGTCCAGCAGTTCCTGCCTGCGCGCGGCGACCACCACCGTGGCGCCAAGCCGTGCGAACTTCTCCGCAGCCGCCTCGCCGATACCCGACGATGCCCCGGTCAGCAGGATCCGCTTGCCGTCGAGGTCAGTGTCATCGCGGGCGGGGCGTCGTACCAACAACTGCGGGACCAGAGGCGGTCGCATGCTCGCCAACACGACCTGGTCGGCGAGCCGGCGCAGCGGATTCTTACTCACAATCGGCGAGTCTAGGTGGCACTCAACCACTAGAAGTAGCGGGGGAATTGACTCCAGTCCGGGTCACGCTTCTCGAGGAACGCGTCGCGGCCCTCGACGGCCTCATCGGTCATGTACGCCAATCGCGTTGCCTCACCGGCGAACAACTGTTGGCCCATCAACCCGTCGTCGGTCAGGTTGAACGCGTACTTGAGCATGCGGATCGCCTGCGGTGACTTGCCATTGATGGCCGCCGCCCATTCGAGTCCCACGGTCTCCAGCGAGGCGTGGTCCACCACCTCGTTGACCGCGCCCATCGCGTGCATCTGCTCGGCGGTGTACGGCCTGCCGAGGAAGAAGATCTCGCGGGCGAACTTCTGGCCCACCTGCTTCGCCAGATATGCGCTGCCGTAGCCGCCGTCGAAGCTGCCGACATCGGCGTCGGTCTGCTTGAAGCGGGCGTGCTCCCGGCTGGCCAGCGTCAGATCACATGTGACGTGCAGGCTGTGGCCGCCGCCGGCCGCCCAGCCGTTGACCAGGCAGATGACGACCTTCGGCATGAACCGGATCAGCCGTTGCACCTCGAGGATGTGCAGCCGCCCGGCGCGCGCCGGGTCGACCGACTCTGCGGTGTCGCCCGATGCGTACTGGTAGCCGCTGCGGCCGCGGATGCGCTGATCGCCGCCCGAGCAGAACGCCCAGCCGCCGTCCTTGGGGCTGGGTCCGTTGCCGGTGAGCAGGATGACGCCGATCTCGGGCCACATCCGGGCATGATCGAGCACGCGGTAGAGCTCGTCGACGCTGTGCGGGCGAAACGCGTTGCGCACCTCGGGCCGGTCGAACGCCACCCGCACCGTCGGCTGTGGCTTTCCGTCGACGACATGACGGTGATACGTGATGTCGGTCAGGTCGAAACCGGCGACCGGCTGCCACAGCGAAGAGTCAAAAGGGTCGGCCGATGAGCCGCTTGCGCGAAGAGAATCGTTGAGGCTCATGCGTTTACCGCATCGAAACGGAAGACGGGGCAACGGCCGGCCAGTGCCTCGTACTCGTCGGGGTTGGGACCGGTCACGAGGCCTGCCTTCTTCAGGAAGCCCACGCCCGTCGGCACCTCCACAGGAAACAGTCGCAGCAGCGGCCTGGCCTCATCGGGCGGCAACTCGACGACGCTGACCCGTACGGTGCTCTTGCCCCGCTTGAGTTCGGCCGCGCCAGCCGACCGCAGATTGGCCGCCCAGTCGCTGCCTGGCAATCCGCCAAGCACGTACCGCTTGCCCTCGACGACCATCGGGGTGATCGGTGTCGAACGCAGCTTGCCGCTCTTACGGCCCGGCACGACCAGGATCGCCGGGCCCTTTTCGCCCATCGGAACGCCGAGTTTCTGCATACCGATCATGACTTTGTTGACGTACTTCAGCCACCACGGCGGCCGGATACGCGCGCTGTCGGACATGGCTGGAACGCTACGCGACAGGATCGATGCGAAACACCGGCAGTCGCCCGGCCAGCCCCTCCAACTCGTCGGCCGTACCCGTCTTCAGCACACCGGCGCGCTTCATGATGTCGACACCGGTGGACACCTGAACGGGGAACTCCCGCAGGACGGGTCGGGCCTCCTCGGCGCTCAGTTCGACCATCCGGACCGGTTCGGAGCGCCTGCCCTGCGTGATCGTCACACGCTCGGCGGCGCGGACGTTGTGGACCCACTCGGCACCCGGATAGCCGTTGACGACATAGCGTTTCCCATCGATACGCATCGGTGTGACGGGCGTCGAGCGCAGCTTGCCCGTCTTGCGGCCCGGCACCGTCAGCACCACCGGCGACTCGTGCCGCGAGACCGGCACGCCGAGCCGCAACAGCACCACGAAAACCTTGTTCGCATGCTTGAGCCACCGCGGCGGGCGGATGGGTTCGGGGCCCGTCATAGGTGCACACCGTAATCGGCAAGCCCATTGCGCAGACCGTCGCGACGTTGCGTCGTCGGCAGCGGATCGACCAGGACGAATCCGCAGCCGAGGGCTCGGGCACCGCCGTCGGCCTCGTCGCTGTCGCCGACCATGACCGCGTGAGCGGGATCCGCCCCGAGCCGGCTCAACGCGGTCTCGAAGATCGCCGGGTCGGGCTTGATGGCGCCCACCTCGAAGGACAAGACGAACTCGTCGACGAATCCGACCGCGCCGATCGATGCGAACGCGGGCCGCACGTCGAACGCGATGTTGGACACCACCGCGGTCTTGATGCCCTGCCGGTGCAGGCCCTCCAGGACGCCGGCGGTGTCGGGGTACGGCGTCCAGTTCAATGGGTCGGTCATGAGGCGGTACAGCGTTTCAGCATGGTGGTCGGCCACCCCCGACTCGCGCAGGACGTGCAGGTAGGCCTCCCGGTGCAGGTGCGGCTCAAGATCGCGATTGACCCAGGCGTGGTGCGCCGCCTGAGCCGCTTCGGCGGCGACATCGGTTTTTGTGGTCATTTCCTCAAAAATCCCGGTCGGCGCGGTCATCCTGCGCATCAGCTCGGCCTGCACGTGGCCGTCGATCTGGCGTTCGTCGACCTCGATGCCGTGGAACCAGCTGTCGTCCTCTTCCAGACGGAAAAGTGTGCCGGAGTAGTCGAAGAGGACCGCTTGAACGTTCACCCGCCCCATGCTGCCAGGTGTGAAGGAGGACGAAACGGGCTAGTTAACAGGCATGCATCAGCTCGAGCAGGCAGTCGTGGTGGTACCTGCGCACAACGAGATCGAGCATTTGCCCCGCACCCTGTCCGCGTTGGTCGCCGCGGCCATGCACACGTCGATGCGGGTCCTGATCGTCGTGGTGCTGGATGCCTGCGACGACGGCAGCGAGAGTCTCGCCGAGCGGTTCGGCCCGAATGTGCAGTTCACCTCGACCGATGCGGGCAATGTCGGCGCCGCCCGCGCGGCCGGATTCGAGTACGCGCGGTCTGTCTGCACCGGCATCGACCCTGCGCGCACCTGGTTCGCCACTACGGACGCCGACACTGTCGTCGGCAGTCGGTGGTTGTCGCGGATGGTGAAGGCCGACGCCGATATGGTGCTCGGCACGGTGCGGATACCGCTGTGGCGGTTACCCGCGGAGGTTTCCCGCCGCTATATGGCCGCCTACCGATCGACCGGACCCGGACACGATCACGTCCACGGCGCCAACATGGGGTTTCGGGCAGACGCCTACTGGGCTGTCGGCGGCTTCCGCCCGCTGGCCACCGGTGAGGACGTCGACCTCGTCGCACGATTCGAGTCTGCGCACATGAGTATCTGCCGTGACGCCAAGCTTTCGGTGGCAACCTCGGCTCGCCAAGAGGGGCGCGCACCCCGTGGATTCGCCGACCATCTGCGCGGACTCGCTCGATCACCCCGCAGCCGCAAGGTCGTGGAGACATGACTGCCGGCTTGATCGGCCGGTGGCTTGACGCCGGCGCATTCGACCTTCCGCTTCCCGGCGGTGGGGATACGGCGCGACGTTGGCGCCTCCTGGCCGCCCTCGCCAAGGTCGACATCGTCGCGGCGCGTCTGGCCGAAGCGCACACCGACGCGGTCGCGATCATGGCCGAACTCGATGCGTCCGAATCGAAACCTGGTCGGCTGTGGGGAGTTTGGGCTGCCGAGTCCCGCGATGCGGTGCTCAACGCGAACGTTGACGGGGATACGACGACGCTGGACGGTACCAAGGTGTGGTGCTCGGGCGCGGGTATCTGCACACATGCGCTCGTGACGGCTCAGCTCGACTCCGGGCAGCGCGCGCTGTTCGCCGTCGACCTGGGACACGCCGGAGTGCAACCGCTACCGAGCGGGTGGCGCAATGCGGGGATGGCCGAATCAGACACTCGTTCCGTGCAATTCAGCGGCGCTCCTGCCATACCCGTCGGCGCACCGGGCGAGTACCTGTCGCGGCCCGGCTTCTGGCATGGGGCGATCGGCGTCGCGGCGTGCTGGCTCGGCGGAGCTCGGGCCGTGGCCGAACCGCTGTATGCGCGCGCCGCCGAGGCTTCAGCGGATCCGCACACGCTGGCGCATCTGGGAGCCGTCGACGCCGCGTTGGCCGCGGGCGAGGCGATGCTCTTGTGGGCGGCGAGTGCGGTCGACGACGATCCGTTGAACCGCAAGGGCACGGCTGAGTTGATTGCGCGACGCGCCCGCACGGTGGTCGAAACCGCCGTCGACGAAACGATCACCCGGACCGGCCGCGCTCTGGGCCCGGCGCCGCTGTGTCAGGACGCCCAGCATGCGAAGCGGGTCGCCGATCTGACGATGTACGTGCGACAGAGCCATGCCGAGCGAGATCTCGAGCGGCTCGGAGTGTTGGCGGGGGCGGCGCGATGACGCTCGCACAGGTGGGTAACGGTGCGCGATTCGCCGCCCGGCCTCTGACCGTCGCCGGAACCGCGACGCAGGACTGGCTGGATGCGCTCGCATACGCCCCCGAACTGGACATGGCGGAATGCAGCGACATCGTTGTCGTGGCAGCGCATCCCGACGACGAGACGTTCGGCTTCGGTGCCGCCCTGGCGACACTGGTCGAACGTGGTGTGCGTGTTCAGGTGGTGGCCGCCAGTGATGGCGGTGCCTCGCATCCCGGTCTCGACCGGCGCCATCTGGAAAGCGCCCGCCGTGCGGAATTACACGATGCGATGCGGACTCTCGGAGTTCCCGCGCCCATCTGCCTGGAGATGCCGGACGGGGACTTGTGCGCCCACGAGGAACGGCTTGCGGATCGCCTCACCGAAATACTCGCGGATCGACCGGGCACACCGTGGATCGCGGCGACCTGGCGCGGCGACGGGCATCCCGATCACGAGGCGGTCGGTCGTGCAGCTGCGGCCGCCGCGCAGCGCTGCGATGCGGAGCTGCTGGAGTATCCGATCTGGATGTGGCACTGGGCGACACCCGGCGACAGCGCCGTTCCGTGGGAACGGCTGCGCACTGTGCCGAACGCCCCGCATGCCCTCGACCTGAAGGTGGCGGCGGCGCAGTGCTACCGCTCGCAAATCCAGGTGGCCGACGGCGATCAGGCGCCGTTGCTGCCGCCATTCGTCGTACGGCGACTACTCGCCGTCAGGGAGGTGGTGTTCTGATGCCCACTCGGCTCTCAACCGGCTATTTCGACAGGATCTACTCCGAGTCGGACGACCCTTGGCAGCTCGGGGACCGATGGTACGAGCAGCGCAAGTACGCAATCACGTTGGCGCTGTTGCCCTATCGGCGCTACCGTCACGCATTCGAGCCCGGTTGTTCGATTGGTGTGCTCACCGAACAGCTGACCACGCGGTGTGACCATGTCACCAGCACCGACATCGCGAGCGCGGCCCTGGATGCGACGCATCGGCGCCTGGTCGAGGCCGGCAGGCGACGCAATGTGACGCTGCTTCAGAAGTCGGTCGACGACCCATGGCCGCAGGCGGGTTTCGATCTGGTCGTGCTGTCCGAGCTCTGCTACTACCTTCACCCCGAAGTCCTGCGTGACACCCTGGACCGCGAGATACCGCTGCTGAAGCCGGGGACGACGGTCGTCGCCGCGCACTGGCGGCACCCGGTCGCCGAGTACCCGATGACCGGCGGCTACGCGACCGACATCATCGCCGCGACGTCGGGACTGCACCACCTGGGTGGATACCGCGATGCAGACGTGATCATCGAGGTCTTCGATACTTCGTCGCCGACGTCTGTCGCCGCGCGAACGGGAGTGCCGGGAGCCTAACTGCGAGCCTGGACGGCCTTGTCGGCCAGCACTTCTCGCTCGCGTTCGTTGTCCGTCATCGCCGCGGCGCGGTCGAATTCGTCGGCAGCCTCGGCGTTGCGCCCCAGCCGCACCAGCAACTCGCCCCGCACGCTGGGAAGCAGATAGGAGTCGTCGAGGCCGGCGAGCCCGTCGACAATGGCCAGGGCTTCTGCGGACTCACCGGACATGGCGACCGCGACCGCCCGGTTGAGCGCGACGATCGGCGACGGCGACACCTGCACCAGCCCGTCGTACAGCATCACGATGTGCTGCCAGTCGGTGTCGGCAGCGGTGGGTGCGGTGGCGTGGCATTCGGCGATGGCGGCCTGCAGCGCATACGGTCCCCACCCAACACCTCGGCGCTGCAACGCTTCCGCTGAGCGCCCGAGAGCCGCCACCCCGCGCTGGATCTGCGCCCGGTCCCACTTGATCCGGTTCTGGGCTTCCAGCAGGATCGGCTTGCCGTTACTGTCGGTGCGGGCGGCGAATCGCGACGACTGGAACTCCATGAGCGACACCAGACCGTGCACTTCCGGTTCATCGGGGACCAGTGCGGCGAGTATGCGGCCCAATCGCAGTGCCTCGCTGCATAGTTCGTCGCGTATCCAGTTCCGGCCGAATGACGCGGAATACCCTTCGTTGTACACCAGGTAGATCACCGAGAGGACAGCGGACAACCGCTGCGGATACTCCGAGCGGTCCGGCACTTCGAACGGGATGCGCGCGTCGGAGAGCGCCTTCTTCGCGCGGGTGATCCGCGCGGCGATCGTCGCCTTGGACGTCAGGAACGCGCGGGCGATCTCGTCGGTCGTCAGGCCGCCGACGACACGCAGCGTCAGCGCGATCTGGCCTTCGCGCGACAGCACCGGGTGTGCCGAGATGAAGACCAGGCGCAGCACGTCGTCGTCGATGCGGTCGGGATCCCACGAGTGCTCGACCTGCGTTTCCAGTTCGTGAGCGAGCACGGCGTACTTGGAGTCCAGGTTGTCCTGGCGACGCCACTGGTCGATCGCTTTGCGCTTGGCCACGGCGGTCAACCACGCACCGGCGTTGCGTGGCACACCGGTATCGGGCCACTGGGTGAGCGCGTCGACAAGGGCCTCTTGCGCCAGATCCTCGGCGAAGCCGACATCGCCGACCGCCCGCGTCAGCGTCGCCACGATCTTCGCGGCCTCCATCCGCCACACCGCGTCGACGGTCTGCTGGATATCGGTCACCCGCCCATTGTGCCGAGCGCTCGCAAAAGTCCCCGACACGCCGCGGAAATGGTGCCTTTTGTGCCTGCTCGGACAGACCCTTGACAGTGATGACGCACCGACTCGTTACGGCGTACCGGGAAGGCCGCAAGGCTTTCCCGGCGACGGTCGTGAACCCGTACGCGGGCATCGGCGATCGCGCGGTGGCGCGGATGTGGAGGCTGGGATGGCAGCGGGCCGCCGACGACAGCCGCGGCATCCCCAGCGAAGAAGAGCGCATCGCTCGGCTGGCCGCCGAGATCGATGAACTCCTGGGCTAGCCGTCTCGAGGGTCTGCTCGCTCGGCAGCGCCGCGTCATCCTCGGCATCACCGGACCGCCCGGCGCGGGCAAGACGGCGATGGCCACTCTGATCACGACATCATTCGACGACGCTGTTCACCTGCCCATGGACGGGTATCACCTCGCGGACGTGGAGCTGCAGCGGCTCGGACGGATCGACCGGAAGGGTGCGATCGACACATTCGACGGCGACGGGTATCTCGCACTGCTGCAACGCATCAGGAGCCAGGACACCGAGACCGTCTACGCACCGGCGTTCGACCGCGATATCGAGCAGCCCGTGGCGGGCAGCATTCCCGTCGCGCCGGATGCGCGGCTCATCGTCACCGAGGGCAACTATCTGTTGGAGGACGACGAGCCGTGGCCGCGGGTGCGACGCGCGCTGGACGAGGTGTGGTTCGTCGACTGTGCGCCCGAGGAGCGGCGACGACGGCTCGTCGCACGCCACATCGAATTCGGTAAGTCACTCGAGCAGGCGCAGGCCTGGGTGCGCGATGTCGACGACCGCAACGCCGAGCGGATCGAACGCGTCCGGCACACGGCGGATTTCGTCGTCTAGCGCGTCACCGCGTCGAGAGCACCGACGAAATCCGATGTCTCCCAGAGGTTGAGGAAGTTCGTCATCATCAGAAGGCGACTGCGGGCCTGTTCGTTGTCGGCGATCTGCGGATCGAAGCGGTCCTCGACGCGGTCGGGCAGTAGCCGCAGCAGGTAGGACGGAACGTCGAGCAACCAGGCCAGTCCCATGATCGCCGCGTACAGCATCAGGTGCTGTTTCACCACCGCCGACGTCAGTGCGGGCCCGCCCGCCGCCGTGAACTCCTTGACGAACACGTCGAGCAGCCCGTCGAGGTGGTCGTCCCACAGCTCGGTCTCGGCGCTGCACATCGCACCCCAGATCGCCATCGCCACATTCATCTGGCCGGCGCAGCCCCAATCCATCAGCCCGCATTCGAGATCACCGTCCCGGCGCCAGAACCATGCGTTGTCCACGTTGGCATTCCAGTGACACAGCGCCACATAGTCGGGATCCGCCGACAGCCAATCCCAGATGGCGTTCTCGTCTTCACCGAATCGCACCACCTCCAGCCTCAGCCGTGAGATGAAGTCGGGGGAGCGGAGGTTGGCAGGCAGGAGCCCGGGTTGGGCGGTCGCGAGTTCGGCGAACCGGTCGACCCGACGCTGTAGCTGTGCGACGGAGTAGGGAACGCGTTCACCCACCGATAGTCGCTTCATGTCGACCGGAAACTGGTTGATCAACTCGGCGGGCAAATGACCGGATTTGTGCGTGCCCGCGAGACGGCCGAGGGTGCCGAGAAGCGCCTCATAATGCCCGACGGGATCATGCATCGCATAGTCCATGCATTTGGCGTAGTGCGGCTCGATACCGCTTTCTCCGTAGGGAATTCGGTCCGTGATGAGCAGCCCGGTGCCCGACGGGGCGTGGTAGTCGGCGAACAGGCACGTGGGCACCACGATCGGGAACGACGGAGTGCGCGACATCAACGCGAAGCGGACTTCGAACTCCATCTGCTCGCGACCGTGGTCGCGGCCGGCGTCGTCGAAGTCGCGGGAGAACTTGGCGAAGAGGTCGGTCGGCAGGTCGGCGCCGTCATAGGCGACCGAAAGCAGTGCCTTGCGGCCGGTGCTGCCGCCGCGGAACTCCGTCAGTTCGGTGACGGCGGTGACAGCGCTGCCGGACGGCAGCGCGCCGGTGGCCCGGAACGCCGCGGAGAGGAATTGCGCGCCGCCGTTGCGCAGCGCGTCGGCATCGGCGGGCATGTCGAGGGCGAAGTAGTCACCTCGCACCCAACCCTCATCGTTCATCGGTGAGGCAACTCAGCCGACGGCGCGGCCGGCGCCCTCCCAGAACTGTGCGCGCACAGCCTTCTTGTCCGGCTTGCCCAACGCGGTCACCGGTACCGAGTCGACGATGAGCACCTGCTTGGGTGACTGCACCGAACCCTTGCGCTCCTTGACCGCGGCCTGGATCTCGGCGGTCATCGTCGCGATCGCCGCCTCGTCGGACGCGGCATCGGGGCGCAGCACGACGATCGCCGTCACCGCCTCACCCCACTTCTCGTCGGGCGTGCCGATGACGCAGACCTGGGCAACCGAAGGATGCTCTGCGACAACGTCTTCCACTTCACGCGGGAACACGTTGAAGCCGCCGGTGACGATCATGTCCTTGGTGCGGTCGACGATGTACCAGAAGCCGTCCTCGTCCTCGCGGGCCAGGTCGCCGGTGTGCATCCACCCGTCGCGGAAGGTCTCGGCCGTCGCCTCCGGCTTGTTCCAGTAGCCGCCCGACACCAGCGGACCGGACACGCAGATCTCGCCGACGTCCCCCTGGGCCACCTGATTGCCGTCGCCGTCCAGAAGCGCGGTCCGCGCGAACACCGTGGGGCGCCCGCATGACGTCAGCCGCTTCTCGTCGTGATCGCCCTTCGGCAGATAGGTGATCACCATCGGCGCCTCGGACTGGCCGTAGTACTGCGCGAAGATCGGGCCGAACCGGCGGATCGCTTCGGCCAGTCGCACGGGGTTCATCGCCGAAGCGCCGTAGTAGACGGTCTCGAGTGACGAGAGATCGCGGGTGTGCGAATCCGGATGGTCCATCAGCGCATAGATCATCGAGGGCACCAGCATGGTCGCCGTGATCTTCTGCTCCTCGATGGTCTTCAGCACCTCGGCGGGATCGAACTTGGTCAGCACGATCAGCTGGCCGCCCTTGATGATCGTCGGTACGAAGAACGCCGCACCGGCGTGGGACAGCGGTGTGCACATCAGGAATCGGGGGTTCTCCGGCCATTCCCACTCGGCGAGCTGGATCGTCGTCATCGCGGTGATGGACTGTGCCGTGCCGATCACACCCTTGGGCTTGCCGGTCGTGCCGCCGGTGTAGGCCATGCCGCCGATGTGGTCGGGCGCGAGGCTCGCGGCGACCAGAGGCTGGGGCGTGTACTTGGCCGCCTCGGCGGTCAGGTCGACAGCCGTGATGTCGCTTTCGGCCAGCGCGTCGTGCACCGGGCCGATCGTCAGGACCTGTTTGAGCCCGGGCACCTTTTCCAACAGCCCCTGCACCCGCTCGACGAACATCGGGTTTGGATCGACGATCAACGACGTGACCCCGGCATCGTTGAGGACGTAGGCGTGGTCGTCGAGAGAGCCCAGAGGGTGCAGTGCCAGACGGCGGTAGCCCTGCGTCTGCCCGGCGCCCAGGATCATCAGGACCTCCGGCCGGTTCAGCGCCAGCAGACCGGTCGTCACGCCCGTGCCTGCGCCCAAGGCCTCGAACGCCTGGATGTACTGGCTGATGCGCTCCGCCAACTGGCCGCCGGTCAGCGTCGTGTCGCCGAGGAACAAGACCGGCTTGTCTTTGTTCCGCTTCAGCGCGCCCACCGTGAGGTGGCCGGAATGGAGGGGATGGCGCAACAGATCGTCGGTCATGGCTTCAGATTAGAACGTGTTACAGATTCGGTGGCAAGCGCCGTTCGATTCGGGTACCTGGACTCAGTGGGCTCCATCGGAAGGCTGCGGGACACGATGCTGGCACTCGCCCGTGAGCGTGGCCCGTCGAAGACCATCTGCCCGTCCGACGCCGCGCGGGCCGTCGGCGGTGACAACTGGCGCGATCTCATGGGCGACGCGCGCGACATCGCGAGGGAACTCGCGAGGCGCGGCGACGTCGAGATCACTCAGAAGGGAAAGGTCCTGGACCCGGACGCGACCTGGCGCGGACCCATCAGGATCCGCGCCAGATAGGCGAACTCAGCGATTGGCGACCTTGTCGGCGTCCGCCCGGGCCTGGGCGGCGATCTTCTCGGCCAGGTCGGCCTTCCACTGGATTTCCTTTTGCACCCAGGGGTTGTCCGCAGGAAACTCCTCGGTGTCGTGCACCCGCCGCACCTCGAGCTTGACGCCCTTGCCGAGTGGCACCTTCTGCGCCCACTGCTTGGCCTCTTCCTTGGACGACACGTCGAGGATCCAGAACCCGTTGAACAGCTCCTTGGCCTCGGTGTACGGGCCGTCGGTGACCACAGGCGGGTCGGAGTTGAAATCGACGACGAAGCCCTCCTCGGGTCCCGTCAGGCCCTCACCGGCGAGCAGCACGCCGGCCTTGATGAGTTCCTCGTTGAACCGGCCCATCTCCTCGATGACCTGGTCGAAACTGATGCCCGACTCCTCGAACGCGGCCTCGGCCTCTTCGCTGGACCGCATGATCAGCATGTAGCGCGACATTGTTGTCTCCTTCTAGTGGGGAAGGGGCCCGTCCATCGTGCCCTCACTGACACGTCGAACGGCCATCCACTGAAATCGACACGGCTGACGAACTTTTTTCATCGAATTTTTCGGATGTGCAGTCAGAATCGCCGGGGCACGTCCCCGAGTTCGCGAAGCCAGCCTTTGCGTGCAGCCGGGTACCACTTGAGAGACGCAGGGACGTAGGCCCAACCCGCACGGACGCTGGCGCGGATGGCTCGATAACGCCGTTCATCGCCACGACTCCACGCAATGCCGAAGCGATCCCGGACGAATGCTGGCAACCCACCGAAGATGACCAGTCGCATCGGCGGCGCCAGCGCCGTCCGCACCGGCAGGGTGGGTAGCAACGCGTTGGTCAGGGGCCGTAGCCGCGGATGCGACGGATAGTCCGGCGATGCGCTCATATCGGGAATCGAGCGGCGGTTGATGAACTCGATCAGATAATCCGATGCCTCGTTCGGTTCGAGAACGTCATGGCAGTAGCGGTTGAATTCCCGTTCGAATGCTGCTCTGTTCGGCGGCACCACGCTGCCTGACATGCCGTAGCGCCGGTACCACTCGCAACCTTCCGAATACAGGTGCTCCCATTCGCTGTCGGTCAAGCGATGACGGTCCCAATGCAACGCGAGCCGGTCGACCATGCGCTGGAAAGTGGCATGCGCGAACCAGAAGGTTTCAGGTTGTAGAGCGTGGTAGCGATCGCCCGTTGACAGCGTGCCTTTGATCTCGCGGTGGAAGTCGCGAACGCGAAGTCCGGTTGCTTCGGCCTCTTGCCCGGCATAGACCGTCCCGAGTATCCCTGGCAGCGAGCGAAATACGCGGTCGACAGGGTCATCGAAGAAATCGGAATGGTCGATGAGCCCCTGTCCGATGGCAGGGTGCATGGTCTGCAACAACCCCGCGGTGCCACCTTCGAAGGCGATACGCATGTCACCCGCCCACCGCCAGAGCAGCGACCCCGGTCCCAGCTCGATCCGCGACCCGTCAGACGGTGAGTTGACCGACGTCATGGTTCTGCTCCCCGAAGTACTTCGCCAGCAATTCTTCGCTCGACCGCTCACCCCACCGCTCTAGATACGATCGACCCTTGCGGGTGCGCGAAAGTATCTGGTAGCGAACGCTGTTCGTGGCAAGCGTCGGGATCACCGCCCAAGGGATCGACCGGGGCAGTCCGAGATCGCGCATGCCCTCGGCTCGAAGGAAGTAGCTCAGCATGCTCAGCAGACGCGCGCGGTTGTAGGTGCCGCGCAGCCGGGACCTGTTTGGATAGTGCAGGAACTTCTGTGCCTCAACGATCGATCGCGCCAGCGGGGGACCCGCCGCGCTCACGGTGGATTGAGTGATGAGGAAGTGGTAGTTGAGCCGGTGTTGCTGAGCTTCGTTGTCGCACAACCAGTCCTCGTCGACACCCATCAACCAGCCGACGTATTTCCACATGTGCATGATCGCCCGCGATTCGGACTTCGTGACTCGAACGCCGAGAAGGCGGACACCCAACAGCAATGCGCCGTTGAACAGCCCCAAGGTGGCGGCCTGGTCGGTCTGGTTGATTGGTAAACCCCACTGGTCGATATCCCAGCGGCCGTTGGTTTCGAACTGATGGTTCACGAGCGCATGCATCAACCGGACGTGGACGGTGAGCCTGAAGCCTTCGCCCTCTCGACGCATGGCGTCGGGCTGCGATACGGCTACGGCCCACTTCTGGGTTTCGGCCAGCCGTCGTACGGTCTTGCGCCCGGTCAGGCCGCCGGTTTCCACCAAAAGGTCGGCCGGCCCACCGAATCGGTAGCCGCCGATCAACGACAACTGCAGCATCACATCGGCGGCATTGGTGCCCAGGCGTCGGTAGGCCGCCGCACCCTCGTTGATCAGATCCATGTCAACCCAGTGCGGGACCCGCTCCACCTCGGTGAAGAACTCACGTAGGGCGTGCGGGCAGTCGGGCACTGCATCGGCACCGTTTTCGAGGGCAGTCTTGAATTGGCCCATCGTCACCCGGTCGGGATCGTCTGGATCGGAGATCCGCATAGCCGCGACCAGGGCTGCTCCGAGCTCGTCACGCTGCATCAACCGTCGGCCGATCAGCTCGATCAGGTGGTCGTCGGGCCGGACCGTCCTGGTGAGCAGCGCAAGTGGACGCCCCAGGCGGCGATTGCGCTGCGGCGCTTCCATGAAGCGACGGGGGTGCGACGGCAGCGTCGTCTGTGCAACCATGGTCGGATGATGACACGAGCAATCACTCGCATTCAATTCGTCTTCTGATGGCAGCCAAGGTCGATCCCGCCCTGCGCAGGACGCCGCGACAGGAGCGATCCCGTTTGATGGTCGATCGCATCCTGGACGCGGGTCAGGAGATGCTGATCGCCCACGGCTATGACGGCGCCTCGACCAATCGCATCGCGGCGGCCGCAGGAATCAGTCCCGGCTCGCTGTACCAGTACTTTCCCAACAAAGATGCGATCGCGGCTGCCGTGATCGACCGGTACAGCGACGAACTGTCCGCGCGCGTCGCAGCGCGGGTGTCCGAGCGGCTCAGTCAGCCCGCACCCGACTACGTTCGCGAATCCATTGCCGCACTGCTTGATGCCCTCGATGTGCACCCCGAGTTTCTGCGAGCGGTGATGGAGCAGACGCCGCGACTCGGTGCGAGTAGCAAGCTCATCGCTTTCGAGCAGCGTATCGGCGAACTCACCAAGGCCTATCTGACCATCAATCAGAGACAGCTGCGCCCTGTCGGTTCGCATGACACTGCCGCTTGGATGCTGGTCCGCATGGTGGAGCACCTGTGTGTGCGCTACATCCTCGACCAGCCTCCGATCAGTCGCGACGAGTTCATCGACGAGATCACCGTTATGGCGCTGAGTTATCTGCGGCCCTGGCCGACTCCGCCGGAAGACTGCTTCTGACCTGACAGAACGCGAATTGAATGCGAGCGTCTGCTCGTGTCAGCATCTGACTGTGAATCCCGGACGTCGTTTCGCCAGTTCCACTCGGGGTAAGCGAAGTAAATATCTATGAGGACCGTTGGGTGTGCCCAAAGCCGGTCATTCGTGCACCAAAACCTCATATTACGCTAAGTGAGCGTGTCATTATGTTAACGACTATTCGCCAAGATCTTGACGTTGGCGGGTAGCCAGCCATAGCGTGTCGAGCGGTAGTGAGGGTGCTACCGAATCGTCCGACGCCGGATTGCCGGGTCGGTTATTCGAATCCGGGGGGTTCAGGTTGACTGGGCGCAAGCACATGCGACTCGGCGGCTGATCGCCTTGCCGCAAGGGGGAGGCTGGTGACCGCGCCGCCTACCGGCCGGTCGCGAGCCGGCGAATCCGGCGACGGCCTCGGAGTCATTTCCGACTGGAGCGTCGGATACGTCCAACGCCACCCGTTGGCCTCGCTGGCAACGGTCGGCGAGCAGTTCGTCCTGGGCACCCGCACACTCCAGTACTTCTTCATCGATCTCTTCACCGGTCGCTTCCAGTGGCGGGAATTCGTCCGTCAGGGCGCGTTCATGGCCGGGACGGCCGTACTGCCGACGGTGCTGGTGGCGTTGCCCATCGGTGTCACCCTGTCGATTCAGTTCGCATTGCTGGCCGGCCAGGTCGGCGCCACCTCGCTGGCCGGGGCCGCCAGCGGGCTCGCGGTCATCCGGCAGGCCGCGTCGCTGACGGCCGCGATCCTGATGGCGGCCGCCGTCGGTTCGGCCATCACCGCGGATCTCGGATCGCGGAAGATGCGGGAAGAAACCGACGCGATGGAAGTGATGGGCGTCTCGGTGATCCGGCGCCTGGTGGTGCCGCGCTTCGCTGCCGCCATCATGGTCGGCGTCGCGCTCACCGGTGTCGTCTGTTTCGTCGGGTTCCTCGCGAGCTACCTGTTCAACGTCTACTTCCAGAACGGCGCACCGGGCAGCTTCGTCGCGACCTTCGCGTCGTTTGCGACGACCGGAGACTTGGTCATCGCGTTGGTCAAGGCGGTGATCTTCGGCGCCATCGTGGCCGTGGTGTCGTGCCAGAAAGGGCTGTCCACGGTCGGCGGTCCGACCGGAGTGGCGAACTCGGTCAACGCCGCGGTCGTCGAATCGATCCTCGTGTTGATGATCGTCAACGTCGCCATCAGCCAGCTCTACATCATGATGTTCCCGCGGGTGGGTCTGTGACATGAGTGTGGCTCCGTACCGGCCGGCGGTTCTCGTACCGGTGATCAGGCTCTACCGCAGACTCAGCACTCCGGTGATCCGGCTCGGTCACATGCTGGTGTTCTTCGTCCGGGCCGTGACGGGCGTGCCGATCGCGCTGCGCCACTACCGCACGGAGTTCGTCCGATTGCTCTCCGATATCGCTTGGGGAAAAGGTTCTTTGGTGGTCGGCGGTGGCACCGCGGGCGTCGCGGTCGTCCTCGGCATGACAGTCGGCGCCCTCGTCGGCATCGAGGGGTACAACTTTCTGGACCTTCTGGGGCTGGGCCCCGCGACGGGAATCATCTCGTCGTTGGTGAACACCCGCGAGCTGGCACCGATCGCCGCGTCGCTGGCATTCGCCACTCAGGCCGGCTGCCGGTTCACCGCGCAGCTGGGATCGATGCGCATCGCCGAAGAGATCGACGCCCTGGATTCGTTGGCGATTCGCCCCATCCCGTATCTGGTGACGACGAGATTGATGGCCTCGGTGGTCGCGGTGATTCCGCTGTACGTCGCATGCCTTGCCGTCAGCTACGTGACGACGCAGGTCGTCGTCTACATCATCAGCGGCGGATCGTCGGGCTCGTACCTGCACTACTTCTCGTTGATGCTGTCCGGTCAGGACATCGTCTACTCACTGATCAAGACCGTCATCTTCGTGTGGATCTCCTCGACCGTGCAGTGCTATTACGGCTTCTACGCCAGCGGCGGGCCCGAGGGCGTGGGAGTGGCTGCCGGACATGCGATGAGGGCCAGCATCACCGTCGTGATCATGGTCAACATGCTGCTGACGATGGCGCTGTGGTCCGTCGACTCCGGCGCGAGGTTCGGGGGATAGGGCGCACATTGACGAATTCCCTTGAGCCGGACGGGCGCGGGCCCTCCAATCGTCAGTTACTCGGCTGCGGCGTGGCTGTGCTCGTTGTCGTGGCCATCGCCACTGGGACGCTGCTGGTCAAGTCGACGGGCCGGCTCGACCCGTACGTCCGTGTGGTAGCCGACCTCGTCAACGTCGGCGACGGCCTGCCGCAACGGTCCGACGTCAAATATCACGGCGTACTCGTCGGCGTGGTGGACAGCGTCACTCCGGCCGCCGACGGCAATCCCAACTTCGTGCACATCGATCTCAGACCCGAGTACGCACGATCGATTCCGGCCGGGGTCACCGCACGGGTGGTGCCGAGCAATGTGTTCGCGGTGTCCTCGGTTCAGCTCGTCGACCGCGGACCTGGGGCGGCGATCCGCGCGGGCGCACACATCCCCGAGGATGACCAGTTGCCCACGGTGCTGTTCCAGACCACCATCAGCAAGCTGCGCGACGTACTCGCCGCGACCGGGCGTGGCCGTGAGGACAAAACGGTGGGCATCCTCGCGGCGGTGAACGCCGCGACGGAGGGCAAGCGGGCCGAATTGCTCAACGCGGGTGGGCAATTGAACCGCCTGATCGATCAGCTCAATTCGATAGTGGCCACCCAACCCGATGCGACGACGGTATCCGCGCTCATCGACGCGACGCGTGGCTTGCAGGCGACAGCACCCGAGCTTCTCGACTCGCTGCATCAGGCCGTGGCACCGATGCAGACTCTCGTCGAGCAGAGTGCCCAGCTCGACGCGCTCATCTCCGGCGGCGTCCACACGCTGGGCACCACGGACACCGCGTTGAACAACCACGCCGACCGGCTGGTCAAGATCACCGGCGAGTTCACCCCGGTTCTCGGCGTGCTGGCGCAGACGTCTCACAACTTCGTCCCGGCGTTCGTCAAGCTCAATCAGTTGGCGGACAAGTTCTTCGAGAACGTGTGGATGGGCGACCGCGATATCGGCAATATGCGGATCAACCTGTCGTTCACGCCCAGCTATACCTACAGCCGGGCGGATTGCCCGCAGTACGGAGAGCTGAAGGGGCCGAGTTGCTTCACCGCGCCGCTGGTTCCGACGCGACCCGAACTGCCCGACGTATTGCTGCCGCAGAACTACCAGCCGCCCCCGGATCTGACGCCGCCACCCGGCACGGTGCTCGGTGAAGACGGCAACCTGGTCGCCGTCGGTCCGCCGTTGATCAACCCGAACCCGAGCCTGGTAGATCCGAATCCCCCACTACCGCCCTGGATGTCGCCAGCGCCGCCGGTACCGGGAACGGCAAACCCTGCGCTGGTGCCCACGCCCCCTCCACCGGTTCCGCTGTCGCCACCTGCCCCGGTGGCCCCGAAACCGTGGCAGGACCCGACGGCACCCAATTCGAGAAACGCGCCGCCTGCGCCGGTGCTGCCCGCTGAGGCTGCGCCCGCGTCCTACGGCGGAAACGTGGGGCCGGTCGGCAGCCCACAGGAACGTGCCCAACTCGGCCTCCTCACCGGGCAACCGGCGACGAGCGCCACCCAATTGCTGCTCGGCCCGCTCGCTCGCGGGACGACGGTGTCTGTTGTGCAGGAGGCGGGATGAAACACCGCGGCGCCCTGATCGGTCTGTCGTTGTTCATGATCGTGGCAGTGGCGTTGACATGGCTCGTGTATGTCACGCTGCGGCGCGACGTCGCGGGGACGACAGTGCCCTACGCGGCGGTGTTCACCGACGTGTTCGGGCTGCGCGAGGGCGACGACGTCCGGATGGCCGGAGTTCGCGTTGGCCGAGTCGAAGCCATTGAACTGCAGGGTGATCAGGCGAAGGTGTCGTTCGTCGTGCAGTCCGATCAACAGGTGCTGGGGACCACGGTTGCGTCGGTGACCTATCAGAACATCGTCGGCCAGCGCTATCTCGGTTTATCGCTCGGCAACCTGGGTGAGCCGGGCCCGTTGCCGCCGGGCAGTGTGATCCCGGTCGAACGCACTGATCCCTCCTTCGACGTGGGCACCCTCCTCAACGGCTACGAGCCACTCTTCAGCCTGCTCAACCCGCGCGACGCCGACAACCTCACCAAGGGCGTCGTCCAGTCGCTACAAGGTGACACCGGCTCAATCACCGCACTGGTGGATCAGACCTCGCAGCTGACGGACGCATTCGCGGGTCGCGATCAGGAACTCGGCGGCGTCATCACCGATCTCAACACCGTGGTGGCCAATCTGGCGAGGCACAACGAGGACCTCGACCATGTCATCACCGAAACCCGCAGCGTCGTCTCCACTTTCGATGCCAGGCGTCCAGAGCTGGTGGATTCGATGGGATCGATGGCGAAGGTGGTCCGGCAGCTGTCGTCGATCTCCGACGAGGTGTATCCGTCGCTGAACGAGCTCGTCACCCGAGAGCCGGGGTTCGCCTCACACATGGTCGGCCTCGAGCCGCAGCTGGCGTTCACCGGCGCCAATCTTCCCCTGCTGCTGAAGGGATTCGCCCGGATCACGAGCGAAGGTCCATACGCCAACGCGTATGCGTGCGACCTCAACATTCAGGGTTTCTTCCCCGGGCTCAACGACGTGATCCCGATCATCGTCGACGCGGCTTCGCCAGGACCGGGCACGCAGTACTCGCCGAAGTGCAGGAACATGGCCAATGGCTGATCAATCACCCCGGCGACGTGTACGTCGTCCGCTGGAGGACCGCAACAAGACCTGGCTGGGAATCATCGCGGTCGCGGTGGTGGCGGTTTTGATCGGGGCGATGTTGCTCGTCAAGGTCGCGAATGTGGGTTACCGCCACTACACGGCGCAGTTCCTGCAAGCGGCGGCGCTGAAAGTGGGCAATCCGATCACGATCGCAGGCATCCCTGTCGGCGAAGTCACCAGCATGGAACTGGCCGGAGACCACGTCGAGGCGGGCCTCAAGGTGCGCGACGACATACCTCTCGGTGCGCAGTCCAGCGCCTCCATCAAGATCACCACCATCCTCGGATCCCGATACCTGTCCTTGCAGCCGGCGGGGGAAGGATCGGTGCCCGACAACACCTTTGATCTGGGGCACACCGAGGTTCCCTATGATCTGCAGGAGGCACTCGCCGACGTCACCACCACGTACGAACAGGTTGACTCGGACCAGTTCGCGGAAACGCTCAGTGTCCTCGGTAAACAACTGCAAACGCTGCCACCGGTCATTCCGCAGGCACTGGCCAACACTCAGACGCTGTCCATGATCATCGCCGAGCGACGCGATCAGTTGGGTTCGCTGCTGAAAACCACTGAAACCGTGACAAATACCTTGCGCCGCCAACAGGCCACAGTGGGAAGCCTTGTCAGGCAGGGTAACTCGCTGGTCGGAGAGTTCGTCGCCAGGCGTGAGACCTTCCACGCGATGATGAGCGCGCTCACCAACCTCGTCCAAACGCTCAGCGGAATCGTGATCGACGACCGGCCTGAGTTCGAGGAGTTGCTGCGCAATGTCCACGAGCTGTCCGGCATGCTCGCAGACCACGACGACCTGCTGCGCAGCACCTTGCAATCCGGTCCGATCGCATTACGCGGCCTGGCCAACGCCAGCGGAACCGGCAATGCGGTGGGCTTCAACGCGCCCAACGGCCTGCTCGTCGACTCGTGGATGTGCGCCATCAGCGAGCGCGCCGAGCAGTTCAACATGATTCCCTACTTCCAGGACTGCAAATGAGAAGCAGAGTGCTGTTGGTCGGTGCCGTCGTCCTTGCGCTGACGCTGGTGGCAGTCGGGGTGGTGTGGACCTTCGCCAAGGACCAGCTCACCACGGTGACATTCACCGCCCAGTTCGACAGTGCTGCCGGGCTTTACGAGAACAACACCGTTGCGGTGCTCGGCATGCCGGTCGGCAAGGTCACCAAGATCACGCCAAAGGGTGGATACGTCGAAGTCGAGTTCACCGTGGACAAGGACGTCAAGGTACCCGCCGATGCCCAGGCGGTGACGATCTCCAATTCGATTCTCACCGATCGCCAGATCGAGCTGACGCCGCCGTATCGTGGAGGCCCGACATTGCAGAACGGCGACACCATCGGGCTGAGTCGGACGAAGACTCCCGTCGAGTTCGCGCGAGTGCTCGACGTTATCGACAAGCTGTCGGTTTCGCTGCGCGGTGACGGTAAGGGCAACGGTCCGGTCGCGGACCTCGTGAATGCCAGTGCCGCCATCGCGGACGGCAACGGTCAGCAGATGAAGGACTCGCTCGGCGAACTGTCGAATGCCCTGCGCCTCAGCGCCGACGGCGGTGCAGTGACACGCGATCAGCTGACAACGATCGTGCGAAACGTCAGCTCACTGCTCGACGCGGCGACCACCAACGACGCGACGCTGAGGGACTTCGGCTCGAATGTCCGCGTGCTCAGCCAGGTTCTGGCCGACGAGGACCTCGGAAGCGGGACAACCGGGAAGAAACTGAACGAGGTGCTCGTGCAGGCGGGCGAGGTGCTCGCGGCGAACCGCGAAGCCATCAAGGGCATCGTCGAAAACGCCAACACCGTGTCAGGCACGACCGTCGATCATCAGCGGGATCTGGCTGAGTTCCTTGATCTGGCGCCGATGACACTGGACAACCTCTACAACATCGTCGACCAGAACAACGGTGCTGTCCGGGTCAAGGTGCTCACCGACCGCGTGCTCTTCGACACGCAGACGATCAAGGAAGTCTGCAACATGATGGGCTTGCGCCAGTTGGGGTGCAGCACGGGCACACTGCAGGACTTCGGACCGGACTACGGCCTGACCTACATGCTCGATGGGCTCGCTGCGATGGGGCAGAAGTGAAGGCCGGTCCACGGGTCACCGCGCTGGCTGTCGCCGTGTGTCTGACCGTATCCAGTTGTGCTTCTGAAGGTTTGGCCAGCCTGCCGCTGCCCGCACCTGGGGCGGGCTCGGGTGGCTACACGCTGACGGCGGTGTTCTCCAACGCGCTGAACCTGCCCGCCAACGCGAAGGTGAAGCTGGCGGGCGCCGACGTCGGCCAACTCGAAAAGATGGTGGCCCGCAACTACACCGCGGTGACGACGTTGCGCATCATGGACGGGGTCCAGCTTCCGGCGGGCAGCACCGCCGAGCTGCGGTCTGCGACTCCGCTGGGTGATGTGTTCATCGCCGTCAAGCCGCCGAATCCGCCACGACCCGGTGCGTCACTTCTGAAGAACGGCGACACCATCGCACTGGACTCCACAACCGCGGCCGCGACTGTCGAGTCGGTGCTCGGCTCGGCGGCGATCCTCGTCAACGGCGGTGCGGTGCGGAACTTCACCAACATCGTCAACGGCCTCGGCAAGGCGACCGGCGATCAGGGGTCGGCGTTCGGCACGCTCATCAGCAAGACGAACCACACGCTCGGCAAGCTCAACGCGCGGTCGGACCAGATCGCCGACGCTATGACCGAAACGTCGCGACTCGTCGACGCCATCGAGGCGAAGAACCAGATCATCTCCGATGTCATGGCCGAGGCGCGTCCCGCGACCGACACGCTGGCCGCTCACACCAGTCAAATCGCCGACCTCGTTGTGCAGGCCGGCGACGTTTCCGCTCAGCTGCGTAAGTTCCCGTCCATCGCGGGCACCGACACGAGTGGCCGCAGCGTCATCGCCGACGCCAACGAGGTCGCGCGGGCGTGGAACGACGTGGCGCTCACTCCCGACGCGACGCTCTACGCGCTGAACCGGCTGATGCCGCCGTTCGTCAAGTCGACCACCAGTAACGCCATCGCGGTCAATGCCAGCGTCGACCGGCTGGTCCTTGGGTCGATCCCGGACATCGGCTTCGCCGGTGACCCAGGGCTGCACGGCCCTAAGCGGTACAACTGGCACCAGCTTGTCGGGTCGGTGCAGTACACGCTCTACCGGCTGCAGGAACGGATCGTCGGCAAGGGACCCGGTGTCCCACAGGTGCCGGTGGTGCCCAGCCCGACCGAACCGGGAGAGGTCGTGGTCGTCCCTCCCGCACCGGCGCCGCCACCACCGGCAGAGGCGCCACGATGATCGCCGCGGTCGCCGACCGCTTTGTTGCCGTGGTGCGCGCGGGTCACCGCAGGCGGGCATGGTTGTCGGCGGGTGCCCTCATCCTGACGTTGGTCGTGGCCGTCGGCTATCTGTTTTTCGCTGCGCTGCAGGTGAATCCACTGGCGTCGACCTACCGGGTGACCATCGAACTCCCGGAATCCGCGGGACTGCTCCCCAATCAGGACGTCACACTGCGTGGCGTACGGATCGGTCGGGTGGACAGGCTCGACATCACGCCCTCCGGCGTCAACGCCGTCGTCAACGTCAACTCGTCCGTCCCGATCCCGCAGTCCAGTGACGTACGCGTATCAGGGCTTTCGCCGGCAGGCGAGCAGTACATCGACTTCGTGGCGCAGAGCAATGACGGCCCCTATCTCCACGACGGCAGCAGCATCGCCCAGGGCAGGGCCACCGTGCCCGTCAGCCTGGCGGAGTTGCTCGCCGACGCCGACGGTGCGCTGGCCCAGATCGACCCGGCCAAGATCGAGCTGATCAAAGCTGAACTGAGCCTCAGCAAGGACGGACCGCGCAAGCTGGCCGACATCATCAAAGGCGGCACGTTCCTGCTGTCCACCCTCGACTCGGTGCTGCCGGAGACCACCAGCATCCTGCGAAACGGTCGCACGGTGTTCACCCTCGTCGCCGACAAGAGCGCCGGAATCGACGTCGCCGCAGGCAATCTAAACGAGAGCTTCACCGGCATCACCAATATGCGCGACGGCTACCGCAGGCTCACCAACGAGGCGCCACAAACGTTGTCGGACGTCGACGCGTTGTTCGCCGACAACTCCGACACCATGGTGCAATTGCTCGGCAACCTGACGACCACGTCGCGACTGCTCTACCTTCGGGTGCCCGCACTGAACGCCTTGTTCCCGACCTACCGCACATCGCTACTGGATGCGATCGGCAGCACCATGCACGATCACGGACTGTGGGCGACGGGGGACATCTACCCGCAGTACGCCTGCGACTACGGAACGCCTCGACGGCCACCGTCGTCGGCCGACTATCCGGAACCGTTCATGTATACGTACTGCCGCGACGACCACCCGGGGGTGATGGTCCGCGGAGCGAAGAACGCGCCGCGCCCCGCCGACGACGACACCGCGGGCCCGCCTCCCGGCGCCGACCTCGGCCGCCAGACCGACCCGACGCCCAAGGGCCGCTTCACGATTCCGACCCCCTACGGCGGGCCCACCCTGCCCATCGAGCCACCGCGTTGAATTACCCAGAAGGAGATGACCATGTCCGTGACGACCGATAAAGACACCGATACCGACACCGCTGACGAACTGGAAGCGGATCAAGCAGTCGAGGATGCCGATGAGGACATCGACGCCGGCACCGACGACTCTGAGAGCACCGAGGACATCGAGGACACCAAGGACCGGCGGTGGCCACGTCGACTGCGGATCGGCGCTGTCGTGGCGATCCTCATTGCCGCACTGGGTAGTTCGGGATTTCTGGGGTGGCAACTCTGGCAGGACCGGCAGGTCGAACAGGCGAGCCATGAAGCCCAGGAAGCGGCCGTCGCATATGCGGGAATCCTGACCAGCATCGACTCGAACAGGGTCGACGAGAACTTCGCCCAGGTCCTCGACGGCTCGACCGGCGAGTTCAAAGACATGTACTCACAATCCAGCGTGCAGTTGCGCCAACTGCTCGTCGACAACAAGGCGAACGCACATGGTGTCGTCCTCGATTCAGCCGTGCAGTCCGCGTCCAAGGACAAGGTCGTCGTGCTGCTGTTCGTCGACCAGTCGGTGTCCAACACCAGCGTTCCGGATCCGCGGGTCGACCGCAGCAGGATCAAGATGACGATGGAATACGTCGACGGTCGTTGGCGGGCAAGCAAAGTAGAGCTGCCGTGATCCTGCGCTCCGCCATCGCGGGTCTCGCGGCACTCGCGTCGGTGGTCTGCATCGCACCCACCGCGTCGGCGTCAGCGCCGGACTTGTGTGGTGAGCTGGGCGGTCAGTGGGACGGGCAGTTCTGCAGCACGTCGGTGGAATCGGAGCGCAAGGCGGTTCGCAACATCAAGATGGCGTTGCCCGGCGATCTGGTGGAGAACCCCACCATCCGGGAGTACCTGACCACCCTGATGAACAATTGGCGTACGGCCGCCGCCAAGATGGTCCAAAACAGCTTCGGCGAGGAGCAGTTCCAGATCTTCCAGCACGGCGACGCGATGACGGTCGTCTTCCACGAGATGTACTCGGGCACCGTCGGTACCGACGCCCTCGCGCACCCGAACGCGCCCATCATCAGCGACGCCTACCGCACGTTCACCTTCGCGGGCGGGCGTCAGTTGAAGCTGGCCGACCTGTTCAAACCGGGAGTCGACCACGGGGCCGAGATCGCGCGTCTAGGTGCGCCGTTCATCGTCACGGCCCTCGATGCGGCGCCGCCGCCACACCAACCTGGCACCTATCCGTTCACTCCGGACCGCTGGAGCCCGGACAAGGTGTACTCCGGCGGCTACCGGGCCTGGGCGCTGAGCGGGGACGAGCTGATCTTGTATCTGCCGGATTACCCTGTCGGACACGACACTCCGCTCGACTACACGCCAGGGCATATGCAGTGGCCGATGGACGGCGGCACCGTGCAGGTGCACATCCCGCTCGCCGCGCTAAGCCCGATCCTGCGTCCCGAGTTCGGCGGAGCCTGAGCAGAAATTCCCACCGCCGCAATCGCGCACCGCCATACTGGGCGGATGCCCGCTGCGGATCTCGTGCTCATCGGAACTGTCGTCACCGTCAACGAATCACAGCCCACCGCCGAAGCGCTCGCCGTGACCGACGGCCGCATCGTCGCGGTCGGCACACGGTCGGAGGTCGACACCTGGATCGGCCCCGACACCAAGACCGTGGACCTCGGTGAGGCGTGTGTGATGCCCGGCCTCGTCGAGGCGCACGGCCACCCGTTGATGGAGGCCATCGTGCTGTCCGACCGCATGGTCGACATCCGCCCTGTCACGTTGCCCGACGCCGACGACGTCATCAAGGCGATCGAGGCGGAGGTCGCCAGGCGCGGGGCCGACGGCGCCTACCTCAACGGCTGGGATGCGTTGTTGCAGGAGGGGCTGCCCGACCCGACACTCGCGTGGCTCGACGGCGTCGCCCCCGACACCGCGCTGGTGATCGTGCACAACTCCGGGCACAAGGCCTACTTCAACTCCGCGGCCGCCGCACGCGTCGGCCTGACCCGCGACACTCCCGATCCCAAAGGCGCGTCCTACGGTCGCGATGCGAACGGCGACCTCAACGGCATCGCCCAGGAGATCCAGGCCGTCTTCCCCTTGCTGAGCGGCGCGATTCAGCCCAGTGAATACCCCGCCATGCTGCGCGAGGAATTGGCCCGGCTGAATCGGGCCGGGCTGACGACGTGTTCGGAGATGGCGTTCGATCCGCTCTTCCGATCGATGGTCGAGCAGATGCATGCCGACCTGACGGTGCGGCTGCGCGTTTACGAGATGTCCACCGCCGCGATGACCACCGACATGGTGCCCGACAACGGCGACGACATGTTCCGCCAGGCCGGCATCAAGATCTGGGTCGACGGGTCACCGTGGATCGGCAACATCGACCTGTCGTTCCCGTATCTGGACACCGCGGCGACCCGCAGCATCGGCATCCCCAAGGGTTCGTGCGGCTGCGCGAACTACACCCGCGAGCAGCTGACCGAGATCGTCGGCGCCTATTTCCCGAAGGGCTGGCAGATGGCCTGCCACGTCCAGGGCGACGCGGGTGCCGACACCATCCTGGACGTCTACGAGGAAGCCCTGCGCCAACATCCCCGCGACGATCACCGACTGCGGCTGGAACACGTCGGCGCGATCCGCGACGACCAACTGCAGCGCGCCCATGATCTCGGCGTCACCTGCAGCCTGTTCGTCGACCAGATCCACTACTGGGGTGACATCGTCGTCGACGGCCTGTTCGGGCCCGAGCGCGGCAACCGCTGGATGCCGTGCGGTTCGGCGGTGGCCACGGGCATGCGGATCTCGCTGCACAACGACCCGCCCGTCACGCCCGAGGAGCCGCTGCGCAACATCAGCGTGGCCGTGACCCGTACCGCGCCCAGCGGCCGCGTGATCGGTCCGGAGCAGCGGATCACGGTCGATCAGGCCATCCGCGCGCAGACCATCGACGCGGCCTGGCAGCTGCACTCCGACGATGTGATCGGTTCGCTGGAGGTCGGCAAGTACGCCGACATGGTCGTGTTGTCGGCCGACCCGCGATCGGTACCGCCGGAAACGATCGCTGATCTCGAGGTACGCGCGACATACCTGGCTGGGCGACAGGTTTATCCGAAAGGCAACTGACACCGCGCCGGCGCTGACTACGCTCGTGGCATGTCTGACCTGGCTGATCCCCGCTTCCTCGACGACCGCACCGCCCATTGGGCCGAAACCAAACCGGATGACGAGGCCTTCGATTACCTCGACCGATCGTGGACGTGGGCGGAGTGGAACGACCGCGTGCGCCGGCTGGCGGGTGCGCTGAAGGAGCGCGGGATCAAGCGCGGCGATGTGGTGGCGTTCCTCGACAAGAATCACCCTGCCTGCGTGGAGATGACGTTCGCCGCGGCCTCGCTGGGCGCGGCAACCGCGATCATCAACTTTCGGCTCGCCGCCTCTGAACTCGACTATGTGCTCAACGACTCCGGCGCCAAGGTGCTGATCGTGGGCAAGGACCTCAAGGACAACATCGACAAGATCCGCGACAAGCTCACCCATGTCGAGCACGTCATCGAGGTCACGCCTGAAGGTGGTGAGGCCGACGAGTACGAGGCGATGCTGGCAGCCGCTACCGCAACCGGGCGAGCGGATGATGTCGAACCCGACGACGTCGCGATCATCATGTATTCGTCAGGCACGACAGGCCAGCCCAAGGGTGTGCAGCTGACTCAGGCGAACCTCATTGCGCACACGCTGAATGCACACGAGGGGTTCGAGTTCGACGAGGGTGACAAGAACATGGTGTCGATGCCGCTGTTCCACGTCGGCGGCTCATCCTATGTGCAGTTCGGAATCCACGACGGCTTCCCCAGCGTGATGACCCGCGAGGTCGACGGTGCGTCACTGGCCGGCGCAATTCTCAAGGGCGCCAACAGAACCTTCCTGGTTCCCGCGGTACTGGCCAAGGTGCTCGATTCCGGTGAGGATGCCGTCAAGCTGTTCGGTTCGCTCAAGACGTTCGCCTATGGCGCGTCGCCGATGCCGCTGCCGTTGTTGCGTCGGGCGCTGGAGGCGTGGCCCAACACGGATTTCATGCAGGCATACGGCTTGACCGAATTGTGTGGCGTCATCAGCCATCTGCTTCCCGAGGCCCACCGTGACCCCGGCAAGGAGGAGCGGCTGTCCAGCGCGGGGACGCTGGTTCCGAACGCTGAGGTGCGGGTGGTCGACCCCGACTCCCTCGAAGAAGTGCCGGAGGGCGAGCAGGGCGAATTGTGGTTCCGCTCACCGCAGTTGATGAAGGGCTATCACAACAAGCCCGAGGCGACGGAGGAGTCGATCACCAAGGACGGCTGGTTCCGCACCGGTGACATCGGTCGCGTCGACGACGGCGGCTACATCTTCGTCGAGGACCGGCTGAAGGACATGATCATCTCCGGTGGTGAGAACATCTACTCCATCGAGGTGGAACGGGCGCTCGCCGAGCATCCCGCGGTGGTTGATGTCGCGATCATCGGAATACCCGACGACAAGTGGGGCGAGGTGGTCAAAGCCGTTGTCCAGCTTGAGGGTGAAGCCACCGAAGCCGAACTGATCGCCTTCGCCAGAGAACGGCTGGCCGCGTACAAATGCCCCAAATCCGTCGACTTCCACGATGAGTTACCGCGGAACCCGACCGGAAAGGTCCTCAAGAAGGATCTGCGCAAGCAGTACTCGTAAGGCGCGACGGCCTAGGTCTGTGGCTTAACCGGGATCGCGATCTCGTTGCGCCGGCGGAACGGCAGTGTCCACGGCGGATCGAAGAACCACGCGGTCGGCGGCCCCGTCGATTCGACGTCGTTGTCGCGCAGGACTTTTTGCAGGTCGTCAGTTTTGGCGGCGACGGCTGCCGGGCTGCGGTCACCGGTGAAGCGCAGGACGGCGTAGACCGCGGCGGGAACTTCGACCAGCTCGACGCGCTCGTCGTCTGGTTTCGGCAATGTCTCCATCGTCCATTTGGATGGCATGAAAAAGCGTATCGCCGAGCGGTTCTCGCCGTCGGGGACCTGCGCGACGGGTGCGGTCATCGCGATGCGATCACCTGAGTCCTGGCCGACGGGCGCAGTCATGGAGATCGACTCGTTGCGGTGGTTGGCACCGAAGATGTAGCCCGCCAGTCGGCGGAAGCCGATGTTGCGGGCCCGTTCGTCGTCGGCGACGACCGTCGTTTGCGCGGCGATGCGAGGGCCGTACCGCCGAATCTCCACCCCGTCGGTCAGCTTGGTCGCCAGGTAGTGGGGTTCCTCGGTGCCGAAGCGGATGCCGACGATCGACAAGAGCGATTCGGCGACCTGGCCGGGAATCTCGATGAGTCGCATCAGCGGTTCAGCGCCCAGATGTGAGTGGACAGCGCGGTCGCGAATGCGCACCAGGCCGGATAGGCGGCCAGAGGTGCGGCCTTGGCTCCCTGCACGGCGATCGATCGCCTGGTCAGGTCGGCACTGCTGACTGTCAGCGCGGCTGCGGCGATCGCGGAGGTCCCGAGCCGTCGCTGGTTGAAGAACAGCCACGACCAACTGCCGTTGAGCACCAGATTCGTCACCAGCGCGACGATGTAGGCGCGTCGCTGCCGATTCTCCCCGCGTGCCTCGAGATGATCCAGCGTGGTCGCCGAGGTGACGGCGATATCCGCGTACAGCACCGGCCATACGATCGGAAAGGCTTGTCGCGGCGGCTGATACGGCGGTTTCTTCAGCTTCTCGTACCATGCTGATTGCGCCGGACGGCTTGCCAGGCCACCGAGTACAGCGGTGGCCGTCACCGCGAGGGCGGTCGGTAACAACGTTCGGATCTGCACGCCCGGCTCCTTCTTAGATATTTAAGTATCTGAAATATTACCAGGAGCGCCCGACGCTAAACCTCACCAGCCCATCGATCCGGGCACGCCCTTGAACGGTCCGGCGACCCAGCTCGTCACCCACCCGCCGTAGAAGTTCCCGGGTTGTGGCGTGACCTTTTCACCGTTGACCGTGCAGCGGTCGACCTGTGCTGCCATCACCGCGACGGCTCCCGCGATTGCCTCGAAACCGGAAGTCGGAGTGAGATACGTCCACGCGGCCTGCGGCGCCACCGCCGACACCGTCACGAGGTCGAAGTAGCTGGCCCGACCCTTCCATTCGCACCACGACGACCCATCGGCGACACGCAGGCTGCCCTCGGTGAAGCTGTCCTGTGGCAGGTAATACGTCGGTGGATGGCTGGTCTCGAGCACGCGCCACGCCCGCGTTGTCGATGCGATGGTCTGACCCCCGAGTTCAACGGTTATCGAACCGGCGAACTCCTCCAGTCGCGGTGGACGGGGGTAATCCCACACCGACTCCTGACCGGGACGCGGCTTGTCGGGGACGGGCACGTCACCACTGTAGGCCGATGTCCGGTGCAGTATGAGATGGTGACCCCGCCGCTCGACGATCTGCTGGAGCGTCTGCACGTCGTGTCGCTGCCGATGCGGGTTCGGTTCCGCGGCATCACCGTTCGGGAGGTCGCGCTCATCGAAGGTCCGGTGGGCTGGGGTGAGTTCGGCGCCTTCCTCGAATACGGGCCGCCCGAGGCGGCGCATTGGCTGGCGTCGGCGATCGAAGCCGCCTACGACAACCCGCCCGCGACCCACCGGGACCGGATCCCCATCAACGCGACCGTGCCCGCCGTCGCCGCGGACCAGGTGCCCGAGGTGCTGCACCGGTTTCCCGGCGCGCGTACCGCGAAGGTGAAAGTGGCCGAGCCCGGCCAGTCGCTCGCCGACGACGTGGCACGCGTCAACGCCGTTCGCGCACTGATGCCGACGGTGCGGGTCGACGCCAACGGCGGCTGGAGCGTCGACGACGCCGCCGCCGCGATCGCCGCATTGACCGCCGACGGTCCCCTCGAATATGTGGAGCAGCCGTGCGCGACGGTGCCCGAGCTGGCTGCACTGCGGCGCAGGGTCGACGTGCCGATCGCCGCCGACGAAAGCATCCGCAAGGCCGACGATCCGCTACGCGTCGTCCGCGAGGGCGCCGCGGACGTGGCCGTACTCAAGGTCGCTCCGCTGGGTGGCGTCACCAGGATGCTCGAGATCGCCGCACAGATCGACATCCCGATCGTGGTGTCCAGCGCGCTGGACTCGGCGGTGGGCATCGGACGCGGGCTGCTGGCGGCCGCCGCACTGCCCGCTCTGCGGTATGCCTGTGGCCTGGGCACGGGCGGACTCTTCGTCGACGACATCGCCGAGCCTGCCGTACCCATCGACGGGTTCCTGCCTGTCGCAGCCGTGACACCGGATCCGGCGCGGCTGGCCGATTTGGCCGCTGCGTCCGAACGCCGACAGTGGTGGATCGACCGCATTCGGGCCTGCCACGCGCTGATGTCCTAATTTGTGGGGAGCACGGCCTAGACGCCACGCGGGTGCTCGCCAACACTGGATGCGTGCGATCGGTGGTAATCCTCGGCTTTCCGGGCGTCCAGGCTCTCGACCTGGTCGGCCCCTTCGATGTGTTCACCGGCGCCACCGTCTGCCTGGCCGCCGCGGGGCGCTCCGATGAGGGCTATTCCGTCAGCGTCGTGACCCGCGACGGCGAACCGGCCACAACGCTCACCGGCCTCGCGTTTGTCGCTGAGTCTCTACCCGACCCGCGTGAACCGATCGACACGCTGGTCCTGCCTGGTGGTGCCGGCGTGGACGACGCGCGGCGCGATCCCGACACCATCGGATGGATCCAGATCGCCGCCGAGCAGACGCGTCGCGTGGTCAGCGTCTGCACCGGGGCGTTCATCGCCGCCCAGACAGGTCTGATCGACGGCTGCGTGGCGACCACGCACTGGGCGTTCGCTCCGCAGATGGCGCGTGAATTCCCTGCCGTGACCGTCGACCCCGAACCGATCTTCGTGAAGAGTTCTGAGAAGGTCTGGACGGCGGCGGGCGTCACGGCCGGCATCGACCTCGCGCTATCGCTCGTCGAGGACGACTACGGCACCGACGTCGCGCAGACGGTGGCGCGCTGGCTGGTCATGTACCTCCGGCGACCGGGTGGTCAGACGCAGTTCGCCGCACCGGTGTGGATGCCGCGCGCCAAGCGGGCGCCGATCCGCGACGTGCAGGATGCCATCGAATCCGAACCCGGTGGTGCGCACAGCATTCCCGACCTCGCCCGCCGCGCGGCGATGAGCCCACGACACTTCACGCGCGTGTTCACCGATGAGGTGGGTGAGGCGCCGGGTGCCTATGTCGAGCGGATCCGCACCGAGGCCGCCCGCCGCCAGCTGGAGGAGACCGATGACACCGTCACGGTGATCGCCGCGCGCTGCGGGTTCGGGAGCGCCGAGACGCTGCGCCGCAATTTCGTTCGACGACTCGGCATTTCGCCCGACCTGTATCGAAAGACGTTCGCCTAACCAAAGGAGATGCTCCAAATGTCCCAGCAGATCGCGATCATGGTGTACCCCGGGTTCACCGCCCTGGACTTCATCGGCCCGTACGAGGTACTGCGGAATCTGCCGGACGCGGAGGTGCGGTTCGTTTGGCATGAGCCGGGACCGATCACCGCGGACTCGGGTGTGCTGCTCGTCGGCGCCACGCATTCCTTTGATGAGACCCCTTGTCCGGACATTGTTTTGGTGCCTGGCGGCGGAGGGACGTTCGAACACGCCCGTGACGAGAGGGTGCTCGACTGGGTGCGCAGGGTGCACGAGACGTCCACCTGGACGACGTCGGTGTGTTCGGGCTCGGTGATCCTCGCCGCAGCCGGCATCCTCGACGGCCGGCGCGCCACGTCGCACTGGATGTGCCTGCCGATGCTCAAGCCGTTCGGCGTCGAGGCCGTCGGTGACGAGCGCATCGTGCACGAGGGCAAGATCGCCACGGCGGCGGGGGTTTCGGCGGGGATCGACCTCGGGATCTGGCTGTTCGGTCAGATCTGCGGCGATGCCAAGGCCAAGGCGGTCCAGCTCGTGATCGAGTACGACCCCCAACCGCCGTACGACTCCGGTCACATGTCGAAGGCGTCGGCCGCGACCAAGGCGACCGCCTCGGCGCTGCTCACCATCGACACCGTCAAGGAGGGGCAGTTGGTGCCGACGGTGCAGCTGCTGTGGGACGCCGCGATCCGCCGCGTGCGATCGCGAAAGACCCGCAAACGCGACCGCGAGGCGATTTCGGCGTGACGAGTCTCGCTCAGCGTGACTAACCACGCCGAAATCGCAGGCGATACGGTCACAGGCGTGGGAATTCCCGAGGTTCCGCCCAATCCGCCGTCACCCATGATCAGGGCCGGCGCACGTTTCATGGCGACAGGTCCGGCGCAGGCGTTTCTGCGGCGGTACGGCTGGCGCATCGACCGCGCACTGATCAAGCTGACCAACGGCCACTTGTCGATGTCGATGTCGCTGCCGGAGGTGCTGCTCACGCACACCGGCGCGAAGTCCGGTCAGCAGCGCAGCACGCCGTTGACCTACTTCACCGACGGTGGCCGCGTGATCGTCATCGCGTCCAACTACGGCGACGTGCGTCATCCCGGCTGGTACCACAACGTCAAGGCGAATCCCCGCGTCACGCTCGCATCCCGCGGCTACCAAGGCGCGTTCCTCGGCGAGGAGATGGTCGGCGACGAACGCGACCGGCTGTTCGGGCTGGCCACGCAGTTCATGCCGAACTACGCGGGCTACCAGAAGACGACGAATGGACGCCGCATCCCGGTGGTGGCGTTCACCAAGGTCGACTAGCGATTTGTGTGCCTTCGAGCGCGCACAGCGCTCCTGAACGCGCACAAATCGCGCGGTCAAGTAGCGTCGGCGGCGTGAATTTGGCCTACGACGACCGCGGAAAAGGCGATCCGGTGCTGTTCATCGCCGGTAGAGGCGGTGCGGGCCGCACCTGGCACCTGCACCAGGTGCCGGAGTTCCAGCGGTCCGGGTACCGCTGCATCACTTTCGACAACCGCGGGATCGGCGCCACCGAGCAGGCCGGCGACTTCGGCATCGAGCAGATGGTCGCCGACACGGCCGCATTGATCGAGAAGCTGGACGCAGCGCCTGCGCGCATTGTGTCGGTGTCGATGGGCTCCTATATCGCCCAGGAGCTGATGCTCGCGCGCCCAGAACTGGTCCACTCGGCGGTGCTGATGGCCACGCGAGGCCGCGAGGACCGCACCCGCCAGTTCTTCCGCTCGGCCGAACGCGAGCTGGCTGACGCCGGCATCGAGCTGCCCGCCTCCTTCGACGCGAAACTCCGTCTGATAGAGAGCTTTTCGCCTAAGACACTCGACGACGACAACGCGGTACGCGACTGGATCGACATGTTCACCATGTGGCCCAACAAGTCGACGCCCGGCATGCGGGCGCAGCTCGATGTCGCCCCGAACGGGAACCGGCTGCCTGCTTACCGAAGTATTACGACGCCGGTGCTCGTCGTCGGGTTCAGCGATGACCTCGCGCTGCCGCCGCACCTCGGCCGTGAGGTCGCCGATGCGCTGCCGAAGGGTCGCTACCTGGAGTTCCCCGACGTCGGCCATCTCGGGTTCATCGAGAAGCCGCAGGAGATCAACGCCGCGGTGCTGAAATTCTTCGCCGATAGTCTGTAGTGGTGAACCCCTCGACTGCGCAGGCCCGCGTGGTTGTCGACGAGCTGATCCGCGGCGGCGTCCGTGACGTGGTGCTGTGCCCGGGTTCGCGAAACGCACCGCTGGCCTTTGCCCTGCAGGACGCCGATCGCGCCGGCCGGGTGCGGCTGCACGTGCGGATCGACGAGCGCACCGCCGGCTTCCTGGCGATCGGGCTAGCCGTCGCCGAGCGCGCACCCGTCTGCGTGGCGATGACGTCGGGCACCGCGGTGGCCAACCTCGGCCCCGCCGTGGTGGAGGCGAACTACGCACGCGTGCCGCTCATCGTGCTGAGTGCCAACCGCCCCTACGAGTTGCTCGGCACCGGTGCCAATCAGACCTTCGAGCAACTCGGGTACTTCGGCACTCAGATGCGCGCCAACGTCAGCCTCGGTCTGGCGGAGGATGCACCCGATCGGATGGACTCGCTGAACGCGCAGTGGCGCTCGGCGACCTGCCGAGTCTTGGCTGCCGCCACCGGATCTCGGTCGGCCAACGCGGGCCCCGTGCAATTCGACATCCCGCTGCGCGAACCGCTGATCCCGGGAGCGGAGGAGTCGGCGACGGGCTACGCGCCGGAGGGACGCCCCGACGGCAGGCCGTGGACGTACACGCCGCCTGTCGTTTTCGATCAGCCGCTCGACATCGACCTGACACCCGACACCGTCGTCATCGCCGGCCACGGCGCCGGTGTGCACCCCGACCTCGCCGCGCTCCCGACCGTCGCCGAGCCGACCGCACCACCTGCCGCCAATCCGCTGCATCCGTACGCCCTGCGACTGGTCCGTCCCAAGCAGGTCATCATGCTCGGCCGCCCGACGCTGCACAGACCGGTGTCGACGCTGCTGGCCGACGCGGCGGTCCCGGTGTTCGCCCTGACGACCGGCCCGCGCTGGCCCGACGTATCCGGGAACTCGGCGGCCACCGGTACCCGTGCGGTGACGAGCGGCACCCCGGATCCCGCCTGGTTGAAGCGCTGCGCCGAGGTCAACCAGCACGCTGTCGACGCGGTGCGCGCCCAGCTCGAGGCGCATCCGCTCAAGACCGGACTGCACGTCGCGGCCGCAGTGGCAGACGCGCTGCGTCCCGGTGACCAGTTGGTGCTCGGCGCATCCAACCCGGTGCGCGACGCGGCGCTGGTCGGCCTGAACACGCAGGGGCTGAAGGTGCGGTCCAACCGCGGCGTCGCGGGCATCGACGGCACGGTCTCGACGGCGATCGGCGCGGCGCTGGCCCACGATCGGGCGGGCGAGGGGAGCGGACCGCACCGGACCGTCGCCCTGATCGGCGACCTGACGTTCGTGCACGACAGCTCCGGACTGTTGATCGGCCCGACGGAGCCGACACCGCGCAATCTGACCATCGTGGTGTCCAACGACAACGGCGGCGGCATCTTCGAACTGCTCGAGCAGGGCGATCCGCGATTCTCCGATGTGTCGCAGCGGATCTTCGGTACACCGCACGATGTGGACGTCGGCGCACTATGTCGCGCGTATCACGTCGAGAGCCGCCAGATCGAGGTCGACGGCCTGGTGGATGCGCTGAACGAACCGTTCGACGGGATGCGGGTGCTGGAGGTGAAGGCCGATCGGTCGTCGCTGCGAGCGCTGCACGCATCGATCAAGGCTGCCCTGTGAACCGGGTAAAGGCGTTGTGGCGCAAGCTGGTTCCGCGCCTGATGCCCGACCCCGAGGAGACCCGGGCCCAACGACGGTTCCGGCGCTTTCGCATCGCCATCGTGCTCATCGCAAGTCTGGTGACATTGCAGTCGGTGCTCATGGTGATGGGCGCCTGGCGTGATGACCGTCAGATCGAGCGGCATATGGGTGTGGCCGCCGCCGAGGTGCTCAGCGCCGGGCCGCGACGGTCGACGATCGAGTTCGTCACGCCCGACCGTGTGACCTATCGTCCCGAGCTCGGTGTGCTGTACCCGTCCGAACTGGAGACGGGTATGCGCATCTACGTCGAATACGACACGAACAACCCGGATCTGGTGCGCGTCCAGGACCGCAACGCGTCTTTGGCGATCATCCCTGCGGGCTCCATCGCGGTGGTCGGCTGGCTGATCGCCGGGGCGGCGCTGGCGGGTCTGGCGTTCATCGAGCGCAGGCGCGCCAGAACAGACGTTTCGGCGCAAGCTGTCGCATAGACCGTCAGGTCTGCATCAGCTTCGTCAACCAGTCGTTGTCGAAGATGTCGATCTTCTCGTCCTTCTGAACGTCGTAAACCGTTGGCGTGCCGGTGTTCATCGAGTCGATCCCATACAGGTACCCGAAGTTGGACTCCTCCAGGTCCGCGACGTTGACCGCCGATCCGGCGCCGGCGATGCGCTCGGCGACCTTGTCGGGCATGCCCGCGGTCTTGGCCATGTCGGACATCTCGTCGTCGGTGGGGCCCTGGCCGCCCTTGGTGCGCTGCTGATGGCCGTACAGCTCCTGGACAAAGTGCTGGAACTGCGTTCCCGTCGCATCGCCCTCGGCGGCAAGGAACAGTGCGTTGGCTACATGCGCCGAGTAGCCGTCGGAGTCGGTGTCCAGGAACGTCAACGGCCGGTAGGTGATCTTCAGCGCGCCGACGCCGATGTAGTACGCGAACTGATCGCCGAAATCGGCCTGAAGTTCCGCGCAGTGCGAACACTGCGGCTCGGTGTATATCTCGATGTGTGTCGGCGCGTCGTCGAACCCTGCGACGATCCCGTAACCGTCTTTGCTCACCGTGAGCGGAGGTTGCGCGGGGTCCCGTTGAGCGGTGCCTTCCACCTTTGAGGAGCAACCGGCGACGGCCAGCATCACCGTGATGGCCAGCGCCAGCGCCGTCCGGGATATCCGCATGTCAACCGCCCTTCTCTGTGCGAACGATACTTGAAACCGGCCGTGCGCAGAATCGGTTCACCGGCACGAGCTGTTTGCATGACATATCCCTGTACGAAACCTTGTCGACAGCCGTCGATGGGACTCTCGAGTCGTGCGCGTTGCAATCGTCGCAGAATCCTTCCTCCCGAATGTCAACGGTGTCACCAACTCGGTGCTTCGGGTGATCGAGCATCTCCGCTGCACGGGTCATGAGGCCCTCGTCATCGCACCGGATACGCCGCGGGGTGAGCCACCGGCCGACAAGATTTACGAAGGTATCCGCGTTCACCGGGTGCCGTCGAGGATGTTTCCGAAGATCAACTCGCTTCCGCTCGGTGTGCCACGCCCGCGCATGGTCGGTGTCCTCCGCGGGTTTGCGCCGGACGTCGTGCACCTCGCGTCTCCGGCGCTGCTCGGCTACGGCGGGCTGCACGCCGCGCGCTACCTCGGTGTGCCGACGGTCGCGGTATTCCAAACTGACGTTGCGGGTTTCGCCGAAAGCTACGGCATGGGCTTTGCCGCCAGGACGGCGTGGGCATGGACGCGGCACCTGCACAGCAGGGCCGACCGGACGCTGGCGCCGTCCACCGCGGCGATGGAAAACCTGACGGCCCACCGGATCCCGCGGGTGCACAAGTGGGCGCGTGGAGTCGACATCACGGGCTTCGCACCGTCGGCGCGCGACGACGGCCTGCGCCACCTGTGGTCGCCCGAGGGTAAGCCGATCGTCGGGTTCGTCGGTCGTCTCGCACCGGAGAAGCACGTCGAGAGACTGGCGGTACTGTCGGCACGCAACGACCTCCAGGTGGTCGTCGTGGGCGACGGTGTCGACCGGCAGAAGCTCGAAACTCTTTTGCCCTCAGCGATTTTCGCCGGTGCGCTCTACGGCGAGGAGCTGGCCGCCGCGTACGCCAGCATGGACGTCTTCGTTCACCCCGGCGAACACGAGACCTTCTGTCAGGCCGTGCAGGAGGCGATGGCGTCGGGCCTTCCGGTGATCGCCCCGAACGCCGGTGGGCCGCGTGACCTCGTCGCGCCCTACCGCACGGGGCTGCTGCTGTCGGTCGACGAGTTCGAGGCCAGGCTGCCCGAGTCCGTCGAGCACCTGATCGCCGAACGGCAGCGTTACTCGCTGGCTGCGCGTCGTAGCGTGTTGAACCGAACGTGGCCGGCGATCTGCGACGAGCTGCTTGGCCACTACGATGAGGTCATCGGCATGCGGCGCCTCAAGGCTGCCTAGCCCTGCGCTTCGATCGAGACCGGCTGCCACTGCTCCCAGTTCTCGATTCGGCTTTGGTAGTCAGCCTTGGCCAGCTGCAGCGGCAACTCGCCGAAAAAGACTCGCAGCGGAGGCTTTTCGGCGTCGACGATCTTCAGAACCGCCGTCGCAGACGCCTGCGGGTCGCCCGGCGTCGAGACGCGTTGGCTGCGAAGCCGGTCCGCTTCCTCGTGCACCTCTTTGTAGTCGGGCAACGGGTCTGAGCGCTTCGACGACGAGCCCGCCCAGTCGGTCGAGAAGCCGCCGGGCTCGATCAGCGTCACATGGATACCGAACGGCGCGACCTCCTGCGCCAGCGCCTGCGAGAAGCCCTCCAGGGCCCACTTCGACGCGTGGTAGATGCCGACGTTCTGGAACGCGGTGATCCCGCCGATCGACGACACCTGGAGGATGTGCCCGCTGCGCTGAGCCCGCAGATAGGGCAGCGCCGCTTGGGTGATCCACAGGGCGCCGAACACGTTGGTCTCGATCTGGTCGCGTGCCTCCTGCTCGGTCAACTCCTCGATGAAGCCGAAGTGGCCGTAGCCGGCGTTGTTGACCACAATGTCGAGCCGTCCGAAGTGGTCATGCGCCTTCTTGACCGCGGCGAAGTCCGCGTCGTGGTCGGTCACGTCGAGTTGGATCGGCAATATCGCATCGCCGTATTTCTCTGTCAGATCGTCGAGCGTCGACGTGTTCCGTGCGGTCGCGGCCACTTTGTCGCCGCGCTCGAGGGCCGCAATGGCCCACTCTCGGCCGAACCCTCGCGATGTCCCGGTGATGAACCAAACTTTTTCGGTCACCTCCCCAGAATGCCCAGAACAGCGCCGCGCATTCCCGTTGCGAGCAAGTCCACAGGTAGCGTCGGTCCGGTGAGCCGCGCGACGCTGGACAAAGACCCCCACGAGGTGGCGTCGATGTTCGACGCCGTTGCGCGCCGCTACGACCTGACGAACACCGTGTTATCCCTCGGTCAGGACCGCTTCTGGCGGCGGGCGACGCGCCAGGCGCTGCGCATCGGACCCGGCGACAAGGTGCTCGACCTCGCGGCGGGCACCGCGGTGTCGACGGTGGAACTCGAGACGTCGGGTGCCTGGTGTGTGGCCGCGGACTTCTCTGTCGGCATGCTCGCCGCGGGCAGCGCCCGTAACGTGCCGAAGGTCGCTGCGGACGGGACCAAGCTGCCGTTCGACGACGGTGTCTTCGACGGAGTGACCATCAGCTTCGGGCTGCGCAATATCGTCGACCACGCCGCCGCTCTGCGTGAGATGGCCCGCGTGACCCGACCGGGCGGGCGGCTGGTGGTGTGCGAGTTCTCGACGCCGACGAACCGACTCTTCGCGACGGCCTACAAGGAGTATTTGATGCAGGCGCTGCCGCGGATGGCGAGCGCGGTGTCGTCGAATCCCGACGCCTACGTCTATCTCGCCGAATCGATCCGCGCATGGCCCGACCAACCCGACCTTGCGCGTCGCATTGCCGACGCGGGCTGGTCGGCTGTGCGGTGGCGCAACCTGTCGGGCGGGATCGTGGCGCTGCACGCCGCGACCAAACCATCGCGGTAAAGCGCGCGTACGCGACTACACACCGTTGTACGGTCGCGCCATGGCCTACGGACGTCACGCTGACCCGGAATCGACACTCGGTGCCGACCCCCGCTCGGACCCGCGAATGGTCAAGGCGCTCGCCGAATTCGGGCTCGACGGCCGACAGCCGCCGATACCGCTGAGCGTCGACGCCCCGCTGGAGGAGCGCGTGGCCTTCGCCACGATGAGCGAGGATGGCATGGGCGCGGTCTTCGACGTCTTCACGCAGTCCACCGCAGAGGTCACCGGGGTCACCACGACGACCACGACGATCACCGGTGTGGACGGCAACGACATCACCCTCTACATCAGCCGTCCTGACGACACCACCGGACCGCTGCCGGGTGTGGTGCATTTACACGGTGGCGGGATGGCGATCAGCACGGCCGCCGACGTCGGATACATGAAATTGCGCGAATCACTCGCCGCGACAGGGGTTGTCGTCGTCGGCGTGGAATTCCGCAACTCCGGAGGCAAGCTGGGACCGCACCCGTTTCCTGCGGGACTCAACGATTGCGCGGCGGGTGTCCGATGGGCTTTCGCCAACCGCGACGAGCTCGGCATCACGCACCTGATCGTCAACGGTGAGTCCGGCGGCGGGAACCTCACGCTCACCGTCTCGCACAAGGCAAAAAAAGAAGGCTGGCTGGACGAAGTCGCGGGCTTCTACGCACAGTGCCCGTACATCTCGAACCGCTGGCTCGAAGACTGCGAGGATCTGCCGTCGCTCACCGAGAACGACGAGTACTTCGTCACGTGCCAGCAACTGGCATTGCTCGGTTCGCTCTACGACCCCACCAACAGTCATTCCGACGACGCGACCTGCTGGGCGGCGGTGGCCTCCGACGAAGAGCTCGCGGGTATGCCGCCGCACGTCATCTCGGTCAACGAACTCGATCCGCTGCGTGATGAGGGCTTGCAGTACTACCGCCGGCTCGTCCGTGCCGGTGTGCCCACGGTGGGCCGGATGGTCGCGGGCACCTGCCACGGCGGCGACCTGCTGCTGGCGCATGTGATGCCGGAGGTTTTCGACGCCAGCATCCGTGACGTCAGCGGGTTCGCGAAGTCGCTCGCCTAACCGACGGCGACGGGGTTGTTGCCGACACCCGGCAGGACCACTTCGCCCATGCCCTGCTGTGGCGGCGTGCGCTGCTGATCGCGGACCGTGTCGCATTGGCCGATATACGTGACTTCTTCACACGGACCCATGGGTGCGGCGCTCGCAACGGCGGCCGATCCCAGCGCGGCAGCGGCAATCGCCATCGCCGCCAATGCTGATCGAACTGTCAGCTTGTGCATCGTGGATTCCTTCCGCCGATGCTTCCTGGAACGCCCGTGCACTCCAGAGTAATCCCGCTGGATGATTGAGAACAGGTCGTCTAGCAGGGCTTACATTTAGTTCGGCTTCGCAAATCTCCCGGCTTTCAACGGTTTTCACCGCCACGCTTTCGCCACACCGCGGCCGTCTGCTCACCGACGACCGGGCTGTGCGTCTGTTGAAAGTTGCGTCCTCCACGCCCGAAAGTCGCGAGCACTGCGGCAGGTACGTCAGGTTCGAGCACCGGCTCGGCGACCCAGCGGCACGGGCGGACGTGGACGAGATCGACGGGGGCACCGTCGTCGTCGCGGCGCAGCGGGCCATCGATGCGGCCGAGCCAGTAGAGGCCGTCGGCGTCGCGGGTCCACACAAAGGATCCGTCGGCCACGTCGGCGAACCGGGCGATCCGACGGTCCAGTCGCTCGCCGGGCTCGGCGTCGCCGAAGCCGACGAGCCCCATCGCCAGCGCGCGGTCGATTGTCGGCTGGAGGTCGATGTCGTCGCGGCGGGACCGCATCGGAGCGCGGTACACATCGGGCACGCGCGATATTCTGCACTCGAAATGGCTACGTTCAAGCGATATCTGATGTTTCAGGCGATGATGTTCGTCTTCGGCATCGTCGGCCCGATCTTTCTGATCATGTTCTTCGTGGCGCAGCCCGACCCTGCCCTCCGATGGGCGTACTGGTGGGGTCTGTTCATCACCACCGGTGACGTCCTCATCGCGTTGTGGCTCGCCGCCGGGTCGGCGCCGGACGCCAAGGGGCCGAAGGCCGTTCCTGCAAAGGGCGGCCGTGGGCGCGCGAGCGACCCGTCGAGCACGTCGAGCAGCTTCGACCCGTTTTCGTCGACGAGCCTGACCTTCTTCTCCAACGACACACCGTCGAGCGACTACACACCGTCGAGCGACTACTCATCGTCGAGCGACTACTCATCGTCGAATGACTACTCGTCAAATGACTCGGGATCGTCGTCGAGCGATTTCGGCTCGTCGTCGAGTGACTCGGGATCGTCCTCGTCGTCTGACTAGGTGAACGGCGGCCGTTCGTCGATGCGGCGCGAAGCCGTCCCCGCCCGCCGCCACAGCCGCGCGACCCAGTCCGCGTCCTCGTCGGTGACGAAGTTGCCCATGACGCGCACCGCAATCGTCATCAGGAACGACGAGCGCATCGCCAGCGGCCCTGTCGCGGGCAGGAACCGGGGGATCGTGAGCAGCAGCCCCAGGCGTCGCGCCACGGAGAATCCCTGCGCGTAATGCTCCGAGAGCACCGCAGGCCACGCCGCCGTCAGATCCCCGGTGCCCAGCAGGTCGGCGGCCAGCCGCCCGGTCTCCAACCCGTAGTCGATGCCCTCGCCGTTGAGCGGGTTCACGCAGGCCGCGGCATCGCCGATGAGCATCCAGTTGGGCCCGGCGACCCCGGATACGGCGCCGCCCATGGGCAACAACGCCGAGAGACCCGCGCGCGGCTGCCCGGTGAAGCCCCATTCCTCGCGGCGCAGGTCGGTGTAATACGACATCAGCGGCCGCAGCGCCGCATCGGCGGGCCGCTTCGACGTCGCCAGCGCGCCGACACCGATGTTCACCTCGCCGTTGCCCAGCGGGAAGATCCAGCCGTAGCCGGGCAGCACCTCACGCTCGGGCGAGCGCAGCTCCAGGTGCGACGTGATCCACGGCTCGCTGGCTCGCGGCGTTTCGATGTATCCGCGGATCGCCACGCCGTACACCGTCTGCTTGTGCCACTCACGCCCGAGGACCCGGCCGAGTGTGGACCGTGCACCGTCGGCCACGATGAGCTCGCCGCAGCCGATCTCGGCACCCGAGTCCAACGTCAGCGATGAAACCCGACCGGTCGAATCATGCTGCACATCAACGGCTTTCGCGCCGAGCAGCATCTTGGCGCCTTCGTCGGCGGCCACCATGCGGATGCGCTCGTCGAGCTCGGTGCGGGGGACAGCGCTGGATGTCGCAGGGAACGACGGACCCGGCCATTCGATCTCTACGTCGGCGCCGAACCCCGACATGCGCAGCCCGCGGTGCCGCACGCGGCCATCCAGCCACGAACCGAGCCCAAGATGCTCCATCTCCTGGACTGCCCGTGGGGTCAGCCCGTCGCCGCACGCCTTGTCGCGGGGGAACTGGGCCGAGTCGACCACCAGGACGTCCCGTCCGGCGCGGCACGCCCACGCCGCGGCGGCCGAACCGGCGGGTCCGGCCCCGACTACGACCACGTCGGCTCGCATGTCCATAGGTCCCAGTATGTTGGCAGGGTGAGGACGCCCGCGAGTGTGGTGGCAGGGGTTGATTTCGGAGACCCCGCGTTTGCGCAGGAAGTTCGCGAGGCGGTGGCCCGCATCGAAGATCTGATGGCCACTGAGCTGGGCAAAGCCGATGAGCTGATGGCCGACGCGGTTCAGCACCTGTTCCAGGCCGGTGGCAAGCGCTTCCGCCCGCTGTTCACCGTGCTGGCGGCGCGGCTGGGCCCCGAACCCGACGCATGGCAGGTCGACGTCGCCGGTGCCGTCATCGAGCTGGTGCACCTGGCGACGCTGTACCACGACGATGTGATGGACGAGGCCCAAGTGCGTCGCGGTGCGCCGAGCGCGAACGCACGGTGGAGCAACAACATTGCGATCCTGGCCGGCGACTACCTGTTCGCGACGGCGTCGCGGCTGGTCTCCCGGCTGGGCCCCGAGGCGGTCCGCATCATCGCCGACACCTTCGCCCAGCTCGTCACGGGCCAGATGCGCGAAACCCGGGGCGCGGCCGACCACGTCGACTCCGTCGAGCACTACCTCAAGGTGGTGTACGAGAAGACCGCCTGCCTGATCGCGGCCTCGGGTCGGTTCGGTGCGACGTTCTCCGGCGCCGACGAAGAGCAGATCGAGCGGCTCAGCCGCCTCGGCGGCATCGTCGGCACGGCATTCCAGATCTCCGACGACATCATCGACATCGACAGCGATCCAGACGAATCCGGCAAGTTACCGGGCACCGATCTGCGCGAGGGCGTGCATACGCTGCCGGTGCTGTACGCGCTGCGGGATACGGGTCCCGACGCCGACCGCCTGCGTCAGCTGCTGGCCGGGCCCATCGAGGACGACGACGATCTGGCCGAGGCGCTGCGCCTGTTGCGGGCCTCGCAGGGCATGGTGCGGGCCAAGGAGACGGTCGCCGAATACGCCGCGCAGGCACGTGAGGAGCTGGCGAATCTGCCCGAGGGTCCCGGCCGCCAGGCACTGGCGACGCTGGCGGACTACACGGCAAATCGCCACGGCTAGGGCGGCGGAACTTGCAGAGCCGGGGTAGGCGTTAGACCAGCATGACTTGGCATCCGCACGCAAACACGGCCAAGACGTTTCTGCTGCTCGCGGGCTTTTCTGCGCTGATCGTGTTCGTCGGCGCTTTGTTCGGGCGCAACATCATGTATCTGGCCGTCCTGTTCGCCGTCGGCATGAACGTCTACGTGTACTTCAACAGCGACAAGCTGGCATTGAAGGCGATGCACGCGCAGCCGGTGAACGAGATGCAGGCGCCGATGATGTACAAGATCGTGCGCGAACTGGCGACTACGGCGCGCCAGCCGATGCCCCGGCTCTACATCAGCGACACGGCTGCTCCGAATGCCTTCGCGACGGGACGCAACCCGCGCAACGCGGCGGTGTGCTGCACGACGGGCATCCTGGGGATCCTCAACGAACGGGAACTGCGCGCGGTGCTCGGCCACGAGCTCAGCCACGTGTACAACCGCGACATTCTCATCTCGTGCGTGGCAGGCGCCATGGCGTCGGTGGTGACGGCGCTGGCCCTCGTCGCACAGTTCGCGGGCATGTTCGGCGGCAGCCGCGAGGGTGGCTCCAATCCCTTTGCGATGCTTCTGGTTGCGCTTCTCGGCCCGATCGCCGCAACGGTGATCAAGCTGGCCGTCTCGCGGTCGCGTGAGTACCAGGCCGACCAGTCGGGCGCGGAGTTGACGGGCGATCCGCTGGCGTTGGCGAGCGCACTGCGCAAGATCAGTTCAGGGGTGCAGCAGGCTCCGCTGCCGCCGGAGCCGCAGCTGGCCGATCAGGCGCACCTGATGATCGCCAACCCGTTCCGGTCGGGGGAGAAGATCGGCAAGCTCTTCTCGACGCACCCGCCGATGGAAGAGCGCATCGCGCGCCTGGAGGCGATGGCCGGCCGCGGGCCCGACCGCTACTAGACGGGTAACGCCGCTGCTCTGACCGGCGATGCAAAGGGCATGCTGCGAGTCACAACCGCACCGCTTAGGGTGTGGACCGTGCTGAACAGAATGGCCATCGGTGTCGTCGGGTCTGCGGCGGCTGCCCTGATCGGGCTGCCGGGCATCGCCATGGCTCAGCCGCCGTCACCGCCACCTCCTCCGCCGCCACCCAACGTGAACGCGTACGCGCCGGTGAAGTTGTCGGAGTACGCCGTGATGGACAACCAGTGGTACGCCTTCAAGACGCCCGACGGTCTGACCTGCGTGATGCAGCGCAACGGCGGATACGGCTGCAGCGGGCCGATCCCCGCAGCGCCGGAGGGTGCGAACCTCGTCAGCGGCGGGCCCGGCGTTCCGTCGTTCGCCGCGTCGGCCGGCGATGTCTTCGCCAGTGTGAACGCCAGGCCGCTGCCTGCGGGTTCGCGGATGAGCTATCAGACGGTCAGCTGCGGCAGCGACGGGTCGGTGACGACCTGTTCGGACAGCCGCAACCAGTCCGGATTCGTTCTCAGCCCCGCGGGGAGCTTCATCATCAACGCGGCAGGCAACCCGCTGTTGGACCGGCCTGAGGGCACCAACCCGTTCATGAACTGAGCGCTCAGAACCCCGAGCCGTACACCTCGTGGCCGGGCTTCTCGGCGGCCAGCCCACGGTAGGCGTCCTCGACCGTCGCGCCGTGGTTGATGACGGCGTCGACCTCACGCGCGATCGGCATCGAGATGCCGTACTCGTTGGCGAATTCCATGATCACACTCGCGGCCTTGACGCCTTCGGCGACCTGGTTCATCGACGAGATGATCTCGTCGATCGTCTTGCCGGAACCCAACTGCTCGCCGACGTGACGGTTGCGGCTGCGCTGCGAAGTGCACGTGACGATCAGATCGCCCATGCCGGCCAGGCCTGCGAACGTGTCGCGGTGCCCGCCCATCGCCTCACCGAGCTTGGACATTTCGCGCAGCGCACGGGCGATCACCATCGCGCGGGTGTTCTCGCCGATGCCGAGCGAGTAGCCCATTCCGACAGCGATCGCATACACATTCTTCAGCGCACCCGCCATCTCCACCCCGACGACGTCATCGGTGGTGTAGGTCCGAAACCTCTTGGTACGGAACAGATCCGCCAGGTTGGCTGCCAGATGTTGATCGGGCATCGCGAGCACAGCGGCGGCGGCATATCCGTCGGCAACTTCGCGTGCGATGTTCGGTCCGGCCAGGATGCCCGCCGGATGACCCGGCAGCACCTCGTCAACGATCTGACTCATCCGGTAGTTGGTGCCCTGCTCGAGACCCTTCACCAGCGACACCACCGGCACCCAGGGCCGTAGTTCCTTGGCCAGCTGTTCGAGGACTCCGCGGAACCCGTGCGACGGCACGCCCATGACGATGACGTCGGCGCAGTCAGCGGCCTCGGAGAAGTCGGTGGTGGCCTGCAGAGTGGGCGACAGTACGACCTCGTCACCGAGGTACCTGCTGTTGCGGTGCTTCTCGTTGATGTCGTTGGCCGTCTCATCGGAGCGCACCCATTGCAGCGTCGGTCCGCGTCGGGCGCAGATGGATGCCACGGTGGTGCCCCAGGAGCCTCCACCGAGGACGACGACTTTAGGTTCGCGCTGTACAGGTGCCATGCCGATCAGGGTATGACTGACGGCGGCGGTTGCACCGGCAGTTGAGCAACTGCGGCTGGTCGGGCGGTTGGCGGCCAACCATTCCGGGTAGGTGTCCGACTACCAAGCCGGCACCGTCGCACGGCTCGCGTATCACGACCGAGAGGCGCATCATCAGCACCATGAAGCGAGACGTGGGCGCACAGCTCGAAGTCTCGATCATCGAGCCGACCGAACTGGAGTTCCAGATCGCTGTCGCGCCCCATGCGAATGCCGAAGTGACGGAGTCGTTGTCCTTCGTCCTCGACGGAAAACCCTTGCAGGCCTTGGAGATCAGCGGAACGCATGGGAACCGCATCCACAAACTGGACGTCGAGGGCGGGCTGCTGAGGGTCGACTACGCGGCGACCATCATCGGGCGAACGGGCCCGCCTCCGGTGACGGAGTACGACAAGTCCATGTACCTTCGCCCGAGCCGCTACGCGGAGGCCGACAAGTTCTTCGGCTTCGCGGCGACGGAGTTCGGTAGGTACGTCGATTCGACGACGCTGCTGGAAAAGGTGTCCTCCTGGGTCGGTACCCGGCTGAATTACGTGCCGGGATCCAGCGACCCGATCGATGGCGCGGCGGATACGTTGCTCGCCGGCGCAGGGGTCTGTCGCGACTTCGCCCACCTGGTGGTGGCGCTGCTGCGGGCCGTCTTCGTGCCGGCCCGCGTCGTCTCGGTGTATGCGCCGGGGCTGTATCCGATGGACTTCCACGCGGTCGCCGAGGCGTTCGTCGAGGGACAGTGGCGGGTCGTGGACGCCACCCTCCTGGCGCCGCGGCAGACGCTGGTGCGCATCGCCACCGGGCGCGACGCCGCTGACACCGCGTTCCTGGACAACCACAAGGGCGGGATCAACCTGAACTGGATGAACGTGACCGCCGTCGTGGACGGCGACCTGCCCTCGGACTCGATCGACGGGCTGGTGTCGATCGGCTAGCGGTAGTTGACGAACTGTAGGGCGACCTCCAGGTCGGCGCCCTTCAGCAGTGCCTGGACAGCCTGCAGATCATCACGCTTCTTCGAGGAGACGCGGATCTCCTCGCCCTGGATCTGGGCCTTGACGCCCTTTGGGCCGTCGTCGCGGATGATCTTGGTGATCTTCTTGGCGTCCTCGCTGCTGATGCCCTGCTTGATCTGACCGCTGACCTTGTAGATCTTGCCCGAAGCCTGCGGCTCGCCTGCGTCGAAGGCCTTCATGGAGATGTCGCGGCGGATCAGCTTCTCCTTGAACACGTCGATCGCGGCCTTGACCCGCTCCTCGGTCGAGGACGTGATGACGACGGTCTCCTCGCCCTGCCAGGCGATGGAGGTTTCGGTGCCGCGGAAGTCGTAGCGGGTGGACAGCTCCTTGGCCGCCTGGTTCAGCGCGTTGTCCGCCTCTTGCCGGTCGACCTTGCTGACCACGTCGAACGATGAATCCGCCATTGGACTGGGCCCTCCTCGTTATGTCTGGTGCGTTTTCGTCTTAGCACCATCCTCGTTGTACCCTGCTATTCGCACCAAACCGGTACCCGGGTGGTGCAGCACCCCGGCAGGTTGCCCGAGCGGCCAATGGGAGCGGACTGTAAATCCGTCGGCTAACGCCTACACAGGTTCGAATCCTGTACCTGCCACGCATGTCAGGCCCCCTTTCGAGGGGGCCTGATTGCGTTTACTCACAACTCGCGTGGACTCTGTGCCGCCGTCAGGATGAAAGGGCGCGGACGTCTGAAACGTGAACGCCTTCGATGCCATGCCCAAAGCCATGCCGAAATCAACGCCACCGGAGTGGGCATAGAAGTTTCCCTCACGGTCGGCCTCTTGCGGGCGCTCCCCGCGATCGAGTCACAGTCGACCGCAAGTCGCGAGCCGCCGCGTGACTTAACTCCTAGTCAGGTCCAGCGTGCCAGCCTGGATGGTGGGGCGCTCCTCCGTGCCGCCCGTAACGTTGTGTCCCGTCGTGTATTCGAGAACTCCTGCGGGGAGCTCGAATTCGAGGAGTGGCAAAGGATAGGTAACACTCGGGCGCCCAGTGGTTGTTGCTCTGCCCCCTTCGCATTTCCATCATTGGTGGCAAGCCGGCGTGGCCTCACCGTCATTCCACATCGGTGAAGAGCTTCCACGGTTGCGTGCCGAGGAGGCCCGCAAGGTGCCCCTGCATCTCGACGCCGGCCGGCAGCGGGCGCCACCATATGGTCACCTCGGCAATCTTGCCGTCCGCGTCGAGCAGGAAACGGTCCATTCCGTTGACAACGGTGTCTCCGATCTGCAGCCGGAAGTGCGCGGCGTGGTGCGTCTCGCCGCTGAGCACTTCCTCATAGGTGAGGTCGGTCGCTACCGCGCCGACGATGCTGATGGCATTGAGAACTGCCTCGCGGCCGGTGACTGGCTCGTCGCCGAGCGGACCGTACAGCACCACCTCCTCGGCGAGGATGCCGGAAAGCGCGTCTTTGTCTGCGCCACCGCGCATGCAGTTGACGAAGGATTCGACCGTGTCGCGGTGCTGGGCGAACGTGGTCATGGTTACTCCTGTTGTCCTTCTCGCCCATTGGGTGTGAGAGATGCGTTCACTCAGATCACCGTGGTGCCGCCGTCGACCACCAGCTCCATGCCATTGACGTAACTCGAGTCCTCCGAGGCGAGGAACAACGCGGCCGACGCGATCTCCTCAGGGCGGCCCATCTCTCGCCGCGGGATCACCGACTCGAAATTCGCTTTCATCTCCTCGTCCATCACCTCTTCGAGCATCGGTGAGGCGACCTGGCCCGGAGTCAACACGTTCACGCGGATCTTCCTGTCCCTCAACTCCGACACCCACACCCGTGCGTAGGCGGGCAGCACGGCCTTGCTTCCCGCGTACACACTCCAATTCGGGTAGCCCCGCAGCGAAGCGTTCGACCCGGTCATGAAGATCGAGCCGCCATCGTTGAACAGCGGCAACGCCTTCTGAACCGTGAACAGCGTGCCGCGCGCGTTCAACCAGAAGGCGTCGTGGAAGTCCTCCTCGGTGATCTCACCGAGCCGGCCCTGCTTGCCCACCCCCGCGCTCGCCCATAACACGTCGATCGCGCCCTTTTCCTGCTTGACCGTGTGGAACAAGCGGTCCAGATCGTCGAGGTCGGCCGAATCGCCCTGCACAGCAGTGACGTTCCGGCCGATCTGTTCGACGGCCTGGTCCAGTGCGTCCTTCCGTCGGCCCGAGATGAAGACGTGAGCGCCTTCGTCAACGAACAACTTGGCGCCGGCCAGCGCCATCCCACTCGTCGCGCCGGTGACCACCGCGACCTTGCCGTCGAGCTTCCCCATGATCAACTCCGTTCTGTGCGAAGGTGCCGATGTTATGTACACCGAGCAGAGTGCTTAACGTAATGGACGACGAGACGGAGCGCAAGCTATGTACACCGATCTGTACCCAACTGAGCTAACCTAGTTCTATGACGGAGTTAGGGAAGGGGCCGCGAGGCCTGCGCCGCGGCAGGGGCGCGCGAGAACGCATCCTCGGCGCTTCCCGACAACTGTTCCGCGATAAAGGCATTAACAGCACCGGCCTCGACCAGCTCTGCGCGGTGGCCAAGGTGTCCAAGCGCACGTTCTACCAGCACTTCACCGGCAAAGACGAGCTGATCGCCGAACACCTACGCCGATTCGATCCCGACATTTTGCCCGACGTATTCGACCGCACTGACCTCACGCCGCGCGAACGACTCCTCGCCGCGTTCGACATTCACGCGCCGCTGTGCCCGTTCATCGCGGCGGCCGTGGAAATCCACGATCCGGGCCACCCGGCACGCGTACACGCCCGCGACTACAAGAAAGCCTTCGCCGCGCGGCTCACCGAAACGGCCCGCGAGGCCGGTGCCACCAACCCGGAACAGCTAGGCGAACAGCTGGCGCTGCTGCTCGATGGCGCCTCGGCACGCAGCCGAGTCCTCGACGCCGAAGCCTCCGCTGCCGCCATCGCAGTCGTCCTCATCGACAAGGCCATTCCTAGTGGGCCTGCGCCGCACGCCGGATGCAGCGGCGAGCTCAGTCAACGTTGACGCTGAGGGTCCCGCGCCAGGTTGTTCGGCTCGAGTGAATCCTGTTATGCGCCAATAGGTACGGCGACTTCGATATCCGCAGTCAATCAGTACCGGTCGCGTGTGTGTGCACCGCCGTTGCAGGTTAGGAAGGCTCGTGTTCGGCGGGCGAGTCGCCGTCCGCGGCCAGGTGATGCAGGACTCGTTCGTTCAAGCTGGCCAACATGTCGAGCTCAGCCGGGGTGAACAGGTCGATGAAGTATCGGCGGACGTCCTCCACGTGTCCGGGGGCCGCCGTCTCGATTGCGGCGAGGCCGGCCGGTAGCAGGCAGACCATAGTGCTTCGGGCGTCGTCGGGGTTGGGCTCGCGGCTGATAAACCCGTCGTTCTGCATGCGCCGCAGATGGTGGGAGAGGCGGCTCTTCTCCCAGTTCAGCGCGTTGCAGAGGGCGTGTGCGGGCATGCGGTCTGTGTCGAGGGCCGAGAGCACCGCCAGGACCTCGTAGTCAGCCCCCGACAGGCCGGACTCCTGCAAGCGTCGATTCAGCTGGACTTCGATCTGTTGATGCGCGTGTATGAAGGCCGCCCAGGCGCGGTCTTCACGAGCGTTCAGCCAGTTCGGTGCCATCGGCCATCATGTTACTCGATTTGGTTGACGCATCACCAATTCGAAGGCTATGGTTGATGCGTCAACCAAATCAACAGTCAACGAAGTAGGAATCTCATGAGCAGCAGCATCAGCGTCATCGGCACCGGGACCATGGCCGGCGCCTTCGCCGCACGGGCGCTCGCAGGCGGCAACACGGTTGAGCTCGTCGGCCGCGACCAGGCCAAGGTCAATGCGCTGGCCGAATCGCTCGGCGGTGCCAGTGCCGGAGCGGTCGGCGCCGCCCCGGCCGGCGACATCGTCATACTCGCCGTGCCGTACGCCAGCGCGGTAGCGGTGGTTGGCGAGTACGGGGATGCCTTGCGCGGCAAGGTCATCGTCGATGTCACCAACCCCGTCAACTCCGATATGACGGGCTTCGTCACCCCCGATGACAGTTCCGCCGCGCAGGAGATCGCCAAGGCCGCCCCCGTGGGCGCGCACGTCGTCAAGGCGTTCAACACCGTGTTCGCCAATGTGCTGGCGGCCGGCTCCTCCGCGGACGTGTTCATCGCCGGCGACGACACGCGGGCGAAGGTCGACGTGTCGGCGTTCATCGAGAGCCTGGGACTGCGTCCGATGGACGCGGGGCCGCTGCCGATGGCGCGGGCGCTGGAGAACGCGGGCCTGCTGGAGATCAGCCTCGCGAACCATTTCCTCAATCACACCAACTTCGCCCTGGGCGTCAACGTTCTCAGTTGAGCGACACGGCACCGAAAAGGACTGTCACATGCGCGTTTTCGTCACTGGCGGGACCGGCCATTCCGGTTCGCACATCATTCCCGAGCTCATCGCCGCCGGGCACGAGGTCACCGGGCTGGCCCGGTCGGACGCCTCCGCAGCGGCCCTGTCCGCGCTGGGCGCGACGGTGCGTCGCGGTGACCTCGAGGATCTCGACGGGCTCAGGGAGGCGGCCGCGGAGTCCGACGGTGTCATCCACGTGGCCCACAGGCAGGACCTGCTTCCCTCCGGCGGGATGGACGCCGTGGCCGCCGCGGAGCTCCCGATCATGCTGGCCTACGGAGAGGCACTGCAGGGGACAGGGAAGCCGCTGGTCGCGGCGGGCAGCATCGGCGGCCCCGGGCAGGGCCTGGGCCGGCCGGCCACCGAGGAGGACCCGGCCCTTCGCAGCGGCGATGAGTACAAGGGCACCCTGCGGGCGCGCAATGTCGTGGAAATCACGGCCGTCGGCCTCGCCGAGCGAGGGGTGCGGTCCTCGATCGTGCGGCTTCCGCTCATCGCGCACGACACGACCGATACTGCCGGCTTCCTCCCGCAGCTGATCGCTCTCGCGAAGGACAAGGGCTTCGCCGGATACCCGGGAGACGGCGCGAACGCTTGGAGCGCCGTGCACATCCGCGATGTCGCCGCCCTGTTCCGCTTGGCGCTGGAGAAGGGTCCGGCCGGCAGATACTGGCACGCGGTCCAGGACGAGGGCATCTCGTTCCGCGAGATCGCCGAGGCCATCGGCAGCCGTCTCGACTTGCCCGTCGTGAGCGTTCCCGTGGACGAACTGATGGTGCCGGGGTACTTCGGGGCCCTCGCGAGCCTTGTCACGAAAAACTACCCGGCCGCCAACCTCATCACCCGTCAGACCCTGGGCTGGGAACCCACTCAGCCCACGCTGATGGCCGACCTGGACAACGGTCACTACTTCGCCGCCAGCTGACGGCCTCGGCGCACCAACAACATTCGTACGTTAAGAGGAGTAACCATGACCACGCTCGCACCGCACCGCGCCACGTTAGAGTTCTTCGTCGACTGCATCAACGGTGGCCCACATCACGACACACTCGCCCGTCTTCTCGCCGAGGATGTAGTGCTGTACGGCCCGTTCGGAGATGAGCCAGTCACCGGCCGCGAGGCCGTAGTGCAAGCCATGCTGACCGCTAACGGTCTGTCGTCCGACGACACCTACATGGAAGTTCTCAGCGGCGACACCCACCACGCCGCACACTTTCGGCTAGAAGTCGGAGACGCTGCGGTCAACGGCATATTCTTCGTCCGGCTCGATGCGGACGGCAAGATTGCCGAGGCTTCTATCTTCTACCGCACGCTGCCGTCCGGCGTCGCGCTGCAGCGCAACCTTGCCGGTGCAATAGGAATGCGGCCCTGGGAATTGCGGACGAACGAGGAATAGCACGAAGGACGTTCGCTGAGTGATTCGATCGACACCGCGAGCATCCTCACCCGGGCCACCGGCGCACGGCCGCACGTGCACTGAACTGCCAGGCGTTCTCAGCCTAGGCGCGCAGTCTCCTGCGCCGAGTACAAACTGATCGAGGTTCCGAGGTACCACACCGCAGTGACCACCACCGGGAACCACGTGCTGAGTCCACCTTCGACGGCGAACGGGCCGTTGGGGATGAAGACACTGGCCGTTCCCGCCAGGTTGACCACTGCGGCGATGACGGCCAACCAGACCGTCCACCGGGCCAACACACCCTGCTCGAGGACACAGGCCGCGTACGCAATGGCGGCGACCGCGACCATGAACCCGCTGAGTGCCAGCAGGACGAGACTGAAATCGGCTCCGATCGCCCGTACTGCCGAGGGCGACAACTCATCTGCCGCTCCGGCCGCGACGATCCGGATGGACATCGACACGAACGACAACGTGGCGACCGCCACCGTGGCCACGAAGAACATGTCGCTGAGATGACGACCGGTGGGGGACGTGTAGAGGACGCGCCGCACGGCGAGCGCGAACCAGACAATGAAGATAGTGGCCAGCGCGTAGAGCCAGCCTTGGGCGACCACCGAGCCGCGGTGGTCGATGAAGAAGGTCCGAACCGCCGCGCTACTTGCTTCGCCGCCTGGCGGCTGACCGGTCAGAGCCGGCGTGACGGCGGCGATGAGCACGTAGGCGATTCCGGCGACGCCGCCGGTGCGATTCCAACCGAAGCGAGTCATCGAATTCCCCCGATGTGCGATCCTGCGCGTCACGAGAGTAAGTCCGATCGGCGCCCGAAATGTCGGCTATCGCAATTCCACTCTCGGTTTAAGCCGACTGGAGCAACACGAGTCGAAGCGATCGTCAGCCAAACCACGCGCGCGGATGTTGCGCTGCCACAGTCTGTATGTGACCCTCCTTTGTCGAATGTATTTATTTGCAACTGGTTTGGGGTGTGCGGAAATGCCTTCCGGTGTTCTGAAGCCCAGGCCGGTCATGGCAGCTCCGATGATGAGGGTTGGGTTCGCGCCTTTTGCGTAGTTAAAGATTCGCGGGCAGACGTGAGACGACAAGGAGACGAAAAATGAGTGGTCTCATCTGTTTGACGACCAGAAAAGGGCATGTCAGCCTGGTGCGCCGGGAACGACCGACGAAGGAGTAGACGTGGCAGACCTCGAGCCGCACCTGAAGTTCGAGCGCGACGGCGACGTCGTGATCCTCACCATGAACAACCCGCGCCGCAAGAACGCGCTGACACCGCAGATGATCACGCTGATGGCGCAGGCCTGGGATGAGATCGACGCCAATGACGGCATCCGGGTGGCGATTCTGACCGGCGAAGGATCGTCGTACTGCGTCGGCGGTGATTTGGCCGATGGATGGATGGTCAAGGGAGCCAAGCCGGCGCCGTCGGCTGACAATAGACCGGTCGGCACCATCATCAGTGAGGGTTTGTTACTGAGCCGGTCGCTCGCGAAACCGTTGATCGCCGCGGTCAACGGTCCGTGCCTGGGCGGTGGGTGCGAGATGCTTCAACAGACTGATATTCGGGTGGCCGAAGAGCACGCGACGTTCGGGCTGCCCGAGGCGCAGCTGGGGCTGATCGCGGGGGCAGGTTCGACGGTCCGGCTGAAGCGGCAGATCCCGTACACCAAGGCGATGGAAATGATTCTGACCGGCGACCCGCTCTCCGCGGCGGAGGCGTATCACTTCGGGTTGGTCGGACACGTGGTGCCCACCGGACAAGGGCTGGACAAGGCGCGGCAGCTCGCCGCGCGGGTCGCCGCGAACGGACCGCTGGCAGTTCGCAATGCCAAGGCATCGATCCTTCTCAGCGGCTGGCTCGATGACGAAGACGCCCGAAGAATCGAGCAGCGCCTCGTCGTGGAGGTCATGCGATCGGCAGATGCCAAAGAAGGGCTAGCGGCCTTTGCCGCCAGACGGGCGCCCCAATTCACTGGCGAATAGACACTTTTCGGGATGATCCGCTGTCAACTAGTTTCGCGGCGTGATGCTTACGGGGATGTTTCCCTGGCGCGGTAGGCCGGTGATGCGGTCATAATCGGTCTCGGTTGGAATCAGTCGACCCACAGTACTTCCCCGGGAACGGACTTCGTCGTCCTCGGCAGGCATGCCACCAAACGCGTGGTGGGTTGCGACGACGTCGCGGCGCAGGCTGTCGTCGGCTTCGAGCACGCTGGGGATGCTGTCGTGCGGTGACGTGATCGTCACCAGGTCACCGGATTCCAGTCCCAATGCGGCGATGGCATCCGGATGCATGTAAGTGGGGTTGTAGGGCGTGCCCCGGTTCAGCTTGGCCAGGTTGATGCCCGACGAGTTCATGAAGTTGTTGTGGCGTCGCGGCACCAGCCGGAAGGGAAACGCGGCATCGCTTCTCGCCGTGTGAAAGTCCTCGGCGCGATAATCGGCGAGGTCCGCGAGCATATCGCGGTTGCCGACGTCCAACTTGGCGGTGCAGTCGGCATCCTTGTCCTCGACGACCGCCTCGACGTCGAAGATCTTGCCGTGCGGGTGACTGCGGACTTCGTCGAGCGGGATGCGCGACGTCGAGCACATCGTTTCGAAGATCTCCTCGGTGGTGATTTCGGTGTCACCGTTGAAATTGGCTACCACCGGCGGTGATTCCATGAACTTTCCGCCGCCACCGCCGAAGAAGTTCACGAACCAGAGTTCCAGTCCCATGCGTTTGGCCAGGCCGAGGAAGAACTGCCACTCCTCGGTCAGGTCGGAACCGGGCGGTGGCTCGACGAGACGCGGCACGTACTGGGCGTAGGGGGCGGGGATGCCGGTGCCGCTGGTGTAGTACTTGATGAGTTCGCTGCCCATCGTCATGGCCGGTGTTTCCATCTGCATCATCGGCGCGATCACATAGTCAGCCAGCCGCGAGGTCAGGGACATCTCGGTGTCGAGAGTGACCAGTAATTCAAGACTTTCGAGCGCCTGAAGGGTTTTTCGTTGATCCGGCCATGCCGCCATCGGGTTGCCGCCGATGCAGATGAGCGCCTTCACCTGCCCCTCACCTTCGAGCAGGATTTCGTCTGCCAGTGCCGCGGTGGGCATTCCGCACACCGCATCGGTCAGACCGCGGACCCGCAGCCGCTCGCCGTATCCCCAGCCCTCATAGGGCGGATGCGCCTGAGCTTTGGCCGTAAATGCCGGGAGCAAGGTGTTCGGTCGTGTCACGGGCTCGCCGGCGCGCTGCCAACGCCCGCATATCGTCGTCAGACACAGGCACAGGTATTCAACGAGGTTGCCGTGCATGGCCATATTGGCGCCCGTACCGGCATTCACCATGCCACCACGTTGACCGTACGACGCGAACAGGTGGGCGGCGTCGATCAGTTGTTGCTCGGGGATGTCGGCGCGTTCGGCGACATACGCGGGGGTGAAGTCCGACACCGCGGTAACTAGCTCGTCGAAGCCGTCGACGTTCTCGTCGAGAAACTGCCAGTCGCATAGCTTTTCGGTGATGATGATGTTGATGATTCCTGCGAGGATCGCAGAGTCTTCACCTGGCCGGGGCTGAATGTGCATCTCAGCACGCGCGGCCGTTTGTGATCGGCGGGGGTCGATGACGATGAGTTTCATCCCGCGGCTGATTGCGTTCTTGAGGCCCTGCGCGGGGTTCTGACCGGGAATGCCGATCGCCTTGGACACGAGCGGATTGGTGCCGACCAGTATCCAGCTGTCAGCTTCGTGGAAGTTGATATCGCCACCCAGCCAGTGGCCGTGGGCGGCAAGCGCGATCTGCTTTCCCGGTTGGTCGATTGTGTTGGCGGTGAAGAACATCGGGGACTCGATGGCCCTGATGAATGCATTGGCCATCAGGGCGGATGCCGGATAGGGCAGACCATTCGTACCGAGATACAGCGCCACGGAACGTGGTCCGTATCGGTCCATCAGATCGCGAAGTGCAGAGGCGATCTCGTCCATCGCGCGCTCGGCGTCGACGGGCGCGTATGTCCCGTCGGCCTGCCGCTTCTGACTGTGCAGGAGTCGTTGGGGGTTGTTGTGTATCTCGGGTAGGGCTCGGCCCTTGGCGCACGTGTAGCCCTTGAACAAGGGGTTGTCCGGGTCTCCTGCGACTTTGGACAGCTTGCCGTCGGTGATGGTCACCAAGACCCCGCAGTGCGCCGAGCAGATGCGGCAGATACCCGGCCGTGTGGTGGTCGACATGACATCCCCTCCTCGCGAAGGGTTCGTGACCCTGCTCGTCGAGGCCTAGCCGCCCTAAGCTGACCCCATCGCGCTGAGGGTAGGCCCTGCGAACGGTTTTTGTTCCCGAACGGGAAAAATGTCTGTGTTGCGGTGTCTGGAATGAGAGGCTCGACTACGTGTCGGAAGCGGCAGATGGTGCGATGAGCCCGCGGCAGCGGGGGCGACCGCCACGGATAACCCGTGAGCGGATCGTCTCTGCGGCGCGCAGCTTGCCGCCGGAGGCGCTGACGATGCAGGCAGTCGCGGATGTACTCGGGGTCGACCCCAAGGCGCTCAACTACCACGTCGGACATCGCGACGGACTGCGGGAACTGGTGGCCGTGGACGCTTTCGCGGCTGAGCTCCGTCAGGTTGCCATCGCCACCGACGGCGATTGGCGTGAGGTGCTGCGCGCCTATTCCACGGCGCTTCGCGACGCAACGGTGAAACTGGGCCTCCTCGCCACCTACTTCCGGTTGCCTGCGTCCGGCCTCGGAGCACTCGAGCCGGTCGAGCGTGTGCTCCAGAAGCTGCGGGAGGCGGGATTCTCCGTCGATGACGCGGGCCATGTGCTTCGCCTCGTCAGCGAGCTGGGTCATGCCGCGGGCCGAGAAGCGGTGTTCGTGTCGCAGAGTCGCGAGCTGCCCAATGTCTCCGAGATCGCGACGGCCCTCAGCGCGGCAGCCGACGACGCCTTTCCGTTATTGCGTCAGGTGGTCGCTGCGCAAGACGTGACTGCCGGCAACGACCAGCAGCTGGAGTACAGCCTGGATGTGGTGATTTCCGGATTGCAGGAGAAACTCACCTGATCAGGATTTTTTTCTGATCGGGAAAAAAATCCTCTAAAACTGCGCCCGCCGACACCCGGACTGTCTAACATCCGTCCGAGGTACACAGTCCTTCACTCCCCGAACAGGAGACCCGAATGGCGAATCAACTCCATCACGTGGTGATGCGAAGCCACTCGGCGGACACATTCGTCCAATTCCTGACCGAGGTGGTGGGCATGGACGTGCAGCTCCGCTTCCGAGTGCCAGGCGAGGTGCTCCAGACAACGCTCGGTTGGCCACCGAGTGACGGTGCGGACGTGACGATGCTCGGCAACGGAACGGTGGGGCTGGTCGAGGTGCTTGACGTTCCCGAGCATCTGCGCGACGTGGCACCGGAAGGGCTCGCCGCTCTGTCGTTCCTCGTGGACGACTACGACACTGTCCAAGCCAATGCCCGCAAGTTCGCCAGCGACGTGACGCCGATCGACACGGGCCTGCCGGGTATCGACCTGTTCTTCTGCACCATCGGCGGTGTGCCCGTGGAATTCATGGGCAGTTACGAAGCCGATGCCATGGCGGCAGTCACCTCTGATGATGGATGACTGCGCGACGCTCGTGGCCATCGAGTCGATCAAGCGACTCAAGGCTCAGTACTGCCGTCTGCTCGACGCCAAGGACTGGGCGGCGTGGCGGGAACTGTTTTCCAATGACTTTGTCAGCGACATCGCCGGCGCCGGCGGATCTGTGCTCGCCAGCGCGGATGACTTCGTCGCATATACCCGCCGCGCGATCGGCAAGCCCTCGCAGCTGACCGTGCATCAAGTGCACAACCCGGAGATCGTCATCGAGTCCGAGACCGCCGCTCAAGGGGTCTGGGCTCTCAACGACGTCGTACGCATGGTCCCGGCGATCACGCTGAAGGGATATGGGCATTACCACGAGAGCTACGCCAAATACGAAGGTACTTGGCGTATCACGTCGCTCAAACTGACTCGTCTTCGCGAGGATGTCGCCACACCCGTGCTCACGTTCTGTAACGCCAAGCGACTCCGCGCCGCTGCCATGGCGGTCGCGCGCCGAACCTCCTGACATCGACGGCCTATCGAGAGGTGCACTGCAAGAGATGAACGAGTTGTCGGGCAAGCGAATTCTGGTAACGGGTGTCAGCGGAGTTGTCGCGTTTCCGGTTGCGTGCGCGCTTGCGGAATCGAACGAGGTCTTTGGCGCGGCGCGATTTTCGGATCCCGTGCAGAAGCAGATCCTCGCGGAGGCGGGCGTCCGTCCGGTTGTGTGCGACCTCGCCGACCCGGATCTGAGCCCTCTCCCCAAAAACGTTGACGTGGTGATCAACTACGCGGTGCTACCGCCGTCACCAAATGCATACGAGGTGAATACCGGTGCCGCAGGGCGGCTTGCGCGGCGTTACCGAGAGTGCGAAGCGTTTGTCCACGGCAGCACGGGGTCCTTGTACGCCTACCAGGGTGAGCGACCCTTGCGCGAGGACGACGAGTACGGCCTTCATAGCTCGGCGGAAAACTATGCGGCCAGCAAGATCGGGGCCGAATTCCTGTTGAAGCACCTCAGCGTCGACTACAACTTGCCGACGACGATCGTGCGGATCTTCTCGTTCTACGGCCCACGCGGTGGCGGCGTGACTCAGCGGGTCGATCAGATCATCCGGGGTGAGGCCGTCAGTGTCTATCCAGGTGTGCGCAACGTTCACACTCCGCTGTACGAAGATGACTACGTCGATAAGACCATCGCCGCGGCCGGCATCGCCAAAGTCGGGTGCGAGATCGTCAACGTCGGCGGGACTGAAGCGGTGACGACACAAGAGTACTGCCAGATCGCGGGCGAGATCCTGGGCAAGGAACCGACATTCGTCGAAAACAGCAGGGCTTGGCCGATATGGGCTGACACCACCAAAATGGTTGAGGTCCTAGGGCATAACAAGGTGTCGGTGCGCGAAGGCGTACGCCGGGTAATCGAATCGGCCCAGCACCGATTGCATACATCCCACCACGTCATTGGCGCACCCGCGAAGATATGAGACGGAATCCATGATCACTTTCATTGCGCACCTGCGCGTACCGGCCGAAAACGTGTCGGCGTTCGAAGAGTTGATGACGACGGTTGCGACGACGACCACTGCCAACGAACCAGGGGTCATCTACTACGGTTTCGCGCGGAGTGTGGAGGAACCGGACACCTACGTGGTCATTGAGATCTACCGCGACCAAGAGGCCGTGGTGGCGCACGGCGATACCGCGTGGGTCCGAGAGTCGGTACCAAAGTCCTTGGAGCTGATCGAAGGTATGCCACAGCTTGCCCAGTACGTCAGTCCTGGATTCGTTCCCGTCGAGTCGCGTTTCGAGGATCTGACGTGAATCACTCGTTCGCCGGATGAAATTGCGCGGCGATGTCGTCCAGTGACAGTGCAGAGGCCAACCGGACCGTCGTTCGTAGTTTCATGGATGCATCGGGTCCGGGCGGTCAAGCCGTAAGGCGGGCCCTGCTGCACGACGAATGCGTCGTCCACACCGCCTGGGGGCTGCCGTTCTCGGGTGAATATCGGGGTCCCCACGGCTTCTTTGAGCTGATGTCGGCGATGAACGAGGTCCTGGAGCTTGCACCGGGGCCCATCGTGGAGCAGTCACTCGCCGTTGACACCGTGGTCGCGAGATTTCGGTTGACGTTCACCGCACGGTGCTCGCGGATGAGCGTTGAATTCGGGGTGGTCGAGATCTATCGCGTCCGAGGCGGTCGGATCACCGAGCTCGACGTGTACTACAAGGACCCGTCGGCAGTGGCGGCCCTTCTGGCGTCACCAACTGACTGAGGGCCAGTCACATGTCGCCGGGTCAATGGCGACGCCGGCTGCGGCGGGTATGGCATTTTGCGAATCACGAAAAGATCTCCGCCATTCACTATTTGTTGGCATTCCCGACCCGACCCAACGCTTCCCTGGAATTGGTCGCGCCGAACGGCCATCGTTACCGGTGCGACGGTCTCCGGGCGGAACCGCGTGCCCGGAAGCCCGGAATGGTGCAGGCGAAGGTTTGCTAGAAATGCAGCACGATGTCAAGCTGCGCGGCGATCCCACCGCGCAACACGCACGACATTGTCCGGAACGGCGGCCTGTGCGAGCGCCAGATCGCTGAGCAGGTTGAACCGGATTGCGAACGCCTGCGCGTTACCGCTGGCGCCATACGAATAAGGCTGTGAGCGGCGAATTTCGTGACTGGCGTTCTCGATAGTCAGGTGGACGGTGTCCACACCGTCCTGCCCTGGGGAGCCGACCATGTCGACGATGGCAGTGAGGCCGTTGAGCGGAATCCTCTCGGCGTCACGGCGGGATCCGACGATCAGATGACTGGGGGTCAAACGCAGATCGTCCCAGGTCATGAGCACATCGTCGGCGCGATCTCGCCAGCGCTGCGACAGCTCGGCAACCATTGCCACAACGACCAGAATGACGGCCGGTGCGAAAACCGCGATCCCGATGAGACTCAACTTCGGGTCCACCCCTACCCCCTCAATGAAGTGGAAAGTCCACTTCATTCGACTGTGATACCTATCACAGCATGCAGTCCGCGGAGTTTGCCCCGAATGGGAAAAATCCAAACCCAATTTTCACAAAATTTTTTCAGGGTTTACTTCAGGCGGCCTGCGCATGGCGATTGCCGGGCTTAACTGGGCGTTATCTATTCCGTTACACAGGGTGCCGAAATAGCGGACGCGGCGTTATCCATTCCGTTACACGGGGTGCCGAAATATTCCGTTACACAGGGTGCCGAAATAGCGCAGTTTATAAATGAAGGCAATGCAAGTGCTCGATCGAGCAGGCGACTGCAGGGGGATCGGCGCGCCGTCTCAGAACGTGACTTCCAGCCGTCCCGCGGGTTCGCCGCCACCACGATGCGCCCCATGTTCGGCGCCGAGTGCGTCGTGAGCAGGGACTTATCGGGATTGGTGGGCTTCGTCCAACCATGACGCCAGCGACTGTTTGCACCAGCGCACATCATCCTCAGCGTCATGACCACGCCATCTGCGCCGCACACGGTCCTGCGGGTTCGGTTTCGCCAAACACAGTCAATTGATTTTCTGGCGGGCTGAACTCGGAAGGCTCTAGTGATTCCGAGTCCGGCAAGTAATCGCCGAACCCGATCTTCGATATCGTCGCGGATCAGTCGAACCGCGTCGAGGCTCTCTCCGGCTGGGTCCGGCAGTCCCAGCTCTCGTAACGCTTGCCGGGGTAGACCGGGCAGGCGTCCTCACATCCCATGGTGACAATCACGTCGGCGGCTTGGACGACCTCGTCGCTCCACGGCTTGGGGAATTCGCCGGTGATGTCGATGCCGACCTCGTTCATGTCGGCCACGGCGGACGGGTTGATCTCGCCACCAGGTTCAGAGCCTCCGGACCACGCAACCCCTTGCTCTCCAGCGAGGTGATTGAAGTACCCGAGAGCCATTTTGCGAACGGCCCGCGTTGTGCAGAGGAACAGAACGGTGGGCTTGTGGTCGCTCATCTCGCACTCCTCTGGCAGGTGGCCGGTGGTGATGCGGTTCTTGGTTGCGATCTCGACCACCCTCGGTCGAACATGACGTTCGCCAAGATCGCACCGATAGTGCCGCCAAGAGTTTGAGCGATGGCGTAGGAGGCGACATGACTGCCGCTGATGCCGGTCCCCCCGCGGCGTCCCAGGATCCAATCCGCCACCGAAACAACAGGATTGAGATGCGCACCAGACACCGGGCCGAACACGAGTATCAAAGCCGCCAGCCCCAGCGCGGTGGCCGTGGAGTTCTCAAGGAACTGCAGACCGACGTCATTTGGTGAGAGCTGTTGGGCCGCAATGCCGGGACTCCACCTCCACGCCAAGGTGATTCAGGGTGGTGTGACGCTGTATCGTCGGCGCGGGAGGCGGCCATATGGTGACCTACACAGTCGCGTGGGTTCGGCGCGTCGATGAATTGGGGCGCGGTAATGATTAAGGGCGGGCTCGCGCTTATTGCGGCCGTGCTGTTACTTGGGGCGTGCGCTGAGGAGGGCGACGCTCCAAACGCGCCGGCCCCAACCACGCAATCGAGCCAGGCGGCCACGTCGCGCAAACCAGAATCGGACCCCGCCATCGCGGCGCAAAGCCAGGGCGTGCTGGATGCTGCCGTCGAGGCCGATAAGCCGGGCTGCTCGGCTGCAGTCGGAATCGAAGGAGACGTTGTCTGGGCCGGCACTCGTGGCCTCGCTGACTTAGAAACCGGTGCCAAGATCACGAAGGACACCGCGTTCGACATCGCCTCGGTGTCAAAGCAATTCACCGCTACCGCGATCCTGCTGTTGGTGGACGACGGCAAGATGTCGCTCGACGACACACTCGCATCCCACGTGCCCGGCTTGCCCGCATGGGCTGAAACTGTGAACGTCGGGCAGCTGATGCATCAGACCAGCGGCATCCCCGACTACATCGGGCTGCTCGAGGACGAGGGTTACGCATACACCGACCGGACCACGCAGGAGGAGGCGGTGCAGGTGTTGGCAAAGGTGCCGGACCTGCAGTTCGAGCCCGGTGCCCAGTTCGACTACTCGAACTCCAACTACCTGCTGCTGGCCGATATCGTGCAACAGGTATCCGGGCAGTCATTGCCCGACTTCCTGTCCGCAGAGGTCTTCAAGCCGCTTGATTTGGCGATGGTTGTCAATGCCACCCAGGGCGTTCCGGGCGCCGCGTTGCCCTATGACTTCGACGAGAGCACCGGCGAGTACTCCGTGGCGGTCTCTGCGTGGGAGCAGATCGGCGACGGTGCGATCCAAACCACGCCTACTCAGCTTGTCCGTTGGGCGGACAACTACCGAACCGGCAAGGTGGGAGGCCAGAAACTTCTCGACGCTCAAGTCGCAGGCGCAGAGCCAACCGACCCCGGCGGCGACGACCGCTATGGCGCAGGCATCTACATACTCGCCGACGGAGGGCTCAGCCACGATGGATCCTGGTCGGGGTCCGTCACCGCCTTCCGCATCAGCGACGACCGACGGACATCCATCGCGATCAGTTGCAACACCGGCGACCAGGACCCGGAGGCGATGGCCGAGGAACTCGCCAAGTTCTGGCTATAGCTCTCGCGGGTGTTAGTCGACCTGCTTCCACCAGGAGACCACAGCCATCACCATCGCGGTGACCAAGGCGACGAGCACCCACAACACGAGGGCAACGTCTATCCATGCGCCCGGCGGTGGTGCGCCAGGCAGGATATTTCTAAGCGGCACAACAGCGAACAGCATTGCGGCATACCACGTCAGGAACGGCATCTGGAATGCCTTACGCCTCGTGATCACCTGCAGCGCCGTGACGATTGCCAGCGTTGGCAGGGTGATCAGCACGATGCAGATGCCGAGATCGAACGCCAGCGGGCCGAGCGACCGCTTCAACGTCAGCTTGGTCGCTACGTCGGTGCCGGAATCGTTGGGACCCGGGGCGGTTTCTTCGGAGGTGATGTCCCAACCCTGCAACGCCCCTTCGACTTCCACCCGAGCCGGCATGTACTGCCGGTCCTCGCCAGAGCCGACGAGCAACGTGGCACTGATGGGTTCGGTGGTGTACCGATCGAACGGCCAGTTGTTCACGTCGCCGTCCAGGTCGAGAGTGGTGGTCTTCTCAGCTGGGGACTCACCCGCTGGAAAGTTCAGGTCGCCCAACGTGTTCCACGGGAACAGGCGTACCGAGATGTCGGTGTTGAGCACTTCGAGACGTTCATCGGTGAGGTCGTCCTGGGGGATGACGAGCACCTTGATATCGGCTTGGTAGTCGACGGTACGCAACGCCTTCACCGTGATCAGCACGACGGTCTCCGACCCGTCGCCGACATCGGCCGGGCCCAACTCCGTGGACGAGCCGGAGAGCTCCCAGTACGCGAACAGCGTGACCCCGTAGGCCAACACGAAGAGCACGACAACGCTGAGAATCGCGACGATGCGCCGTCCTGCGGACCGGGGCTTGGCGCCGTGGCGCGATTGGCGCTCTGGCGCCTGCGGGTTCTGGGGTTCCACGGACGGAATGTTAGGGGTGCTCATAGGTTCCTGTCTTCGCTTTCCGGATAGCGGTCGACACTGATGTCATTTTGTTCACCCGCCCGCTGCAAACCGACTACCAGCGATTTATCAAGATCACATCTGTGAGCGTGTTCTTTACTTCCAGTGGGGGTCGAGCAATGTCGACCAGGCTTGGTCGAGCTGTTCCCACTCTGCCGGGCAGCCCTGCGCGCGGTCCTCGGGCAGTTGGCCGTTGGCCACCAGGTCACCGTTCGCCTCGGGATTGGACCCGTAGATCCAGCACTCCAGGTTGTACACGCGCTGCAGATCCAGCGAGTGCTCGTCGGCCATTTGATCGTCGCTGTACTCGGTTTGTACCTCGGCACTGGCGGCGAAGCCTCGTGCGAAGTCCTTCACGGAATCCACCGACTCCGGATCCTGGCCGTCCTCGCCTGGCGTCAGCAGGATGAACGCGGAAGCCTGATCGGCAACGTCTTCTTCGCGGCCGGTGACGGGCAGGTCGTAGATGCTGATCGTCATGTGGCCGACCTCGTGATAGAAGGTCGCATATTCGGAGTTGAGCGCCGACTGAATGGGATCAGCATCGCCCGCCTTCTTGAAAACACCTTCGCTCCAGTCGGTGTCCTCGTAACACATGGTGATCGCGTTGTCGCTCTCACTCCAGAATGCGTTTGGCTGACCGCATTGCGAACCTTTCAGCGCGATGTCGTGAGGAAGTTTGAGCGACTGGTTGATGTCCTCGGCAAGGTCTTCGAGCATGTGATTTTCCTGCTGAATCTTGCGCCCGTTGATCGCTTCTGGTGTGCTGGCGTCCTCGTAGGTGACGATCATCGTTCCGCCGCCGTCGCCGTCGGCAGGAGCCTCGGGGGCGGGGCCGTTCTTCGAATCGACGTCTTCGTCCGACGATTGCGCCGCCGCTGACGACTCCGGAGATTTGGGCTCCTCCTTGGGAGCACCACCGCATCCGGCAACGAGCAGCGCAGCCGCCAGCACCGGCAGAAATTGAATTCGCATAACACCTAACCCCTTAGATGTGACCCCTGCAATTGACACGGTCGCAGATTTCGACCGCGAAGTAAATGGTGGCGACACCATCGTTATGGTCCGTAAACCGCTGGCCTATTGAGAATCCGCAAAGGGCACCGCGTCGACGACACCCCCTCCGTTTACGTCGCCGCCGAGCAGCACCGTCGACGTTCCCGATGCCGGGTTGTAGTTCAGGAGCGATTCGCCGCTCCCGCACGACATCGTTGCCTGCAGCTGGAGTTGGCCGTCGGCGACGCCGAGCACTCGGATGCTGCGGTGGTCGTCCACATCTGGCACGGACACCGGGGTGGTCGTTCCGTCGGAAGCGTTGAGCTTGGCGAGGTACACGACACCGCAGCCGCCCGCCGCCTGTACGAACGTGCCTTCCGACAGCTGCCAGGCGTTGAGATCGCCGAGATCCTGGCCGCTACTTCCGTCGTTCTTTCCGGTCAGTGGTGTCGGCGCCGCACCGTCGGTGGGCACGAGCCACAGCCGCGAGTAGCTGAAATCCGGTCCGTAGCAACGCGCGAGGGCGACGTCGGTTTTCCACCATCGCACCGGAGTGCAGTCGCTGGCGTCGGGAACCGGCAAGGGCTTGATCGATGTCCCGTCGTTGCTCATCTGCGAGAGACCGGCGTCAGTGCCGAGCACCAGCCGCGTGCCGTCGGGCGCGGAAAGAACAGAAGCGTTGAAGGTATGCCCGAGCTTGTCCACCGGGTACGTAAGTTGTTGCTTGCCAGAGAGATCCACGCGTGTGAGCGATGCCGAGCTGTCGACGTCGTTCGACTTCACCAAGAGTATTGCCCTGCCTTCTGGCCGCGTGTAGCGCGGGGTCACGGCGTAGCCGCCCTTCACGATGAATGACGTCCGCTCGCCGGTGCGCAGGTCGACTTCGATCACGGTCAAGTCGTCACCCTGCCGATAGAAAAGGGCCCGGCTGCCGTCGCTGGACCAGTCGGCCAAAGTGGGCAGCGAACCGTTCTCGCCGGGCGCCTCGAACGTCGTGATCGCGTAACGGCCCCCTTCGGGGTTGACGAGGTACAGCGTCGTCTCCGCGTCGTACGGTGTCGGCTCGTCGGGGTTGAGATCATCGCCGGAATTCGACGGTGAGGCCGCGTTCCACATCGCGAGCATCCAGCCCGGGCCCACCTCTGACCACGGCACCTGTTGGATCGGCTCCTCGGTGTTGTGGCCGGCCATCTGTGCGGTCGGGGTTGCAGACTGCGACGTCTGCGGGGCAGGTGTGCCGCGCTGCGCGCCGGGTTCGGTGGACGACGAGCATCCGACCGCCACCCCGACCGTGGCCGCGACAACCGCGGCGCGAAAGAACATCTGATGCATGCGCGTTCCCTTCCAGTCGTGGAATGGTGCGCGCAACACCTTGAAGGATTCTTGACAAATTCTTGAAGCCGATACGACGGCGGCTGATTCAGTGTCTGCATCGTTTGCCCCATACGGCATGTAGCAAACACATCTTTCTCCTGATGTCCGGCCCCATATGAGGGCCATAGCTTTGTGATCAGCCGGTTCAACCGGAACGGACCACCGAAAGCCAGGGACACCATGAACACCACCGCAACCAAGAGGATCGCACTCGCCGCCCTGGCCGCACCGGTGTTGACCGCCCTGGCCGTCGGCCTGGCCGCCGGCGCCCACGCCGACGCGGACCCCGCCTCCACCGACGGCGCCGCCCCCACCGCGCCCACTGCTCAAGACACCGTGAACGATCTGAAGGACGCGGGCTTCCGCGTCACCGTCAACAGCAACGGAGCCACCCCCCTGGACCAGTGCTCTGTCATCTCCACCCGCCAGGAACGCCACCAGCACCACGGCCGCACCAACGACTTGGTCACCGTCTACGTCGACGCCTACTGCCCACCCGCCGCCTGACAACCGATCTGGCGAGACACACCGAGGCATCCCTGCAGTCGGCATACGCTCAGGTCCTCAACAATTTCGGAGGTAATACCACCCCATGTCGACCCATAGCACCGTGATCGAAAGTGTCCTCCTCGCCGCCGGACTGCCCGATGCTGAGATCGCGATGCGGGTTGCCGACATCGGCCCGGATGCTGTCGCCGATGCGGTGCTGGCCGAAGTGGCCAGTCGTGCCGCACTGCTGAATGGCCCGAGCGATAGGTTCGAGATTCAATGCGATCTCGGCTTCGGTGGCGAACAACTCGGTTACATCCTGGTGCTGGGCGACGGCGATCCCCGCGTCGAAAAGGGTTGGAACACCGACGCTGCCGTGACCATCCGTCAGGACTTGATAGACCTACTGCGTGAACTCTTCGGCCCAGTGGGACCGTATGGAGCCACCCGCGAGGTCTCGGCAACCGAGTACGTGAATTCGGAGTACTCCCCAGCTATCGCCGCCGCGATCTGGCCAATCATCGGTTCGATGGCGCAGCGCCCCAAGGATCTTTCCGAACTCGCTGCCCGGTTCGGTTCCGACAAGTGGGGAGGGCGTTGGTATACGCCGCACTACCAGAAGCACTTTGAGCCTTACCGCGAGCTACCGGTCAAGGTGCTCGAGATCGGAATCGGCGGTTACGACGCGATCGATGCCGGCGGTGAGTCGTTGCGTATGTGGAAGCACTTCTTTCGGCGCGGCCTGATCTATGGGCTGGATATCTTCACGAAGACCGGCGTCGAGGAGAGCCGAGTGAACGTGGTGCAAGGGGACCAGGGTGACGAGGACTTTCTCGACTCGCTGGGCCGCGAACTGGGGCCGTTCGACATCATCATCGATGACGGCAGCCACATGAGCCATCACGTCCTCGCGTCGTTCAATGCCCTGTTCCCCCACGTGAAGCCAGGCGGAATCTACGTCGTAGAAGACCTAGGGACCGCGTACTGGCCGGCCTGGGGCGGTGCGACCGATCCGTCGGCTCAGTACAAGTCGATCGAGTTCATCAAGAGCCTCGTGGACGGCCTGCACCATTCCGAGCAGATCCGAGACGCCGACGAGAAACCTTCGATGACCGAGTCGACGATCACCGGAATGCATCTGTACCACAATCTTGCGCTCATCGAGAAGGGACGCAACACCGAACAAGGCGGTCCGGAGTGGCTCAAGAGGTACGACCACACCGGCACATACACCGAGGCGTGATCGTTTTCGAGCGCTGCTCCAGGCCTATCGCGAACTAGACTGCGGCACTTCGTAGTTCTGGATCGCTGACACGTTGTGAATCATCCAGACGTTGGGTTCGAGGTAGGTGGCGCGGTCGGCCCTGCGGTCAACCACCAGTGGTGAGAGCCCGCCGGGAAATACGTAGTCACCTGATTCCGGAAACGCCATCCCGAGCCAGGACTCCCATTCCCCGACTGTGCCATCGATGCGGTAAGAGGCCGGGGCAGACGGTCCCATGTGCGCTCCCATGCGTTCGTGCAGTCGCAACCACGGATCGAACAGCGAACCGTCGTCACGACGCCACGTCATGTAGCGCTCGATCGGTGTGATCGGATAGCGGTCCTTCCACGTGGGCCGCACAGGCGCGATCATGTGCTCCAAGCCGTGCCGGGCGGCGATGACACCCATTTCCTTCAGTATCTCGGCGGCGAGGCCGGTCCCGCGGCCATCCTTGGGAATCTCGGCTGCGATGGCACACAGTGTGTTGACCGGCAGATTATTTTCGAGCCGGTTGAAAGCGTCGGCGATAGTCGCGTCGAAACCCCCGGGCAGCCCCTCGGGTGTGCCGTCCCACCAGCAGGGCACTGTGTGCGCGTCCGCGATGACCTCCCCGGTCTGCGCATCGCACATCGCGAACTGATACTCCGGGAGGTCGTCGGTCAGACGCGACCACGACAGCAAGTAGGTGTCGCCGTGAAGGTTGAACTCCGGCCAGATCTCCGTGTCGGGAATCGATTGATTCTTCAGCTCGGGTTGTTCCGCCATAGTTATCGCCGTATGTGCCATGGGCTCAACGCTACGTGCGTGCAGGCCTGTTGGGACTGGATCAGTGGTCGGCATTCGCCGCACCTTCGGGTGTCGAAGTGGAGGCCGGAGCCGCAGTTGACGCCAGCGCGTCAGGGGAGTCTTCGCCCGGCTCGTGGTCGAGAACGTCGCGATTGAAGATCAGCATCTTGGCGAAGTAGAGCGCCCCGGCGAGGATCAAGCCGACGACGACCAGGTCGGGAACCAATGAGCTCCCGGGTGACACCAACGCGAACAAGGCGATCACCACCCAGACGATCGCGGCAACCGTCACCGGTACCTCGAAGCGCCCGAGGCTGAAGCTGCCTTCCTTGCGTTCCAGCCGTTTTCGCACCGCGAGGTACAGCACGGTGACCGCGCCGTAGATGAGGGCGGGCAGGGTTGAGGACGCGATGATCAGCTGCAGGAGCGCCGAACCCGGCAACGCGACCATGAGGACGACGCCGATGGCGAGGATCAGGATGGTGGCGAGGATCGGCGTCTGGGTGCGCGGATTGACCCGGCGCAGAAGCTTGTAGCCGGGGAAGCGTTCATCGCGCGCCATCGCAAACACCTGTCGCGAGCCAGCGGCCATGATCACCATCCCCGAGCCGAACATCGCAAACGCAATCGCCGCCAACAAGATTCGCTCCATCACCGGTCCGAGCTGCTCGCGGATGATTGCCGCAACCGGCGATCCGCTGGCGGTCACGGCGGCGACGTCCTTGATCGCCAAGGTGAGGATGATGACGAACAGAAATCCGAGCACCGCTGATGTCACCACCGAAGCGACGATTGCGCGCGGGACACTGCGAAACGGGTCCTTGGCCTCCTCGGCGAGGTTCGCTGCGGAATCGAAGCCGACCAGCGTCGTGAGCCCCATGATGATCGCGAACATGAAGCCGCCGCCGATTGCGAAGTAGTTGGGTGCATCGGCGGTGACGCCTCGCGAGGTGAGGTTGCCGACCGTGCCGCTGCCGCTGAACACCATCACGACACCAAGGCCGATCACCAACACCGCCAGGATCGCCAGTTCGACTCCCACGGCGCTGGACGAGATCATGCCGAGCAGGCGCGTTGAGGCGATGACGAGTACAGCCTGAACGAGCAACACCGCCAACGTAATCAGGCGCGCGACGTCCTCGTCCGGGGCCATGCCGGCCAGTGGCATGAGCGCTTGGCTTGCCAACGCGTTGTCCATCGCCACCACGGCGATGGCCAGGTACCAGAACGTCACCCACCCGAAGAACCAGCCCACCTTGGGATTCGCCAGCCGCGACGCCCACTGATAGGAGGACCCGCTGAGGGCGATGCGGGCCGCGAACTGTGCGACGACCAGTGCCACCAACGTCTGCCCGACCGCAGCCACGATCCACAGCCAGACCCCCACCGGTCCGGAATTCTGTAGGACGGAGCCGTAGGTCGCGAAGACGGCGACCACGACCGAGATGAATGCGAACGCGACGGCAAATACCTGAAACGGGCCCAGGGTGCGTTTCAGTTCCGGTGCATAGCCGGAACTGCGAACCCCGTCATCATCGCTGCGGGTGCCCGCGATGTCCTCCGTGGTCATTCAGGCCGCACGCTTTGTTCATAGCTGAACACGTTGTCAGGGTCGTACTTCGCCTTGACGGTGCGCAATCGGTCAACGTTGGATCCCCAGTACGCGGTCTCCCAGTCCGGCATACCGGCATTGGGGACGTTGACGTATGCCCCATTCACGTAGGGCCGCAACGCTTCGTCGAACTCCGCGATCCAGGCTTCGCACTTGGCGGTCAAGGGGTCATCGGATGCGGGAGCCCCACCACGGACTCCCCACCCTGCACCCGGCTCGGCGTAGAAAAGGGCATTGCGGTGGGCGAAGACCGAGCCGCCGGCAGGCTCGCTCGTCTTCACGGCTCCGCCGAATGCATTGGTGAAATAGTTGCAGTCCGGGGTCGGTGCGTTGGCCAGGAACGATGCGATGAGATCGATCGCTTCCGGCGGGAATGGTTCGGACATGAACTGCGAGACGAACTTCCAGTTCGCAGCTTCGCCGGCGGGCGGTATCTGAAATCCTTCGTATACATCCGTCCAGCTCGCGTCCTTGGTCGTGACGGCTGGCTCGCCGACCGACAGAACCGACTCCAGCATCTGTTTGGCCTCGTCCTCCGAGCCGGAGGCAAGGACCGCGGACAGCCCGATCCCATCGCGTCCTATTTCGAGTTGGCTCGTGAGGCGATCGTCGGCATACGGGGCGCTGCGTTGCCACGCCTCGAAAACCTCGTGCAGGTCGGCCAATCCGCGCCAGGCCGCGACCACATAGCTGGTCTGCGTCAATGGATGAATCTTGTAGGTGAGGGAGGTGACGATCCCGAAGTTACCGTTGCCCGCGCCGCGCAACGCCCAGAGCAGATCTGGGTTGTTCTGCTGGTCAGCAACAATTGCCGTAGCGCCACCGTCGGCCGATGCCACCACGACCTCCGCCGCGACGAGATTGTCGGAGGCCATACCGAAACTCCGGGTGAGCAGACCGAAGCCACCTCCCAGCGTCGCACCGACCAGCCCCACCGTTCCTTCGGTGCCGGTCGGCGCGGCGAAGCCGACCTCACCGAGGGCGATCACCGCTTCCATCTGGTTGAGTCCGGCGCCGACCGTGGCGGTGTTCGACGCCGGATCTATCTGCGCCGACTTCAGCCGGCTCACGTCGATCACCAGACCGTCGTCGACGGTGGACCAACCTTCCAGGCTGTGCCCACCGCTCCTGATCCGAAAAGGAACTCCGTTCTGCCGTGCCCACGTCAGGGCGTTGACCACATCCTGCGTCTCGGTGCAGAATACGATCGCCTCGGGATGGTGGCGGAACAAATGGTTGTAGCTGGTCCGGGCCTCGTCGTAGCCCGAATCTCCCTGGCGGACAACGTCACCCGTCAATGTGGTAGTCAATGCACAACCTCTCGATCAGTGTTTGAACATTTCGGTGTCACCCGGCGCGGTCTCCAGGGCCTCCCGGTTGAACTTCCACAGCTTCACGAAGTACAGCGCGCCGATGAGGAACAGCGCGACCACGATCACGATGGGCACCCTCGCCGACTCGGGGGCCACGATCAAGAACACCGCGATGACCGACCAGATCAAGGCGCTGATCGCGACCGGCATTTCGAAGCGGCCGAGGTCGAACGCGCCCTCCTCGCGGCCAAGTCCCTTGCGTACGCACAGGTAGAGGACGATGGTCGCGCCGTAAAGGAGCGGCCCGATAATCGTCCCTGTGGTGATCAGCTCCAGCAGGGCGTCACCCGGCATCACGACCATCAGAACGATCCCCAAGACAACGATCAGGATCGTCGCCGGAATCGGCGTTTGGGTGCGTGGGTTGACGCGGCGCATCAACCCGTGCGCAGGAAAGCGGCTATCGCGCGCCATCGCGTAGACGATCCGCGAGCAGGTGGCCAGGGTCACCATCCCGGCGCCGAAGAACGCGAAGGCGATCGCACCGAGCAGGATGTGCTCCGCGACCGGGCCGAGCTGATCGCGCAGGATCAACACCACGGGTGAGTCGCTGCGGCTGATTCGCGGGATGTCGTCGATGGCGACGGTGAGCGCGATCAGGAATAACAGTCCCAGCACTCCGGCCGCGATCACCGAGCCGACGACCGCACGCGGGACTGTTCGGTAGGGGTTCTTGGCTTCCTCGGCGAGGTTGGCTGCGGCATCGAAACCGACGAGGGTCGTCATGCCCATGACCGTCGCGAGCATCAATCCACCGCCGACACCGAAATAGTTGGTGGCGCCCTCGGTAATACCTCGGGACATGAGGTTGTCGACGGATCCCTTGCCCGAAACCGCGACAGCCACCAGAAGCGCGATCGTCAATACGATCACCAGCGTCAGTTCCAGACCCACCGCGCCGCTGTTGATCATCGCCAACAGCCGGGTCGACGCGATGACGATCACTGCCTCGATGATCATCAGCACCACCGTGATCACGCGCGCGGTGCCCTCGTCCTCTGCCATGCCGAGCAGCGGCATCAGGGCCATTTGGGCAAGCGCGTTATTGATGGCCACCACGCCCAATGCCAGGATGCAGAAGTTGGCCCACCCGAACCACCAGCCGACCTTCGGGTTGGCCAGTCGCGAACCCCATTGGTAGGAGGAGCCGCTGAGGGGGATGCGGGCGGCGAACTGCGCGATCACGAGCGCCACGAGCGTCTGCCCGATCGCCACGATCACCCACAGCCAGATTCCGACCGGCCCGGCGTTCTGCAGCACGTCGTCGTAGGTACCGAAAACGCCGACCGCGACCGAAATGAACGCGAACGAGATCGCGAACACTTGGAACTGGCTGAGCGACCGTTTCAGTTCGGGTTCGTACCCGCAGTCCTCGCAGAACTCGTCGGCGACGTTCTCCTCTGGAGCAACCTCTGTCATCTCCGTGCCTCCTGTCGCCCTGATGGGTGCCCAGACCTTAGCGAGCCGGAACCGCATACTCGCACGCTTTGACGTTTCCGACAGTTCTCGCGACCCCGCGCCGGAATCTCCCGCGCTGGGCGTGGTTTCAGCAACAGCCATACCGCCGCCGACGATGCCAGTAACAGAATTGAGCCCGCACCTGCCGCGACAGCGAGACCTTCGGTGAAGGCGCCTTGGGCGGAAGTCAGCAGAGCGTGACCCGACTCGGCCGGCAGCGCGAGCGCTGCTTCGTGCGCCGCGCCGAGCGTCTGCTTTGCATGCCACGCCACGTCGTCGTGGATGCCGGGCGGAATCGTCAGTCCGCGGTACCCGGCGGCGACGATGGAACCGAGCACTGCGATGCCCAGCGCCATACCCAGCTCGTAGCCGGTCTCGGAGATGGCGGCTGCGGCACCCACTCGCTCCGGCGGCGCGCTGTCGAGGATCAAGTCGTTGGCGACCGTGTACGCCAGGCCGAGGCCGGCGCCGACGACGAACAGAGCAATCCCGAGTCGCGGGTAGCCGGTGGACGGGCCGACCGTCGCCATCGACGCCAGCGCGAAACCGATGAGCGCCAACCCGGTCGACAGGACCGCGCGTCGCGACCAGAGGCGCACGGCGACGCCGGCCAGAAGGCCGAACACCATCGCCGCCACCGCGGCGGGCAGCTCGGCGAGCCCGGCATGGAACGGGCTGTACCCGTGCACGAGTTGGAAGTATTGGGACAGGAAGTACACGACGCCCGAAAGGCCGAGTACCGAGAGCACGTTCGCGGCGACGACAGTCGAGAAGGTGCGATTGCAGAACAGCCGGATGTCGATCAACGGATCGTGAAGCCGTAGTTGCCGTCGGACGAACAGTGTCAGCGCCGCGGCTCCGACCAAGCCGGCAACGATGGCGTCGACATGAAACCCGTTGTGGACGAACTCCTTCAGGCCATACACGAGGCCAAGTACTCCGACGAGTGAGAGCCCGACGCTCGGCAGGTCCCACGGCCCCGGCTTGGGGGTTCGCATTTCCGGCAATAATCTCGCGCCGCCGAGCAGCAGCACGACGATCACCGGAACGTTGATCAAGAACACCGAGCCCCACCAGAAGTGCTCCAGCAGGAGCCCGCCGACGACCGGACCCAGCGCCGTTCCGGCCGAGAAGACGGCCGCCCAGATGCCCACGGCCACAATGCGTTCCCGCGAGTCGGGAAACAACGCCCGGATCAACGCGAGCGTCGCCGGAGCCAGGGTCGCACCTGCAACGGCGAGCAGCGCGCGCGCACCGATCAGCAGCTCCGCGGTCGGCGCGTATGCGGTTGCGAACGACATGGTCGCGAAGCCGATTGCACCACCGAGCAACAGCTTCTTGTGACCGATGCGATCGCCGAGACCGCCCATCGTGACAAGCAGACCGGCCAGCACGAACGAGTAGATGTCGCCGATCCACAGCATCTGCGTGGCGGTCGCCCCGAGGTCCCTGCTGATGAACGGGGCCGCCACCGCCAGCACCGTGCCGTCGACACCGATCAGCAGCACTCCGAGGGTGAGGACCCCGAGAGCCGTCCAGCTGCGTGTCATCACGGCTACACCTCGTCCCTGGCTTTCGGTGATCTGTTCCTGTTGAAGCGGCTGATCACAAAGCTATGGCCCTCACAGGGGCCGGAACATCAGGCGAAAGATGTGTTCGCTACATGCCGTATGGGGCAAATGATGTAGACGCGCTCACGCGCTGGGCAGCACCCTGTTCTCGTGTGCCCATGCCGCAGCGGCCGTGCGCGAGGAGACGTCGAGCTTGACGAAGATATTGGCCAGGTGCCTGCCGACGGTCTTTTCGCTGATGAACAGCTGTTTTGCGACATCGCGGTTCGACCCGCCGGCCGCGATGAGCGCGAGAACCTCGACTTCGCGCTTGGTCAGGCCGCCGGGCAGCTCGGCGTTGTTCGTCAGCGTCGACCGGGCCCCGAGTTCGCGGTACATCGATTCGGCCGTGGCCGCGTCGGATGCGGCGCCGGCGCTGTCTCCGGTCGCCTGGCGGGCCCGTGCCATCCACTCGCAGACCTGCGCCATCTCATAGCGGCGTTGCGTGCTTCGGTACCGACGCAGCGCGTCCTGCAGGAGGGGCAGCGCCTCAGCTGGGGCGTCCTTTTTGACGAGCAAGGCTCCGCGGGCGTGCAGCGCCCACGCGCGAAACCCGGGTGAGTCGAACCTTTCGGCGCCCTCCTCGAGTTCGCCGCAGTACTGGTCCGCCTCGTCGATGCGGTCGCGAGCCAGCGCGATTTCGATCGCCGCGGGAAGCAGCCGAATGCGGGTGATCTCGTCGGACTCGGCATCTATGCGCATCCGCAAGTCGCCTGCCGCGGCGGCGTCCTCGCCGAGCTGAGACCGCAACAGCGCCTCGCCGGGGAGCGGATCGAAGCCGAGCTCCCGTGCCTTCGCGAACGCCACACGGGCACCGTCGACGTCGCCCATTCGCCGACGGATATCGCCGAGTTCGTAGTGGCCTTCACCGGCCGCCGAGATGTGGAAATCCTCGATGGCGTCCAGGGCCTTGACCAGCCGCTGCTCCAGTTCTCGGTAATCGTCTGTGGCGCTGAGTAATTGCCATTTGTGGATTTCACAAGTGGTGCCATACCAGGATGCGGCAACCTCTGGGCCCTGGCGCCATTTGTCCATCGCGTTGGTCCAGGTCTTCATGCGGCTCAGATCTCCGAGTCGATAGCACTCGTGGATCACGGCACAGTAGATGTCGCCGGCCCAATCCACCGGAACCTGGCCCGCCAGGACCGGCATCATCGCCTCGTCCAGGTCGGCAAGGGCCTCGCTGGTGCGTGCGAACGGGAGCTTCGACAGGCCACTGGCGGTCAAACACAGTGCGGTCAGTCCGGGGGAGTTGCGCTGACTGACGAACTCCTCGAGCTCCAGGGCGCGCTGCACTCCCGCGTCGTACTGCCCTTCGACAACCGACAGTTGCGAGTCCACGTACAGCAGATAGGCGAAGGCCTCGTCCTCGGGGGACGATTCGAGCAGTCTGCGCGCGCGATTGACCCACACCCGGGTGATCGTCACGTCACCACCGTTGAGCCACTGGAGTGCGACATCGGCGGCCTTCATGGCGGCGGTCCGCGTGTTGTTCTCGGCCACCAATCGGTTGAAGGCCTCCTCGGACATCCGGATGGATTCCCTGCCGTAGCCCAGCCGCCACGCCGCCATGCCGTGCGACGAAAGGTCATCGGTGGTCAGCTCCGCGGTCTTGACCGCTCGGCCGAAATGGTCGTAGGCAGAGCGCCAGTCGCCCCGTCTGTACGCGTCTCGTGCGGCGACAAGTTCGTCGTCGTCAGCGGGCGTCAACGTTTCTCCGTCTGTCCAGCGGCGATCTCTGCGGCGGCCTTGGCGGCGACCTCGCCTCCAATGCGGGATGCTATCGCGGGGGCGTTCATCGCGAACCGTGCCAACACACGCTGCCGCAGCGGAGCGACGTCGATCTCGCCACGGTTGCGCTCGATTGCGGTGACGACCGCGTCGCCGACCTGCTCGGGTGTGCCGGTGCCGATGAGCGGCGGCGGCGGCGCCCCCGATTCCGCGTACATGCCCGCGTCGCGGATGGCCCCGGGGCAGATCACCGATACGCCGACACTTGCGGGATGCAAGTCGTCGCGCAGACACAGCGCGAAGCCCCGCAGACCGAATTTCGTTGCGGCATAGAGTGATGCGCCGGCTGTTGCCGCCTTGCCGGACATCGACGAGATGTAGACGAAGTGTCCCGACCGTCGCGTCGTGAACGCGGGGATCAGCTCACGCGTCATCTGTATCGGGACCTCGAGGTTGACCCGCAGTGCCCGCTCGATCTGTTGCGGGGTGAAGCTGTCGAGCTTGCCCGACGCCGGCAGGGCGGCGTTGGCGACGAGCACATCGATGTCGCCCGCCTCGGCCAGCAACGCAAGCGACGCGCCATCTTCCGCGAGGTCGCTGACGATCGTGCGGTGGCCACCTCCGGCGAGCGAGTCCGCGAGCCGTGCGAGTTCCTCCTGCTTGCGCGAACTAAGGATCAGCCGCGCACCGCGTGCGGCGAGTGCCGTCGCGATCGCCTGTCCGAGGCCGCCGGTGGCGCCGGTGAGCAGAACCGTCTTACCCGTTAGCTGCATGTCGTACTACGCCTGACGCGGGGTGAACTTGACGGCGACCATCTTCTCGCGGACGACACACTCGGCGAACTCCTCGACGGTCGGGATCCGGTTGTCGCGGAACTTGAGCCCCATCATCGTCTGCGCCTTCTTGACGCCGTAGCCCTCCGCGCACCGGTGCGCGAGATCGGCGACGACGGTCGGGTCGGAGATCGTTTCGCCGTGCATCTTGGTCGTCTTCCCCGCGTGGAGAATCTCGGCGTCGAGACCCTCGCGGAAGTTGGCCTTCCACCCCGCGTTGGCCATGGCGTACAGCACCCCGTCGATGTGGTGCGCGCTCACCGGAATCGAGAACTCGCGGCCCGACTTCCGGCCCTTGAAGTTCATCACCATCAGCTGGCCGCGCAACGGACCCGCAAGGGGCGTGCCCAGGAGAAAACGCAGCATCGGGTTGGCGATCTTGAGAAGCTTCTCAGGCGGATGCCCCGTCGAGACCGCGGGTACCTGGTCTGTCATAGCGCCCACGGTATTCCTGATCAGGGGCGGGCTGAAGGATATTGCGTCAAAGGCTGCCGAGGTCGTCGGGAACGTCGACGGCGTTTTCGCGCAGCGCCTCGATCGGCACCACCTCGAGCGTGCGTTCGTGGGTACATGCCAGGACCACCGGGGCCGCGTAGCCGTCCTGGTACGCCCGCAGCCAGTTCACCGCGGTGACACACCAGCGGTCGCCGGGCTCCAAGCCGGGAAAGCGGTACTGCGGCATCGGCGTCGACAGATCGTTGCCGATGGAGCGTTGATGCTCGAGGAACTCGGCGGTCACCACGGCGCAGATGGTGTGCCTGCCGACGTCCTGAGGTCCGGTCGAGCAGCAGCCGTCGCGGTAGAAGCCGGTCATCGGGTCGGTGCCGCACGGCTCCAACGGTCCGCCCAAGACGTTGAGTTCACCCACCGGCCCAGTATGACTTCTCCTGTCCGTCGCGAACGTGGGTTACCCGCACGTGTTCACGCCCGAAAGCGTGCGGGTAACCCACGTTCGGCGAATTAGATTCGGGCGTTCTTGGTCATCCAGCGCATGACCTGCCAACCGACGAACACCGGCATCCAGGTCGTCAGCACGCGATAGAGAAGCACCGACGGAACGGCGACCGCTGCGGCCATCCCGAAGGCGGCCAGGCCACCGATCAGTGCCGCTTCGACAGCGCCGACGCCGCCGGGTGTCGGCGCCGCGGACGCCAACGTGCCACCGATCATCGTCACGACTGTGACCGTGATGAACGACGTGTTGGCGCCGAACGCCTCGATCGCGGCCCACAGCGCGAAGGCATTCCCGAGAGTGGTTGCCGCGCAACCGAGCACGATCACCGCCAGACGCTTGGGCTCGCGGCCGAGTTCCATCAGGTGGCCGAGCACCTCCTGTAGGTGCGGCCGCACCGACGTCGCCAGCCAGTGCCGCAGCCTGGGCACCAGCAGGAAGGTTCCGATCAGTCCGAGCAGCAGGCCGGCGACCAGGTACAGCACGTTGATGCTGGGAACGAAACGAGAAAGGTTGGCGGACACGCCCGCCGCGGTGCTGAAGAAGATCAGCAGCAGAACGTGAGTGATCACCTGCACCGACTGCTGCAGTGCGACCGCGGTCGTCGCGCGCATGGGCGTGAGGCCGCCCTTCTGCAGATACCTGGCGCTCAGCGCGAGGCCGCCGACGCCCGCAGGGGTGGTGGTGGCGGCGAACTTGTTGGCCACCTGCATGACGATCAGGCCCCACAGCTTGACCACACCGTCGGCGGCGGCCCACAGCGACGCCGCGGCGCCGAGATACGTCAACCCCGACGCCGCCAGCCCCAGTAGCGCGAACCACCAGTTCGCAGTGCTCAATTCGGTGAGGAACGCCGGCACCGAGCTGATGAACGGATACGCGACGTAGACGAGCGCGATCAACAGCACGAGCTGGATCAGCTGGCCGCGGGTGAACCGGGTGACCGTCTCCGTGCGGATCTCGTCGACGCGAGTCTGGCTCATCACCTCATCGCGTGCGGCCGCCATGACAGCCTTGGGATCGCGCACGGACTGGCGGATGCGCGACGGGACAGCAGCTTTCGTGAGTCGACGTGACGCGGACAGCACCGTGTCCTTGCCGAAGGCGTCGATGGCGGCCCGCACCGCCGAAGGGGCATCGTAGAGGTGGGTCGTCGTCACGAGCAGCTGTGCGATGTCGGACCGCAGTTGTGCTTCGGTCGCGCCGTATTCGGCGCTGTCGAAGCCGCCGAACAACACGGTCTCGTCGACGGTGATCTCGCTGGCGCGCAGGTCTCCATGCGAGATCTGGCAGTCGTGAAGTTCGCGCAGCGATTCCCAGACCCAGCTCACGGGAATGGCCGCCGTGCAGTCGCCGATCGGTGTCCCGCGCACTGGAGTGTGGGCGTACAACGTCCAACTGCGCTCGAGCGCCGCCACGGCGATCGTCGAGATGTTGGCGACCTTGAGCTGACCGATCGCGATGGCCATCAACCCGCGGTGTTCGACGGCGCGGCGCAACGACGCGTGCAGGGGTGCGGTCTCCCTGTCGCGAAACCGCGCTTTGCGCCAGATCTGCACAAGTACGCCACCGCCGCGTTGGTGTGGCCCGTACATCTCCATCACCGCCGTCGTCTGCTGGTCCTCACATGAGGCCTGCATGATCAGCGGTCCGGCGCCCGTCGGCCGCAGCACCTTGAGTTCGTAGACCACGCAGCCGCGGCGGGCCATCGCGCGAACCGCGCCCTCCAGGGGGACGTCGAGGCCGGGTGTGCCGACGACGAGCACCACCAACGCGCCGACGAACCAGCCGACGGCCAGCCCGAACAGCGAGCGTGCGGGTACCACCGCGCTGATGACCAGGTGAATGGGCACGAACGCCAGCAACAGACCCCACCACCAGCGCCGCCACCGCGCAGGCAGCCAGGGGCCGGACACGGTGAGCACCGCGGCGAGCATCGCGATCCAGCGCGGGTCGTCGACGAATTGGGAGGGCAGGCTGTCGAGGCGCTCGGAGAGGTCGAAATGCCACTGCGGCGCCGCGATGCCTGCGTTCGTGATCGACAGCGCCAGCCCGGCGATCGCGGCCGCGGCCGCATACGCGCCCAGCAGCTTCCACTGGCGGGCGACGATGAGGCTGACCAGAATGACGAACGGCAACGCCAGGATCGCGACGCCGTACGCCAGATACACCAGGTTGGCCTGGGTGGGGGTGAGGACGGCGACGATCTCGGAGACCGACCGTTCGAGCGCGACCCATTCGTTGCGGGTGATCAGCGAGCTGGTGATGACGACCGCGAGGAACACCGCAGACAGGACCACCCGGATGATGTCGTTGGTCCGACGGGTCAACGGCTGCAGCAGGTCGCCCGAGACGGTGATGTCCCGTCCGTCAACTCGCATGTATCCAGGATCTTTCCGATGCGGCGCGCCGGTGCGCGACTCGCCGATACCTTAACCGGGCAAAACAGTCGAGGTGCGGCACCGGCCACCGAGCCCGGCGCACCCGATGGCGCTGTGAGAGGATTTTCGTGTATTCGCAGCCGGCGTGACGGCGCGATCCGCGGGGGTTTGCGTTCCGCCTGACCACAACACCGATGTCGTCGAGTTGATGTGTGGTCGTCGTGCCGTCGCGCCAGAACTCGGGGGTTTCGATGTACGCCAACAGAATTACGCCCGCCGGTGTGGCAGTCCTTCTCGGGGCGGCGCTGGCGTGGCTGATCGCCGCGCTGGCCGTCGCGGGTTCCACGGACGCACCGACTGCGGCCGTCATCGCCGCGACGTCGGTGTTTGGCGTGCTCGCAGCGGCGGTGAGCTGGGCGATCTCCAGTCGTCCGACACGTCGCTGGGTGAGTGTCGCCGGACGTGCCGCGGTCGGTGTCGGACTCGGTGTGATCGTCGGCGAACTCGCGACGGTGGCGCTGCTCTCCGGCATGATCGACCGCTCGCTGCACGACGAGGCTGCCGTGCGCGCCAACGCCACACCCGCGGTGACGCAGGCCGCCGCGGGAGTTCAGCGCAGCCTTGACGCGCGGGCCGGACTCGACGATGCGGTGACCCGTGCGCTGCAACGGCGCGACGAGGCGCTGATCGTGGCGCGCTGCGAATTCAACGCCTCACCCGAATGCCCGCAGACACACATCACCGGTTTGCCCGGTGCGGGGCCCGAAAACCGCACGGCCAACGAGTTTCTCACCGATACGACGCGACAGCTCGACAGTGCGGTGGCCGAACGCGACCGTCGCGCACCCGAGCTCGCATCCGAGATCGCCGCGGGTGAACAGGCGCTGACGCAGGCCCGCGAAACAGCGTCAGCGGATGTAGACCACGGTCTGGGTGCGCGTTGGGCAACCATGAACGATCACACGCTCGCCGCTCCGACCGCGATGCTGCTGCGGCTGCTCGCGATCGCGTTCTGTGTGCTGGTGTATCTGCTTCCGCTGATCCTCAAGCTGTGGCGCGGCGAAACGACCCACGATCGCGGTTCGGCCGCGCGAGCAACCCGCGAACAGGCGGAGCTGGAGGCCGACACGGCGATCGCGGTGAAGAAGGCCGAGGTGCGGGCCGCCGTCGAGACGATGTGGGCCGAGCAGCAGCTCGCGAGCGCCCGGCTCGCCGTCGAGGCGCAGACCGAGATCGACCGTGAGCAGCATCGACGCCGGGTCATCGAGGCGGTGAGCGAACCGTTGTCCGTGGAAGCCGAGCGGGTGACCGAGCCGGAAACGGCGGCGCCGGAGTTGGCGGCGCCCGCCGAATCGGCCGGTGAGCTCGAGCCTCGCCGCGAAGGCCCGGGCTCGCTGGTCCCGACGATTCCGCACGTCACGAAGGCCGCGACCCGCTGGATCCGGCCGTTTGTGCCCCCGATCGTGGCGACCGCGGTCGAGACGGCCACCAAACCGCTGCGTGGCGTGCGGCAGATCTTCGAAGAGCAGGAGGAAGTCCACTTCTCCATGAGGCGCAGTCGGACGGTGACCGTCCACACCGAAGAGGCTGACGAGCAGGTCGTCGAGCCCGAAGAGCAACGCATTTCCGCGGGGACGACCAGGACTGTCGTGTCGTCGCAGCGCGGCAACGTCGGCGCCCGGACCGCGCCCTCGATCACGCCTGGCGCCGACGGGCCACGCCAGTTGCCCCCGAGCGTCGGGAAATCGGGCTAGCCATTCCCAGCGGCGCTCGATCCTCGTAGTCTATTAGGCGTGAGTTCAACAACGAAGACGTCACTTCCGCCGGGACCACCGCTGCACGGCGCGATCCAGCTCGTGCTGATGATGCGGTGGTGGCAGGAGTTCGTCGCGGTGTGCCGACGCCGCTACGGAAACGTCTTCACGCTGAGCAACACGATGATGGGCAAAATGGTCTACCTGACCGATCCGGCCGACATCAAGACCGTGTTCGCGGGTGACCCGCGAATCTTCCATGCGGGCGAGGCCAATTCGATGCTCGGCGGGTTGCTCGGTGAAACCTCGGTGCTGGTGATCGACGGCGATGTTCATCGCGAACGCCGCCGACACATGATGGCGCCGTTCCATCGCGACGCCGTCGCACGCCAGGCCGACCTGATGGCCGAGATCGCGGCGGAGAACATCGCAGGCTGGCCGGTCGGCAAGCCGTTCCCGGTGGCACCGAAGACGTCGGAGATCACGCTCGAGGTGATCCTGCGGACGGTGATCGGGGCCAGTGACCCGGCGCGGCTGGCGGCGCTGCGTGACGTGATGCCGCGGCTGCTGAGCGTCGGCGCCTGGGAGTCGTTCGCGATCGCGAAGCCGAGCCTGCAGCGTCGGCGGCCGTGGCGGCGGTTGGCGCGCAACATGGCCGAAGCCGACCGGCTGCTGTACGCCGAGATCGCCGAACGTCGGGCCGATCCGAATATCGCCGAGCGCACCGACGCCCTGGCGATGCTGATCCAGGCCAGCGGTGACGCGATGAGCGACAAGGAGTTGCGCGACCAGCTCATCACCCTGCTGGTGGCCGGGCACGACACCACGGCCACCGGGCTGGCGTGGGCGTTGGAGCGGTTGACCCGCCACCCCGAGATCCTGGCGAAGGCGGTGGCCGCGGCCGAGGCCGGTGACGCGGGTGACGAGTACCTCGACGCGATCGGCAAGGAGACGCTGCGCATCCGCCCGGTGGTGCCCGATGTCGGCCGGATTCTGAAGGAACCCGTCGAGGTGGCGGGCTATCAGCTGCCGGCCGGGGTGATGGTGGTGCCGAGCATCACCTCCGTGCACCTCGACCCGAACGTGTATCCGCAACCGGACAAGTTCGATCCCGACCGGATGGGGGGCGCGACGCTGAGCCCGACGACGTGGTTCCCGTTCGGCGGCGGCAATCGACGTTGTCTCGGTGCGGGTTTCGCGATGGTGGAGTTGCGCATCGTGCTGCGCGAGATCCTGCGTCGCGTCGAATTGAGCACGACTGCCGAACCCGGCGAGAAGACGAAACTCAAACACGTGATCATGACGCCGAAGCGCGGCGGACGAATCACGGTCCGTGCCGTCAAGAAGGTGGCGTCCACGGAAGCCGCGATGCACTCCGCGAGCTGATTCACCAGTTCCAGCGACGGCAGCGCGATTCCGGTGACCCTTCAGCGGGGCTACCTACTTGGATATGCGTCTGCGGGAGACGAAACGTTCACGGGCGCCGCGGTGCTATGGCGACTATTAAGACTTTCTGGCAAACCTGATGTAGTTTCGGTCGACACAGCGACGCGGGGTCCGCTGCCGAGGAGTTAACGGTGGATTCGACACCATTCGGGCACTATCAGCTGCAGCAGCTGATAGGCCGAGGGGGAATGGGCGAGGTCTATCGGGCCTACGACACCAAGACCGACCGGATCGTCGCGCTCAAGGTGCTGCCGCCGACCATGGCGGCCGACGAGACGTTCCAGGCGCGGTTTCGGCGCGAATCGCAGGCCGCCGCAGGACTCAACGATCCGCATGTGGTGCCGATCCACCGTTTCGGTGAGATCGACGGGCGGCTCTATCTGGACATGCGGCTGATCGAGGGCCGCAACCTCGGGACTGTGCTCACCGAGACGAAAGGCGCTCTGCCAACTGACTTCTCGGTCAAGGTGGCCGAGCAGGTCGCGATGGCGCTGGACGCCGCCCACGCCGCGGGGCTGATCCACCGCGACGTCAAACCATCGAACATCCTGATCACCAACCGCGACTTCGTGTACCTGATCGACTTCGGCCTCGCGCGAAGCGCCGGTGAAGTCGGATTGACGACGGCGGGCAGCACGCTGGGGACGATGGCGTACATGGCCCCCGAGCGGTTCGAGGGCAAGCCGGTCGACCCGACGTCCGACATCTACGCATTGACGTGCGTGCTCTACGAATGCCTGACCGGGGACCGGCCCTATCCCGCACAGAGTCTCGAACAGCAGATCGCCGGGCACATGACCAAGCCGATACCGCGGCCGTCGGCGATCGACCCGAGGCTCGCGGCGTTCGACGAGGTCATCGAAAAGGGGATGGCCAAGAAGTCCGCAAAGCGGTATCAGTCGGCCGGTGAACTGGCCGCGGCCGCACGCCGTGCCCTCAACGCTCCGGTGCGGATGGCAGGCAGCGGACGGCATTCCGCGCGACGCGCCGCCCCGACCGGTCGTCGGGTGTCCGGCCGCTTGGTCGCGGTCGCGATGGCGGTGGCCCTGGCGGTGGTGGCCGGCGGCGTCGGGGTCTGGCAGTGGCGGGGCGGGTCCGGAGGCGCCGAGCCCGCGAGCGTCGCGGAGAGTTCGTCGACGGCGACTCCCGAACCACGGCCCGGCGCGGTGGAATCGATCGCGGCCACGGTGCCCGAAGACATCAAGTCGACGGGCCGATTGATCATCGGCGTGAATGTGCCTTATGCCCCAAACGAATTCAAGGATGCCAGCGGTGCGATCGTCGGCTTCGATGTCGACCTGATGAACGCGATCGCCCGAACGCTGGGACTCGTGCCGGATTACCGGGAGACGGCGTTCGAGGCGATCATCCCCTCAGTGCGCGGCGGCGACTTCAACGTCGGGATGTCGTCGTTCACCGACACCAAGGAGCGCGAGGAAGCAGTCGACTTCGTCACCTACTTCGAGGCGGGCACGCTGTGGGCGCAACGACCCGGTGCCGAGATCGATCCGAACAATGCGTGCGGCCTGTCGGTCGGTGTCGCCTACCCGTCTCTCCAAGAGTCCGAGGAGATTCCGGCCAAGAGCGGCAGGTGTGAAGCCGCGGGACAGGCGCCGATCACCAAGAAGGTGTTCGTCAGCCAGGACGACCTCACCGCGGCGCTGATCAACGGGGAAGTCGATGCGATGTCGGCGGATTCCCCGGTGACGTCGTTCGCGATCAAGACGTCCGGCGGGGGACTGGAGGCCGCGGGTGAGATGTTCGACTCCGCCCCCTACGGCTGGCCGGTTCCCAAAGGCTCAGGCCTGGCGGAATCGCTGCGCCAGGCGCTCGAGCACCTGATGCAGACCGGCGAGTACAAGACCATCTCGACAATGTGGGGCGTCGAGAAGGGCATGATCATCTCGCCGACGATCAATGGCGCACCAAGCTGATTCGACCCGTCTGAGCTCATCGGTTGCCGGGCGGTGACGACATTGTTATCAACAGCTTGCCGTCTTGATGCAGGAACCCCGCGTCATCGGCGGTAATACTGGGGGAGATGGCCATAACGACGAACAGCCCGCCTGTGCGGCGCTCGCGCACGAAAGGGAATCGCCCCCGCCGATCCCTTCTGCTGGTTGTGCTGATCGTCGCCCTCGCCATCGGAATCGTCGGAGGCGGCTTCGTCATCGGCAGCCATCTCGTCTCGGCGCCTTCGTCGACGGAGAGGGGGCCATCCACGCAACCAACGGCGGCGCCTCCGTCGCCCATCGCACTCGCGCCGGGTACGCCCCCGGCTGCCGGAAGCGAACCGTTCGCTGCGGCGTTTGCATCGCTCGCGGCTGAGCTCGAAGCGAAAGTCGGTATCGTTGTCCGACCCCTGGGCGCAGGACCGGTGTCGGTGACGGCTGGCGAATGGTCCACTGGGATCGCATGGTCGACCATCAAGGTACCGCTGGCGATCGCCGGTCTCCGCGCCCCCGATTCGCCTGGCGTCACCGAAGCGATGCGTGCGGCAATCACCCAGTCGGACAACGACGCCGCCGAATCGATCTGGGCGGGGCTCGGCGATCCTGCCGTCGCTGCGCAGAAAGTGGAAGCGGTTTTGGCCGACGCTGGTGCCCCAGCAGTGGTCGAATCACAAAAGTTGCGAACGGAATTCACTGCATTCGGTCAAACGACGTGGTCCCTGAACGACCAGGCAACATTTCTTTCCTCGGCGGCATGTGATCCCCGGAACCAGCCGATCATGGACCTGATGGGACAAATCGCGCCGGATCAGAGTTGGGGACTCGGCCAGATTCCGGGCGCAGAATTCAAAGGGGGTTGGGGCCCATCGCCGGCCGGCAATTACCTTGTCCGGCAGTTCGGGGTCATCCCGGTCAATGATGGCCTGGCGGTAGTCGCCGTGGCGGTCGAGCCGAATTCGGGCGCATTCGAGGATGGGACACAGGAATTGAGCCGGATAGCCGTCTGGCTTCAGGAGCGCGCCGACCTGCTGCCGGTCGGCCGCTGTTAATAGAGATAGACGACGGCGTCCCTGCCGCCGGTGCAAGTGATGAACGCGTCGCCGGGGCGCGCGACGCACTCCATCACGAAATTCGGTCCATTGCAGCCGGTTCCGTCGCCTAATACAGTGCGACAGTCGACGGCTCCGGGAGCGAGTACCTGTCGGCGATCACGACTGGCGTCGTTGAACGTTCGCCAGTACGCATGTAGAACACTCTCGGTGAAGAGGCACGAGGTATCGGCTGAGCCTCTCCGCGAATGCGTGCCGACATCGTTGCGGCGCGGCAGCGAGTAGTCGCCCGTGCAGCTCTTCGGGTTTGCGCTGGTGTCTCTCCCGACCAGCGGTGGCGGCGGTGGTGCGCCGACGCCCAATGGATTCCCGGTGGGCGGGTCGTCGGTCGTGCCCGGACCCTTCGTATCGGTATCTGGGGCGGGCGGTTGCGCCGACGGATCGGGTGTGTCGGGTGCAGACGCGACCGGCGGGTAATCCTCCTTGCTCAGCACTCCGATCACGATCCCGATACAGCCCAGAACCAGCGCTGCGACGGCCGCGATGATGGTCGGCATCAACCACTTGCGCGACGTCGAATCCGGAGCAGCCGAAGTCAGCGCGGCGGGCGGCGAAGCGCCGTAGGACGGCTGGGGCGGCACGACGTCGGTCGGCCGCTGAACTGTGGGGCCACTGAATCCTGCAACGGTCCCGGCGTAGCCGGGGTGACGGGGTGGCAGCTGCACCGTCGGGCCTGGCGTCCATCCGACATTGGTGTCGGATTCCAGTGCGCGCTGGGTCGCCCTGCCCAATGCCCCACAGCTTCCATAGCGGTCATCGGGTTCCTTGGCCATGCCGCGCGCGATCACGTCGTCTAAGGCCGGTGGCAGGGCCCGGTTCGCTGTGCTGGGCTGCGGTGGCGGCACGAACAGATGCGACGTCATGATCTGCTCGAGACTGCTGGAACCGAATGGGGCATCGCCGGTAAGGCATTCATAGAGGACGCACGTGAGCGCGTAGACGTCGACCGCCGGAGTGGCGTCCCGGTCGCGGAACCGCTCCGGAGCCATGTATGCGAATGTGCCGATCTGCATACCGGTCATCGTCAGCCCGCTTTCGCCCTTGGCTTCTGCGATGCCGAAGTCGACGAGATAGGGAAAATCCGAGGGTGTGACGATGATGTTCTGCGGCTTGACGTCCCGATGGACCAGACCCGCGGTGTGCGCCGCGTCGAGAGCGGCAGCGACCCCGCCGATGATGAACGACGCCCGTGCGGGTGCCAGCGGTCCGGGACTCAGTAACTCCTGCAACGTCTGACCCTCGACTAGACGCATGTCGATGTACGGATGCCCGTCGATTTCACCCCAGTCGTGTATGGGGATCACATGTGGTTCCTGGAGAACTGCGGCCGCACGAGACTCGCGCTGGAATCTGGTCCTGAACTTTTCGTCCTGCCAGAACTGCTCCGCGAGGATCTTCAGTGCGACTGTCCGGCCTTTTCTCGTGTCATCCGCCCGGTACACCTCGCCCATGCCGCCGCGGCCAAGCAGACCGGTAAGTCTGTAGTGGCCGAACATCTGGCCAACACGTGAGCTCCCTGATGCCACCGCTGTCTCCTCCTCGGGACGAGTATCCGTCTCAGCGATGGGATTGTTCGCCTATTCCCTCTGCTGAAATAGGACGAAACAGGCAAAGTAGGGGCCAACACGTGGCCATGACGAGGAGCAATAGCGAGTGAACGACCTGGTGACCGGCCGACGCCGCATCAGTGCCGCGAGGTCGGTGATCGCGCTGGCGTGTACGGCGTTGCTGATGACCGGCTGCGCCTCGAGCGTGGTGGACGGCCGCGCGACGTCCATGCTGTTCAACCCCGACCGTGTCGGAGGCCTGCCTGTCACGGACGGGCCCAGCGGTCCCCGGCCGGATGCGCCCGCGACGGAGGGCACCGTCGAGGACACTGACAACGGCCCCATGGATCACCTGGCGTTGTTGGCGGTCAACGACATTCAGGATTTCTGGGGAAAGAACTACGCCAACTATCTACCCGGGAATTTCGAGCCGGTGAAAACCCTGGTCTCGTACGATTCGACGGATCCGTCGAGTCCGCCGCTGTGCGGGTCGGATACGTATCAAAGCCCCAACGCCGCGTTCTGCTTCAAGCTCAACACGATGATCTGGGACCGCGGCGCCTTCCTTCCCGTCGCGCAGCAGTACTTCGGTGACATGGGTGTCGTCGGGGTGATCGCCCACGAGTACGGGCATGCGCTGCAATGGATGGCCGGGCTGTCCGACCTCGATACCCCGGGCCTGGTCCGAGAACAGCAGGCCGACTGCTTCGCAGGCGTGTATCTGCATTGGGTGGCGGCCGGGGATTCACCGCGATTCACATTGAGCACCGCCGACGGTCTCAACCATGTGCTCGCCGGCGTGATCTACATCCGCGACCGGTTGGAAGGTGGACCCGCCGAAGATCCACACGGTTCCGCCCTCGACCGCGTCAGCGCGTTCCAGATGGGCTTCAGTGGTGGAGCCGACCAGTGCGCCGCGATCGACGTCGACGAGATCACCAGGCGCCAGGGCGATCTTCCCGAGCACGTGACATCCGGCTACGACAGCACGACCCTGGACAGCCCGATCAACGACGACACCCTCTCGCAGTTGATGAATGTGCTGGACACGACATTTAAGCCATCCGACAAGCCGAAGGTGACCTCCGAGCGCTCCGATTGCACCGGTGCGACGATCACCGAACCGACGTCGTACTGTCCCGAGTCCAACACCATCTTCGTCGACATGCCCGCTCTTGCGGCAGCCGGCGCGGCCAAGAACGAGGATCAGGATGAAGTTCTGGTTCAAGGCGACAACAGCGCGTTCTCCATGGTGACGTCCCGCTATGTCCTGGCTGTCCAGAAGGAGCGCGGCGTCAAGATCGATACGCCGGTCGCGGCGCTGCGCACAGCCTGTCTGACCGGGGTGGCGCAAGGGCGGATGACCAACGAGGACGGCGCGGATTTCGTTCTGTCGCCCGGTGACACCGACGAGGCGGTGGCGGGACTTCTGGCCAACGGGATGGTCGCCAGCGACGTCAACGGGATCCCGGCGCCCGCGGGGTTCACCCGCATCCTCGCCTACCGGCTCGGACTGTCCAGTGCCATCGACGAGTGCTTCGAGCGGTTCTCATGACGCGCCCTCCAGAACAAGGTGGCGAACCGTGGTGGACGCGTCCGGGCGGCGCGCAACCGGGCCGGCCTGGCTATCCACCGCCGCAACAGCCGCGCCCGCCGCAGTACCCACCGCGACAGCAGCCGCGTCCGCAATATCCGCCGCCGCAGGAGCCGCGGCCGTATTACCCGCCGCCGCAAGAGCAGCGGCCCTATTACCCGCCGCAGCAGGAGCCCTATCCCGCGCAGTCATGGCCGCCCGCCGCTCAGCCGGCTCAGCAGTACGCACCTCAGCAGTACGGCCAGCCGCAGCAGTACGGCCAGCCGCAGCAGTATGGCCAGCCGCAGCCTTCCGGCACTCGGCCGCCGTCCAAGCCGTCGCGCACACCGATGATCGCCGGCATGGTCGTCGCCATCGCCGTGATCGGCGGCCTGGCACTGGTCGGCGGTCTCTGGTTCACGGGATTCTTCGGGGGCGGTGGCACGGTGCTCAATGTGCGCGCGGCCGAGGCCGGCGTACAACAGATCCTCAGCGACCCGATCAACGGCTACGGCGCGAACGACGTGACGAAGGTGGACTGCAACAACGGTGAGGACCCCACCGTCGAGAAGGGCGCGGGCTTTTCGTGCAAGGTCGAGATCAACGGCGCGCAACGACAGGTGCAGGTGGTCTTCCAGGACGACTTGGGCACGTACGAGGTTGACGGACCGCGATAGCTCGGCGGGTCAGGCACCGGCCTCGATGTCGGCGACCGCAGCGTCCGCCTCGGGACCGCACATCTCGGCGAGCCCAACGGGACCGGCGGCCAACAGATCGTCAACCCGTTGCCGGAGGTCTCCCGACGCGATGTGGGAGTAGAGACTCGCACCGGGGCAGGTGATGTCGGGGAATTCGTCCCGATGGCCCGCGATCGTATCGGTGGGGATGTCGAATTGTTGTGCAGCCCAGGCGAATGCAAGCGCAGCTCCGTCGACCTGCTCTTCCGTCACCTGTTCCTTGTCGAAGTCTCCCTCGCACACGACGAGGAAGTGACCGGTCGTGTCGTAGGTGGTCGCGGTGTCGCCCGCGAGCAGGGGATCGCGCAACTGATAGATGTTTCCGTTGCGGTCGACGCTGAGGTGATACGCGATGTCGATCCACCCCTTCGTGTCCTGGTGGTAGTGCTGGTGCTGACGCAGTCGGGCCGGCGCATTGCTGTTCGGCCCGAGAACCACCTCGGTGTGGTGAAGCGTCAGGCGGTCGGGGACCTGTGGCCGGCCAGGACCGCGGGGCGGTGCGGCGCCCCAGGCGTCGCGGCACAAAATCGCACGCGAGGCGGGGGCGGCCGCAGCAGTGGAAGTCGCGGGGACCATGGCGGCCAGTCCGGCGCCGCCCAGCCAGAGCAGCCGGCGACGACTGATCGCGCCTGGCCCCTCATCCATGACGGCCAGGATACGGTGCAATCAGCGTCGTTACGGCAGAACGGTTTTCATCAACATCACGTTGTACGCCGACCACAGCGACACGTTGTAGTACAGCTCCTTGCCCGTTGACCACGGATGCAGGAACGGCGCATAGATGCCACCGGGGAACTGCATCGACGGCACGATCAACCGCTCCGGACTCCACGGCCCTTGCGGCGCGGGCGCTGTCCTCATCACCATGTCGTTGGCGCCGTTGCCGTAGAGCACCAGGTATTGGTTGAGATAGGTGTTGTACTGCGCCGACATCTCACTGACCGGCCCAGGGATCACCACCGTCGCAGCAGCGGGATCGCCGGGCACCCAGCTGTTCGAATCCGAACTCCAGTATTCGTACCTGCGTAGGTCCGGCACACCTGCCGGCAGCACGCGCGAAATGTATGCGGCACCCCCACGCCCCGAGGGGGTGCCGAAGCTGTAGATGTAGGGATCGCCGGGACCCGGTTTCAGGAAGGCTCCCTGCTGGAACTTCTCGTTGCCTGCGACGTATTGGACCCGGTCGGTTTCGCCCGGCCGGGCGGGCCGGACGGAATCGGGATAGACACCCCAGCGCTCACCGTTGTCGGGCGACACCGCGATGGCCGAGAAGTTCGTCGTCCAGCGGCCGTCGCTGTCCCAGCTCTTGATCGACATGAAGTTGACGTACTGGGTGCCGCTGACCGAGATGCCCGCGGTCGGGATGATGCCCTTCTCCTGCGGCGAGAACTTGATGCTGTTGATGACCTGCTTGGAAAGCCCCTGAGACCACAGGGGCGAACTCGAGGCGGACACGGTCTTGGACAACTGGCCATCCCGGCTGCGGAAGAGCGTGTTGTAGCGCCACTGCTGGCCTTTTACGCCGCAATACCCGTAGGTGTCGCCGAAGGCCATCAGCACCTCGCCGCTGCCGTTGTCCCACATGATGCCGAGGTCGGTGCCGGTGATCGCGAACCGGTTGACGGTGTCGTTCGGGCTTTCCGGTCCGGTCACCCAGCCGACGAGCGATGTGCCGGGCGGCGACGGCGCCGGGGGAGCCGGCGGTGCGATGGCGTTTGCATCGGGGACCGGTTGGGCGGGGTCAGGTACGACCGCGGCTTGTTGTTCCACCTGTCCGAGCTGCGAAAGTCCCGGAATCTGCCCCAGGCTCGGCAGTGCCGCTCCGTCATTGGTGCCGGTGGGCCGCTGACCTCTCGGTCGACCGTCGCCGGGCAGATCAGGCGTCTCGCCGGTGTTCGACGCCCGAGGGGGTTGGACGGCCGCGGCGGCGCCGGTGCAGGGTGCGGCGAAGGCGGGCGGGGCGATGCCGATGACCACGCTCAGCGCCGTCGCCGACGCAACCGATAGCGAGGCAATCCGACGCGGCGCCATGTCACACCTTTCAGGACACGACGTCGCATTGACGTCTTCAGTTCGTCCATGTGACCATAGTGATCAGTGGGGTTTTTGGGACTACTGATACTCGAATGGGTATGTATCCGTGACCGTGTCGCAACCGTTGGGTGAAATTCACGAGGCGCCGGTTAGAGGGGGTTCTGCTCCTCGGCATCCCAGAAGCATTGCCGCTCAATAAAAGCCGCAGAGTGCTGCCGCCGATTTTGCGAAAAGCTGTTCAGCACAACGGAATACGTTTTGGCTGCTGACCGTGCTACTGTTTGCTGGGATGTCTGTTCGACATCCGTTTCAGAGTGAGAGAAGTAAGAGTATGACGCAGGGAACTGTGAAGTGGTTCAACAGCGATAAGGGCTTTGGCTTTATCGCCCCGGATGGCGGAGCGGACGATGTCTTCGTTCACTTCAGCGAAATCCAGGGAAGTGGTTACAAGTCGCTCGAGGAGAACCAGCGCGTTGAGTTCACCGTCGAGCAGGGGGCCAAGGGTCCGCAGGCAGTCGGTGTGACCGCCGTTTAACCAGATCTTCGTCACGTGGGCTGGTGGGTTGATTCCCACCAGCCCACAGTGCGTTTCAGGGGTGTTGAAACGCAGAATCTTTCATAACGGAACAGAGGCGACTCACTGCGCCCGCCGATGATCGGGTAAATTGGAGCTCAGGCCGTATCGCCCCAGCACTCTCTTACCGATTCTCACCGCTGCCCCTGTGATCAGCCTGCGGACGGATCGCCGTTCGCCCACATCGTATGTATGGGCTGTACCCGTACGTTTAAGGACGTGTTCTATGGATTCGTCGGACCTGTTTTCACACCCCTACAAACCGCAGGTCTCCGAGAAGCGTGAGGCCTCCACAGAGCCGACCAAGAACCCCACGTTCTCGGATGATGACCGAGAGAAATCACCTTCTTCTAAGCCTTCGTCGTGAACGGCCTATCGGGGACGCGGCGAATGGCGCGCCCCGTACGGCTTCTGCTCTCCCGCCAACTGGGCGCCGACATCGATGGCGCCTGGTGGCCACATACCGCGTCGGTCGCCTCGGAGCTGCCTGAACTCATCGGCGTTCTGCATGCGCCACTCGGCGAGATCATCGATATCTGTATCAACTGGTCGCCCACCGAGGGGCCCGTCGACCTCGATTCGATCGTCACCGGCGCCCGGACCGTCGACCGGCCCGGTCCGCGACGTCCCCGCCTCATGGTGGTCGAGGGCCGCGGCGCCAGCGCGAAGCTGTTGGTGGTGCCCTATATGACGTCGGCGAACCTCGGTGCGATGGTGATGCGCTGCGCAGCGGGACTGCCCGCGGCCCACGCTGACCGCGACAGCCAGCTGTGGCAGACCGCTCACAACGTGATGAGCGTCGCGAAGGCCGAGAGTGCGGCGTGGGCTGGGCGCCTGGCCCAGGAGTCTGCCACCAAGGGCGCCGTCGAGGTCTGACCCGACGACCCAACGACCCATGTCGGTACCGGTCGCAGCGAACATCGATGCGTACCTGACGAATTCGACATGCATGGGCACGTGTCGATGCTCCATGGAATCCTGGGTGGAATCCTGGCAGTTGCCGAAGCGTTGAAAAAGTCGATGCTGCGGTGCATATTCGAACGTAGATCGGGGAATTTCGACCAGGGCAGCTGGATGAGTGAAGGACTTTGGTGACCCATGGCGAGCAAGACCACCGGCGACGGTCTTCCCGATGTCGTCGTTACCGCCCTCGTATCGAGCAATGCGCTCGCAACGAACGCGGAGGACACCTGGCAGCAATTGCTGGAGGGGCAGAGCGGGATTCGGCGACTGGAGAAACCGTTCGTCGACGAATACAGCATGCCCGTGCGCATCGGCGGTGAACTCCGCGAAGATTTCGACCAGCACCTCAACCGAGTCGAGCTGCGCCGACTGTCGTACATGCAAAAGATGTCGCGAGTACTCGGCCGCAGGCTGTGGCAGGCCGCCGGATCCCCCGAAGTCGACAACCGTCGGCTCCTGGTGTCGATCGGGTTGGCGCTGGCCAGCACCGAGGCGATGATCAAGTTGTATTACGACTTCAACGAACGTGGATTGCGCGCAGCCAACCCGCTGGCGGTTCAGATGCATATGCCCAACGCGCCTGCCGCCTCGGTGGGGCTGGACATCCAGGCCAAGGCGGGAATCACCTCGCCGGTGCTGGCAGACGCCTCCGGTGCCGCGGCGATCGCGGAAGCCTGGCAGGGCATCGTTCTCGGCGAAGCCGACGTGGCCATCTGCGGGGGAGTCGACAACTGCATCGAGGCCGTGCCCGTTGCGGCATTCCACAATCTCGGGTGGCTCACGGCCAACAACGACGATCCGGCAGGTGCGTGCCGCCCGTTCGACGCCGACCGCGACGGCATGGTGTTCGGTGAGGCCGGAGCGCTGATGCTCATCGAGACCGAAGAACACGCCAAGGCGCGCGGCGCTCCCATTCTGGCCCGGCTGATGAGCGCTGCCATCAACTCCGACGGCTACGACGTCGTGAACCCGGACCCGAGTGGAGAGCGCGCCGGCGACGCCATCAGCCGGGCGATCGAGCTGGCCGGCCTGGCGCCGACGGACATCGACCACGTCAATGCGCACGCCACCGGCACCACCTTCGGCGACCTGGCCGAAGCGCGCGCGATCCGGCGCGCGCTCGGCAACCATTCGGCGGCGGTGTATGCGCCAAAGGCGGCACTGGGCAATTCGTTGGGCGCCGCGGGCGCGGTGGAGGCCGTGCTGACGGTTCAGGCGCTGCGCGACGGCGTCATACCGGCGACCCGCAACCTGAAGACCCTCGATCCCGAGATCGATCTGGACGTCGTGGCCGACCGGCCGCGGCACGGTGAGTACCGATACGCCGTCTCCGATTCGTTCGGTCTCGGCGGCAACAACGTCGTGCTCGCGTTCGGCGCGGCCTGACGGCGGTCAGGCCATCAGGCAGGGCTTGAGTCAGCCCTTGGTCAGGGTGAACTGACCGAGTTCGCTGATGCCGCGCTGGAAGAAGTCAGCGCATCCGGTCAGGTACTTCATGTAGCGCTCGTAGGTCTCTTCGGAGGTGGCCGCAACCGCCTCGTCGTGCGCGGCCTCGAGGTTCTTGGCCCAGGTCTCCAGGGTGCGGACGTAGTGCGGATTCAGCGTCTCGAAATGCTGCATGGAGAAGCCGGCGTCTCCGGAGAGCCCGATGATGTCCTCGTCGCAGGGGATCGAGCCGCCGGGGAAAATCTCCTTGGCGATGAACCGCATGAACTTCAGGTCGGACATGACGATGGGGATGCCGAGGTCGGGCCAGCGCTTGAGCGGATGGCCCATGATCGTCTGCAGCACCAGCCGGCCGCCGTCGGGCAGGATCCGGTAGCACGTCTCGAAGAAGGCGCCGTAGCGCTCCTTGGGGAAGGCCTCGAACGCCTCGATGCTGACGATGCGGTCGACGGGTTCGTCGAACTGCTCCCAGCCGTGCAGCTCGACGCGGGTCGTGCGGTCGGTGTCGATTGTGTCGAACAGCTGTTGGCAGTAGCTGTCCTGGTTGTTGCTCAAGGTGAGGCCGACGACGTTCACGTCGTACTTCTCCACCGCACGTTTCATGACGGAACCCCAGCCGCACCCGACGTCGAGCAGGGTCATGCCGGGCTGGAGGTCGAGTTTGCCGAGTGCGAGGTCGATCTTCGCGAGTTGCGCCTCGGCGAGGCTCATGTCCTCGCGTTCGTAGTAGGCACAGCTGTAGGTCCGAGAGGGATCTTGGAAGAGTCCGAAGAACTCGTCTGACAGGTCGTAGTGGGCCTGCACCTCCTCGAAGTGAGGTTGCATATCGGTCGGCCCCGTTTTCATCTGAGTCATCCTAAAAGGTCAGTCTACTAAACGAATCAGGCCTTCTCGCAGGTGAACTGGCACACATCGGTGTATCCGGCGCGGAACAGGTCGGCACAACCGGTCAGGTACTTGTAGAAACGCTCGTAGATCTGTTCGGACGTGATCTCGATGGCCTGGTCCTTCTTCGACTCGAGATTTGCCGCCCAGGTATCCAGCGTACGGACGTAGTGCGGCTGCAGATGCTGCTCCCGCGTCACGTTGAAGCCGGCCTTGGTCGCGTGGTCGGTGACCATCGCGGCCAGCGGCAAACGCCCACCCGGGTAGATCTCGTCCATGATGAACTTGATGAACCGCACCCTCGACATGGTCAGCGGCAGCTTCTTGGCTTTGATCTCCTCGTCGCTCGGAATGATGATCGTGTGTAGCAACATCACCCCGTCGTCGGGCATCAGGTTGAACGTCTTCTTGAAATAGTCGTCGTACTTGTTGAATCCGAAGTGCTCGAACGCACCGATGGACACCACACGGTCGACGGGCTCGTCGAAGTCCTCCCACGGCTGCAGGCGGACCTCCATGTTGCGGCTGGTGTCGATGCTCGGGAACCGATTCTGCTCGATGTGCTGCTTCTGGTTCTCCGACAGCGTCAGACCGATGACGTTGACGTCGTACTTCTCGACGGCGCGCTGGATCGTCGAACCCCAGCCGCAGCCGATGTCGAGCAGCGTCATTCCCGGTTGCAGACCCAGCTTGCCGAGCGAGAGATCTACTTTGGCCATCTGCGCCTCTTCGAGCGACATGTCGTCGCGCTCGAAGTATGCGCAGCTGTAGGTCTGGGTCGGGTCTTGCCACAGCTTGAAGAAATCGTTGGAGATGTCGTAGTGGAACTGGACCTCGCCCTTGTCAGACCCGCGGGTCTGAGCGGCTGACTCCGAGAGCCACTTCGATTGTGCTGTTGGCGTACCCGTTTGTTCCTTGGCGTTTGAATCAGCCACCGTGGCTCCCGTCGTGCATTCGAATCTGGGCCGACCTCGCGTCGACAAATGGGGGTTCCCCCTCACGCCAGACGTTATTCCTATGAGTTTGAGCCGGCGTACCGAGGGGGCTCCGATGCGTCCGCTCTGCAGGTCAATGGCTGTTCGCGCAGAGGACAGCAGCACGCGGGTGTGACATGGTCGGGTCGCAATGTCGGGCCGCCCTTTGTAGACTTGCCACTACGCAAATCGCTTGTGCTGCTTTGTATTCAGTGGCGTGTTACCTGTGCCACATTTCGCCCGCCGCGGGGAGCGGGTTATGGACGACGGCGTTGCGGGAACTCCGATAGGCGCAACGGGCCGACCTGCAAGCACGCACGACGGAAAGGGCGGAAGTTTTATATGGGTTCCCCGAACGGCGGCGCTCGGGTGGGTACGCAATTCGGTCCCTACGAGCTCCAGTCGCTGATCGGCGTCGGCGGAATGGGCGAGGTGTACCGCGCCTACGACACCGTCAGAGAGCGTCTGGTGGCGATCAAGCTGCTGCGCACCGAGGTGGCCGCCGACCAGAGCTTTCAGCAGCGGTTTCGTCGCGAATCCCGCGTCGCCGCACGTCTGCAGGAACCGCACGTCATCCCGGTGCACGACTTCGGCGACATCGACGGGGTCCTCTATATCGACATGCGCCTGGTCGAGGGCGCCAGCCTGAAGGACGAACTGCGGGTCAAGGGCGCACTTCCGCCGTCGCGGTCGGTGTCGATCATCAGCCAGGTTGCTGCCGCGCTGGACGCGGCGCACGGCAACGGTCTCGTGCACCGTGACATCAAGCCGGAGAACGTCCTGCTCACACCGGACGACTTCGCCTATCTGGTCGACTTCGGCATCGCGCACGGCGGCGGCGAGGCGAGTGTGACGAGCACCGGCCTGGTGATCGGTTCGTGCGCCTACATGGCCCCCGAACGGTTCAGCGGTGAGCGCGCAGGCCCGGCCGCGGACGTGTACTCCCTGACATGCCTGCTCTACGAGTGCCTCACTGGCCGTGCGCCGTTCGAGGCGGGTGACGTTCGGCAGATGATGGGCGCGCACATGTTCTCCCCGCCACCACGGCCGAGCATCATGCGCCGCGGGATCAGCCGCGCCTTCGACGACGTGATCGAGAAGGGCATGGCGAAGCAACCGACCGACAGGTACGCATCGGCCGGTGAATTGGCCAAGGCAGGTGCAGAGGCGCTGTCGGACACGTCGTCGGTCGCAGTCCCCGTTCCACCGAGCCCGCCGCACCACACCAGGCAGTTCTCGACCGTCGACCCGAACCCGGCGGGGACGGGCTTCCAACACCTGTACCGACCGGGGCCGCCGCCCGCCCCGCCGAAGAAGACATCGCGGTTCGGCCGGACGCACGTGGGGCTGGTCGCGGCGACCGTCGTGATGTTCGCCGCGGCCGTGATCCTCGCGACGGTGCTGGTGTTCGGCGACCACGGTGGCGGGTCGGCACCGCAGACCGGGCTCGCTGCGCCAGCACCTGAGACGACGACGATCACGACCACGCCGACGAAGGAGTCGCCGTCGGAATCGACATCGACCAGCACGACGCCCACGACGAGTTCCGGGCCCATTGCGGGGGTGTCGGGAACCGATGCGCAGGGCTTTGTCGGTCATACGGCGCGCTGTGACGCGGGAAGCTCACCTGCGGCGGCGATCAGAACTTCGAATTCGCTCGCTGTGGTGTGCGAGACGGCCCCCGGCACGTACTACTACCGGGGCGAACGTCTGCGTGACGGCGCCAATCTTCAGCTCTCGAATGCCTCTCCGTCGGGGAGTGGATACACCGCGACGAATCCCGCCGACGGCGCCCGTTATGAGGTGCAGCCGGACATGTTGACGATTCTGAGCAGGGGTGGCGTGGATTCTGCGGAGCCCGCGCTGGAATACGGCTCCGACCAGCGGTAACGCTGCTGCCCGCGGCCCGCGCGTCTCACCTGAGATAGACCGCGCAGGAACTACGATGCGGTGGTGGGAACCGAGGTCGACCTGCTGAAACACCCGGTGGTCTCCGCCGCGGTGGGCACGGTTGCCGTGGCGGTCGGTGCGGCCGGGATCGCATACCGCGTGGCCGAGAAGGTGCCGGTTTTCGGGCCGTTGATGCGGCGCGGCGTCGACGGTCTGTCCGGGCACGGCGACCGCTGGCTGACCGAGAGCGCCGATCAGCTCAAGGCTCTGGTCGCCGCGATTGCGGTCGCTCTGGTGGACCTGGTACTCGACGAGATGGATTTGAACGCCCTCGTCAGCGAGCGCGTCGACATCGATGCGCTCGCCGCTGACATCGACATCGACGCGATCATCAACCGGATCGATCTGATTACGTTGGCGGACAAGGTGATCGAGGGTGTTGACCTGCCCGCGATCATCCGCGAATCGACGAATTCGATGACCGCCGAGGTGATGACCGACGTGCGCACACAGGGTGAACGCGCCGATGACGTCGTGGCGGGAATCGTCAACCGCATGCTGCGGCGTGACCGGGAAAATCGGTGACCGTAGAGGAGTCGGCAGTTGACGCCGAGCGGCCGGCGGGGATCATCACCCGCGGATTGGCCGCAATCTTGGACCTGCTGGTGGTCCTGGTGATCATGGGTGTGCTTTACGGCGGCTTGGTGTTGGTGAGGTTGGTCTATTCGCCTGCGGCCTTCGCCCTGCCGTCGCTGAGCGTCGTGTTCTCGACGCTGGTCACGTTCGTCGTCGCGGTCGTGTACGCCGCGGGATGTTGGTCCGTGTCGGGATCCACCGTGGGTTCGGTGGCGATGGGTCTGCGGGTCGTGGGGCGACGTTCGCAGCGGGTGAGCCTGCTTGTCGGCTTGCTACGTGCGGTCGGCTGTGTATTCTTCCCGATCGGCCTGCTGTGGGTCGTGATCGACTCGAGGCGAAGGTCATTGCAGGACATCGTCTTACGCACGCGGGTGGTCTACTCACGGCCATCCGCAGGCTTGGTCAAGACCTAGGCGGTGCGGACGGGCCGCCCGCGACCAGGCGCGCGGGCGACTCGACTGCGCCGACTAGGCCATGCCGGAGAGTCCGACCGCGACCAGTCCGAGGCCCGAGAGCAGTAAGACCGCTCCGGTGGCCGCAACGGCGAGGGCGCGGATGCGATCGACCATGTGAACTGCTCCTTAGGGGTCGGCGGTGGTGACATCCAAAGACTCGTCCGCGGTGCTTGTCGAATCCTTGTCGAATCCTTGACGTCGACGCGATCGGTCGTCGACCCGTTTCTCCCCGTTTCGATCTTGTGGGCGGCTCTCGGTGGATAGGCTCGTCGACGTCAGGGTCACATCGCCGATCGGGGGACCCACCATGGACAATCGCAAGTACGAGCGCGAAAGCGCCGCGGCGCTCCAGCAGGAGCAGCAGGAGAGCGCCCGCCGATTACGGGAATTTCCCACGTTCGAGAAGTTCTCCGACGAGGACCTCAAGCGTCTCGTCCAGGCGGCGCATCGCACCTCGACATCCGGGCCGTGGCCGCTGATTCGTGAGCAGACCCCGTCGGACGCCTGCTACATCCTGCTCAGCGGGGAGGCCGGGGTGTACGTCGGCCAAGAGCGCATCGCCCTGGTCGGGGCGGGCGAGATCATCGGCGAATCCGCACTTCGCCACGGAAAGCTGCGCAACGCCACCGTGACGACGACAGGCAGGGCCGAGGTATTGCATATCGAGCGTGACGACCTCGAACGCCTGATCACCGACATCCGTGCACTGCGGGAAGCCCTGGACGACACCGTGGCGCGCCACGTGCCGTCGTCGGCCACCGCTGAATAGCGTTGCCGAAGTACGCTACTCGCGGCCGGCGACCGAGGGACTGTGGGGGAACAGCAGTCGCCAGTGCACCTGTATGACCGCGAACAGGAACGCGGTGCTGATCCCGAACAGCAGCACACCGTTCACCGCTTCCAGAGCGCTGAACATCTGAAACCGCTGCGGCAGAACCAGTCCCGGCACCTCAAACGTCGTCAGGGTGGCCACTGCGTAGGTCGTCGCCTGGGTGAACGAATCGAGCGCACCGAGCCACCGGTACGCCAGCGCCCACAGGACACTTTCGACGCCGTGCAAGGCGGCCAGCATCACCGCAACGGCGCCGATGTGGGCGATCACGACGGGCACCGCCCGTCGCCTGTCGGGGGATGGGTTACGCGCTCGGATCCTCGATTCCAGTCCGAACGCCATCAGCACCACCGCGGTCGTGTGAATCGCGATGGTCAGCACAATGAGCGCCAGGCCCAGGCTCCAACTCGCGAAATCCACCCGTCTTGCCTAGCACCGGCGACGCCAGTGAGCGATCACATCCACCGAAGTCGGTCAGACTTCTGTTCTCGGCGGGATCGGCCACCCGAACACCGCGTACGTGTGCATCTTGACGGGTACCCGATCCGGCACGGCGCGGCCACCGGCGGTCAATCCGGGGGAGGACACCATGGGTGAGTACGGGATCGCTGGGCTCTGGGCGCTTCTGGCGCTGGCTCTCGTCGCGGCGGTCCTGATCGCGGCGGCCGGCATGTGGTTGGCGCATCGCACGCTTTCTGACCCAGTGAGCGAAGGACACAATGGCGCGCTGTCGCCATTTCTTACCTGCGTCGGCCTCGTCTACGGAGCCCTGCTCGGGTTCGTGATCGTGGTCGCCTGGGAGCAGTTCTCCTCGGCGGAGGCCAACGTCTCCAATGAGGCGTCGACGGTGATCACGATGTACCGGCAGACCGTAGGGATGCCCGCCCCCGAGCAGGCGCAGATGCGGGTGCTGATTCGCAAGTACACCGACGCCGTCGCCGGCCCCGAATGGCAGGAAGCGATAGGTGGCGGCACCGGGACCGATAGTGCGCGCGACGCCCTCAACGACATGTACCGGGTACTCGGCAGCGAGCAGTCCAGCTTGTCGTCGAGCCCGATCAGTCAGAATTTCCTCGGCCAGCTGACCACCCTGGCGTCGGAGCGCAATCAGCGGATCCTGGACACCAAGCCGCGGATACCCGGCCTGCTCTGGTCGGGCCTGCTGTTCGGCGGCGTCGTCCTTCTGGGACTCGGCGGCTTCATGCGACTGGGCAGCACCCGCGCGCATTTCGGGCTGTTGAGCGCCGTCGCCGTCCTGCTGGGTCTGTTGCTGTTCATCGTCTTCTGGCTGGATCACCCCTTCGGCAACCAGCTGGGTGTGACATCGGAGCCGTTCGAACAATCGCAGCATGCGTTCGACTCGATCGACAAGGGCACGTGAGACCCTGCCAAGCTACGAGCGACGACGTCGCTGAACTCGCTACGCACTTTGTTAGGTGAGCGATTTTGTCGCTCGTAGCTTGGCACTTCGACACACTGCCCTGGAGAGGCGTTCGTCACTTCCCGCCGAACACCACGTTGTGCAGAGGCTCGCCGCGTTCCAGCCGTGCGATGTTGTCGGCGATGTCGTCGGCGCGACCGGCGAAGGTGTCGCTCGTGACGCCCGAGGAGTGCGGCGTCATCAGGATGTTCGGCAGTTCGGCGAACGGCAGATCGCTTGGGGCGCTGATCCCGTCGCCGGACGGGTAGCGGTACCAGACGTCGATCGCGGCGGCCCTGATCACCCCGTCGGCCAGAGCGTCATACAGTGCCTGCTCCTGCACCAGCGGGCCTCGGCCGACGTTGATCAGCACGCCGTCGGCGCCGAGCAGGCGCAGCTGCTCCTCGCCGATCATGCCGACCGTGTGCTCGTTCAGCGGTGCCGACACCACCGCCACATCGCATTCCGACATCAGCCGGTTCAAGTCGCGGGTATCGCCCGCCCACGAGAGCCCGCAGTCGGGCACCCGGCCGGATCCGGTGACGGCCGCCCCGCTGCAACCGAAGGCGCGGAACAGGTTCCACGTATAGCGCCCAATGTGCCCGAACCCGACGAAACCGATGCGCGCATCCCGAAGTGTCGGCGCCTGCGGTATCGCCGGGTCGTAGACGGACGTCGCCCACACATCCCGGCGTAGCTGACGGTCCTGCACCAGGAAGTCGCGGCGCAGCATCACCGCCGCGGCGAGGATGTACTCCGCGATAGATGCTTCGTGGTGAAAGGTGTTGGCCACCAGGATGTCATCGGACACCGCATCGAAGTCGATCTTGTCGGTCCCTGCCCCGACGGAGTGGATGAGCCGGAGCTTCTCGGCTGCCGCCGCCATCTGCGCGGTGAACCGGCTCCCCACGTAGACGTCGGCATCACGCAAGGCATTCGTCGGTACCCCGCCGGGATACCACTCGACCACAGCGTTCGCAGGCAGTGCTGCCTCGAACCGTTCGCGGTGCGGTTCCAGGTTGGTGCCGGCGACAGCGATCTTCATCGCTGCAGGCACGGACGCTTGCTGTCGAACGCCCAGCCGGGGATCAGGTACTGCATGGCGATCGCGTCGTCGCGGCTGCCGAGTCCTTCCTGTTGGTAGAGCTCGTGTGCGGCGGCGACGGCCTCGTCATCGAGTTCCACACCCAGCCCGGCCTTTTCGGGCACCGTGAGGTAGCCGTCGACGATCTCGTAGGGCTGCTTGGTGATGCGCTGTCCGTCCTGCCAGATCCAGTGCGTGTCGATGGCGGTGATGTTTCCGGGCGCTGCGGCGGCGACGTGGGTGAACATCGCCAGCGAAACGTCGAAGTGGTTGTTGGAGTGCGATCCCCACGTCAGGCCCCATGCATCGCAGAGCTGCGCGACGCGAACGGATCCGGCCATCGTCCAGAAGTGCGGGTCGGCGAGGGGGATGTCGACGGCGTTGGCGCGGATCGCGTGTCCGAGCTCGCGCCAGTCGGTGCCGATCATGTTGGTCGCGGTGGGCAGGCCGGTGGCCCGCTTGAACTCGGCCATCACCTCGCGACCGGAGAACCCGCCTTCGGGTCCGACCGGATCCTCGGCGTAGGCGAGCACATCGCTGAGCTCGCGGCAGGTCTTGATCGCATCCGCGAGCAGCCATCCACCGTTGGGGTCCAGGGTGATTCGCGCGTCGGGGAAACGGTCCTTGAGGGCGATGACGGCCTTGGCCTCGTCCGGTGCCGGCAGCACACCACCTTTGAGCTTGAAGTCGCGGAAGCCGTACCGGGCGGCAGCCGCTTCGGCGAGGCGGACGACGGTGTCGGGGGTGAGCGCCTCTTCATGGCGGACCTTCAGCCAGTCGTCGCTGTCGGCGGCCTCGTCGGACGGCGATTGATATGCGAGGTCGGTCTTGGTGCGGTCGCCGACGAAGAACAGGTAGCCCAGTGCCTGCACGCGGTCACGCTGCTGGCCGTCGCCGAGCAGGGCGGCGACCGGGACGTCGAGATGCTTGCCGAGGAGGTCGAGGAGCGCGGACTCGACGGCGGTCACGGCGTGGACGGCGATGCGCAGGTCGAACGTCTGCGCGCCGCGGCCGCCCGCGTCCCGGTCGGCGAACGCGCGCCGCATGTCGTTGAGGATCGCGTGGTGGTCGCCGATGCTGCGGCCGCTGATGATCGCGCGGGCGTCTTCGAGGGTATTGCGGATCGGTTCGCCGCCGGGGACCTCGCCGACCCCGGTGTTGCCCTCGGAGTCGGTGAGGATCAGCAGGTTCCGGGTGAAGAAGGGGCCGTGCGCACCGCTGAGGTTCAGCAGCATGCTGTCGCGCCCGGCGACCGGGATCACCGTGACGTCGCGTACGACGGGGGTGGTCTTGGGGGTTGTCACAGTGAATCTCCTGATACTTGTGTTGCGAACCACTTGTCGCCATTGGCCAGGGGTTTGACCACGCGAGACACCTTGTCTCCCATGGTGCGCAGCGCGTCGGCGATCTCACGTTCGCGCTGCGGGGTCAGTCGGTCGAGAGGTATGGACGCGCTGATCGCGTCCTGCGCGGGCTGGCAGTAATGTAGGGCCACCGCGAAGCAGCGCAACCCCGTGGTGTTCTCCTCGTCGTCGGTGGCGTAGCCGCGGATGCGCACCTCGTCGAGGTGGGCGTCGAGTACGGCGCGGTCGACGATCGTCTTGTCGGTCAACGGTTTGAGCGCTGACGGCACGTGCTCGTCGCGCTCGGAGCCGAATCGTTCCGCGAGAAGCGACTTTCCGAGCGCGGTGGCGTAGGCGGGCAATCGTCGGCCCACGCGGTTCGAGGCCCGGGTGTACTGCTTGGATTCACGCGTCGCGAGGTAGACGATGTCGGTCCCGTCGAGGCGGCCGAGGTGGAAGGTCTCGTCCAGGTCGGCGCGCAGGTCGTCGAGGAACGGCGTGATCAGGGGAAGGTATGGATCGCTGTCCAGATAGCTGGTTCCGACGAGCAGCGCCCGCACGCCGATCGTGTACAAGGTGCCCGTCGCGTCGGTGCGCACCCAGCCCTGCGCGACGAGTGTGCGCAGCAGTGCGTGGGCGCTGCTGCGGGGCATGTCGAGTGCGTGGCTGATCTCGCGCAGTCGCGCCGGTTCGTCATGGCGGGCGGCCAGGAACTCCAGCAGTTCGACAGTGCGGACGGCCGACTTCACCTTGCGGACGACGAGCTCTTCGGACATCTCAGCCTCCCATCGCCAGCAGTTCGCGGCCGATCAGCACGACGGCGCCCACCGCGGAGACACCGATTGCCAACCACCGCAGCCGTTTCGGATCGAGGAATCGGTTCAGCCCGCGGGACAACACATAGCCGGCTATTGCAGCGGGGACGAGGATCGCGAACATCGCCATCGTGTGACCGTTGACGGCGCCGGTGGCGGCGAGCGCGGCGATCGACATGATGGAGCCGACGAGGAAGAATCCGCTCATCGTGCTGCGCAGCCGCGCGCCCTCCTTGCGCTGCCACACCAGGGCCATCGGCGGGCCACCGATCGCCGTCGCGGTGCCGAGCACACCGGAGGCCGCCCCGGCCAGTACGACGTTGCGCCTACGCGCCACCGGGATCCAGCCGAAGCTGGTCAACCCGACGCCGACCAGTACGACCAGGGCGAGCATGATCGCGAGGCCGCGCTCGGGCAGCATCGCCAGCAGCAGCGCACCGGCGATGGTGCCCGGAACGCGGCCGACGAGAGCCCATTTGGCGCCGTGCAGGTCGATGTCCTGACGTTCCCGCGCCAACACCATGAGCGTGACCAGGGTTGCGACCATGATCAGCGTGCCAGGGATCAGGGCGGGGTCGACGAGCGCGACGATCGGCGCGGCCAGCATGCCGATGCCGAACCCGATCGACGCCTGTAATGCCGATGCCAACATGATCGCCGCCGCCACTATGCAGTATCCCCAGACGCTCATACGGTCGCCAGCAGGGACCCCTCGGACAACAGGGGATGGTGGCACTCGGCGACATGCCCCGCGACGTCCGGGTCTGCCGCACTGGGCGGTGTGGTGGTGGCGCAGATCTCGGTGGCCTTCCAGCAGCGGGTGCGGAACCGGCAGCCTGACGGCGGGTCGATGGGTGACGGCACCTCGCCCTTGAGCAGGATGCGATCCTTGCGCAGGGCGCTGTCGAGCTTGGGGGCTGCCGACATCAGCGCCGCGGTGTACGGATGGTTGGGGCGGTCGAAAACCGCTTCGGTTGGGCCGTTTTCGATGATGCGGCCCAGATACATCACCGAGACGCGATCGGCGACGTGCCGGACCACCGACAGGTCGTGGCTGATGAAGATGTAGGCGATGCCCAGCTGCTGCTGAAGCTCGTTGAGCAGATTGAGCACCTGCGCCTGCACCGACAGGTCGAGCGCGGACACCGGCTCGTCGCAGATGATCACGTCGGGGTCCAGTGCGAGCGCGCGGGCGATGCCGATGCGCTGACGCTGGCCGCCGGAGAATTCCTGCGGGTATTTGTCTACGGCCTTGGCGCCGAGACCGACGAGGTCGAGCAGGCCGCGTACCCGCATATCGCGGTCCTTACGGGTTTTGTACATACCCTTGTGGCTGCGCCACGGCTCGGCGATGATGTCGCCGGCCGACATGCGCGAGTTCAGCGAGGCGTACGGGTCCTGGAACACCATCTGCACCCGGCGGCGGAAGTTCAGCAGTTCCTTGCCGCGCAGGCTGAACGGATCGATGCCGTCGAAGCGTACGGACCCCTCATCCGGGCGCTCCAGCATCAGCAACGTCCTTGCCAGCGTGGACTTTCCGCAGCCGGACTCACCGACCAGGCCCAGCGTCTCGCCGCGCTTGAGGTCGAGCGTGATGCCGTCCAGTGCGCACAGCCGCTTCTTGCCGGCGCCCTGCACGCGGAACGTCTTGCGGAGGTCGCGGACCTCGAGCAAAGGGTTTTCATCCATCGTCTTTTGATCAGACACTGTGCACCTCTTCGGGGAAGTGGCAGGCGGCCATACGGCCAGCTGCCACGGTTTCGAGCGTCGGGCGCTTGGTGGCGCAGATGTCGCGGGCCAGCGGGCAGCGGGCCTGGTACACGCAGCCCTCGGGGATGGCCTGCAGGTCGGGTGGGGACCCGCCGATGGACCTCAGCTCGTCGCCGCGGCGTGCGTTGACGGGCACCGAGTTCAGCAGGCCCTTCGTGTAGGGATGCTTGGGGTTGGCGAAAACCTCTGATACCGCGCCCGTTTCGACGATGTTGCCTGCGTACATCACCGCGACGCGGTCGGCTTCCTCGGCGACCAGGGCCAGGTCGTGGGTGATGAGGACGACGGCCATGTCGAACTCGGTGCGCAGGTCGCGCAGCAGCGCCATGATCTGCGCCTGCACGGTGACGTCGAGTGCGGTGGTGGGCTCGTCGGCGATGAGCACGCTGGGGTTGAGTGCGACGGCCATCGCGATGAGCAGACGTTGGCGCATACCGCCGGAGAACTGGTGCGGGTAGGAGTTCAACCGGGATTCGGGCTGCGGGATGCCGACACGGGTCATCAGGTCGACGGCCTTGCGCTTGGCTTCCTTGGCGGACAGGTTGTGGTGAATCCGGAACGGTTCGGCGAGTTGAGTTCCCACGGTGTACAGCGGGTTGAGCGCCGTCAGCGCGTCCTGGAAGACGATCGCGAGTTCGGTGCCCGCCATCTCGCGCCGCTTGGCCCGGCCGACGGTGAACAGGTCGACGCCGCCGAGGGCGGCGGATCCTTCGACGACCTCGGCGACGGGTTCGAGCAGACCGACGAGCGCGGTGGCGGTCATCGATTTGCCGCAGCCGGATTCGCCGAGCAGGGCCAGGGTTTCACCCCGACGGGCCTGAAAGCTGACCTCGTTGACGGCGCGGACGGTGCCGCTGATGGTGCGGATCTCGACGCTCATGCCGTCGACGTCCAGCACGGGCTTGTCGTCGGTCTGTCCGACGGTCGGCTTGTGGTCTATTGCAGCGGTCATGGCGGCCTCTCAGATGCGCTTCGTGGTCTTGGCGAAGCGGGACAGCTTCTTCTGCGGGACGGTCAGGCGCCACCGCTGTGCGGGATCGGTGGCGATGCGGGCCCATGCGGCCAGGATGGTGGCCGACACGGTGGTGATGACGATGGCCAGGCCGGGGAAGAACGACAGCCACCACGCGGTGTGCAGGTAGGTGCGGCCCTGCGACACCATCAGGCCCCAGCTGACGTCGGGCGGCTGGATGCCGATACCCAGGAAACTCAAGGAGCTCTCCGCCAGCATCACGTAGCAGAAGTCCAGTGTCGCGACGGTGAGCAGTGTCGGCAGCACGATCGGCAGGACGTGGCGCCAGATGATGTCGCGTGCGGGAGCGCCGAACGTGCGGGCGGCGTCGACGAACAGCCGGCTCTGCAGTTCGGCGGATTCGGCGCGGGCGGTGCGCAGATACACGGGGATGCGGGTGATCGCCAGCACGAGAACGATGTTCGCGGCGCTGGGCGAGAACACGTACAGGACGACGACCGCCAGCAGCAGCGACGGGAAGCTCATGATGACGTCGGCGATGCGCATGGCCACGGTCTCGCGCCAGCCGCGGTAGAAGCCGGCCCACATGCCGATGGCCGAGCCGACGACCGCGGAGAGGACGACGGCGGGGATCGCGACGGACAGCGTCGTCTGGCACGCGACGATCAGGCGGGCCAGCATGCTGCGGCCCAGCGGGTCGGTGCCGAGGAAGTTGGCCCAGCCGTGGGCGAAGGTGAACGGCGCCTGGTTGGAGTTGTCCAGGTCGATCTTGGTGGCGAGATCGCCGACGAGCATGGGCCCGAAGATCGCTGTGAGGAAGACGAAGCTCAGGATCACGGCCGCGACGGCGGCGACGCGGTCGTTGAGCAGCATGCTGAACCACTTCGATGCAATGCCCTTTTTGGCGCCGTCTTGCCCAGGCTCGCCGACGATGGCGGTGGTCGGCTTGACGGGTACGAGATCGATTCCAGAGCTCATTGTCTTAGGTCTCCCTATCGCCTTCTAGATCCGGGCCGGTTCGCGGACGCGAGCGTCGAGCAGCGCGTAGCAGGCGTCGATGAGGATGTTGAGCAGGAAGATGCTCACGGCGGTCAGCAGGACGGCGGCCTGCAGGACGGCGAAGTCGCGTTGCAGGATCGCGTCGATCATCAGCTTGCCGATGCCGGGCCAGCCGAAGATGGCTTCGACGACCACCGCGCCGTTGATCAGGCCGACGGCCAGGTCGCCTGCGACTGTCAGCGCCGGGGCGGCCGCGTTGCGCAGCGCGTGGTGGCTGACGACGCGGAAGTCGCTGGCGCCCTTGCTGCGGGCCAGTCGCACATATGGCGCCGAGAGTGCGGAAACCATTGCGCCGCGGACGACTTGGGTGAGCACGCCGAGCGGCCGGATCATCAGGGTGGCGATCGGCAGGATCCAGGACAGGATGCCGCTGTCGACACCGGAGGTGGGCAGCACACCGAGGAGCACCGCGAAGAGCCAGACGCCGGTGATGGCGAACCAGAAATCGGGGATCGATGCGGCGGTCATGGACAGCAGGCTTGAGAATCGGTCGGCCAGCGAGTTGGGCCGGTAGGCGGCCCAGCAGCCGATGACGATGGCACCTACGACGGCGAGAAGCATTGTGGTGAACGCCAACTGCAGCGTGGCGGGGAACGCGCGGAAGGCCATCTCGGAGGCGGACTCACCGGTGCGCAGCGAGGTGCCGAAGTCGAAATGGATGACGCCCTTGAAGTACTCGACGAGCTGCGTCCACACCGGCTGGTCGAAACCGTTGGCCTGTGCGAAGGCGGCGCGCTGTTCGGGTGTCGCCGACTCGGGCATGTACAGGTTGGTGGGGTCACCGGTGAGACGGGCGAGCAGGAACACGCCGAGCAGCACGATGATCAAAGGCAGTGCGCTGGTGTATGTCCGGCGCCGGATGAAGGAGAACATGGGGGCTGGCCTTCCTTACTGCTACTGGGCGACCGTGGGGGTGGCGGAACCGGCGGGCGTCATCTCGGCCAGCCGCATCTCGTCACCGGTGGCGGAGTTGGGGGTGTAGTTCACGCGGGGCGACTTTCCGAGGATGCCCTTCATGTGGGCGATGTAGGCCATCTGCATGATCTCCTGCGGCTCCTCGGCGAAGAGCTTGGCGAACGCATCCTGGCGCTGCTGTCCGGTGAGGGCTTCCGCGGCGCCGATCTTCGTGTCGAATTCCGGTGTGCCGTAGGCAGCCTGGGGACCGTCGGACAGCATGTACTGGTCCATGGTGAACGCGGCGTCACCGGCCTGGTTGCCGTGCATGATCATCAGCAGGTAGGGGCCGGCGCCCTCGGGGAACGGCCGCAGCTGGTACAGCAGCTGGTTGGACGTGTCCATCATCTCGATCTTGACGTTCAGCCCGATCTCGGAGAACTCGCTTTGCAGCACCTCGATGGTCTCGCTGATCTTCGGGAACTGCGCGGTGCGGCCGATGAGGCGGATCTGGGTGTCGACGGGCACACCGTCGGCCCTGGCTTCGTCGATGAGTTGCTTGGCCTTGTCGGCGTCATGTGGCCACAGCTGCAGGTCCGAGTTGTAGCCGACGACGCCGGAGGGGATCAGCTGGGAGGCGGGGTCACCGAGACCGCGGAACAGCGCCTTGACGATGCCTTCGCGGTTGACGGCGTAGTTGATGGCCTGCCGCACACGAATGTCGTTGAGCGGCGGCTCGGTCGCCTGCATGCGAAGGGCGGTGGTCTCGTTGTTCTGGAACGGCACGCCGAGTTCTTCGGCGCCGTCCTCGGGCCCGAGGCTCACGGCGATGTCGGTCTCGTCGTTGGTGATCATCGCGGCGCGGACGCTGCCCTCACTGCGCCACTGGTATTCGGCCTTGGCGAATGCCGGCTTCTCGCCCCAGTAGGTGTCGTTGCGCTTGAGGAACAGCTTCTGCCCGTACTCCCAGTCGTCGATCGTGTAGGGACCGGTGCCGATCGGTTCGCGAACCTTTTCGGTCATGGAAGTGGCGGTCGGCACGATCTCGACGAACGAGATACGCAGCGGCAGAATCGGATCCGGCGTCTTGGTGCCGACGACCAGGGTGTTGTCGTCGGGGGTGCTGAGTTCGAGCTTGTCGTCGCCGAACACGTAGCCGTCGACGTTGCAGTTCAGGTCGGAGTTCACGGCCCGGTCGATCGAGTAGGCGGCGTCCTTGGCCGTCATCGGCGCGCCGTTGGAGAAGGTGACGCCGTCGCGGACCTTGAACGTCCACTGGTTCGGCGAGGTTTGGCGCCACTCGGTGGCGAGCAGCGGCTGCAAGTCGCCCGAGTTGGGGTCGCGCTCGATGAGCGGTTCGGTGATGTTGGAGCGGACGACGATGCCGGTGGAGGTCAATGAGCTCTCGCACGGCTCCAGGGTCGGCGGCTCCTGGGCCAGCACGATGCGCAGGGTGTTGGGGTCGTAGCCGCCGTGGCGGGAGTTGGCGACGGTGCAGCCGGAGGCAGCCACGGTGACTCCCGCGAGGGCGACGGCCAGGATGCGGCGTCGGCGGGCAGAGCGTGGGCTCCTGGAAAGCATGCGTTCCTCCCGGGCTGTGGGGTGACGTCCACGTATGTGGATGGCACTTGTGATCGCAGACACACGGTAAGGACGGTCTTTCGACAGCGTCAACCCCGGCCAAATGGCGAAATCGACTGTTTTTGGGACGGTCGTTCAACTCGTGGCGACCCTCAGATAGCGTTTCTGAGCTGCAGTGTTGCCGCCCTGGGCAACCTTCCGATACCCCACGGCGGTCGACGGTCGGTCAGTGATGCGCTTTCGATATAAGTCCATGCGAATTGAATGTTGGACGGGTATCCGCAGGTCGTCGTAGCGTGGGCAGCACTATGAGCACTCGATCCGTATTGCAGGTTGGCCCGCTGAAGCCGTCGTTGGCGCAGACGCTGCGCGACGATTACGCGGCGTACGTACTGCCCGATGAGCCCGCGGATTTTCTCGCCGAGCACGGTGCCGAGATCCGCGCGGTGGTGACGTCGGGACGCACCGGTGTGGACGCGGCGTTGATGGCGGCGCTGCCGAATCTCGGCGCGGTGGTGAACTTCGGCGTCGGCTACGACACGACGGATGTCGACGCGGCAGCTGCTCGCGGCGTGGCCGTGAGCAACACCCCGGACGTGCTGACCGACTGCGTGGCGGATACGGCCGTTGGGCTGATGCTCGACACGCTGCGCCAGTTCTCGGCGTCGGATCGCTACGTGCGGGCCGGCCGGTGGCCGGTCGACGGGAGCTATCCGCTGACGCGTCAGGTGAGCAACACCCGCGTCGGGATCATCGGGCTGGGCCGCATCGGCAGCGCAATAGCCAAGCGGCTCAGTGCTTTCGGATGCACGATCTCCTATCACAACCGGCGTGAGGTCGACGAGTCGCCCTACACGTATGTGGGCTCGCCGGTAGAGTTGGCTGCCGCGGTCGACGTCCTGATCGTGGCGGCGGCAGGCGGCGCGGGCACCCAGAAACTGGTGAGCAGCGAGGTGATCGACGCGCTCGGATCACGCGGATACCTGATCAACATCGCCCGCGGCAGCGTCGTCGACGAAGAGGCATTGGTGTCGGCGTTGGTCGACGGTCGGCTGGCCGGCGCAGGCCTGGACGTTTTCGCGGATGAGCCGAACGTGCCGGAGGCGCTGCTGTCGATGGACAACGTCGTCGTGCTGCCGCACGTCGCGAGCGGCACCGTCGAGACCCGCGCGGCGATGGAGGACCTCACGCTGCGCAACCTGAACAGCTTCCTCGAGTCGGGAGTGCTCGTCACTCCCGTCCCGATGCCGGTCACAGCCTCGGGCTAGCTCGGTCGCGGGTAATTGTCGAGGATTTGGCGAGCCCCACAGCGACGGCGGCGGTCCCGCGTGCGAAGGTTTGCGGATGGCTCAAAACGGCGATAGCGGCACTATGGGGGGCACGAGTCCATGTCGTTAGCCGAAGGCGACGTCTTCGCCGGTTACACCGTCGTGCGCAAGCTGGGCGCAGGCGGCATGGGCGAGGTGTACCTCGTCCAGCATCCCCGGTTGCCGCGGTACGACGCCCTCAAGATCCTGCCGATGGAGCTGACGACCGACCGCGAGTACGCGGAGCGCTTCAACCGCGAGGCCAACGTAGTTGCGCGACTGTGGCATCCGCACATCGTGGGCGTCCACGACCGCGGCGAGTACGACGGCCAGCTGTGGATCACGATGGACTTCGTCGAAGGCACCGACGCGGCGAGGATGCTCGCCGAGCGTGGGGGCGGCGGTCTGCCACCCGAGGATGTCGTGCGGATCGTGACGGCGGTGGCCGACGCGCTGGACTATGCGCATCAGCAGGAGCTGCTGCACCGCGACGTCAAACCGTCGAATATCCTTCTGGCTCAGTCAAACTCGAAGTTCAGCCGCGCGCTGCTTGCGGACTTCGGGATCGCCCGTATGGTGAAGGACACGGCAGGTCTGACGGCCACCGACATGACCGTCGGCACGGTGGCCTATGCCGCGCCCGAACAGCTCATGGGACACGCTCTCGATGGTCGGGCCGACCAGTACGCGCTGGCCGCCACCGCGTTCCATCTCCTCACCGGCCAGCAGTTGTTCCAGCACGACAATCCCGCGGTGGTCATCAGTAATCACCTCACGGCCAGCCCGCCTTCCATCGGCGACCGCATTCCCGAACTCTCCGGGCTGGGACCCGCGTTCGATCGCGCGTTGGCCAAGTCGCCCGCCGACCGTTTCGACTCGTGCACCGAATTCGCCGAGGCGATGGCCCATGGCCTGTCTGCGGCGGCGCAGGGGCTGGGCGCGACGGACAGAACGGTGCAGGCACTGCCGTCGGGAAAGCGGAAAAAGCAGAGGTCAACGGGTGCTGGTGAGTCGCACCGCTTGCGGTACGCCCTGCTGGCGGCGGGTGTGGTCGCGGTGCTCGGCGGCGCGGCGATCGCGATCGGCCTGGCCATCACGACAAAGGATGAGCAACCCGCTGCGCAGCGTCCACCGGTCCAGCCGACGGTCAATTCCCCGGCCGTTCCCGTGGTCCGGATCGGTGCGGACTGCGACCCCCTCGGTTCCGCCGGTGTGGCGACGAGCGGGCAGCAGGCGTACTGCTCGCGATTCCCCGCCACCAATGCCCAGCTGTGGTCGGTGTATCAGGGCGCCGTGACGAGCTTGGATCCGACGGCCGCGCCCGCGTCTACCGATGAGGTGTTTCCGCCGGGCATCGAGGAACAGGTGCAGGTCTGCGTGACTCAAACCGACAAGACCCGAGCTGAATGCCGCCAGGACGTCCGCGACGGCAACCTCTCGGGGCCCGCCTAGCGTTCTCGGGTCAGTAGTTGTTGCAGGTGCCCGCGACCGCCAGCATCGTGTCGAGATACTGCGCGGCGGCCGGCATGGCTGAGAGCCGCTGGGCCGTCACCTGACGCTGAGGAACAGGGGAAGCAAGGAAGTCCTGCACGACGCCGTTGGCCATGGGCGAGCTGGTCAGATCGGCCGCAGCGGCGGGGTCTTGCGCGTTGAGCGCGCCGAGCACCTGTGGGTAGGTGCATGTGGTGTTGATGATCGGGGAGAGATCCTGTGCAGACGCCATTCCGGCGCCAGCGGTCAACGACAACACCAGACCGCCGGAGACGACGAGAACTTTCGCTATAGACCGCATACCGCGAAGTTAGCACGGCTTAGCTGCGCTCGCCAGATTTTGGTGAGCTAGCCAAAGCCTATTCCGCTTGCGGCAGAACATCTCTGAGCAAGGTCTAAGAAATAGGTGTCGCTCATAAGAATTCAGAACAACAGTTCGCTCAGAGATCGTTCGACCAGTTTCTCAGGTTCCTCACGGATTCCGACGTTGGCGAGGTGGCTTCCGATCGTCAGCGTCGAAACACCATGCAGCAGTGACCAAACCGGCCCGGCGATGTCGCGCGGATTACCTGCGGGCAGCAGCCCGGCCTCCTGGCACCGCACGATCGTGTCGAGCAAGTCCTTGAAGGCCCGCTCACCGGCTGCTCGCACCTCGGGACTCTCGGTGTTGTCGAGCTCGGAGCCGAACATGACCTGGTAGTAGTCGGGATGGGTGACGGCCCACCGGACATATGCCCTGCCCATCGCGAACACTTGCTCGGAAAGGTCGTCCGTGGCTGTGACCGTGGCGTCCAGCGCCTCGTGGAGCTGGACGAAGCCCTGAGCGGCCGCGGCGGCCAGCAATTGCGTCTTGTCGGCGAAGTGCCGGTACGGCGCCGCGGCGCTGACCCCCGCGCGCCGGGCCACCTCGCGCAGCGTGAACCCTTTAGGCCCCTTTTCCTGCACCAACTGCAGCGCAGCGTCCGTCAGCGCCCGCTTCAGGTCCCCGTGGTGGTAGCTGCCGCGGGCCGATCCCGCGGTGTCGGGAATCTCCACTGGACGAGGCATGTTTACAACGCTAACATCGAATGATGTTAATAGTGTTTACATGGATGGGAGCGGGACATGGAGCAGGCGACCGCAGCGCGTGACGCCGAGCGGATGGTTGCCGAGGTCCGCGACGACCCCGCCGCTCGAATTCGTCTCGTCGCGGACACGTACGCGCTCCGCAACGTGCGTCGGCCCTACCGCACGTACCGACGGGCGGTCGTCGCGTTCATGCGATGGCAGCAGGCGCGGGGTGTGCTCAACGCGTTGGATGCCGAGACGCCGGGCAGTCCGTGGTGGCGCGCCGTCAACGAGGACCTGCTGCGAGACACTCTCGAAGCTCGACTTCTGGTGGAGCGTGAGGACTCGGTGGCATCCAGTGCGACCGTGCAGCACTGGGTCGACTTCTTCCGCGCACCGTCGGCGCGGTCGTGGTATCTGGCCCACAACGCGAGCGTTGTCGCCGGCTACCTGTCGCACGTGGACCTCGCCGCGCGGGAAGCGCAGGCCGAGCGGTTCTTCATGAACGTGGTGCTGGTGCGGGTGCTGTACGCACACGCGTTGGTGATCGACGCCGATCTGGCGCTCGGCCGATTCGCGTTCGTCGCAAGGCTCGTGGGTCATCCGCGGGCGCGTGGACCGCAGACGCTGTTGTCGATGAAAGACGTTCTGCCCGTTAGCTACCCGATCGCCGACGTCGAGATCGACGAAATCGTCGCCACCGAGAACAGATTCTTCCGGATGGTGGACTTCGGAGTGATCGCCACGCGGGCCGACGCGCTCTATGCCGCCTCGGCGCGCGTCCTCGCCGAGCCGCGCCTCCTCGATCTCATCGACGAGGGCACACCCGCCTACGCATGGCCCGCCGATCAACGACACGTGTGGACGCCGCCGACGCAGCGATGGCTCGCCTGGCTCGAGTTCCTGACCCGCCCTCGGGCTGAGCCGACTCTTAGCTCAGCACGTCCTCGACCAGATCGTCGGTCGTCCACTCCCGTTGCGGCAGAACGTCTCTGAGCAGACGCAGCAGGGCCGGATTCCTGCTGTCCCCGCGCCATACGGCGTCGAGCTCCACGGGGCGTTCGCGGAAGGCGCCGATGCTGCGGAAGACGACGTTGTCCGGATGCAGCGTCGCAGCCGACGCGGGAACCAGTGCGATGCCGATACCGGTGCGCACCAGCACCAGCATCGTGTGCACCTGCGTCACATACTGCACATAGCGCGGCGACGCCCCGGCGATGGTGAACGTGCTGATGAGCAACTCGTTGAAATACCGTGCCTGGACCGGCGAATACATGATGACGTCCTGGCCGTCGAGGTCGTTGAGCGTCAGCTGACGGTTGATCGCCGCGAGCGGATGTTCTTCCGGGAGTGCGGCGATCAACTGTTCGTGCAGCAGGGGACGCGAAACCAGCCCGGGGCGCTTCACCGGCGGGCGCGCCATGCCCAGATCCACTTCACCACTCATCAGACCTTCGAGCTGGACGGCGGTGACCATCTCGCGCAGGTCGAGTTTCACGTCGGGCAGCTTCTCGCGCGCCGCACTGAGCAGTCGCGGGAGCACCACGTGGGCGGACGCCGCGGTGAAGCCGACGACCACCGTGCCGAGATCCCCTTCCGGGATCCGCTTGACGGTCTGGGCGGCGCCTTCGGCGAGTTGGAGGATGCGTCGCGCGTCGGGGAGGAAGGCGACGCCGGCTGGGGTGAGCGTGACGGTTCGGGTGGTGCGGTCGATGAGTTGGACGCCGAGCTCGCTCTCGAGCTGCTGGATCTGGCGGCTCAGTGGGGGCTGGGTCATGTGGAGGCGTTCGGCGGCGCGGCCGAAGTGCAGCTCTTCGGCGACGGCGACGAAGCAGGACAGCCGGGCGAGTGAAAACACTGATGCACTCCTCGCATCACTACACGCAATTTGCGCGGCGATGGTGCATGAGTCTAGGCGCCGGGCAGGCCATCATTTGCAAGAATTCCGTCGTGGCATGGACGCGCGCGTTGATCCTCGCAGTATCGATCCTTCTCGCGACCAACGGATTGGCGGGTGCGGACCCCGACGTGCTGTGGCGCATTGTGAACGATCAGTGCGTGCCGCACGAGCAGGCGAGCGACGACCCCGCCCCGTGTGCGCTCGTGAATCAAGGTAGCGGCGTCGCTTTGCTGAAGGACATCGACGGCCCGGCGCAGTACCTCCTGATACCGACCGCGCGGATCAGCGGCATCGAAAGCCCCGAGCTGCTCGCGCCGGACGCCACCAACTACTTCGCGGAGGCATGGCAGGAGCGCTCCCTCGTCGACGACCGGCTCGGCCGCAGCGTGCCGCGCGACTGGATGAGCCTGGCCATCAACTCCGAGTTCGCGCGGTCGCAGAACCAACTCCACATCCACATCGATTGCCTCCGTGCCGATGTGCACGACGCGGTCTTGCGGCACGTCGCCGATATCGGGCCGACATGGGCGTCGTTCCCGGAGCCACTCGCGGGCGACCCCTACAGCGCGATGGCGGTCGCCGGCGACGACCTCGGCGCGGCCAACCCGTTCGATCTGTTGGCCGACGGTCTGCCGGGGGCGCGTGCGGACATGGCACGCAGGACGCTGGTGGTCGTGGGCGCGATTCTCGGTGACGGTCGGCCCGGCTTCATCGTGCTTGCCGGGCTGGTGGATCCGGCGACCGGCGACACCGGCGGCGGGGAGGCGGTACAGGACCACCAGGTGTGTGCGGCCCCGGTCGTGGGGAAGTAGGTCAGGACGCGGCGGTCGGCCGACTGCGCTTGGGCCGCGTGCCGACGGGTTGCAGTGCTTCCATGACTTGGGCCAGTCGCGGGTAGACGACGGCGGGGCCCAACCACCGGGAGATGAAGCGGCGCAACGCGTATCCGTCACGGGCGGGCTGGCCCGGGTCGACGAGCATCGAGTGAAACGTGCGCAAACCGAGTTCGGCCAACTCGTCGAGCGACTCCTCGTCGAAACCGTGGCTCTCCCAGTCGACATCGCAGCGGTGAAGCATCGAGCGACTGAACGCCTTGGCGGTGTCGGAGGTCAGCGACACCATCGAGCTGCCCTTGGATCCGTGCCGTAGCACGTTGGCGAACTGAGGGTCGTCGGCGAGTGTCTCCACGGCGAACGCGATCCCCTCGACCATGGCCGCGGCGGGTTCGGTCAACCCGCTGGTGTGCTCGGCGAGCTGGTCGAGAAAGCCGTCGGCAGAGCGCATTCCGCTCGCCATCAACAGCTCTTCGGAACTCGGGAAGTATCGATACACCGTCTGACGGGTGACGCCCAGCGTGCGCGCGACGTCGGCGATGCGCACCGCAGATCCTCGTTCGGCGATGATGTCATCGGCCACGTCGAGGATCCGGTCGATCGCCTCCTCGTCCGTCGCCGGGGGATTGCCCGACCAACCGCGGCTAGGCACAGGAGAACTCGATCGGCAGCGTCCGCGGCCCGCTCAACTCCATCATCGGCTTCCACGGCGCCGGTCCGCTGCGCACTGGATCCTTGATCCGCCGGGTGACGATCTTCAGGGCTTCGGCGAGCTCCAGCCGGGCCAGGTTCGCGCCGAGGCAATAGTGGATGCCGCCACCGAAGGTCAGCACCGACGGCGCGTCGGACCGGGTGATGTCAAAGCGGTCGGGGTCGTCGTAGAGCGCTGGATCCCGGTTGGCGGCCAACGTATTGACGATCACCATGGTCCCGGCGGGGAAGAGATGGCCCGCGAACTCTGTGTCGTCGGCGACGGTGCGCAGCGTGCCGGATCCGACGGGCGAATGGCGGATCGTCTCTTCCACCGCGCTGGCCGCCAGTTCGGGGTGCTCGGCCAACAGCGCCCACTGGTCCGGATGGTCGACGAGGACATCGATGGATCCGGCCAGCTGGTTGCGGGTGGTGTCGGTGCCGGCCAGCAGAAGCCCCCCGGCCAGCATGCGCAGTTCGGCGGCGTTGAGGCGATCTCCTTCGTCTTCAGCGCGGATCAAGTCGGAGAGCAGATCGTCGGTCGGGCTGTGACGCCGACGTGCGACCATCTCGTCGACGTAGTCGTCGAGCTCGCCCCACGCGTGCATGACGAACGCTTGGTCGACTCCGTCGGGGTTGAAGGTGAAGGCGGTGAAGATCTCGTCGGCCCACCGCGAGAACTTCTCCCAATCCTCGCGGGGCGCGCCGAGCAGTGCGCAGATGATCGGCACGGGATACGGCCGGGCGATATCGGTGACGATGTCACAATGTCCTTGGGCGGCAACATCATCGATCAGTGTGTTGATCACTTCGACGATGGTGTCGTGCATACGCGCGCTGGCCCGGGGTGTGAAGGCCTTGGACACCAGGCTGCGCAACCGGCGGTGCGGTTCGCCGTCGAGGCCGAGCAGGCTGTTGACGATCTTGTCCCACAGGGGTCCCGACGTGATGCCCTGCACCATCAGGTTCATTCCGGGCGGGATCACGAAGCGCGGGTCGCGGAGCATCGTCCGCGCCAGCTCGTGGGAGATGATCTCGGGCCCGAACGGTCCGATGGCGATCGGGGCCTGCGCCTGTGCCTCGCGAATCCGCGGATAGACCTCGGCGGGCGTGTCTGTGACGCCGTAGTCCAGCGGCGGCAGGCCGGCGTCGAAGACATTGGGGCAAAGAACGTCGACGGTCATGCGGCCACCTATCAGGGGCTGAGACGACAGAATGCACAGAATGTATGACTGAATCAGGCCCAAGTCAACGAATTCAGGCCGCTTCGCGTCGCCTGGTCATACAAAATTTCGGAAACGTATCGTTCGTTGCCTTAACAGGGTGTCTCGATGGAGAACGGCATGTCTGTGGTGCTCCCCGGTGTGGCCGGGTCGGAGACGACGGCGGTGCCGGTGATTTTGTAGGTGTTGCCTTTGGTGACGGAGGCTTCGGCTTTGGCGACGTCACCGCCGGAGACGCCGTTGAGGCCGTCGATGTTCTCGAGGTTGACCGTCCTGACGATCGGTACTTCACCGCCGATTTGAAGGTAGGCCCGGGCACGGCCGTTCTCCGTGATCGCGTCGATCGACAGCCCAAACTGATCCTGCGTGCACTTGACCGATTTCGTGGATTGCGATTTATCCCCCACGGTGACCTTGCCGGATTGCTTGGACGCCTCCGAAGGCGCCGGTCCGGTCAGGCCGCATCCTGAAACGATAGTCGTCACGGCGAGCACCGCTGTGAGCCGAGTGTGCATGAGTTCCTCCCCTGACAACGGGGGCTACCCCGAACGCGGTTCGGGCAATCGCTCAGCAGGTGCCTGCGGGTCCAGACCATGCGGATACACGGCGGCGTCGGCGGGTAACCGACACTTCATGACGACCGAATCATCCAGCACCTTGGACGCCCTTCTCGAACTCGAGCACGCCGGTTGGAAGTCGCTGAGCAATGGCACCGGCGACGAGTTCTACGGCAATGCGATGACCGATGGCGCGCTGATGGTGCTCGCCAACGGAATGGTCATGGACCGCGATGCGGTGACGTCGGCCCTGGGCCAGTCGCCGCCGTGGACTCGGTACGAGATCGAGGACGCGAAGCTCGTCGAGATCGACTCCGACACCGCCGCGCTCGTCTATAAGGGCACGGGATACCGCGAAGGTGCCGACGAACCCTTTGTCGGTGCGATGTCGTCGGTGTACACGCGCGGCGCGGGGGGCTGGAAGCTGGCCCTGTATCAACAGACCGCGATCACCGACTGAGCACGCCCGCGTGGACCGTGGACCTGTAGTCCGCGGATCTTCCGGCCAGCGTTTACGCTGGCGCCATGGCCGACAATGACCACGACTTCGCCGCCTCGCGCCGTGAGATCGCTGACGCCCTGATCGCCGCTCTTGACCGCCGCCACGACGTACTCGACGTGATTGTCGACGCCGAGCACCGAGGCGCGGCGGTCGACGCGGTGGGCGCGCTCCTCGGGACCACGCGCGTAGGAGCCGAAGCGGTGGTGGGGATGCCGTTGTATCAACTCACCAAGGACGCGCGCCGCCGCATTGCGGCGGAACTCGACGACCTGAACAGCCGGTTGACCTTCACGCTGATCGAACGGCCCGAGAGCTCGGGAGAGCATCTGGAGCTGCGGGAGTTCTCCGGCGAGGCCGACCGAGACCTCTTCGGAGCCCGGACGGCCGACATCGGTACACACGGTGACGGCTCCAGCGGGCCGGCAGACAGTCTCGACGACGAGATCGGTTCAGCCGTCGGACGGATCAACGCCGAGGATGCGGTGTGGTTGGTCGCCGAAATTGGAACCCAAACTGTCGGAATGGTTTTCGGGGAACTGGCCGGCGGTGAAGTGAATGTCCGGATCTGGATCCATCCCGACCACAGACAGCACGGTTACGGCACCGCGGCCCTGCGCAAGGCGCGTTCCGAGATGGCGCGCTATTTCCCAGCCGTGCCGGTGGTGGTCCGCGCTCCCGGGGCTACCAGCGCGGGCTGAAGGTATTCAGCCTCAGCTCGCCAACGACTATTGCGGTTGCCAAGCTACGAGCGACAAAGTCGGCGAACTCGCGATGCGCGGTAGTAGATGAGCGACGTTGTCGCTACGAGCCTGGCACACAAGATCTCGCTTACCGGGGACACGCTCGGGGGGCGCCTCGATACTTCCCACGCTGCCCCACGCCGGACTCGGCACTTCTATATCGTGTCCTGAAGCGGAGTTCTGTCGGGAGGCCGATGTGGAGGGCACGCCGTTCGGTCGCTACCGCCTCGTCGAACTGCTGGGGCAGGGCGGCATGGGCGAGGTGTGGCGCGCGCTGGATACCGAGACCAACAACCGAACTGTCGCCATCAAACTGCTCGCGCCCCAATTGGCCGCGGACGACGTCTTCGTGCAGCGCTTTCGTCGGGAGGCTGATGCGGCCGCGCGGCTGAGTAATCCGCACATCATTCCGATCCACAACTACGGCGAGATCGACGGCAGGCTCTATGTCGACATGAGGCTCATCGAGGGCCGCGATCTACAAGAGGTGCTTGCCGCCGGGCCGCTGCCGCCGGCTCGATCGGTCGAAATCGTCGGACAGATCGCCAAGGCGTTGCAGGCCGCGCACCGGGTCGGGCTGGTGCACCGCGACGTCAAACCGTCCAACATCTTGGTTGACCAGGACGACTACGCCTACCTGATCGACTTCGGCATCGCCACGGACGTTTCGCGGGCGAAGCTGACCAAAACCGGAATGCTCGTAGGGACCTTGGCCTACATGGCTCCCGAACGGTTCACCACCGGCAGTGCTGACGCCGGCGCCGACGTCTACTCCCTGGCGTGTGTGCTGCACGAATGCCTCACCGGCATGCAGCCCTACCCCGGCGACAGCGCCGAACAACAGATCTCCGGACATCTCACACAAGACCCACCGAAACCCTCCCGGCTGAACGGGACGATCCCCGAGGCGTTCGACGCGGTTATTGCCCGAGGCATGGCCAAGGATCCAGCGGCGCGCTTCTCCTCAACGGGCGAACTCGCCACGGCCGCAAGTGCTGTGGCGGCATCGCGCCCGATGCCGCCCAGCCTTAACCCGGCCCCCCGACCATTGCCAGGGGCTCATCAGGTGACGACTCCATGGCGGAATCCGGCCTCACCCGTTGACCCGGCATATGTCGGACCTGCTCGCCCAGAACCGGTCCGACAGCAGGGGCGCGGGCGTCTGATCCTCGCCGCAGCTGCGGTAGCGACATTTGGTGCCACCGCTTTGATCGGCGCCATTCTGATCGCTCGCAATAACGACACGGACCAAAGCCTGCCCGCGCCTGTGCCTTCGACCAACGCTGAAACGACGTCGAAACCATCTGGAACGACCGCAACGCCACCGCAGCTGCCGAGCCTGCCCGGCACCGACGCGCAGGGCTTCGTCGATTACGCGGGGGCCCGATGCGGCTCTGGAAGCACGGCGACGGTCATGGGGCGCACCACCCAATCTGTCTTTGTGGTCTGTGAAATCGGTCCTGCGAACTATTACTACCGCGGTGTCCGCTTGAGCGACGGCGCTGCTATCGAGCTGGCGAACGCCGTGCGGTCTTCGGGTGGGTTCGACGTCACCAATCCGACCGACGGAACCTGGTACCAGGTGACACCCGACAAATTGTCGATCACGACGCCAGATGGTCAGGTGTTCACCGAGCCGATGATTCAATTCGCGGCAGCCAGATGAGCGCGGTGGGTTACCCGACGTCCCCTTACCAGCGCGGGCTGACGAACTCGTAGCCGGGATCGATGGACGTCATATAGCCGGTGTCGTCGCGGTCGCGGATTCCGCATTTGACGTACTGCTCGTGCAACGCGGCCAGTGAGTCGTCGTCGATCTCGATGCCCAGGCCCGGCGTCGTCGGCACGGTGACGGCGCCGCCCTTGAAGTTGAGGGCGCCCGGCTTCACGATCTCCTCGGTCTTCCACGGCCAATGCGTGTCGCAGGCGTAGGTGAGGTTCGGGGTGGCGCCTGCGAGATGCACCATCGCGGCCAGGCTGATCCCCAGATGCGAGTTGGAGTGCATGGACAGCCCGAGGTCGAACGTGTCGCAGATCCCCGCGAGCAGTCGCGAACGTTGCAATCCGCCCCAGTAGTGATGGTCGGAAAGGACCACGCGCACCGAGCGTTTGGCGACGGCGGACTTGAGCTGATCGAACGCGACGACGCACATGTTGGTCGCCAGCGGCATCGGTGCCTGGTGCGCGACCTCGGCCATCCCATCGAGGCCCGGAGTCGGGTCTTCGAGGTATTCGAGGATGTCCTGCAGGCCGGCGGCCACCTTGAGCGACGTCTCCGGTGTCCACGCGGCGTTGGGATCGAGTCGCAGCGGATGGTTGGGGAACGCCCGGTGCAGCGCCTCGATCGCCGCCATCTCCTCCTCGGGAGCGAAGACGCCGCCCTTGAGTTTGATTGCGGTGAAGCCGTATTCATCAATGATGCGCTTGGCCTGCTTGACGAGGCCGTCGGGGCCCAGCGCCTCGCCGAACGCGTCGGCATCCTGGCCGGGATGCCCGGCCCACTTGTAGAACAGGTAGGCGCTGAACGGCACGGTGTCGCGGACCTTGCCGCCGAGCAGGTCGGAGACCGGGCGTCCGGTGGCGTGGCCCTGGATGTCGAGGCACGCGACCTCGAACGGTGAGAAGACCTGGTCGACGGCGCTGGCGGTGGTGATCATGCCTGCGGTGCCGATGGCCCGGGTGTCGCCGCGCAGCCTATCGGCGATCGCGGCGCGGATCGTGTTGAGCGAGAACACGTCCAGCCCGGTGATCGCATCGGCGGCGGTTTCGAGCCGGATCAGGTGCGTCGAGTCGGCGTACGTCTCGCCGAGGCCGACCAGTCCGGCGTTGGTGTCGAGCTGGATGATGGCGCGCAGCGCAAAAGGCTGGTGCACACCGACGGTGTTGAGCAGTGGCGGGTCGACGAACGCGACCGGGGTGATGCGGGCGCCGGTGATGCGAATCCGGCTCGGCGCCATGGCTAGCGGGCCTGGGCGAGCGCGTCGGACAGGACGGCGCGTCCGGCAGCGATGATCGACTGCAGCTCGGTGAGGTCGGCTGAGGTCGGCATGATCAGCGGCGGGCGGACCGGCCCCGCAGGAATGCCCTCCATCGCAACGCCGGCCTTCACCAGCGAGACGGCGTAGCCGGGCACGGTGTCGCGCAGGCGCACGAGTGGGTGGAAGAAGGCCGCCGAAAGTGCGTTCACCAGTTCGTCGTTGCCAGACTCGAGTGCGTTGTAGAAGGCGAGCGCGAGGTCGGGGGCGAAGGCGAAGGTGGCCGACGAGTACAGCGGTACGCCGATGGCGCGGTAGGCCTGCTGCGTGGTCTCGGCGGTGGGCAGGCCGTTGAAGAACAGGAAGTCCTTGCCGACGGCGTTGGTGACGGCGCGGACGATGCGGGCGACCTGGTCGAGATCGCCTGTGCCATCCTTGAATCCGATGACGTTGGGGATCTTGGCGACCTCGATGGCCGAGGCTTCGTTGTAGCGCGCGTTGTTGCGGTTGTAGACGATCACCGGCAGGTCGGTGGCCGTGGCCACCTCGCGGGTGTAGGCGATCAGTCCGGCGGCGGGCACCTCGACGAGGTACGGGGGAAGCAGGAGCAAGCCGTCGGCGCCGTTGGCCTTGGCGGACTGCGCGAAGAGCTTGGCCTGGGCGACGGAGCCGCCGGCCCCGGCGTAGACGGGAACGCGCCCGGCGACGGTTTCGGCCGCGACGCGGACGACGTCGCCGAACTCCTGCGGCTCGAGGGCATGGAATTCGCCTGTGCCGCAGGCGATGAAGACACCACCGGGTCCGGCGTCGACGCCCTTGGCGATGTGCTGAGCCAGCAGCTCGAGGTCGACCGTACCGGTCTCGGTGAAGGGTGTGACGGGGAAGAACAGAACGCCGTCGAAATTGGGGTGCATCGCGGAGGGGCTCCTTGGTGAGTGGTGGTGGGTCAGTCGGCAGTGAGCTGGCCGTCGATGCGGCGCCACAGGTGGTCGGGGTTGCCGTCGGCGATCGCGCTGGGAAGCAACGACTTCGGCACGTCCTGGTAGGCGACGGGCCGCAGGAAGCGGTCGATGGCGAGCGATCCGACCGAAGTGCTGCGCGAGTCGGAGGTGGCGGGGTAGGGGCCGCCGTGGACCATGGCGTGGCCGACCTCGACGCCGGTGGGCCAGCCGTCGAACAGGATGCGGCCGGCCTTGAGTTCGAGGATCGGCAGCAGGTTGGCGGCGTCGCCGTAATCGGACTCGTCGGCGTGGACCGTCGCGGTGAGCTGGCCTTCGATGTTCTCGGCGACGGTCTGCATCTCGGCGGCGTCCTTGCAGCGGACGATGAGACTGGACGATCCGAACACCTCGGCCTGCAGGCCCTCGGACTTGAAGAGGCTGGACGCGTCGGTCGCGAACAGGGCGGCGCGGCAAGAGGATTGGTTGTCACTGGCCTCGCCGCGGCCGAGGAGATCGGCTTCCTTGCTCAGCGCGGTGACGCCGTCGGCGTAGCTGTCGGCGATGTTCGGCGTGAGCATCGGAGTGGCCGGCGACTGGCTGAGCGCGTCACGGGCGGAGGCGATGAAGTCGTCGAGGCCGGGGCTGTCGACGGCGATGACGAGGCCGGGGTTGGTGCAGAACTGGCCCGAGCCCATCGTGAGTGAGCCGACAAACGCCTTGCCGAGATCGGCGCCGCGGGTGGTGAGGGCGCCGTCGAGGAGGAAGACCGGGTTGATGGAGCTCATCTCGGCGTAGACCGGGATGGGTTCGGGGCGGGCTGCGGCAGCCTTGACGAGAGCTGTTCCGCCGGAACGGGATCCGGTGAAACCGACAGCCTTGATGCGCGGATCGGTGACGAGGGCGATGCCGAGGTCGGGGCCGGATCCGAAGAGCAGGGAGAAGGTGCCCTTCGGCAGACCGGATTCGGCGACGGCCTCGGTGATGGCGCGGCCGACGAGTTCGGAGGTGCCGGGGTGGGCGTCGTGGCCTTTGACGATGACGGGGCAACCCGCGGCGAGCGCAGAGGCCGTGTCACCCCCGGCGACCGAGAAGGCCAGCGGGAAGTTGGACGCGCCGAAGACGGCGACGGGGCCGAGGGGGACTGTGCGCTGGCGGATGTCGGGCCGGGGCGCGGGCTGGCGGTCGGGCTGGGCGGGATCGATGCGGGCGCCGTTCCAGGAGCCTTCGCGAAGGACGGAGGCGAAGAGGCGGAGCTGGCCGGTGGTGCGACCGACCTCGCCGGTGATGCGGGCGGTGGGCAGACCGGACTCGGCGGTGGCGCGGGCGATGATCGCCTCTTTGACCGCCTCGATGCGGTCGGCGATGGCTTCGAGGAATTGGGCACGTTCCTCGGAGGTGGTGGCGCGGTAGACGGGGAAGGCTTGTGCGGCGGCGGAACAGGCGGCGTCGACGTTAGAAGAGTCGCCGTACTGATAGGCGGGCTCGAGGGTCTCTCCGGCCGCCGGATCGAAGGCGTTGATGGGCTTGCCGGATCCGCGGACGGGTTCGCCGGCGATGAGCATCTGTCCGGTGAGGCCGGTGGTCTCGGGAATGGTGGCAGTCATGACTTCCTAGGCCGTCGAGGGTCTCTGGTCTGCCACTTACGTTAGGAGCCCGATCGATGCCTGTCCAAGACTGTTTTAGGCATGACTAATGCAGGATATGGATTAATGAAGCGCTGAGGAGTGGACGCTAGACCGCAGCGCGAGCGGCCTGGTGGCAGCGCGCTGAGCGTGTGAGCTGCTCGAGTCCCGAGGTCAGTTCGTCGACGAGCGGAAGCTCGCCGTCCGGATCGCAGATCGAGAGAAGGCGTCGTACCGGGTGGCTGCCGACGATGATCCAATCGACGTCGCTGCGCGCGCAATGCACGCTGATGTAATACAGCGCGGTGAAGGTCTGAGTGCCGGCGAAGTCAACGGCGCGCAAATCGAGCACGAGTTGGCGCGAGATTCCAGTGTGCTGTTCGACGAATCGGCCGAGTTCACGTCCATTGCGGGCATCAAGTTCGCCCACGACCGCGACGGCGATTCGCGACGACGACAGCCGTCGCACGGCGAACGTCGCTCTGCCGCACTGCCGGTGCTCGTCCACTGACGCAGGATCTCTACGACCGATACGTACGGGCAGAACCGCGGTCATCGCACAACTCCAAAGATGTCGTATATATAGGTGTCGCCGGAGTGCGTGCCTGGTGAGGTCCAGGGACGCCGCGTCGCCTTCGAGGCGCTGCTGGCGGGCTGGGAGCTCAACCAGGCTTAAGGATAGTACGGATTCCGCAGCATGTCTGCAGCTTTGGGAAACTCCCAGAAATGCCCTCTTGCACCGGTTTTGGTCAGCACAGCTAACGTCGATGTGACGTGCGCGTCAGTTAGCGCACCTACACTCAACGGAATTCGTTGCGGTTGATGCGAGCTCCGTCAGCCAATCCCCTGCTCCCCTTGGGTTGGGTCATGACGTGGCCGTTTGCTGAAACTTCGAGGTGTGCGCGCATCGCGAAGCGGCTGGCTGTGCGTAGGGGAGCTCACCGCTGGGTAAGTAGGTGTTCCTGTCTGCAGCGAGGTGAGGACGATATGAGCGAGACCGATCAGCGCGACCTCGGCGACACCGAGAGCCCACTCGAGGACGAACTTGAAGACGCGTTCCAGCGGATGATCGGCGAAGGCACGCAACGCCTGCATCGCCCGTGGCGCGAAATTCTCACCACCGGCTTTTTCGGCGGCACCGAGGTGTCGATGGGAGTGCTTGCCTACCTGTCCGTCCTCAATGTCACGCACAACCCATTGCTCGCCGGTCTGGCGTTCTCCATCGGCTTCCTCGCGTTGCTGCTCGGTCGCAGCGAACTCTTCACCGAAGGCTTCCTGGTGCCCGTCACGACCGTGGTGGCCAAACGAGCGAGCATCGGTCAGCTGTTGAAGCTGTGGAGCGGGACGCTGGCGGCGAACCTGGTGGGCGGCTGGCTCATCATGTGGCTCGTCATGACGGCGTTCCCGAAGTTGCGTGAGCAGACGATCGAATCGGCCCGGCATTTCGTCGAGGCTCCGCTGTCGCCGGAGACCGTGGCGCTGGGAGTGCTCGGCGGGATGGCCATCACCCTGATGACCCGTATGCAGCACGGCACCGACTCGGTGCCCGGGAAGATCGCGGCGGCGGTCGCGGGGGCGTTCCTCCTCGCCGGCCTGCAGATGTTTCACTCGATTCTCGACTCGCTGTTGATCTTCGGAGCCTTGCAGTCCGGTGACGCACCGTTCGGGTACCTCGACTGGCTGGCGTGGTTCGGCTATACCGTTGCCGCGAATATTGTGGGCGGCCTTGTTCTGGTGACCCTGCTGCGCCTCATCCGGTCGAAGGATCGGCTGAAGGAGGAACGCGGTGACGCGGAATCGTGAAGTCACAGGCTGATTGGCGGGCGTCGAACCGGGTAGTGCTCAGCTATGGACGCCACACCGGAGTACAGCGAGGACACTTTCGACGTCCTGGTCGTCGGTGGCGGCAACGCGGGACTGAGCGTGGCGGCTCGTCTGCTGCGGCGCGGGGTAGTCAGTGTCGGAGTCGTGGAACCGCTTGCGGTGCACACGTATCGGCCGCTGTTGTCGTATGTCGGAGGTGGTCAGGCGTCACGGAGCAGCGCAGAGCGCACCCAGGCGTCAGTGACTCCGGATGGGTGTACGTGGCTGCAGGACTCTGCCGTCGGCGCGGCTGCCGAGACGCAGACGGTGCGGTGCAGGAGCGGTCGCGTCTATAGGTACACCGATCTGGTCCTCGCGCCGGGACTCGTGCCCGACGAGGATGAGTTGGCCGACGTGTTCACCGTGCTCGACACCGATGCAGTGGCGAGCAACTACCTCGACCACGCCGAGAAGACATGGCAGCTCGTGGAGTTGATGGCGGCGGGGCATGCGGTGTTCACGGTGCCGCGGCCGCCGGTGAGTTGCACGGGTACCACGCTCAAGCCGCTGTTCCTCGCGGCGGCGTACTGGCGGCGCATGGGGCGACTCGATGACATCGAGATCACGCTGATCGTCGATCGGCCGGACCTGCTGGGCGTCGCGGAGATCGACGACCGGCTGCGACGGTATCTCGACGAGATCGGCGTGCGGGTGCTGAACAACGCCACCGTGACCGCAGTGCATCCCGCGGAGCGGAAGCTGGCGGTCCGTGTAGCGGGCGGCGTCGAGGAGAAGCTGCCATATGACCTGTTGCATCTTGTCCCGCCGTTTCGCGGGCCGCGATGGATCGAGGCGTCGGGTTTGGCCGACGGTGACGCGCACGGAGTCGTCGACGTCGACTCGAAGACGTTCAGGCACCGGGTCCACGGCAATGTGTGGGCGTTGGGCGACGCGGCGAACATCGGCACGGACCCGTCGGGCGGAGCGATTCGACGTCAATCGGCGATCCTGGTCGACAACCTGCTGGCGGCGCGCAGCGGTGGGCGGCTCCAGGAGTACGACGGGTACACGGTGGCGCCCATTGCGACCGACGCGCACCGGCTGATGTTCGGCGAGTTCGACCGGACGGGATCGCTGAGTAGTTCGTTGCCGTCGTTTCTCGATCCGCTGAAGCCGCGCCGGACGGCCTGGGCGTTCGACCGCTACGGATTGCCGCAGATGTACTGGAATTTCATCCTCAAAGGGCGACTCTGACGACGGTTTGCCGCCTGCTGAGGGCTCAGCGCGACCGCTTACCCTTCGAACTCCGCAACACCAGGTCGACGGCCGCGTCGATGACGTCGTCGTCGGGCACCGAACCGAACATCATCGTCGGACACGCGACCACACCCGCGAGCATGGAGATCGCCGCTTCCAAATCCGAGCCGCTGAAGATCTCGGCGAGCATGCCCCGGATCGGCTTCTGACCGTCGGTGTTGATCTGGTCGCGGACGCGCGCCATCTCGTCGACCGACGCCCATTGCGCCATGACCGCGAGGATCTGATCCAGTCGGTAATCGAGTACCACCCCGCGGAAAACGCGTAGCTCGCCGACGAGGTCAGCGCGCAGGTCACCCGTCGGCTCCTGATGGGGCATGTCGCCGATCGCGTCGAGCGCCAGCAGGATGAGATCGACCCGCGACGGCCAGTGCGTGTACAGGGTCGTCTTCGAGTAGCCGGCGCGCTCGGCGACGTGACCGTGCGTCAAGGCATCCGCGCCCTCGTCCGTCAGCACTTTCAGCGCGACGCGTGAGATGTCGGCCCTGGTGCGGGATACCCGCGCGTCCTGCGCGGCGTCGCCTGAGGCGACGCGCTCGGCAGGAGTCACGATGATGCCCTTTCACGAGTTGGCCCTTGACACTGGCCTAGAAGTTATCTAATGGACGGAGTGTCCAATATTGGAAGAATTAATCAAAACTGGACGTTTAGGCCAATAGTGGACCGGGGATTCAGCGCCTTGAGGCGCGGGTCTGGAGCACATGGCTCGTGCCGTTGGAAGTCAATCGCGCTGAGTCAAACGAAAGGCCGTTCCCATGTCCGCAATCCTGTTCGGATCCATCAGCACGCTCGCCGACACCTCTGAGCTGCAACGCCGCGCCTTCAACGAGGCGTTCGCCGCGCACGGCCTCGACTGGGAGTGGTCGCGCGACGACTACCGGGAGATGCTCCGGTCCAACGGCGGCGCGCAACGCATCGCCGACCACGCCGCCTCATGTGGTGATGACGTCGACGCCGCGGAGGTCCACGCCGTCAAGTCGTCGATCTTCCAGGAGCTGCTCGGCACGCAGCAGGTGACGGCGCGCCCAGGTGTCACCGAGACGATCAAGCGGGCCCGAGAGCGCGGGCACAAGATCGGCCTCGTCACGACCACCTCGAGCGAGAACATCGCCGCGTTACTCAACGCCTTGCAGGGTGAGATCGACACCAGCGACTTCGACATCGTCGTCGACAAGTCGGCCGTCGAGGAGCCCAAGCCCTCGCCCTCGGCGTATCTCTTCGCGCTGAGCGAGCTCGGGGTCGACGCGGCGGACGCAGTCGCCATCGAGGACAACGAAGGTGGACTCAAGGCCGCGGTGGCGGCCGGCATCGCCTGTGTCGCGTTCCCGAACCAGAACACCGCGGGCGGCGACTTCAGCGACGCCACCGAGACGGTCGACGCCATCGACCTCGACCGCCTGTCCGAGCTGGTCACCGCCTGACCACCCAGAGACCTGAGGAGAACATCGTGAGCAACATGCAGGCTCGAGTCACCGGCGACGACAACGGCTTTCACGTCGAAGGTTACGAGAAGATCGAATACGACCTCGAATACGTCGACGGAATCTTCCACCCCGCCCAGTACGCGCTGGCCGACTGCTACCGCCCTTACGGACGCGCGTTGATGGTCGTCGACGAGACGGTCTACGAGCTCTACCGCGAGCGCATCCACACCTATTTCGACTGTCACGGGATCGCGCTCACGGTGGTGCCGGTGCAGATCCGCGAGACGGCGAAGTCGCTGGACACCTTCGAGCGGATCGTCACCGAGTTCGACGCCTACGGCCTGGTGCGCACCGAACCGGTGCTCGTCGTCGGCGGCGGACTCACCACCGACGTCGCGGGTTTCGCGTGTGCTAGCTATCGCCGCAACACGCCCTACATCCGGATCCCCACCACGCTGATCGGACTCATCGATGCGAGTGTGTCGATCAAGGTCGCGGTCAACCACGGCAAGAACAAGAACCGGCTCGGCGCCTACCACGCGTCACAGAAGGTGTTCCTTGACTTCTCGTTCCTCGCGACGCTGCCCACCGACCAGGTGCGCAACGGCATGGCCGAGCTGATCAAGATCGCCGTGGTCGGCCACGAGGGCATCTTCACTCTGTTGGAGACGTATGGTCCGGATCTGCTGCGGACCCGTTTCGGCCATCTCGACGGGTCCGCCGAGCTGCGCAGTGTCGGGCACCGGCTGACGTATGAGGCGATCGCCGCGATGCTCGAACTCGAGTCACCCAACCTGCACGAGATCGACCTCGACCGGGTCATCGCGTTCGGCCACACGTGGAGTCCCACATTGGAACTCGCGCCGCCGACGCCGTTCTTCCACGGGCATGCCATCAACATCGACATGGCGTTGTCGGTCACCCTGGCCGAGCAGCGAGGGCTCTTATCGGCCACCGACCGCGACCGGGTCCTCGATGTCATGAGCTCTCTGGGGTTGGCGCTCGACAGCGAGCACCTCACGCCCGAACTGCTCAGCACGGCCACCGCCGCGATCCTCAAGACCCGCGACGGCAAGCTGCGCGCCGCGGTGCCAGACCCGATCGGACAGTGCACGTTCCTCAACGACGTCACCGTCGAGGAACTCGTCGACACGATGACGTTGCACAAGAAGCTGTGCCTGGAGTTCGACCGCGGCGGGGACGGCGTCGACATGTGGGCGCCGATCGACGTGGCCGTCGCCCGTGTCTGATCTCGACGAGTCGCTCACCGTGCCCGCGCGTCCGGTCACGCCGACGACCATCCTGGCCGCCGAATTGTCCGATGTCTACGCAGAATTGGACGCGTCGGGTGGGGCGCCGCCGCGGGTGCTCGAACGGTTGGCGCGAGTGCGGGATCTCGCCGACGGTCTGGACGGCTATCTGGAGCGGTGTACGACGCCCGCGTCGCCGGCGCTGGCCCAGTTGGCACGGCGGACCAGTGCGACCGATTGGGTGAGCCGGTCGGCGGGAACGTTGGAGCAGGAGATGTTGTCCGGCCATGTCGAAGGGCAACTGCTGAACTTCCTGGTCCGGATGACCGGTGCCCGGTACGTGCTGGAGATCGGCATGTTCACCGGGTATTCGGCACTGGCGATCGCCGAAGCCGTGCCCGAAGACGGTGTGGTCGTGGCGTGTGAAGTCGATGCCGACGTTGCGGCGTTCGCGCGCGGATGCTTTGACGACTCGCCGGTCGGTGATCGCATCATTATTGAAGTCGGTCCTGCGATGGACACGCTGCGTCGCTTGGATGGCACGAGTGAGCCGTTCGACTTTGTGTTCATCGACGCGGACAAGGCGGGATATCTGGCCTATCTGGACATGCTGCTCGATTGCGCGCTGCTGGCGCCGGGGGCAGTGATCGCCGTTGACAACACGCTGTTGCAGGGCCAGCCGTACACCGGTGTCGGAGTGACCGCGAACGGGCAGGCGATCGCGTCGTTCAACGAGGCGGTGGCCGCCGATCCGCGGATCGAGCAGGTGATGCTGCCCCTGCGCGATGGTTTGACGCTCATCCGGAGGGTGACGTGACCGCGACTGTCGTTGCTCCGACACCGGTGGTGGCGCGTCCGAGCACCGGCCGGACGGTCTTGGCGCTCCTGGTGTTGAGCCTCGTGGCGCCGGTGAACTTGGCACTGGTCGGCTTGGCGCTGCTGGTGCGGAAACCGTTGTCGCGCAGTGTTCCCGATGTGCCGCGGACGGTGCTCATCAGCGGCGGCAAGATGACGAAGGCGTTGCAGCTGGCGAGGTCGTTCTACACCGCGGGTCATCGGGTGGTGCTGGTCGAATCGAAGAAGTACCGCCTGACCGGTCACCGGTTCTCCCGCGCCGTCGACCGGTTCTATGTGGTGCCCGAGTGCACGTCTCCCGGGTACGCCAAGGCGCTGCTCGACATCGCCCGCCGGGAGAAGGTCGATGTCTACGTGCCGGTGTGCAGTCCGGCGGCGAGCGTGCCGGACGCCGAGGCGCGGGCGCTGCTGAACGAGGTGTGTGAGGTCGTGCACGGTGATAGGACCGCGGTGCGACTGGTCGACGACAAGGTCGAGTTCTCGAGCATCGCGCGATCGTTCGGCCTGCGCGTGCCGGACTCACACCGGATCACTGACCCGTCGCAGATCGACGAGTTCGACTTCCCGCCGGGCCGCGACTACATCCTCAAGCGCATCGCGTACAACCCGGTAGGGCGGATGGTCCTCACCCGCCTGTCCGCCGAGACCCGGTCGCGCAACGGTGACTTCGCCCGCAGCCTTGATATCTCGGCGCGGGACCCGTGGATTCTGCAGGAGTTCATCGAGGGCCGCGAGTACTGCACGCACGGCATGGTGCGCGACGGGCGACTACAGGTGTACGCCTGCTGCGAGTCGTCGGCGTTCCAGATCAACTACGAGCACGTCGACAAGCCGGAGATCCTGGAGTGGGTCGAGCGCTTCGTCGGTGCGCTGGGTGTGACCGGTCAGCTGTCGTTCGACTTCATCGAAGCTCACGACGGGCATGCTTACGCCATCGAGTGCAATCCGCGCACGCACTCGGCGATCACGATGTTCTACGACCATCCTGACGTGGCCGACGCCTATCTGCGCGACGCACATCCGATGATCACGCCGACGACGTCCTCGCGGCCGACGTACTGGCTGTACCACGAAGTGTGGCGGCTGCTCACGCAACCTGATCGGTGGGCACGGCTGCGGACGATCCTTCGCGGGACCGACGCCATCTTCACTCGTTGGGATCCGCTGCCGTTCTTCGCCGTTCACCATGTGCAGATGCCGTCGCTGCTCTGGCAGACCCTGCGGCGGCGGCACAGCTGGACACGGATGGACTTCAACATCGGCAAGCTGGTCGAGACGGGCGGCGACTAGCGATGGCCGGCTCTGTTCTGCATCTCGTCGGCTCGCCGGTCGACGCTTTTCACGCCGAGCTGTCGGCGCTTTATGCGGGAGGGTGTCTGGCTGTCCTGCAGGACCTGTGCGACAACCGCGTCGCGTACGTGTCGCCGGGCGGGAAGTGGCAGTTTCCCTCGGATCTCTCACCGGCCGCGCTCGCCGACGCTCCGTTGTTGAAGACCGCCGACGCTGTCGTGCATCTCGAGCAACTAAACGTGAGCGTCGCTGTGCCGCAGATGTTCTGCCCACCCGGTATGACGTCGTACCGCTCGCTGCTGTACGCCTTGGACATCCCGTTCGTCGGCAACCCCGCGTCCGTCATGGCGGTGGCCGCGGACAAAGCCAAGACGCGCGCGGTCGTCGCTGCGGCCGGTGTTCGCGTGCCGGAGGGTCGTGTGGTGCGTGACGAGACGCCAGTGGACCTTCGGTTGCCGGTGGTGGTGAAGCCGGTCGGCGCGGATAACTCTGTCGGGGTGACGCTGGTCCGTTCCGCATCGGACTACTCCGGAGCTGTACGCGCCGCGCTGGCGCACGGCGACACAGCACTCGTCGAGTCGTACGTCGAGTTGGGTCGGGAAGTGCGGTGCGGCATCATCGTTCGCGACGGCGAGCTCATCGGCTTGCCCCTCGAGGAGTACGCCGTCAACAGCGTTCGCCAGGAAGCGGACAAGCTGGCGCGCCGCGACGACGGCTCGCTCTATCTCGTGGCCAAGGACGACGAGCGCGCGTGGATCGTCGGCACCGACGACCCGATCACTGAGGGGGTGTGGGAGGTCGCGCGTCGCGCCCATGAGGCGTTAGGGTGCCGGCACTACAGCCTGTTCGACTTCCGGATCGACCCGAACGGCGAGCCGTGGTTCCTGGAGGCGGGGCTGTACTGCTCGTTCGCGCCGACGAGCGTGATCGCGGTGATGGCAGCGGCGGCGGGAATTTCGGTCGAGCAGTTGTTCACCGACACGGTGGCCGAACTGGACCGCGAGATGAGCATCGCATGAAAGTCACCGCGCTGAATCCGCTCGGTGCCGTCGTGGACGGTGTGCGCGTCGACGCACTCAGGCAGGCTCATGTCGACGTGCTGCAGCGCTTGCTCGGCGAGCACGGCGTGCTGGTATTCCGCGAACAGAACATCGATGACACGGCGTTCGCACGGTTCCTTCGCGGCTTCGGAGAATTGATGTTCACGACGGGGGAGACGCCGGTCGACGGACACCCGGACCTCAACGTCGTGAGCAACGTCGGCCGTGAGACGCCGCCGCGCTCCGAGTTTCACGTCGACACGAGCTACGTCCGAATTCCGCCGGCGTACACGGCGTTGCGCGCCGTGGACGTACCGGAAAGTGGCGGGCAGACGTTGTTTTCCAACCAGTATCGGGCGTATGAGGGCCTGCCGAAAGAGGTCCGCCAAGACGTCGCGTTGCGTTCAATCACTCATGTCGTCACAGGAGTGGAGGTGAGTGAAGGTGATGAGACGTCGGCGGTGCACCCCGTCGTGCGTAAGCATCCGGTCTCGGCACGTCGGGCCCTGTATCTGAGTTCCCCAGCGCGATGTGCGACGGTCAGCGGCCTGACGCCCGAGGATGGGCGGGCGCTGGTCGAGCATCTGATTGCGCACTGCACGCGAGACGAGAACGTCATGCGGCACGCGTGGGCACCCGGCGACGTGGTGATGTGGGACAACCGCTGCGTGATGCACAGAGCGGATCACGCCGGAGTCGTCGGCAACCGGGTCATGCACCGCGGGATGGTGGCGGACGTCGGTTGACCCAGTAGACGAAGCCCCCGAGGCTCATAGGACGACGCCACTCTGCTGGACGTCGGGCGCTTCGGGGGCTTCGCTGGGACGTCTACCACCAACGACTTACCCTGATGGCGGCTGGGCCCCACGGGTCTGTGCCCTCGCTGTCCGGCGATCAAACCATTTCGAATTCAAACTTTACGGCCGGGTAGCTCCTACACCAGGGCACCCGACCGATACTGCCTCGGTGTCCTGCCGAACCAGCGTCGGCACGACCGGTTCAACGCGCTCTGTTCGGCATACCCGAGCAGACCGGCGATCTGTGACAGATGAAGGTCCGGTTCGGCGAGGTAGCGTGCGGCCTGTGCTCGGCGTTCGCGGTCGATGATGTCTTGGCAGCGGGCACCCTCGTCGCCGAGTCGCCGCTGTAGCGTTCGCGGATGCATGTGGAGCTCGTCGGCGATCGCTTCGGCAGTGCATTGCCCGGTGGGTAGCAGTCGGCGTGCCAGCTCCGCGACGCGATCGGACAGCGTGGCAGTGGTCGGAAGGTACGTAGCCTCGAGGTATTCGGTGGCGATGCGTTGTGTTTGCGGGTCGGCGTTCTCATTGCCACGGGCGGCCAGCTCCGCCGACAGCTCGAAGCCGGCCCGCGGCCGTTCGAAGTACACAGGGCAGCCCAGTGCGTCACGGTAGGCGGCGTCGGTGCCCTGTTGGGGATGCGGAAATGAGACGGCGTCCAGACGCGCTGACGGCCCGCCGAGCATGCGGACGATCTGCGCGGCGATGCCCATGCTCAGCTCGTATGCCTGGATTGAAGGAACTCCCAGCTCGACGATTTCGTAGCTGAACTCCACGCCGCCATCGTCGCGTGGCTGGGCGGCCAGCGTGAGCGCGGGGGAATGAATGTAGAGGAAGCGCTCGACGGCTTCGATACCGCTGAGCACCGTCGACGCGCTGCGCACGATCACTGCGATGGGCCCGATGATGTGCAGGCCTTGGCGGCCCGATAGGCGCAACCCGAAGTCGGGGCAAGTCAGCTCCTCGGCGGTGGCTTCGAGTATCCGGACGAGCGACGCAAAAGGGATGAACGTGTCCTCCTCTAGCTCGGTGCCCGAAGGGATGCCGAAGCGGTCCAGAAACACCGCCGGGTCGGCCCCGAGCTCGCGTACGAGCCCGGGGTAGCCCCACATCGCCGTGGCCCGGATGAGGTTGCCCACCGTTGCCCCCTGTCGGAAAATGGTAAAAAATTGTCGGCTTTGGTCAAGACCCGAGGATCTGCTGACCGCCATTCTCAATGCATGAAGCGACGCATGGTGAGGATTCGTCGCGAGATCGTGCAAGCGGCACTGAGGGGGTGCCGCTCGCCGTTAGCTTCGCATCGGACCTCGGTGCGCGTTGATCGAAAGATGTATGACGCCGTCACCGCGTTGACGCGACCGCTCGAAGGCCTTCAGTGGCAGCGAGAGGTCGTCGGCGGGGTGCCGGTGGAACGGACGGTGAGCCCGGGAGCCAACGCGACGCTGGTCTATCTGCATGGCGGAGCGTACGGGCTGGGCAGTGCGTACGGCTACCGGGGTGTCGCGGGCAGGCTGGCCGAGGCGGCGTGGATGGCGACCGTGTTGCCGACTACTCGTTGGCGCCGCAGGCAGTGGCACTCGAGGAGATGGTCGAGGTCTACACGGCGTTGTTGGCAGCCGGAATGAACCCCCACATGACAGTGATCGCGGGTGATTCAGCGGGTGGCGGGCTGGCGCTGGCCCTGGCGATGACGTTGCGGGACAGGGGAATCCCAGGACCGGCGGCATTGGGTTTGATCCACCCGGTGATCACATCGTCAGTGTCTCCGGCGTGTGGGGACTTCGAGGATCTGCCGCCGATTGTGTTGCAGAGCGCGGGCGAGGATGCGCTGGTGGAGACGATCGTCAGCGGGGCAACTGATGTCGAGCACCAGAAGTTCGACGGACTGTGGCACGACATCCACCTCTACGCGGGTGTGTTGGCCGACGCCGATTTCGCGCTGGCCGAGCTTGGTGCGCGGTTGCGCGCGCACGTGCTGGCCACGGTGGAAACGACCTGATCCCGACGAGAGTCGCCGCAAGCACCGTGAATGACGACGGCCAGGTTCCTCAGGAGTGCTTGGCGATGTAGTCGTCGGCGTCCTTGTCGCGGTTGTCGACGTTGACCGTCGTCTCGCGATCGGCATAGAACTGCAGCCACTGCATCGCCAACTCGTGCCGGAGCTCCAGGGAAGCGCTCTTGATGAAGTCCGGCATCGCCTCGCGCTCTTCCTCGTCGAGGTGTTCGCCGTTCTGCTTACGGGCCTCGAAAACGGCGTCGAACCATTCCTTCGTGCCCGGTTTGTGTTGGCGAGAGCGACGAATCGCGTCGCGGATCGCGTTGTGGTCGGTGATCGCGTCCTCGGTCTCGTCTTCCGGGTCACCCTCGGGATTGCCGCGGTCCTCGCTGCCGCCGTGCTTGAGCAGTGCCGGGTAGAACACGGCCTCCTCGGCTTCGGCGTGGACATCGAGGCGGTCGCCGAGGGCATTCCAGATCGCGGCGAGCTCGGCGTCGGACTTCGCGTCGTCCAGCAGGAAGAATTGACGACGAAACCAATCGTGGTCGGCGTATACCAGCTCGATGATGTCCGCCATACAAACAGTCTCCTCAGTCCGACGAGAGTGACACTAATTCGAACGTGCGCACCGCACCCGCGACCGTGGCGCGGCACATGGATAGCAGCGGCTCCGACATCTTCTCCGCGAGAACGACGTTCACCGAACCCGGGTCCGTGGACAGCTCGACGCGGATCTGGTGTTCGGTGTGTTCGACCTTCAGCGGTGACAGGGCGTGGATGCGGTCGTCACCCAGCGACTCGCGCGCGAAGTACTGCGCGGCCTGCACAGGGTGTGGGAGGGACGTGCGTCCGCGCAGATATCTGTGGTCCAGCCGACCGTCGAGGTACTTGGCCACCAGCTCGGCGGAGTCGGTCGAGTCGACGCGCCCGTAGAGCAGGCCCTCGGGCAGGATCAGCATGGTGGCGGCGAACCGGTCGCCGCCCAAGTGTGAACACTCCCAAGTCAATTCGGGGTATTCGGCCGCGATGGCCGACGCCGCGCTCCGTCCCCGCACGGCGCAGCATTGGTCGTGCTTGCCATGCGCGCAGACGGCGACCAGCGGGCCGTCGACCCGCTGGCCGTCCGAGCCGTCCAAGGCGATGTCCAGGTACCCGCGGGCGTCGTCGACCTCTCCGCCGTAGAGCGCCTCGCTGCCCTCCTCGCAATGCGCGATGAACCATCGCCAGCGCGGCGTCTCGTCCCGGCGTCCCGGCCGGCGTATCGCGGTGACCCGCAGGCCTTCTGTTTCGATGCGGCGGCAGATGCTTCGTCCGAGTTCGCGCTCGATGAGGGAGGGGGAGTCGAGGAACGCCGATTGGCCCCAGCCGCCGCACAGTTCGAGCATCGCCCAGGACCGTCCTGCACCGGCCGTGCCGTACATGGGGTCGTTGCGTGTCAGCGATTGGTCGCTGCACGGTATGCGTTCGGGGCTCACCCTTGTGCCTCAACGACGACGGCCTCGCGCAAGAGTCGGCGAATAAGGACCGTCGAGTCGGCGTGGTCGAGATCCGGCAGTGTTTCTGCGTCCGCGGCGAGTCCGTGTTGCAGCGCTTCGAGAGCAGCGGCGCACGAGTCGGGAAACGTGATGGTCCGATCCGGCAGCCGCAGGCACACCTGTTCGCCGAGGTGCTCCAGCGTGCCGATCAGCCCGTGGCGCCATCGAACTCGCAACGTGTCGACGGTGGCCATGGCGTCCAGCGTGGCCAAGGGCCGTACGGCGACGGGGCGGGTCTTTTGCGCGTGACGATCCGATAGCTTCGTGGCTGCCCTGTCGCTGAGGTCGGCGGCGTGATCGCGTAGGACGTCGGTCAGCTGAGCCATCACTTTGCTTGTCGTCGAGGCCATTTCACTGCGATCGGTGGCATCGATGCCCATGGGCAGTGATTTCCGGAACTCTTCGTCCGCGGCGAGCGTGTCGACGACCGCGCGGACGACGTCGAGGTACGTCAGCGCCGAGACTCCGATGGTCAGGTGGATGGACGTGGTGTCCTCGGATCGAGCGGAGTGCACCCACCCGCGCGGAAGATACAGCGCGTCGCCCGGTGAGAGGACGGTGTCGATGGTCGGGGTCTCGCGGCTGCGTGCGGTGACGGCGTCGCGGTGCTCGGTCCACGGCTGGGAGTCCAGCGGGTGCGGGTGCACAGGTTCGTGCACCGTCCAACGCTTCTGGCCGGCGGCTTGCAGGACGAACACGTCGTGGACGTCGTAATGGGGCTCGAATCCCTGAGCGTCCGGCGGGGTGATGTAGGCGTTGGCCTGCACGGGGTGACCCAGGTCGTCGGTGAGGCCGCGCACGAAATCGATCAGCGGGGGCCACAACCGGTGCAACCCCTGAAGGACGATCGTCGCACCGGCGGCGAATTCGGTCAGCACCTTGGCTGAGTCGACCTGGTCGGGCATCTCGGCGCCGAAGCCGGCCGGTCCGGTGTAGCAGCCGCGGGCCAGCACGTCGCCCGTCTTGGCCATCCTGATGAAGGGCGCGCGTACCCCGCGCTCAGCGATGAGCTCGTCAACCGCAGTTGGTGAGAGGAGATCGCTGAAGTCGCGGGGTAGCGCGGTGCTGCGACTGAGCAGGGGTTTGCGGCCCCAATATTCGGTGGCGAACGCACCGGTATCAGTGGCTACGCACCGGCTCAGCATGCCGGCCTCAGGCGGTTCCGTCGGCACCGCCGTCGTGACCCTCGGGGTTGGAGCCGCCGTCGGCCGTGCCCTCGCCGCTCTTATCGTCGTCCGCGGTTCCGTCGGCGCCGCCGTCGTGACCTTCGGGGTTGGAGCCGCCGTCGGCCGTACCTTCTCCGCCGCCGCCTGCTGTCGTCATGTCGTCATCGTCGAGTGCCATGATGATTTCCTTTCTTGGGCTGCAATCATGCTCTTCGGGTGTTCACCCGCCAAGCGCTGCCCAAACGCCGTAGCGGGGGCAATCTTTTGGTCGATATCAGGCGGGCGAATCAGCGATGAGCGTTGAGCGGATCCTGAGGGTCGCTCGCGTTAGAAGTGTTAGTGAGCTGTCCGTCTGGCTCCACGTGGACGGTGCCGTCCTCATGGGCGCCCGGCAGGTCGGGCATCTCATGGCGATTACCTGCCGCGTCTCGTCGGAGGAACCACACCAGTACGCCCACCGACGTCGCCCCGGCCGCGATCACCGTCGGCCACGCCAAGGCTTGAGCGAGCCAGATGCGCCGCTGGGCCTTGACGATCTGTTTTTCTGCACGCCGGAGCCGGGTCAGCTTGTTCATGCCGCCGGGATGCCCACGACGGACCCGTGGAAAACCAGCGGAAGAGCGGCGCGCAGTATGAGCCTGGTGCCGCGGTTGAACTCCACCGTGCCCAGGCCGGTGTTGACGCGGTTGATCTGCTCGGCGGCACGGTGCAACGTGCGGCGCTGCTCGGCACGACGCCGACGGGGGCTCAAGCGGTGCTGGGGATGCCGTTTCATCGCCTCACCAAGGACTCGCGCCGGCGGATCGCGGCCGAGCTAGATCAATCCAGATCCGAACGTTCACCTCGCCACCGGCCCTGCGCAAGGCGCGCGCCGAGATGGCGGCCTATTTCCCGGCGGTCCCGAGGGTCGTTCGCGCACCCGGCGCCACCGGGTGAGTCATCTTCGCCCGTGCTGGGCACTGGGTGCCGAGTAGATTCCGGCCGATGAATGCCAACGTGTGGAACCTGGATGCTTCGGATGGTCGGCTGCTGGTTCACACCGGAGTCACGGGCAGGGCGGCCAAGATGGGCCACCGGTTGACGATCGCGATGACCACCTGGCTGGCCACGGTGCGGTGGAGCGGAGGCGAGCCGGTGGAGGCAGAACTGACGGTCGAGGTGGATTCCCTTGAAGTGGTGAAGGGTGAAGGCGGCTTGAAATCGCTGTCGGGACCGGAGAAAGCGCTGGCACGGTCGAACGCATTGGGAGTCCTTGACGCGCAACGGTTCCCGAAGATCCGCTTCCTGACCAGCGGCATCGAGAAGTCGGACAACGGCTATCTGCTGACCGGCACCCTGGAGATCCATGGTGTGGCCCAGGAGCGCGAGATCGACCTGTGCGTCGAGGATCTCGGTAAGGCGTGGCGACTGTCGTGCGAGGCTGACGTTCGCCAATCCGAGTTCGGTGTAAAACCGTACTCGATGCTGTTGGGATCGATGAAAGTCGTTGACTCCGTGACGGTGTCGTTCACCGCCGAACGGGCAACGAAAGGCTGAATCAACCGGCCCGGAGCGCGGCTGCGGTCATGGTAGGGGCCATTCGTGCACCGGGGCACCCGTGTGCGCGTGCTCGACATACCGCCGAGTCATCTCATGCAGCGCCGCGATGCGCTCGAGCCCGCTCTCCTGCAGACCGCGCACCGTTTCCATCTGCCAGGCGGCACCGGTACGGCCGCTTCGAACCCGCGCTTCGATAATGCCGAGGTACCGATCGCGGTCATGGGTGTCCACGCCCCAGGCGTCCAGGCCGGCTGCGGCGGCTGGCAGCAGGACCTCGAGGGTGAGTCGATCGGCCGGGTGATCGGCGCCCCGCCAAAACAATTGCGCCGCCAAGCCGTCGCGCGCCGCGCGGTGCAGGTCCCGCTCGGCGACCTCGAACGGCATCTGCTCCCACGGCGCTGGATCGCTGTCGGCGATGGTGCGGATCAGCCCGTAATAGAACGCGGCGTTGGCGATCATATCGACGGCGGTCGGCCCGCTGGGCAGGACCCGGTTTTCGATGCGCAGCTGCGGACGCCCGGTCTGCACGTCGTAGACCGGACGGTTCCAGCGCCACACCGTGCCGTTGTGCAGGCGGAGCTCCCGCAGGCCCGGGGTACGCCCGGCCGCGAGCGCGGCGTCGGGATCCTCGGCCTCCAGCGTCGGGACCAGCGGCGCAAAGTCGCGGACGACTTCGTCGAACAGCTCGACCGGGCCGTCGATCCACCGGTCGCCCAGGCGAACGCGCGCCGGAGCACCCGCGCGGACCTCTTTAGGACGGCGGGTGTCAAGCAGCTGCTCCAACAACGTGATTCGGGTTTCCTGCCAGACCTGGTACCCGAGCAGGTATGGCGCGTTCGCGCCCACCGCGACCTGAGCGCCGGCGATCGTCTGGGCGGCGTTGTAGTAGGCGGCGAACCGGTTCGGCGGCACCCGCAGGTGCAGCTGCAGGCTGGTGGTGGCGGCGTCGGGGGCGACGGAGTCGGTGCTGAACTCCACCGGCTCGCATCCGTCGTCGATGCGCACCGTGAAGGGGCGGTGGCGAGCGGCGCGTATCCGGCGCGACAGCAGCTTGTAACGCGGGTTGTGTGAGATGCGCTCGACGGTCAGCTGGTCGGCGCTCAGGGTGGGCAGCATGCCGACGGCGATCATCCGAACGCCCAGCCCCTCGATCGCGGCCCTGCACCTGTCGAGCACGTCGACAAGGGCGGATTCGGAATCGCGCAAGACCGGGCCCCGCAGGGGCAGGGGAGCCAGGTTCAGCTCGACGTTGAACTGGCCGAGCTCGTGCTGCATGTCCGTGCGACCGAGGCGTGTCAGGACCGCGTCGTTGATCAGCCGCGGCCGGCCCAATGGGTCGACGAGATCGAACTCGACCTCCATGCCGATGGTGTCTTCGTGGGCGTCGAACCAATCGTCGTTCACCATCCGCCGCAGCGCGGCGACGCATTGCTCGAGTCGGCGTCGCACAGCGTGGTCGTCGCCGACAGCGAGGGCGGAGGGCTCGACCCGCTCACCCATGGCACCCTCCTGATACGCAGGCGTTATTCGAGCGCGTCGACCGGCGCGACGACGCTCTCACTGCGCTGTCCCAGCCACGGCGTCATTGAACTTGGCCGCTTCGTCCACGAAGGGCTCGTGCCCAGACCGGTCGAACCAGAGCAGCTCCTTCGACGGTGCATGCAGCGCGTCGAAGTAGGCCACGCTCGTTTCGGGCGGCACCCAATGATCACGACGTCCGAGGAAGAAGAAGACCGGCATCTGCAACGCCGGTGCGGTGTTCAAGAGGTTTAGCGACGAGACCTCGTCCCACATCGCATCCATGGTGAATCGGAAGCCGCGGTACTCGTTCGGCAGTTCGAGTATCGATGATTCGGTGCCGCCGAGCGCGACGTGTCGGAATTTCCAGAGCGACTTCGGGCTCAGTTGGCCGTCGAGGCGTTGCAGCCAGGTCCGTTCCTTGAAGACGCTGGACGCTGGGTACGGCGGCGGTCCGATCGCGCACAGGCCTTCGACGGCCCTGCGGTTCTTGCGACGCCACGCCTCGGCAAGACCGTATGCGTAGGAGGCCGATTCCGCGGCGGCCCAATCACCGATCTGGCCGGTGCCGACGTAGGCTCCCACCCTCTGCGGGTGTTGGCTTGCATAGAGCACGCCGAGCGCCGAACCCCACGAATGTCCGTGCAGCACGACCTGCTCCTGACCGAGGCGGGCGCAAACCGTGTCGACCAGCTCGTCGAGGTCGGCGATGAATCGCTCGACCGTCATCGAGGACCGCGGGATGTCTCGGTCGAACGACTTGCCCGCACCACGCTGGTCCCAATAGACAACGGTGAACCGTCTCTCCAGGTCAGAGTTGAAGTGGCGAAAGAATCGAGTCTCGCTGAACCCGGGTCCGCCGTGCAGATGAATCAGCGGCGGGTTGGCGAGGTTCTGGCCGCGAATCAACACCCACTGGTCGACGCCGCCCAGTCGGCAGTAGCCGAGCTCGGCGATACTTTCCGGCAGGACGCCGCCGTCGGCCGTGCGAAATGGTCGTGTGCGTCCAGGCCTGCTCATCCTTGGCACCCTGCCTCTGGCGGCCTGCTCGGGCTAGAGCCCAACGGCCCGCATTCAGGGGTCCGCTGCTGCTGACTCGACAGGGCGTGGAAACGCCGTCACACCCCGGCGGGCGCCTTCGGCGCCGCCTTGGTGCATCTCGTTACGACATGATGGGTGCCATGAACGGAACACGGTTGAGCCGGACGGTGCGTGCCGTCGGGGCAGTCCTCGGACTGATCGCGGCAATGCTGTTGTGCGGACCGACCACAGGGGTTGCCCAGGCGGCCGTTGCCGCGCCAGCGGGGGATGTCGTCGCAATCGGTGATCCGCATGCACTCGGGGTGGTCGATCTGTACGTGGATCCGATGTGCCCGTTCAGCGGGCAGATGGTCCAGGAGCAGGGCGACGAAATCGGCCGACGCATCGAGGACGGCAGGCTTCGCGTCAACCTCCGATTCGTGGATTTCCTGGACAAGTACTCGGCCAGCAAGACGTATGACATTCGAGCGATCTATGCGGCCTTCGTGATTGCGGATCAGTCGCGGACAAGCGACGTCTCGTGGCGCTTTGTGCAGCAGATCTTCTCGGTAGAGAATCAGCCGGAAGAGCAGGGGCCCACGGATCTCGACAACAATCAGCTCGCCGATCTGGCCGGCGTCGCCGGTGCGCCGCAACCGGCCCAAGATCTCATCAGGCTCGGCCTGCCGATCGGTTACGACGCGCACACCATTGCGGCCAACAACCTCGCGCTCCTGCGCCAGTTTCCCGAGCCCGGCGTCCCGACCGTCGTGATCAATGGTCAGCCCGTCGACGGGAACACGGACTGGCTCGAGCAACTACCGGGCTGAGGTCACGCGCTGACGGGCACTTTCGCGCTCCTGCGCATCTCTTGCTTGATCGATGTGAACTCCGAGATGGTCCGGGTGGCGACCGTCGCGACGGGGCGGACGTTGCGGCCCGTCGCCTCGGTCTTGGACACCATCACCACGCTGTCGATGTAGGGCTGAATCGTCGTCGCGTTCTGCACGGTCGCCACGATCACCAGCTGGAAGCCGAATTTCCGGAACGCTGATAGCGCCTGCTGCGCGAACTGGGGATCGGACTTGGAGAACGCCTCGTCCAGCATCAGCTGCGCGAAAACCGGTGTGTTGTCGGCACTTTCGGGGCTGGCCAGGTTGAAGCTCAGCGCACCGGCGAGGCAGAACGCCATCAGCTTCTCCTGCTCACCGCCGGAGTTATCGCCCGCATTGCTGTGCGTGCGGATCAGCTCGTCGCCCGCCCACTCCGCGCAGTCGAACGTGAACCGGTTGCGTACGTCCAGAGCGTCCCGCGTCCACGCTTTGTCCTCCGGCGCGGTGGACGCCAGCCGGTTGCGCAGCCGCAGAATGTCGGCGTACTGATCGAGGATCGCCTGCTTGTCGCCCAGCCCCACCTCGGCGATGCGCCGCGAGATGGACCGCACGATCTCGGTGAGCTCGGCGACCGCGGGCAGTACGCGCGGCGTCGCGCGCAGCGTCAGCCGAGTGCCACGGTTGAACTCCACCGAGCCCAATCCGGTGTTGACGCGGTCGATCTGCTCGGCGATGCGCCTCGTCTCCTGCTCGGCGACGCGGTGCAGCGTGAGGATCGCGTCCGGCGCCTGCTCGGTGACCAGACGCATCATCCGCTCATAGGCGTCGGGCAGCTCACGCTCGTCGATGTGGCGGCACAGCGCGACGTAGTCGTGCACCCGCTCGTCGAAGTCCTCGCTGTCGTTGGGGATCGCGTCGGGGAACGACGTGTCGAACGTGTTGAGGATGCGGGCCAGCTCGTCGTAGGACCGCCGCCGACTCTCGCGCAACGACTCACGATCCTTCTTGATCGACGTGAACAACGCATCGCGGTGCGGTTCGGGATCGAGCAGCTCCAGCGACACGGGCAGCGCCGCGGCGTAGCGGTGCAGCAGCTCGGTCAGCGGCTCGGACACGAACGCCGGCGACAACCGTTCGGCCAGCTCCATCAGCCGGGTGCGGCGCTCGTCGAGGCCGTCGCGCCGCGTCTGGATCGCACCGCGGCGCGTCATGAATTTCTGGATCTGCGACCAGCATTCGTCAGCGCGGCCGTTGAGCTTGTCCAGGTCGGGGTTCTCGGCGAGCAGCAGCTCGTACTGTTCGCGCAGTCGCTCGGCATGGCCGTCGGCGGTCTCGGTGTCGATCTGGCTCCACTGCGGGTACTGCTCGCAGATCGCCTTGCAGGCGGTCGCGCGGTCGCGCCACTGTTGGCGTTGTGCGGCGATGTCGTCGGCGACGCGGCGGGCCTTCTGGTACGTGTCCTCGGCGGTGGCGAGTTCCAGTGTCAGCGCGTTGATCTTGGCGGTGACGTCGCCCTGGTACAGGTACTCGGATTGTTTAACGGCCTTGCGGTCGTCCTTGACCGCGAGCCGGTCGGAGTCCTTGTACAGCCCGGTGTCGGTGACCGCGCGCCGGAAGCGAGCGAACACGTCAGGGGTGTCGACACAGATGTGATCGCCGGCGTTGGTGATGACGTCGACGGCTTCGGCCGCGCACGGATGCGCGGGATCGACAGCGAAGAGCTTGCCCGCCAACGTGTTCGGCTCGGGGGCGACAGGTTCGGCGCCCAGGAACTTGGCGCGCACATGGTGCAGCTGCAGGCGGCCGCGCATGTCGGTGTCGTTGACGAACCGCAGCACCTTCTCCCAGTGCTGGTCGGGCACCAGCAGTCGCAGCCCTGCGCCTCTGAGGACTTTCTCGACGGCGGTGCGCCAGCGGGTCTGGTCCGGCTTGAGGTCGAGGAGTTCGGCGATGTAGGGCAGTTCGGTGGAGTCGGCCTTGATCGCCGCGCAGATGTGGTCACGCATCGCGATGGCGAACTCTGGCAATGCCGAGCCGACATGCTCGACGCGTTTGAGTTCCTTGGCGGCGTCGTCGCGGGCGATGCGGGCCGACTTCTGGGCGTACTCGGCGTCGGTGGACGCCTCGCGGTTGCGCTCGACCTTGGCGAGCAGTTCGGTGGCCTGTGACAGAAGTTCCTCGCGCAGGTTCCAGAACTCGTCGGCGGTGTCCGGGTGCTCGATGTCCTGGGCGGTGAGCATGTCCTCGTAGGCCGAGCGGCGGCGCTCCACCTGCTCGGCTTCGGCCTCGGCAGCGGTCACCTGGGACTGCAGCGGCGCGAGATTCGCGCTGGATCCGCTGATTTGTGCGTTGAGCGAATCCGCTTCCGCTTTGGCCAGATTCAGGCTGCGGGTGACGTCCTCGTACTCGTTCTCGAGCTGGTCGATGGTGCTGTCGAGCGTGGCGATGTGCTCGGGGCACTGAGCGAGGCGGACGTGGTCGGTGAACGCGCGCACCATCGGCGCGTCGACGAGGTCGATGATGCCGAGGTCGGACGACTCCGAGGTGTAGCGGTGCTGGATCTGCTCGATGTCGCCGAGAATCTTGCGTTTCTTCTGCGCGACGGCCAGCAGTTCGCGGGCCTCGACGAGTGGGTCGATCTGTTTGAGCGCCTCGGGCAGCCGGGCCAGGCTGTCGGGCTCGTCGAGCATGAACTCGCGGACGAACTGTTCCAGTCCACCAACGCTTTTCAGCGACTTCGCCTTGCCGAGCAACTGCTGGGCGGCATCGGAGGCGCGGATGCCGATGGTCGCGTACAGCTGCGCGAGGTATTGGGATTCAACTTTGGTGGAGAACCGCCAGTCCTCCGTGAAGACTTTCGCGTCGAAACGACCGGCCGCCCATCGGTTGCAGACGTCCTCGATGTCGAGGTCGCCGTCACCGAGGATGAAGCGGCTCGACGAGTCGTTGCGCGATTCACCGGTGAGCCACTTGAGCACCAGGCCGGTGACGGTGCGCCCGGAGTCGCTGGCGTAGGTGACCGCGACGGCCGACCAGGCGGTGCCGTCGCCGCGCAGGTACATGACACGGCTGGAGCCGCCGTCGCTGCGCTGGCCCCAGGCGCCGCGAACGTACTTGTCGACGGTGCGGCGGCCGGCGCTGGAACCCGCGGCGGTGTTGTCGCCGGAGGCGTTGAAGTTGCGGCGGTTGAACGGCAGGAAGCCGAGCGAAATAGCATCCAGCAGTGATGATTTGCCGCTACCGGATGCGCCGGCGATCAGTGCGCCGCCGCTGCTGAACGGGATGGAGTGATAGCCGTCGAACACGCCCCAGTTGATGACCTGCAGCCGGGACAGATGGAATTGTTCAGTCATCGTCGGCCTCTTCGTCCTCGGCCGGTGCGCCGCCGTTGAGCAGTTGTTCGAATTGCTGTTGCAGTTCGGTGATGACCGAGGCGGTCATGATGGCGGTGATGACGGGGGAGATGGTGTAGCTGTCTTCGTCGTCGCGGCTCTTGCGCAGGATCTCCAGGCCGGTGAGTCGGGCGATGGCGGCGTCTATGCGGGCGGCGAAGGTGACGGCATCGCGGTCGGTGTCGTTGAGGATCGCGGAGAATAAACCGTGCATCTCCTCGCGGCTGATGAGGACGCTCTGTCCGGCGGCGGCGCGCATCATCTGGGCGAGGTGCAGCGCGAGGATGGAGTCGTAGGTGCCAAGAGGCTCGCGGCGCAGAACCTTGATGCCCCTGGCAGATTCGTAGCGCGCCTGCTCGATGAATGCGATATCGGTGCCGTCGACGATGCGCAGGATCAGGTCGAGTTCGGAGAGCCGGACGGCGAGTTCCTTGCGGTATTCGAGGACCCAGCTGTAGATGTCGGCGTCGGCCTCGGCGCTGATGTAGCGGCGGGTGAGCAGGTGCTGCAGTGTCCAGCAGGCGCGGTCGGGGAGTTCAGAGACGTCACCGTCGAACCGCGGACGGCGGACGCCGGGCGGACGTGCGGTCTGTTGGTCGACCTCGGGGAGTGAGGAGAAGTCGATATCGGCGTCGGTGGTCATGTGCTGGCTCCGGCGATAGTGGTGATGGGTTCGGTGAAGGTCAAACGGGGAACGGCGATTTCGCGGTCGCGGCCGTCGAGGGACCGGAAGCGGACGGTGGAGGATTCGGCGTCTGGTTTGTTGGGCTGGGTAAGCGCCCAGGACCACAACACGATGACGTGGCCGAGGTAGGCGGTGTCGAGCATGGCGACGGCGTCGGGGAGTTCGACGGGCCCGTCACGCAGGGCGTGGTTGAGCATGTCGGACATGGCGGGTGCATCGACCTGCGTGGTGAGGGCGGCGAAGCTGGCGAGGTCGACATCGCTCGCGGCGTGTTCGGCAGGCTTGGGGTTGGACAGGTCGCCGATCTTGAAGCTAAGTGCCCCAACGGAACTGATGGCGTGGCGGGTCAGCGGGACGTCGATGTCGAGACGGGAGTCGATGAAGCTGGACTTAAGCAGAGCGCGGGCGGCGCCGATGGCCTCGTTGAGTTGGCGGGCGACGCCGCGGCTCTGCTCCATGGTGCCGAAGGCGGTGAAGCGTTTGACGCGTTGGGCGCAGCGCTGCTGGATGCGTTCGACTTCGTCGATCTGGTGGCCGACGAGTTCGAAGAAGCCGGCCATGACCTTGCGCAGGGCGGGGTCGAGGGCGGGCAGGGCTTCGGCGACAGCGGCGACGTCGGTCTCGAACTCGGCGCGCTGGTCGGGGTCGTTGATCATGCGCAGGAAGGCGCGGTGGGAGTCGCGGCCTTGGGAGTCCCAGGCGGTCTGGTAGTCGGTGTACATCTGGCGCTGGCGGTCGCGGTACTCAATGTTGGAGTCGATGGGTTCGTCGAGGGCGGCGGTGGCCTGCTCGATCATGGTGCCGTACTGGCCGATGTCGGTGATGAGGCGTTCCATCTGCAGGGCGATGGCGCGGGCCTCGTCGTAGCAGTCGGTGACGTCGGGTTGGGGGCGTTGGCCGGCGTCGAGCTGGTCGAGTTCCTCATGGAGAGCGGCGATTTCGGCTTCGATGTGCTTGCGGACGCGGGCGGGATCGTTGTCGACGCGCAGGGCGACCTGCTTGAGGCGGGTCGCGATGCCGGTGATGGAGCCGCCGGTGGCGATGGTGTCCTGGCGGCGCATGCCGCGGAGAAAGTCCAGGGCGCGGCGGGTGTCCTGGGTGAGGTAACAGACGTTCTGGTCATGGCGTTCGTCGACGATGCGGTGCAGCCAGCCCTGGGCGGCCCAGGACTTGATGAGGGCGAGTCCTTGTTGGGGGTCTTTCAGCTCATTGAGGTCGCGTTCGAGGCGGACGACGAGTTCAGTCTCGGGGAGGGCGCCGTCGCTGAGGTGACGCTCCATGAGCGTCGCGTAGAGGTTGAGGTTGGTCGCGGCGAGCAGGCGGATGGCCTGGGAGCCTTGAAGGTCGCGGTTGAGCTCGAGCAACGCGGGCGCCGACAGCCCCGTGTTGTCGTCCACCCGCGTTCCTCTATTCAGTGCGTTGGTCTGGAGGCCTCAACATAGGCGACGGGGGCGACATCTTTAGTGCGCGGCGAGGGAGTGTCGGCGGGATCTTCGTTGATTCGGCATTTGCCGACGTCAGCGAATTGCTTTGATTACAGGGGGATTGTGCTGCGACATGTTTGCGTGGTGCCCCTGTGAAAAATGTTGCTTGTGGTGCTGATGCTAGCCTTCCGGCTGACATCTGCGGGATATCGACGAGGGCGGCGAGTGCTCCCGAGTGCCGGTGGCTCAGGGGGACGCCGATGCTCGGGTCGCGACGGTGAAGCCGAACAGCACCTCGCTGAAGTCGGCGAAGATAGTCGGCGAATATTTACGGTGTTCTTCACGGGCAGGTTGTGAACGCGTAGGCGGTCGATGGGTGTCTTACCTTTGATGCCGGTGTGGGTTCACAGTGATTGTAATGATGTAGCCAGTCCTGGTAGGTCGCTGCGCGGGCTTCCTCGGAAAAGTAGGTCTGGGCGTAGGCCATTCCTGGTTGAGGGTGCGGTTGAATCGCTCTACTCTCCCGTTGGTCTGTGGACGGTGGGGCCGCTGTACGCCATCGTCGAAGCTGCGTCGGAGACGCTGGAGATCGCGCGCGAGGACATCGGGGGTTCGCTGACCCCTTCCGGCGCGGACCGCTGGTCGATCACGCTATTCGACGCTGTGCCTGGTGGAGCCGGGCACGTACTTCAGGTCGAAGAAAACCTCGAACGAGTGTTGCGCGTAGCACTCCGCCGCGTGAGCGACTGCGAGTGTGGACCGGAGACCTCTTGCTATGGGTGTCTTCGCAGCTATCAAAACCAACGCGACCACGATTACCTCTCGCGTGGGGCCGCCGAACAAGTACTTCGGCGGTTGGTAGAGAACGAAGGCGCGGTGGACGTCCAGATCACGGAAGCAGCGGTTCCGGACTCGTTGCCACCGGATTGGGTGCCGGCATATCGGTCAGCGGTCGGCTCAGAGCGAGACATGGTCCTGGCACTCGCGGAAGCGGGCGTAATTCGCCCGGAGCTCGGCTTCGAAAGCGCAGGTGGTATCCCTATTTCTGTCGCTTGGCCTGACCGGCTTATCGCTGCGAGTTTGGGATTGAGACGGCCGATCGTGCAGAGCTTGAGGCCGAGGGATGGACGGTGCTCTCGCTGGAGGCGTTGTCCGCACAGCTCGCGGGTGCTGAAGGTCGGTCGTGAGCATGGAGGCACTCGCCGGCAACTACTTGCTTCGGTATCGGCATGCGGGAGGACTCGCGCCGCTAGTGTCCATAAGCAGGAAAGCCTTGGGGGTGTTTTCGACGGTTACCTGTTGGAAGTGCAGTGCCTAGATACAAGTTCCGCTGGTCGAACCTGCCCACAGCGCTTCTTGATGAACTCTGCTGTGGACTGTTTGAAGACGCCACCGGGCTCGACGCGTGCGATGCACTCCAACAGGCTTACGGCGCGCGGCCAAAAGACGAGTTCGTGGCGGAAGCGTGGGATCTGCTGCGGGAGGAGTGGCTGCACCACGACAAGCCCTCCCGGGACCAAGTGGTCGCAACTCTGCGCGAACTGCGACACGAAGATGGGCTGATTACCAATCGCCGAGCTCAGATGGAGTTTCTGCGTGAACTACGGAACGCCAAGATGCTGCGCTCGGTTGTGTTGCAGTCGTTTGTCGAGCTCGGTGAAACGGATCGCGACCAGCAAGAACCCCAAGTCGATGGCGATTCTTCACCCCCGCCCACGACACCCCCAGAGACCCGCGCGCCCAAACCGCCAAGACAACCGACCGGAGATCACGTATTGACTGCCGTCGTAGACAGCCCCGTAGACCTGAACGTCGCCCCTGGTTCCATCGTGGTCATCCGCGACGAGGAATGGCTGGTCACCTCCGCCGAGCAGGGCGCCGATGGTTGGCTTGTCCGGGTACGTGGGCTCTCCGAACTAGTTGCCGACACCACGGCTGCGTTCTACTCGAGCCTCGACACGATCGAGGTGCAGGACCCGAAGGCCGCGAAGGTCGTCGCCGATGGCTCCTCCGGATACCGCGATTCCCGACTGTGGCTCGAAGCGCTGCTGCGCAAGACGCCGGTGCCCTACGGCGATCAGGCGCTGACCGTCTCGACGCACATGCTGGCCGATCCTCTGGCCTATCAACAGGCGGCGGTGACAAAGGCGCTCGACCCGCAGCACATCCGTCCACGCATCTTGATCGCCGACGCGGTAGGCCTCGGCAAGACGCTGGAGATCGGCATGATCCTGGCTGAGTTGGTGCGGCGTGGCCGCGGGGAACGCATCCTGGTCGTCACACCGAAGCACGTGCTGGAGCAAATGCAGCACGAATTGTGGTGCCGCTTCGCTCTGCCATTCGTCCGGCTCGACTCGACGGGAATCCAGAAGGTACGCCAGAAGCTGCCGGCCACCCGCAACCCGTTCACGTACTTCAAGCGCGCGATCATCTCCATCGACACGCTGAAGAGCCCGCGCTACAAGGCACACCTTGAGCGGCAGCAGTGGGACGCGGTCGTCATCGACGAGGCGCACAACATCACGAATGTCGGGGTTCAGAACAACGAGCTGGCCCGCATTCTCGCCCCGAACACCGAGGCGCTGATCCTGGCGTCGGCGACGCCGCACAACGGTCGCAACGACGCATTCGCCGAACTTCTGCGCCTGCTGGACCCGACGGTCGTCCACGCCGACGGCACCTTCACCAAAGCCGGTATCGAATCGCTACTGATTCGTCGACACCGGCACAGCCCCGACGTCGCCGCGGAGGTCGGCAGCGACTGGGCCGAGCGCGCCGAGCCCGTGCATATCCTGGTCAAACCCTCACCCGCCGAGGACGCGGTCGCCGCAGAGTTGTCGCAGACCTGGCTGCACCCCGAAGGCGGAGCCGCACCGTACTCTGGCGATACCAAGGCGCTGTTCCCCTGGACGCTGGCGAAGGCGTTCCTGTCTTCGCCCGCCGCGCTCGCCGAGTCGATCAAGCAACGCCGTGGCAAGCTCGATCAAGGCGATCCAATGCAGCGCGCCGAACTCACCGCGTTGACCACCCTGAACGAATTGAATTCCTCTGCGCTGCAAGAACAGGCGGGAAAGTTCGCCGCTCTGGTGCATCGCCTGAAGGGCATCGGTGTCGGCAACGGATCGTCCACGCGCGCTGTGGTCTTCGCTGAGCGGATCGCGACGTTGACGTGGCTGCGCGACCATCTCCCCGAGGCCGTCGGATTGTCTGCTGACAATGTCGCGATGCTGCACGGTGGGCTATCCGACGTCGAGCAACAGGAGATCGTCGACGGGTTTAAGCTGGAGACCTCGCCCATCCGCGTGTTGGTGACCGGGGACGTTGCCTCCGAGGGCGTGAACCTGCATGCGCAGTGTCATCACCTCATCCACTACGACATCCCGTGGAGCCTGATCCGCATCGAGCAGCGCAATGGCCGCATCGACCGCTATGGACAGAAGCACCCGCCGGTGATCTCGTCACTGATCCTCGAACCGTCTGATCCCCATTTTTCCGGCGACCTGCGGGTGCTCTCAAAGCTGCTGGTACGCGAGAATCAGGCACATTCGACGCTCGGCGACGTGGCCTCTCTCATGGGCGAGCACAGCGTCACTGGAGAAGAGAACGCGATCCGCGACGTGCTCGCCAAGGGTCTCGACCTCGACGAAGTCGTGCATACCGCCGAGGAGGTCGCGGCCGGCGAGGATCTCAACGCGTTCTTTGCCCAGTTCGACACAGATGACGACGTAACCGCGCCGTTGCCCGCGACACCGCGGCAGAGCCTTTATCCCAACGACCTGACCTTCCTCGACGAGGCCCTGCACGCGGCCTTCCACGACACCCCGCACGCCGCCCCCGAGCAGGGCGGGATCGGCTGGACGGTCAGCGCTCCGCACGGCATTGCCGAACTCGCCCCGCCGCCCGACCTGCGCCAGCGCCTGGCGCAGCTGCCACAGAACTACTTGCACCACGGCCGGGTGCTGGAGAAGCTGAAGCTCGCCACCAACACCGCGGTCGGCAACGCCCAGCTGCGCGCAGCGCGAGAAGGCAAGGGTGTCAACAACACAACCTGGCCCGAGGCGCATTACCTCGGTCCGCTGCACCCGGTGTTGGACTGGGCCAGTGATCGCGCGCTGACCGCGCTGGGCCGCAACCAGGTGTTCGTCATCCGCGGTGACGTCGACGCGCCGACCGTGTTGCTCATGGGCACGTTGACCAACAAGCGGGGGCAACTCATCTCACGGGTGTTTTCGACCGCGGTGTTCCCCAACCCGGCCAACACCGACTTCTGCCTCGTCGAAACGCTGGAGGACCTGACCTTCCTGACGACGCAGACGGCGCTGCGACCCGGCTCATCGAATCCCGGCGCGGTAGCTGAACCCGAGCGGTACCAGCCCCTCATCCCCGTCGCCGTCGAGCACGCCCGCCGCGAGATGCGCTGGGTGCTCGACGCGCAGGAGGCCGCTACGACCGAACGGCTTACGCGCTGGCGGCAGCGAGCGCAGCGCTGGCATTCCGACGCCGACACGCTCGACCTACGCGGTGCGCAGCGCTCGCGCATTGGGCGCCTCGGTCAGCGCATCGACGAGGAGCAGCGCCTCGCCGACCTGTTGGTACCGACACAGCAGCTGGTGCGGCCGCTGCTCGTCGTGGTGGGGGTCGATACCCCCGTCACCGGAAAGGACGACTGAACCGTGCCCTCCTACGATTCCATCGTCGTTGGCGAGGACTGGATCAGTGAGCACTACTTCACCACCGACTCGCCACGGGAGTCTTTCCAAGGCAAGGTGATCGAGCTGCGCAAGCAGTGGGATGCCGAGGCCGCCGAAGGCAGGGACACGGTGCGCCGTCGGCTGCTGGGAATGGCCGGTGAGGTGCAAACGGCGCTGTCGACGCTGGCCGAGAACCCCGACGGTGCCGCTGCGGCGCACACCCTGATCCGGAGCGCCCTCGGCTTCCCCGAACCGTTGGTCGATTACACCGGTCAGCGCGCAGGCACCGAACTGCGTCTTCCGCTCGCGCAACTCGCGGGCGTGGCAAGGACGCTATTCCTGCAAGCCGCGCCCGTCGAGACGATCGACGACCTGCTTGACCCGGGGGCCGGGCTTCTGCTCCAAGCGGGCGAGGAGGACAACAAGCCCATCGTCTCGGTGTCGAAGGCGGTGTCCGCGGCGTTCCGCGCCGACGATCCACCCGCCTTCGTTGTGGTGCAGGCCGGTCAGTGGGTGCTGCTGGCCGAGGCGCAACGCTGGGCTGAAGGGCGGTACCTGGCGGTCGACCTGTTGGTGGTCACCGAGCGGCGCGAAGAGAAACGCGGTGGCGAACTCGACCGCACCGCAGCAATTCTCGGCCGGCAGGCTCTGGTGCCGGATGCCGACGGCAACATGTGGTGGACTGGCGTCCTGGAGGATTCGGTCAAGCACACCGTCGGGGTGTCGAAGGATTTGCGCGAGGGCATTCGGCTGTCGATCGAGATCATCGCCAACGATGTGGTGCGCCGTCGGGCAGCGAAGGACATGCCACTGGATCAGATCGACGCCCAGCAGTTGGCCAAGCACGCGCTGCGCTTCCTCTACCGAATCCTGTTCCTGCTCTACGCCGAAGCGTCCCCCGAGTTGCGCGTGCTGCCTTCAGGCGCACCGGAGTACGGCGAGGGCTACGGTCTGGATCGGCTGCGCGAACTCACCCTGACCGAGCTGGTGTCACCGACTGCGAAGTCCGGCACGCACCTCTACCAGTCGCTGGCGACGCTGTTTCGGCTCGTCGACGTCGGCCACGCTCCGCGCACCGCGGAAGCCACCGGCGGCGACGATCCGGCCCCCGGTCTCGAGTTCAACGCGCTACGCGCGGACCTCTTCAGCCCGCAGGCCACCGCGCTCATCGACCACGTCGGCCTGAGTAACGAGGCTACCCAGCATGTGCTGCAGCACTTGCTGCTGTCAAAGGAGTCGAAGGGCCGCAAGGGATCCGACCGCGGGTTCATCTCTTATGCCGAACTCGGCATTAACCAGCTCGGAGCGGTGTACGAGGGGCTGATGTCCTACACCGGGTTCTTCGCCGCCGAAGACCTTTATGAGGTCGCCAAGAACGGCGATCCGGAGAAGGGGTCCTGGGTGGTGCCGGTTTCGCGTGCTGATCACCTGTCGAAGTCGGACTTCGTGACGACGTTGGACGAGGCGACGGGGGAGCAGTTCCCGGTCGTCCACGCCAAGGGCACCTTCGTCTTCCGGCTCGCCGGGCGCGAGCGTCAGCAGTCGGCGTCGTACTACACGCCCGAGGTGTTGACGAAGTTCGTCGTCTCTCAGGCGCTCGAGGAATTGCTCGACCAGAACGACGAGCGCACCACTCCCGAACAGATCCTGGGCCTAACGATCTGCGAGCCCGCGCTGGGATCGGGGGCGTTCGCGATCGAGGCGGTGCGCCAACTCGCCGCTGAGTACCTCAAGCGTCAACAGGAGGATCGCCACGAGGTGATCGATGCCGACAAGTATCAGGAGGAGTTGCAGAAGGTTAAGGCGCACATCGCCCTTCACCAGGTGTACGGGGTGGACCTCAACGCGACCGCCGTGGAACTGGCTGAGATCTCTTTGTGGTTGGACACGATGGTCGCCGGCCTTCAGGCCCCGTGGTTCGGCCTGCACCTTCGCCGCGGCAACTCGCTGATCGGCGCACGCCGTGCGGTCTATGCACCGACGCTGCTGGCCAAGAAGGCGTGGCTGACCACTGCCCCGAACGACGTCCCGTTGGGCGATGAGATCGGTGCGGGCATCCATCACTTTCTGGTGCCGTCACACGGCTGGGGTGGGGTCATCGACACCCGCGAGGCTGAGACGTACGCGCGGGACAAGCGCGAAGAACTGCGGTTGTGGCGTAACGGGATTCGCGGCAACCCCAGCGCCGCGATCAAGAAGCGTCTAGCGTCCCTTGCCGAACGCGTCGAGACGCTGTGGGGATTCACGCTACGGCGGTTGATCATCGCCGAGTCGGAGATCCGCCGGAGCATCGATGTGTGGGGACTTGAAGCGAATGAGTCGGCCGAGAAGGCTGTCACCCGCGAACAGATCGAAAGGGTGCTGCACGACGAGAACGGCGCCTACCGACGTCTACGCCGCGTGATGGACGCCTGGTGCGGGCTCTGGTCCTGGCCCCTGACAGTCGACATTGAGCCGCCGGACTGGGATCAGTGGGTTGGTGGACTCGAAGCGATCCTGGGCGTGCCGCCGAAAGCGGGCAAGTTCGAGAAGTACGGACAGATCAGCCTCGCGGGCGACCTCAGCTGGGAAGAACTCGACCTCGCCGAAGACACCGATCATACTTTTGCGCAGGCACTTTCGATCGAGAAAGCGCTCGGTGGATTTCCTTGGCTCGAGGTCGCCGAGTCGATCAGCAAGGCGCAAGGCTTCTTCCATTGGGAGTTGGATCTCGCGCCCGTGTTCACGCGTGGGGGCTTCGATTTGCAGGTCGGCAACCCACCGTGGGTGCGGCCCGACTGGGACGAAGGCGGCGTACTCGCGGAATTCGACCCTTGGTGGCAACTTGCCGACAAGCCCAGCGAAGCGGTAAAGGGGGCCAAGCGCTTGGCGTTGCTAGAACAGCCCGGGCCTCTTCGATTCTTGCTCGACGAACGTGCGACTCAGGCTGGGATTACGGATCATCTTGGCTCTGGTGTGGATCGGCCAGTCTTGACTGCCTTGCAGCCCGACCTGTATCGCTGCTTCATGGAGCGGACTTGGCGGTCGATGGCCTCATCCGGCATCGTCGCGCTGATTCACCCTGAAAGTCATTTCACTGAGCTTCGGGCAAAGAGCCTTCGCCGAGAGACGTATCGACGTTTGCGACGGCATTGGCAATTTCGAAACGAGGACAAGTTGTTTGCCGAGATCAAGGATACGCGGCAGTACGGTGTCAACATCTACGGAGTTGATCGCGGCAACGTTGAATTCCTTCAGGGCGCTTCGCTCTTCCACCCCGAGACTGCCACTCGTTCACTCCTGCATGATGGATCCGGCCCTGCGCCAGGAATCAAGAATGCCGAAGATAAGTGGGATTCTTCGCCGCATGGCGACCGGATTGTTCGTGTCGATCAAGCACACTTAGCCGGCTGGGCTGCTCTCATCGACGAGCCTGGAACTCCGCCGGATGAGGCCCGCATGTTGTATCCCGTGAATCGAGAAAGCGCCGAAGTACTCGACAAGATTGCGGGGGCACCGCGGCTCGGTGAGATCAAGTTCGAATGGACTGCCGGATGGCATGAGTCGGCTGACCGCAAGCGCGGATATTTCGAGTCCGCTTCAGCCATTCCTGACACGTGGGATCGGGTGATCCTTCAGGGCCCGAATCTAACAGTGGGGATGCCGCTTTTCAAACAGTCAAACGAGACCATGCGGAGCAACCAAGACTATTCTCTCATCGACCTCGATGAGGTCAATGAGGATTTCGTCCCTCGAACTAACTACCAGGTCAGTACGTCTTTTGCCGAATTTAAGGCTGCAGATGCTATTTGGGCCGGAAAGCCGAGTGCAAGCTATTACCGTCTAGCATGGCGCGAGATGTGCGATGTCGCCACAGTGCGCACGTTGCACTCGGCGTTGATCCCGCCGGGGCCAACGCACATACACACCATTCACTCAATTGGTTGCATTCCGCTAGTTGATCTCGTCGTGTCTTCAGGAATCCAGGCCTCAATTGTTTCGGACTTCTTCGTAAAGGTCTCGAGCTCTGGGCATTTGAAGTCGAGCAACTTTTCGAAGTTGCCGCACATTCGCGACCACCGTCTTGAACCGCAGATCATCCTCCGTACCCTTCGTTTGAACTGTCTCATTCGCCCTTACGCACCCCTCTGGGAAGGGCTATACGTCGAGGCATGGCAACAAGATTCGTGGGTCCCTCACATCGGCGTCGACTCCCCTCACCGGTCGCCGCTTGGCGCAATTAACCCTAAGTGGGAGTGGGCGACCCCGTTGCGTCGCGCCAGCGACAGGCGCCAAGCTCTGGTCGAGATCGATGCCATCGTCGCGATCATGCTCGGCATCACGGCCGAGGAATTGCTCACGATCTACCGCACCCAGTTCCCGGTGCTGCAGAAGTATGAGCGCGATGCACTTTACGACGTGAACGGCCGCCAACTGCCGGGCAAGCTGGCGTCGGAGTACCGCAAGAAGGGAGCGGTTAAGGCGGAATACCTGACGGTCGATGGCGTCACGTATGTCGAGCCGTTCGTTGGTGTTGACCGTGAGCGCGACATGGAGTTGGCGCATAAGCACTTCAGCGATGTCGCGGGCGCATGAACAACGTGTCCGTAGACGCTGCGAAGTTCGAGAAACTCGTCGACGCCGTTGTCGCGCTCGATCCGCAACCGCGGAAGCAACGGTGGGTCGGCCTCAGCCTGTGCATTGTCGATGCGGTGTGGAGTATCGGTGCCCACTACGACAACGTCGTCGTACCGCTGGTCCGCAGCCTCGCCAAGGAGTTCGGCGTCGAGCAGCCGACCATCCCGATGAGCGAACCGATCGGCACTGACCCATTGCCGCTTACTCGCTTGGTCGACTTGAGTGCCGATGAGTTGATTCGACTCACCAACTGGCAGAACACATCAACCAGGGGTGGAATTCGAAAAGCCGACGCTGTACTCCGCCACATCGACGTATTCCGAGCGCACGGCGTCATTGGCCTGGCCGATGCGATTGCGTTGTTCGACGATGAAGAGCGCTTCACTATCGTGAACGCGGACCTGCGAACGATCCCCGGTGAGGGTGCGCACGCGGTGCGGCGTAACTATCTCTGGATGCTCATCGGTCAGGATGATCTGATCAAGCCCGACCGAATGGTATTGCGCTGGTTCAAGCATCAGGGAGTGGTCGTCGACCCGATCGGTGCGCGCGAGCTCATCGCCGCGCTCGTACCGGCCGTTAGCGACAGGCTGAAACGACCAATCACCGCATGGGAGATCGATCACACACTGTGGAACGCCGGACGAGGTATGTAACCGATGGGCGCACTCCTTCCTACCCTGCAGGCCGAACACCTCCGTGAAGGCCTTACCGACTACCTCGCAACAACGTTCGCGCTCACCGACCCCGACGCGCAGTCAGCGCTGACGGACTTCGTCGGCGACTCCGACACTGGAATGTTCAAGGGGCCCTACGTGCGGCTGCGGCTGCCGTTCGCCCCGGCCGGAGACGACTGGGCCGAGCACCTGGACTGGTGGCCGCAAGACTTCACGCCGTACGGACATCAGGCTAGCGCTTTCGCGCAACTATCGACCAAGCAGGGGGACCGCCCGCAACCTACGCTAGTAACCACAGGCACCGGGTCCGGCAAGACCGAGGCTTTCCTCTTCCCGATCCTCGATCACGTTCTGCGCGCGAGGAAGTCGGGCGTCACGGGGATGAAGGCGCTGATCCTCTATCCGATGAATGCGCTCGCCAACGACCAGGCCGAGCGGCTCGCCAAACTCATTGCTGACGATTCCGCGCTGGCCGCCGTCACCGCGGGGCTATACACCGGCGAGCAGTCCAGCGGCGGGCGCACCAGGGTGTCGGCTGACGGGCTGATCACCGACCGCGCGCTCATGCACGACGCGCCGCCAGACATCCTGCTCACCAACTACAAGATGCTCGACCACATGCTGCTGCATCCGCGCCGCGCCGACATGTGGCGGTTATCCGCCGAATCACTGCAGTACTTGGTGCTCGACGAGTTCCACACCTACGACGGAGCGCAGGGCACCGACGTCGCCATGCTGCTGCGTCGGCTGGGCCTCACGCTGAAGAGTCACTGGACCGCGACGTCGCGAGTGACCGACGCCGACAGAGCGCGCCCGCTCGGCCGGATCACCCCGGTGGCGACGTCGGCGACGCTCGGCTCGCGGGCGGCGCCGACGGCCATGCGCGACTTCGCGCACACTGTGTTCGGCGAGGCCTTCAACGCCAACGCGGTGATCGACGAGACGCGACTGACCCCGGACCAGTGGCGCAGCGCACGCCTCGGGAGCCGCGACGCCGAGTGGAGGCCCGTCGAACCAGGGCTACCCGACGCCCTCGAACGGATTAAGGCCGCAACTGACACCGCTAGCGACAACCAGGCCATCGCCGCCGCGGTGTTCGCCGAACTCTTCGAGAAACCTACGCAGCCAACCACCCCTGCGAGCGGATCGGACTTAGACGTTGCGGACATACTCGACCAGCTCAAGCGCCACCGATTCATCCAAGCGGTTCTGGAGGGTTCCGTCGACGCGGTGTCGCTTTCCGATTTGGCCGACCGGGTGTTCCCGGCTGTAGCCGTCGACCGCGATGCCGCACGCACGCACGCCACGCGAGTCCGCTTCCTGGAGTTCGTCTTCGCGATGCTCTCGCACGTCCGCGCGGAGGCGGGCCGCGGGGCGCTCGGCGTCGATGTCCACCTGTGGATCCGGGAACTCAGCCGCGTCGACCGGGCCGTGCGCGCCGCCACCGAATACCGCTGGTCCGACGATGGCTCGCTGGCCGACGACCACGAGCTCTACCTTCCTGCGGTCTACTGCCGACATTGCGGGCGCTCTGGATGGGGAGTCCGCCTGGCGCCGACGGGTGCCGCGCTTGACGTCACCGACGAGGCGATCCGCGCCGACCACGCCGCGGGCGCGTCCCGCTTCCGCGCGCTCATCTCCGCGCCGGCCGAGGCACAGGTGCCAGGTGGCGTCGAAGGGCTGCGGTGGTTCCACCTGGATCACCGCGAACTCCTAGACACCACACCGGATCCCGAGAGCGCCGACATCGTCGACGGACGGCTGCTGCCGGTGCTCACCCTGGTCGGCACTGAGGCCGACGAGCAGTCCAAGGAGGACGTGTGCCCGGCCTGCGGGGCCACCGACGGCATCCGGTTCCTGGGCAGTGCGGTCGCGACCCAGCTGTCGGTCACGCTGTCGAACCTGTTCGGCGACGAGAACCTCGACGCCGCCGAGAAGAAGGCGCTGATGTTCACCGACAGCGTGCAGGACGCCGCGCACCGTGCCGGGTTCGTGCAGGCCCGCTCGCACACCCTTACGTTGCGCACCGCACTGCGGAGTGCACTCGGCGATGGTGAACTCGACCTCGATGAGTTGAGCCAGGCCGTCATCGCCCGCGCGGGTACCGACCCCATGCTGCGCTACCAGCTGCTGCCACCCGACATCGTGGACCGCGACGAGTTCGTCGCGTTCTGGCAGGCCAACGCCCACTCCAACTCGCGACGCGCCGCGGAGAACAAAGCTAAACGGCGGCTGCGGTTCGACATCGACCTCGAGTTCGGGCTGCAGTCCCGCACCGGCCGCACCCTGGAACTCACCGGCAGTGTCGCCGCCGAGGTGTATCTGGGTTCGCCGCAGAAGGCGCCGATTCTCGGGCGCCGCGCGCTCGAGCGTGCCGATTCAGCCCAGCTCCCGCTGACCAGGGTGCCCGACCAGGCACTGGCACGCTGGGTGCGCGGCACGGTGGAGCGGGTGCGAACGCGCGGCGGTATTCACCACGAGTGGCTGCGGCCATACCTTGAGAAGAACGCCAACCGCTACCACGTCTGGGGCGGCCGGCCGCGCGGCCAGGGCATGCCCGCGTTCCCGAAGGGCCGTCCAGCACCGGCCTTTCCGGCGGTGAAGTCCGGAACCGGGGGGTTGCCTGAGGGTTTCGATCCGATCACCGCACCCTCGTCCTGGTACGCCCGATGGACGTCGCGATGCCTGGACGTCAGCCCGCAGGACGGCACCTTCCTGGCGAAGGCACTGTTCGCCGAACTCGCCGAGCAGATGCTGCTGGCGACCCTCACCACCGAAACCGGCTCCACGGTCTACGGTTTGGCGCCCGCTACCGTGCACGTCAGCGCGCCTGCCGTGCCGGAGCTGCTCGACGCTCGGCATCTGCTCGCGTGCGAGATCTGCCAGACACCCGTACCCGGCAGCACCACCACCGTCGAGGAACTCGATGGCGCACCGTGCATCCTAATCCGCTGCCCCGGCCGGCTCCGCCGAATTCCCAAGGCCGACAACTTCTACCGGCGACTCTACGACTCGACCGCGATGAAGCGCGTCGTCGCGCGCGAGCACACGAGTCTGCTCCCGACCAAGACGCGGCTCGACTACGAGACCGCCTTCAAACGCGGTGGCACTGACCCACAGGCGCCCAACGTGCTTGTTGCGACACCCACGCTGGAGATGGGCATCGACATCGGCGACCTGTCCACCGTCATGCTCGGATCGCTGCCCCGGTCGGTGTCGTCCTACCTGCAGCGCGTCGGCCGCGCCGGGCGGCTCACCGGGAACTCGCTGATCTTGGCGTATGTCCGCGGCCGCGGCGAACACCTCCCGAAGCTGTTCGAGCCGCTGTCCGTGATCCAGGGTGAGGTTCGCCCACCTGCGACGTTCCTCAGCGCCGAGGAGATTCTGCAGCGCCAGTACGTCGCCCACATCGTCGACCAGTTCGCCCGCGACCCGCAGGTCGAGCCACCGACCGATGCGCGCTCGGTCCTTGGCGACGATGGCGAGGACAGTTGGCTTTCGCGCCTACTGGAGACCGCAGCGACCGACAGCGCCGCACTGCTCGACCGCTTCCTGGGCCAGTTCGGCGAGCACCTGAGCGCGCATTCGGTTGCGAGCCTGCGGGCCTGGGCCAGCGGCCCGCCCGAAGGAGGACCGAGTGGTCTCACACAACGGCTGATGGCCGCGAACCATCAGTGGCGACTGGACCTCGACGAACTCACTACCCGCCGGATAGCCGTCGATGCCGACCTGCCCGAGTTCGAACGCCGCGCCTCGTCACCGGCGGCCACCGACGACGACCGGCGCGCCTACAAGATCGCCAAAGGATCACTCAAACTCCTTGGTGCACAGATCAACTCGCTGACACGGGACTACTGGATCTCGGTGCTGGAACGTTACGGCGTGCTGCCGAACTACACGCTGCTCGACGACGCGGTCACGCTCGACGTGGGCGTCACCTGGATCGACCCAGACAGCAACGAGTACATGGGCGAGGAGCTCAGCTACCAGCGCGGCTCACGCGTGGCGCTCACCGAACTCGCCCCTGGTGCCACGTTCTACGCGCAGGGTCTCGCCGTAACGATCGACGCCGTGGACCTGGGCACCGGTGAGTCCAACATCCACGCCTGGCAGGTCTGCCCGCAGTGCGGGTGGGCCGGCACCGGGCCATCCGGCGCCGCGCCCGCACCGGTAGCGAGCTGTCCCCGCTGCCACAGCACCGCTATCGCCGACGTCAACCAGCACCTGCCCGTCGTCGAGATGACACGGGTCTCGGCCGAGGTCCGCCGCGACGAGGCCACCATCAACGACATGCGCGACAACCGCAAACGCGAGCCGTTCACCGTGGTCACCGCCGCCGATGTCGACCCCACCCAAGTAGGCCGCACTTGGTTCAGGTCCAGTTCGGCGTTCGGCGCGGAGTACCTGCACCGCTTGGACATTCGGTGGATCAACCTGGGCAAGCGCACGTCGAAGGGCAAGAAGCGGCTGATCGCCGGGCAGGAATCGGCAAGCGGCCTATTTCGTGTGTGCGCAGCCTGCGGCCAACTCGACGCGGCCGCAGGCCGCAATAGCCGCTACGAGCACCGCACTTGGTGCCGGCTGCGCGACTCGCCCAGTGAGGACATCCGTGACATCGCCCTGGCGCGCCGGCTGCGAACGCAGGGTGTCCTGCTGCACCTGCCGCCGCAAATGGAGTACGACAACTTCGCCCACCCCAGCCTCGCCGCTGCGATCCTGCTGGGCTTGCGCCAGGTGATCGGCGGATCGCCCGAGCATCTCGACGTCGCTACCATCAGCGACGCACTGTGGGCACCGGACCGTCGCGCACTGCTCATCCACGACACCGTCCCTGGTGGCACCGGTTATCTCGCCGAGTTCTCTGATCACACAAAGGTTTTCGCGGTGCTCGTCGCCGCCCGCCAGATCGTACGCGAATGTCCGTGCCGCGACGAGGCCCGTCTCGCCTGCCACCGCTGTCTGCTGCCGTTCGCCGCGCCCTACGACATGGACAAGGTGTCCCGGCTAACCGCCCTCAAGCTCCTCGACGACATTCTCGACGTTGGTTCCCACGCGACGCCCGACCTTGCGGACTGGACGGTTGAGGTCACTGAAACGGCGCCACCACCCACGCCGCTCAGCGACGAGTCGTTCCTTGAACGAGACTTCTACAGCGCGTTCATCGCTCGGCTCAAGTTCATGGGTGCAGCCGTCGTCGAGAAGCCCGGCACGTACGGGCCGTCGGCGACCATCACGCTGCAGGGCAGCACACCGCGCAAATGGTCACTGCGGCCGCAGATTTCGCTTGGCTTCGTCAAGCCCGACTTCGTGCTGCAGACGGCTGATCCCGAGATTCCGCGAATCGCTATCTTCGCCGACGGGCGCGCCTTCCACGCCGGGACCGAAGACCGCAACCGAGTCGCCGATGATGCCGACAAGCGGGCCGCGCTCCGCAGCGCGGGCTACCTCGTGTGGTCGTTCGGCCACGAAGACCTGCAACGCTTCAAAGCCGGTGACACCGAAGAGCCCGCCTGGTTCGACCAGAAGGCGGCGAGCTTTGTCACCAGCCGGTTCCACGTGCAGCCCGGCCTGATCCGCCTTCTGTCTAAGGACCCGGTATCACAACTACTTGAGTTCATCGTCGCTCCAGATGTGGAGGCATGGCAGCACTTCAGTTCCTGGATGCCATATCTATTCGTGCGCAACGACAACCGCATCCACTCCGACTCCGACTGCGTCGCCGTTGCCGCACGGGCCGTGCTCGAAGGATCGCCCCCCTTCACCGAGGCGGGAATCGATGTCTGCTGGACCTACGTGGCTGGTGGAGTCACGGTCGCGACAGGTGTCCACAGCACCACCGAACCGCCGCGCGCAGTCCTCGCCGTCGACGATCGCGAGGACCGTCTGGAGTTGCTTGACGGCCAAGCGTGGAAGGAGTGGTTACGGCTGTCGAACTGGCTGGGGGTCAGCGACCGACACAGGGTCACCACCCACTCATTGCTCGTCGCGGCGCCATCTGCTCCCGACGTCACTGAAACGGTTGACCTGGCACCAGAGTGGCAGACAATCTTCGATGAAGCTGTCTCAGATACCGAGCGAGAGCTCATTATTGCGCTCGCCGATGCCGGGGTTGCAGTCCCGGAGTTGGGCTATGAGACCGATCGCGGTGACGTCATTGACATGGCTTGGGTTGATGCCCGGATCGGCGTGTCCTTCGAGTCCGGCGAAACTCCTCGCGGTTGGACTCTTTGTCCGGCGGATGTCGAGCAGGTCGTCGCGATGTTGCAATCGAATGGAGTGATGTAAGTGGCGAACTTAGTCATTGCGTCGAACAGCAAGGCGATGTCCAAGCTGGACGGCTCAATCAAGAATAAGGTGTACGACTTCTTCGAGAAGCTCAGTGCCGATGACACCCAACCCTCGCTGCACATCGAACCGATGAAGGCTGCCGTCGACTCCCGGGTTCGTACAGGGCGTGTCGATCTGCACTATCGCGCGGTGCTGTTCCGGGTGGACGACAAGTCGAGCGGACCCACGTACATCTACATGGGAACGTGGGGACACGATGAGGCGATCAAACTCGCTGAACGAGCAACGCTTCGGGTCAATCCGATCAATGGAACGCTCGAAGGATTGATCGGTGAACCGGCGGCGACGTTGCCTGCTGCAGACACGCCCGCACCACCCCCGACGCCTGCCGCCGAACTTTCCTATCTCGCAGGTGTCGGGTACGCCCTGTCTGACTTGACGGACAGGTTGGGTATCAATACCGCGGTGGCGGAGCGAGCGATGGCGGCGCCTAACGAATCGGCGCTCGTCGATGCTGCGGAAGGCGCACTGGACTGGGAAGGCAGTGCGCTACTCGACTTGGCGACTGGCATCGCGATCGACACCATTCGCGAAAAACACGGCTTCACGGACAAACCTGTCGACACCAACCTGGACGAAGACGCAAAGATCATTGAGGCTCTTGACCGGCCAGCCTCCAAGATGCAGTTCGCCTATATCGAGGACAACGACGAGTTGCGCCGCGTGATCGAAGGCGGTGATTTCGCGGCGTGGCGGATATTCCTTCATCCCGAACAACGGAAGTACGTCGAGGCAGACACAAGCGGCGCGTTCAGGCTGTCCGGGGGAGCCGGCACCGGAAAGACGGTCGTGGCGATTCACCGCGCGCGGCGATTGGCGAAGTCAAATTCCAAGGCGCGCATCATTCTGACGACATTCAATACCGCGCTTGCTGACGGGCTTAAGGCAGACTTGTCAGCGCTTGACCCAGATGTCGTGATCGCTGACATGCCTGGGGATGTCGGCGTCTACGTAGCGGGAATCGACTCCCTAGCGAAAGCGGTCGTCGACAACAACTGGTCCTACGCCAACACTGCATTTCAACAAGTGTTTGGACGCAGCGGTGTTGTACCGCCGCAGCGCACCTCGTCCTACGCCGTCTGGCGTGACGTCGCCGCCACAGTCCAACCGGGATTGGACGCCAAGTTGGCGACACCCGGGTTTTTGGAGAGTGAGTACATTGCCGTGGTTCTCGCGAACCGCATCACCACGCTCGAGCAGTACGCAAAGATTCCGCGACCCGGTCGAGGAGTGCGGCTAAGCCGCCCCCAGCGCATCGCGGTGTGGAACCTCGTCGAAGCCTATCGACGACAAAGTGACATGGACGAGACGCTTAGCTTCCCTGAGGTACTTGCGCTAGCGGCGGAATCGTTGCGGATAAGATCGGAATCGGATGGCGGCCACCTCGCTGATCACGTGATTGTTGACGAGGGACAGGATCTCCACGCCACTCACTGGGCGTTGCTCCGGGCGCTGGCGCCAGAGGGGCCGAACGACCTCTTCATCGCTGAGGACTCGCATCAGCGCATCTATGGGAGCCCAGTTATCCTGAGCCGCTTCGGGATCAAGATTGTTGGTCGTTCTCGACGACTGACGTTGAACTATCGGACCACTGCACAGAATCTTGCCTTCGCAGTGGGTGTCCTGTCCGGAGCTCACTACACGGATCTGGAGCAAGAGGACGAGAAGACGAGTGACTATCGGTCGGCGCGAAGCGGACCCGAGCCTGAGTTGATCGCCTGTGCTGACCAAACCGCTGAGCTCCAAACAGTTGCGGACTTGATCAAGAGATGGCTCGACGAGGAAAGCGTTGTGCCGGAGAGCATTGCGGTCCTGACGCGAAGCCAAGAGGAGCGGGATCGATTCGTGCGCGGGCTAGGCGAACGTGGTGTTCAGGTTCGTGCGGTCGACAGGTCGGCGGCGGTTCCGGGTCAGCCGCTGGTGTTGACGATGCACCGCGCGAAGGGGATGGAGTTCTCGCGGGTAATTCTATCGGGCGCCGACGACAAGCATGTGCCGTCGCCGGCGGCGTTGCGGCACGTCCCTGACGAGGAACGCGAAGAAGCAATGTTGCGGGAACGTTCTCTGCTTTACGTCGCTAGCAGCCGTGCACGAGATGCGCTTGTAGTGACGTGGAGCGGACAACGGTCGGAGCTGCTTGGGGCAAGTTCCTCGAAATCCGTTTTTTAGACCTGACTGCCGGATTCTTGAATACCCGGGAATGTCTGAGCTATGACCGCCACTAGTTCTGCGGCAATTTCTTGGCTTAGCTCAATGATTTGACTTGGCTTCGGCTCGCGCTTTCTGTGGTCTGACCCCAAGGTCGCCAGTCGGAGGAGCTTGCGACCTCCGTTGTCTATAACCGTCGTGTAGAGGCAGTCGACCTCTGTACGCGGCGGACGAGCCGGCTCGGTGTCGGGCTTCATCGACCGTATGAGCGCCATCTGTAAACCGTACCCGGAGATTCGTCAAGAACGCAGATTACCGAGCTGTGCACTCATTCCGCCGGCGTAGCCATTAAGACGTGATCCTGAGCTAAGCCGGCGCCATGCGCCAGTCACTACCTACCCCCGAAAGCGATTCGAATCAAAGCTGTTCGTAGTACGCACGGATTTTGTTGGCTATGAGCTTTCGCCGCTCAGAAAGAAACTCGCTGTAGTTAGCGCTCGTGACTTCAGAAAGCGTTGCGGGCAAGGCATTTTCGCTTAGATTTCGAGCAAGGTCGTCGCGGTCGTTGATCTCGCCAAGCTTGAGGAAGCCGTCCTGTATCTGCGTGTCGACCTCTGCGAGGTATGTCTGCGGGGGCTTGTTGCTGATAGCGATGTTGATCGAGGTTTCCGTGAGTGCGAAGTTCGCAACCTGGTTGTAGTCTCCCCGGTCGGGATAGCCGTTCTTCTGCAGATAATCCTTGGGAACGACGTGGTGAATGTCACCCGAGAGCTCGGTCATCTCTTTGACCGAGATGTGCTTGGACAAGAATCCCCGAGCGCCCGCTGATACTTGTGATGCGAGGAAGGTTTGGAAGTAAGGGCTCGTGACACTAGTGGTCTCAAGCGCGTTGGGGAGCACCACATTCCAAAATGCGTCGGAAAGCTCGCCCTCTTCGAGCTGCTTGAGATAGTTCACGGCTCCTTGCTGTGCAATACGCCTGATATCGAGCTCCCAGATCGTCTCAAAGCTCCCGGTGCTGCGTCCCGTAAGCAGCGATAGCACAAACCATCGCCTCACGATATGTTTACGTTCCCCCTCAGAGAGGTCGCCATCGGCACGCAGCCGGAGATAGAGCGCATAAGCGAAGTTCAGCGCATTCTTCGAGCCGATCATCTTCGGCGCGATGAAGCCCGCCGACTTGATCGTCATCAGGAAGTTCTCAAAGTTGTACCGCTTGACGATCTCGAGAAGTGTTTGTTCAAGTCGGTCGTAGGCCACGGGGATGCGCTCCTCGTCAACTGTCCGCGTTTCGGGATCGCGCCCAGATAGCTCGCTTACGATTGTTGCTGCTCGACCACGACTGAAGCCGACCAGGCCTGCTACGCGGATCACGTCACCGTAGGTCGGGTCGAACAGGTCGTCTGAGTCGTTCTTTAACCAAGCGATCGCATCGAAGTGCGGAGTCGACGCAAATTCTGGGTCGTTGTCGCGGATGTCGTCATAGACGTGGGGTGCGATCGCCAGGTGGCAAAAGTAGTCGATGAGCTTGCGAATACTGCGACCGCGCTCCCCGTACGTAGCGATCTTGCTCATGGCGAAGTCGGCGTTGCTGAGCGGCACACCCTTGCTGTTGATCCGGATAAAGATCTCGGACACAGTTTCGACGTCGAGGTCGTCGGCGAGATTGATGATCCCGATTTGGGCGTTGCGGATGTCTGCGAGCCGCTGGATGTTGTGTTCGACAGTCGCTTTGTCGGCTTCCGGATTGGCCGCAAAGTACTCGCTGATCAAGCCATATGTCGAAGGTGCATTGAAGAACTCGCTGATGTCGGAGATCCACTGTGAGTCCTTCCTCAGCACCGGCGTCAGTGTGGCGAACTCTTCCGTCAGGGGATTGAACGCAATGACGATCCGAACCTTCTTGTACTTCTTGTCGATTACCGGGAGTCCTGCCACCGCCGCACGCAAGGCCGTCACCCGCTGCTGGCCGTCGATGAGAATTTGCTGATGGGCTGCGACCGATCCGCCCTTGAGTGCTGCGCCGATCGATTGCCACGTGATGAGGTAGCCAACCGGGTACCCGTTGTACAGCGAGTCCATGAGATCACGGACCTTCACGCTGTCCCACACGAATGGCCGTTGCAGTTCAGGTATGGCAATTTGCTCACTGGCCACCTGCGAGAGCAGGTGAGACACCGCGGACTGGGTCACCGTGTATTTGGCCATGCGTCTTGGATATCAGGAGTTGGCGCCGATGTGTAGGCGTGGGTGTTGCTGTCGCCCGCTGTGGGTAACCTCCCCTGATGCCCGCGGGTGAGCAATCAGTGATGTCCGACTATAAGCGCAAAGCTTGGGTTTCACTCTTTGAGGAAGCAGCGAAGAAGTCGCCGGAGGCAAGCCGACTCGGACGGCTAGCCGACGCCGCAAGGTCACAGGTAAAGGATGTCGCCGCAAAGGCGAAGAACGGCATCACCGACAGTGTGCCGGGGGCCGACAAGGCGGTCGACGTACTGGATGCGTCAATGCAGAAGGCGTTGGCAGGTCTGCACACCACGTTCGTCGAACGAGGTCTCAATTCGGTGAGCCCCGCCACGATCTTCGCGACGTTCGCGTCGGAAGGCATGGACATAATCGTCGTACGACGGCATCCGAGAACTCGACCTCAAATTTTGCGATCGATCGGTCCCTAGACGCAAAGAGAAATACGTCGCCCTTGCGGCAAGCCAAGGAGCCGCGACCTCTCTTGCTGTTACAGGAGCTACTGTCGCGTCGAGCGTATCGGGTGGGACCACTCTTGGCGTAGCTGTGGGCGCCATCGTTGTCGACGTCACCGCTGTCATGGTCGGCATGGGGAGGATCGTCGCCCTCGTCGCCGCTCACTACGGGTATGACGTACGTGAGCCAGAGGAGCAAGTTTTCGCATCGGGCGTGCTCAGTTACTCATCGGCTGGGAGTGCCGCCGAGAAAGCCGCGTCGTTGGCGGCGCTTTCGAGGCTAACGCAAGACATGATGCGTCGAGCTACGTGGAGGCAACTCCAGCGGCACCAGATGGTGAACGTCATCCACAAGGTGGTGACATCGCTCGGATTCAATTTGACGAAAAAGAAGCTCGCGCAGGTAGTTCCAGTTGCCGGGGCCGTTATCAACGGCGGCCTCAACGCCCGCCTCGCACAGAACACGTTTAATAGGGCCCAGGCCGCTTACCGATTGCGGTTCCTCGCCGAGAAGTACGGGCTCGATCCGTCGGAGTGGGCTCCTGACGTCCTCGACCTCGAATTTACCGAGATGCCGTTAGTCGATGAAATTGTCGACGCCGAACGCGCGTCGGACGACCTTAACGATGACGCGCCGGGCCCTGACCCGTCGCATATTCCGATGGATCTCGACCGCTGACGGTCGTCATAGCATATCTGACCCGACGCCATCGACGATCTTGATCTCAGCACGATTGCGTCGATCCCGCGTCGCCGACACAGGCGGGCGAAACGTCGCGCCCTAACCCTCAGCCGCCACCAGCGACCCAAGCTTCACATCGGGGTTGTCGCGTTGGAAACCCTCCAGTCGCCACGGCGTGGAGAACAGCACCAGCATGACGCCGTCGGTGCGCGTCATGACTTCCGATGACACCTGCCTGCTCATGAACTCGGCGTCCGCAGGATCCACGACCCGCGCAACCTGATACGGCAGCGACTCCAGCGAGATCGGGGCGCTGTATTCGGTGGCCATCCGGTGCGTTGCCACCTCGAACTGCATCGGACCCACCGCCGCCAGTACCGGCGCCTGCTCGCCGCGACGGTCTGACCGCAGCACCTGAACAACGCCCTCTTGCTCCAGCTGCTCGATCCCGCGGCGAAACTGCTTGTGCTTACTCGGATCCGCGCCGCGAGCCACCGCGAAATGCTCCGGCGAGAAGCTCGGTATCGGCGGATACTGTACGGGCACATCGACATACAACGTGTCGCCTGGCCGCAGCGCCGCGGCGTTGGCCAACCCGATCACATCACCCGGCCACGCCCTGTCCAGCGTCGCGCGCTGCTGGCCGAACACCGACTGCGCGTACTTCGTGACGAACGGCTTGCCCGTCGCCGCATGAGTGAGGACATCCCCGCGCTCGAACGTCCCCGACACCACCCGCGCGTAGGCGATGCGATCGCGGTGCGAGGAGTCCATCCCGGCCTGCACCTTGAAAACGAAAGCGCTGAACGGTGATTCGATGGCACGCGGCCCCCCGTCGACGTCGACGGCTCCGCTCGGCGCCGGCGCATAACCGACCAGCACATCGAGAAGCTGATTCACCCCAAAGTTCAACGCCGCCGACGTGAACAATGTCGGGGTGGACTCACCGCCCAAAAACGACTCAAGGTCGTAATCAGAGCCGTCCGCCGACAGCAGCTCGGACTCCTCGACCGCGGTATCCCAATCGACGCCGGCGGCAGCATGCGCGTCGGCCGCCGAGATGTGCTCCTCGGGCGCCGCAGTGGCACCACCCGCAGTGCGGGTGAACCCGATGAAATCCCCGGACCGGCGGTCCAGCACGCCCTTGAAGTCTCCGGCGATGCCGACCGGCCACGTCAGGGGAGTCGGCCGCAGCCCGATCCGCGTCTGGATCTCGTCCACCAGCTCTAGGGCATAGCGCCCGGGACGGTCCCACTTGTTGATCACCGTGATGATCGGGATCCCACGGTGCTTACACACCTGGAACAGCTTCAGCGTCTGCGGCTCAAGGCCTTTCGCCGCGTCGATGAGCATTACCGCGCAATCCACAGCCGTCAGCACCCGATAGGTGTCCTCGGAGAAGTCGGCGTGGCCCGGGGTGTCAAGCAGGTTGATGACGCAATCGCGGTACGGGAACTGCAACGCCGTCGACGTGATCGAGATGCCCCTGGCCTTCTCCATGTCCATCCAGTCCGACACCGTCGCGCGACGGCCCGCCTTGCCGTGCACCGCGCCCGCTTCGGTGATCGCCCGGGCATGCAGCGCCAGCGCCTCGGTCAACGTGGACTTGCCGGCGTCGGGATGGCTGATGACTGCGAACGTCCTCCGGCGGCCCGCCTCAGCGGAGATACGCCCAGGTCGCGAGGCGTCGGCGGTCGGCGCAGCGGCCACGGCGTTGTCGGTCATAACACCCGCGATGGTATTGGCTCCGGAGTGCAAACCAGTAATCGAGCCAAGCGGTGTCCCGACCATCGTGATCAACGCCGCACCCGTCGACGGGGAATCCGACTGGCTCGACCAACTACCGGGCTGAGAGCACCTTTGGATTGACCGTTACGCGATCGGCCACGAACCGGCGCCCAGTCACGAAGCGCCGCGATCAGCCGACGCTCGCTCTCGTCGAGCAGTTCTAAGCGCCAGTCGCTATAAAGTCCAGGCCGTTTGCGGCCAATTCGTCGTACCCGGCCTACCACCGCGCGCTGACATTGGCAGCGATCTGGTCGGCGATCCTCACCGCCGAGTCGCCGGGATTGGCGCTGCATGTGTTGATGTCGATGATGACGTTGTTCCGCAGCTCCAGCGCGCGTCCACAGGCCCAACCGGGAGCAGCGTGATCCCGTTGCACCGCAATGGTTCTCAACGTGTCGTTCGCGACGGAGATCCGCCCGACCGACCACTGCGACCCGCTCTGCGTATGGGTGTACTCGCTGCAGACCGGCCACTGCTGGGCGGAGGCATCCAGGAACGCACGGGCCTTTTCCACCGTGGGAAACAACACCACCGCCTGCTTGAGATAGTGCGTGAAGTCATCGCCGTTGTTGAGGCTCTGATCACGCTCGGCCCGAAAGCCGCTGTCGGCGTACACCGGCGCCTCCGCCGCGCCGTCGACGGCCAGGCATTCCGCGGGCGCCATGGTGGCGCTGTTGTCGGACATCGAGCTCTGGGCGCTTGTTACCGTCATCCCGACCGTGCCCATCGCGACGTTCACCTGGTCGGGGCGCAGCAGCAACTCAACCAGTTCACGCTCGACGAGCGGGCGCGGAATCATCGTTCTGGTGGGGGTCACAGACTCGGCGTTGCCGATATTGCTGACGCAGCCGGTGACCAGAACGGAGATGACTGCAACCGCAAGTGCGGTCGTGGGTCGGCGCATATGTCCCCTCCCGCCAAGGCGTGCGCAACCGATTCGTAGCGCGATCCCCCAATGGCGCGTGAGGAAATGATGCAGCAGCACCGTTGACGCCTAAGCGAGGTCGAACGGCGTTTCCTGGTCACGATGACCAATGCATTTCATAACGGGTCGAGCACGGCGCGCAATAACTCAGCGAGCGTGCGGTGTCGCTGCAGCTGTGCTATTTGCAGACCCTGCTGGAACGTTGCGGCAATAGTTGTATTGCTGGGGTCGCTGCGCACCGACGTTGTTCGATTGTCGATCGGCGGAAATGCGTCACCGCTATTGAACGCGGTGCGGGCACCGTTAGTGCTATTGGTTGCAGCAGGGATCCGGGGTAGGAAGGTGGGCTAGATCATGAGTCTGGTTGACAATGCGACCGTCCGCCGAGCTGTCGGCGAGTTCGCGGCCCAGCCTGAGCAGCGACGCGCTCTAGACGTGCTCCGGTCATGCATGTACGGCGAACTGCTCTTCGACGTCACTGGATCAGACGCGCCCGTAGACGGTTCTTTTCGTCGAGGGTCTCGGCTGCAGATCCGCGGCGGCACCGGGCCACGTGGTGGTCGGGCGCTGTTCGCATTCACGTGCCAGGAGGAGATCGCGCGCCTGTATTCGCCGGAGACTCAAACTCAGTCGATGGTCACGCCGGCGACTGGCGCGCTGGAGCTGGCGCGGCGACAACGCGATGACTGGCTCTATATCGATCCCGCAGGTCCAACGTGCGCTTTAGCGGCCGCACACATCGATTTTGCCCTGCGGAATCCGAACAATGAGCCACTGAAGACAGCGCTTGCCGTGATGCACGCGGGCCATACGGACAGGCAAGGTGTCCTGCAGGTGCTCCTGGCGGAGGGCCAGATGCTGCTGGCCGCGGACGAAGCATCCGTCCCGGGCAGTGTGAGGGTTCGTTCGACGCTATTAGCCGACGGCTCACGCGCCCTCCTGTGCTTCACCAGCGCTCCGGAGGTCGTTGCTTTCAACGTATCGGATGCCTTTTTTGCGCGCCCCACACAAGAAGTGCTCGACATGATTCGCGCGGATGGGTATAGCGGACTAGTCATAAACCCTGCTGGGCCATCAATTACCTTCTCTAAGGACGAAATCGAAATCGGCTCCGGCTTGTCTGGTTGAGGAATGTAATTCAGTAGCAGACTCGATGATGCGTCAGACGCGACTGATCAGGCTATGGCCAGGCAGTCAGCCGCAATTGCCTTCTGGGCGTCGACGTCGAGGGCCCGCACGGTTTCACCGGAGGTTCCAGCCGACGCATCGGCCAATTTCCTCCAGCGCCTCGGACGATAGTTCGGGATGCAGCTGGCTGAATCTCCCCATGATGTCGTTGACGCCTTCGGCCAAGGTCATGTTGCCCCAATCGATTGGCATAGCAACGGCTTCCCGGACTATCTCGACGACCCGATCTGCGACAGCTTTTCCCTCACTCTCGCCGTAGCGGTCGATGAGCGTTTGGCGATCAATTCGCGGTATCGCCGATCCCCCGATACTGGCAACGACTGCTTCGTTGATCCGGTCTGCGTCCATCAAATGGGTCGCCCTAACGGTCGAAACACCCAGCGCTGCCACCATAACGATGCAACGAAACTAGATGCACCATGGCCGCAGTCAACATCCAAGGAACCTGACAAGAAGACCCACCAGGCTGTGCCCTGCCGGCCACCGACGACCAATTCCGGTCACACATTCGCTGGCACTACTCTCGTGCACGCCTCTGAAGCAATACCCTGCGTGCGGGCTCAAAGTGTGTGTCGAATAGCGACTGGAGCCATGTCAATATCGTGTCATCGTCTGCGCCCAGTCCCGGCGTCTCCAAGTTATCTTGCGCATCGCTGAGAAGAAGCATGAAGTGCCACCTCTTTGAGTTGTTGGTAAGCCCAAACTCATTCGGTGCATCAGGGAGTGCGACCATGAAGTCGATACCGCCTTCGCGGGCCGACCAACAGACCTGGAGTTTGCAGTCACTGCCGCGGTAATACACCGCCCACGCTGGACGGTTTCCGTAGACAATGGGGTCCTGCATCTCGTCGAGTACGAATCCGGCTTTCGACAGCGTTGGCTCCAGAAAACGGTCTAGCTCAATCGGATTCATTGCTAGTTGCCTCCCTCATAGACCCATGAGTTTCCACGCTGGGTGTAACCATATGTGGCCGCGTTTTCCTTGAGGAAGTTAATCTCGAGTGCTGAGAATGATCGCCTCTGCACCGCCGCAACCTGCTCGACACTGTCGAATCCATCAGGCAAAACATATTCAATACGAGGAACTCCATTTTCCAGCTGCGTGAGCAGGAACTGCTCATTCACGTGCCATGTGACAGTTCTCGCTTGCTCATCACTGAGTCCGTGCCCAAGGGCTTTCCAGGTTGCGTCACCGGTGTCGAAGTAGATACCGCCGTGGCTCCGCGCTTCACCGATGTATCCATCATCCATTCCAGCCCACTTCCCCAGAACCACTCGGTCTGCGTTCGCCATGTCGGATGCACCCGGCATGTGGTGTGTGCACAGGTCTGCGACTTGCCGGGCAAGGTCAACTGTCGGCTGCCCGTTGACGAAGGCATCGTTGAGATTCGATGCGATTTCGGGAGCGTGAGACGAGTAACCGTCGGAGTAATCCCAAATGTCAGTTGCTGGATACTCTCCAGCCAGCGGTGTTGGAAAATCTCCAGCGGCAGAGTTGTGGTGTCCACTGGGCACGTCGATGACCTCATGAGGAATAGCGCCTAAGCCCGCGAGGTCGTCGAGTGCGCCGGCTCGTGCGACGAGAGCACCTTCGCCGCCAAAGATGACGCCAGGTGCGGCGATGGCACCCTCGGCTGCCTTCCCGCCGAGGTAATACGCCGCGCTCGGCGAGTTCAGCGCATTCTTGACTTCCTCGACAGCTGTTCCAGCCGGGTTGGCGAACTGGTCGTTGGTGCTCTCGAGTAGGTCACGCCAGGACTCCCACACACCCGGTGCCCCCGGACCGCCCTGTCCGATCAGGTTTTTGATGCCCTGTTCACTCTCGAACCAACGATCGGCAAACCCCTCTGCGAAGCCGGGCGGCGGCATCTTGTCCGGTTCCGGCGGGGTATAGGGCTTGAGCGGTTGTCGTGCCGCGGCGACCATCGCATCCAGGCGCGCTTCGATCTGATCCGGCGGCACGCCATCGCGAAGCATCGTCTGCCGGGCTAACGCCCTGAACTGTTCGACCTTGGCCGGATTCAACGGAACCGGTGCCGCAGAACCGTCGACCAACTGGGCGCCTGACGAGGCTGGGCCGGGTGTTCCGGCGAGCTGATCGAGCGCACTGTCTAGGCTGTCCGGTTGCGACGCGCTGTCGCCGGACGGTGGTGCTTGTTGTTCCCCAGAGCCGGGCAGCAAAAGGTCCTTCACCGAGGACGCCGTCGTCACCTTGGGAGACGGTGTGCTTGTGGCCGTGGCAATCGCCCCCGCCAGGTCGGCGTCCACTCCTTCCCCCCGCGCCAGGGCCGCCGCGATCTGCGCCTGCAGGTCGGCGACCTTGGCCGCTACCTTTGCCACGGCCTCGTCATCCAAATACGTAGTGTCCGGCGGGATTACCTGGTTCGTGGACTCGTCGATCTGTACCGCGGGTGCCTCGGCGGCGTAATCGAGAATGTCCGTGATCATTTGGGCAACCTGCTCGGCTTCCTGCTGGGCGTGCTCCATGCCGGTGGCCGCTGTGCGCAGGCTCTCTGCCATCCCGTCGTGTTCACCGGCGGTGGCCACCATCGCCGCCCGCGCCGCGTCTCCGCCGTCGCCCTCCCACGTAGAGGCCGTCGCCAACGACCGATAGAAGTCAGCCGAATTCGTATGGTTGGCCGCGGCCTCACGCGTAGAACCGGCCAGATCCGCGATTTCAGGCGGCCACTCCCGCAGCTCCCTCAAGTTCAGCGCCACGGTGTCAGCTCACAACGCAGCACCCGCATCGTCGATCCCGTCGGCGCCGGTGGTATCCGTCTTCGTATAGCGCGTCGCTGCTTCGCGGTGTCCCTGCGCGTTCGTGGCGAATTGCTTGGCGAAGCGGGCGCTGTCGGTCTCCCAGGCTGCCAGCATCTGCGGCACTGCGGCAGCCGACAATCCCGACCCCAGGTTCGCCTGGCTGGCCCGCGAGAGTGCCTTCTCCTGGGTTGCCGAGAACTCGCTTGCGTGTCCGTCGAGTTGGTCCGCCGCCGCGTGCAGTTCTTTTGGATCAACCTTCAACGGCTCGTTCGGATTCGACACTCCGCACCCCCCAGCAAACTGCAGCCGATAGCCAACCTTACCGCTCTCAATAACCCGTGATCGACACCAAGATGAGACGCGGATCCGGGTCGCTTGGTGACGGCTGACGCCACGACTTGCGCGCGGTGTCCCCGCGATCGCCGATGCGTCAGGCCAGGATCGACGCGAGTTCGGTGCGGGGTATCGAGACCGTCTGCGGTCCGGCGGCCGAGATGGTCCACTGGCCCTGGCTGATGAAGAAGAGCACCGCGTCATCGGTGAGGGCGAAGTTCTTGTACATCTCCGCGCCCACGGGGTTGGCGTCGATGGGCGCGCCCGGCAGCGCCTTCTTCAACTCGTCCTGCACGAGGGGATCGAGCACAGCGACGGGGTCGGCCCCCGGTTTGAACAACGTGTCGAACGTAATCGGCGCCTTCTTAGCCAGGTCGTAATTGAGGGCGTCGTAGTTCGTCACCGGATGAGCGCCGCCGAAGTTGCTGTACTCCTCGAAGACCAGGCTTTCGGTACCCGTGGTCGGCGTCCCCGATCGGAATGTCTGCGACTTGATGTCGAGCGCCTTGGGCACATCGCGGACCGGCGGCTCCTCGACGAGCTCGATGAACCCGTCACGCTGTTTGGTCAGGACATCTGCCACCGCACCTTGGTCGGGGTAGTCGACCGGAAAGCTCATGTCGATCGTGTAGTTCGGCGTCTCGGTGTGGACCGTGCAGAGCTTGGCGTCGCCAACCTTCCCCTTGAGTTCGGTGCACGCGGAGGATGCGGTAGCCGTCGTGGTCGGCGCGGCGGACGTGGTGGTCGTCGCTGACGTCGACGCTGTCGGCGGCGTCGTCACGGCCTCCGACGACGCCGCCGGCTTGGAGGAGCTGTCGCACGCCGCCGCGGCGAGGATCACCGCGACCGCCATCACGAGGTGCCGTTTCTTCATGCATGGAGCATGCCTCACCTGGTATCAGCGGCACGGCCGGTTCGCTATCCTCGCACCGCGGCTCACCCCATAGCGGGCAGCTCCTGCATCGCGACGATGCTTGCGACGCGGCTGCAGACCACCTTCCTCTGCGATGCGCTGATCGTCTGGGACCTCAAGCAGTCCATCAAGCGCTGCCGGTAGGAGTCCAGGCGGGGTCGCTCGGTTCCGGCTCCTAGCATGTCAGTTGTGAACGCGCCGAAGGCTTTCCCGGCACTCCGCCGAGTGAGAGCGGCGCAATTTAAACTCGCTCGCGTGGAACCCGACGGCGAATTCAACTATGGACTGGCCATTATCGGGGGCAGCAGGGGAGAGGTGACAGCTGCGCTACGACCAGCCCCACCACTCAAGGGCGGGACCGAGGCACCGTCTTTCGACGAAACCCGCGTCACAAACGACGCCACCGGGCGCGGGATGTTCGTCGGCGTCGATCCGTTCTGAATGAACTCGTAGTGGTGCCGCCGGAGGCCGTCATCAATTGAATAATGACAGCTTGCCGTGCAGAACGAGTCCGGTCAGATAGTCGGGTGGTCGCCAAGCGGATCTACCACCGTCCAACGGCGTCAGCAGGTCGGTGGCACGCCGCCTACTCGGCCGTCGTGAATTGACCGGAGATTTACCCTCCAAATCTCGCACCGTTGCCGAGACTCGCGCTAAGCTCCAGCCGTGCAGCTACTACGTGAAGTAGTTGATCAGCGCGGACGACGAGATCGTCAGCGGATGAGAAGCACTGATAGCCCACGGCGGCGATTCGCTCCCACGACGAACGACGCTATGACGGCGACTCTCCCGGGGGTGCGGCAATGACAGAGCAGTCCTTCCTGCCAGTTCCGGCAAAAGCCGAGTTGGCGATCTCCAAAGGATGGGTCCAGGGCGTCGCTCTGGTCATGGTCTTCGGCTTCATGATCATGGGCATCCTGGCCGCGCGCACCTATTCGGATTCGATGCCGCTGCCGCAGCGCGTCGTCGGCCCGGACGGCCAGACCGTCTTCACCGAACAACAGGTCACCGCGGGACAGCAGATCTTCCTGCGCCGCGGCCTGCAGCAGTACGGCTCGGTGATGGGCCACGGCGGCTACCTCGGCCCGGACTACACGGCCGAGTACTTGCGGCGGTCCGCCGTCGACGTCGGCCAGCAACTGCGCGACTCCGGCTCGCCCGACCCGACGGCCGACCTCGTCACGATGATGCGGACCAACCGCTACGACAAGGCAACCGGCACACTGCAATTCACCGCCGAGCAAGTCGCCGCGTTCGACAAGATTCGCGCTTACTACGCCGACTTCTTCGGCACCGACTCGACCGAACACGGGCTGATCCCACAGGTCATCACCGACCCGCAGGAAATCCACGACCTCACCGCGTTTTTCAGCTGGACCGCCTGGGCCAGCGCGGCCGAGCGCGCGGGACACTCCTACTCCTACACCAACAACTGGCCGCCCGAACAGCGCGTCAACAACACCCCGACGGCCGACATCCTGGTCTGGTCGGCGATGTCACTGATCGCGCTGCTGGCCGGGCTCGGCGCACTGTTTGCCCTCTACGGTCGGTGGAGCCGCAAGATCGGCTGGCACTCGACCGAAACCCCGTCGCTGGCCTTCCGCCAACCCGGCGAGGTCGAGATCACGCCGTCGCAAAAAGCCACGGCCTGGTTCTTCCTCGTCGTGGCCGTCCTCTTCCTCGGCCAGGCGGTGCTCGGCGGCGCCATCGAGCACTACCGCGCCGAGCTGAGCAATTTCTTCGGCTTCGACCTTGCCCGGGTCCTGCCGTTCAACTTGGCGCGGACCTGGCACGTGCAACTGTCGCTGCTGTGGACCGCGGCGGCCTTCCTGGCCGCCGGTATCTTCCTCGCGCCGATCATCTCCGGCCGCGAACCGCGCCGACAGTCCTGGCTGAGCTACGGGCTGCTCGGCGCGCTTTTCATTGTCGTCGCCGGAACCCTGACCGGCACCGCCTTGAGCACCTTCGGCGTCGACTGGGCGAAGGGCTCCATCTTCTTCGACCAACAATGGGAATATCTCGACCTGCCGCGGTTCTGGCAGATCCTGCTCGTTATCGGGCTGTTCCTGTGGATAGCGATCATCTACCGGGCGATCCGCTCGCGCCTGAAGACCGAGAGCAAGCTGAACATGCCGTGGCTGTTCTTCTATGCCGGCCTGGCCATCCCCGCGTTCTACGCCGTCGGCATGCTCGCCGGCACCCAGACCCACCTGACCGTCGCCGAGTTCTGGCGATTCTGGGTGGTGCACCTGTGGGTCGAGGACTTTCTCGAGTTGTTCACGACGGTGATGGTCGCCTACATCTTCGTGATGCTCGGCGTGGTGCGCCGCCGGATCGCCATCCAGCTCATCTTCCTCGACGTCATCCTCTACTCGGTGGGCGGCGTGATCGGCACGATGCACCACCTGTACTTCTCCGGCACCCCCGTGGAACACATGGCCCTCGGCGCGTTCTTCTCCGCGATGGAGGTCATCCCGTTGACCTTCCTCACCGTCGAGGCGTGGACGTTCCTGCAACTGGGCTCGCGCCAGCAGTCGCGCAGCAGCGCACCGTTCCCGCACCGCTGGGCGGTGATGTTCCTTGTCGCCGTGGGCTTCTGGAACTTCGTCGGCGCGGGCATCTTCGGCTTCCTGATCAACCTGCCGATCGTGTCCTATTACCAGATCGGCACGGCACTGACCGCCAACCATGCACACGGCGCGATGATGGGCGTCTACGGGATGCTCGCCGTCGGTCTGGCGCTGTTCGCGCTGCGCTACATCATCCCGCCGAAGCGATGGCCCGACAAGCTGGCCAAGCTGTCGTTCTGGTCGCTCAACATCGGTCTGGCGTGGATGGTGTTCGCCACCCTGCTGCCGCTGGGCGTCCTGCAGTTGTGGCATTCCGTCAACGACGGCTACTACGAAGCGCGCACGCTGGGCTACATCACCCAGTCGGGCAACGTCGTGCTCGAGTGGCTGCGGATGCCCGGTGACTTCCTGTTCATCCTTGGCGGTGTGTTGCCGTTCGTCTGGATCGCCTGGCTCGGTGTGCGATACGGCATCAAGGCGACCACGCACACGATGCCGGCCGAGACGCTGTTCGTCGAGGAGCACGCCGAGGCCGAGGAGGACCGGACCGGGCTGGCGGCGACGGCCGGCGGTGGGTCGTCGCGCTACGCGTCGGACCGTCGGTTGCCCGACGACTCCGAAACTCCCGGGGGCAGCCCGTGACCGCGGGCATCGCCATCGAAACCTGGCTGACGATCGGATACGCCGGCCTGCTCGTCGTGATCGCCTATGGCATCGACACGTTCGCCCGCCGCGCCGCGGCCAAGGTGGAGCAGCACCGCACCGGTGCGTTCGTTTACCACCAGGACCACGACGCGTGGTTGTGCCCGCAGGATCAGTGGTTGTGGCCCAAGTCATTTGACCCCGACAACCGGGTCATGCGCTACCGGGGCAGCCCGACGGTGTGCAACGCCTGCCCGGTCAAGCACACCTGCACCACCTCCAGCGACGGCCGCGAAGTGAGCCGGGCGATCGACACCTGGCCCGCCTCGGAGGCCGCACGCTTTCACCGCGGGATCGCCTGCGCCGTCGGTGCTATCGCCGTCATCTGGCCGCTGGCCATGGCGCTGGCGGTCGCCACCGTGCTGGAGACGCTGTTGCTGCTGGGATGCGCACTCGCGGTCGCAGTGGTGTCGCTGCCGCTGTGGTCGCACCTTCGCCGCACCCCGGCCGTGCCGCCCAGCGTGGTGTTCCAGTCGCTCGACGACAACATCGAGGAGCGAAAGCGGTTGGCTGAAGCTGAGATCCGTCGCCGCAGCTCGTATGCATCCGACCGGCGGGAGGCGCCCTGATGGGCCCGTGGACTGTGGCCGTCGTTCTCCTGGTCGTGCTGCTCGTCGCTGTGGTAATCGCGTCGCTGCGCATCGTCAAGGAGTACGAACGCGGGGTGGCCTTTCGCCTCGGCCGGTTGCGCGGGCCGCTGGGACCGGGAGTCGTCGTCGTGCTGCCCGGCATCGACAAACTCGTGCGTGTCGACCTGCGCACCGTGACCCTGACCATCCCGCCCCAGGAGGTCATCACCCGCGACAACGTCACCGCGCGCGTCAACGCCGTCGTGCTGTTCCGGGTGACCGACCCCACCAAATCCGTTATGGCGGTGGAGAACTTCGCGGTCGCCACCTCCCAGATCGCCCAGACCACGCTGCGTTCAGTCGTCGGACGTGCCGAACTCGACACGCTGCTGGCCCACCGCGCCGATCTCAACGAGGACCTGGCCGCGTCCATCGCGAGCCAGACTGAACCGTGGGGGGTCAAGGTCGAGGTCGTCGAGATCAAGGACGTCGAGATCCCCGAGATGATGCAACGGGCGATGGCCCGCGAGGCCGAGGCGGAGCGGGAACGACGCGCCAAGGTGATCAGCGCGCGCGGCGAGTTGCAGGCGTCGGCGGAATTGCGCGACGCCGCAATCACCCTCAGCGAGAGCCCGGCGTCGCTGCAGCTGCGCTATCTGCAGACGCTGCTCGAACTCGGCGCCGACCAGAACTCGACCGTCGTGTTCCCGATACCGATGGACATCATCCGGCCCTTCCTCGAAGCCGGACGAGCCACCTCGAAGGACGAGGCGAGCGGTGGCGGCGATGCCGTCCCCCACTTCAGGAGGGTGAGATCCGATGACTAGCGCAACACCCGATCCGGCCGTCAGCGCGTCCCTCGATGAGGATCTCGGTGGCCCAGGGGTCGGCCGGCCCGTAGTCCTGGAGCCCACCCCGCCGGGGATGTGGCGGGCACTGCTGGGATCGGCGGTCGGCGTGCTGGCGCCACTCCTGGGCTTCCTGGTCGGCGGCTCCTTCGGAGCCGGCGCGATAGGCGACTCGGTCGACCCGATGTTCATCTCGCTGTTCATCGGAATCGTGATCGGCGGGGTCGGGGTGCTGGTCGCGCTGTCCGGCGGTGCCCGGCTCTGGCGGCATTTCCATCGGGAGGACGCGGCCGAGAGCGGTGGAGGTTCAGATGGCGTTTGAGCGAATCGACGACCTGCTGAACGGCGTGACGGCCGATGGGTCCCTGCATGGCATCGCTGCCACGATCGTCAACCGCGACGGTGTCCTCTACGAGGGCGCCGCCGGAGACGCGGGGCCCGACACCATGTTCCGCAACGCATCGATGACCAAGGCCGTCGCGACCACCGCGGCGCTGCAGCTCGTCGAGGAGGGGCGCCTCGACCTCGACGCGACGGCGGCGTCGATCGTGCCCGAATTCGGCGAGCTCCAGGTGCTCGACGGATTCGACGGCGGTGAGCCGGTCCTACGCGCGCCCAAGACGCAGGCGACCGTGCGCCAGCTGATGAACCACACGTCTGGCTGCGGCTACCACTTCCTCAACGAGAAGCTCTTCAAGTACTGCACCGACTACGGGTGGCCCGACGTGCTTTCGGGGAAGAAGCAGAGCATCAGCGCGCCGCTGGTCCACGATCCCGGCACGGTCTGGGAGTACGGCGTGAGCACCGATTGGCTCGGCCAGGTCGTCGAGGCCGTGAGCGGTCAGACGCTGGGCGACTATCTCGCAGAGAACGTCTACGGCCCACTCGGCATGACGGACTCGACGTTCGCCCCGAGCGACGCGCAGCGCGCGCGCTTGTTGCCCACCCTCTCCAGAGCGCCGGACGGCAGTCTGGCGCCTACCGAAATTGACCTCGATGTCGAGCAGGAATGGGATGCAGCCGGCCACGGGTCCTACGGGACCATCGCGGATTACGGGCGTTTTGTGCGCGCGTGGGTCAACGGCGGCGAGCTCGACGGCAGGCGCATCCTCAAAGAGGAGACGGTGGAGCTCGCGCTGCGGGACCACCTCGATGGGGCGCCGCTGCCGAAGAAGTTGGCGTCGACTGTTCCCGAGCTGGCGAACCCGGTCGAGTTGCTCGACGTGCCGCAGGGGTGGGGACTCGGGTTCCACGTGTATCTGATTGATCTGCCAGGCATGCGCAGCGCCGGCTCCGGCGACTGGTCCGGATTGTTCAACACCTTCTACTGGATCGACCGCGCCGCGGGGATCGGCGCCGTGATCGGGACGCAATTGCTGCCGTTCTTCGACCTCAAGATGGTCGAGACGATCCTCGGCTTCGAGGCCGCGGTCTACGCGGAGCTTGCCGCGTCGGTGTCCTGAGCGCAGTCATCATCAGGCGGCCCGGCGGTCCTCAAGATTCGTCGGCGTACCAAAGGGGACGGCAACCGCCTGCAGCAGTTGCTCATGGTTCTCGCGAACAGCGCGGTAGCTCTGCAGATACCGGTCGATCTGCTCACGTCGCAGCGGTCGCGCCCAGATGTTCTCTCCGGGAATGTCCATGCCGCTGTCGTTGGACGCCGCTCGCGTCCGGGCACCGATGCGGAACCCCGCGACCGTCGCGACCATCAACACAATCAGCGCGGCGCCGATAATTCCTGCAATCGGACTTCCCGCGGCCAGTGCGTAGACGAACGTGCCGAGCGCAACGAACGTCAATAGCAGACACACGTACGCCACGTGCGTGGCAGACACCCTGCGGAGAGCCTTCAACATGTCGATCACCTCCGTCGCAACGCTACGCGTATCGTAGCGATACGTATAGTGTAGCGTTTCCGCGACTGCGGTTATTCCCCGCGGGGAGAAAGGACCGCATGGCGCAACGCCCAAACGTCGACGAGGGCATCGCCGACGCCACCTTGGCGCTCCTGCGTTCCAAGGGGCCACGATCGGTAACGGTCGAGGCGGTGGCGGCGCGCTCCGGCATCGCCAAGACCACGATCTACCGCAGGTATCGCGACCGCCGCGACATGCTGTCCGCCGCGCTGTCGCGGGTGACGACTCCGGAACCGCTCGCCGCCGACGCTCCCGCGCCCGATCGCTTGCGGTGGCTCATCCGCGAATCCGTCAAGACCATCGATGTCGGGATCGGCTTCGGTGGCCTGGCGTCCCTGCTCACCGACGACGACCCCGACTTCACCAAGCTCTTCCGCCGCATCCTTTCTCGTCAGCGGACCAAACTGGAGTCCATGGTCGACGAGTCGAAGGCCGACGGGGCCTTTCACGCCGATGTCGACGGCGCGACTCTCGTCGACGCCATCGTCGGTGCATACATCGCCGAACGCTCCCGCACCGGTCGGATCGCCGCAGGATGGGAGGAGCGGTCGTTCGACCTCTTCTGGCCGATCGTGCAACCTGAATCGTCTTGAACAACGGGCCCGTGGCGGACCGCTCGTTTACCGGGTGTGACGGCGTACCGGAGATGAGCCACGCCTGGGGCATGCAAGACGCGCACCAGTTCCATTATGAAAACAATTCGTGCGTCACGACCACACTCACAACACGCTGCAGGCCGCTTTCCACCGCGCCAATGATCGTCACAGAAAGATCCACCGGGATGCAGCCCTTGAGCCGCCGGCGGCAGAACCCGGCCATACGGTGTTGGCCTTAATTGAGAGTGCCCCTTTGTAGCAACGCCCTGCGTGCGGGCTCAAAGTGTATGTCGAAAAGCGCCTTGAGCCACGGCAATACCGCGTCATCCCCGGCCTCCAACCCCGGCGTCACCAAGTTATCTTGCGCACCGCTGAGGAGAAGCATGAAGTGCCACTTTTTCGAATTGTTGGTGAGCCCAAACTCATTTGGTGCATCCAGGGGAGCGACCATGAAGTCGATACCGCCGTCGCGGGCTGACCAACAGACCTGGACCTTGCAGTCATTATCGCGGTAGTACACCGCCCACGCTGGACGGTTGCCGTAAACAATGGCTTCCTGGACCTCATCGAGTTTGAATCCGGCATTGAGCAGCGTTGGCTCCAAAAAACGGTCTACCTCACCAGGCCTCATCGCTACGTGCCTCCCTCATAGACCCATGAGTTTCCGTGCTGCCTGTAACCATATGCGGCTGCGTTTTCTTTGAGGAAATTGATTTCGAGAGCCGAGAATGATCGCCTCTGTACCGCCGCGACCTGTTCGACGCTGTCGAATCCGTCAGGTAGCACGTATTCGATACGTGGCACTTCACTTTCCAGCTGCGTGCGTAGGAATTGCTCGTTCACCTGCCATGTGACAGTTCTCGTTTGCTCATCGTTGAGCCCGTGCCCAAGGGCGTTCCAGGTTGCGTCACCAGTGTCGAAGTAGATCCCACCGTTGCTCCGCGCTTCGCCGATGTATCCGTTCCGGCCCACTTGCCTAGAACGACTCGGTCCGCATTCCCCGTGTCGGGCGGACCCGGCATGTGGTGTGTGGACAGGTCTGCGACTTGCTGGGCAAGTTCAACTGTCGGCTGTCCATTCACGAAGGCGTCGTTGAGCTTGGATGCGACGTCTGGAGCGTGAGGCGGGTAAGCGTCGGAGTAATCCCATACGCCCGGTGCTGAATGCTCTCCCGCCAGCGGCGTTGGAAGATCCCCGGCGACAGGCGAGTGGTGTCCACTAGGCACGTCCACGATGTGGGATGGGCGCCCAAGCCTGCGAGATCGTCGAGCGCTCCTGCTCGTGCGACGAGCGCACTTTCGCCGCCGAAGATGAGTCCGGGTGCGGCGATGGCACCGTCGGCTGCCTTCCCGCCGAGGTAGTAGGCCGCGCTCGGCGAGTCCAGCGCAATCTTGACGTCATCGACAGCTGTTCCGACCGGGTTGGCGAACTGGTCGTTAGTGGATTTGATCAAGTCACGCCAGGACTCCCACACAGCCGGTGCCCCCGGTCCGCCTTGCCCTATGAGGTTCTTGACGCCTTGTTCGGTGTCGAACCAGCGGTCGGCGAACCCCTCTGCGAAGCCTGGTGGCGGCGTCTCTTCCGGTTCCGATGCGGTGTAGGGCTTCAGCGGTTGTCGTGCCGCTTCGACCATCGCGTTCAGGCGTGTTTCGATCTGATCCGGCGGCACCCCGTCGCGAAGCATCGTCTGTCGGGCTAACGCTTTGAACTGTTCGACCTTCGCCCGGTCCAACGGCACCGGTGCCGCAGAACCGGCCTCCTGTGCGCCCGACGAGGCTGGAGCGGGCTGGCCTGCGAGCTGATTGAACGCGCTATCGAGGCTGTCGGGTTGCGATGCGCTGTCCTCGGTCGGCGGTGCCGACCGCTCGCCAGTGCCGGGCAGCAAGAGGTCCTCCACCGAAGACGGCGTCTTCGCCTCGGGAGCTGGAGTGCCGGTGGCCGTGACAATCGCCGCCGCCAAGTCGGCATCCACTTCTTCGCCCTGGGCAAGGGTCGCCGCGATCTGCGCTCGCAAATCGGCGACCTTCGCCGCGACCTTCGCCGCTGCCTCGTTATCCAAATACGTAGTGTCCGGCGGGATTACCTGGTTGGTCGACTCATCGATCTCAACTGCGGGCGCCTCGGCCGCGTAATTGAGAATGTCCGTGATCTTTTGGGCGACGTCCTCGGATTGCAGCTGGGCCTGATCCATACCGGCGACGGCTTGGCCGAGGTTCTCCGCCACCCCGTCGTGCTCGCCGGCGGTGGCCACCATCGCCGCCCGCGCCGCATCTCCGCCGTCTCCCTGCCATGTGGAGGCGTTCGCCAAGGACCGATAGAAGTCAGCCGAGTTCGTATGGTTCGCCGCAGCCTCACGGGTGGACCCGGCGAGATCCGCGATCTCAGGCGGCCACTCCCGCAGCTCCCTCAAGTTCAACGCCACGGCGTCAGCTCACAGCGCAGCACCCGCGTCGTCGATCCCGTTGGCGCTGGCAGTATCCGTCGCCACATAGCGCGTCGCCGCTTCGCGGTGTCCCGCCGCGTTCGTCGCGAAGTGCTTGGTGAAGCGAGCGCTGCCCGTCTCCCAGGCCGTTAACATCCGCGGCAACGCGACAGCCGACAAGCCCGACCCCAGGTTCGTCTGATTCGCCCGCGATAGAGCCGTCTCATGTCTTGCCAGGAACTCGCTTGCGTGCCCGTCGAGTTGATCCGCCGCCGCCGCATGCAGTTCAGTCGGATCGACATTCAACGGCTCGTTCGGATTCGACACCCCCGTACCCCCTTGTCAGCAAACTGCAGCCGATAGCCAACCGTACCGCCCTCAGCGGGCCGTGTTGGATACCAAAATGACGCACGGACCTCTCGTTTACCGGATGACGGCGTACCGGAGATGGGCCACCCCGGGAGCGTGCAGAACGCGGACCAGTTCCAGCTCGGGGACGCCGGCCTCGAAGCCGTCGAACAGGCGCTCGCCAGAACCGAGGATCGCCGGCGACACCTGCAGGTCGATCTCGTCGACGATGCCGGCGTTGATCGCCTGCCGGGCGCAGGACGCGCCCCCAGCGATCGAGATGTCCCTATCGCCGGCAGCCTCCAGGGATTGTGCGTACGCGGCTTCGATTCCGTCGGTCACGAAATGGAAGGTGGTGCCGCCCGCCATTTCGATCGGATCGTGCGCGTAATGGGTGAGGACGAAGACCGGGCAGTGATACGGCGGGGTGTCACCCCACCAGCCTTTCCAATCCGAATCGGCCCACTCGCCGCGGACGGGTCCGAACATGTTGCGGCCCATGATCGTTGCGCCCATCCCGTCCAGCATCTCCGACATCACCTGCCGGTTGACCGGGTGATCGCTGGCTGGCCCGATATGCCACTGGTGAACGTTGATTCCGCCCACGCCGAGAGGGTTGTCCTCGCTCTGGTCGGGCCCCGCCACATAGCCGTCCGCCGAGATCGACATCGAGAGGTTGGTTCGCGTCATGCTTAAGCAGACCACCAGGGCCAACGAAACTCATCGGCGAGGGCGCGCGATCGTTCCGATTACGGCGCCGATGACGCAAGGTGGCCCGGGTGTCCTGCAGTTGGGACGAAATCCGTTGGCGCCGAGTTCGCGTCCGCGTCCAGCGGATCCCCGGATGTCGGCTCCGACTCGCCTGCGCGTACCGCCTCGAGCTGCGCGGCGAACGCGACACCGAGGAAGAGCGCGACCGAGGACAGGTTCGCCCACAGCAGCAGGGCGAAGATTCCGGTCAAGGGTCCGTACGTGCTGCCGAACGCGGCGCTCTTGACGACATAGAGCGCGAACAGCCCGGTCAACAGCAGCCACAAGCCCAGCGAGACTCCGGACCCAAACGCCAGCCACGAATACCCGGGCTGCCGCCGGCGCGGCGCGCGTTCGAGTATGACGGTGAACGATGCCCAGGCCAGAGCGATTCCGACCGGCCAGCTGCCGATCGTCCACAGCGTCTGGAACGTGCTGCCAAAGCCGTACGTCTCTGCAAGCGACTCGCCGAGGGCATCGCCGGCGATGATGACGACGAAACCCAGCTGCAACAGCAGGCCGGCGGTCAACGCCATCAACAGTGCCCGACCGTACTTCCGCAGCGCCGGCCTGTCGCGTTCGATGCCATAGATGCGGTTGGCACCCCGCTCGATCTGGCCCATCGCCGTCGTCAACGCGACGATCGCGGCGAGCAAACCTAGCCACAACGCGAATTGACCGCCGTCCACGCCGTGCTCCTGAGTCCGCTGCGCGGCCTGCTCCACCATGTCGCCCTGGTCCTTGCCGGGCAGCACTCCGGCCACGGTCTGGATGATCACCTGCCCGATCTTCTCCTGATGCAGTGCACTCGCCAGCCCGACGGCCGCGATGATCAGCGGGATGAAGGACAGGCACAACTGCAGCGCCAACGCGCGCGCATGGGAGAAGCCGTCGCCGTAACGGAACCGGATGAACGAATTCTTGACCAGGTTCCACCGGCCATATCGCCGCAGGGCCGTCACGGCGTCGTCGGCGGAGAGTTCATCACCGGCGATGGTGATCGTCTCCGGCACGCGACTCGCGGTTCCCATCGAATCCTCCCTAGTGCGTCATGCGGCCGCCGCCGTCGGCTGCGGCACCCGCACGACGAGAGCTCCCGGCGCCACGCGCACGTCGATGCGGTGACCGTCGGCGATGACCTCGCCGTCCATCTGGCGAGGCACCGGACGGTCCGCCTCGATCGAGATGTCTTGTCCCCGAAACCGTTCCAGATGACGATCCCGCGTGTGCGGCCGGCGCACGATCCGCAGAGCCACCCGAAGCCAATCGCGAAGTGTTTGCGGCGCAACGATGACCACGTCGAGCATGCCGTCGTCGGCCGCGGCGGCGGGCAGTAACTCGAGGGCGCCCTCCAGCTGACCTACGTTGCCGACCAGCACCGTGCGCGCAGACCGGCGCAGCGGCGGTCCGCCGTCAATGCGCAGCCGCACACGCATCATGGGGTCCCGCAGGTGCCGCAGGGCACTGACCACGTAGGCGGGCCAGCCCGCAAATCGCTTCATGCCTTCGGTGGTGTCGGCCATCATCGCCGCGTCGAAACCCATTCCGGCCATCACCGCGAACGGCTGGTCGTCGACCAGCCCCAGGTCGATGCGGCGGTCCACCCCGTTGACGGCGGCTGCCAACGCGTCGTCGAGCTCAAGCGGAATCCCGAGATTACGGGCGAGCAGATTGCCGCTGCCTACCGGAATGATCGCAACGGGCAGGTCAGTGCCCGACAGTGCGCCGAGGCACGCCATCACGGTGCCGTCGCCGCCGCATATCACGACGAGCTGGGCACCCGCCCCGACCGCGGCCTCCGCCATGCCACGGCCCGGATCCTCCGGCGTCGTTTCCAGCCACACGGACGGCGACCAGCCGGCGGCCGCCAGGGTCGTGTCGATCTGCTCGCGCGTTTCGGTCACGTCCGACTTCGCCGGATTGACGATGATCGCTGCACGCATCACCCGTTCACCAGCCTGCTCTCAGCGTCGACGGCACCCTCTCGGCGGCGGCCGGCGTCACGAGTACGCACACAGAAGATCACGACGCTCAACCAGATCGCCCCGAGGAGCGCGCCCGCGAGGACGTCGGTCGGGTAGTGCATGCCGCGGTACACGCGACTAATCGCGATCGTCAATGGGACTGCCGCGCAGACGATTACGGCGAGCACCGCGACCCACCGCTTTCGGCTGTGCCAGGCTACGATCGCGGCGACCGAGCCGTAGAAGCACACGGCCGCAGCGGTGTGGCCCGACGGGAACGACGATGTCGGCGGCGCGACGTCCAAATGCGTGACAAGCGGCCGCGGGCGGTCGATGAAAAGTGTCGTCGTCATGAAGATGGCGGTCTCACCCACCACCGCGTAGATGACCACCAGTGACTCACGCCAGCGGCCGAACGCCAAGCGGAACCCCGCCGCGGCCAGCGCTGTGAGAACGATGATCGTCGGGGTGGCCGACAACGTCGTAATGATTTTGCTCTCCGATACGCCGTCTTGCTGGCGGTACTCCACGAGCCGCCGCGGCACGTCCGCGTCCCATCGGCCGATGGCACTCGACGGAAGCACGCCGGTGACGAAATACCCCAGCAGGACCATCAATGCGGCAAGGCAGAGTGCCGGGACGACAAGCCACCGAACATCCCGTAGAACGCCGCCCACACCTAGCGAACGCATTACAGCGAAGTACCCATTCACGTGCTCGTTTACTCTCGGGTCAATATCCAAGGGAGCGAGCTCAGCGCTACCGCGGCGATGGCTGTTCGGCGCTACCGACGTCAGCTGGGCCCAAGACCGGCTGCCCGGTCTCGCGCCGCCATGCCACGTAGGCCCAGGTCGTCACGGCGACCCAGGCGATGCCGAGCATGATTCCGGCCAACACGTCGCTGACGAAATGGACGCCGAGCACCACCCGGGCAAGAGCGACAGCGCCGACGACCACAGCGGCCGTCATGATCGCCGCGATGCGGCCGCGGGGCGACAGGAAGCGAAGCGTGAGCAGAAGCAACAGGCAGCAGCCGATCGACGCGCCGAGCGCATGGCCGGACGGGAACGACGATCCCCCCGCCGTCGAGACCGGATCGGGCAGCGCCGGACGGGCTCTGCCGACGAGCACCTTCAGCACGACTCCTAGCGCGGCGCCTCCGAACACGGTGGTGAGAAGCCATGCTGCATGACGGCGTTCGCCGCGAATCAGGTACGTGAACGCGATCAGCGTCAGCACGACACGGAACACGTTTGGGTCGAAGACGCGGCTGAGGACCTCGGCTGTTTTGACCAGTTCGGGATGCGCGGTGTCGATCCGCCTGAATGCCTGTGCGGTGCCGGTGTCGACGACGCGCAACGGCATCCAGCCCGCACGGACAAGCAACAGGAGGAGGGTGAAAGTCACTGCTGCCACGAACGTGCCGACCAGACCTGCGCCGAGCCGCAACCCGAATCGCTCATCGGCGGCGGAAAGGTGGTGGTGGACAGGCCCCCACAGCTTCCGAGGCATGCCGTCTTGTGTTCCCCGGCCGCGGGGTTGGCACACCGTTTTCGACAAACTCATCGGCGAGGTGACGAACCGAATCTGTCCCGGTGCCGAGTGTCCGCAGCGTGGATTCGCACGCGGATGGGAGTCTGTTATCGCACGCTGGCGGACGAAACGACGAGGGTATGAGGAGCGCAGTGTCGACATGCACGCAGTGCGGGGCGGGTGTCACCTCGGCGGGAATGCTCTGTGAGGACTGCGGCTCTCCGGCGATCCGCCGCGTCGCCGTGCCCCGGCACGCTCCAGGCGGCACTGAGCCCGATCGCGACGAGGACCATCTCGACGCGGTCGTGCTGATCACCGATCGGGGAATCCAGCACACGCGCAACGAAGACGCCGCCGCAGCAGGAACCCTGGCACCGGGGGAGTCCGCGATTGCGGCAGTCGTGTGCGACGGCGTATCCACCTCGTCTGAAGGTCAGAACGCTGCGCGCGCCGCGTCTGTCGCCGGCGTCGACGCCATGATGGACGCGCTCGCCGCGTCAGCCGACCTGACATCGGTGATGATGGCCGGACTCTCCGACGGGGCGAAGGCGGCGGCGGAAGTCGAGTCAAGCGGTGACGAATTGACTCGGGCGTCGTCATGTACCTATACGGCTGCGGTCGTCGTGCCGTTGACCGCCGGCGAGGTACTTATCGCCGTCGCCAACGTCGGCGACAGCAGGGTGTACTGGCTGCCCGATCCGCCCGCGCAGCCGCAATGTCTCACGGTCGACAACACCCTTGCGCAGGAACTGATCTCCGGGGGCATACCGGCCGACTCGCCCGCCGTGGAGCGAGGTGCGCACACCCTGACGCGGTGGTTCGGCGCCGATGCCGAACCGCCGTTGTTCGACGAGTCGGCCGTGCGCACGATGACCACCACCGACCGCGGCGTCGTGGTGCTGTGCTCAGACGGCCTGCACAACTACCTGCCCGAGGCCGCCGACATCGCGAACGTCTGCCACGGAACCGCACCGACCGAGGCCGCCCGCGCGCTGGTCGACTACGCCTTGAGGGCCGGCGGCCACGACAACATCACGGTGATCGTCATCCCGGTCGGAGGCGCCATGGCTTCCGTTGAGCAACAGCAGTTTTGACTTAACCTGAATCGCCTTCACCGGCGTGCGGGCCTTGGCCGAGGCCCTCGGCCGCGCTCGGTCCGTCGTCGGCGGTGTCGTCGCGCGAGCTCTCGCCTGGTTGCTGGCCGGGCACTTGTTCCGAAGAGTCGTCAGCCATACCGCGATTGGTCATGCTGTCAGGACTACCCCGTCGGCGATGGTCGAACCATGCGTCTACTCGACCTGAATGCCTCGTACGTCCAGCCGGCGCAGCACATCGTCGACGACCGTCGGATCCGTTCCCGAACGTGAACGTGCGCTGAGAACCTCCTCGCGCGCCGCCGTCAGCATCGCATCCTTGACGGCGCGGATCTCGTCCGCTCGTTCACTACCGTCGTCCGAGTCTGCCCGCCCCATCGCGCGCCACATCCGCTCCGCGCCCTCCTCGACGTGGTCGATGACGTCGGAGTCGATGCTGTCGTCCTCCCGCAATTCGTCCAGCCGTCGCTGGCCCGCCTCCTGCGCCTGCCGCATCAGGTCCTGCGCCAGATCCTCTTCGTCGTCACCTGACGCGGTCACCTTCAGTCGTCGCACCAACAACGGCAACGTAAGCCCTTGCAGCAGAAGGGTTGCCGCCACCACCACGAATGCGATGAAGACCAGCCGCTCCCGTTCGGGAAAGTTCGGCGGCAAGGCCATCGCCGCGATCAGTGTGACCACACCGCGCATCCCCGCCCACGACGACACCGTCATCTCGCGCCACCCCACCGGTTCCCCGGTCTGATTTCGCCGTCGACGGACCCGTTCGTCGATCGTCGCGACCGGGAAGATCCAGACGAACCTGACAACGATCACCACCGCGGTGACGATCGCGGCCTGCGTGAGCAGGCTGCCCACCGGCTCGTCGACTTCCAAAGCGATCGCGCGCAACTCCAAACCGACGAACGCGAAAGCCGCACCCGTCACCAACAATTCGACGATCTCCCACATCGTCATCGACACGGCTCGCGTCTGCGCCGACTCCTTATCGCTGTACCGACTCAGCGACAGCGCCAACGTCACCACCGCCACCACACCGCTGCCGTGCGCCGCATCCGATGCGACATAGGCGACGAATGGCGTCAACAGCACGAACGCGCTGCCCGACGGATGTGCAGGCAACTTGTTCAACAGCCACCGCGCCATCAACGCGACCGCGAGTCCCACCAGTACGCCGACAACGGTCGCCAAAGCCAATTGCATGCCGGCCTTCGCCGGCGAGAAGGCCCCCGTCATCGCCGCCGCGACCGCCACCTCGTACAGGACCAGGGATGTCGCGTCGTTCGACAAGCCCTCGCCCTCGAGAATCGTGCGCAGCCGACGCGGCAGACGCAGTTTCCGCGCGATCGCCGTCGCCGCCACCGGATCGGGCGGTGCCACCGCGGCGCCGATCGCCACCGCCGCGATCAAAGGCAAGCCCGGCACCAACGCCTGCAGCACCCCGCCGACGACGAACGCCGTCACCGCCACCAACGCCACCGCGAGTAGGCCGATCGCGCGCCGGTTGTCCAGAAACTCCCGCCACGAGGTTCGCCGTGCCGCGGCGAATAGCAGCGGCGGCAGGATCAGCGGCAGCAGCAGGCTCGCATCGAGCGCTGGTACGTGCACAAAAGGCAACAGCGCCAACCCCATGCCGAACACCAGCATGATCGCCGGATACGGCACGCTGATTCGGTCGGCCAGCGGTGCGAGCACGACAGTGGCCAGGAACAGCACCAGCAACAGGGTTAGCTCAGCCACCTGGGTTCATTACCCAGTCCCACGCCCCGGAACCTTCCCGTGTGCGCAGCCTCACCCCATGGAAAACATTTCTTGCATCACCACGACGCTCGCCGCGCGCTGCAGTCCGCCCTCCACCGCGATGCGTTGATCGTCCGGAACCTCCAGCAGCTGATCCAGCGCTTCGCCGACCCTCTTCATGTCGTAGATCGGCTGGTCCTTCGCGGCCTGCGATGCGAACGTGTCCCGATAGAACTCGAGCATCGGATCGTTCGGGTTGCGCGTCGGCGGCGTCGTGAACGGATGCTTCTGCCGGTCGTAGACCTCCGGGATCAACACATCCTTCGCCGCTTCCCGCAGCACGTGCTTCTCTCGAATTCCCTTCACCTTCATGCCCACCGGCACCCGCGCCGCCGCTTCCGCGACATGGTGATCCAGGAACGGCACCCGCCCCTCGATCGAATGCGCCATCTCCATCCGGTCGGCCAGATAGTTCAGGATGAAGTTCGGCAAGATCGTTTTGGCGTTGACGTACAGCATCTGATTCAGGTGATCGCGGCCCGCGACGCGCTGCGCAATCGGCAGCCGATCCAGCGCCGACACCAGCGGCTGGAACCCACGAACCGACACCGACAGCTCATCGCGGAACAAGGGCGCCACGCTATTCGTCTGCACCGCAGCCACATTGAGCGTCGCCGGCAACCAGCCCAGCCTGCGCTCGACCGCCTGCATCTCCGGACTGTCGACCTGCTCCGGCATCATCAACGCCCGCGTCGCCGCATTGGCGCCGAGCATCTCGTCGAGGAGCTTCGCTCGCTCTGTGGCACCCAACGTCGGGTCGTCGTTCAGTGCGTCCACCCGGAAGTACGGATAACCGCCCAGCATTTCGTCGGAACCTTCGCCGGTGAACACCACCTTGATGCCCGCATCTCGCACCGCACGGCTGAGCAGAAACTTCGCGACACCGTGGCCGTTGAACATCTGGGTCTCGGCATGCCACACAGCATCGGCGAACGAGTCGGCGATCTCCCGTCCCGCGATCGGAATTGGGTGATACGTCGCGCCAACAAGTTTCGCCTGCTCTTCAGCAATACGGGCCTCGTCGTACAAAGGATTCTCGAACGTGAGGGTGAACGCGCGGATCGGCCGAGCCGTCTCCTGCTGCGCCATCCCGAGCACGGCGCACGAGTCGATGCCCCCGCTCAGGTACGACGCGACCTCGACGTCGGCGACCAGTCTCTGGCGCACCGAATCCCGCAGCGCCTCCCGGAAGTCGTCGACGACCTCGGCCTCGCTTCGCGTATCGGCCTGCATCTGCTCCGCGGTCGGGATCTCCCAGTCCCAGTAAGGATAGATGCGCACCTCGCCGTCGCGCGCGATCGCGTAGCAGCCCGGCGGCACCGCGCTGATCCCGGCGAATTCCGTTATCTCGTGCGATCTTCCGAAGCCACCCGTCGCGCCCTCGAGATCCCACGCCGCCGGCACACCGAGCGCCAACAGTGCTTTGATCTCCGACGCGAAGAACACCTCGCCGCGTATGACCGCGTAGTACAGCGGCTTGACGCCGAAGCGGTCGCGGATCGCGTACATCGCCCGCTGGCGCTCGTCGGCGATGATCACCGCGAACTCGCCCCGCAGCTCCGTCGCCGCCTGTATGCCGCGCTCGTGATACAGGTGCAGCGCGATCTCGCTGTCGCTCTCGGTGGCGAAACGATAACCGCGCGTCCGCAGACGCTCGCGGATCTCGCGGTAGCCGTAGAACTCGCCGTTGACCACCATGTGCACCGCGCCGTCCGGACTGGTCATCGGCTGGCTGCCGTTGTTCAGCCCGATGATCGAGAGCCGCGTGTGCCCGAGCGTCCACTGCCCGTCACGCGAGGTCCACAGGCCGGTGCCGTCCGGCCCTCGGTGTTCCAGGCGCTTGAGCGCCTCATCGCACCGATCACTCGGTAGGCCGTCCCGAGTCATCGCCCCAAAAATTCCACACATCGTTGTGTCCTCCGGCTACATCTTTGCCATCGTCGCGCACCAACCTGTGAGTCGGCGTAGCGCCTCAACGAGGCTAAACGCCTGGGTTTAGCGAACCATTCCCAGCCGCACCCACCGCGCGACCGACCTTCCGGTCAGCCTCCCGTGTGCGGCTCACCGGTGGGCAGCGCGTACCGGTAACCGTCGGCGTAGCTGTCGATAGCCGCCTTCACCGTCGGGTCGATGCCGAGGAAGTAGCTGTTGAACGCGGTTCGGAAGTTGTCGAGATTGGCTGTGAGCGGCAGGAATTGGTTGGTGTTGGGATCGATCAGACCCAATTGCTTGAAGACATCCGGGTTCCCGATGTTTGACTCGAGTAACCGCTGGGCGGCGGTGTACTGCATCAACTCGGCAGTCTGCGTCCTGACGTGCTCGGGGTCCGCGCCCACGGGCGCATCGCCGACGAACATCTGCTGCAGCGGATCACCGGGCATCTTGCCGTTCCAGTCCAGCAGGGCATCGACGCCGGGGATCTCACCGCCGATGGTCTTCGCCATCTCAAACCACTGCCCGCGGCTTTCGTAGGCCTTCACGTCCTGCAGGTTGCCGTACTCGATGGCGTCGTTGTCGGCGATTCTGGCGGCAGTGTCGATCACACCCTTCAGGGTGCCCGCCGAATGCAGATCGCCGGCGTTGGCGGGGCCGCCGTCGATGACGGACTGTTCGAAGTTGGCCTGATATTGCAGGCCGTCGGCATAGGCCTGGCCATTGAGGATGCCTGCGGCCTCCGGATTGGTGTCGATCACCGCGAACAGATCACGCATGACCGGCATCTCCGGGTTCAGCAGGTCGTCCAGGGGTTTGAATCCCTGGCTGCTGTCGAGCTTGTTGCCGAGCATGTCGTCGATGAAGGGTTTGTTGGCCTCCGCGAGTGCCTGGGTGAGCTCGGGGTTGACCTGGCCCAGCGACTGGTTTTCGGTGCCCGGGATGTCGAGCAACTGATCGGCGTTGGCGCCGTTGCCGACGTACTGGTCGACGGCGTGCATGATTTCGCCGGCGCGGGTGGCCTGCGCCATTTGCGTGGGGTCGGTCAGATCGGTCGGCACCGCGCCCGTGCCGTTGAGCAAGGTGCCTGCCGCGGCACCGTCGTCGGCCCATTGGTGTTTGAGCAGATCGCCGATGAACTCGTTGTTCGGTGTCGCCCCGTTGGCGCCCGCGAGCTCGTCGTGCACGGCCATCTGGTCGCGCCCCGCAGCAGACAACATGTCTTGCACCGCCGGGTCGATGTACCTCTGCGACATGTCAGGGTTGTCCTCCCACGGGATGTGAGGAGGGCTGTGCATGCCGTGCAGGATTTCTTCCGACTTGTTCAGAAGGGCTTCATCCATCGCCGTGCCCTGCTGCAGGTTGGCGTCGCCGGCCGACACGATCGCCGCGACGTCGCGGTAGTTGTCGATCTCGGGGAACGGCTTCTCCATGTTGGGCATCTCGATGGTCGGGTTGCCCTGCTCGTTGGTGCCCGGCGTCGGCACGGCGGGCCCGCGCGTCGGACGCTCGAACGTCTCCCGGATACCCGACGGCAGGTTCTGCATGCCGCCTTGGGTTGGCACGCCGTCGGTGGCCTCGCCTGCGGTGGTGATGTTCTCGTTGCCCAGCAGCTGCAGCGCGTCGCTGACGGCGCCGCCGTTCTGGCCGTTGGCGTTCATCTGGTCGATCATCGAGCGAATCTCGGCCGGGCTCTTGCCATCCAGCGACCGCGACAAGTTGTTGAGGTACTCCATCTGGCTGGCGGGCAACACCAGATCGCCGCGCACCAACGCCTCCTGCTGCTCGGGCGTGAGGTTGGTGTTCTCCTCCAGGCGCGCCATTTCCTCGGGCGTGAGCTGCCCGTCCTGAAGCGACGTTCCATCGTTGGTGCCCTGCTCGCCGGGAAGCTCGGGGTCGCCACCGGTCGCCGCGGTCAGCACCCGCGCCAGGTCTGCGTCGGCTTCGTCGGCGGCGGCCAGCACGGCCGCCATCTTGTTCTCGATCTCTTCGGTCTTCTTCCGCAGCGTTTCGACGTCTTCGTCGGTCATCCCGGTCGTGTCGGGCGGGATCACGGAATTGGAGGCCAGGTCGAGTTGGACCGCCGGTGCGGCGTTCGCGTAGTCCACGAGGCTCTGCAGGTCGTTCTTGACCTTGCGGACATCGGCGGCGGCTTGCCCCGCGCCCAGCGCGACGAGGAACGCCTCCTTCTGGGACAGGGCCAGCGTGGTGGCTGATTGGTTGATCGCCTGTTGCGCGGCCTCGCCGGCTTCGCCCTTCCACGTCCCGAACACCGACAAGTTGCGCAGAGTCTCCGCGGTCTGACCGCTGGTGCGGGCGCGCTGTGCTGCCGCCTGGGACACCTCGTCGATCTGCTCGGGTTGCCAACCCTGAACGTCGGCCAGTGTTATCCCCACGGGTTACAGCCCCATGGAGCCCAGATTCGATGTGGCGGCGTCGATGTCGGCTGACTCTTGATCGTCGGTTCCGACATACTGCGCCGCCGCTGCCTTGAATCCTTCGACGTGCCCGACGAGGTCGGTGTAGTGCGCGGCGGAGTCCTGCTCCCACTTCGTCGCCAGCTTGGACAACGCGTCCCCGCTCGTGCCGATCCAGCCCGCCTGCGCGGTGCCGATGCGCTCCTGGGCCGTGCCGTGGTCCGACTTCAGCCCTTCGGCGGCCACATCGACATGATCGGCGGCCATCCGCACCTCGGCCGGATCAACACGCAGATCCTTGCCCACTCAGATCAACCCCCACCCTCGTCCGCGCACGATTCTTATTTGCTGGTCACATTACCAGTCTCCGGGACACCCCCTGTGCGCCAATTTTCGCGTGCCGGTTCACGTCCGCGTATCGATGCTGGTGACGCGAGTTCTCACGGCTGTCGTCGGGAGCACTTTCGGCATCGTGGGCGGCTGGGCGCGGCATTTGCACGCTGTTCGACCCTTCAGGGACGATATTTTGGGTTTGCTGGGGTGGTCGGAAGATACGAGGTTTCGAACACATGTGCGACGGCAATACCGGGGGCATGACCAACGACACTCAACAGGCCCCGATGCAGAACGCCGAGAAAGACACATCCGACTGGGTGACCGGAGACGAGCCGATGACAGGGCCTCAGCGCAGCTATCTGAACACCCTCGCGCAGGAGGCCGGGCGCGACATTCCCGACGACCTGACCAAGGCGCAGGCCTCCGAGATCATCGACGAGTTGCAGCAGCAGACCGGTCGCGGCACCGGGTAGCGACTGACAGCTCTGCCGGTTGCGGCCAGGACCACTAGGGTTGGCACTCATCCGCGTGCACGGTTCAGCAGACCGCCGTCGACATCTGCGGCGATCACTTTGGAACTTTCTACGGAAGCGGTGCCCGATGGCTCTTTGGCGACGACCACAGGATGCGGCGCCCGAAGACCCCCCGACGACAGAGCTCAAGCGCGACGTCGGGGCCGAGATCGAAGTGGACGTCACCTCGCCGACCACGCTCGCGTTTCAAATCGCTGTCGCCGAGCATCCCGGTGCGAGCCAAACCGAGTCGCTCACCTTCACGTCCAATGGCAAGGTCGTCACCCCCGACGAGATCATCGGCCAACACGGCAACCGCATCCACCGTTTCGCCGCGCCCGAGGGCACCTTCACCGCCTCCTATCGGGCGACGATCCTGGGGCAGGCCGATCCTGCCCCTGTGCGCGACATCGACCTCATCACCTATCTGTGGCCCAGCCGCTATGCCGAAGCGGACAAGTTCTTCGGTTTCGCCGCAACGGAATTCGAGCAGTACGTCGATTCGGAGACCCTGCTCGAGAAGGTGTCTTCGTGGGTGGGCACCCGACTGAATTACGTGCCGGGATCCAGCGATCCGATCGACGGCGCGGTGGACACCCTGCTCGCCGGGGCAGGCGTCTGCCGCGATTACGCCCATCTGGTGGTCGCACTGCTGCGCGCCGTCAACGTGCCCGCCCGCCTGGTCGCGGTCTACGCCCCGGGTTGTGATCCGATGGACTTCCATGCCGTCGCCGAGGCCTACGTCGACGGCGCTTGGCGCGTTGTCGATGCGACCTGTCTGTCGCCGCGGCAGTCCATGGTGCGCATCTCCACCGGGCGCGACGCCGCCGACACCGCGTTCCTCGACAACTTCAAGGGCGCGATCACGCTGAAGAATATGGAGGTCACTGCCGTCGTCGACGGCCCGCTGCCTCATGATTCCGTGCACGACCTGGTCTCGCTGCACTGACGCCGAACGGAATGCGCGACTACTCCGACGAGTGAGTGGCGTTCGGCTTTATGAGCCACAGCGCTAGCACGATCGCCATGATCGGCCCGACGGCCATCACCAGACTCAGCGTGTGAATCGCGTCGATCGCGTTGTGCGGCGCCTGTTCGACCACCAGGCGCGCCTGTTCAGGGTTGACGAGGTGGGCCTGCTGGCCGCCGTGCGCCGTCACCAGCGCTTCGCGCGTCTCCGTGCGGCTGATGCCGGACCGCGACAGGTCATGCACGCTGTCGGTGAGGAACAGATTGATCCCGACGAGCGCGAAAAGGGCCGGGCCCAGTGAGTAGCCGCCCTCGTTGACCGCGCTCTTGACCGCTGATACCGCGCCGCCCAGATCGTCGGGTGCGCTGCTCATCATAATCGTCGCCTGCGGTGTCGTGACGAGCGCACCGCCGACGACCATGAGCGCGGCGGTGACGAAAACGACTGTGCGCGTGGTGTTCAGGTCGAAGAACCGCAGCACCAGCAGGCCGGTCAGCATGATGAACAGCCCGCTGATCATGACGTTGCGGGCGCCGAACCGGTTGGTGGCCGGGCCCGCGGCCGTCGCGGCCAGTGCGGCCATCGCCGTCGCGGGGATGAGCAGGAAGCCGAACAGCTCGTGGGATTCCTTGCGGATCGTCACGAGGTAGAAGGCCAGCAGCACCATCGAGCCGCCCAGCACGATGTTGAACATCACTCCGGCGGTCACCGCGGCATTGAACCGGCCGGAGCGGAACACCCGCATGTCCAGTGCCGGGTCCGGGGTGTGCAGTTCTCGGATCACGAATCCGGCCGCGGCCACGATGCCCAGCGCGACGGACACAATGCCCGTGATGTCGATCCCGGTCTCCATGCGCGACGTGCCGAAGATGAGACCCAGCAGCGCGACGGCGAACAGAAAAAGGCCGGGCAGGTCGAGATGACGTGTGGCGCGCACCGTTTCGGGCACATAGCGCCACGTGATGGCCAACCCGAGGACGGCAATGAGCGGGACGACGAAAAAGCATGCGCGCCAACCGATGGCGTGACCCAGCGCACCGCTGATCGCCGGCATCGGAGTCGCGATGGCGTAACCGACGCCGAAGTAGGCCGCGATCGCCGCGGCCCGTCGTTTCGGTGGGAACACGGCGTTGGTGAGCGCCAGCGACAACCCGATCAGGAACGCGAATGCCACGCCGACGCCTGCGCGGGCGATGATCAGCACCGCCGCTGTCGGCGCGGCCGCTGCGAGTGAGCTGAACACGATCACGCCCAACAGTCCGAGCAGGTACAGGCGGCGCATGCCGTACAGATCGCCGAGTGCGCCGGCGCTGAGCACCGTCGCGGCCATGGTCAGCGTGGCCAGGCTGGCGACGAACGTGGACGTGCTGCCCGTGATATTCAGACCGGCGGCGACGACCTGCAGATTGGCCGACAGCGTGGTCGGGTCGCCGATGGCGATGCCATAACCGATCCCCATCGCCACCACGGTCATCGCGGCGGCCAGCCCCGAGACGTGGCGATCGCTGGTTTGCGCAGGTGGATCGGTCGGCACGCGCTGGATGCTACTGGCGTCTGCCTAAGCGTATGGCTTACCCGGGTAATTCGTATGTGGGTGACCGTCGGAAGACGCACAATCACCTAGGTGGTTGTCAACCGTCCGCGATAAGGGGATTCCATGACACGACAATCGGCTGCGGTCATCGGCATGGTGGCGATGGCCGTGACGGCTGGAATCACCCCGTCGGCCTCGGCCGACCTGGATGTCTACCCGACGCTTCAGTACTTCCTGACCACCAGCGGCGTGCGCTGCGTGGTCAGTGCGGAAAGGGCTGCCTGCGAACGGCCGGGTGGTTTTCCCGCCGCTCCGGTGAGTCAAGGCGGCGGCCACTGGCCCACCGCGTCCGTGGACGCCGACGGCAAGTTCAGTTGGGACGAGGCCGGTATCGGGCCGTCCAACGCCTCAACGATCGCGATGGCCAACGGCCTCCCGTACCCCAGCCATCGATGGGTCGCGCTGTTGACAACCGAAGGAACGCGCCTGTCGAGGGTCGGCAACGACCACGGTATGAACGTCTCCATCGATGGAAACGTCGTCACGCCCTACTGAGTGTTAGGCCGACAAAGTCGGAGGAAACTTTGCACCGTCGGAGAGAGCTTTACGATAGGCGAGCACCCGGCCCGGAACCGTTGACAGCACCGCGACCGTGCGGCCGTCGCGGCCGTAGGCGGCTGTGAACTCCCAGTCGTCCGGGCGACCCTCCACGACGGTGAAGGCGTCGTAATCGTTTGGCACACCCAGCATCTGGAGTTTGACGTCGTACTGGTCTGACCAGAAGTAGGGAAGCTCATCGTACTCGTCGGCGTTTCCCGGTCCGGCCAACAGAGTTCGGGCCGCGGCTTCGCCCTGCCGGCCCGCGTGGTCCCAGTGCTCGATGCGTAGATGGCGCTGAAAGCGTGGATGCCACCAGCGCGCGATGTCGCCGGCGGCCACGACATCGCTGCCGCCTTCGACCGCGCCCGTCGCGTCGCACACGAGCCCGTCGTCGACGCGCAGTCCGGAGCCGTCGAGCCAGTCGGTGGCGGGAGTGACACCCAGGCCGACGATCACGAGGTCGGCGACAACCTGTGAGCCGTCGCTCAGCCTCACGGCTTCGACCCGTTTGTCGCCGACGAACGAGTCGACGTCCACACCGACCCTGAGGTCGACGCCGTGCTGCTTGTGCAGTTGCGCCCAGCACGCGGCCATGTCCGGTCCGAGCGCGGACAACAGAAGCCCGTCGCTGCGTTCGACCAGTGTGACCTCGAGCCCGAGTATCCGGCACGTCGCGGCGACCTCGGCGCCGATGAACCCGCCGCCGACCACGACCACCCGGGGACGCGTCTTCAGTCGTTCGCGGATGGCAAGGCAGTCGTCGACGGTGCGCAGCAACAGGACCCCTGCCGGCACGGCGCCGCCGGACCAGGCACGCGGAGTCGCGCCCGTGGCGATGACGAGACCGTCGTAATGCAGCGACAGCGGCGTGCCGTCATCGTCGACGTCGAGGGTGCGCGACGATTGGTCGAGCCCGACGGCGGATGCTCCGCGCAGTACACGCGCGTCGAAATCGAACTGCAGCGCCAAGTCGATGCCGGCCCTTTGAATCAGCCCGCTGAGCAGTTTCTTCGACAGCGGCGGACGGTGATACGGCGCGTGCCGCTCGTCGCCGACGACGGTCAGGGCGCCGTCGTAGCCGTCCTGCCGCAGCGTCTCGGCGGCGCGCATTCCCGCCAGCCCGGCGCCGACCACGACGATCTCGCGAAGGTCGGTGGGCATTAGTCCTCCACCGTGATCGCCTGGGTGGGACAGGACACTTCCGCACCCCTGAGCTTTTGGCGCAGGTCGTCGCTCGGGCGGTCCTGTAGCACGTGCAGACCGTCTTCCTGGACGTCGAACACTTCGTGGCAGATGCTCATGCAGACTCCGTTGCCGTCACAGGTGTCGAGGTCGACCGCTACTTTCACTGCGCTGCAACCCCTTCCGTGTCGGCGATCTGCTGGCCGCTGGTCATCTCCGCACCCTGGGGTCGCTGTCGACCATTGGCCCGTTCGCGGGCGGCTTTCGCTACCGGTGAGTACTCCAGGTACTCGATGGCCATCTGGGTCGAGGCCTCACGGCTGGGATGGTTGCTGGGCCGCATGTAGCGCAGCGGCTGCGTCACCATGAGCGTCCACGGCCCGGGCAGCTTGTCCTGGCGTGCGGCCTTCACCCAGTCGCGCCAGCGCCATTTCTGGTCGATGGTCGAGTCGGCAGCCATCAGGTAACGCGCCCCGGCGACCCACCAGCCGATGAACAGCGGCGCGGTCATCAGCATCGAGAACGCTCTGATGAAGTAATTGCCACTGACGTGTTGATAGACGTCGTAAACCAACGAACGGTGTTCGACTTCTTCGGCGCCGTGCCAGCGCAGCAGGTCGAGCATCATCGGGTCGGCGCCGAGGTCGTCGAGGGTGCGGTTCTGCAGCACCCACTGGCCCAACATGGCGGTGAAGTGCTCCAGGGCGGCCACGTCGGCCAGTCGGCGATAGAGCCACCACCGACGCAGCGGCGGTGGGAGCAGCTTTGGCGGGTCACCGAGCGTGACGGACAGGGTGCGTCCGAGGCGGTCGGTGTAGCGCTTGGTGTCGATGCCCTGGTCGGCTAGGTGGTCCAGCACCACCTGGTGTGCCCACGCATGCCAGGACTCCTGCTGCACGAACGGTTTGATCGCCGCTTCCAACTCGGGGTCGTCGACCAGTGACGACGCCTCCAGCACGGCCTTGATGAAGTGCCGCTCGCCCTCAGGAAGCAGCAGGTGCAGGACGTTGATCATGTGTGTGACGAACGGGTCGTCGGGAACCCAGTGCAGCGGCGTCTCCGACCAGTCGAAGCGGACCATGCGGCGATACTTCGGATGTCCGTCGTGGTGCAGTTGGACTTCTGGCATCGAATCCTCCCCGAGATGTGACAGCTGTCTCGCTGACTACCCGACTCGAATGAGGGTTATGCGTACCGGCGGTACTAGTTTTCGGGGGAGGCTCGAAGCGAATCGAACTGTGAAGTCCCGCAATGAAAGCTGGATTTTCGCTGTGAAGGAATAAAGTCTGGGATCCGCAGGTTCCTCCGACCCGTGCGCGTTCCCGTCCGATTGAGCAACCGCCCCGACGTGGTGTCGCGGCGCCGACGGGACCCGACGGCCGACTCCCGGCTGATCTGATGCGTCAAGGACCCCTGGCCGGACGCTATCCGGCCGTGGCCGCCATGGTCACCCTCGCGTTGATTCCGTACCTCGCGCTGTCATCGGCGATCGACCCGCTGGTGCCGATCATCTCCGAGCAATTGCACATGTCCACCCAGGCGATGACGTTGGCGTCGGGTCTGGGTAACGCGGCCTACGCGGTGGGCACCGTGCTCGCGGTGCAGTTCGCGCAGCATCTGCCGCAACGCAGGATGCTGCTCGGCTACGCGGTGGTGCTCGTCGCGGGGTCGGTGCTGGCCGCGTCCGCGCTGAACGCGGGCATGTACATCGGCGGGCACGTGCTGCAGGGGCTGGCGACGAGCATGCTGCTGATCGCCGCCGCGCCGCCGCTGACCATCGGCTTCCCGCGCGACAAGCTGCGCAACACCGCCGTGATCATGAACATGTGTGTCTTCGGCGCGGTCGCACTCGGCCCGTTCATCGGCGGTGTGCAGGCCGAGGCGAACGCATGGCGGCCGCTGTTCTGGATCGTCGCGGGTATCGCTGTCCTGGCGTTGATCATGGCGGCGTTGACATTTGAGGACGCTCCCGCCGCCGATCGCGACGCGCCGCGGGATCTGACGGCGATCGCGTTGGCGGCCGTCGGCTGTACCGCCGCGTTCGTCGGCGCCGCGCAGCTGACCACGCACGGGCTGACCGATCTGGCGGCGACGGCCCCGATGCTGGGCGGCCTGGTGTTGATCGTGGTGCTGATCGTCTACCAGTTCCGGGCACGACGACCGCTGCTGACGGTCCGAACCGTACTGACGAGCGCGATCCCCGTCGCCGGGGTGGGCGTCGCGCTGTTTGCCGCCGCGGCGTCGGTGGCGGCAACGGTGTTGACGGCCAACGTGTTACTGCAGAGCTACAGCCCGGTGCAGGTCGGCCTGCTGTATCTGCCGGAGCTCGGCGGCGCGCTCGTGATGGCGGTGGTGTTCGGGCTCGTCATCACGCGGCGGGCCATGCACTACCTGCCGCTGGTGGGCATGGCGCTGCTGGCCGCGGGGATCTTCGTGTTCCGGATGGCACTGCCCGCGAATGTGCCGCTGGCACTGGTCGGTTCGTTGTTGACGGGCCTGGCGTTGGGCGCGGCGGTGGCCCCGGCACTGTTCGTTGCGGGCTTCTCGCTGGAGTCAGCCAGTCTGCAAAGGGTATTCGCGATCATCGAGCTGCTGCGCGCGGTGGCGGCCTTCATGGTGGCGCCGATCCTGGCGCACATCGCCGACGCGCTGCCGGGCGATCTCGCGGTGGGCACGGGCATCACGTTGTGGATCGGTTTCGGGCTGGCGGTCGGCGGCGCGGTCTTCGGGGTGGCGATCTACGCACTGAGCGGTGCGCGGCCGCAGAAGCCGGACCTCGACGCTTTCCTCGACGGTGAGGCGCCGGCCTGGTACTCGCCACCGTTGCTCGCGCGGTTGCGCGGTCTGCCGACGAGTCCTGCGCTCACGAGTGCACCGCTGCCTCGGATGACGGTGCGTGAGACGACGGGTGCCGGGCCGGTGGTGTTCGCGTATGACGGGTCGGACCTGGCGGCGTGCGCGATCGAGCAGGCAGCTGGTCAGTTGGAGTCTGGCCGGTGTGCGTTGGTGGTCTGCGTGTGGCAGACCGCGGATGTCGGCTTCACACCCGTGAACGGGCAGCGCTTCGATGCCGACAAGGCGGGGGAGGTGCGACGCGCGGCGGAAGCCACTGCGGCACATGGAGCGTCGCTAGCGTCGAAGGCAGGGTTGCGCGCCGAATGCGTCGCGGTCGAGGCGGCGCCGACGTGGAAGGGCATCGTCACGGCGTCCGACGATCATGGGGCGAGCCTGATCGTGTTGGGCCCACATCGGCGCAGCGGACTGTTGGGGCATTTGCAGGGCAGCGTGGCGGCGGCGGTCGTGGCTCATTCGACGGTCCCGGTGATGCTCATCCCCGAGGCGCCGTGCCGCTGACCGTTTCGTCAGCACAGCCGTCGGGTAGAACTGCCGGGTGAGCGTCAAGGGTGCGGTCAACGACGCCACCCAGAATCGAGCTGTTCAAGCCGTCGCCCGTGCCGGGTACCCGGTCAGCGGACTTCTGCATCTGCTCATCGCCTACCTCATCGTGCGAATCGCACTGGGCTTCGGCGGTGAGGCCGACCAGACGGGCGCGTTGGCGACCCTCGCCGGGAGCGGAGGCGGGGCTCTTCCGCTGTGGATCGTCGCCGGCGGACTGATCGCGCTGGCGACGTGGCGACTGGCGGAAACGCTGTTGGGCCTACATCCCGGCGAGCACACTCACGCGGACAAACGCAGATCGCCGATAGGCAACAGGCTCAAAGCTTTTGGACTTGCACTCGTCTACTGTGCTGTCGCGTTCACCGCCGTCCAGTTCGCGTTGGGCGTCTCACGGGATGGCAGCACGACCACTGCGGGATTGAGCGCCAGGCTGATGCAATCCGGCGGCGGCAAAGCGCTGTTGGTCATCGCGGGGTCGGTGATGGCCGTGATCGGTGCCTACTACGTGCACAAGGGGGCGACACGGAAGTTCCTCAAGGATCTGACGGTTCCCGGCGGGCGGCTGATCACCATGTTGGGCGTCATCGGTCATATGGCCGAGGGCGCGGTGCTGTGTGCTGCCGGATTGTCGGTGATCGCGGCGACGTACCTTAGTGATCCGGCGCGGGCGACAGGGCTCGACGCCGCCGTCGAGTCCCTGGGCCGCGCTCCGTTCGGTACGGCGATCCTGCTCGCTGCGGCAACGGGTTTCGCGGCCTACGGCTTGTATTGTGTCGCGTTGGCGCGCTACTCACGGATGTGATCGCGGGTCAGCCGAAATCCCAGTTGACGGTGAAGCCCTCGTGCAGGACCAGGCCGGTGAGTTCGGCGACCCGCTTGTCGAGTGTCCTGGACTTGACGTCGAACCCGTCGTCGCCGAAGAACGCGTAGTTCAGCGATGTCTCGGGGGTGGTGCGTGACCGGTAGGCGATGGCATCGATATCGGGCCACCAGCGTCTGACGGCGTCGACGAGCCGTTGGCAGGTCGCCCATACGTCAGGGTGCTGTCCGGTGCTGATCTGGTCGTCCACCTTGAGGATGTCGAGGTTCCGCTCGGTGCGCAGGTCGAGCACGCGGAGGTTGCGCGACGCCACCAGTCGGACCAGGTGATGTGTTCGGTGGTCGGCGGGGATGACGAGTCCGGTCGATCGATAGCGCTCGCGGAACGCACCGACGAGTGTGGCTCCGGCGTAGCGGGTGCGGAAGGAACCCGATTCAGGATCGAAGCGGTAGCGGGGTGCCGGGAAGCCGGTCCAGTCCCAGGCTTTGGGTGCGGTCGCGTCGAGGCGCCAGATTTCGCTGCCGGCGGGAATGGATCGACGGCGTAGGCCCGCGGGCCTGTCGCCGGGGAACGAGCCGAGGTAGCCCGCGGGAAGCTCAGGCACCGAGCGAGGTCAGCATCCGCCACGCGGTGTCAGCGGTCTTGGGTTTGCGCAACGCCTCGGTGATCGACGCGTTGCCGAGTTCGTCATGCTTGAGGCGCATGACCCGATCGGCTGCCAGGGGATCCGAGGTGAAGCGGGTCAGCTGCTCGAGTATCTGCGGAAGGTCTTCGCGCACCCGTCCACCATCGAATTGCCAAGCCGGAAACCATGTCTGGTTACCGACGGCGCTGCCGATCAGCTTGCCGCGGCTCCTCAGTCGATGCACCGCTTGCGGGGTTTGCAACTTCAGCAGCTTCTGCACGTCGGGTGTCCGCATCGACCCGGCGACGAAGTCCTCGACCAGCGCTGCGCGGCGCTGATCGCTGAGCTTGCGCGCGGCGACGCGTTCCAGGGTCCCCTGCGGGACCGTCGGCGCGGTGAGCAACGCATCGAGGACCCTGGCGAATCGCGAGTCCTTCAGCGCCCGAGCCGCCACCTGATGAGCGAGTGGGGCGGCAGCGGTAGTCATGCGTCAAGCATACGCCCGCGGTAGCAATCGAAACAATCGAAACAAGGTGCCACAGCTCGCGGTTCTTTGGACCCCGGATAGGGAACCTCAGCTGGACAGCGACGGTGAGTCGGTGACATTCATCGCTTCGTGCTCCATCACCTCGGCAGCTGCGCGCTCGCCGGAACGCACCGCTCCGTCGATGAAGCCGTACATGATTGCCGAGCTCTCGGTGCCCGCCCAGTGGATACGGCCGCACGGTTCCCGCAACGCGGGCCCGAACTCGGTGAGCACACCCGTGGGTGTGTGGGCGATCATCCCGCCACCCGAATAGCGGTCGACGCTCCAGTTCTGCTCGAGGTACTCCACCGGCGTCAACGCCTTGTCGCCGAATCTCTCGGCGACCTCTTTGAGCACCCCTTCCTTGCGCTCGGCATCGCTGAGCTTCGTCATCTGCCGCGCGACGGGTCCCTCGGTGATGACCGTCAGGATGCCGGGTGTCCCCTTGTCCGTGCAGGAGTCGATCGTCAAGTTGGCCATCGACCCCGGTGCGAACGACTGACCGGACAGGCCGTCGTTCCGCCAGAACGGCTCGTCGTAGACCAACGCGATCTTGAACACCGCTCCCGACGGCATCCGCTGGTGCAGGAACGAACGATCCATCGGAAGCATCGGTTCGTAGTGGATCTGGCTCGCGATGCTCACGGGGACCGCCACGATCGCCCGCCGTGCACGCACCACCATGTCATCGGATCGGACCGTGACGCCGTCGCCGTCCTGCGTGATGCTTCGCACCGGCTGCGACAGATGGATCGCATCACCGAGTTCGGCGGCCATCGCACGGTGGATCGCACCCATACCGCCTACCGGCCGTGCATCCTCGGCCGCGTCCTTGACCCCGAGCACGAAGCTCGGACCACCGGCCGCTGCCATCTGGTAGAGCACGAACAGCAGCGAAATCTCCGACGCTGCAGAGGTATAGAGGCCGGCGATCGAACAGTCGAGCAGTTGGTGCGCGGGCTTCGACAGCGTGTTGTGGTCCAACCAAGTCGCCCAGCTCTGTTGATCCCACTTCTGCGCCTTCGGCGCGTCCCAGGGAGCGTCGACCGGAATCGTCTTGCACATCGAGGTCAGCTCGAGGAAGACCTTGCCGATGTTGGCCACCGCCCACGGGCTCATCGACAACGGGATCGTGCCCTTGTACTTGTACGCCTTCTTGTCGATGTACATCATGGCTTCGCCCTCGGTGTACTGCTTGTAGCTCGGCACGTTGAACTCTTTCATCAGGCCGTAGATGGCGTCCTGGCCCGGCCCGACCCAGGCGCCGCCCCGATCGACCCAGAAGTCCTCACGGGTCTCGGTGAACGTGCGGCCGCCGACGCGGTCGCGCGCCTCCAGCAGCGCCACCGAGTGACCCGCCTGCTTCAACCGCAGTGCTGTGGTGAGGCCGCCGAACCCGGCGCCCACCACGCAGAAATCAACATCCATGAGATACCCCTGCTGTGTGTCGTTCCCATTATTAGACGTGCGTCCAACAGATATTAGACATACGCCCAATTAGCACGAGTGTCAATAGACCGACCCGTGGAATCGACAAGGTTCAACGAATCTTCAGGACATGCCTGTGAGGAGCCTGAAAGGTCGCTGACCAGCTTCTTACCGCGAAGCCTGACGAATGATCGCGAAGAGGTCTCTACCGCGCCGGCACTGCGGCGACGCCGGGAACCGCCGCCAGTCCGGGCGTCGCGACTCCCGGGACAGCGGGCAGCCCTGGCGCCGGAGCCGGCGGCGGAGGCGGCGGCGGGGGAGGGTTGAGGATGCGCAGGATGTCGGGCTTCATCTGCTGCAACTGTGCGCCCCAATACCCCCAGCTGTGCGTGCCGTTCGGCGGGAAATTGAACACCGCGTTGCGCCCGCCCGCCGCCTGGTAATTCTGCTGGAACTCCTTGTTCGTACTCAGCGTGATGTTCTCCAGGTAGCTCGCGCTGAACTGGGTTCCGAAACCTCCGCCGCCGGCGTCCAGATCGGACGTCGTTCCGTTGCCGCAGTACACCCACAGCGCCGTGCGGTTGGCCACCAGCCGATTGATGTTGAGCATCGGATCGTTGCGCTGCCACGCCGGATTGTTCGGCGGCCCCCACATATCGGCGGCCTTGTAGCCGCCCGCGTCCATCATCGCGAAGCCGATCAGCGTCGGCCACATGCCCTTCGACGGGTTCAGGTATCCCGACAGCGATGCGGCGAAGAAGAACTGCTGCGGATGCCATGCGGCCAACGTCAGCGCCGCGCCGCCCGACATCGACAGTCCTACAACCGCATTACCCCGCGGATCCTGCTGCCTGTTGGCCATCAGCCAGCTCGGCAACTCATTGGTGAGGAACGTCTCCCACTTATATGTAGTCGTTCCGCTGGAGCCGCTCGCCGGCGCGTACCAGTCGCTGTAGAAGCTCGACTGGCCGCCGACGGGCATCACCACCGATACGCCGGACTCATAGAACCACTCGAACGCCGCGGTGTTGATGTCCCACCCGCTGAAGTCTTCCTGCGCGCGAAGCCCGTCGAGCAGATAGACCGCATGCGGCCCGCCGCCCTGGAATTGGACCTTGATGTCGCGGCCCATCGACGGCGAGGGCACCATCAGCGTCTCGACCGGCAGGCCCTCACGCGAATACGCCGATGCCTGCGGTGCCGGGCTCACCACCAGCACTGCAGCGGCCACCATCACCACAATGGCGATCAACACCCCGACGCGACGTCCCCGATCTCCAGCCACGTCGCGAAATTAACAGTGCCGCCGCAACTATCCACGCTCCCGCGCGGGGCAGTAATCACCTTGTTATAGAGCGCTCAACCAGTCGAAATGCTGCGCGCCACTGCGCCGTAGCGCTCGATGCGGTCCGGATCGGCCAGCCCGTTGTAGAGCACGATGCGCGTCGCGGTGTCCCCGTACTTGGCGATCAGCGCGTCGGCCAGGCCGTCCCACGTCGACTCGGTGACGAAGGTCGCGATGTGCTCGTCGCTGATCTGCGCCGCCATGCCCTTGAAGTCGCCGGCCTTCTGCTTCTCGCGGATGCGCGCCGTCGTCCCCTCGAACCCCGCCTCGTCCCAGATGAACGCATAGTTGGGTGTGCTGCCATAGAAGCTCATGCTGGCCCGGACCAGTTCACGCTCGCGGTCGCGCTCCTCGTCGCTGTCGCCGACGATCGTCATCACCGGCACGATCACGGCGATGTCGGACGGCGACCGGCCCGACTTCGCCGCTCCTTCAGACACTTTCGGCACGACGTGCCGCGCGATGTAACCGGGCTCGCCGAGCGGATGCACATGGACGCCGTCGGCCACCTCGCCCGCCATGCGCAGCATCCACGGATTGACCGCTGCCACATCGACTTTCGGATCCGGCGCATCGATTGGTCCCGCACTCCACTGCGGCGATATGAAGTCGAGGTTGAAGAACTCGCCGTGGTGATCGAGCTTTCCGGTCCGGAAGGCCGCGAAGCACGCCTTCACCGCCAGCACGTAGTCCCGCAGCCGCGGACCGGGACGCTCGAACTCCACGCCGTAACGCCGGACCACGTGCGTGCGCACCTGCGTGCCCAGCCCCAGCCGGAACTTCCCGCCCGTCGCCTCCTGCAGCTCCCATGCCGTCGCCGCGGTCACGAACGGGCTCCGCGGGAACGCCACCGCGACGCCCGTCGAGTACTCCAGATTGGGCGCGGCCTGCGACGCCACCGCGATGTTCAGATACGGCGTGCGAGCCGTTTCGGTGAGGAGCAGCCCCGAGAACCCCGCCTCCTGCGTTCGTTTGGCGAGGTCACCGACCTCTGCCATTGGCTGCGGAGTCGTCATCGCGTCAACACGCACGCTGGAACAGTACGGCCGGGGGCGGTCGAGGTGCTGCGATTTCGCGTTTGACCAGTGATTTGGCGGGGTAACTTCGCTTTGTGTATAGCGTCGTCACTCGAGGGGAGCAGAAGTGAGGATCAAGAAAATTGCTGTACCGATGGGGATCGCCGCGGTCGCGATCGGCGTTGCTGCCGGCACTGTCGTTCCGGCGTCGGCGGCCAGCAACATCAAGCCGTTCGGTCAGGGCGAGACCCTGATCGGTCCCAACGGCGCCCCGCAGATCACCTACATCGTCCAAGGGTTGAATCCGAGTTCCGCTCCGGTTCCGCACAACGGCCAGTTGTATGAGGCGGTTGTCAACGTCGAGGGTGGCGGAATTCCGAACATGGGGTTCTTCAACGCACGCGCTGAACACGGAGCGAACTACCGCGTGATCGGCGGCTCGGTACCGGGCACGATCTTCTTCGACGTCGTCGGCCCAGTGCCGAACAGCGTCGTCTACAACGATGGTGTCCAGGATCTTCTGGCCTGGATTCCCGGACCACCAGAGGGTGGTACGCGCCCCTAGGGCATAGCGGCCGGCAAGCGGGTGCACAGCAACAAACGTGTATACCGTTCGGGCCGAGGCGTTCCGCCGTCTATGTGACGACTTGGCGACGGGATCTTGCCGCGTCGTCACAATCGCCGCTAAGTCGGATCGCGCCGCCGTACGCTCGCCGCATGGAACTACTACGTCACGTAGTCGTGCTGCTGCACATCGTCGGTTTCGCCGTCACCTTCGGCGCGTGGGCGACCGAAGCTGCCGCGCAACGGTTCCGATTCACCCGCATCATGGATTACGGCCTGCTGCTCTCGTTGATCACCGGACTCACGCTGGCCGCACCGTGGCCCGCCGGTATCGACCTGAACTACCCGAAGATCGGCGTCAAGATCGTCATCCTCGTCGTGATCGGCGGGCTGCTCGGCATGGGCAGCGCACGGCAGAAGCGCACCGGCAACCCCGTTGCCCGACCACTGTTCGTCACCGTGGGCCTGCTGTCGTTCTGCGCGGCCGCCATCGCCGTCGTGTGGTGACCATCGTGCGAGTTGTGTGCGTTCAGGAGCGGTGAGCGCTCTCGAGCGCACACAAATCGCAAGGGGACACAGCGAAACACGCCCAGGCGTCGGAGATTCAGATTCACGCAACGTGTGGAGACGCTGAATTCCGGATGACGATCAGCGACGACGGCATCGGCGGCGCGGCGACCAGCGGTGGGACGGGATTGATCGGGCTGAAGGACCGCGTCGACGCCGTGTCGGGTCGATTGGAGATCGACAGTTCGGTGGGTGCAGGGACGACGCTGACGATGACGATTCCGCTCGACAGCTGACTCACGGCAATTGCTTAGTTTGCCTGCTTCAGATCGTTCAGGTGGTCGCGGGCGGCGGCTACTTCAATGCGACTGTCCGTCGCCTGCTGTTGCAGACGGCACGCACGGGCCGTCTTGATGTCGATCTCCACTTCGGCCGCATGGGCTCTTGCGTCCAACTCGTCGGCTACCGCTTCTTGTCGGCGGAGTCGTAGCGCGTCTTCCGCGAACCGATCGTGGATGGTCGCACTCTTTCCACGGTGACGCGGGACCGACATTCTGGAGCTCGCGATCTTGATTACGCCGGCGAGTACAAATAGCGCCGCTGCGGTAACAACGATCAAAATAATTGTGTTGGTTGCGATGTCGGCCCCTTTGTTCGGAAGCGCCAAGTTCGGCGGGAACTGTGGCGATGTCGCGTCGGGGCTGCGATCTCAATGAGAGGCATCCGACGCCTCCCTTCGCCAAGTAGGGGCTCAGTACACGCCTGATCAGGCCTGATGTCAACAGCGACCTGGCCGAGGGGCCAATGTGCGCCGGAAAATGACTGCGCCCCAAATAATTTAGGGCGACTGGGCTGACGGCTGGACTGGCAGCGTAGACTGGGAACATCGGCGGTATTTCGTCATATGACCGTTCAAGGTCGTGTCGTCGTCGATTCGCAGTATCTGGCCGGTTCACGGTCAAGACGGGAGCGTCGCAATGACGCTGAACCAATCTTCCGCCGCCACCGCGCCGCGCACTTCTCCGGAACACACGCCTCGACTGCGCTTGAAGCCCAAGGGTCGCATAAGTGGGTACGTAGATGGGGCTTGGTGGCCACACAGCGACGACCTCACCGCGCAGCTGCCAGATCTGTTGGCGGTGTTATCGATTCGGCTTGGACCCATTGAGCGCGTGATGTTCAACGTCAATGAATGGGCGAGGCATCCCGCAAAACTCTCCACTGGCGGGCGAGCGGTACGGCTCGACGGATACCTACATCAGCCGATCAACACCGTCGAAGTCATCGGTCTGAACCGCGGCAGGATCGCCTTGCTGGTGGTGCCGCCGAACTCCGACCCGGCCATGGCGCACGACACCCTGATGGCCGCCGCGAGCCCGGACGACGCCTCGAGCGTCGACGGTCTGCTCACGAGCTCCGCTCGGTAGAAACGTGAACGCCGCTGTCAGCGGCCTCAACCAGTCTTGGATGTAACGAATTGCATCCATCGTGAAAGAAAGAGAAAGAAATGTCAGAGGGAACCGTCAAGTGGTTCAACAGCGATAAGGGCTTCGGCTTCATCACTCCGGACGGTGACGCAAAGGATGTGTTCGTTCATCATTCGGAGATTCAGTCGAGCGGTTATCGCTCGCTTGACGACAATCAACGCGTCAAATTCGACATCACCCAGGGCCCCAAAGGCCCACAGGCAGTCGGAGTGACCGTCATCTAGCTCTCCCATCATTTGACCCGCACCGACATGCCGAAAGGGACATTGAAATGGCCACAAAAACCGCAGCAATCCGCTCGCCCTACGAGAAACGTGTCGACCTTGTCAGGGACGCGATCACGGCTCGCTCCAAGCTGGGTGACGAGGATGCGCGCGACCTAGCCGAGCATGTTCTGCACGCGCTGGATTCCATCCCCGAAAAGATGCGCTGAGCACGGATCGACTAAGACAGTTGCCGTGACACTCCCCGACGGCGCCAAAGAGTCTTTCCACTCCGCGTCGGGGGCCTGGACCGTTGTGGAAGGTCACCAAAAGAGCTGGAAGAAAGGCTTCTTACGGCGTTGAAGACCAAGAAGGTGGCGCGCACGCGGCGCCGCGGGGTCGCTGCGTGCGTCGGAAAGATTTGTCTAACAGGGACTTTCGGTGAAAGTTGCCACCCACACCGCGGACGTGCACGTCGACAAGCTCGTGGCACAAGCGCAGACGATGAGGTGTAGGGTTAGAGGAGTTGGGAACCCAGCCAGTCCGGAATGAGGCAGCCGTCCGCCGCTGATCTCGCAGAGCAACCGCTCACGCCGGCCATGCAGGTGACAATTGCGCGTCTGGATCACCTTGAAATTAATATCGACCCTTCCTTCATTGACTACTTCCCTTGTAAATGAACCTTCCTCCGGCCCAATGCGGTTCGGCATTCTCAGTACACATCCGCCGACAGCATGCGGGCTAGCGACCTTCAGCGCGGCCCTCGCCAAAGGTTTGGCGGCAAATGATGTGGACGTCAGCGTGGTCCGAGTGGCCGACGGGTCGCCGCCTTCCGGCGCCGAGGTCATCGGCGAATTGATCGCCGACTCGCCGGCGTCTGTCTATGCCGCCTCCGAATTGCTCAACCAGAGCGACGTCGCCATCATCCAGCATGAGTACGGCATATACGGCGGTGCCGACGGCGCTGATGTCGTCGACGTCATCGACGGACTGCGCGTGCCAGCGATCGTGATCGCTCACACCGTCCTCAAAGATCCCACCGCACACCAGCGTTCAGTACTCGAAACCGTTGTGGCGGCCGCGGATCGAGTGGTGGTGATGTCTGAGGCGGCCAGTCAGCGACTGTGTAGGCACTTCACCGTCGACCGTCGCAAAATCGTGACGATCCCACACGGCGCCACACTCCCCAAGTCAGCCGGGTCGAAGCTCGGCAGCAGGCCGACCCTGTTGACCTGGGGTCTTTTGGGTCCGGGAAAGGGCATCGAGAGGGTGATCAGCTCGATGGCCGCGCTTGCGCACCTTCCGGGTCGCCCGCGCTACCTGGTCGCAGGTCAGACACATCCCAAGGTGCGCGCGGCCGACGGTGAGGCGTATCGCCAGGCACGTATCGAGCAGGCGCGTCGCGGGGGACTGGCCGACTCGGTGTCCTTCGACTCCGCCTACCGGGACGTCGCCTCACTGACCTCCCTCGCTCAGTCCGCGAGCGTTGTGGTGCTGCCGTACGACTCCACCGATCAGGTGACCTCCGGTGTGCTGGTCGACGCCATCGCCAGTGGCCGGCCGGTCGTGGCCACGGCATTTCCCCACGCCAATGAACTTCTGGCCAGTGGTGCGGGAATCGTGGTCAATCACGACGATCCCGACGCGCTCACACGCGCGTTGCGGCGGGTGCTCACCGATCCTCGTCTGGCCGGCTCCATGGCCGCAGAGGCACGCCGATTGGCCCCGGCCATGGCGTGGCCGGTCGTGGCGAATTCGTATGTGCGTCTGGCTCACCGCGTGCTCGCAGAGCGACCGGCACTCGTGTGAACGCCCAGACCCCGGAACTGGTATTCGACCACCTGCTGCGAATGACGGATCGTCGCGGCACATTCGAACACGCGCGTCTCGCCGTGCCCGACCCCGAGCACGGCTATTGCACCGACGACATGGCCCGGGTGCTCGTCGTTGCCACCCGCGAGCCCGGTCTGGAGCGAACACTGAACGGTGTCGCCAGAATTGCCCTGCAATTCCTGAACGGAGCCCAAGCTCTCACCGGAGCCTGTCGCAACAGGATGGACAGCGACGGCAATTGGGTCGACGAGCCCGCCGTCGAGGATGCCTGGGGGCGCTCCCTCTGGGGTCTGGGGACTGCGGCCGCGCGCAGTGACGTCGTCTGGGCCCGAGAGTCGGCCATCTTGCAGTTCGAGCGCGGCGCCCAGGAGCGGTCGCCATGGCCGCGGGCGATGGCGTTCGCGGCGCTGGGCGCCGCCGAGATGCTCACGTTCGACCCCGAACATCGGGAGGCGCGGTTACTGATCATCGACTACGCGGCATCGGTCGCCGAACCCAACGGTGACCCGTCATGGCCGTGGCCCGAGCCTCGACTCACCTACGCGAACGCGGTCATTCCCGAGGCGATGATCGCCGCGGGCGTCGTGCTCGAAGACACGTCCCTACGGCAGCGCGGTCTGGATCTGTTGTCCTGGCTTCTCGACAACCAAACGACGGATGGTCACCTCTCAGTCACTCCCGTCGAAGGCAAAGGGCCCGGCGACCAAGGGCCTGCCTTCGACCAGCAGCCGATCGAGGTGTCCTCGCTGGCCGATGCGTGCGCCCGTGCCGCCGCCGTCGACAGCGACTCGATGTGGCCGGACGGCGTTCGGGCTGCAGCGGCGTGGTTCCAAGGGGCCAACGACGCAGCACAGGTGATGTGGGATACCGACACCGGTGGCGGCTTCGACGGCCTGCACGCCGATGGGGTGAACCGCAACCAGGGCGCAGAGTCGACGCTGGCTCTGCTCTCGACGCTGCAGCATGCGCAGCGTTTTTCTGCAGTGCCGCAATGACTTCGGTGCGGTCTCGTCTTGTCACGCGCAGCCCGCGGCGACTCGCGGCTGATCCGTCAAGGGTCGTCAGCCGGTTGTTCGTCCCCGGGCAGGAGGGCTTCGAGCATCAGGACTCCCGCACGGGAGCGGTGCTGAGGCGCATCTTGGCACTGGACGAAGACGAGGTCCGCACGTCGCTGGACGATGTCGTCACGCGCTTCGACCGGCGTCATCGCGACCTGGTCGGCACATTTCGCCGGCATGCCCGCGAACTTGCCGATCGGCTGGACGCGGCACCCGAGCTGTCCGATGCGCGAATGATGTTGCTAGGCGCTACGTTCACGAGCGAGTACGCCATCGAAGGGGCAGCCTTGTGCAACCCCAGCATGGTCGCTCACCCAGACCAGACGGGAACCGCGGCCGGCAGCCTGCGATTCGTGATGAGTGTGCGGGGGATCGGGGAGGGCCACATATCGTCAATCGGATTCCGAACCGGCGTCATCGACGCAACAGGTGGCGTGACGATCGATGCTGTGGGTCCGTACGCCACCGTGGGAGAAGTTGTTCCCGCACTGCTGGACGCTGCGGTGTTGCGTAGTGAGCTCTCCCGATTGCACGATGACGGAGAGGGTGCTCATTACGTCCTCGACTCGCTCGGCAACCAATTCACCCGAAACGACCTCGAGGAACAACTCGACAGACTTCAGAAGCACCGCAGGACGCGTGGCCATACGACCGAAACGATTTCGCTGATTCGGACCATCGCCGACCGGACATACGGCGTCGAATTCGCCGACGCCATTCCGCTCTCGGAGCGGATTCTGTGGCCCGCGATGGGTGCGGAGGCCGCTGGTATGGAGGATGCGCGCTTCGTTCGGTTCGTCGACGACGACGGCTCGGTCACCTTCTACGCGAGCTACACGGCGTACAGCGGAACGCACATCCGCCAACAGCTGCTCGAGACGACGGACTTCAACTCGTTCACCTCCACGCCGATGGTCGGAAACGCCGCCGCGAACAAGGGTTTGGCGCTGTTTCCCCGCCGGGTCCGCGGTCATTTTGCCGCCATGTCGAGGTCGGACCGCGAATCGAATTCGTTTGCGTTCTCGGATACCCCGTTTGTGTGGACGGAGACTGTGCCCTGTCAGCAGCCGACTCAGGCGTGGGAGGCACTGCAGCTCGGAAACTGTGGGCCGCCCATCGAAACCGAGGCTGGGTGGCTAGTGCTCACCCATGGCGTCGGTCCGATGCGGACGTACCGGATCGGGGCGATATTGCTCGATCTGGAGAATCCGTCACGGATAGTCGCACAACTCCGGGAGCCGCTACTGAGTCCGGGTGACGATGAGCAGGACGGCTACGTCCCGAACGTCGTCTACTCGTGCGGCGGGATCCTGCATGCCGGAACGCTGGTCGTTCCCTACGGAATCGGTGACGCCGCCATCGGATTCGCGACCGTGCCACTGTCAGAACTCCTCGACGCGATGAGCCGCTGATGACGGCAGTCCCCGTAACCGGAAACATCACCATCTGAGTAGACGGAGTCCACGATGAGCAATGCTGATGATCAACAACAAAAAGCCTTCCGCGAGTACGTGATCCACGTGGGATCGGGCTTCTTAGCGAAGGAACATCCGCACGTGTTGGACACGTTGGCGACGTTGGCGCCCCATCTGGGGAGGTGGGATCCGAGCCAGGTGGACATCGAAGTCACCCTGCAGGACCGCGGCGGCAAGCAGCAACGGGTCACCCTGCGGACGAGCCTGCCCGGCCGTGCGCAGCTGGTAGCGGTCGCCGACAACCCGGACCTCACTCGCGCTCTGTGCGATGCAAAGCGCGAGTTGATCGGGCAACTCGAACACCAGAAGTCGGAGCGCGAACCGATGCGCAACCGCCGGCTCCGGGACGCGACGATCAGGCATCCCGACACGGGCGCACCGCCCGAGATCGCCCATCTGTCATGACGCACATCACCGGTTCACGTGTTATCGGCAACCACGCCGAGATGGGCGGGCCGCGCCCAGGTGGCTCGGCCTCCATACGTATGCCGTTGTAGAAACTAGACTACGGGTTGCGCGCCGTCCGCCAACCTCGTGCGCAACATATGGGCATATGTCGTGATTTCTGTGGGCACCTCCCAGACGGCGCAGAGAAATTCACTGAGGATGTACTCGAACAAGAGACCCGGGCTGGGTGGTATCTACGACAGATGCTCGAGCGGAAACTTGTGCTACCAGATCGAGCACCACCTGTTCCCTGACCTGCCGAGCAACCGCTATGCGCAGATCGCCGTCAATGTTCGGGCGCTATGCGACAAATACGACCTGCCATACACCAGTGGTTCGCTTGTACACCAGTATCTCTTGACACTACGAACCATCCACAAACTCGCGCTCCCCGACGGATTCCTGACAGCCACGTGCGACGACGCGCCGGAAACTTCCTCGGAACGGAAGTTCGGTAACGCTGCTACGCCCGCTACCCGATGCGGCGGTCAGACGATGGCAGGAATGCGAACGGTGCTGTGGGCCTTCGGGAACAGGGCTGCGCCCGGAGGTTGGCGAATGCCGCGCTGACGGTGTCCACGACTGGCAGCGCTCCGTCAGGGTCGCAAATCTGTAGTACTCGGGCGACCGCTGCACCAGGTACCAATATCCATCCTATGTCGGCGTCCGCACACCGAACCGAGATCCTGTGCAGAGCCGAGAAACCTTCGGTGCCAAAGAACTTCAGACGGCTGAGGTCAAGAACCAAACCGCGGCAACAGACCGCCTCCACGAGTGCATAGTCGGTGAGGGTATCTGCGTTTGAGCCGTCGATCTGGCCACGCACGCTGACGACGGCCGCAGCCGACGTCATCCACTCAGTGTCGAATCGGAGCACAGGGCGCTTCGTGAGTGAAGGAGGGTTGGTTGGAAAGGCAAATGGTTCAGTCATGGTGATCCCAGCGGGCAGGCGATGACCGGTGTGTGAGGGCTCGGAGCCAATGCTCCTTGGGCTCGGCGGCGGACGGCCGAACTCATCCCGGACCAGCTGGGGTTCTCAGCGCCTAGGACGCTACACCCGTTGGATGGTCTGCACGGTGGTGTTCAGCAACCTGGTCGGAGTCAGGAACCTGCACCTCAGGCCGACTAGTGTAGGAGCCATCTCGCGGCGAATACGCCACGAGCTTGGACGGTGAGCGCAGGTGCCGGCGATGGCAGAGTTGACGACAGGCGACAACGGCTCACGGACGCCGGATCAGATCAGTGCCGATGACGCCGATCTGCAAGCCGGTATCGGCGACCTGGCGGGCCTGGTGGCGGGCAGTCTCGGGCTGCCTGCGTTATTGGCTGAGGTGGCCACGTTCGCGGTGCGCGCGATACCCGGTGCCGACGGTGCCGGTGTGACGTTGTTGCGGCTCGATCAGCCGGACAACATCGTCGCGGCATTGGCGTCGAGTGCTCAATTTGTCGCAGACATCGACGAAATCCAGTACGTGACCGTCCGTGAGGGGCCGTGCATCACGGCGGCGTTGGAACGTCGCACAGTGCGTTCCGGATCGTTGGGTGGAGAGAAGTTGTGGCCACGGTTCGGTCCGCGCGTGGGCAGGTTGGGTGTGCACAGTGCACTGTCGCTGCCACTGCTGCTGCCAGATCAGGTGGTGGGGGCGATCAACGTGTACGCCCATGGCAAAGACGTCTTCGATCAGCACGCGGCCGAACTCGGCGAATTGTTCGCCAAACCTGCGGCGGTCGCTGTGCACAACGCACAGGTCCTGGACGACGCGCTGTCTCTCACCGTGCGACTGCAGGCGGCGCTTGCCACGCGCCCGGTGATCGATCAGGCCATCGGCCTCATCCGGGGACGTACCGGACGCAGCGTCGAGGACGCGTTCACCCACCTGCGGGCGATAAGCCAAGCGGAACATCGCAAGGTGGCTGACGTGGCTCAACAAATGGTCGACGAAGCCGTGCGCCGCGCCCGCGCCCGGCACAAACCGAGCGAGTAGGGCACCCCAGCCCTCAACCCAACTGCGCGACGAGTGCCTCCGTAACCTCGACCGTCGACGCGGTACCGCCCAGGTCACCAGTGCGGGTCTCAGGCTTCGCCAAGGTGGCCTCCATCGCCGCCAAAACCTCACCGGCCGCGACAGTGTGACCAAGGTGCTCGAGCATCAACGCCGCCGACCACACCGCGCCCACCGGGTTGGCGATCCCGCGCCCCGCGATGTCGGGCGCCGAACCATGCACCGGTTCGAACATCGACGGATACTCCTTCGTCGGGTCCAAGTTGGCCGACGGCGCGATGCCGATCGACCCCGCGACTGCCGCTGCGAGGTCAGAGAGGATGTCGCCGAACAGGTTTGACCCCACCACGACGTCGAAACGCTGCGGCTGTAATACGAACTTCGCTGCCAGCGCGTCGATATGCTCGCTGTCCATCCGCACGTCAGGGAACAGTGCCGCCCGCTCCGCGACCACCTCGTCCCAGAACGGCAGCGTGTGCACTATCCCGTTCGACTTCGTCGCCGATGTCACGTACCCGCGCCGTGACCGCGCCAATTCGAACGCATAGTCTGCGATCCGGCTCACCCCGACGCGGGTGAAAACCGACTCCTGGACTGCCATCTCGTCGGGGAACCCGCGATTGAGCCGGCCGCCAATCTCGCTGTATTCGCCTTCGACGTTCTCCCGCACCACGACGAAGTCCACTTCGCCCGTGACGCGCAGCGGGCTCTCGACGCCCTCGAACACCTTGATCGGGCGCAGGTTGACGTACTGGCGGAACGCTCGCCGGATCGGGATCAGCAGCCCCCACAACGACACATGGTCGGGCACGCCCGGCCAACCAACGGCGCCCAACAGGATCGCGTCGAACTCCCGCAGTGTCTCGATGCCGTCGGCGGGCATCATGGCGCCCTCACGGGTGTATCGTTCGCAGGACCAGTCGAAGTCTGTGTAGGACAACTCGATTCCGTGCTTGCCCGCGACCGCGTCGAGTACCGCTCGCGCCGATGTGATGACCTCCGGGCCGATCCCGTCGCCCGGGATGACAGCGATCGACGTCATCCGCCCAACCCGAGCAGTGACACCATCAACGGCAACAGGACGATGATCAGGAGCGCGCCGGCGAAATCGAACGTGATACCGGATCTGATCATGGTGGTGATCTTGACGACGCCGGACCCGTAGACGATCGCGTTCTGCGGCGTCGACACCGGCAGCATGAACCCGAACGACGCCGCGAACGTCGCCGCCAGTGCCGGTACGAACGGGTTGACGCCCGCGGCCACCGCCACCGGGATGATGATCGGCACCACCACCGCGGCCGACGCCGTATTACTCGTAGTCTCCGATACGACGATGGCGAGGATCACCGCGAATATCGTGATCGGGATGATGCTGGACAACCCCAGAGCGTCGTTGATGGAGGTGCCGATGGTCTCGGCGAGTCCGGTCGACGAGATCAGCGAACCGAAGATGATGCCGCACCCGAAGAGAATGATTGTGCCCCAGTCGATCTCAGCGGCGTCGCTCCAGCGCAGCGTGAACTCGCGCTCTTTCCAGTCGGTAGGCAGCAGAAACAGCAGCGCTGCCCCGAACACGGCGACAACACCCTCGTCCAAACGGTCGCTGATGAACTCGTAGGCGCTTGACTCGGTGCCGGCGATCAACGCGACGATGCCGGGCAGGATCCACAGCGTGACAGTGATACCGAATGCGATGAGAGTGTTCTTCTCGGCCCGCGACAGTGAGCCCAGCTTCTCGCGCTCCTCCTTCACGTATTCCGCGACGCCGTCGATGCGCTTGATCTCCGGCTTGTTCAGCCGCAACAGAATGAACGCCAGGAGCACGAACATGAGCAGACAGATCGGGACGGCCATCACCATCCACTGCCCGAAGCTGATCCTCTCGCCGGTGGCCTCCTCGATGAGGCCACGCCCAATCAGGTTTGGCGGGCTGCCCACCGGAGTCAGCAGGCCACCGACGCTGGCGCCGTAGGCCAGCATCAGCATGATCGCCGACCCGACCCGCAGCCGCTGCGGGTCGAAGTCGGGTTCGACGTCACCGCGCTTCTGCAACAGCTTGGCGATGACGCCGAGGATGCCGATCGCCGTCGGCAGCAGCATGGCGACCGTGGCTGTATTCGACACGAACGCAGACAGCAGACACGTGATCGCGCCGAACGCGAGGATCACCCCGGTGGTGGAGTGGCCGACACCTTTGAGCGACAGGATCCGGAACGCGAATCGCCGTGCGAGACCGTGCTTGAGCATCGCCTGCGCCAGGATGAACGCGCCGATGAAGGTGAAGATCGTCGACGAACCGAACGGTCCGAGGACGTCGTCGACCGGGGCGACGCCGAGGAAGACGGCGACCGCCACACCGAGCAGACCGCCGACGGGAATCGGGATCGCCTCGCTGATCCAGAGCGCGATGACGCCGAGCAACACCCCGCCGAGCACCTGCTGCTCGCGGGGGATGTCGAGGGGCAGAACGAGGAAGGCGACGGTCAGCAGCGGAGCGAGGAAGAGGCCGACCGTGCGTCGACCCTTCTCGAACCGCTCCTCCTGGGGGGAGAGCTTCTGCTCGCCGAGACTGCGATAGGTGGCGCTCCCGAGGAGCGCCTTGTCGACGTCGGTCGTTTTGACCGAGCTTTCCGTGGTCATGAGCGGCTCCATCCACTGCGCTGTGTCCTGCACCACACTCGTGGAAGGGGGGATTGCCTGTTGATAGCGCACCCTAAACATGGCAGGTATCACTGGCTCGGATCGGGCGCTGACCTGCGATACGACGGTCGCCGTTGCGTGGTTGGCGACGCCGACTGGCCAGGCGGACGCGGCGTGGAAGGCAAAACAGCGGCCTGCCAGGGTGTAACGTCAAGTTGTTGGGAGCCCAGCCAGTCCGGGATGTTTCAGCCGATCTTCGCTGATCCGCCGAGCAACCGCTCACGCCGGACATGCCGGAACTGACCGCAAGTCTGGACCATCCTTGAACGCTCTGCCAATCTACGAGCCGATCCTTTCTTTCGCCGCGCCGCAACGAGTTTCGCGCGCTGTCCAGTTCGGCATCGTCAGTACTCACACGCCCCCACCGTGTGGGCTTGCGAGGTTCACCGCGAGCCTGGCCGGCGCATTGGGCGCTGATGGGTCGATGGTCAGCTGGGTGGCCGACGGACCGGCGCTCTACGAGGGAGCGGCCACCACCTCGGCCCCCTCCGCCGTGGCACTCAAAGCCCTTCTCAGCCAGGTCGACGTCGCGATTCTGCAGTACCAAGACGGCACCACCGGCGACGCCGTCGTCGACATCGTCGACGGGCTACGGGTCCCGTCGATTGTGGTCGTTCACACGGTTCCGAAAACCCCTACCGCACAACAGCGTTCGGCGCTCGAGACGATCGCGGCCTCGGCGGATCATGTGGTCGTGTTGTCCGAGGCGGCGCGACAACGCCTATATCTCACCTACGCCGTCGACCGCCGGAAGGTCACCACGATCCCGCACGGCGCTACGTTGCCGACCATTCCCCGGGTGAAGCGCCCGAGCAGACCCACAATCCTGACGTGGGGCCTGCTGCGTCCGGGCAAGGGCATCGAAAGGGTCATCGACGCGATGCCTTCGCTCGCCGATGTCCCCGGCCGACCTCGCTACGTGGTCGCCGGTCCAATGGATCCTGCGATCTCGGTCGGCGAGGGCGAGGCGTATCGCGATGAGCTGATCGAACGGGCCCGTCGTCTCGGTGTCGCCGATTCGGTTTCATTCGACCCCCGCTACTACGACAAATCATCACTGGCCGAACTGATCCAGCAAGCCTCCGTGGTCGTGTTGCCCTACGACTCCACGGAGCAGGTGAGCTCCGGTGTGCTGATCGACGCTTTCGCGAACGGCAGACCTATAGTGGCGACCGCATTTCCACATGCGGTCGAGCTGCTGGGCAGCGGAGCGGGCATGGTCGTCGGTCACGACGACTCCGCCGCGCTGGCGGCGGCACTGCGACAGATCATCACTCAGCCGCGACTCGCCGGCTCGATGGCGGCCGAGGTTCGGCAACAGGCGCCGACGGTGGCGTGGCCGGTCGTCGCCGCGGCGTATGTCGAGCTGGCGCAACGCCTCCTCACTTCGACACGTGCAATGGCGTGACCGCGAACTAACGCGCTGAATCTGCCTGCTCGGTGCGGGCGGCTCGGACCGCATGCGGATAGGCATCGTCGCGGTGCTGAAACGACAGAATCGCGGGATTGAGGACGACGCCGTCGCGGATCTCGATCGCTCGGGCGATCGTCGGACTCTCGCCCCACGCCGCTGGGCCGACCAGAAGCGCCTCGACGTGGGGCAACAACGCCTCGCTGATCTCCCAGGTCGCCGAGTTCCACAGATACGACGGGCTGTGGTCGACGGCGTAATAGTGGATGCCATTGGCCAACTCAACGATCGGCTGGACGAATGATGTCGGCTGTGCCCAGCTGAAGCCCATGCCCACGTCGCAGGAGACGTCGACGATGAGAGTGCCAGGAGTGAAGGCGGCCAAGTCCGTCTCGGTGACGAAGACCAGGGGTGCGTCGGGATCCTGGAGGACACAGTTGACGATGATGTCGTTGTCCGCGAGTAGATCGGCCACCGGGACCAGCCCCTCGTCCGGGGTGTCGGCCGATATCTGGTCCGGTGCGTCAGGGTCGGACGCCATCTGAATGATCTGAGTGGAGTGAATCGGCGACCCGACGGCCGCGACGTCCCGGTTGGTCAACACGCGCACATCGTCAACGCCATGGGCGTTCAGGGCGTGGACCGCTCCGCGGGCGGTCGCGCCGAACCCGATGACGGCGGCGCGCAGCCGGCGGCCATAAATGCCGGTGATCCCGATGGAAGCCATGGCGTGCAGGACCGAACAGTAGCCCGCCAGCTCGTTGTTCTTGTGAAAGACGTGCAGCCCGAACCCGCCATCGGACTGCCAATGATTCATCGCCTCGAAGGCGACCAGAGTCTGTCGCTTATCGATGGCGATCTGGGTCATGGCGGGATCCTGCACACAGTGCGGCCAGCCCCACACGACCTGGCCTGTCCTGAATTCGGCCAAATCTTCCGACTGCACTTTTGGCAACAGAATGACGTCGCATTCGGCGATCAGCTGTTCCCGGGTTCGGATTCCGCCGACGAATTCGGCCAGTCCGTCGTCCGTGGCGCCGAAGTCCGCGCCGTAGCCGTGCTCGAGGAAGATCCGCTGCCGGAATCGGCGATCAATCCGGTTGAAATGTGCCGGGTGAATCGGCAATCGGCGCTCGTTCGGCTTGCGTGAACGAGCAAGAACTCCCAGCGAAAGCGTTGGCGCCTCAGCGCTTCTTGTCATGGAACAAAGCCTCGGCGGACGACGCTTTGGCCGCCGCCTTCTCGTGCTTGGCCGCGCGTTTCTCTTTCAATGACTTGCCGGACTTCTTCCCCATGGCTTGTCGAGGAGATTTATCAGACATCATGGCCCCTTGATAGTGGGGGCCTGGATGGTCCCGGTCACCTGACCTTACCCCGTGCGCAGTGCGATTACTCGAGGCCTCATCGGGGTAGGCTGGCTGTACGCCGACGCGCAACCGTCTTCTTCGATCACGACTGCTCGTCCGCATACTCAGTGGGTTCGCTCAAGAGCCCGGACCTGATTCACCGCCGGCCTACGGGAACTTTTTTGATGGCAATTGCCGATGTTGCCGCGTATACGCACCTAAGCGATGCAGATATCGACGCGCTCGCTTGTGAACTCGACGCCATCCGCACCGAGATCGAGGAATCACTCGGTGAACGCGACGCGGCCTATATCCGGCGCACGATCATGTTCCAAAGGACGCTGGACGTCGTTGCCCGCCTGATCATCGCTTGCACCCGGTCCAGGGCAGGCTGGCTGCTGGGGACCGTGTCGCTGGCCTTCGCGAAAAGCGTCGAGAACATGGAGATCGCCCACAACGTCGGCCATGGCCAATGGGATTGGATGAACGACCCGGAGATCCACTCGAGCACGTGGGAGTGGGACATGGTCGGCGTTTCATCGCAATGGAACTACTCGCACAACTACCGCCATCACGTGTTCAGCAACATCGTCGGCGTAGACGACGATCTCGGCTTCGGCGTGATACGAATGACCCGCGACCAGCCGTGGAAGCGCGAACATCTGCTGCAGCCAGCTCGTAATCTGTTGTTGGCCAGTATTTTCGAGTGGGGGATCGGCCTTCACGGCATCCATTCGGAGCGCGACCGCGTGGTGCCGGACGAGGGAAAGGTCGCCCAGGCGAGGGGCGCGTTCGTACGAAAGATCGCCCGGCAATCACTCAAGGACTACGTGTTCTTCCCGGCGTTGAGCCGATCGCGCTGGCGCAGAACACTGGGCGCCAACGCGACGGCGAACCTGCTACGCAACCTCTGGGCTTATGTGGTGATCTTCTGCGGACACTTCCCCGATGGCGCGGAAAAATTCACCGCCGACGTCCTGGAAAACGAAACCAAGCCTGAGTGGTACCTGCGGCAGATGTTGGGTGCCGCAAACTTCAGGGCCGGACCGCTTCTTGCATTCGCGAGCGGGAATCTGTGCTATCAGATCGAGCACCACCTGTTCCCCGACCTGCCGAGTAATCGCCTTCCGCAGGTTGCCGTGCACGTACGGGAGCTGTGCGACAAGTACGATTTGCCCTACACCACCGGTTCGCTTGTGCGCCAGTATCTTCAGGTGCTGCGAACCATTCACACGCTGGCGCTGCCCGATCGCTTTCTGTCGATCACAACTGGCGACGCAGCCGTGGGTACGACCCCGCCGCTTCCGCACCTTCCGCAGGAGAGGACGCTGGAAAGATGACTACTACGCCGCGACCCGCGGGCAACGCTGACGCCCAGCTGTCGTTCGGTTAGATGTGGCATTCCAAGAACAGCTGCTTGCCGCAGTCGACGGTCGGCGAGGGACGGATGCCGCCGACCGGCTCTGTGAGGCGTGTGTGGCGCTCTTCGGCGTCGACGCGGCGGCGATCTCCCTGGTGTTCGACGGCGCCAACACCGGAACCCTCGGATCGAGCGGCGAACACGCGCGCAAGTGCGACGAACTCCAGTTCCTCCTCGGCGAGGGTCCGTGCCTGGACTCGGTCACCCGGCGCGCACCCGTCCTTGTCATGGATCTTGCCGACCCAGACGATGCGCGCTGGCCCATCTACGGCCCGGCGATGCTGGACCTGCACATCCGCGGCGTCTTCGCGATGCCCGTCGTTGTGGCTGGTGAGTACGTTGGCGCCCTCGACTTTTTCCGCGCCGACCCCGGGCCCCTTGGGCACACGCAGTTCACCGGCGCCGTCGTCGCCGCCGAGCTGGCCGGCATCCCCCTGCTTGACCTCCTCGACAGTGATCTACACGCCGCCGCCGCCGACCCCGCCAGCAACGCCTGGGCCGAGCTGCACACGCTGTCGCGCTCCGAGGTCAGCCAGGCCACCGGCATGCTCGTCGCGCAGCTCGAGGTCGAGCCCGCCGAGGCGCTGGTCCGCCTGCGCGCCCACGCCTACGCGACCGGCCGCAGCGCCAGCGATGTCGCCCGCGACATCCTGGACCGCGAACTCAGGCTCGAGGCCGACTGATGCACCCATCCAGGGACGGAGCGTGAAATGACCGAAACCCCGCGTGAAACCCGCGTTTTGGACGCGGTGGTCTCCCTCGTCGATACCCTGCTGGAGGACTTCGACGTCGTCGACCTGCTGACCGAACTCACAGAACGTTGTGCCGAGCTGCTCGACGTCGCCGCCGCCGGATTCCTCCTTGCCGACCCGCTCGACCAGCTGCGCGTGCTGGCCGCCACCACCGATCAGGCCCGCGAGTTGGAGCTCTTCCAGCTGCAGGCCGACGAGGGACCCTGCGTCGACTGTTATTCGACCGGCCAACCCGTGTCAGTCGCCGACCTGAATGCCGCAGGCGCACGGTGGCCCCGATTCGTGCCCGCCGCGCTCGACGGCGGCTTCGCTTCCGTGCACGCCGTCCCCATGCGCGCGGCAGGCATCGTCCTGGGCACCCTCGGCCTCTTCGGCTCCCAACCCGGCGAGCTCAACGAGGCCGATCGACTCGTCGCACAGACACTCGCGCACATTGCGTGCGTGGCGGTCCTGCAGGAGCATGCGCCGACGCCGACGTCCGTCATACCGCCGCTGCGATCCGCGCTCGCGAGCCGCGTCATCGTCGAGCAGGCCAAGGGGTTGCTTCGCGAAACCCTCGACATCTCAGTCGAGGAGGGCTTCACTCTGCTGCGGGCTTACGCCCGCGCCAACGGCGAGCATATGACCGACGTCGCACGGCGGCTGATGACCGATCGGCACGCCCGTGCAGTCCTGGTCTCCGCTATCGCCGAATTCTCTTCGCCGGCAATCTGACTCAGCTGCGTTGCCGCGCTTTGGCGCGCCGCACCGCCTCGTCGACCAGCCGTTCGGCCACGACGTGGAGCTTGACATTCTCCGCTTGGCTCATCCGCACAAGGCGATCGAACGCCTCCTCCGCGCCTGCTCCGGAGCGGGAGCGGATGATCCCGATCGCCTGGTCGATCACCGCGCGGGTGCCCAGCGCGCCCTGCAACTGTTTCGTCCGCTCCTGAGCGTGCTCGAGCAGCTGCCCGTTATGCACAGACACCGCCGCTGGCCCGGCGAACTGCGAGCCCAGCTCCACGGCGTGCTCGCCGAACGCGTCGCGGCTTCGCGCATACGTATTTATGGCGCCGATCAACTGGTCGCCGACCAGCATCGGGAGTGCCAGCGCGGAATGCACGCCCATCCGGGCCACGCCGCCACCGAAGCGCGGCCACCGGCGGTCACTTCCCAGCGAGCCGCTGACAGTCGGCCGCCGCGTCTGCATACACGTGATGCACGGCCCCTCTCGGACGTCGACATACTGCAACTTGTCGATGTGCTCGATGAACTGCTCGGTGACCGCCCACGTCTTGACCGACGGGGTATCCCCGGACACATCGATCACCGTGACGCCGGCGCCGTCGACACCGGGAATGGCCCGGGCCGCGAACTCCGCCACGTCGGCGAGGAGGTCGACCACCCCGCGGGCGCCTGCCACCAGTCCGGCCACGCCTCGAAGGCCGTCGTACAGGTCGACATCGTCTGCTTCGCGTTGAGCGGCAGACAAATCGTGTTCCGATGCTCGGCCGGGCTGGGCGTCGTATTCAGCCATATGAGTTATGAATGTACCCGCCCGCTGCGGCAGTTTTAGCCCGTCCGGTTAGTCCACGAGCGACAGCGCGTGTGCCCGCCTCAACTTGCCCGACGCTGTCTTGGGGATCATCCCGGGTTCCAGCACCACCACATTTCGGGGCCGCACGTCGACCTCGGCGAACACCTCATGGGCAACCTGCCGCTCGACGCGGCGCACCTGTACGGGATCCGCGTAGTCCTTGCATTCCACGGCGACGGCGAAGGTCTCCCGCGACAGCCCGGCGTCGAGTCGCACCGCGACGGCACAACCGGGCCGCACCCCGTCGACGCGGCCGGCGGCACGTTCGATGTCGGTCGGGTAGATGTTGCGCCCGGCCATGATGATCACGTCCTTGAGACGCCCACACACCACCACCTCGCCGGTCTCGGTGAGATATCCCAGGTCACCGGTGTCATACCAGCCGCGCTCGTCCTGTGCGGGGAGGAATCCGGCCACCGTGGTGTAGCCCCTGGTCACGGGCTCGCCGCGGACCTCGATGACGCCTACGCCACGGGCCGACTGCACGCAGCCGTCCTCGTCGACGACGCGGACCTCCAGGCCCTCCAGCGGCTTGCCTAGGGAGACCAACCGCCGGGTGTGCCCCCTGGTCGCCGGAATGGCACGGTGCAGGACCGACAGCAGGTCGGCGTCGACCTCGTCGACGACCATGCCGCCGCCGCACTCGGAGAACGACACGGCCACCGTCGTCTCGGCCATCCCATAGGCAGGGATGATGGCCTCGGGCTTCAGCCCGAACGGTGCCCCCGCTTCGCAGAGATCCTCGACGTCGAGTGGGTCCACCTGCTCGGCGCCCGACAATGCCCACCGCAGCGAGGACAGATCGAACTCCCCGGGCTTGGCCTGCCTGCGCAACCGCTTGGCGAACAGGGTGTAGGCGAAGTTCGGCGCGGCCGTCATCGTGCCCTTGTACTTGTCAATGAGCTTGGCCCACAACAACGTATCGCGCAGAAAGTCCATCGGCGTGACCTTCACCAGCTCGGCCCCGATGTACATCGGCACCGTGAGGTAACCCGTCATGCCCATGTCGTGGAAGCACGGTAGCCAGCTCACGATCACGTCGGTGTCGATGTCGAAGTTGCATCCGACGACCATCGCCTCGGCGTTGGCGACGATGTTGGCGTGTGTGATCTGCACGGCCTTGGGCGAGCCCGTCGAACCCGACGTCAGCTGCATCAGCGCCACGTCGTGATCGAAGGTTTCCAGTGGCTCGATCGGTGCGTTCGCCAACAGCGACTCGATCGTCAGCACCGTCATACCGCGTTCCGTCAGCACCGGCGCTGCCGGCATGAACGGGTCGGAGATGACGACTGCCTTCGCCGAGATCATGTCGATCACGGCGGTGGTCTCTTCGGCCCAACGCACCAGGTCAGTGCGGGGAGTGGGTTGGTGCACCATGGTCGCGGCCGCGCCGCGCATCCAGATGCCCTGCGCGGTCGGCGCGATCTCGACCGGGGCGCCGGCCAGCACCGCGACGGAGTCACCAGGCCCGATGCCCGCTGCGGCCAACCCACCGGCCACGCGGCGGGCCCGTTCGTGCACCTGGGCCCAGGTATGGCGGACTGGCTCACCGGGCTCCCCGGTGACCATGCCCTTGCGACTCGACTGGGCGTTGCTGTACATCGTCTCTGTGAATCGACTCACGACAATCCCTTTGGCCTAGGCGCAAAGACGCCACTAATTGGCTGTTGTAGTGACCCGGCGCGAAATTGCTCATGCGCCAGGTGATGTTGGAGCCGCTGGGGTGCGACCGTCGTGCAGCCCCGGTGGGAGCCGACGATGACTGTGGAGGCGCGCATCTCCTCTGTGTTCTCCCCAGATGGTTCGCTGCCCCGGTCGGAGCAGCGTGCCGTGCGTGTCGGACGCACTGACTGTACAGACCTATTCATTGCCGGCAACTCGCGCACGCCGAGATGGGCCCAAGTCGTTATGAACTGTGTACGTGCAGGCAACGAGCCCCCCAGCTCGAAATTCGTACCCGTAAATCGTCGGCTGACGTCAGGATTAGCACCCAATCCGGCGGGGAGTCACTCGCCGCCGAGACGTTTCCGAGAGGCTGGAAAATCAACCTGCGCAAACTTTACCGCGTCGACGGTGCGGATTCACAAATTTGCTGCACGTGGTGTTCAAGCGCATCTGTGGCCTTTGGGTTGAAATTCGGCTCCGCATCTCTATTTCTTGATGGCATTTGCGTCGAGATCGAGGCGGTCGGGAGCCGAAGCGGTCGCGCAACTCTTTTCGAGGATTCGTCTCGTCTGACAATTACTTCTGATAGTTGGGTTGGTATGAGCACCGTTCACCATGACATCGCGATCCCCGCCCCGCCGGAGCTGCGGGAGGTCGATGACGGGATCTTCGCCTACATCCAGCCCGACGGAACCTGGTGGATCAACAACACCGGCTTCCTGGTCGGCCGGCGCGGCGTGATCAGCGTCGACGCCTGCGCGACTGTCCGACGCACCCGTGCCTACCTCGACGCGATCGAAACGGTGACCGCACAACCGGTTCGGACCTTGATCAACACTCATCACCATGGCGACCACACGTTCGGGAATTTCCTCATGGCCGGTGCGACGATCGTCGGGCACGAGGCAACGCGTACCGGCATCCTCGACTGGGGCGAACCGCAGTCGGCCCCCTTTTGGACCGAGGTCGACTGGGGCGAGGTCGTCCTGGAGCCGCCCTTCCTCACCTACACCGACTCGGTGACGGTGTGGGTCGACGAGCTGCGCGCCGACGTGCGTCACGTCGGTATGCCCGCGCACACCACCAACGACTCGATCGTCTGGATTCCGGAACGCAAGGTGCTCTACTGCGGCGACCTCTTGTTCAACGGCGGAACGCCGTTTCTGGTGCAGGGATCAGTGGCCGGCGCCATCAAGGTGTTGGAGGAGGTGCTCAAACCGCTCGGCGCGCAGACGATCGTGCCGGGACACGGCGCGGTAACCGGACCAGCGCTCATCGATGACGTGGTGGGCTACCTGCGGTTCGTCCAGTCGAGTGCGCGTAGCGGCCGCGAGGCGGGACTGTCGCCGCTCGAGGCCGCACGCGAACTGAACCTCGGTCAGTACGCCGACCTCCTGGATCGCGAGCGCATCGTCGGCAATCTGCACCGGGCGTATGCGGAACTCGACGGCGCCCCGCTGGGTGCGCGCATCGACGTCGCCGCGGCGCTGACCGACATGGTCACCTACAACGGAGGGCGGCCACTGAGCTGCATGGCCTGAGCGCCGACATCACCGCCTGAGTAGGCGCCCGAACAGTCGCCGACGCTTCGGCGGTGGCCGGCGGGACACATAAGGCCACGGATTGTTCCGCTCGGGAACGGCATCGGTCCGTGCCTGCTTGAGCTGCATCCTCAGGTGCCTGCGCAGTTCGTCCAGCTCCGGGTCACTCCACCGGTTGACGGCTTCGGTCGGATCGACGGTCAGGTCATAGAGCTCCCACTGGTCATCGAGCGGCGACGTCCGGTACGCCTCACCGCCGAGTCCATTGGCTGCGAGGTGACGCACCCCGGGCTCGGTCCAGGTCGCCGGATCGTCGAACGTGCGCACCAGCTTCCAGAGGTGACCGTCGCCGCCGTCGGCGTCGGGGACCCTGACGACCAGCCCTTCGAAGTTGGAGCCGACGTGCGCGGGAATCTGAATACGCAGCGGTGCAGGGGGGTTCGCCGTCAGCTTCAAGCGGCGTGCCAGGCCCGACGCGCCTGTGTCGCCTTCCAGCATGTTGTCCCGGGTCATCAGGTACACGGCACGCGAGTCGTCAGCCTGCGCGCCGTCGACCACCGGCATGAGATCGCGCCCGGGCAGGTCGTGCACCTCGGAGAACGATTCCCGCAGCGTCGACGCCACCGCCTGGACATCAATGCCTGCGGCGCCCAGAAGCGTCGGGACGAGGTCGACATGCGAGGTCGGCGCCGACACCGCGCGTGCCGACGTCGTACCCGTGCCGATACGCGCCACGACAAACGGAACCCGGGTGGCCTCGTCGTAGAGGTTGAACCACTTCTGGTGCAGGCCGCCGTGGGCGCCGAGCAGATCGCCGTGGTCGGAGGTCCGCACGAGCACTGCGTTGTCCGAACCACCCTCGGTCACCGCGCGGCGCACCCTGTCCAGCGGCGCATCGACCTCGGCGTGCAGCCGGTAGTAGAGGTCGCGGTAGCGCTGGGCACCGCGGTTGTAGGTCCGATCGATCGCAGGTGCGGGCCCGTAGCCGGAGTAGTAGGCCTCCCGGAAGGCGATCTGCGCGGCGGGTTTTGTCGACAGGTCCTCGTCCGCGGTCGGCGCGGCGGGCACCTGAGGCGGATCCAGCGGCGACGGCTGCACCGGACTTTTGCGCGACCACGCCGGGAACAGCACGATGTCGTGCGGATTGACGAAGCTGGCCACCAACAGGAACGGCTTCAGCGCCGCCGCGTCGCCTGCACGGCGCCGCGCGTAGCGGTCGTTGAGCCAGGCGACGACGCGGTCGGCGATCAGCGGGTCGCGGCGGACACCGGCGTTGGCCAGCAGCGCGCCATGCGGCTCTGGACCGACCCAACCCGAGAACCCGTACGGCGCAAGCGGATCGGCCTCGATGTAACTCTCCACCGCAACATGGTCGATGACGCCGTCGTCGTCGTTGGTCGCCAGGGGATCGCCGGTGGCGGGGTCGGTCAGATCGGCATGCGAGATGTGCCATTTGCCGTCGTAGTGCGTGTCGTATCCGGCCGCACGGAACCAGTTGCCGAGTGTGGGTACCTCGCCCCTGCGCAGCCATCGCATGCGGGAATCATTGAAGACCTTGCCGATTCCGTCGGTCTGCGTGACGCCGTGCAGGTCGGGGTATTGCCCGGTGAAAATCGTTGGGCGACTGGGCACACAGGCCAACGAGCCGGTGTAGTGGCGACCGAAGCTGACCCCGTTCTCGTCGAACCATTTGCGGCAGGCCAGCGTGCGTTGCCGCCACGCGAGCACCTCGGGTGCCTCGTACGGGGGTATCGCACGTTCCTCGTCGGTCATCAGGATGACGATGTCGGGCCTGTCAGACACGAGACCTCTCCAATCGCTGTGCGAGTCCGGCGAGTAAGTCGTCGGACTGCTTGGTGATGACGCGACATACGACGCGTTCGGCCAGCTGTTGTATTCGGCCAGAGCCGATTTCGATGGTGGTGGTCAGGGTGACGACGGTCGACTCACCTGACGGTCGCAAAGTCCAGCGGTTGGCGACCCTGTGCAGCCGCCTGGGCAGGCCTTGGATGTCGTAGGCCAGGGCGTGCGGCGCGTCGAACTCGACGATCCGTTCGACGAGCGTGTTGCGCCCCAGCTGGACCCGCCGGGTCGTGCCGATGAGGTTCCCGTCGGCGCCGTGGACAAGGATGCTCGAATGGTCGATCCGGTCGACCCAGGTGCCGATGGCGCCGAAGTCGGCGAGGACATCCCAGACTTCCTGCGGGGCAGCCGCGATGGTGCGGGTGCGGTCGATGTCGGCCACCGCTTCACGCTACGCGTTCTCGATTGCCCGACGGGTGAAAGTGCCACGATGGGAGCATGACCGACGACGCAATGGCCGATGAACGTGAATTCAACAAGAACAACATCGAGGAGTTCCGCCGCAACGGCGGAAAAGTCGGGGGGCAGTTCGAGGGCTTCCCGCTGCTGCTGCTGACCTCCTCGGGCGCCAAGAGCGGCGCCGAGCGCGTCAACCTCGTGGGGTACTTCGACATCGACGACAAGATCTACATCGTCGGTTCCGCGGCCGGCCGCGACGAGAGCCCGGCATGGGTATTCAATCTCCGCGCCCACTCGCACGTCCAGGTCGAGATCGGCTCGGATCCGAAACGCCCCGTCGTCGCCCGTGAGTTGACGCGGGAGGACCGCGACCGGATCTACAAGATCATCGTCGAACGCGCCCCGGGATTCGGCGAGTACGAGAAGCGCACCGATCGCGTGATTCCTGTTTTCGAGCTGGTGGCCGACGTCTAGTTGTGATTTCGGCGTGCCTGGTCACGCTGAGCGTGACTTAGCACGCCGAAACCGCATCAAGTTGACGAATGATCTTGACCTCGGCGTTCTCTCGCGTCCGGAACACAACGGTGACAGTCCGGAAACAGAGCGGTCCTAACTTTGCCGAATGACCCAAGAGCTCAGCAGCGACCCGGTGAACGAGGCCGTCGTGACCGACCTCGACACCATGACCGCGACCAAGGAGACTCTCGAGGACTACACGCTGCGCTTTGCCCCGCGGAGCTATCGCAAGTGGTCCACTCGCGTGGTCGGCATCTCGGCTCTTGGCGGCATCGCCTACCTTGCCGACTTCGCCATCGGGGCGAACATCGGCATCGCCTACGGAACCACGAACGCGCTCTGGGGCATCCTGATCTTCGCGGTCGTCGTGATGGCCACCGGATTTCCCGTGGCCTACTACTCGGCGCGATACAACATCGATCTCGACCTGGTCACCCGCGGCAGCGGATTCGGTTACTACGGTTCGGTGGTCACCAACGTCATCTTCGCGACGTTCACGTTCATCTTCTTCGCCCTCGAAGGTTCGATCATGGCGCAGGGCCTGCAGCTCGGGCTCGGAATTCCGCTGTGGATCGGCTACGCCGCCTCTACGCTCATCATCTTCCCCTTGGTCATCTACGGGATGAAAGTGCTTTCCACACTTCAGGTCTGGACGACACCGCTTTGGCTGGTGCTGATGGTTGCGCCGTTCGTCTATCTCGTGGTGAGCCATCCCGAGTCGGTGGGCCAGTTCTTCGCCTACCAGGGTGAGAAGGGCGTACAAGGGTTCGATCTCGGGTCGACGTTGCTGGCTGCCGGCGTGTGTCTTTCGCTCATCGCCCAGATCGCCGAGCAGAACGACTATCTGCGGTTCATGCCGCCCAAGACACCGGAGAACAAGCGCAGTTGGTGGACGTGGATGTTCCTCGCGGGACCGGGCTGGGTCATCTTCGGTGCGATCAAGCAGATCGTCGGACTGTTCCTGGCGGTGTACCTGATCGCCAACGTCGCCGACAGCGCAGGCATCGCCAACCAGCCCGTGCATCAGTTCCTGGAGATCTACCAGAACTTCCTGCCGCCGTGGCTGGCCATGACGCTTGCGGTGGTGCTCGTGGTCATCAGCCAGGTGAAGATCAACGTGACGAATGCCTACTCCGGATCGCTGGCGTGGACCAACTCGTTCACGCGTGTCACCAAGACCTACCCGGGTCGCCTGGTGTTCCTCGGCTTCAACCTGCTGATCGCGTTGATCCTGATGGAAGCCAACATGTTCGACTTCCTCAACACGATCCTTGGCTTCTACGCCAACTGCGGCATGGCGTGGGTGGTCGTGGTGGCGTCCGACATCGTGTTCAACAAGTACCTGCTCAAGCTGTCACCGAAGCAGCCGGAGTTCCGGCGCGGCATGCTCTACGCGTTCAACCCGGTCGGCTTCGGGTCGATGCTGATCGCCGCGGGCGTGTCCGTCCTCGCGTTCTTCGGTGGGCTCGGCGCGGCTATCCGTCCCTATTCGCCGTTGGTCGCCATCGGCCTGGCCCTGGTGCTCCCGCCGATCATCGCCATCGCGACCAAGGGCAAGTACTACCTGCGCCGCACCGATGACGGCATCGACCTGCCCATGTACGACGAGCACGGCAATCCGTCCGGTGAGCACCTCAAATGCCATGTCTGCCATCACGATTACGAGCGACCCGACATGATGAGGTGTGAGACGCACGACGCGCATGTCTGCTCGTTGTGCCTGAGCACCGACAAGGTCGCCGACCACGTGCTGCCCGCGCAGGTCGACTAGACCGCACTCAGTCGCCGTGCCAGGCCGGACGCCCGCACGGCGCGCCGCTGGACCGCCGCGCGCACGGAGGCCTCGGTCCCGATGACGCGGATCTTCTCCTTGGCCCGCGTCACCGCGGTGTAGAACAGCTCGCGGGTCAACAGGCGCGAATCCTCGAGCGGCAGCAGCACGGTGACCTCGTCGGCCTGGCTGCCCTGCGACTTGTGGATCGTCATCGCGTGCATGGTGTCGACGTCGGAGAGCCGGCCGGTCGCGAAGTCGATCGGCTCGGCGCCCGCGGCCACCACGGCGCGCAACCCGTCGCCGCGGACCACGGTCACCCCGGTATCGCCGTTGTACAGGCCGAGCCCGTAGTCATTCGCCGTCACGAGGATGGGCCGCCCGGCGTACCACTGCGTCCACAGCGGCTCACCCGTCGCGTCGGTCAGCCAGCGCTCCACCTGGTGGTTCCAGAACCGGACCCCGTATGGACCGCGCCGGTGCGCGCACAGCAGCCGGTGCTCATCCAGCGTCGACATCGCGGCCTGCGCATCGCCGAGGATCGCTGCCTCCCGCAGCCGCAACGCGTGGGGGAGAAGCACTTTGCGCAGATGCTCGCCGGGGTCGTCGGTCTCGAGCCACTCGATGTGGTCGCCACCGGCCCGCAGCAGGGCAATGACCTCGTCGGCGGCGCCGATGCGGATCGCCGACGCCACCTTGCCGATCGACTCACCGAACCGGTGCGAGGTCTTCAACGCCGCGATGCGGACGTCGGAGCGCTCACCGAGACCGTCGACCATGTCGGCCAGCACCGCACCCGCCTCGACCGACGCCAGCTGGTCGGGGTCGCCGACGAGCATCAGCCGACTGTCGGGACGCAGCGCTTCGAGCAGTCGCGCCATCAGGGTCAGCGACACCATCGACGTCTCGTCGACGACGATCACGTCATGCGGCAGCCGGTTCTCCCGGTGGTGTCGGAACCGCGAGGAGTTGTCCGGCCGTGACCGCAACAGTCGATGCAGCGTCGACGCCGTGAGCTCCGGTAGGCGGTTGCGGTCGGCGGCGTCCAGCTTGTCGACCTCCAACTGGACCGCCTCGAGCAGCCGTGCCGCGGCCTTGCCCGTCGGCGCCGCAAGAGCGATGCGCAACGGCGGGCGGCCCGACAGCGACGCCTGCTCTGCCAACAGTGCCAGCAGCCGCGCGACCGTCGTCGTCTTGCCCGTGCCCGGGCCGCCCGTCAACACCGTAAGCGACTGTGTCAGTGCGATTTCTGCTGCGGCGCGCTGCTCCTCCCAGCCTTCGGGGAACAGCCGCTCGAGACTCGGCACCGTGCCGGGAAGTGTCGACGACAGAAGCGTCAGCACGTCGTCGCACACCTGCTGCTCTTCAAGCCAGTACCGGTCCAGGTACAACAGGTCGCCGAGCAGCCGCACGACCGGCTTCTCGGTGACGAGTGGGCTCGCCTGCACGGCCTGCAACCAGCCGTCCGGCGACGGCCACGGCAGGTCCGGCATCTCGAGTTGGTCGGCGATCGACCGGAGGTCCACGCACACCGACCCGCCGCGCAGCGCGCGCACCGCGATCGCGATGGCCAACGCGACCGACTCGTCGGGCTCCTTGGCCAACGCGGTGAGCCGCCGTGCGACGTGAACATCGGCCGGCTCGAACAGCTCCGCGAACGCCTCGAGCGTCACGCCGCCACCGTCCCCGCGTCGAGCAGATCCGATATCGCCACGATCAGCGCGGCCGGTGGCTGCCAGCTGAACACCCCTGCCGGGTGCCCGTCGACGACCGGCGTCTGCGCACCGCACATACCCCGTACGAACAGGTAGAGCACCCCACCGAGATGGGTTTCGGGCGAGTAGTCCGGTTGCCGCCAGCGCAGGAACCTGTGCAACACCACGCAATACAACAGCGCCTGCAACGGATAGTCCGAGTGCAACATCGCTTCGGCCATCCGCGACGGGCTGTAGTCGGCGGCCGTCAATTCCCGCTCCGGCTCGCCCAGCCAGTTCGTCTTGTAGTCGACCACGAGGTATCGGCCGTCGATCCGCAGCACCACATCCAGTGAGCCGGTCAGATAGCCCTTCAACGACTGCGCACCCAATGCTCCGCCCGACAGCCGCTCGGCGTAGGACACCAGCGGGTCGTCGGCAGGCAGGTGCGCTGCCAGCAGCCGGCCCATGTCGGCCAACGTGATCGGCGCCGCGACACCGCGCAACACGTCGCCACCGGCCAGCGGAAACTCGAAGTCCATCTCCTGCAACCGGTCTCGAAGACCGATCTGTCGCAGTGTGGTGCCAGGCGCCAGCGGGCCCAGCGGGGTGTCGTGCAGCGGCACCATGGCCGCCGCCAGATCCTCCGGCGCCGCGTCGACGGGCCACCACACCATGTGCTCCCGGATCTCCGACTCCAGTTCGGCCGGGAGGTCTGGCGCGAACGGATCGGCGGTTTCGAGTACCGCGTGCACCAGCGTCCCGAACTTCGCGCCGGTCGGCAGATTCGCCATGGGGGATACCACGTCAGATCCGACAGTGGTCCGCTCGTGCACCGGCACCTCGCCGACCTCGTCGTCGAGTTCGATCACCTCCGGCTCGCTGGTCACCCCCGTCGAGGACTCGGCCGCCCGGATCAGCCCCGAGTACGACGTCCGTCGCCACGATGCGTCGATCCGCCGATGGAAGTGGCGCACCGCGAGACCCGATGGGGTGGCCGGCAATTCGACCGCCGCGGACGGCGCGATGACCGAGTCTTCGAGGACGGGCCCGCCGACGGTCTCCCACGCCCGCAGGGTCGCCATCGCGTCGGCGTCGTCGACCTTCGGCGGGTCGCAGCGGTCGGGCACCACCGGATCGCCGGGCTGACGGCCACGCAGCAGCCGCGACAGCCCGCCGTTGGGTTCGTCCCAGGACGGCGCCCACCACGCGATAACCTGAGACTGTGCGCGGGTCAGCGCGACGTAGGTGAGCCGGACATCGTCACTGGCCGCCTCGCGCCTGCCCAGCTGTTGCACGCTGTTGTAGTCGGGGCTTTGTTCACCGCCGATGTGCAGGCAGCGGGTGTCACCGTCGTGGAACAGCACGACGTCGCGGGTCTGGATGTTGCGGTTGAATGCGAACGGCAGGTACACGACCGGGTACTGCAGCCCCTTGCTCACCCATACCGTCATGATCTGCACGGCCGCCGCGTCGCTGTCCAACCGCCGGTTGCGTTCGGTTGCGCCGCTGCGCTCTTCGCGCTGCGTCCGCAGCCAGTCGCGCAGTGCAGGCAGGCTGAAGTGCTCGTGGTGGGCGGTGTCGTGCAGGACCTGCGTCAGATGCGCCAGGTCGGTCATATGGCGTTCACCGTCGATCCACGACAGCACACGCGTGCCCATGCCCCGCAGCTGTGCGGCCTCGAACACGGCGGCCACGCCACGCTCGCGCGCATGATCGGCCCACTCACGCAGGGTGTCGGCGATGCGATCGGTCAACGTGTCACCTTCGGCGGCAAGGGTTTCGATGGTCTCACCGAAGAACATGGTGGTCGCCGCCGCGCGAACCAGCCCTGAGCGGTGCGGTTGATCGAATGCCTCGAGCAGGCACAGCCAGTCGTCGGCCGCTTGCGAGCTGAACACGTCGGAGTCGCCGGTGTAGACGGCGGGGATGCCCGCGGCCGTAAGCGCGTCGAAGCACACCCGGCCGTCTCGGTGCGTCTCGACGATCACCGCGATGTCACCCGGCTTCAACGGCCTGTCGCAGAACGTCGCCCCGCTCGACAGCAGCGCCGCGATGTCGGCGGCCAGGTCTTTGCCGATGTGGGCGCGCAATCTGTCCATCGTGATGACGCGGTCGGGCTTGGTGCGCAACGTGTCTCGCGACACCACACGCAGCCGGAACGGATCGTTGTGCGGCGCGCCCTTGAGTCGGTGCTCCGTATGGTTGGCCGCCACCTCCCGCACGACGATTCTGGCGTCACCGAGCTGCGCGTCGCGCATCACCGCCTGAAGGCTGTCGACGAGCGGCGCGTCGCTGCGCCAGTTGGTGCCGAGGGTCCGGCGCTCACCGGCACTGTCGGCGGCGTGCAGATAGGTGACGATGTCGCCGCCGCGGAACGCGTAGATCGCCTGCTTCGGATCGCCGATCAGGACCACCGTGCAGGCACCGGAGAACGCGCGATCGATCACCTGCCACTGCACCGGGTCGGTGTCCTGGAACTCGTCGACCATGACGATCGACCAGCGGCGCTGCATGCGGGCACGCGCCGGTGAATCGGCGGCCTCCAATGCATTTGCGAGCCGGGAGAGCAGGTCGTCGTAGTGCAGGATGCCGAGCTTTCGCTTGCGATTCTCCAACTCCGCGCACACCGCCTTCGCGAAGTCGACACGCACCGCGGGCTCGAAATCCGCTGGCGGGTTCAGCGGGCGCAGCTCGGTGTGCGGGTTTCCGACGACCTCCCGCGCGAGGTCGAGTGCCTGCTGGCGAGTGAGCGGCGGATCCTCCTTCTGCTGGCCGAAATGTGCGAGGTACAAATCGTCGACGATCTCGGTGACGACATCGTCGAGGCTCTCGACCAGTTGCACCCCCGCGTCGGTATCACCGGCAACCCCAAGCGATTTGAGCACCAGCTGGCAGAACTGGTGGGTGGTGGCGATGGTAGCGGCGTCGAAGCCGGCCAGCGCGTCGCGCAACCGGAGTCTGCGCTGCGCCAATTCGTCGGGATCGCCCTCGAGCAGATGCTTCACCACCTGGTTGTCGCCGACCGTGGTGGGGTCGTCGAACGCCACCACCGCCTCGAGGATCTGGCTGCGCACCCGCTCACGTAATTCCTGGCTGGCCGCCCGGCCGAAGGTGATCAGCAGCATCTGGTCGAGCGTCGCAACCCCTTCGGCGACGTAGCGAGTCACCAGGCCCGCCAACGCGAACGTCTTACCTGTGCCCGCGCTGGCCTCCAGCACGGTCGTGGACCGCGGCGTCGGCAGCAGACCCTGCAGATCGAACGGCACCATATCCATCAGTCGGTATCCCTCTCGGCCGACAGCATCGGCAACCACAGCCGCGTCGCGTAGTCGGGCAGCCCGGCGGCCACCAGATCCTCGAGTGCGAAGCCGTGGCCCCAGACCCGCACGTGCGCGGGCTCCTGGTCCTCGCCGGGGTACTTACCGGTCTTCCATTTCCAGCCCGCGTCCCGCATGGGGGCACCGCGGTGGTGGTCGGTCTCCGCCCAGGCGTAGGACGTCTTCAGGGGCAGGGGAATCGGCGCGCGGCGTCCCGCGTCGTACATCGCGACGAGATCCCTCAAGATCTCCGCGGCGCCCTCCGGCGGACCGAGCAGCCGCTCCCTTGGTGGCCCCGCGCGCTTGGGCCGTCCGATGCACACCGCCGTCCACTCGCGGCCCGGATACTGAGCCGTCAACGCCACCAGCCGAATCCACGACTCCAGCAGATGCCGGCCATCCAATTTCGAGTACGTGACCGCGACCATCCTGTCGCCGTACAGGCGAGGGACGGTGCCCGTGACACGCCTGGACCCCACATCGATGTCGACGTCGTACGCGTGCGGTTCCTCCGTACGGTGACGTTTGGCGGCGGAGGCCAGCGCATCGACCGTCACGCAGATGTCGGTCGCCGTACGCCATCCGAGCTTGCCCGGCGGAAGTGCTCCGCGCCGCCATTCCGCCCCACGGACATCGTCGGGTTTCATGCCCCGCAGCATGTCGTCGAGCATCCGGTCGCCGACCTTCCACTCCTGCAGCGCGTCGATCTCGACGGGCATCGCGTCCTCCACGGCCTCGACGTCCCACGGCAGTGTGTAGTCCAGCGCCCGGAAGAACCCCTTGACCGGATCCCTGAAGAAGCCGATCAGGTCGTCGAGGGCGATGTCGTCCGGTGGCCGTGCCGGAAGCGGGTGGGGAATCAGGCCCGGGCGCTGCGCGCGATGGCCCGTCGCGACCTGGGCCGCGGTCAGCGCTGTCGGGTCGAAGGTGAACGGCCGGTCCTGTGGCATCCCGAGCGCACCCGGTGTCACGTTGAGAAGATCGAACGGCTGCAGCGGATGTTCGACGAGGACCCGGTCGCGGACCTTCTCCGGCGTGGTGACGTCGAGCGTGTCGAGCAACTCGACGAGAGGCACCGCGGGGGGCTTGCGCTGCCCCGAATACTCGTTGGCTCCGGTGTATGTGATGACGAGCTTCTCGGTCGCCGCACCGACGGCGTCGAGCAGCAATTGCCTGTCCTCCGAACGGATGTCGCGTTCGCCGGTCATCGGATCGCGGGCCAGCGCGTCATCGCCGTCGACCACCCCGAGCCGGGGGAACACCCCGTCATCGAGGCCGACAAGGCAGACCACCCGGTGCGGCACGGAACGCATCGGCACCATCGTGCACACCGTCAGTGTGCCGGTGCGGAAGTTGGCGCGCGTCGGCCTGCCGGCGAAATGGCGGTCCAGCAGCGCCTTGAGGTCGGGCAGGCGCATGAGGGTTTCCGCGTGCGCGCCGGCCTTGGCGAGCACATCGTTGAACTCGCGCTCGACCTGGCTGGACTGCCACAGGTCAGCGTCGGGCACCGCCGTCAACGAGGCGATGCCGGAGGCAAGCGCGGCGAGCCATTCCCGCAGCGGCCGAGCCCCAGAAAGGGATTCGACGCAGGTGTGCAGTCGCTGGACGTACTCGGCCAGCCGCCCCGCGAGTTCGATACGGTTGCTGCCCACGTCGTCGAGCGGGAGTGCGGTGTCGAGCCACGCATGCGAGTCGTCGGACATCGCGACACCCGCCAGCACCCGGTCGATACCGAATCGCCAGGTGTTCTGGAGGAAGTCGACGCCGTACGGGTGCCGGTGCGCGCGGTCGAAGCCCCAGCGGATGTTGGCTTCGCGGACCCAGTCGGCGACGGCGTCGAGGTCGTCGTCGCTGAATTTGAAGCAGGCCCGGACGGGAGCGGCCTCCGCGAGATTGAGGACCTCGCTCGCCGTGGCACGCCCACCGGCCAGGGCGAGCAGCTGTGACGCCACACCGAGCAGCGGATTGGTCTGCGTCAGAGCGCGATCGGCGAGCTTGACCCGAAGCTGATGCGCCGGATGTGCCCCGTCCACGACATCGCCGAGCCCGAAGCCGGCGACGATCAGCGGTGCGTAGGTCTCGATGTCCGGGCACATCACGAGGATGTCGCGCGGTTCGAGGGTGTTGTCATCGGCCAGCAGGCCGAGTAGCACTTCGCGCAGGACGTCGATCTGGCGGGCCGGGCCGTGGCAGCTGTGCACCTGCACCGAGCGGTCGGCGGCCGCCAGCGAACGGCCCTGCGGGCGAACGGCGTTCGCGGTGATATCGGATTGCAGCCAACCGAGCAGCGTCTCGGGATTGGCCGCGCCGCCGAGATATTCGTCGACGTGCGCATCGGCGGGCAGACCGCGCTGCAGTTCGCGCAGATCTCGCCCGAGGGTCGCCAACAGCGGATGGTGGACCCGGCGGTGCGTGGTGTCATCGCCGCGGGAAATGGCACCCGTGTCGCCGGAGAGTGTCGTCCACAGTTCGTCGCTGGGGTGCGGCAGCCACAGGTGAAGATCGTGATGCGTCGCGAGCGCGTCGAGCAGTTCGATCTCGGTGCTCGGCAGCCGGGTATGGCCGAAAAGGGAGATGCGCTGCGGCAGTTCGATGGGGGACTCCTGCAGCATGGCAACGGTTTTCGCGTGACGGGAATGCGGTGTTGGCGCGTCGACCCGGTCGACCAGCGCACGCCACAGAGGTGGCTGCCACAGCAGGTCGGCGTCGACCCCTCCGTCAGCACCGTTTTCCCAGTCGATGAGCAGGTGTGGCCGCTGGCGGGCGTAGGAAGCGAAGAGCCCGGCGAGGCGTCGGGCGACGGTGTAGCGCCGCCCCTGCCGCAGCTCTTTCTCGTCGCCCGTTTCGAAATGGCCGAGGTGGGTGGCCAGAGTCCTGCACCACGGCTGCTCGCAGCTCTCGTCGATCACAGCGAGCAGTGGCCACACCATCGCATCGGGCGACCACGGATCGTCACGGTCGGTGCCGCTGATTTCGGCGATCAGCGAGTACGGGCTGCGGAAGGAGATGCCGGCGCACACCCCGTCGGCGCCATGCCCACGCCCGAGAACGTGCGACAGCCGCTGACTCAGCCATCGTTCAACACCCTTGGCCGGGACGATGACGACTTCTTCGGCGAAGGGATCGGGCAGGGGATCGGAGAGCAGGGCACCGAGCCCGTCAGCGAGCAGATCGGTGCGTTCAGCACGGTGCAGGTGCAGTGCCATCAAGGTCCACCATAGAAGTTCCGAACCACCCGGGGGTGGATACGCGGTCAGACCAAGACGACCCGGTCGCCGCCCTCGACCAGACGCTTCAACTCGTCGACCACGCGGCCGAGTTCGTTGACCATCCAGCTGTCGAGGCCGCGCTTGCGGTAGGCGGCCAGCAGTTCGCCGTAGTACCAGAGGTGGTCCTGCGGATTCTTCCGGTTGAACCGCTCCCACAGCTGGGCGCCGTGTTCGTGATAGTCCCTCAGCATCGATCGCGCGTTGTCCAGTTTGTCGGCCACCGACACCAGCAACGTGTCCTGGCCGACGTCGGCGAGATGGTTGATGTAGTTCTGTTTGCGTTGCAGCCAAGGCGGTTTCGGCACCTCGTCGGTGTCGCTGCACTCGTCGACGATGCGCGCGACCTCGTCGCCGAAGTTCTTCCGAATCTCATCCAGCGTCGGCGGACCGCCCTGGTCCTCGACAGTGTCGTGCAGCAGGGCCGCGATGGCCTGATCTTCGGACCCGCCGTCATTGATCACCAGGCTCGCCACTGACAGCAGGTGCCCGATGTACGGGATGTGACCGCCCTTGCGGACCTGGTTGTGGTGCTTGAGTTCGGCGTATCCGAGTGCCTTGGAGAACTGGCCGGTCAACGTCGGCGTCGAGGTTTGCTCACTCACGGAGCTCAGCCTCGCGAGACCGTGTTCGACCCGGAGGAGTCGACCTTCGGATCCCCGGAACGGTAGATGATGTTGTTGTTGAAGCCCGATGCGCCGATCTTGTCCGTGCTGTCGATGGTGACCTTGTTCTCGACGCCGGATACGGTGACGCTCAAGCAATGTCCGGTCAGCATGACGGTGTTGTTGACACCGCTGACGCTGATGTTGGCCTCGTTGCAGGCCACCGTCTTGGTCTCGTCGATGCCCGCCACGCTGAGCTGCCCGCCGGGTGTCGCGGTCTCCTCTGTTCGGCCGCCGGGCATCCCCGGAATGCTCGGGATAGTCGGTATGACGATCGACGGCGGGCTGTAGGTCGATGCGTCGCCGGGCCGGTCGACCTTCCCGCCGCCTCCGGCCACTTCTTCGACCGTCGACGACACGTTCCACACGAACGCGGCGATCCCGCCGCCAACGGCGATCAATACGACCGCAAGCAGCCCGATGATCAACCCGACCGGGGCGCCCTTCTTGTGTACCTGGGTGTATTGGGTGCCGAACGGCGGCTGGTACGGGTTGCTGCCGTAGGACGGCGGTGTTCCGTAGGCCGGCGGTGGGGTCCCGTACGGCGCTGGGGGCGGATTTCCGTAGTTCGGGGGCGGCGGCAACTGCGACGTCGGCGGCTGCCCGCCCAGTTCAACGGCCCCGTACGAGGCGGCTGACTGTTCGAGCTGGCGGATTCGTTCCTCGGGATCGTCCTGCTGACCCATGCGCAGATGCTCCCATACGACGGCCGAGGCTGGGCGCTGAAGCATCCATGCCGGGGTACTTTCTTTGCCATGCCGTCGAGCCCGGGTTTCGCGAAGATCCTGAGCGGCGCCAAGCAGCGGATTCAGGCGTCGCGGTGGATGCCGGTGGCGTTCGCGGTGCTCGCCGTCGCCCTACTCGTCGGCGCCGTGGTGCTGGTCATCATGCCCAGGCTGTCGAGCACCTCGACATCACCCTCGACCGAGGCATCGGCGAACCCCACGGCGCCGAGCCCTCCGTCGGCCGTCGCGCCGACGTGCAGCGACGCCGAGGCCGTCGTGAAGACCATGTCCACCCGCGACAAGCTCGCGCAGCTGCTGATGGTCGGGGTGACCGGCGCCGACGATGCGCGCGCCGTGGCTGCCGACCATCACATCGGCGGCATCATGATCGGAAGCTGGACCGATCTGTCGATGCTGCAAGACGGTTCCCTGCGCGAGATCTCCGCTTCTACAGGCCCGCTGCCGCTGGCAGTCAGCACCGATGAGGAAGGCGGCCGCGTCCAGCGACTGTCGAGCATCATCGGGTCGCAGCCTCCGCCGCGCACACTGGCCGCCGGGAGCACGCCGGAAGATGTGTACAACATCGCCCTCCAACGCGGCCTTGCGATGAAAGAGCTTGGAATCACAGTCGATTTCGCCCCGGTGGTCGACGTCACCGACGCTCCCGACGACACCGTCATCGGCGACCGGTCGTTCGGCTCGAACCCCGAGACCGTGACCACCTATGCCGGCGAGTACGCACGCGGGCTGCGTGACGCCGGACTGCTGCCGGTGCTCAAGCACTTCCCCGGACACGGGCACGGCTCAGGCGATTCACACACCGGTGGCGTGAGCACGCCACCGATCGATCAGCTGAAGACCGATGATCTGATCCCGTACCGAACGCTGACCACACAACGGCCCGTCGCGGTAATGCTGGGCCACCTCCAGGTGCCCGGGCTGACGGGCACCGACCCCGCCAGCCTCTCCAAACCCGCCTACGACTTGTTGCGGTCCGGCGAATACGGCGCCCCACCGTTCAACGGGCTGGTGTACACCGACGACCTGTCCAGCATGGCCGCGATCAACGAACGCTACAGCGTCCCCGATGCGGTACTCCGCGCTCTGCAGGCCGGCGCCGATGTTGCGCTGTGGATCACCACCGACGAAGTGCCCGCGGTGCTGGATTCACTTGAGCAGGCGGTCAATTCGGGTCAACTGAGTATGGACCGTGTCAACGAATCGGCGACGCGGGTGGCGGCCTCGAAGAGCGCAACCCCGAACTGCGGCGGGTAGGCGCACGGGTCGACACCCGTTTGAGCGTCGCGATAGCGGCAACCCTTTGACCGTGATTGGAAAGCTGCGGTCCACCGTCGTCGACTGCCGGGATCCCCGGCAGCTGGCCACCTTCTACGCCGGTCTGCTCGGCGGCACCCTCCACGAGGAGGACGACACCTGGGTGGTGCTGACGGATCCGTCCGGGTATCGACTCGCATTCCAGCTCTCGGCCGAACACGAGCCGCCGCGATTCCCGGACCCGCGCGGATCGCAACAGTTTCACCTCGACATCGCCGTCGAGGACATCGACGTTGCGGAACCCGAAGTGCTCGCGCTCGGTGCCACCCGAGTGGCTGACGCCACCGAGGACGACCTGTTCCGTGTGTATCGAGACCCGGCCGGTCACACCTTCTGCCTGGCCTGGGGAATCACCGACTAGCAAATGTGACAGAACCCTGACGATAGATTTGAGACGCGCCTTGAAGTGGTATCCAGAACATGTGGCGGCACCAGGATTCATCGCCATTGGCGGCGGTCCCGCGGGGGTGAGTGCAGCGGAGACGTTCCGCAGCAAGCACCCCGACATTCCCGTGCGCATCCTCACCGTCGACCCTGCGTTGCCCTACGCCAAGCCTCCGCTGAGCAAAGGCTTCCTCCGCGGGCGTGAGGACAAGCGCGACCTGCACAGCGCCGGCTGGTTCGACCGCAACAACGTCGACCTCATCCGCGGAATCGCCGTCGACCGCATCGACACCGCCGGCCAAGAAGTGATCACCGCGGGCGGGCAGCGCTATCCCTACTGGCATCTCGTCGTCGCGTCGGGTGCACGACCGGTGAAGCTGGAGGTCCCCGGCGCTGACGCCGCGCTCACCCTGCGTTCCTTCGCCGATGCCGTCTCGCTGAAGATGGCCGCCCACTACGCGGAATCGGCAGTCGTGATCGGTGGCGGCCTGATCGGTTGCGAGGCCGCGGCATGTCTGGCCGCTCGCGGCGTGAAAACCGCGATGGTGGCCGCCGAAGCCGTGCCCCTGCAACGACGTTTCGGCCTCGACGCGGGCGAACGCGTCGTGAAGATCCTCTCCGACAACGGAGTCGGCTTCGTCGGTGAGACCACCGTGGCCGAGATCGACGCCTCCGGCGTGGTGCTCGACGACGGCACCACGGTCCAGGCGGAACTCATCGTCTCGGCGGTCGGTGTCCAGCCGGACATCAGGCTTGCCGAGGCGGCCGGCCTGGATACCCGCGACGGGCGCATCGTCGTCGACGAGCACATGCACGCGTCTTCCCGCAACGTCTACGCCGCCGGCGACGTGGCGCTGGCCCACAACGTCACCGCCGGACGCCGCATCCGCGCCGAGCACTGGGGCGACGCCGCCCACGAAGGTCTCGTCGCGGGCTTGACCGCCGCCGGCTTCACCGCCGCATGGGACCAGATACCCGGATTCTCCTGCACCATCGGCGATTCGGTCCTCAAGTACCGCGGCTGGGGCGGTTACGAAACCTGGCGGCTGGAAGAGCACCACAACGGGTTCACGGTCTGGTACGAGGCCGACGGTGAGGTCGTCGGCGCGCTGACCCTCAACGCCGACGAGGACCACCGACACGCCGACGACCTGCTGCGGCGCGCGAGCTGACTACAACCAGTCCCGACGCTTGAACATCCAGTACAGGAAGAGCACCAGCAGCACGATGATCGACGTGCTGGTCACGAAGCCGCCGAACGTGTCGATCCCGGGGTAGGTCACGTTCTGCCCGTAGAACCCGGTGATCGCCGTCGGCACCGCGATGATCGCCGCCCAGCCGGTGAGTTTCTTCATCACCGTGTTCAGCCGCGCATCCTGCAGTGACAGGTTGGTCTCGAACACCGTGGTGATCATGTCGCGCAACGACTCTGTCCACTCCGACGCCCGCAGCACGTGGTCGTACAGGTCGGCGTACAACGGGTCGAGTTCGGGTGACGTCTTGGCGTCCAGCCTGCGGTGCTGAATGGAGTTGACGACCTCGCGCATCGGCAACACCACCCGCCGCAGCTCGACCAGGTCCTTTCGCAGCCGGAACGTCTTACGTTGCAGTCCTTTTCGGGCGTTATTCTCGAACAGGTCGTCCTCGACCGCCTCGATACCGTCGTCGAGCGCCTGCACCGCGTCGAAGTGACCGTCGACGACGACGTCGAGCAGTCCGTGCACCAACGCACCCACCCCATGTTCCTGGCCGCCGAGTTCGTCGAAGCGCTGAGAGACGGCGTCGATGTTGAAATCCGGAGACAACCTGACGGTGATCAATCCGCGCGGCAGCACGAAGCCCGAGATGCGGTGGATGTCGAGCATCGACACGGAATCGTCCTCGGGCACCGGATCCTTGACCGCTACGCCATACACGGTGAAGAAAGTGTGCGTGCGGTAGACGACCGCCTTCGTGCGTTCGGCTTCGGCGATCGCGTCCTCGACCGCCCAGTTGTCGAGCTCGAGCTCGTTGGCGAGGTCCTTGAGGATCGCGTGATCGGGGTCGTAGATGTCGCACCAGACCAGCGTGTCGTCCTCGGCGAGATAATCCGAGATCGACGAGAACTCGAAGTCATCCTGCGGCTTCCCGTCTCGCCACACCCGGCCATGAACATGGGTCACGGAACCATGATGTCAGTGCCCCGCTTGCGCAGACCCGGGATCAACATGGGGACACGCTGCCGGTATTCGGCGTACCGCGCGCCGAGCGCCGCGATCAGGTCGTGTTCCTCCAGCTGCAGGGCGATCAGGATGTATCCGGTCATCGCCGCCGCGAACACGAGATGACCCGCCGTCATGGTCGGTGCGGCCCAGAAGGCGATCAGAAAGCCCAGCATCAGCGGATGGCGCACCACCCGGTAGAACAGTGTCACCCGGAAACCGGTATCGACAGATGGCCGTGCCCGCCACGCTTCGAATACCTGCTTCAGCCCGAACAATTCGAAGTGGTTGATCATGAATGTCGACCCGAGCACGATCGCCCAGCCGAGCCAGAAGAGCGTCCAGACGATGAGCCGGGCAGGCTGCCACGACACGTCCCACAGAACGGCGGGTATCTCGCGCCACTGCCAGTAGAGAACGACCAGAACGAGGCTCGCCACCAGCACATAGGTGCTCCGCTCGATCGGCGTCGGGACGATGCGGGTCCACCATTTCTTGAACCCGGGGCGTGCCATGACACTGTGTTGCACCGCGAAAAGCGTCACCAACGCGACATCGATGAGGACGGCCAAGCCCACGGGAGCGGTGCCGGCGTTGTCGACACTGCGCGGGACCAGACCGCCGACAAAGCCCATCAGGTAAAGGAATACGGCGAGGAACAGGGTGTAGCTGAGCGTTCCGTACACGACGGCGAGATATCGGTTCATGGTTCGACTTTCCGCCCTGGCGGTGGTGTGGCGCATGAGGCGAATGCCTCAACTCTGGGCCGGCTCCGCGAGTCCGTGCTCGAGGGCGTACATGCTGGCCCCGATCCGGTTGGAGACGCCGATCTTGATGTACGTGCGCTCCACGTGATTGCGCACCGTCTTCTCGCTGAGCACGAGTTTGGCGGCGATCTCCTTGTTACTGGCGCCCTGAGCGACCAGTCGGAGCACCTCGACCTCGCGTGCGGTGAGCCCGTGCGGCCGCGTCTTCGGCCTGCCCGGCGCCTGACCGGATGCGAACAGCACGGCGTCGGCGGCCACCGAGTCCAGCTCCCCGTCCCGAACACGTTCACGCAGCCGTCGCGCCGCACCTGCCGGTCCGAGCACCTCACGATAGGGCCGCGGTTCGAGCGCGCTCTGGTAGGTCACCGCACACGCCAACAGCCGGTCGGGCATCGACAGCTGCCGCGCGGCCAGCCCCCGCGGATACCCGGAGCCGTCGAGGTATTCGTGATGATTGGCCGCGACGCCCGCGACCTCTTTGAGGCCGGGCACTCGCGACAAGATGCGTTCGGACAGATACGGGTGCAGGCGCATCCGCTCGAACTCTGCCATCGTCAAACCGCTTGACTTGGACCAGATCTGGTTGGAGACGCCGATGCGGCCGATATCGTGCACGCACGCCGCCCTGCGGGTCAACGTCACCGCGTCCTCGTCCAGGCCGGCGACCACGGCGGCATCGCCGGCCAGCTGAGCCACCGCACGTGAATGCCCGAGCGTGAAGGGGCATTTGAGGTCGACGAAATCGCCGAGCGCCACCAACAGCGCGTCCAGCGACGGCCCGTCCAGCCGGGTGTTGCGGTCCGGTGCATGCTGCAGCGCGGTCGCCCACACGTCGCCTGCGGAGGGTACCGCCAACACGCCCGACGGGTCGGCGACGAACGCGTCGACCACCGCGGGGTCGAACTGCCCGCCCCGGCGGCTGCGGGCCATCGTGGCGGCGCCCTCGATGCCGTATTCGCGCTGATGCACCTCGACCATGTCGGCTAGCTGGGCCACCCGCATCTCGATCGGAATGGCCTCGCCCGAGGACCCCGCAGGCAGACCACCACCGTCGAACCGCTCGAACGTGAACCGCAACGCCGTCTGCACGTCGTCGGACAGTCCGATCCGTTCGGCCAACAGCGCTGCAGACGTGCAGTGTGAGTGGATGAGCTGCGAAATATGGCCTCGCGCATTGGCATACAGCGTCGCCGCCGTCTTCAGCCGTGACAGCAGCGACTCCCCGCGCCCGACGTTCGTCAGCAGGAAGCGCTGGTACGGCAGCCCGGACCAGTCGACGAGGTAGGAACCTCGGCGCACGGCGATGTCGTCGCCGAACCACCGCGCGTACTCATGGGAGTCGGCGTGGCAGCCGATCCACATGATGAGCGTCGCGTAGTAGATGCAATCGCGCTGCGATGCGGCAAGTCCCAGGCGGTCGGAGATCCGGGTCGCGATCAGCGCCGACCTCAGCATGTGTTCGGCAGGCTGCCCCAGCCCCAGGTCGATCGCGACCGACAGCGCCGCCAACACCTCCGCACGTGTCGGAAGGTCTGGCGGCGCCTGACGGGAAGCCATGTGCCGATTCTGCGCTGTTGTCACCGGCGGGTCAGCTGGATAGGTCAAGACGGTCGCCGTCGCGATGCCGCGTGACGTCGAATGCCTCGAAACGGCCCTGTGCGACCACACAGATGCCGCGCTGGGGGAGCTGGAAATCCGCCAGATTGCCCTGCACGGGGTGAGGTCCGACGGATCCGAGATCCTCGCCGTGCACGACGGCGCTCGAGTCGGCGACGGCCCACACACGCTTCGGCGCGATGCGGAATTCCTGGCCGTTGGGCAGGTGGCCGGTCAGCTTCATCCTGCCGATACCCAATAGAGGTCCGACGGCGGGGCTGATCGCGGCAAGCGCCCTGCGGCTCCTGGACACCCGTACGGGTAGGTGCGATCCGATCGCGCTCATGAGTCGCGTCGCGGGGGTCGCCGTGATGTCGACACGCCAATCCAGCACGGCGTCAATGGAAATCGCGAGGGACCACGGCGTGACCCAGCGTGACGTGATGTCGCAGACCACCGGGTCGACGGGGGTGGCAGAGCTGAAGTATCGCGAGCAGCTCTGCGGGCCCGGTGTGGTCGCGTAGAAGGTCCACACGCCGTCCGGCGTGCGATGCCATACCGACAGATACGCGGGGGAGAAGGACGTCGCGGGGAAGTCGCGGAACGCGAGGTAGTGCCCGTTGGCGAACGGCAGGCCCATCACGCCGAAGCCGACGACGCGTTCCTCGTCGCCGTCGGGGAGGGGCAGAATCCTGCTCGCGGTCGCGGCCGCCTGGGGTGTCGTGGTCATGCCGTCATCGTGTGTCGACGGCGCGGCCCGTCACATGGGGCAATTGCCCCAAGTTCGGCGCGAGACGGGCCACGCCGAAATCCGCCTTTTGCAGAGGAAGTTCGAGTACATCCCTACAAAAGTGCGATTTCGGCGTGATCAGGCGCCGCGGAAGCCCTTCAGCAGCGATCCGACGCCCAGCTTCCATCGCCGCTCGACCGACGGCCCCGACGGACCCAGCCATCGGCCCAGCTCCTGCACCGCCAAACCCTGCGCCAGCGCGAGGAGTACGTGCGCGATGTCCGCGACGTCACCCGCCAGCAGCCCCGCATCCACGCACCGCTGAATCCGCCCGATGAACACCTCACGCACGGAGGCTCCCGCCGCCAATTCGTCGGGTCCCGGCTCGAAGTCCGTGAACGGCCGCGAGAACATCACCTGCGCCAGCCTCGGGTACGTGCGGCAGAAGAGCCGGAACACCGGCACCAGCCGTTCCAGGTCGGCCAGCGGATCGTCGCTCACCGACACCTGCGCCAGCTCGGCCCCCAGCAGCCGGAAACCCTCGAAGAACATCGCCCGCACAAGGCCGGCCTTGTCGACGAACAGTTCGTAGACCGCGGGCACCGACGTGCCTGCCCGCTCGGCCACCCGTCGCGTCGTGAACCCCGCGATGCCGTCGGCGGCCAGCGTCTCGATCGCGACCTCGAGCAGGTGCTGGCGAAGTTGCGGCGTGCGTTGCTTGACCCTGGGCATCTCAGCGGCCTAGCCGAGACTGAATTCCGTTGCCAATCCGTCGATTCCGGCCTGGATTGCCTTCAGCCCCGACTCACGCGCCTTGAGTTTGGTCGCCACGTGGGCGCCGGTGTGCAGCTGCGCTGCCTCGGCGGCGGCCGCCTGGGCGCTGGCGAGTACATCGCCCTTGTCGACGATCGCATCCAGCCAGCCCGCCGTGATCGTCTCGTCGCCGACGTAGATCGACGCCAGTGCGGCGCCGCGCTGGAAGGCCGCGGGTGTCAGCCGCATCCGCATGATCTCGATCGCCGCGATCGGAATCGTCATTCCGAGGGCCACCTCGATCGCCTGGCACTTTGTCTTCGGCTGTCCGACCCGATGGTCGCCCGACAGCAGCAGGAACGATCCCATCGCGATCGCCGAACCCGTCGCCGCCATGATCACCGGCGCGGGGAACGTCAGGCACCGCACCGACAGCTCGAAGCCACCGGACAACATCGCCAGCGCCGCCTTTTCGTCGCCGGACTGGAACACCGCGAGGTCGAAGCCGCCGCTGAACACGCGCTCGTTGCCCGCGATCACGACCGCCTTCGCGGAGTCCTTCTCGGCGCGGTCGAGGGCCTCGTTGATCGCGGCCTGCATGTCGGGACCCAGGACGTTGACCTTGCCGTCGTCCATGGTGATCGTCGCGACTGAATCATTGAGCTCGTAGCCAACCGTGCTGGTCATTGCCTCTCCTTTAAGCCATCGAGGTATCAGATCGATGTTACGTAACACCGTTACGAATGGGAAGCACGCCGGAGCGGAGCTGCGCGCGCCGTCGAGCTAGTTGAGGTCCCGTCGGTGCCTCGGTCCTCCGTTGATCACCTGGGTGTGGGCGTCATCGTCGTCGTAATCCGCGCCGTTCTCCTGGGGAACCTCTCGCAGCTCGTTGAACGACATCTCCCGCTGCGGCGCGCTGTATGCGGCGTCTCGCGGCGGCGCGATGAACGGCGCCTCCCGCGGAGGTTCGGCGCGCGGAACCTCGCGTGGGGGGACGTTTTCCTCCGCGGGCGGGCTGAATTGGGCGGAGGCCAGACGCTCGCGCATCTTGTCGGCGGCATTGCGGACCCTGTTGATCTCGCTGCGCAGAACCTCTTCGCGGCTCTCACTCGTCGCATAGCGGTAGTACGTCAGCAGATTGCGCAGCAGTTCGAGCTTCTGCTTCTCCTGGCGCGCCAGATCGTGAGTGGTCAACAACTCCAACCGCTCAACGGGATGCAGTGTGGCCCAATCCAATACGGCCGCCGACCGGAACTGGTTGCCGGCACGCTTTGATCCCGGCTTGTTGGTCGGCTGGTCGGAGTAGGTGACGGCGCCGTCGAAACGGGACGCGATCGCCTCACCGAGTTCGCGGCGGTCCAGCGCCGAATCCCACACGATCCGCCATTCCTGCCCCGGCGCCAGGTACGGAATCTCCGCAGGCAGGTTCAGTGGCACGATGTCGACGTATCGCTCCTCGTACACGTTCTCGTACTTGCCGACGGTCGGGGCGTGGGCCCACTCGAATCGGATGCCGTACGCCGGCGTCTGACCGTAGTTGCGCACCACGAGTTCGACGAGATGCCAGTCGTTGGCAGCGGGCTCCATGTACATCGCCACGTTCGGCTGCATCAGCTCTTCGGCGTGCGCCCTGGCGCGCTGATATGCGCGCCACGCGTACACCAGTGCCGCGATGAGCAGCATGACCGCCACCCAGGCGGCAAGTGCCGTCCACCCGGTGGCCGATATGTCAGACACGCTGAGCGCGCGGAGGTCGACCTGTTCCACGCACCGGTTTTATCACGGTCTGGTCACGACCACAGAATTGAAGATATTTGCGCCTGCGTCATTTGCTGGAAAAGCCCAGGAAACTGAGTTAGCAGAGACGGAAGTAACAATCGAGGTTTGCAGAAACTGCACGGCTACGACAACGGGACCTCGGCGCCGGGGGTGCTCGGATCGGCGTGCAGCTCGATGGACTCGGGCGGTGTGTCGACCGGTACGTCGTACGCGATGGACACATCTGCGGACTGCCCCGGCGCGAGGTCGGCGAACGTGCCCTCGAGATAGGCCGTCGCCTCGTCGTCCAGCGGGAACGTGGTGCCCCCGGCGTGGAGCGTCTGGAACATCCCGACGAACGTCGCGGGGTCGGTGCCGACGTTTGTCACGGTCATGTGCACGACGATGAACTCGCCGACGGCGGTCTTCTCCAGCGGCGCGTCCGACATGACGACCGTCGGGCCGATCTCGATGCCCTGGACGGTGAACGACAGCGGCCCGTCGGTGACGTCTCCGGTCGGTCCCACGGTGGTCGGGCCCGCAGTGGTCGGCGCCTCGGTCGCGGTCTCCGATGGTTCCGTGGTTTCGGAAGAGGAGTCGTCGGTGGGCGACGCCTCAGTCGTGGTCCCGGACGAGATCTGTACTCCCGGATCCTTTTTGATGGCGAACCCGTAGACGGCCACAGCGACCAGCACCGCCAGCAGGGCCGCGCATGCGACGCCGTACCAGAGGGCGAGCTTGCTCTTGCGGGGCGGCGGTGTCGCCTCGGGCGCGTACGTGTCGAACCCTGGCGCCGACGGGAAGGGGTCTGACTGCGACGGAGCCGGTGGAAGGTCGAACCGCTGACCCACCGGTTCGGTCTTCTGCGTGTACGTCTCCGTGACGGCCTCTGGCGGCGCCTCGAACACCGGTGTGGGTGGGGGCGTGGGTTCAGGCACCGGCGCGGGCTCAGGCGCCTCGTCAGGCTCGCTGTCGGGCCTGCGGTGCGCGCCGCCGACGCGGCCCTCGCTCGGTGTGGGCGGCAGTCGCACGATCGCCGTCGGCTCCTCGCTCGCGACTGGGGCGCTCTCGACAGGATCGGACGCGACGGGTTCGGCCGGTGCGACGGGCTCAGCAGGGGTTGCAGGCGCTGCGGGGTAGCGGTGCTCGGTCCACGAGAGCCCGTCCCAATACCGTTGACCGCCGCTGCCGTCGGGATCGGGATACCAGCCAGCGGGCGTCGGCGGTGTCGTCATCGAGTCGGATCCTCCAAATCGCGCGCCGTGCAGGCGCTTAGCGAACGGAGAATAACGCAGGTTCGGCGGAACAAGACCACTTTTGCGCCAGCCAAACTTCCAGGTCGCGCCCGGTCAGCCGCCCATCAGCATGCGCCACTGGTCCAGGTTGCTGGCGCGGTACACGTAGTTGGTGCGCCGTACCTCCGACAGTGCGGCGCTGGGTTCTTGCGAATACCAGTGGCCCGGAAAGACGGTCGGATCGCCGGACAGCTGCGCCAGCGCCTGGAGGCTGCGGAACATCTCATCGACATCGCCGCCGGGGAAATCGGTGCGGCCGCAACCCTCGAGGAACAGCGTGTCGCCCGCGACGAGCCGGCCGTCCAACAGGAAGCATTGGCTCCCCGGCGTGTGACCTGGCGTGTGCAGAAGCTCGATGTCGATGTCGCCGACCGTGACCACATCGCCGTGCTCATGGTCGGTCAACTCACTGCGGGCGATCCCGGTGATACGTGAAACCCATTCCGCCTCAACACTGTTGACGTGGACGGGCACGCTGGTGCGCTCGAGGAGTTCGGCGAGACCCTTCAGTTCGAAGCCCATCATCGAGCCGCCGACGTGATCGGGATGGTGGTGGCTGACCAGCACGCCCGACAGGTGCATGCCGTCGGCCTCCAACGCGTCGACCAGATCTCCCGCCGCATATGCCGGATCCACCACCACGCAGTCGCCGGTCTCGCGATCGCCGATGAGATAGGCGAAGTTGCGCATCTGTTCGGCGATCATGTCTCCGGCGGCGAAGTCTCTTCCGGAGAGCAACTGGCGGAAGTACAGGCGGTCCGTCATGCCCTAAGACTATTCAGTCGCGCTGGCGCAGCCGCACCATGCGGGTGGTGCTGCTCTCGTCGAGTTCGGCGACCTCGGAGCGGGAGCGCAAGAAGTCGCTGAACGAACGGAATCCCAGCGACTTCTCCGAAAACGATGGGTCCATCCGCTTCATCTGCGCCTTGACAGCGGAGTTGTGCAGCCAGTCCGCATCATCCTTGCCGTGGCCGATTCGCAGCGCACGCTCCAGCAGAGCGGTCGCGGTGGCCTGCGGATCGGGTGAGTCGGGCTCGGGATCGGCATCGTCGGCCTTGCTGCTCTTGCGCGGCTTGCGCTTCGGCGGCTCGGTCACGGGCACACCCGGCAGCGCGTCGTAGGTGACGTACTCGTCGCAGGCGGCGGTCAGCGACTTGCTGATCGACCCGGCGATCCCGATGCCGACGACGTAGCGGCCAAGCCGTCTGCAGCGCTGGGCCAGCGCGATGTAGTCGGAGTCGCCGGCCACGATGATCACGTGGGTGAGGTCGGGCAGCCGGAACATGTCCTCGACCGCGTCGACCGCCAACCGGATGTCGGCCCCGTTCTTGGCGTACGCCGCCGCGGGGAAGAGCTGGACCAGGTCGACGGCGCGGCCGACGAGCTGACCCTGGTATTCGGCATTGACGTCCGCCGACCAGTCGGCATAGGCCCGCGTCAGCACCAGGGTGCCGAATGACGATGAGAAGTCGATGATCGCGCCGACGTCGACCGTCGCCTCGGTCAGGCGGCCGGGCTTCTTGTGGAAACCGGCTGTCCGGTCGCGTTGAAACGAGCTGCGACCGTGGATCTGGTCGTACCTTGAGATGACGATGTTGTCGAAATCGAGATAGACAGCCACGCGCGGGGCGCTGGGTTCAGTCACACATCGGTCCTATCACCAGTTGGCTGACGAGCGGTTTGGCGAGCCAAACGCCGAGAATGTACCCTCTTTAAGGCCCACGGCACGGTTGTTGGGCATCGAAGAAGTGCAGGCCCCCTTAGCTCAGTCGGTAGAGCGTTTCCATGGTAAGGAAAAGGTCAACGGTTCGATTCCGTTAGGGGGCTCGGTGGACGGGACGGTGTGCCGACCCGGACTATCGGGGCGGTGTAGCTCAGCTGGTTAGAGCGCACGACTCATAATCGTGAGGTCGGGGGATCGAGCCCCCCCACCGCTACAAGACGACAACTGTTAGACGAAGGACGAAGAAGTGGCCTCCAGTACAGACGTACGGCCCAAGATCACCTTGGCCTGCGAGGTGTGCAAGCACCGCAACTACATCACCAAGAAGAACCGTCGCAACGACCCGGACCGCCTCGAGCTGAAGAAGTTCTGCCCGAATTGCGGCAAGCACCAGGCGCACAAGGAATCGCGCTAACGCGCGCACAGACGAACTGTGGCGTTGTCAGAACAGATCGTCGGGATGCACTATCGTCATCCCGATCACTACGTCGTGGGTCGGGAAAAGCTGCGTGAGTACGCCATCGCGGTGAAAAACGAGCACCCCGCATTGCACGACGACGCAGCCGCCGCCGAACTCGGTCACGCGTCGATTCTCGCGCCGTTGACGTTCCTCTCGGTGTTCGGCTACCAGGCGCAGTCGGCCTTCTTCGAGAGCGCCAACATCGGCATCAACGACATGCAGATCGTGCAGGTCGACCAAGTGGTGAAGTTCCGCAAGCCGATCCACGCCGGCGACACGCTGTACTGCGACGTGTACGTCGACTCCGTTAGGCAGGCGCACCGCACCGACATCATCGTGACGAAGAACATCATCAGCGACGACAAGGGTGACGTGGTCCAGGAGACCTACACGACGCTCGCGGGTCGTGCTGGCGAAGACGGAGAAGAGGGTTTCAGCGATGGCACTGCGTGAGTTCGATTCTGTGAAGGTGGGCGACCAGCTTCCCGAGAAGGTGATTCCACTGACGCGGGGCGACCTGGTGAACTACGCCGGCGTGTCCGGCGACCTGAACCCCATCCACTGGGACGACGAGATCGCCAAGCAGGTCGGCCTCGACACCGCGATCGCCCACGGAATGCTCACCATGGGACTGGGTGGCGGCTACGTCACGTCCTGGATCGGTGATCCCGCTGCTGTCACCGAATACAACGTGCGGTTCACTGCCGTGGTCCCGGTGCCCAACGATGGCGTGGGCGCCGAAATCGTGTTCAATGGTCGTGTGAAATCCATTGAACCCGAGACCAAGTCGGTGACCATCGCGCTGACGGCCACTTCGGGGGGAAAGAAGATCTTCGGCCGCGCGGTTGCCACCGCGAAGCTGGCGTAACCGATGGCCCTGAAGACTGACATCCGGGGGATGGTCTGGAAGTACCCCGACACGTTCGTCGTGGGCCGCGAACAGGTGCGCCAGTACGCAAACGCGGTCAAGGCCCTCGACCCGACCACACACGATGAGGCGGCCGCCGCCGAAGCCGGTCACGGCGGCCTGGTTGCACCGCTGACTTTCATGTCGATCTTCGCGGTGATGATCCAGCGGCATTTCTTCCAGCACGTCGACGTAGGCCTGGAGACGCTGCAGATCGTCCAGGTCGACCAGAAGTTCAAGTTCTACCGGCCGATCAAGGAGGGTGACCGGCTGACCGGAAAGATGTGCGTCGAGTCGGTCGACGAGCGGTTTGGCGCGGATATTGTCACCACCCGCAACGTGCTGACCGACCTAGACGGCAAGGTCGTGATGGAGGCGTTCACTACGCTGATGGGGCACGAGGGCGACAACTCGATCTCGGCGCAATGGGATCCCGAGTCGGGGCAGGTCGTCCGCACCGCCGTGGGTGATGACGTCAGCCCGAACAGCCACGAGGCGGATTAGTACCTTCCGCGGGTGGCGCGCTACACTCGCAACTCGGGGTTTTCCCAGTCCAGCGCGCTGTCCGTCGGTTTTAGATCGACCGAACGGGGAGCGCGTGGTTTGTGTGAGCCCCGGAAACCGGGTGGCTCTGCTCGCCGGCAGTGCCATCCTGAAGGGGCGTAGCTCAACTGGCAGAGCAGCGGTCTCCAAAACCGCAGGTTGCAGGTTCAAGTCCTGTCGCCCCTGCTCGAACTGAATACTCGACAAACGTGGACACTGGATGGTGTCCCACAGAAGACCAGACGATCAGAACAAGGAAGGCATGCGGTGAGCGACGAACGTGATCGTGACGGCTCCGCAGGAGCCGACGACACCGACGACGTCAGCAGCGCGGTCGTAACCCGGCCTGCTCGCCCCAGCGGCAAGCGATCGCGGGCCGTGGCGACCGGCGAGGGCGCCAGCGGCGCTGTCGACCTTGAGACCGGCACTGAAGCCGCCCCGACCAAGAACGGCTCGGGCACCGCGAAGAAGGTCGCGAAGAAGGGCGCCGACGGCCCCTCCCGCAACCCGATCGCCTTCGTGTGGAACTACCTGAAGCAGGTCGTCGCCGAGCTGCGCAAGGTGATCTGGCCGAACCGCAAGCAGATGATCAGCTACACCACCGTGGTGCTCGTCTTCCTGGCGTTCATGGTCGCGCTGATCGGCGGGGTCGATCTCGGCGTGGGCAAGCTCATCATGTTGGTGTTCGGCTGACGTGGGCCCACGCCCGAAGGGCAGGGGACGAAGTATTGAGAGAGGATTGACTAGTGACTTCCTTCGAGGGCGATACGCCTTCGGCTGTGTCCGATGCGCTCGCAGAGGCAGCGGACCCAGCGACCGTGATTGCAGACGAGGCAGCCGAGCATCTGGAGGACAGCACAGCTGCTGAAGCCGTCCAGGACGCGGCGCCCGCCGACGAGGCTGCCGAAGCGCCTGCGGACGACGATGTCGCCGCCGGGGCGGCTCCGGACGACGCCGCCCCCGAGGCTGTGGAAGATGAGGACGAGGACCCGGCGGTCGCGCTGAAGAAGGATCTGCGGCTGCGCCCCGGCGACTGGTACGTGATCCACAGCTACGCCGGCTACGAGAACAAGGTGAAGGCCAACCTCGAGACCCGCGTGCAGAACCTCGACGTCGGCGACTACATCTTCCAGGTCGAGGTGCCGACCGAAGAGGTCACCGAGATCAAGAACGGCCAGCGCAAGCAGGTCAACCGCAAGGTGCTGCCCGGTTACATCCTGGTCCGGATGGAACTCAACGACGAGTCGTGGGGCGCGGTGCGCAACACCCCCGGCGTGACCGGCTTCGTCGGTGCGACGTCGCGACCGTCGCCACTGTCGCTGGACGACGTGGTGAAGTTCCTGCTGCCGCCCGCCGCGGCCAAGAAGCCCGGCAAGGCCGCTTCGACGTCCGCCGCGTCTTCTGAGACCGGCGGAATTGAACGGCCCGTCATCCTCGTTGATTACGAGGTCGGCGAGTCCGTCACCGTCATGGACGGCCCGTTCGCGACGCTGCCCGCGTCGATCAGCGAGGTCAACGCCGAACAGCAGAAGCTCAAGGTGCTGGTGTCCATCTTCGGTCGCGAGACACCCGTCGAACTGACCTTCAACCAGGTCGCCAAGATCTAAAGACAAGCAAGAAAGAAAAGGAAACCGAACACTCATGGCCCCGAAGAAGAAAGTTGTCGGGCTGATCAAGCTCCAGATCCAGGCCGGGCAGGCCAACCCCGCCCCGCCCGTGGGTCCGGCGCTGGGCCAGCACGGCGTCAACATCATGGAGTTCTGCAAGGCGTACAACGCCGCGACGGAAAGCCAGCGCGGCAACGTCATCCCCGTGGAGATCACCGTCTACGAGGATCGCAGCTTCACGTTCGCCCTGAAGACCCCGCCCGCCGCCAAGCTGCTGCTGAAGGCCGCAGGCGTGCAGAAGGGTTCCGGCACGCCGCACACCACCAAGGTCGCCAAGGTGACCTGGGACCAGGTGCGCGAGATCGCCGAGACCAAGAAGGAAGACCTGAACGCCAACGACATCGATGCGGCGTCCAAGATCATCGCCGGGACGGCCCGGTCGATGGGGATCACGGTCGTATAGTTTCGGCCGATCCAGTGGGAGGGCCAGCTACGGCCCGACTAGATGGACGCTCTTCGCGAGCGCTCATCGCACCACAACTCATCAACTAGGAGACACCAATGAGCAAGAACAGCAAGGCATATCGCGAAGCCGCGGAGAAGATCGACAAGGACAACCTGTACTCCCCGATCGAAGCCGTCCGGCTCGCCAAGGACACGTCGTCGAAGAAGCAGGACGCGACCGTCGAGGTCGCCATCCGGCTGGGCGTCGACCCGCGTAAGGCCGACCAGCTGGTGCGTGGCACCGTCAACCTGCCCAACGGCACCGGCAAGACCGCGCGCGTCGTGGTGTTCGCGGTCGGCGACAAGGCCGAGGCGGCGCTGGCCGCAGGCGCCGACGAGGTGGGCAGCGACGATCTGATCGAGAAGATTCAGGGCGGCTTCCTGGACTTCGACGCCGCGATCGCGACGCCGGACCAGATGGCCAAGGTCGGCAAGATCGCCCGCGTGCTCGGCCCGCGTGGCCTGATGCCGAACCCCAAGACCGGCACCGTCACCCCGGACGTCGCGAAGGCCGTGTCCGACATCAAGGGCGGCAAGATCAACTTCCGCGTCGACAAGCAGGCCAACGTGCACTTCGTGATCGGCAAGGCATCCTTCGACGAGAAGCAGCTGGCCGAGAACTACGGCGCTGCGCTCGATGAGATCCTGCGTGCCAAGCCGTCGTCGTCGAAGGGGCGCTACCTGAAGAAGGTCGTCGTGTCGACGACGACCGGACCCGGAATCCCCGTCGACCCGGCGGTCACCCGCAACTTCACCGAGGCGTAGTCACTCGCCCATCAGGCGGCCGAGTTCGGCCCGCGACTTGATACCGAGCTTGCGGTAGACGCGGGCCAGGTTCGATTCGACGGTCTTCGGGCTGATGAACAATGCGGCGGCGACATCGCGAGTCGTCATCCCCGACGCAGCGAGTTCGGCGACGCGTTGCTCGGACGGTGTCAGCCCGAGCCCTCGGGCCTGCGCACCGCTGGAGCGGTTGAGTTCGGCACGGGCTCGCTGCGCCCACAGGCGTGAACCCAGCTGATCGAAGGTGGCGGCAGCGTCGCGCAGCATGGCGCGTGCGTTCTCCTTCTTGCGTTGTCGACGCTGGAGTTGACCAAGGAGCAGGAGAGTGCGGGCACGTTCGAACGGCATCGGCAGCCGCTCGTGGTGGACCAGCGCCACTTCGGCCAAGCCGACAGCGCCCGCGACATCCCCTTGTGCGGCAAGCCACATGCTGCGGCACCGCGCCCCGACGGCGAGCATCCACGGCCGGTCGAGAAAGCGGCCGTTGGCCTCGATCGCATCGATCATCGCGTCGGCATCGGTGTGACGACCCAGCGACACCAGCGCCTCGACAGCGTCGGGAACGTAACCCGATGTCACGATCTCGGTACCCGGTACCTGATCGAATCTCACGATCAGCGGCTCCAGAGCGACGAGCGCCTCGGCATGGTTGCCGAGCGAGAGTTCCAGGAATCCCAGGCTCATCGACGCCCAGTCGGCCAGTCGGGGCGAGCCGCACCGCTGCGCGAGTTCGATGGCGGCGACTGCGGCCGTGCGGGTTTCGGCTTCACGCCCGGTGTGGGCACCGACCACCGCCTGCACCGTCATCGCCAAGATCCGCAGGTGATCACCGCCGAGTTGCTGTGCCCGCTCGACCGTCTCAACCGCGACCGACGCCGCGTCGGCGTACCTGCCGAGCCAGACATCGTTCAGCGTGGTGTAGTACGCGACGAAGATCAGATCGGATTCGGCGCCGCGATCCATGCATCGTCGGCGAACCGCCGACATCCGCTCTGCGGACTCGTCGAGCCGTCCCGTCCATGAGAGCAGCACGGCATAGGTTGCGCTGGCGCGCAACGTGATCGGCGCATCGCTGTCGGGATCCTCGAGGGTACTCGCGCGGCGCAGAGCCGATTCGTCGAACCCGTTGCCGCACATGCTCGTCACCATCGCCCGCATGGACAGCACCTGGCTCGTCAGATCCGGATCGTCGATGTGCTCGGCGAGGATCACGGCACGTTCGGAGTGCCGCATGGCGTGTACGAACTCGCCCGCATTGAGCTGCGCGAAGGACAGCAGCAGCATGGTGCGCACGCGCACCTCGAGTTGCTCCGCGGCGTTGTCGAGAGCCTCTTTGAGCATGTCGACCGCTGTGGCGAAGCTATTGAGGTGAATCTGCATACCTGCCAACAAGTTCAGCGCTCTGGCTCGATCCAGGCCACGTGGCACCGTGTCGACGACCCTGTGCAGCAGGGCGGAGGCGTGGGCCAGGTCGCCAGCGTGCATGTGGTGGGCGGCGGCGTGAATTCGGCGCTCCGGGGTGTCTCCGCCGAGGCCGATCGCGAGTTCGACCAGTTCGGCGGCGGCGGCAGGAGCGCCACGGTCGGACGCCGCGGCCGCGGCCACGTCGAGGGACCTCAGCGTCGTCGGGTCTGCGCTCGAGGCGGCCAACGCCATGTGTCTGGCCCTCAGCTCGGGCAGCATCACCGTTTCCGACAGCCCCCGGTGCATCGCACGTCGCGCACCGGGGGTCGCGTCCGTGTACACGCTTCGCGCCAGGAGGGGATGCGAAAACCGCGCGACATCACCGTCGAAGGTGATGATTCCTTTGGCCGCAGGCTCTTCGAACAATTCGGTGGTGCGCTCGACGCTCATACGGGTTACCTGCGCGAGGAGCTCGACGGTGGGGTTCGACGCGCACGCCACGGCCAGGAGCAGATGCTGGATCTCGGGGTCCAGACGTCCGATCCGCATCCGCATCAACTCGGCCAGCGTTGCCGGCAGCACCGCTCCCGAGCTGCCCGCGTCGATCGCGCGCGCCAGCTCCAGTGCGTAGAACGGATTGCCCGCCGATATCTCCGCGATCCGCACCATCGTCGGGCGCGGGAACGATCGCCCGAGTCGCGATGAGACCAGCGCGTGCAGGCCGCCGAGGCTCAGCGGGCCGACATGGATGCGCCCGATGCCGTCGGGGCTCGTCAGCTGCAGCCAGTCCGCTGCGCCTGCTCCCTCGTGCTCGGTGCGTTCGGTGATCAGCAGTCCGACACGGCCCGTGAACCGGCGGGCCGCGACTGCCAGCACCGCTTGGCTGGACGGGTCCAGCCACTGCACATCGTCGATTGCCAGCAGGACCGGCGCCCGCGCCGAGAGGCGGTCGACGATCGAGGCGAAGGCTGCCGCGACCACACCTTCGTCGGTCGAGGGCCCTTCGGCGGTGGCGCGCAGCAGCACACGGTCGACGGAGATCCGTTGCACGTCAGGCAATTCGGCCAGCACGAGGGGGTCGACGCCGCCAAGGAGGTCGGCCAGAGCGGCGTAGGTGAGCACCGTTTCGGCCTGCCCCGCACGCGCCGACAACACCGTGAAACCGCGCTCCTGCGCCTCGGTGACACCGGCGAGCCAGAGAGTGGTCTTGCCGATGCCCGCCGCGCCCTCGATGACGAGTCCCGACGGGTGGCGGTCCGCGGCGAGCAGGAATTCCGAGACCGCCCGAAACTCAGCCGGACGCTCGATATCCCCGGAAGCCATACCCCGATCCCCCTGCCTAAAGGCAAATCGAGGATATCTCGATGCCGTCCTGACGGCATCGTCGCGCTAGCTAGGGATGGCCCTGGCGTATCCGTGTGCCGATGTCGTCGGACAGACGTTGGTGCGGCGCTCCGGCCTCCGTGCACGTCCTCGACACGATGTCTCGGGATTGAGCGCAGATCACGGCGTAGAGGACTTCGTCCGTCGGCACCGACAGCGTGACGAGCAGCCGGACGGGTGTGCCTTCGTCGGTCACGATGGCGGCGGCGGCATCGAGGCGCGCGACGAGATCGTCGACGAGTTGCTCGCTGAGCTCCGGCAGGTACCACTCGGCGAGATAGCACGTCGGTTCGGCAACGGCCTCCATATGACGACCGTATCGGCGAATAACGCACAAGGAATCGGGGGTTTCCCTATCGATGCGGTGCCGACGCATCAATGTTGTCCCCGCATTCGTCGAAGCGTCGGCGCAGGAACTGTCGTGCCGGGTTCGAGCCCGCGCGGTCCAGCGCCCGCAGGTACCAGTGCTGCGCCTCGACGTACCGGCCCGCGCGGCGAAGCAGATCGGCGCGGATCGACGCGACGGTGTTCGACCGGGCCAGTCTCGGATCGTCGGCAACCTCGTCCAACACGCTCAGGCCTGCGTCGAATCCGTCGCGGAATCCGACCGCCAGAGCGCGGTTCGCCCTGGCGACGGGTGAGTCGGTGATGGCGATCAACCTGTCGTATGCGAGGCAGATCGTGCCCCAGTCGGTGTCCTCCCATCGCGGGGCGGTCGCGTGCATCGCCGCGATCACGGCCTGCGGCAGGTACGGGCCCGTCGCACCCGCAGCATCCCGAAGGCGGTCCAGCCCGCGGGTGATACGGGAGCGGTCCCAGAGGCGACGATCCTGTTCGTCGAGCGGTACGAGTGCACCGTCGGCGTCGACACGGGTCTGCCGCCGTGAGTCGTGCAGGAGCATCAGCGCGGTCAGTGCGTGTCCGTCGTGCGCGTCGGGCATCAACGAACACACCTCGCCCGCGAGACGGACCGCCTCGTCGCACAACTCGTCGCGGATGGCCGACGGTCCGGCCGTCGACCAGTAGCCCTCGGTGAAGACGGAATAGATGCAGGCGAGCACGTGCGGTGTGCGCTCGGGAAGCAATTCGGGCGGCGGCACCCGTAACGGGATGTTGGCGTGCCGAATCTTGTTCTTGGCCCGAGTGATTCGCTGACCCACTGCCGTCTCGGACTGCAGTAGTGCCCTTGCGATCTCGGCGACCGTGAGCCCGGAGATCAGCCGCAGCGTCAGGGCCAGCTGCGACGGCGAGTCCAGTGCCGGATGCGCACAGGTGAACATCATCCGCAGTTCGTCGTCACGGATCCGGTGCGGCACACCCTGCCGATTGGTGCGGGCTGTTATGTCGTCGAGCACCGCGGCGAGTTCCTTTCCGGGTCTTGCAGATTCGCGACGCAGCCGATCGAGTGCACGGTTACGCGCGGACGTCACTATCCATCCGCCGGGATTGGCGGGCACGCCATCGCGGGGCCAGGTCCGAAGAGCGTCGGCGAACGCCTCCTGGACGGCGTCCTCGGCGACGGTGAGGTCGCCGGACCATCGCGCCAATGCCGCGACTGCCGGGCCCCATTCGCGCCGAAAGACGCCGTCCAGACTGGTCATTCGGCGGCCGCTACAGGCCGGAAACGCCTATGAGCTGGCGAATCTCCACAGTCGTCGCGGGGATCATCGAGGCGATCTTGATGGCCTCGTCGCGGTCGGCCACGTCGAGGATGTAGTAGCCGTTGGCCACCTCGGCGCCCTCGATGTACGGGCCGTCGGTCAGCAGCACCTCGCCGTCACGCACGCGCACCGTTGTCGCTGTGGTGGGCGGATGCAGGGGAGCGCCGCCGTTGGTGCGGTCCCCGGCTGCCTCGCCGAACTTCTGATGCGCCGCGATCCCGGCATCCCATTCCGGCGTGCCCGGCGTGACGGCGCCGGCCGCCGGCTCGAGCAGCAGCGCGATCCAGTTGTTGTTGAGTGGTTTGGTCGGCGGCGAGTGATGCACCATCGGCCATACCTCGACTGCGCCGTACTTGGCGGCGGGGATGTCGCGCGCCAGGGCCAGCGCCTCGTCGAGGTTCTCGGCCTCGAACACGTAGTAGCCGCCGGCCACCTCGGCACTTTCGGCGAACGGGCCGTCGGTCACGATCGGCGCGTCGGGGCCTCCGGTGATCCGTAGGCCGGTCGCCGACGGGGTGAGCGCGTCGCCGCCGCGAATCGCCGACGCCGCTTTGGCGTGGAAGGCCCCGTACGCCGCCATCTCAGCGGCCGCCGCCTCGGGGGCGGGCGGGTCGGCGGACTCGGGTCCTAGCAACAGGGCGAAGTAGTACATGGTGTCACCTTTCGATGCGAGCAGAACCCTGTGTTCCACTCTCTACCAGGTCGACGAACGGCGCCGCGGAAATCCGACACCACATGCGACACACCTTTGGGGCAAATTTTCAATTCCATGGATCCGGGCGGTGCGTTATGTGATTGTTGACACATGCGTAAGGCCGGTCGGGTTGTTGTTCTGTTCCTCTTGAGCTTGGTCAGCACGGCCGTGCTCACCGCCGCCACGGTGGTGCTATCGGCCGTCAGCCTGGCGGCCACCGTGCTGATCGTGCCGGGCACGGGCACTCCGGACGCAAACGGCATCAGCGGGTACATGACGAACTTCCGCAACTACTACATGCAGACGCCTTGTAGTACCGCCCCCGGCGGTTGTCCGGATAACGGCTTGGTCGGGGTCAACTATCCCGCGTCGTTCTGGCCGATCCCGCTGCCTGGTTGGTGTCCAAACCTGTCGTGTGACACGTTCAACGTGTCGGTGGCGAAGGGGGTGCAAAACCTTGAAACCGACGCACAGAACCTCGGTGCTCAACCGTATTTGATTGCCGGCTACTCGCAGGGCGCTCGGGTGGCCAGCATCGCGAAGATGCGGTACGTCAACGGTGAGTGGGCGGGCCAGACGCCGGAAGCGTTCGTCTTCATCGGCAACCCCAACCGTCCGAACGGTGGCCTGCTTTCGCGGTTGGGCTTCATCCCCTACATCCCTATTCTCAACATCACGACGGGCCAGCCCACGCCCACGAACAGTGATGTCCCCACCGAAGACTGGGCGATCCGGTGGGAGGGCATCGCCGACTGGCCGACATACATTTTGAACCCGTTGGCGGTGGTCAACTCGCTCCTCGGCTTCTATTACGACCACGGCACCTACCTGGCGTTCAACGCGAAGAGCGATCCGGGGGAGACTCCTGCCGGATACACGCTAGACGAGTGGCGCGAGCTGACTGCGAACCCTGGGCTGTACCCCGACAACGTCAACATTCAGCAGTACGGCGACACCACTTACTACACCGTCACGCCAAAGACACTGCCGCTCGTGCGGCCACTGCACCTCATTCCGTTGATCGGCAAGCCGATCGCAGACCTCTTCGAGCCCGTTTTGCGCGTGCTCATCGAAGAGACCGGGTACGCCCGCTGGCTTCCGTTCGGCGCGCCCATCGGGACCGGGCTGATCCCGATCTTCAATCCGATTACGCTCTTCCTCAAGCTGATCCCGGCAGTTTTCGTGGGTATCAACAACTTCCTCGCGAATTTCGGATTGACGACGGCGATCCCGCTGACGCCGAATATTCCGGTACCCGCACCGGTGGCTCCGGTGGTTTCGTCGCTCGACGAACAACAGCAGCCCGAGGACAACGCAGACGATTCGTCCGCGGCACGGATGTCACTGGTGCAGGACAACGGCGCCCAAGAGGAGGGCGGCACCGAAGGCGAAGAGAATCAGTTGCTCGCCCAGGGCGAGACCGAGGGCGACCTGACGGTGTCTGAGGGAACCGTGCCCGAGGGAACCGTGCCAGAGGGGACTATGCCCGAGGGAACCGTGCCTGAGGGGACCCTGCTGCCCGAGCAGACGCCGATCGAAGAGACGCCCATCGAGCCGATGGAGGGTCAGAACGGCGAGCACGAGAACGAAGCCAATCAGGGCCACGAGATCGTGGGAGTGCTCAACAAGGACCCCGAAGAGAATAAAGATCCCGTAGACAACAGGGTCGACGCCAACGGCGGCAGCGTGTCGTTGAACTTCTCGCCGAACAAGCCGGCCGAGGGCCCGACGGGTGGCGGCGAGGGCCCGTCTCAGCTGGATCCCGTCGCTGAACCGCAACCCGCCGCAGATGCAGAAGGCGCCGAAGGTTCGGAAGATCCCGCCCAGGCCGCTGCCTGACGGCAGCCTAGGCCGCGGCGCCCGGCTTCAGGTACGTGACCAGGCTGACATCGATGGATTCGTCGATGAAGTAATACTGCGCGCCCAGCAGATACCGCATGTACCGGTGGTAGTTCTCTTCGTCGGTGGCCGCGATCGCCGCTTCCTTGTCGCGCTCGAGCCGGTCGGCCCAGATGCCGAGAGTCTTGATGTAGTGGTTGCGCAGGGACTTCGGCTCGGGCACCACGAAGCCGGCCTTCTCGCCGTGCTCGACCATCATCTGCGTGGTCGGGAGGCGGCCGCCCGGGAAGATCTCGGTGATGATGAATTTGACGAACCGGGCCAACTCGAACGTGAGCTTCTTACCGCGCTCGGCCAGGTCGTAGGGGTGGTAGCCGACGCTGCTCTGGACGGTCATCCGGCCGTCGTCAGGCAGGATGTCGAAGCACGTCTTGAAGAAGTCGTCATACCGCTCGAAACCGAAGTGCTCGAAGGCCTCGATCGACACGATCCGGTCGACGGGGGAGTGGAACTGCTCCCAGCCCTCCAACCGCACGTCGAACGTCCGCTTGCTGTCGAGCTTGCTCAGCAGCTGGTCGCAATACGCCTTCTGGTTCTTCGACAGCGTCAGGCCGATGACGTTGACGTCGTACTTCTCCATCGCCCGCTGCAGCGTCAGGCCCCAGCCACAGCCGACCTCGAGCAGGGTCATGCCGGGCTTCAGGTCGAGCGCATCGAGGTGCTGGTCGACGTTGGCGATCTGGGCTTCCGACAGCGTCACATTGGGGCTGGTGAAGAACGCGCAGCTGTACTTGCGGGTCGGGTCCTGAAACACGCCGAAGAAGTCGTCTGACAGGTCGTAGTGGTGCTGGATGTCCTCGAAATGAGGAGTCATATCCTTCGTGCCGGTCGAGTTGTCAGACATAAGCGCTAGTGGGCCCTTCGTAGTGTGGATCTGGTCGTACACCCTAGCGTTTGGCCCGGTTTCTTCCCTAATTCGCCACTTACTTGGCGAGTGTGAATTGGTGGACGTCGATATAGCCAGTGCGGAAGCCGTGCGCGCAGCCCGTTAGGTAGTGCATATAACGGTCGTAGACCTCTTCGGACTGCACGGCGATCGCCTCGTCCTTGTGCGCCGCGAGCGCCCCGGCCCAGGTGTCCAGAGTTCGCGCGTAGTGCAGCTGCAGCGACTGACGGCGGGTCAGCGTGAATCCGGCCGGAGTCGCATACTCCTCGACCTTCTCGATCGACGGCAGTCGCCCGCCCGGGAAGATCTCGGTGAGAATGAACTTCACAAACCGCGCCACCTCGAAGGTCAGCGGAATCTTGCGGTCGGCCATCTGCGGCAGCGTCAGCGCCGTGATGGTGTGCAGCAGCATGACGCCGTCGTCGGGAAGCACGGCGTAGGCCATGTTGAAGAAGTCGGTGTAACGGTCAAAACCGAAGTGTTCGAACGCCCCGATGCTGACGATGCGGTCAACGGGCTCGTCGAACTGCTCCCAGCCCTGCAGCCGCACCTGCTTGTCGCGCGGGCTGTCGGATTCCGCGAAAACCCTTTCCACATGAGCCTTTTGGTTCTCGCTCAGGGTCAGTCCGATGACGTTGACGTCGTAGCGCTCGATCGCTCGCATCATCGTCGAACCCCAGCCGCAACCAACGTCCAGCAGCGTCATGCCGGGCTGCAGGCCCAGCTTGCCCAGGGCCAGGTCGATCTTGGCCAGCTGCGCTTCTTCCAGCGTCATGTCATCGCGCTCGAAATAAGCACAGCTGTAGGTCTGGGTTGGGTCCAGCCACAGCCGGAAGAACTCGTCAGACAGGTCGTAATGCGCCTGGACGTCTTCGAAATGCGGTTTTAAGTTGCGTGCAGCAGCCATTGCGTCGGTGCCTTTCTTGGGCGGATCAGTAGCTCGGCCGTCGTCACCGTTGACAGCTCGCAAAGGCCCTGAAGCACTCGCCTTCGCATGCTAACGCGAATCGCAGTAGCTAACTAACTACGAGAGGGGGATCACAGCCCCTACACAGCCGCGGCGAAGTTGGTTTTCAGCTCGCCGACGATGTCGTCCCAAAGCTCGCGTGGCAACTCGTGACCCATGCCGTCGAAGAGCACAAGGCGGGCGCCCTTGATCGCGCGGGCGATAGCGCGGCCGCCGAACGGGCGCATCAGCTTGTCGGCCTTGCCGTGGATGACGACGGTTGGTGCGGTGATCTGACGGTCGTAGTGCAGGAGGCTGCCGCTGCCCATGATCGCGGCGAATTGCCTACCGATGCCTGCGGGATAGTACGAGCGGTCGTAGCCCTCGATGGCCTCGGCGCGGATGCGATCCTCCGGCGCGGGATAGCCGGGACTACCGATGATTCTGCTGACGCGAATCGCGTTCGCGATGATCGCTTCGCGGGTTGTGTCCTTCGGCCGCTGCAGAATTGCGAGCAGTTGTTTGGGCGCAGGCGGCGGCAACACCGGTTGGTTGTTGCTCGAGAAGATCACGGCAAGCGTCTTGGTGCGCACGCCATGCCGTGCGGCGAAGACCTGAGCGACCATGCCGCCCATCGACGCTCCGACGATATGGGCGGTGTCGATGTTCAGGTGGTCCAGTAGCTCGGCGGCGTCATCGGCTACGTCTTCGAGCGTGTAGGGCGCGGGGCTGCGCAGGCCGAGGAACGAGCGCACCATCCTCGGTGCCAGTGCGGCACCGGAGTGCTGTCCGGTGACTTTGGAGGACAGCCCGACGTCACGGTTGTCATAGCGGATGACGCGGAGCCCCTGATTGACAAGCTTCTCGCAGAAGTCCTTGCGCCACAACAACAGCTGCGCACCGAGTCCCATGATGAGCAGCACCGCCGGGTCGTTCGGGTCGCCCATGTCCTCGTAGTGGATATCGAGCTCACCCGACTTGGCGGTGCCGGTGCGCGTCTGCAACTCAGGCCTCGACTTCTGTGCTGTGCTCTCTACTTACCTCGACCATGAAGTTGGCGAAGTACCCCGTCAACTGCGGGTCCGACATCATCTGCCACTTCGGTGCGAGCAGCTTCATGTAGCGCTCCACGTAGAGGAACTGCTTGCCGATCAGCACCAGTTCGCGCGGCAGCTTGACGTCGTACGCGTCGGCCAGCGTCGAAAGTTGTTTACCGATCTCGGCATAACTCATGTCGCCCAACGACGAAGCAGTCAGCGGCGTCGCGAACTTCTCCAGATCCTTCGCCGCCTGGGCTTCGGGCTTCATGGTGCCGACCGCGCCCATCAGCACGACGATCTTGCCCGCCGCGGCGTGGTCTTTCTTGACCAGCAACGCGTACACCAGCTCGCGCAGCAGCCAGCGGGTGCGGGGGTCGATGCGGCCCATGATGCCGAAGTCTAGGAACACGATCTTGCCGTCGGGATCGACGAACAGATTGCCCGCGTGCAGGTCGCCGTGGAACAGCCCGTGTCGCAGCCCGCCCTCGAAAACGCTGAACAGCAAGGCTTTTACGAGATCGGTGCCGTCGAATCCGGCCTTGCGGATCGCCGCGGCGTCGTCGATGCGGACACCGGTCACCCGCTCCATGGTGAGCACCCGCGCGCTGGTCAGGTCCCAGTAGACCTGCGGCACCCGGATGTTCTCGCCCAGCGGGGAGGCGTGCATGTGGGACACCCACGCATCCATCGACTGGGCCTCGAGCCGGAAGTCCAGCTCTTCGGCGATGTTGTCGGCGAAGTCCGCGACGACGTCCTGCGCCGAGAGCCGCTGGCCGAGCTTGGCGAACTCGACCAGACGGGCGCCCCTCTTGAGGATCTGCAGGTCGGCGGCGACGCGTCGGCGGATACCGGGCCGCTGGATCTTGACGACGACCTCTTCGCCGGTGTGCAGGGTCGCATAGTGCACCTGCGCGATCGAGGCTGATGCGAACGGCTTCTCGTCGAAGGTGGCGAACAGGTTGGCCGGGTCGTCGCCGAGCTCTTCCTTGAACAGCTTGTGTACCGCATCTTGGTCGGCCGGGGGTACGGCGTCGAGCAGGCTGCGGAACTCGCGGCTCAGATGCTCGCCGAACGCGCCGGGGCTCGACGCGATGATCTGGCCGAATTTGACGTAGGTGGGTCCGAGATCGGCGAATGCCTGCGGGATCTGCTTGAGGATCTTCTGCTGCAACGATCCCTTGCCGGCGAGCTTCGTGACGACTCGCGCGCCGGTGCGGGTTATCTGCCAACCCGTCGCGCCGATGCGAGCAGCCTCGACCGGCAATGGCACCCGGCCCAACTTGGCCATCTCGCGGGGTTTAGTCGTACTCATAGGGGCCAGTGTCTCAAAATCGGCGATGAGCCGCGAAAACGTGTGGATCGGGTCACAGATCGCCTCCTGAGCACAATGCGCAAAACCTGCACATCGAGGGTTAGGCGACTAGTGCGCACAAGCGTGCCACGGCCGTCTTTCGTCCGTAACTTCGGAATCGAGAAACGCGTCTGATGACGGTAAATGGACAGGAGAATTGAGATGGCCGACAAGGAATTCCGCAACTTCATCGCTCGCTTCGCGGCGGCGACGATGGCCGCGGGCAGCATCTTCGGAGGTGCCGCGCTGGGGCTGGCGGCGGGCGCCCACGCGAGCCCGACGGTGCAGGTGCAGGCGCAGCAAGAGCGCGCTATGCACGCAAAGACCGATCCCGCTGCGCGTCGGCAGGAGGGCACGCGGATACCGCCTCGCGAATCGGCACCGCAGCGTCGTCCGGCCGCACCGGGTGAACCGCCGCAGCATCACATGCCGCAGCGAAAGGGCGGTGCGATGTGACTTCTGCCGCCGAGGTGAAGTTTCAGCTGAAGCTGAGTTCCACCTCGTTGCGTGTGCGGACTGGGTCGTCGCCGAGCACGTAGGTCGGCAGGGTGTGCGACACGGTGGTTCCGGACTTCACCCTTGCCTGCGCCTGCCGAAACTCCGGTGCGGTGCCCGCCGCGACGTGCAGACCGTTGATGATGCTCCAGACCGCGGCGCGCCGTGCCGTGCGTTGGACGATGTTGGGGTCGCGATGCGCGATCAATTCCTTGGCCCATCTCGGCATCGTGTCGCGGATGGCCCAGTCGATCGCACTGTGCGGCATCGGGAGGTTGGCGCCTGTCGACATCGCCATGCCGTGCGTGACGGCAAGCCGGGGCAGGTAGGACTTCAGGCAGTCCAGGGTGTCGGCCTTGGTGGTGGGAAGATCGGTTCCGCCGAGCGCATGTCCGACGCGCACGAACTCGCCGTAGTAGTCGTCGATCTTCTTACCGCGCAGCGGATTCGGGTGATATAGCTCGTGTGCGGTCGCGAGACCCCACACGACGGTGGCGTAATTCCAGCGCAGCCAGTCCGGGTCGTCCGCGTCATACCGCGCTCCGTCGGGCCGGACGCCCTTGATGGTGTGGTGCATTGCGCGAACCGACTGGGCGAGCCGATCGGCGGTCTCGCTCGAGCCGTATGCGGTCCCGATGAAGAACGCGACGGAGTGGCCGAGTCGCACCGAGGCGCCCTTGGGGTCGATCTCGGGGACGGCCGTTCCGTCTTTGTCGCGTTTGACCAACCGCGAATGGTGCATGCCCATCCAGTAGATCGACGGGTCCAGCCGCTCCAGGTACGCCGCGCACTGCAGGCCGAAGATCAGGGCGTGCATGTGCGAGTGCACGTGCCAAACGGCGCTGCCGGGCCCGAACCAACCGGGATCGGCAACGGGTGCCGCGAATTCCATGCCCCGGAAGAAATGCTTACGTACGTCCTGGTCGAAGCGCTGGTTCACGAACTGCCCGACCATCTGATGTGGCAGGTACACGGTGGCTCCTTCGCGGGTCTGGTCACAGCTGTAGCCAGAATACTATTTGGACACGGATGTGACCAGAGTTGGCCGACTCGGCTTACCCTGTGGTGATGTCCAGTCCGACCCGATGGGCCGGCGTGCCGCTGACCGACCGGCGCGCCGAACGGCGTGCGCGGCTGATCGACGCCGCGTTCGGCCTGTTCGGCGAGGGCGGTGAAGCCGCCGTGGCGGTGCGGTCGGTCTGTCGCGAGTGCGGGCTGAACACCCGCTACTTCTACGAGAGTTTCGCCGACACCGACGATCTGCTCGGTGCGGTCTACGACCAGGTGAGCGCACAGCTCGGGGTGCAGGTGGAGGCGGCGATCGCCGCGGCGGGCGACTCACTGCGGGATCGGACGCGGGCCGGGATCGCCGCCGTGCTCGGGTTCAGTTCGGCCGATCCACGTCGCGGCCGGATTCTGTTCACCGACGCGCGCGCCAATCCGGTGCTCGCGACACGTCGGACCGCCACGCAGGACCTGTTACGCGAGGGCGTGTTGACCGAAGGGTGGCGGCTGAACCCCGGCTCGGATGCCGTTGCCGCGCAAGTCGGTGCCGCCCTGTACACGGGCGCGATGGCCGAGCTGGCTCAACAGTGGCTGGCGGGCAACCTCGGAAGCGACCTGGACGCGGTGGTCGACTACGCAGTGCAGACGGTCCTGCGGTAGGCATCGAACATATGTTCTAATGAAGTCATGACCCTAGACACTCTGACACCAGAAGCGCGGTCCACCTATTTCGACACGCCGGACGCGGTAGTTCCGCCTGTCACAGAAGAAGACGTCACAGAAGGCCCTGTCGAGGAGAAGCCCAAGAAGGCTCCTGCCAAGAAGCCGGCAGCCAAGAAGCCGAAGACACTCGAGCTGACCCTCACCGTCACCGGTACCGCCGACGGGGAATGGCGCGCCGAACTGAAGCAGGGCACCACCTACCGGGCACGGAATCTTGCCGTCGCGGCCGCCGCCGTGTCCCGCGCCGCGAAGGAACTGCACGAAGACCTGTCCGCGCCGATCGACGAGCTGATCGAGGAGGCGCGCACCCAGCAGGCCGCCAAGGTCGCTGCCCTGGAAGCCGAACTGGAAGCCGCGCGCAGGGCGCTCGCCGAACTGGAGTGAATTGGCCGGCGTTGGTCGCGGGGGAATATGACGTAGTGCCAAGCTACGCGCGACTTTGTCGGTGATGTTGGTCTCGGCCGTAGTAGCCGAGCGACAATGTCGCGTCGAGGTTGGCACACAGTCATATTGGCCTCGGACGCGTTGGGGAAGTCTCCGCGAAGGCAGCTATCCACAGGGGGCGAGTTACGGGCGTCCGCAGGCACCCGCGCTGTCGGTGCGCAATGTCACGCTCGTGCCATGACGACATCGGGAATCCCGCAGCGAAGGGTGCTGCTGGGCATCGAGCTCCGCTACGTACTCGCGGTAAACCTCGACATCCACGGTCCGGCGTCCATTTTCGAGCTGATCGAACAGCTCGATTACCAAGGCTTTTCGATCCCTGGACGCGCATCGAAGACGGTGTCTGATGCCCTGCGTTGGGAAATGCGCCGCGGCCGGGTCCGCCGGATCCGACGCGGCGTCTACGGGCCCGGGCAGATGCCACGCTCCACTCACCAATACATCCACAAGCGAGCTGCCGCGCTCCGCGACGAAGCCGATCGAAGCATGGGTCGTGACGACGACGCCTTCTGGAAGGCAATGGCCGATCGGCCTTAGGGCGCGGCCGCGAAGTTCTCGATCAGCGTTTCGACGACGGGCCGCCAAACCGGTTCGGGCAGATCGTGTCCCATGCCGTCGACGACCACATAGCGGGCCCCGTCGATGATGCGGGCCAGGTTGCGTCCGTTGCGTGGCCGAACCATCGGATCCTCCGAGCCGTGGATGACGACGGTCGGCGCGACGATACTGCGGGTGAAGCGAATCAAACTCCCCGTGCCCAGGATCGCGTCGAACTGACGCAGCATGCCCTGCGGGTAGTCGCTGCGCGCGCGGAGGTCTTCGACACGTCGGCGCAATTGTTCAACGGGCGGAAGGAAGTTCGGGCCGTTGATGATCGAGATGTTGCGTACTTCGGCCGCTAGCCGTTCTTCCCACGGTGCGTCCTTGCCCGGCCCGCCGATAGCGAGCCTGATCACGCGCCACCGCGGCAATGCCGAGAACGCCTTGCCCGAACTGGACATGATGATGCCCAGCGAGCGCGCCCGATCCGCATGGTTGCCCGCGAGCACCTGCGCGATCATGCCTCCCATGGATGCGCCGACCACATGTGCGCGGTCGATCTGCAGATGGTCCAGCAGCGCCTTGGCGTCGTCGGCCATATCAATCAGGGTGTAGGGGACCGGGCTGGTCCGCCCGACTGCGTAGCGGGCGACCCGCCGATACACCGAGCCTTCTGCCCGGTGGCCGGCCAGCTTGGTGGAGAGGCCGATGTCGCGGTGGTCGAACCGGATCACCCGATGGCCGCGCTGGACCAGCTGCGCACAGAAGCCGTCGGGCCACATCGGCAGCTGGGCGCCGACACCCATGATGAGCAGCACAGGCGGTGCCGCGGGGTCGCCGAGATCCTCGTAATAAAGCTCGACTTCCCCGCAGACCGCCGTCCCGCTGCGCGCTTGCATACCTAACTGTTTACCGGTTCCTTGCCCCACGGGGTCAGCCACGGCGTCGGCTCCCAGTCCTCCAGGCCAGCCAGCAGTTCGTAAAGGGTTGCCCCGTCGATGGTTTCGCGGATGATGTCGGCCTGCCCGGCATGCCGCGCCAGTTCCTCGATCAAGTGGAAGAGCACCCACCGCACCGACCATGCCGGAATATCCTTGGGAAACCACGGCACGTGCTGCGGAATCGGCACCGCGGCGCCCAGGTCGACGGTCTCGATGAGCCGGATCGTCTCGGCGTTCTGCTCGTCGAATCTGGCGAGGATGCCCGCCAGTGTCTCGTCGTCGCGCATCACGAACTCGTCCTGGTAGTCCGCCGACTGCTGTTCCATCGGTCGCTTGTCGCCTTCAGTCATCTCCGGCGCGGCGGCCACCCGTGCCATCCAGCTGCGTTGGACTCCTGTGACGTGCTTGATCAGGGCGCCGATGCACAGTGCGCTGACCGTCGGCGTGGAACGGGCCTGTTCGTCGGTCAAGCCGAACGCCACCGCGTGAAACGCATGGTGCTGGGCGGCGACGTACTCGCGTAGTCCTGCTCGCTCGTCGGCAATGGGTGGGGGCATCGCTGCCATGGCTCAGTTTCCCTTCTCGTTGGTGTGCACGTATAGATCTCGGATACAAGCGATTTCGGCACCGTGGTGGATGACCTCTCGATTGATGTGCAGAACAAGGGTGGCCATCGGGTAGTCGGCGTACGGTCCTTCGGCGGGCCCGCACGGCCGCCACAGATCATCCTCGGACAACCCACCCACACCGTCGATCCAATGTCGGTACTGCTCGTCGAGCTGACGCAGGGCCGTGGCCGCATCGGTGGCGTAGGGCCAGGTCTCGTAGCTCGCTTCCGGCGCCCCGAAGTGGCTGTGGTTGCGCATCGCGAACACACCGATGATCACGTGCGCGAGTCGCCACGCGATGGTCGTGAACGGCGCGGGCTCGGGCGGCGGATAGGCGAAGTCGACGCCGCCGTCGGGATGGACGGTCCAGCAGTCCGGCACAGGCTGCCAGAAGTACTCGTAGTCGGTCAGGCCCTCGAACCGGGGCCGCAGGGAATTCGTCCAGTGGAAGTCGAGCTGCTCGACCAACTGGCTGGTGAAGGTCGTCGTCATGGTCATAGGACTACCCTCAATCACATATAGGACAGTTTCGGTCCTATAACTGCGACAGAGTCGAAAGTATGGCGGAAACGACGAGCCGGGTGCTTCAGCTGCTCGGCCTGCTCCAGTCCCGACGGGTCTGGACTGGAGAAGAGCTCGCCGAGCGGCTGGACGTGACCACGCGCAGCGTGCGCCGCGACGTCGACCGGCTGCGCGACCTGGGCTATCCGGTACACGCAAGCAAGGGCCACGGCGGCGGGTATCAGCTCGGCGCGGGCGCGGCGCTGCCTCCGCTGCTCCTCGATCCCGACGAGGCGGTAGCGATGGCCGTCTGCCTTCGGCTGGCGGCGGGTGGCACCGTCGCGGGAGTCGGTGAGTCCGCGCTGCGCGCGTTGAGCAAGCTCGATCAGGTGATGCCGGCGCGGCTGCGGTCGCAGGTGTCGGCGGTGCACGACGCCACCGTCACGCTGACTTCGCCGTCGGACGAAGCGGTCGAACCCGACGTGTTGATGACGCTGGCACGCGCCTGCCGCGACCGCGAGCACGTGAGCTCCGGATACGTCGACATTCGGGGCAATGCCACGCAAAGACGGCTGGAGCCTTATCAATTGGTGACGACTGGGCGGCGCTGGTACCTGCTGGCCTACGACCGCGACCGTCAAGACTGGCGCAGCCTGCGGCTGGACCGGATGGCCGACGTTCGCGCGCTGGGCAGCACATTCGTCAAGCGTGATGCGCCGGACGCGGCGACCTACATCCAAAAGTCGATCAGCAGCTCGCCGTACCGCTATGTCGCACGGGTCCGCTATCAGGCATCCGAACAGATTCTGGCGCAGCACTTTTCCCCGGCATCGGTGAGCATCGAGGCCGACGGGCCCGACGCCTGCATCGTCACTGCCGGCGCCGACGACCCCGAACGGATGGTGCTTTACTTCGCCACGGTCGGCTACGACTTCGAGATCCTCGAACCACCCGAGGCGATAGCAGCGGTCGACGCAATTGCCGACCGGTTGCGCCGCGCAACAGGGCTTGACTCTCTCCCTGCGGGAGACCCCATCGTCGAGGCATGACATCAGACAGACCAGACACACCCATCACGTGGAATCAGTTGCCGACGACGGTCAGGAACTACCTGACTGCGCACAGAACCAAGGATGTCGCCTCGGCGATCACCGTGTTCGCGGGCAATGCCGGGGACTTTCCGGGCGGAGCGGCGGACTCGCACTTCCGCTTCACGCTGGACGGCGCATTGCTCAGCCGACTCGTGATCGAGCCCTGAGCCATGACGAGGACGTGGTTCATCACCGGCGGCACACCGGGCGGGTTCGGCATGGCCTTCGCCGACGCCGCGCTCGAGATCGGGGACCGAGTGGTGCTCACCGCACGCCGGCCCGATGAATTGCATTCGTGGGCCGACGAGCACGGCGACCGCGTGATCGTCGTGCCGCTGGACGTCACCGATGCCGCGCAGGTACGAGAGGCGATAGGTGCGGCCGAGGAACGCTTCGGCGGCATCGACGTGCTGGTCAACAACGCCGGCCGCGGTTGGTACGGATCCATCGAGGGCATGCACGATGCCGATGTGCGTGCGATGTTCGAATTGAACTTCTTCGGCGTGCTTTCGGTCATCCGTGCGGTTCTGCCGGGCATGCGTGCCCGAGGGGGCGGATGGATCATCAACATGTCGTCGGTGGCGGGCCTTCGTCCGGTGACCGGCTTCGGCTTCTACAGCGCCGCCAAATCCGCCGTCGAGTCCGTCACTGAGGTGCTCCGCGAAGAGGTTGCGGCGCAGGGCATCCACGTCATGGCCGTCGAACCGGGAGCGTTTCGCACACGAGCCTACGCCGGCTTCGCCGACGAACCGGTCAAGGAATCCATCCCCGAGTACAGCGACATGTTGGCGCGAGTCCGTTCGTCGATGATCGACCAGGACGGTGCGCAGGCAGGCGATCCGCGGCGCGGGGCACGCACGGTGATAGCGGCGATGGCCCAGGACCCGCCTCCGCGACGACTGGTCCTCGGCGGTGATGGATTCGACGCTGTGATCGGTGCCATCGAAGAGAATCTGGGCGACATTCGCGCCAACGAAACGCTCTCGCGCGGAGCCGATTTCCCTCGCTGAAACTCAGTCGCTGGCGAGACGGAACACGGGCCAGCCGATCTCGGTGCGCCAGCTCGCCGGGTCGGAGGTGTCGCGCGGGCCGACCACGTAGACCTCGTGGATACCGCCATCCACGGCGAGTGCGTGCGCGACGACCCATGCCCCGAGCCGACCGTAGGTCACGTCGATGTCGTCGTGCGGCCCCGGGTGAACCGTGACAGCGAGTTCGGCCGCAGGCAGCTCGACGACCTCGATCCGGCCGGACGGTCGGGGCGCCCGAGCCGGTCGGAAGACAGCGAAATCCCCGGCGCCGTCGGTGAACAATTCGTTGGCGTACAGACCGCCGGGCGGTCCGGTGCGTTCCTTTGGAGGGAACGCGGCGTCCAGCTCCGCCATCGCGGAGTCGTACCATTCGAGTGATTCATCCAGCCGCACATGCCCTTTGACCGCCGCCACGGTACGCGCGGGGACGGATCGCAGCTCGACCTCGATCTCGGCCGGATCGGGACGCAGCAGCCGGCGCAGCGATACGACTGCCGTCCGTGTTCGGTCGAGCTCATCCTCGAGACGCCGCAAATGGCCTGCGATCACCTCGGCGCGCTGCTGCGGGTCGTCGGCGGCGAGGATCGACTCCACCTCGGCCAGCGGCACGTCGAGCTGCCGCAACTGGTAGATGACCTGCGCAGTCGGTATCTGCTCCGGCGTGTAGTACCGGTAGCCCGTGAACGGATCCACTGTGTTCGGCTCGAGGAGTCGGGCCGCGTGATAGCGACGCAACGTCCGCACGCTCAGACGCGTCAACGTGGCGAACTCTCCGATGGTCAGGCCGGAGGCCGCCGTCACGACGTCAGTCCGAGCCGATCGGCGAGGAACAGAAACGAAGCCGCGAAATCGTTGTCTTTCGTCGCGGTTCGCACATGGTCCCAGTCGACTTGTTCGCGGACCGCGCGGACGCCGGGCATCAACGCCGCGAGGTTGCAGTTGTGCTCGTTGAGGGCGTTGAGTTTTTCGGTGAGTACGTGGGTCGGCGCCATGACGCGCATCCTGACCGCGAGCACGTCGAACTCCTCAGCCGCCTCGATCGTCTCCGGTTCGACCGGCACACCGTTGAGCCGGTGCAGCACATCGATGACGAAGTCGTCGCCGACACACGCCTTGAACAGCCAGTCCTCGGGCGTTCGCTCGATATTGAACCCAGCGGCCTGCAGGGTGGCGGCCGCCTTCTCCGTGTCGGCCTCGGCGACGACGAAATCCACGTCGTGGACGGGTTCGGGTCCGCCGAACACCCACAGCGCATAGCTGCCCCCCAGGGCGAAATCCGGGCCCTGTGCGCGTAGGGCCGACGCGGCACGTTTGAGCGCATCGCGTAGATCGTCGTTTCGTGCGGGCACATGTCTCCTGGTGGTCCGGGGCCATTGCGGGTATGTGAGTACCCATGCGGATGGCCACCTTCAACATCCTGCACGGTCGCAGCGTCCACGACGGCGTTGTTCACCCGGACCGACTCGTCGAATCGATCCGGCAACTCGATCCCGACATCCTCGCGCTGCAGGAGGTCGACCTCGACCAGCCCCGCTCGGGAATGGCCGATCTGACCGCGGTGGCCGCGGAGGCCATGGACGCCGTGAGCCATCGGTTCGTCGCCGCGATCTCGGGCACGCCCGGCGCGACGTGGATGGCCGCGACGGGCCGTGAACAGCCGGGTACGGCCGCCTACGGCATCGCCTTGCTGTCGCGATATCCCGCTGAGGACTGGCAGGTGGTGCGGCTGCCTCGAATCCCGATGAAGTTCCCGATGTACCTGCGGGGACCCAACCGTGTGCTGGTCGTCAAAGAGGAACCCCGGGCGGCCGTGGTCGCGCGGCTAAACACCCCGGTGGGTCCGCTGACCGTCGCCAACACCCATCTGTCGTTCGTGCCCGGGTGGAATCGCAGGCAGATGCGGCTGCTGATGAGGGACCTTCGGGCGTTCCCGGGTCCGTACGTGCTGATGGGCGATCTGAACATGGCGCCGGCCAAGGTCGGCCGCCTGAGCGGGCTGCGAGCGCTCGGCGCTGCGACGACGTTCCCGGCCGACGGACCAGAGACGCAACTCGATCACATCCTGACCGACGACGGGGGACTGCGGGTGGACAACTGCTACGCGCCCAGGCTGCCGATCTCGGATCACCGTGCCCTGGTCGTCGACATCTCGAAGGCCTGACGCCGTAGGGTTTTGGCGTGCAGGTCATTTCCGCGGAGTCGACGGAGCTTTTCACCGGGCCATCGAAGACGCCGCAGCAGTTGGTGCGGGTCACCTACACCGGTGGAACCGGGAGCGTGCGGATCGAAGGTGATCGCCTCAGCGGACGTGTGAAAGCCGAGCCCGGCGACGGCAGCGTCGAGGTGCCCGTCGCGGTGATCGATCCGGTCGTCGGCGAGGTGCGTGACGCGCGGGTCGTCGCCGGCGACAGCATCACCCCGTTCGTGTTCACCGTCGCCGAGCCCGGCTGGACCATGCACATGATCAGCCACTTCCATTACGACCCGGTGTGGTGGAACACCCAGGCGGCGTACACCAGCGTCTGGACTGAGGACCCGCCGGGCCGCTGCCGCCAGACCAACGGCTTCGACCTGGTGCGGGCCCACCTCGAAATGGCGCGGCGCGAACCCGAATACAAGTTCGTGCTAGCCGAAGTCGACTATCTCAAACCGTTCTGGGACACCCATCCCGAAGACCGCGCCGACCTGCGCAGGTTCATCGCCGACGGCCGCGTCGAGATCATGGGCGGCACCTACAACGAACCCAACACCAACCTGACCAGCCCTGAAACCACCATCCGGAACTTCGTGCACGGCATAGGTTTTCAGCGCGACATTCTGGGAGCCGACCCCGCCACCGCCTGGCAGCTCGACGCCTTCGGGCACGACCCCCAGTTCCCCGGCATGGCCGCCGACTCCGGGTTGACCTCCAGCTCGTGGGCGCGCGGTCCGCATCACCAGTGGGGCCCGATGGCCGGCGGCGGTGACCCCGAACGCATGCAGTTCAGCAGCGAGTTCGAGTGGATAGCACCGTCGGGGCGCGGCCTGCTCACCCATTACATGCCCGCCCACTACGCGGCGGGGTGGTGGATGGATTCGGCGGCCACGCTCGAGGAGGCCGAGGCCGCGACGCACGCGTTGTTCGCGGGACTGAAGAAGGTGGCGCTGACGCGCAACGTGCTGCTGCCCGTCGGTACGGATTACACGCCGCCGAACAAATGGGTCACCGAGATCCACCGAGACTGGAACGCGCGCTACACGTGGCCGAAGTTCGTGTGCGCGTTGCCAAGAGAGTTCTTCGCTGCGGTACGCAACGAACTCACGGAACGCGGCGTCGCCGCGTCTCCGCAGACACGCGACATGAATCCGATCTACACCGGCTGTCACGTGTCCTACATCGACACCAAACAGGCCAACCGGGCGGCCGAGGACGCGGTGCTCGACGCCGAGAAGTTCGCCGTGTTCGCGGGCCTGCTCGGTGGCGCGACCTATCCGCAGGCCGCCTTGGCGAAGGCCTGGGTGCAGCTCATTTACGGCGCGCACCATGACGCGATCACCGGCTCGGAATCCGATCAGGTCTACCTGGACCTGCTGACGGGGTGGCGCGACGCCTGGGAACTCGGCACGACGGCCCGCGACAATGCACTGGCCCTGCTGTCCAGCGCTGTCGACGGCGCCGTCGTCGTCTGGAACGCGTTGGCGCACAAACGCAGTGACGTCGTGACCGCCAGATTCGACGAGCCCGTCGGCGCAGGTGTTCACGTGTTCGACGCCGAGGGCGCCGAGCTGCCCGCCCATGTCGAACACGGCGGGCGGGTGGTCAGCTGGCTGGCGCGTGACGTGCCGTCGCTGGGCTGGCAGTCCTATCGACTCGTCCCCGCATCGTCCGCTGAGAGCTGGAAGCCGTTGGACGGGAACGAGATCGGCAATACCCACTACCGCCTCCGGGTGGACCCGGAACGCGGTGGTGGGGTCAGCTCACTGATCGAGGCCCCGTCGGAACGTGAGCTGATCGCCGATGCGAAGGTCGGCAACGAGCTCGCCGTCTACGACGAATACCCCGCACATCCGCAGGCAGGCGAAGGCCCGTGGCATCTGCTGCCCAAGGGACCTGTCGTCTGCTCGTCAGCGGGCCGGGCCGAGGTTCAGGCGTATCGCGGACCCCTGGGTGAGCGGATCGTCGTCCACGGCCGAATCGGAGATCTCCTGCGCTACACGCAGACTCTGACGCTGTGGCACGACGTCGCACGCGTGGAATGTCGCACCACCATCGACGAGTTCACCGGCGCAGACCGCCTGTTGCGGCTGCGGTGGCCCTGTCCGGTACCGGGCGCGCTGCCGGTCAGCGAGGTCGGAGATGCGGTGATCGGCCGTGGGTTCGGGCTGCTGCACCGACAGGGTGAGGAGTCGGCCGTCGACGCGGCGACACATCCGTGGACGCTGGACAACCCGGCGTACGGCTGGTTCGGGTTGTCGTCGGCCGTGCGGATACGAGTCGGTGACGGCGTGCGTGCGGTGTCGGTGGCCGAGGTGGTGGCTCCGACGGGTTCGGCTTCGGAGCCGATGGCTCGCGCGCTGATGGTTGCGCTCGTCCGTGCAGGGGTCACCGCGACCTGCAGTGCTGCCGACCATCCGCGTTACGGCGATCTCGGCGTCGACTCCAATCTGCCCGACGCGCGGATCGCGCTTGGCGGATCTGACCAGAACTCTTTCACTGCAACGGTTTTGGCCGAAGCCGACCCGATCTACACCGAGGAGCTCGAGCGTCAGCTGCAAGCCACTGGCCGAGCCAGAGTCTGGGTGCCTGCCGCGGCGCCGCTTGCTGACGAGTGGGTACCTGGTGCCGATCTGCGTCCGGTGCGTGCGCTACCGGTGCTCGTCATCGCCGGATCGGAGCTCGACGCCGCCGTGGAGTCCGTCGTCGAGGACCTCACCGGTTTCGAGATCGTCGTCGACCAGAACGCGCCCGCCGGCCTGGAGCCCTTCGAATCACGCACGGTCGCAGTGCTCAACCGCGGAGTGCCCGGATTCGCCGTCGACCCGGACGGCACCCTGCACACCTCGCTGATGCGGTCGTGCACCGGATGGCCGTCGGGTACCTGGATCGATCCGCCCCGTCGCACCGCACCCGACGGGTCCAACTTCCAGCTGCAGCACTGGACGCACACCTTTGACTACGCAGTGGTCTCGGGTGACGGTGACTGGCGCCAGACCGCGATCCCGGCCCGCAGCGCGGAGTTCTCCCGACCGCCACAGGTGGTCACCGAGACCTCCAGTGCCGCAGGCGGTCTACCGCCGTGGGGGTCGCTGTTGGAGATCGAGCCCGCGGGCACGGTGCAGCTCGGCGCACTGAAGGCCGCGGGCAACCCGCTGGCAGGTGGCAGCGCTCGCCACGTTCATCCCGAGGACGGGGTGGCAGTGCGCCTGGTCGAGACCTCCGGAGCGGCAACCCATGTGGAGGTTCGCGCGGGATTGCACCGCGTCTCGGCGGATGCGCGCGTCGACCTCCTCGAACGGCCCCGCGTCCAACATCTTTCGCCGGACGGCCTCACCCTGCACGGATTCGAGATCGCCACCGTGCTGACGCGGCTGAACCTACCGAAGGTTCTGGAAGCCGATCACTCGGTGCTGGCGCCGGACGCCGAGGCGGCACAACCGCTGTACGCACGCTATTGGCTGCACAACCGAGGACCCGCGCCGCTCGGTGGGCTGCCCGCCGTGGCATACCTGCATCCACAGCACGTCGCGGCCGAGCCGAATTCGCAAGCGCAGCTGCGGCTTACGCTCGCCAGCGACTGCAGCGATGCGGTGCTGCACGGCAGGGTGCGGCTGCTGTGTCCGGAAGGATGGACCGCAGACCCCGCCGAGCTCCCGTTCATGCTGCCCCCGGGTGGGCACCTGGCGACCGAAGTGGAGCTCAATGCGCCTGCGGAGGTTTCGCCGGGCCTGTATCCCATACGCGCCGAACTCGCGCTGACCGGCCACCACGTGTCGATGCCGCCCTCGTGGCGCCAGGTGGTCGAGGACGTGTGCGTCGTATCGGTGTCCGCGCCGGAGGGCGACCGACTGCTGCGGTTCGTCGCCGACCCGCAGCCCCTCGACGTCAAGGCCGGTGAGCAAGCGCAGCTGACAGTCGGCGTCGCCACCGACGCGTACGCGGGCATCGCGATCGAGGCCCACCTGATCAGTCCGTGGGGGACGTGGGAGTGGATGGGGCCCGGGGCTTCCGGTGTCGAGCTGGCGGCTCGCGGCACCTCCGAACTCAGCTTCGACGTCGCGCCGCCGTCATGGGTGGAACCCGGCGAGTGGTGGGCACTGGTCCGCGTCGCGGCCGCCGGGCAGCTGCTGTACTCGCCCGCGGTCAGGGTGACGGTCCGATGAGCGTCGCAGCGACGGTCGGCGGCGTCCCGGTCGCGGTTGACGAGGTCGACGCGCGCGAAGCACGGCTGCGTGAGTCACGGTCCGCGTCGTCGCTACCGCGTCCGGGTACCAGTGAGGGACGACAGCTGAGACGTTGGCTGACACAGCTTCTGGTCAATGAACGCGTGGTGGCCGCCGAGGCGACCGCGCGCGGGTTGAGCGCCGACGATGCGCCGTCCGAGGACGCTCTGCTGCCGGACATGACCGTGCGGCTCGAGATCGGCAGCGTGGCGGCATCGGTGCTGAGCGACCCGCTCGCGCGCTCGTTGTTCGCGAGCGTGACGGACACCGTCGACGTGACCGATCATGCGGTGGCCGACTACGCGGCGCGGAATCCGTCGCGCTTCGCCGACACTGCCGGCGTCGCCGAACACCTTCGTGCCGCGGCCCGGCGCCGTGCATTCCGGCTGTGGCTGGACGCCCGGTGCGCCGCGGTCGTCGAGTTGGCCCCGGGATATGAGCATCCCGGCGATCCGCGGCAGCCCGACAACACCCACCGGCACTGATGAGGACACCGACGCTCGCCATCGACATCGGCGGTACGAAGATCGCCGTCGGCCTCGTCGACGACGACGGCACGCTGGTCCACCAGGCGAAGCAGCCGACGCCCGAGGGGGATCCCGAAGCGATATGGGCGGTGATCGATTCGTTGGCCACCGAGGCGCTGGCGGCGGCGGGCGGTGCTGTGCGCGGTGTCGGCATCGCATCGGCCGGCCCCATCGACGTGCCTTCGGGAACAGTCAGCCCGATCAATATCACTGAGTGGCAACGCTTTCCGATCGTCGACCGAGTGTCCGGGATCGTCGGCGCGCCCGTGCGGCTTGGCGGCGACGGGCTCTGCATGGCGATGGGGGAGCGGTGGCGTGGCGCGGGGCGTGGCGCTGAGTTCCTGCTCGGCATGGTGGTGTCCACCGGCGTCGGCGGCGGGCTGGTGCTCGACGGCGCGCCGTACGACGGTCGCACCGGAAACGCCGGCCACGTCGGCCACGTCGTCGTCGACCCGGATGGCGGGCCGTGCGCATGCGGCGGGCGCGGCTGCGTCGAGACGATCGCCAGCGGTCCGCGGATGGCGCAGTGGGCGCGAGAGCAGGGCTGGGATGCACCCGCCGAAGCCGACGCCAAGGAACTGGCCGACGCCGCGACCGCGGGTGACGCGATCGCGCTGCGGGCCTTCACGCGGGGTGCGACGGCGGTGGCGGCGATGATCGCCTCGGTCGGCGCGGTCTGCGACCTCGATCTCGTCGTCATCGGCGGAGGTGTGGCCAAAGCCGGTGCGCTGCTGTTCGACCCACTACGCGAGGCGCTGGACTCCTACGCGCGACTGGACTTCATCCGCGATCTGCGGGTCGTGCCCGCCGAACTCGGCGGCGACGCCGGACTCGTCGGCGCCGCGGCATTGGTGATTTCGGCGTGACGGGTCACGCTCGGCGTGGCTGAGCGTGTTCAAGCACGCCGAAATCACTCGGAGCCGACGCCGGCCATGTGCTTTCGGCCCCAGTCGCACAAGCTCTCCAGTACGGGAGCCAGGGTCATGCCGTACTTCGATATCGAGTAGTGCACGCACGGCGGCACCGTTTGGGCATCGTGGCGGTTGATGATGCCTGCGTCGACCAGTTCATGGAGGTGGCGGATCAGCATCCGCTCGGTGATGTCGGGGATGCTGCGTCGTAATTCCGCTGTCCGCATCGGGCCGTCCTGGAGCCGCCACAGGATCGTGCCCTTCCATCGCCCGTCGATGACCGTCAGCGCGGCGTCGATCGGGCACTCGTTGATGCCCTTCTTGGATACCGCCATCGCACGCCTTCCAGCTGACAAATTTGTCAGTACCTTGTTTTTTGTCAGCATAACGCGCACCGTCGAAGCATGAGGGAAATCATCGAAATCCTGGCGCTGGTGATCGCCGGTCCAATGGTCGGCGTCGAGTTCGCCGTCGGCGCCTTCACCAATCCGGCTTTCGGGCGGTTGCCCGACGACGCGTTCCGGCAAGCCCGCAGCCACGCCAGCCGGGTGCTGGGCCGCGTCATGCCGTTCTGGTACGTCGCCACGCTGGTGGTGCTCATCGCGGCGACGGTCGTGACGTGGCCGAACTGGCTTCTGTTCGCCGCGACCGCGGTGATGGCCGCCGTCGTCCTGATGACGGTGACGTTGATGGTGCCGATCAACAACCGCATCGGCGGCTGGACCGACGCCGTGGACCGGGACCTTGCTCGGCGGTGGGATCGGCTGCACTGGCTGCGGGTGACCCTGCTGCTCGCGATGGTGGTGCTGCTCGCGACGGGTATGGCGGAATAGACCTGCGGCCGTGGTGTCATAGGGGCGTGCGTATCGGCGTGGTGTTTCCCCAAACAGAGCTGGGCGGCGACGTTGGTGCCGTGCGCGCCTACGGGCAGGGAGTCGAAGACCTCGGGTACGCCCACCTGCTCGCCTACGACCACATCGTGGGTGCCGATACCGCCGTGCACGCGGGGTGGAATGGGCCGTACGACATCGACACCACGTTTCACGAGCCGTTCGTGATGTTCGGATACCTCGCGGCGGCCACCACGACTCTCGAATTCGTCACCGGCATCATCATCCTTCCGCAGCGCCAGACCGCGCTGGTCGCCAAGCAGGCCGCCGAAGTCGACCTGTTGTCGCAGGGCAGGTTTCGCCTCGGCGTCGGAATCGGTTGGAACGCCGTCGAATACGAGGCGCTTGGTGAGAACTTCAAGACTCGGGGCGCGCGGTCCGAGGAACAGATCGAACTGATGCGACGGCTGTGGACGGAACGCAGCGTCACATTCGATGGCAGGTTCGACACCGTCACAGGAGCCGGCATCGCACCACTTCCCGTGCAGCGACCGATCCCCGTGTGGATCGGTTCCGCATCGGCCAAGGGCTACGAACGGATCGGGCGTATCGCCGATGGGTGGTTCCCGATGACGGGTCCCGGGCCCAAGCTCGACGACGCCCGCGCGATCGTCAGGGACGCGGCGATCACCGCGGGCCGCGACCCCGAGGCGATCGGGCTGGAGGGCAGGGTCGACGCCGCCGATCCCGATACCGTCGCGGCCGGGTTGGCGGCCTGGGCCGAGGTGGGCGCCAGCCATGTGTCGATCAACACGATGGGCAAGGGCCTGAAGACCGTCGACGACCATCTGTCCGCGTTGGCAGGCGTCGCTGAGCGATTGCCCCGCTGAATTCGGCGTGACGGGTCACGCTCAGCGAGACTGCGCACGCCGAAATCGCACGCGTTTTGGCTGATCGGCGGGTGGTCGGCTATTCTTGGCGACGTTCTACCGAAGACCGTTGGTCACCGAGAAATCGGTTGAAGGTCCTGGATTGCCAGGCGGCCCACGCAGGGGGACGAGGCTAGTACATGTTTGTGCGCCCCGACCTGTCTGCGTCGGGGCGTTCGTCATTTCCGGACGTGATTCCTTCTCGGCTCCCTCGGTCCCCATCTACGAGGAGGCATGCATGGCCAAGGCTGAAAAGGCCACCGCGGTTGCCGACATCGCCGAAAAGTTCAAGGACTCGACGGCGACGCTCGTCACCGAGTACCGCGGGCTGACGGTTGCCAACCTCAAGGACCTGCGCCGTTCGCTCGGTGAGTCCGCCACCTATACGGTTGCCAAGAACACGCTGGTCAAGCGTGCCGCGGCGGAGGCGGGCATCGAGGGTCTCGACGAGCTGTTCGTCGGACCCACCGCGATCGCGTTCGTCAAGGGCGAGGCTGTCGACGCCGCCAAGGCGATCAAGAAGTTCGCCAAGGACAACAAGGCCCTCGTCATCAAGGGCGGCTACATGGACGGCCGCGCTCTGAGCGTTTCCGAGGTCGAGCAGATTGCCGACCTGGAATCGCGCGAGGTGCTGCTGGCCAAGCTGGCCGGCGCGATGAAGGCGAATCTGTCCAAGGCAGCCGGTCTGTTCAACGCTCCGGCGTCTCAGGCCGCACGGCTGTTTGCTGCACTGCAAGAGAAGAAGGCCTCGGAGCCTGGAGCGGCACCCGCCGACGAAGCTCCCGCCGAGGCACCCGCCGACGAAGCTCCCGCAGAGTCAGCAGCCGAAGCTCCCGCCGAGGCGTCATCCGAAGACCAGGCACCGGCCGACGCGGCCGAGTAGCCGAACCACACACCGATAACCAAGAAGAAATCAGGAAGGACCAATCATGGCCAAGCTGTCCACCGACGACCTGCTCGATGCGTTCAAGGAACTGACGCTGCTCGAGCTCTCTGAGTTCGTCAAGAAGTTCGAGGAGACCTTCGAGGTCACCGCCGCCGCTCCGGTCGCCATCGCGGCTGCCGGTCCCGCCGCGGGTGGCGCTCCTGCCGAGGCCGCCGAGGAGCAGTCGGAGTTCGACGTCATCCTCGAGGGCGCCGGCGAGAAGAAGATCGGCGTCATCAAGGTCGTCCGCGAGATCGTCTCCGGCCTGGGCCTCAAGGAAGCCAAGGACCTCGTCGACGGCGCTCCCAAGCCGCTGCTCGAGAAGGTCGCCAAGGAGGCTGCCGAGGAGGCCAAGGCCAAGCTCGAGGCCGCTGGCGCGACGGTCACCGTCAAGTAACTCAGCACGTCACGAACCGCCCGGGATCACACGGTCCCGGGCGGTTCTGCGTCTGCAGCCAGGGTCGCGTTCCGGCTCGCAAAATTCGGAGTGTGATTCACCGCACGTAGTCAGAACTGCAGCTCCAGCCGACCGCGCCGCGTCGGAGCCGGCGGCCGTTTGATGGCCTTAGCTATTGGTCGTCGCGGCGCCGCGCCAGGAAACGACCATTGCCGCGCGAGTACCGCAAACTACGCCGAAAGACGTCGCAGCAGCGCATAGCTCGTCGGCTTGGCGACATCCACACCCCGCCTGACGTGCAGGTTAATTCCGTCCGCCGGCATCCGAGATTACGGACGTGACACATCCGCAGTGCTGCGTATCGGCGTGCGCTACAGTGACTCAAGCCACAGGCGGGAGGCATGTGGCCTGCGACATTGGCGGAAGGATCGCGCGCGTGGGCATTGGCATTCAAGTTGAGGGACTGACCAAGTCCTTCGGCCCCCAGCGAATCTGGGAAGACGTCACGATGGAGGTTCCAGCGGGCGAGGTCAGCGTTCTGCTGGGCCCGTCCGGTACCGGTAAGTCGGTGTTCCTCAAGTCGCTGATCGGCCTGTTGCGCCCCGAGCGCGGCAAGATCATCGTCGACGGCACCAACATCATCGAGTGCACCGCCAAGGAGCTCTACGAGATCCGCACGCTGTTCGGCGTGATGTTCCAGGACGGCGCGCTCTTCGGCTCGATGAGCCTCTACGACAACACCGCTTTCCCCTTGCGTGAGCACACCAAGAAGAAGGAAAGCGAAATCCGCAACATCGTTATGGAGAAGCTCGACCTTGTCGGTCTGGGCGGTGACGAGAACAAGTTCCCCGGCGAGATCTCCGGCGGTATGCGCAAGCGCGCAGGCCTGGCCCGCTCGCTGGTGCTCGACCCGCAGATCATCCTCTGCGACGAGCCGGACTCCGGTCTGGACCCCGTTCGTACCGCGTACCTCAGCCAGCTGCTCATCGACATCAACGCGCAGATCGACTGCACCATCCTGATCGTGACGCACAACATCAACATCGCCAGGACCGTGCCGGACAACATGGGCATGCTCTTCCGTAAGCACCTGGTGATGTTCGGTCCTCGCGAGGTGCTGTTGACCAGCGACGAGCCGGTGGTCAAACAGTTCCTCAACGGTCGCCGCATCGGACCGATCGGCATGTCGGAGGAGAAGGACGAGTCGACAATGGCCGAGGAGCAGGCCATGGTAGATGCCGGTCACCACGACGGCGGTACCGACGAGATCGAAGGTGTGCCGCCGCAGATCATGGCGACCCCGGGTATGCCGGAACGTCAGGCCGTTGGCCGTCGTCAGGCCCGCGTCCGCGAAATCCTTCACACGCTGCCGCCGGCCGCGCAGGAGGCGATCCGCGACGACCTCGAAGGCACCCACAAGTATCAGTCCAATGAGTTCGCCGGAACCGCCAGCAGCAGGCATCGTCATGACGACGACGCCCCGACGGGCGTCATCCCGACCGTCGACAGCCCAACCGTCGAGACCAGGACCGTCGAGAGGTAGTCCCTCGTGAACGTCGGAAGATGAGCACCCAGCACAAGCCTGGCGTTCAGAAAACCACGTTCTGCCGGATCTGCGAGCCGCTCTGCGGCATGATCGCGACTGTCGAGGATGGCCGCCTCACCGCGCTGCGCCCCGATAAGGACCACCCGCTCTCGGCTGGGTTCGCCTGCCAGAAGGGCGTCGCGTTCAGCGAGATCGTCAACGATCCCGACCGGGTGACCGAACCGCTGCGGCGGACGGTTGATGGCAAGTTCGAACCGGTCGGCTGGGACACCGCGATGTCCGATATCGCCGCCCGGCTGACCGACATCCATCGCAGGCACGGGTCGGGTGCGATCGGCTGGTACTACGGCAATCCCGGCGCCTTCAGTTATAGCCACACGCTGAGCCTGACCACGATGATGCTCGGGTTCGGCCCGAGGCTCCACGTGTTCACGGCAGGCAGCCAGGACGTCAACAACCGGTTCGTGGCCAGCCAACTGCTCTACGGCTCACCCCTGGCGCTGCCCGTGCCCGACGTCCTTCGCGCCGATCTACTCGTCGTGATCGGGGCCAATCCCGTCGTGTCTCACGGCAGCGTGCTGACGGTGCCGCGGATCAAGGACCGCATGCACGACATCGTCAAACGCGGCGGCCGGGTACTTGTCGTAGATCCGCGTAAGACGGAGACCGCCGCACAGTTCGAATGGCTGGGCATTGTTCCCGACGGCGACGCCTACCTGCTGCTGTCGCTTCTGCATGTGATGTTCGGCGAGAACCTCGTCGATCGGGCCCGGATCGCGCGCCAGGCCGACGGCGGTGTGTGGCTCGAGCAGCTGGCGAGGCCGTTCAGTCCCGAGGCGACGGCGCTGCGCACGGGGATCGACACGGAGACCGTGCGTTCACTGGCCCGCGACCTGGCGTGCACCGAGCGTGCCGCGGTGTACGGACGGGTCGGCACCAGCATCGGCGAAAACGGCACACTCACAACGTATTTGCTCGACGCGGTCAACCTGGTGGCAGGAAACCTCGATGTGGCGGGCGGCAGCATGTTCGGCCGCTTCGGACTTCCCGGCGAGCGCTGGCTCGGCAAGGCTGGCGGCGCACTGCTGCGGACGATCTACTCCCGCCGGCGTTCACGCATCGGCGACTTCCCGTCGGTGCTGGGGTCAGAACCCGCCGGGGTGATGGCCAAGGAGATCACCACGGCAGGGTGGGGTCAGGTCCGGGCGCTGCTCGTCAGCGCGGGCAACCCGGTGCTGTCGGTGCCCAACGGCAATGAATTGGAGACGGCGCTCGACGCCCTCGAATTGATGGTCGGCATCGACCTGTACGTCAACGAGACGTTGGCGCATTGCGATTACGTGCTGCCCGCGACGTCGATGTACGAGCGCGACGACTTTCCGCTGCCGTTCCAGACTCTGCAGCCCACCCCGTTCCGGCAGGCCACTGAAGCCGTCATCGCGCCGATGGGCCAGGCCCGCGCCGAGTGGGAGATCATCGACGACCTCACCTCGCGGCTGAGGCGGCGAACGCCGGGGTTCGCGATGCTGGCCACCGCACGAAAGGCCTTGTCGCTATTCGGTGTTCGGTTGACTCCGCGGCTGCTCGTCGACGCGATCATTCGGCTGGGGGAGGACGGCGACCGGTTCGGACTGCGTCGCGGCGGGCTGTCCTTCTCCCGCCTGACCGCCGAACATCCCCACGGCGTCGTGCTGGCGCCGCACCTGCGCGAGGGCGTGCTTAAGGACACCGTCGTCTATCGCGGCGGGAGAGTACGGCTTCGGCACGACGAGATCGCCGCCGAAATCGCCAAGCTGGCGCGACGCGAAACTCCCGACGGATATCCGATGCGGCTGATCGGCATACGCGAGGCCCGATCCGAGAATTCCTGGATGCACAACGCGCCGCTGCTGATGCGCGGCGAACGGACTCAGAATGCCCGCATGCATGTCGACGACGCGGCCGCGGCGAACATCGTCGACGGCGATATCGTGCGCATCGCGTCGGAGCACGGCGAGATCGAAGTGCCCGTCATCGTCACCAAGGACATCGTCGCCGGCGTCGTGGCGGTCCCGCATGGCTGGGGCCACAAAGGCACGGCCGGCTGGCGGTTGGCCAACCGAGCGGGCGGCGCGAACGTCAACACACTGATGTCCAGCAACCCTGAACACATCGAGCGCCTGGCCGGTATGGCGCGGTTGACCGGAGTGCCGATCCGCGTCGAACGAGTCGCCCTGTAGCGTCGAATCCGAAGTAATAGGCGGTTTTCGAGCGGACGCTCAGATCTGACGGAATCGTGACAATCGCCCTCACGAGCTGGCAAATGCGTTATCTTTCTCGCGTTCAGCGAACAGGAGGGCTCATGGTCGACCGGTTCTTGGTCTGGTTGGGCACAGGTGTCATCACCGCGGGTATCTCGGCGGCGGTGGTGGCCGGGGCCGGTGTCGCGGTGGCGACCGACGGTGCATCCTCCGACGGCGATGGCGGCAAGACGTCGGAATCGTCGGATAACGCCGGAAACAACAACGAGTCGGGAGCCGGGCAGACGTCACCGAACGGCGCGAAGGACGCCGCGGGGGACACACAGGGCGACAACGTCAACGCGGGCGACGCGAAAGACGGCGGCGAGAAGGACGAAGACGTCAAGGACGAGGACGTCAGGGACGAGGACGCCAAAGACGAGGACGCCAAAGACGAGGACACGGCCGCGGACGGCGCGATCGACGAAGAGGCGACGGACGAGGGCGCGATCGACGAGGACGTCATCGACACCAACGACGAAACTATCGAACTCGTCGACCCGGCTGACGGAAACGGCACCGGACCGGGCTCGAACGACATCCACACCGACGATCCGCAGCGGTTGGGATTCGATCCTGCCGCCGTCGACGATCTCGGTCCCGCGGCGAAGATCCAGGCGCCGGACGGCGAGCAGAAGAACGCCGTGTTCGTCGATACCGAAGCCGACCCTGGCGAGGACCTCGAGGTGGTTCCTCTGGCGACCACGTTCGAGGACGTGACAGAGCAGGCCGAAACCACCGAGTTCGCGACAATGTCGCTCCAGTCGCCCGCAGCCGTGCCGGTCGCCGCCACGATCACGGCGAACCCGCTGAACATCCTGCTCGACGTGATCGGGACGATCGTCTTCGGTCTGTACGGCTTCGTCATCCAGTTGTTCGGCGGGCCGCCGATGCTCCCGCCCGGCAGCACGGTGACGGTGTCCAGCTCGCGGCTTCGGATCGACTGCGGCTGTGCACCAGGGTCCGGGGAGAGCGTGCCCGCCGACTGGTACATCCCCCAACACGCCGAAGGGGAGGAGCCGACTCGGCTCATCTACCTGCAGCACGGATTCCTGGCAGCCGGTCCCTGGTACAGCTACACCGCCGCGACGCTGGCCGAGCAGACCAACAGCATCGTCGTCGCCCCGTCGATCACCTCGAACTTCCTGAAGTACGACCAGTGCTGGCTCGGCGGGGCGCCGATGCACCAGGCGATGGCAGGCCTGTTCGCCGACGGCAACACGGCCCTCGCCGACAGCGCGGCGGCGGCCGGCTACGCCGGGCCGATTCCGGACCGGGTCGTGTTGATGGGCCACTCAGCCGGCGGCGCCGCGGTCTCCGGTATCGCCGGATACATGACCGACAACGGAAGCGCTGATCGGCTCGCCGGTGTGGTGCTGCTCGATGGGGTCGGTATGAACGGCCAAATGGCCAACGATCTGAGAAAGGTCGACGCCGACATCCCGATCTACCAGCTCGCGGCGCCGAAGTACATGTGGAACATGTTCGGCAGCGGCACCTCGGCGTTGATCGAGGCGCGACCCGACGCCGACTTCTACGGCGTGACACTGGTCGGCGGTTCGCACGTCGACTCGATGCGCGGCGGCAATTGGCTCATCCAGTTCTCGCAGCAACTCGTGGCGGGCTTCTCCAAGCCCCAGAATGTGGCGGCGGCCAGCATCCTGATGGTCGGTTGGGTCAACGACATGTTCGACGGCGACCGCGCCGAGGGCATCTATCTGGACAGCGGCGAGACGCGCACCATCAACACTCCGGGAGGCCAGGCCACCCTGGTTGACCTGCCGAATTCGCTGCGCAGGCCGTACCTCCTCAACTTCCTGGAACCGTTCATGGCGCTGAGCGGCGGCCTCTTCACTCTCCAGCCGGGTTGTCTGCGCGAGACGACCGGGACCGCCGCCAGCTGCACGGCTTCGGTGGCCGCCTGATGCCGGTACCGATGCGGCGCAAACCGAGATTTAACGTAAAACTCCACACCAAACACCGCGTTATCTCTTGACGGAAGGGCTCCGACACGCCAATCTGTTGGTCAGCATGTATGTGAGGGTTCAGGACGCCAGCCAGCGCCCCGTGGCTTTTGCATGCGGTGGTTGAGGAATACGCCGTCCTGCGGTACTGTTGGACGTTGCGCTGGCTGCATCCTGCCCTCCTTAACCCGGCAACCTGACACCTCCTAGCCTGAGTCCGCTCAGTGATCTAGTCGTGTGTCCTGCGTTCGGGGGCTTTTGGGCTTGAGTAAGTCAGCCAAACCGACGCAGATAACGCGATACGAAGGAAGCGGCGCTCAAGCTCTTTTGAGGCCCTCCGGAGATCGCATGAGGTGCTGGAAGGATGCATCTTGGCAGGGTCCCGCCAATCCAAGTCAGCAGTAGCAACCAATAACTCCGTACCAGGAGCACCAAACAGAATTTCCTTTGCAAAGCTCCGTGAACCGCTCGAGGTTCCGGGGCTACTTGACGTACAGACCGACTCTTTCGAGTGGCTGATCGGCTCGGAGCGTTGGAAGGAAAACGCCAAGGCTCGCGGCGACGCCGTCGATCCCGTTGGCGGCCTCGAAGAGGTGCTCACCGAGCTCTCGCCGATCGAGGACTTCTCGGGCTCCATGTCGCTGTCTTTCTCCGACCCGCGCTTCGACGAGGTCAAGGCCCCGGTCGACGAGTGCAAAGACAAGGACATGACCTACGCGGCCCCGCTGTTCGTCACGGCGGAGTTCATCAACAACAACACCGGTGAGATCAAGAGCCAGACGGTCTTCATGGGTGATTTCCCGATGATGACCGAAAAGGGCACCTTCATCATCAACGGCACCGAGCGTGTCGTGGTGTCCCAGCTGGTCCGTTCGCCCGGTGTGTACTTCGACGAGAACATCGACAAGTCCACCGAGAAGACGCTGCACAGCGTCAAGGTGATCCCGGGCCGCGGCGCGTGGCTCGAGTTCGACGTCGACAAGCGCGACACCGTCGGTGTGCGCATCGACCGCAAGCGCCGTCAGCCGGTCACCGTGCTGCTGAAGGCGCTCGGCTGGACCAACGAGCAGATCGTGGAGCGCTTCGGTTTCTCCGAGATCATGATGGGCACGCTGGAGAAGGACAACACCGCAGGCACCGATGAGGCGCTGCTGGACATCTACCGCAAGCTGCGCCCGGGCGAGCCGCCGACCAAGGAGTCCGCGCAGACCCTTCTGGAGAACCTGTTCTTCAAGGAGAAGCGTTACGACCTTGCTCGCGTGGGCCGCTACAAGGTGAACAAGAAGCTCGGGCTGAACGTCGGTAAGCCGATCACCAGCTCGACGCTGACCGAAGAAGACGTCGTCGCGACCATCGAGTACCTCGTCCGTCTGCACCAGGGCGACAATTCGATGACCGCTCCCGGTGGCGCCGAGGTGCCCGTCGAGGTCGACGACATCGACCACTTCGGCAATCGTCGCCTGCGTACCGTCGGCGAGCTGATCCAGAACCAGATCCGCGTGGGCCTGTCCCGCATGGAGCGTGTGGTTCGCGAGCGGATGACGACTCAGGACGTCGAGGCGATCACGCCGCAGACCCTGATCAACATCCGTCCCGTCGTGGCGGCCATCAAGGAGTTCTTCGGCACTTCGCAGCTGTCGCAGTTCATGGACCAGAACAACCCGCTTTCCGGGCTCACCCACAAGCGCCGCCTTTCGGCGCTGGGCCCCGGCGGTCTGTCCCGTGAGCGCGCCGGCCTCGAGGTTCGCGACGTGCACTCGAGCCACTACGGCCGCATGTGCCCGATCGAGACACCGGAAGGCCCGAACATCGGTCTGATCGGCTCGCTGTCGGTGTACGCGCGGGTGAACCCGTTCGGCTTCATCGAGACGCCGTACCGCAAAGCGGACGACGGTGTGGTCTCGGACGAGATCCATTACCTGACCGCCGACGAGGAGGACCGCCACGTCGTGGCGCAGGCCAACTCGCCGACCGACGAGAAGGGCCGGTTCCTCGAGGATCGCGTCCTGGTTCGCCGTAAGGGCGGCGAGGTCGAGTACGTCTCCTCCACCGAGGTCGACTACATGGACGTCTCGCCGCGCCAGATGGTGTCGGTCGCGACGGCCATGATCCCGTTCCTCGAGCACGACGATGCCAACCGCGCCCTGATGGGTGCGAACATGCAGCGTCAGGCGGTCCCGCTGGTCCGCAGCGAGGCGCCGCTGGTCGGCACCGGCATGGAGCTTCGTGCCGCGATCGACGCCGGTGACGTCGTCGTCGCCGACAAGGCAGGCGTCATCGAGGAGGTCTCCGCGGACTACATCACCGTGATGGCTGACGACGGCACCCGGCACACGTACCGGATGCGTAAGTTCGCCCGCTCCAACCACGGCACCTGCGCCAACCAGCGCCCGATCGTCGATGCAGGCGACCGGGTGGAGAGCGGCCAGGTGATCGCCGACGGTCCTTGTACCGAGAACGGCGAGATGGCGCTCGGCAAGAACCTGCTCGTGGCGATCATGCCGTGGGAAGGCCACAACTACGAAGACGCGATCATCCTCTCCAACCGCCTGGTCGAAGAGGACGTGCTCACCTCGATTCACATCGAAGAGCACGAGATCGATGCCCGCGACACCAAGCTGGGCGCCGAGGAGATCACCCGGGACATCCCGAACGTCTCCGATGAGGTGCTGGCCGATCTCGACGAGCGCGGCATCGTCCGCATCGGCGCCGAGGTCCGCGACGGCGACATCCTGGTCGGCAAGGTCACCCCGAAGGGTGAGACCGAGCTGACTCCGGAAGAGCGACTGCTTCGCGCGATCTTCGGTGAGAAGGCGCGTGAGGTTCGCGATACGTCGCTCAAGGTGCCGCACGGTGAGTCCGGCAAGGTCATCGGCATCCGCGTGTTCTCACGCGAGGATGACGACGAACTGCCCGCCGGTGTCAACGAGTTGGTCCGGGTGTACGTCGCCCAGAAGCGCAAGATCTCCGACGGCGACAAGCTCGCCGGACGCCACGGCAACAAGGGCGTCATCGGCAAGATCCTGCCCATCGAGGACATGCCGTTCCTTGAGGACGGCACGCCCGTCGACATCATCCTGAACACGCACGGTGTGCCGCGACGGATGAACATCGGCCAGATCCTGGAAACCCACCTCGGGTGGGTGGCCAAGGCGGGCTGGAAGGTCAACGGGTCGCCGGACTGGGCTGCCAACCTGCCGGAGGAGCTGCTGGAGTCCGAGCCGGGAAGCATCGTCTCGACACCGGTGTTCGACGGCGCTCAGGAAGGTGAGCTGCAGGGTCTGCTGTCCTCGACACTGCCCAACCGTGACGGCGTCACGCTGGTCAACGACGATGGCAAGGCGAAGTTGTTCGACGGTCGCAGTGGCGAGCCGTTCCCGTACCCGGTGACGGTCGGCTACATGTACATCCTGAAGCTGCACCACTTGGTGGACGACAAGATCCACGCCCGCTCCACCGGTCCGTACTCGATGATCACCCAGCAGCCGCTGGGTGGTAAGGCGCAGTTCGGTGGTCAGCGGTTCGGCGAGATGGAGTGCTGGGCCATGCAGGCCTACGGCGCGGCGTACACGCTGCAGGAGCTCTTGACGATCAAGTCCGACGACACCGTCGGCCGCGTCAAGGTCTACGAGGCGATCGTCAAGGGCGAGAACATCCCCGAGCCGGGCATTCCCGAGTCGTTCAAGGTGCTTCTCAAGGAACTCCAGTCGCTGTGCCTCAACGTCGAGGTGTTGTCTTCTGACGGTGCCGCGATCGAGATGCGCGACGGTGACGACGAGGATCTGGAGCGCGCAGCTGCCAACCTCGGAATCAACCTGTCGCGCAACGAATCCGCGTCCGTCGAAGATCTAGCCTGATTCGCGGCACCGCCGCGGGCACTAAGTGTTATTGGCTACAAATCCCGAAAGGGGAAAGGGAGTTACGTGCTAGACGTCAACTTCTTCGATGAACTCCGCATCGGTCTTGCGACCGCGGACGACATCCGCAACTGGTCCTTCGGCGAGGTAAAGAAGCCGGAGACCATCAACTACCGCACGCTCAAGCCCGAGAAGGACGGCCTGTTCTGCGAGAAGATCTTCGGACCGACTCGCGACTGGGAGTGCTACTGCGGCAAGTACAAGCGCGTCCGCTTCAAGGGCATCATCTGCGAGCGCTGCGGCGTCGAGGTCACTCGCGCCAAGGTGCGTCGTGAGCGGATGGGCCACATCGAGCTGGCCGCGCCCGTCACGCACATCTGGTACTTCAAGGGTGTGCCGAGCCGTCTCGGTTATCTGCTCGACCTCGCGCCCAAGGATCTCGAGAAGATCATCTACTTCGCGGCGTACGTGATCACGGCCGTCGACGACGAGATGCGTCACAACGAGCTGTCCACGCTCGAGGCCGAGATGGTCGTCGAGAAGAAGGCCGTCGAGGATCAGCGCGATTCCGACCTGGAGGCCCGGGCGCAGAAGCTCGAGGCCGACATGAAGGAGCTCGAGGACGAGGGCGCCAAGTCCGACGTCAAGCGCAAGGTGCGTGACGGTGGCGAGCGCGAAATGCGTCAGCTCCGTGATCGTGCCCAGCGTGAGCTGGACCGGCTCGACGAGATCTGGACCACCTTCACCAAGCTGGCTCCCAAGCAGCTCATCGTCGACGAGGTGCTCTACCGCGAGCTCATCGATCGCTACGGCGAGTACTTCACCGGCGCCATGGGCGCGGAGGCGATCAAGAAGCTCATCGAGACCTTCGACATCGATGCCGAGGCCGAGGAGCTGCGCGAGGTCATCCGAAGCGGCAAGGGCCAGAAGAAGCTTCGTGCGCTGAAGCGTCTCAAGGTCGTCGCGGCGTTCCAGTCGAACAGCAACTCGCCGTTGGGCATGGTGCTCGACGCGGTTCCGGTGATCCCGCCGGAGCTGCGCCCCATGGTGCAGCTCGACGGTGGCCGGTTCGCCACGTCGGACCTCAACGACCTGTACCGCCGCGTCATCAACCGCAACAACCGGTTGAAGCGACTCATCGATCTGGGTGCGCCCGAGATCATCGTGAACAACGAGAAGCGCATGCTTCAGGAGTCGGTGGACGCGCTGTTCGACAACGGCCGTCGTGGCCGGCCCGTCACCGGGCCGGGCAACCGTCCGCTCAAGTCGCTGTCCGATCTGCTCAAGGGCAAGCAGGGCCGGTTCCGTCAGAACCTGCTCGGCAAGCGCGTCGACTACTCGGGCCGTTCGGTCATCGTGGTCGGCCCGCAGCTCAAGCTGCATCAGTGCGGCCTGCCCAAGCTGATGGCACTCGAGCTGTTCAAGCCGTTCGTGATGAAGCGCCTGGTCGACTTGAACCACGCGCAGAACATCAAGAGCGCAAAGCGCATGGTCGAGCGTCAGCGTCCCCAGGTGTGGGATGTCCTCGAAGAGGTCATCGGCGAGCACCCGGTGCTGCTGAACCGCGCACCGACGCTGCACCGCCTCGGCATCCAGGCCTTCGAGCCGCAGCTGGTGGAGGGCAAGGCAATTCAGCTGCACCCGCTGGTGTGTGAGGCGTTCAACGCCGACTTCGACGGTGACCAGATGGCGGTGCACCTGCCGCTGAGTGCCGAGGCGCAGGCCGAGGCACGCATCCTGATGCTGTCGTCGAACAACATCCTGTCGCCTGCGTCGGGCCGCCCGCTGGCCATGCCGCGTCTGGACATGGTGACCGGGCTGTACTTCCTGACCACTCTGATCGAGGGCGACACCGGCGAGTACGTGGCCGCTGCCAAGGACAGGCCGGAGTTTGGTGTGTACAGCTCACCGGCCGAGGCGATCATGGCGTTGGACCGCGGCGCGCTGAGCGTCCGGGCCAACATCCGGATTCGGCTGACCCAGCTGCGCCCGCCTGCCGACATCGAAGCCGAGCTGTTCGGCGCCGAGGGTTGGAAGCCGGGCGATGCCTGGACGGCGGACACCACGCTGGGCCGGGTGCTGTTCAACGAGCTGCTCCCGACCGCGTACGCGTTCGTCAACGAGCAGATGCACAAGAAGGTGCAGGCGCGGATCGTCAACGATCTGGCCGAGCGCTACCCGATGATCGTCGTCGCGCAGACGGTGGACAAGCTCAAGGACGCCGGCTTCTACTGGGCCACCCGTTCGGGTGTCACCATCGCCATGTCCGACGTGCTGGTGCCGCCGCAGAAGCAGGAGATCCTGGAGCGTCACGAGGCCGAGGCCGACCGGATCGAGAAGCAGTACCAGCGCGGCGCGCTCAACCACGACGAGCGCAACGAAGCGCTGGTGAAGATCTGGCAGGACGCCACCGAAGAGGTCGGTAAGGCTCTCGAGGCGTACTACCCCGAGGACAACCCGATCATCACGATCGTGAAGTCCGGCGCAACGGGCAACCTGACCCAGACCCGCACACTTGCGGGCATGAAGGGTCTGGTGACCAACCCGAAGGGTGAGTTCATCCCGCGTCCGATCAAGTCCTCGTTCCGCGAGGGCCTGACGGTGCTGGAGTACTTCATCAACACCCACGGCGCCCGAAAGGGTCTGGCGGACACGGCACTTCGTACTGCTGACTCGGGTTACCTGACCCGTCGTCTGGTGGACGTGAGCCAGGACGTCATCGTGCGCGAAACGGACTGCGAGACGGAGCGCGGTGTCAACATCACGCTGGCCGAGCTGCAGGACAAGACGCTGGTGCGCGATCAGCACATCGAGACGTCGGCCTACGCGCGGACGCTGGCGACCGACGCCGTCGACGCCAAGGGCAACGTGGTCGTCGAGCGCGGTCACGACCTGGGCGACCCCGCGATCGAGGCACTGCTGGCCGCGGGTATCACCGAGGTCAAGGTCCGCTCCGTGCTGACCTGTGCGACCGGTACCGGCGTGTGCGCGATGTGTTACGGCCGTTCGATGGCGACGGGCAAGCTCGTCGACATCGGCGAGGCGGTCGGCATCGTGGCGGCGCAGTCCATCGGTGAGCCCGGCACGCAGCTGACCATGCGTACGTTCCACCAGGGCGGCGTTTCCGGCGGCAGCGACATCGTCGGCGGTCTGCCTCGCGTGCAGGAGCTGTTCGAGGCCCGCATCCCGCGTGACAAGGCGCCCATTGCCGACGTCACCGGTCGCGTGCAACTCGAAGAGGGCGAGCGCTTCTACAAGATCACCATCATCCCGGATGACGGTGGCGAGGAAGTGGTGTACGACAAGCTGTCTCGTCGTCAGCGCCTGAAGGTGTTCAAGCACGATGACGGCTCCGAGCGGTTGCTGTCTGACGGCGACCACGTCGAGGTCGGCCAGCAGCTGATGGAAGGCTCCGCCGATCCGCACGAGGTGCTTCGTGTCCAGGGCCCCCGCGAGGTGCAGATCCACCTCGTCAAGGAGGTCCAGGAGGTGTACCGCGCTCAGGGTGTGTCGATCCACGACAAGCACATCGAGGTCATCGTCCGGCAGATGCTGCGTCGCGTCACGATCATCGATTCGGGTGCGACGGAGTTCCTGCCCGGCTCGCTGACCGAGCGTGGCGAGTTCGAGGTCGCGAACCGTCGGGTCGTCGCCGAGGGTGGCGAGCCCGCAGCGGGTCGTCCGGTGCTGATGGGTATCACGAAGGCATCGCTGGCCACGGACTCGTGGCTGTCGGCGGCGTCGTTCCAGGAGACCACGCGCGTGCTTACCGATGCGGCGATCAACTGCCGCAGCGACAAGCTGCAGGGTCTGAAGGAGAACGTGATCATCGGCAAGCTGATCCCGGCCGGTACAGGTATCAACCGGTACCGCAACATCCAGGTCAACCCGACCGAGGAAGCCCGCGCTGCGGCGTACACGATCCCGTCCTACGAGGATCAGTACTACAGCCCGGACTTCGGTCAGGCGACCGGTGCCGCAGTGCCGTTGGACGATTACGGCTACTCGGATTATCGGTAGGACTACCGCCAAGCAATACGGAGAGGCCCCCGCCATGTGCGGGGGCTTTTTCGTGCGCCCGTGGCGCCGAATGGCCAGTTGTCGTGCCGATTTTCGCGTTTCGCGCCTGATGACTTCCCACTCGCGGTCTTGTCGGGTCGCCTCACTAGACTGGCCGGGTGCTTATCGGTTCGCATGTACACGGAGACGATCCCCTGGCCGACGCGGCCGCCGACGGTGCCGACGCGGTGCAGTTCTTCCTCGGCAATCCGCAGAGCTGGAAGAAACCCAAGCCGCGTGAGGACGCCGATGTGCTCAAGGCGGCCAGCATGCCGCTCTACGTCCACGCGCCGTATCTGATCAACGTCGCCTCGGCCAACAACCGGGTGCGCATCCCGTCGCGCAAGATCCTGCAGGACACGTGCGACGCCGCCTCGGAGATCAACGCGGCCGCGGTGATCGTGCACGGCGGCCATGCCGACGACAACGACTACGAGGCCGGATTCGAACGCTGGGTCAAGGCGCTGGACTACCTTGAGACCGACATGCAGGTGTATCTCGAGAACACCGCGGGCGGTGATCACGCGATGGCGCGCCACTTCGACGTCATCGGCAAGCTCTGGGACCGCATCGGCGATACCGGTATCGGCTTCTGCCTGGACACCTGCCACGCCTGGGCTGCAGGCGAGGAGCTGATCGACGCCGTCGCCCGCATCAAGGCGCTCACCGGCCGCATCGACCTGGTGCACTGCAACGATTCGCGCGACGCTGCGGGCTCGGGCGCCGACCGGCACGCCAATTTCGGCACCGGTCAGATCGATCCGCAGTTGTTGGTCGCGGTGGTCGGTGCCGCGGATGCCCCGGTCATCTGCGAGACCGCCGACGCGGGCCGCAAAGACGACATCGCGTTCCTCCGCGAACACCTCGGCTGACGGGCCTTCGATCACGATCTGCTAACCGAAACACCCCGCGAACTGGCGGTAACGCCATCGTGAACTACATTCATCGAGGTGTCCGCAATTGACGAGTCGTCAATTGCACCGCCGCGCGCCGTCGAAACGATAGAGGCGACTCCCGGTCCGGGACGTTCGGGGCGATCGCTGCGGGTCCTGCGTTATGTCGCGATCGCCATCTGGGCGTCCGCCATCATCTATCGCACCGCGACCGATGGCTTCGCGTTCAACCGCGAGTTGGTGCTGCTCTACGTCTGTGCGGGTCTGGCCGCCGCCAGTATCGGTCAGGGCCGCCGGATGCTGTACATCATCCGGGACTGGCTGCCCTTCGCCCTGCTGCTCATCGCCTACGACCTGACCAGGGGGGCAGCCGACATGATCGGCCGGTCCACGATGTGGCACTGGCCCGCTGACGTCGACCGCTGGCTCTTCTCCGGCACGATGCCGACCGTGTGGCTGCAGGAGCACCTGAAGCTGCCCGAGCCGCCCTGGTGGGAGGTGGTGATCAGCAGCGTCTACATGTCGTTTTTCATCCTTCCCTATGTGGTCGCGGCGGTGCTGTGGCTGCGGGATCGCGAAGAATGGAAGTCGTTCGTCAAGCTGTTCGTCGGACTCAATGTCGCGGGATTGGCGATCTACTCGATACTTCCTGCCGCACCGCCATGGGCGGCGGCGCGCTGCACCCCAGCCGACGTCGCGGGCGGACCCGCCAACCCGCAGTGCATGTTCAGGTCGGCGCGTGGTGTGCCCGACGGCGGCGTGCTCGGCGCGATGCAATCCACGCATGACGGCGCGAACAACTGGATCGAGCGGATCGTCGGCCGCGGCTGGGGCAACCTCAATCTGCATTCGGCCACGGCCCTGCTCGATCAGGGTCAGGCCAGCGTCAACCTCGTTGCCGCCATCCCGTCCTTGCACGCCGGCATGACGGCCGCAGTGTCGATGTTCCTGTGGAACCGCGTGCACCGGGGCTGGCGACCGCTGCTCGTGCTCTATCCGCTGATCATGGCGTTCACGCTGGTGTACACCGCCGAGCACTACGTCATCGACATCCTGCTCGGCTGGACGCTCGCCATCGTGATGATCCTCGCGCTCAACCGTCATTTGGCGCGGCGGGCCAGACGCAACGCGGAAGAAGGTCCGGATCTGGTGAGCAATACGTGATCTGATCCGAGCATGGCTGTTGAATCGCGCGGCTACCGGATCGATTACACGGTGGACGGCGACGGACCCCCTCTGCTGTTGATTGCCGGAACGTTGTGCGCGGCACGACACTGGCAGGACTTCGGGTACACCGACGCGCTTGTCCGGGATTGGCGCGTCATCAATGTCGATCCGCTCGGGCATGGCGCCAGCGACGCCCCACATGACGCGGACGCCTATGTTGCCGAGGGGGTGACGGCGGACCTTGTCGCCGTTCTCGACGCAGAGGGCATCGAGCGCGTGACCGCGTGGGGCTATTCGCGCGGCGGATGGCTTGCGTGCAACCTCGCCAGCCGTTATCCCGAACGGGTGAATCACATTGTGGTCGGCGCCTACGCGATGCATGCCCACGAAGAGGAGGCCGAGCGCCTGCTGCGGCCGTTAGCGGACTTCCTACGACGCGGCGACTGGTCGGCGCTTTGGCAGGCACTCGGCGTAACTGACCGCGGCCTGCAGGAGATGTTCGAGGCCGACAATGATCCACTTGGCGTGGCCGCCGCGATCTTGGGCTCTCTGCGTCCCACACGGTTCGTCGACCCCGTCGCGGTCGGCTGCCGCGCAACGTATTACGTGGGTTCTGAGGACTGGATCGTGCCCCATGTGCGTGCTGACGCGGAGGCCCTGAACGCGACCGTCGATGTCATCGCCGGCCAGGCGCATATCGGCTCGTTTTTCTCTGCCGCCGAACAGGTATTGAGAGTGGTCGCCTCGCGCCTCTAGCGCATTACATCTGGCGTGCGGCTGTTGAGAAAGTGTAATATCGGCGGCATGTCAGACACGCACGTCGTCACCAATCAGGTTCCGCTGCTGGAGGACTTCAACCCGGCCACCTCCCCGGTGCTCACCGAGGCGCTGATTCGCGAGGGCGGCGAATGGGGCGTCGACGAGGTCACCGACCTCGGTGCGATCTCGGGCTCAAGGCAGGCGCAGCGCTGGGGTGAACTCGCCGACCGCAACCAGCCGATCCTGCACACCCACGACCGCTACGGTCACCGCGTCGACGAGGTCGAGTACGACCCCGCCTACCACGAGCTGATGACGACGGCGATCGGTCACGGTCTGCATGCCGCGCCGTGGGCCGATGACCGGCCAGGAGCCCACGTCGTGCGCGCCGCCAAGATGTCGGTCTGGACGCCCGAGCCCGGCCACGTGTGCCCGATCTCGATGACCTACGCCGTCGTCCCGGCGCTGCGCGCCAACGCCGAACTCGCCACGGTCTACGAGCCGCTGCTGACGAGTCGCCAGTACGACCCCGAACTGAAGGTGCCCGCCACCAAGGTGGGCATCACCGCGGGCATGTCGATGACCGAGAAGCAGGGCGGGTCCGATGTGCGTGCGGGCACCACGGCGGCGACGCCGAACGCCGACGGAAGCTACAGCCTGACCGGCCACAAATGGTTCACGTCGGCGCCGATGTGCGACATCTTCCTGGTTCTGGCACAGGCGCCCGGCGGTCTGTCCTGCTTCTTCCTGCCGCGGATCCTGCCCGACGGCAGCCGCAACCGAATGTTCCTCCAGCGTCTCAAGGACAAGCTCGGCAACCACGCCAACGCCTCCAGCGAGGTGGAGTACGACGGCGCCACCGCGTGGCTTGTCGGTGAGGAAGGCCGCGGAGTCCCGACGATCATCGAGATGGTCAACCTGACCCGGCTGGACTGCACGCTGGGCAGCGCGACCAGTATGCGCAGCGGTCTGGCCCGCGCGATCCACCATGCACAGCATCGAAAGGCGTTCGGCGAGTATCTGATTGATCAGCCGCTGATGCGCAACGTGCTGGCCGATCTCGCGGTCGAGGCCGAGGCGGCGACCATCCTGGCGATGCGCATGGCCGGCGCCACCGATGCCGTGGTGCGCGGCGACGAGCGCGAGGCGATGTTGCGCCGCATCGGCCTTGCTGCGGGCAAGTACTGGGTTTGTAAGCGCGCCACCCCGCACGCCGGAGAGGCGATGGAATGCCTGGGCGGTAACGGCTACGTCGAGGAATCCGGTATGCCCAGGATTTACCGCGAAGCACCGTTGATGGGCATCTGGGAAGGCTCCGGAAACGTCAGCGCGCTGGACACGTTGCGCGCCATGGCAACCCGCCCGGAGTGCGTCGACGTGCTGTTCGACGAACTGTCTCGAACCGCTGGCCAGGATCCCCGCCTGGACGCCCACGTCGACGGGCTGCGGCCGGCGCTTGGCGACCTCGAGACCATCCAGTACCGGGCCCGCAAGGTCGCCGAGGACATCAGCCTGGCACTGCAGGGTTCGCTGCTGGTGCGCCACGGCCACCCCGCCGTCGCCGAGGCGTTCCTCGCGACACGGCTGGGCGGTTCATGGGGCGGCGCATTCGGAACGATGCCCACCGGACTGGATCTGGCGCCGATCCTGGAACGTGCTTTGGTAAAGGGATGACGCACGCGATCAGACCTGTGGATTTCGACAACCTGAAGACGATGACCTACGAGGTCACCGACCGGGTTGCGCGCATCACCTTCAACCGCCCCGAAAAGGGCAACGCGATCGTCGCCGACACGCCACTGGAGTTGTCGGCGCTCGTCGAGCGTGCGGACCTCGACCCCAATGTGCACGTGATCCTCGTTTCCGGCCGCGGCGAAGGGTTTTGCGCGGGCTTCGACCTGTCCGCCTACGCCGAGGGATCCTCGTCGGCAGGCGGCGGTAGCCCGTACAAGGACACCGTGCTGTCGGGTAAGACGCAGGCGATCAACCATCTGCCCGATCAGCCGTGGGATCCGATGATCGACTACCAGATGATGAGCCGCTTCGTCAGGGGCTTCTCGAGTCTCCTGCATGCGGACAAGCCGACGGTGGTCAAGATCCACGGTTACTGTGTGGCGGGCGGCACCGACATCGCGCTGCACGCCGATCAGGTGATCGCGGCGGCCGACGCCAAGATCGGCTATCCGCCCACTCGGGTCTGGGGTGTCCCCGCAGCAGGGATGTGGGCACACCGGATCGGCGATCAACGCGCCAAACGCCTTCTGCTGACCGGGGATTCGATCACCGGAGCGCAGGCCGCCGAGTGGGGGCTCGCTATTGAGGCGCCCGAACCCGAGGACCTCGACGAACGCACCGAGCGACTGGTCGAGCGCATCGCCGCCGTCCCGATCAACCAGCTGATCATGGTGAAGCTCGCCATGAACTCTGCGCTGCTCAACCAGGGGGTGTCCAACAGTGCGATGATCTCGACCGTCTTCGACGGCGTCGCCCGCCACACTCCGGAGGGGCATGCGTTCGTCGCGCAGTCCCGCGAGCACGGTTTCCGGGATGCGGTCCGCCAGCGTGACGAGCCGTTCGGCGACCATGGCCGGAAGGCGTCCGGGGTCTGAGGAATGCCAACTGCGCTCTCGCGGATGACGGCTCGCTCGGTGGTGCTGAGCGTGCTTCTCGGGGCGCACCCGGCATGGGCCACCGCGAGTGAACTCATCAGGCTCACTACCGATTTCGACATCAAAGAGCCGACGGTGCGGGTGGCGTTGACCAGGATGGTGAGCGCGGGGGACCTGGTGCGGTCGGAGGACGGCTATCGGCTGTCCGACCGGCTGCTGGCCAGGCAGCGGCGTCAGGACGACGCGATCAACCCCCGGCTGCATACGTGGGACGGCGAGTGGAGGACGCTGGTGATCACCAGCATCGGCACCGACGCCCGCACCCGTGCCACCCTGCGGACCACACTGCAGGACAACAGGTTCGGTGAACTCCGCGAAGGCGTGTGGCTTCGTCCCGACAACCTCGACACGGTGTTGCCCGACGAGGTTCTGCAACGGGGGCGGGAGCTGCACACCCGCGACGACGACCCCGCGGATCTCGCCGCCCGGCTATGGGACCTCGCAGGTTGGGTACGCGTCGGGAATCAGCTGCTCGACGACATGAACTCTGCCGCTGATGTACCCGGTCAGTTCGTCATCGCCGCCGCGATGGTTCGTCACCTGCGCACCGACCCGGTGCTCCCCGCCGAACTTCTACCGGGCGACTGGCCCGGCCCAGCACTGCGCGAGACGTACAACACCTTCGCCACGGAACTGATTTCGCGGCGGGACAGCGAGAGACTGATGGAGGCGACATGAGCGGTCCGGCGGGCTGGGGCCACGGCCAAGGGCCAGGGGATAGCGATGGGCCCACGCCCGAAGGGCAGGGGACGACCGGGGAGTTCGGTGGCGTGCGGGTCGAGAAGAACGGTCCGGTGACGACGGTGATCATGAACCGGCCCGAGGCGCGCAACGCCGTCAACGGACCGGCGGCCGCAGGTCTGTACGCCGCGTTCGACGAGTTCGACAAGGACGACTCGGCCGCCGTCGCCGTGCTCTGGGGCGACAACGGAACCTTCTGTGCAGGAGCCGATCTCAAGGCGTTCGGCACTCCGGACGCCAATCCGGTACACCGCAGCGGCCCCGGGCCGATGGGACCGAGCCGGATGGTGTTGTCCAAGCCGGTGGTCGGCGCCGTCAGTGGCTACGCCGTCGCGGGTGGTCTCGAGTTGGCGCTGTGGTGCGATATGAGAGTGGTCGAGGAGGACGCCGTCATGGGCGTGTTCTGCCGGCGCTGGGGGGTTCCACTCATCGACGGTGGCACCGTCCGGCTGCCGCGGCTGATCGGGCACAGCCGGGCGATGGACCTGATCCTCACCGGCCGCGCCGTCGACGCCGCCGAGGCGTTGGCGATCGGACTGGCAAATCGGGTCGTGCCCAAAGGTGAAGCGCGCCAACGGGCCGAGGAACTCGCGGCCGAACTCGCCGCATTGCCTCAGCAATGTATGCGCGCGGACCGCCTGTCGATGCTCAACCAGTGGGGGATGGGAGAAGCCGAGGCGATGGACTTCGAGTTCGGCAGTATGTCGCGGGTGGCCGCCGAATCACTCGAGGGCGCAGCGCGGTTCGCTTCGGGAGCGGGCAGGCACGGCGCGAGCGAGTAGTCGAGCTAGCCCTTGGAGATCTTGTTGTTCGAACCGGTGTCGTTGATCTTCGGGTCGCCGTCTTTGTAAGTCACGGTGTTGTTCAGGCCGACGACGCTGATCTCTTTGTCGATGCGGTCGAAGGTGACTTTGTTGTCGGCGCCGCCGATGTTCACGTTGGCGCATGTGCCCTTGACGGTGAGGGTGTTGTTCGACCCGCCGATGTTGAGCGACTTTCCGTCGGCGCAATCGATGTCGGCGGTGGTACCGAACGACCCGTAGTTGATGGTGTTACCGACCTCGACCTGCGCACCGGAGGAGCCCGCGGTCGCGGTGGGTGTCTTGGTGTCGGAGCTCTCCGAGCCGCAGCCGGCGAGCATCAGGGCTGCCGCCGCCACGGTGACGGCGAGGGCGTAGGCGCGCCTCATCCGGCGAGCCTGCTGATGTTGTTCGTCATGCCCAGTTCACGGCCGCGGTCCCAGACGTACGGTGCGCCGTTCTTGTAGAGAACGGTCTGGTCCCAGCCGTACACCGTCACGTCATTGGTGACGTTGTCGGCGACGACGAAGTTCCCACTGCCCTGCAGAGTCACGCCGTAGCAGGTTCCCAGGGCAGTGACCTGGTTACCCGAGCCGTTGACCAGCAGTGTGGAGTTGTTGCAGTCGATGGTCCGAACGAGTCCGATCCCTTGAATGTGGGTGTCCTGTCCCGGATCTTGTCCGACGACAGCGTTGTCGGCGCATTGGCGCAAATACGGGTTGCAGACGAACGGATCCGCATCGGCGGCTGGCGCTCCGAGCGTCAATGCGACCGGTAGCGAAACCGCGCATGCCGCCAAAGACCGGCCGATCACAGTCCACATCATGGGGAGAGATTACGTCGTTGCGCGCAGGTGATGGCGGTGTTCGTCCAAGTCGCTATTCACGTCGGTGCTGGGTAGCGTGTCACGTGCGATGCGTTGGCGTGTCAATCAGCTTGTTGTCGCGGCGGTCACGGCGGCGGCGATCGTTGCAGGATGTTCTTCGACCGTCAGCGGTACCGCGCGACGGCCGCATCCGGTCGTACCCGATCCCGACCGCAGCTACGGCTATGTCGATGACCGTTGCGGACTTCTGCTCGACTCCTCTGTCCAGGAGACGCTTGCCGCAGAGGATGTGGTTCGGCCCTACAGCGGTGCCGTCTGCCAATACGTGCTGACGCGGGGCGGCAAGACCATCGACGTGACGTTCTCCTGGTTCGAGTCCGGGAGCCTGGACCGTGAGAAGACCCTGGCCACCGAACGGGGCGCGACGATCACCGGCACGGACGTCGAACGGCACGAGGCGTTTCTGGCCCGGCGTGACACGACCGGCGCGGCGTGCTCGGCCACGGCGGCGGCCGGCCCCGGAGTGCTGAGCTGGTGGGTGCAGTTCCGCGGGCAGACCGGCGGCGGCGCCGACCCGTGCCGGGACGCCGAGGAATTGCTCTCGGCCACCCTGCGATCGGACTTGTGATGTCGGGCGCGCGAAAGGGTGCTTCGTGGTTCGCGATGGCGGCCGCGACGTCGGCCTTTCTCGTCGGCTGCGACTCCTCGAAGCAGGCCCCGGCGCCGTCGACCGCACCTGTGGCCGCCCAGGCCACCGGCTTCCGCAGTGGTGACTGCAACGGCATCACCGACGCCGACATCTCCGCGGCCGCCGGGAAGGCGAAGTTCACCAAGGCCGTGGTCAGCGACGCCGGGTGCTTCTGGCAGGAGGACTCCATGTTCGGGACGGTCGGCGCCGGGATGGGCATCTCGACGTGGTGGTACCGCGGCAGCGATATGGACACCGAGCGGTCGCTGGAACAGAGTGCGGGGCGCACGATCACGGAACTGTCGCTCGACGGCAACAAGGGCTTCAAGGCCTACGACGGCAATGCCTGCAGTATTTACGTCGCCAAGGGCGGTGACGTCATCACCTGGTCGATCCAGACGCTGAACCCCGCGACCCTGTCCGATCTGTGTGGGATCACCGAACAACTCGCCGAACTCAGCCAAGAGCGCGTCAACTGACTTCACCGGACAGAGTCTGAGCTGGAAAAACTAGAGGTGTTAGTTTTGCCTCACCGGTTTCTGCGGTCTACGGCGAAACCCGGAGAGGGGGCGACGCGTTCATGGCAGCTCAGCCGTCGAGTACTTCGGGCCGGCGCCCGGCGAGGCTGAGCCGCGATGCGATCGTCAACGCGGCGCTGACATTCCTGGACCGCGAGGGCTGGGACGCGCTCACGATCAACGCGCTGGCGACCCAGCTGGGCACCAAGGGCCCGTCGCTGTACAACCACGTGCACAGCCTCGAGGACCTGCGGCGCACCGTGCGGATGCGGGTGGTCGGCGACATCATCGACATGCTCAATACCGTCGCGCAGGGTCGTACCCGGGACGACGCGGTGATGGCGATGGCCGCCGCCTATCGCAGCTACGCCCACCACCATCCAGGCCGCTACTCGGCGTTCACCCGGATGCCGCTCGGTGGCGACGACCCCGAATTCACCGAGGCCACCCGAGCGACGGCGGCGCCGGTGATCGAGGTCTTGGCGTCCTATGGACTGCTGGGCGATAACGCGTTCTATGCGGCGCTGGAGTTCTGGTCGGCGATGCATGGATTCGTGTTGCTCGAGATGACCGGCGCGATGCACGGGATCGACACCGATGCGGTATTCACCGACATGATGCTGCGGCTGGCGGCAGGAATGGAACGACGATGAGCGCTTGCGCGAAGAGTGTGGGCTGAGATGAGCGCTTGCGCGAAGAGTGTGGCTGAGATGAGCGCTTGCGCGAAGAGTGTGGGCTGAGATGAGCGCTTGCGCGAAGAGTGTGGGCTGAGATGAGCGCTTGCGCGAAGAGTGGGGGCGGTAGGCGCTTTGACCTGCGGTTAGCCGATCAGCGACGGGTTTGGTCGGCGCGCGCCACCCTGGTATTGTGGACGATCGTGCCTGGCAGATAAGGCGCATTGCGGACCGGACCTCAGGAAAGGTCAGCAAGCATGCCTGCACGCCGGCCAATTCGCGTGTCCACGAAGCCTAGAGAATATCTTCGCGGCGTGCGCGTGCGACACACCCGATCGCGGGGTACGCGAGCGGGACATAACAGCAGTACAGAGACTTTCAGCACGACCTAGAGAACAACGAGCAACACAGAGAGACGGTAGATGCCAACCATTCAGCAGCTGGTCCGCAAGGGTCGCCGCGACAAGATCGCCAAGGTCAAGACGGCGGCCCTCAAGGGCAGCCCGCAGCGCCGCGGTGTGTGCACTCGCGTGTACACCACCACCCCGAAGAAGCCGAACTCGGCACTTCGGAAGGTGGCGCGCGTCAAGCTGACGAGCGCGGTTGAGGTCACCGCTTACATCCCCGGTGAAGGCCATAACCTCCAGGAGCACTCGATGGTGCTCGTGCGTGGCGGTCGTGTGAAGGACCTGCCGGGTGTGCGCTACAAGATCATCCGCGGCTCGCTCGACACCCAGGGTGTCAAGGCGCGGAAGCAGGCGCGCAGCAAGTACGGCGCCAAGAAGGAGAAGAGCTGATGCCGCGCAAGGGACCCGCGCCTAAGCGCCCGCTCGTCAACGATCCGGTCTACGGATCGCAGCTGGTCACCCAGCTGGTGAACAAGGTCTTGCTCGACGGGAAGAAATCCCTGGCCGAACGCATTGTTTATGGTGCGCTCGAACAGGCCCGCGAAAAGACCGGCACCGACCCCGTGGTCACACTCAAGCGCGCTATGGACAACGTCAAGCCCGCGCTGGAGGTTCGCAGCCGCCGCGTCGGTGGCGCCACCTATCAGGTGCCCGTCGAGGTGCGTCCGGAGCGCTCGACCACGCTCGCCCTGCGTTGGCTGGTCAGCTTCTCCAAGCAGCGCCGCGAAAAGACCATGGTTGAGCGCCTGGCGAACGAACTTCTCGACGCCAGCAATGGTCTGGGCGCCGCAGTGAAGCGACGCGAAGACGTACACAAGATGGCCGAAGCGAACCGAGCCTTCGCGCACTACCGCTGGTGACTTAGCCACCCGCGGCAGAGCTGTCGGGGTGCCGGCGAGTCAAGGCTGAACAACTACCAAGCGAGAGAGAAGACTTCTGTGGCACAGAAGGACGTGCTGACCGACCTGACCAAGGTGCGCAACATCGGCATCATGGCGCACATCGACGCCGGTAAGACGACGACGACCGAGCGCATCCTCTACTACACCGGTATCAGCTACAAGATCGGTGAGGTGCACGACGGCGCCGCCACCATGGACTGGATGGAGCAGGAGCAGGAGCGCGGGATCACCATCACCTCCGCGGCCACCACCTGCTTCTGGAACGACAACCAGATCAACATCATCGACACCCCGGGACACGTCGACTTCACCGTCGAGGTGGAGCGAAGCCTGCGCGTGCTCGACGGTGCCGTCGCCGTCTTCGACGGCAAGGAAGGTGTCGAGCCGCAGTCCGAGCAGGTCTGGCGTCAGGCCGACAAGTACGACGTCCCCCGCATCTGCTTCGTCAACAAGATGGACAAGATCGGCGCGGACTTCTACTTCTCGGTGAAGACGATGGAGGATCGCCTCGGCGCCAACGTCATCCCGATCCAGCTGCCGGTCGGCTCCGAGGGCGACTTCGAGGGCATCATCGACCTGGTCGAGATGAACGCCAAGGTATGGCGCGGCGAGACCAAGCTCGGTGAAACCTACGAAACCATCGACATTCCGGCCGAATACGCCGAGAAGGCCGACGAGTACCGCACCAAGCTGCTCGAGGCGGTCGCCGAGACCGACGAATCGCTGCTCGAGAAATACTTCGGTGGCGAGCAGTTGTCGGTCGAGGAGATCAAGGGCGCGCTGCGCAAGCTGACCATCAACTCCGAGGCCTACCTGGTGCTGTGCGGCAGCGCGTTCAAGAACAAGGGTGTTCAGCCCATGCTCGACGCGGTGATCGACTACCTGCCGTCGCCGCTGGACGTGCCTGCGGCCGTGGGACACCCCCCGGGCAAGGAGGACGAGGAGGTCACGCGCAAGCCGTCGACCGAAGAGCCGTTCTCGGGCCTTGCGTTCAAGGTCGCCACGCACCCGTTCTTCGGCAAGCTGACCTACGTCCGCGTCTACTCCGGCACTGTCGAGTCCGGCAGCCAGGTCATCAACGCGACCAAGGGCAAGAAGGAGCGGCTGGGCAAGCTGTTCCAGATGCACTCCAACAAGGAGAACCCGGTCGAGCGGGCCTCCGCGGGGCACATCTACGCCGTCATCGGCCTCAAGGACACCACCACCGGCGACACGCTGAGCGATCCGAACCAGCAGGTCGTGCTGGAGTCGATGACCTTCCCCGATCCGGTGATCGAGGTGGCGATCGAGCCCAAGACCAAGAGCGACCAGGAAAAGCTCGGCACGGCCATCCAGAAGCTGGCCGAGGAGGATCCGACCTTCAAGGTGCACCTGGACCAGGAGACCGGCCAGACCGTCATCGGCGGTATGGGCGAGCTTCACCTCGACATCCTCGTGGACCGGATGAAGCGCGAGTTCAAGGTCGAGGCCAATGTCGGCAAGCCGCAGGTGGCCTACAAGGAGACCATCAAGCGCGCGGTCGAAAAGGTCGAGTTCACCCACAAGAAGCAGACGGGTGGCTCGGGCCAGTTCGCGAAGGTGCTCATCGCCATCGAGCCGTTCACCGGCGAGGACGGTGCCACCTACGAATTCGAGAACAAGGTCACCGGTGGCCGCATCCCCCGCGAGTTCATCCCGTCGGTCGATGCGGGTGCGCAGGACGCCATGCAGTACGGCGTGCTCGCCGGCTATCCGCTGGTGAACCTGAAGGTCACCCTGCTCGACGGTGCCTACCACGAGGTCGACTCGTCGGAAATGGCATTCAAGGTCGCCGGTTCCCAGGTGCTGAAAAAGGCTGCCGCACAGGCGCAGCCGGTCATCCTGGAACCGGTCATGGCCGTCGAGGTCACCACACCCGAGGAGTACATGGGTGATGTGATCGGCGACCTGAACTCCCGCCGTGGTCAGATCCAGGCCATGGAGGAGCGGTCCGGTGCACGCGTCGTCAAGGCGCACGTACCGTTGTCGGAGATGTTCGGTTACGTCGGAGACCTTCGGTCGAAGACCCAGGGCCGGGCGAACTACTCCATGGTTTTCGATTCGTACGCCGAAGTTCCTGCGAACGTGTCGAAGGAGATCATCGCGAAGGCAACGGGTCAGTAACCTGACCCGTTGGTTCCGCGGGACCACACAACTGCAAAGATCAAAACTGCTTTAGCAAAAGCACCAACAAGTCCAGGAGGACACAGAAGTGGCGAAGGCGAAGTTCGAGCGGACGAAGCCGCACGTCAACATCGGGACCATTGGTCACGTTGACCACGGCAAGACCACGCTGACCGCAGCAATCACCAAGGTTCTGCACGACAAGTTTCCCGAGTTGAACGAGTCGCGCGCATTCGACCAGATCGACAATGCGCCTGAAGAGCGTCAGCGCGGCATCACGATCAACATCTCCCACGTGGAGTACCAGACCGACAAGCGCCACTACGCGCACGTCGACGCACCTGGCCACGCGGACTACATCAAGAACATGATCACCGGTGCCGCCCAGATGGACGGCGCGATCCTGGTGGTCGCCGCGACAGACGGCCCGATGCCGCAGACGCGTGAGCACGTACTGCTCGCACGTCAGGTGGGTGTGCCCTACATCCTCGTCGCCCTGAACAAGGCCGACATGGTGGACGACGAGGAGCTCATCGAGCTCGTCGAGATGGAGGTCCGCGAGCTGCTGGGCGCCCAGGAGTTCGACGAGGACGCTCCCGTCATCAAGGTGTCGGCACTCAAGGCACTCGAGGGCGACCCGGAGTGGGTCAAGTCCGTCGAGGATCTGATGGACGCCGTCGACGAGTCGATCCCGGACCCGGTCCGTGAGACCGACAAGCCGTTCCTGATGCCCGTCGAGGACGTCTTCACGATCACCGGCCGCGGCACCGTGGTCACCGGTCGTGTGGAGCGCGGCATCGTCAACGTGAACGAGGAAGTCGAGATCGTCGGTATCAAGCCGACGACCACGAAGACCACGGTCACCGGTGTCGAGATGTTCCGCAAGCTGCTCGATCAGGGCCAGGCCGGCGACAACGTCGGTCTGCTGCTTCGCGGCATCAAGCGCGAGGACGTCGAGCGCGGCCAGGTCGTCGTGAAGCCCGGCACCACCACGCCGCACACCGACTTCGAGGGCAGCGTCTACATCCTGTCCAAGGACGAGGGTGGCAGGCACACGCCGTTCTTCAACAACTACCGTCCGCAGTTCTACTTCCGCACCACGGACGTGACCGGCGTAGTGACGCTGCCGGAGGGCACCGAGATGGTGATGCCCGGTGACAACACCGACATCTCCGTCAAGCTGATCCAGCCCGTCGCCATGGACGAGGGCCTTCGGTTCGCGATCCGCGAGGGTGGTCGTACCGTCGGCGCAGGCCGGGTCACCAAGATCGTCAAGTGATCTAGAAACACCGCGAAGCGGCGCCCACCTTTTCAGGTGGGCGCCGTTTTCGTTTGGGCCTAGGTCATCGTCAGCACCATACGGAACCGCGCATCGCCGCTCATCATCTTGTCGAAAGCAGCCTGAGCTTCTGATAGCGGCATCGTCTCGATCATCGGCTGCACGCCGGTGATTGCCGAAAAGCGCAGTGTGTCCTCGGAATCCTGCGACGTACCGGACGCATGGCCTTGCACCGCAGTGGATTTGAAGATCAACGCCGACGCCGGCACCTGCAGCGGATCGGCGGGCGCACCGACAACGACGAGTTGACCGCGCGCCTTGAGGCCGCCGACCGTCGCCGCCATCGCGTCGGCCACGGTCACGGTGGCGAGGATGACCTGCGCGCCGCCGAGCTTATTGAGTTCCTTGGCGACGTCGACGGCCTTGGAGTCGATGTAGTGATGTGCGCCAAGCTCTTTGGCCAACGGCTCCTTGTCCGTACCGCGAGCGATAGCGACCACCTCGAAACCCATCTTCGCCGCGAACTGGATGCCGAGGTGCCCGAGGCCGCCGACACCGAGGACCGCGACAAGGTCGCTCGGCCGGGCCACGGATTCGCGCAGGGCGTTGAACGTGGTGATACCCGCGCACATCAGCGGTGCCGCATCGACGTCGGCAAGGTCGTCGGGGATGCGGGCAAGGGCCTCGGCGGGCGCCACCATGTACTCCGCGTAGCCGCCGTCGTAGGCAATGCCGGGAACCTCCCCGTTCTCGCATGAGATGAAATCACCTCGCCGACAGGACTCACAGGTGAAGTCGCAACCTCCGAACCAGCCGACCCCGACGCGGTCTCCGACCGCCCATGACGTGACGCCGTCTCCGACGGCGTCGACCACGCCTGCGACCTCGTGGCCCGGCGCGCGCGGATACGAATTGCCCATCGCGCCGATCACGGTCAGGACGTCGGAATGGCAGACGCCGCACGCGTGTACCTTCACGCGGACCTGCCGCGGACCCGGTTCCGGGATGTCGACGTCGGTGATCTCGAACTTCGCATTTGCCGCAGGAATGCGGGCGATCTTCATGGTGGCCACGTCGCGGACATTACCGCAGGGTGTGAGGTGTATCACTTCGGCCGACACTGAGCGCAGTTAGCTGTAACACCGGCCGCGACCAGAGCGATTTAGAACGCGTATCCCCTGGTCGGGGCAAATGTAAGGGGTTTTCATGTTCCGTCGCGTCACCACGGTTGCCAGCGCTGCCGTCGCCGTCGCCGCATTCGTCGGGCTGTCGGTAGGCATCGCCAGTGCGCAGCCCGCCTCCTGTCCCGATGTGCATTGGATCGGCGCCGCAGGCTCGGGCGAGCGCACACCCGCCGAGTTGGCGCAGAACGACGGAATGGGCCGGGTTGTGTACCAGTCCCTGCAGGAGCTGTCCGCAGAGGTGGCAAAGGACGGCCGCACCATGACCGCCGAAGCAGTCGAGTATCCCGCTGTCGAAGCGCCGGGCGAAGACGGCGGCGTTGGCGAGTGGCTCGGCTTCATCGGAAGCGTCGACGCCGGATCCGCAGCGCTGGGCAAGCAATACGAGGGGTTTGTCCAGCGCTGCCCGGCATCGAAGGTGGTGCTGGCCGGCTATTCGCAGGGGGCGATGGTCGTGCACCGCAATCTGGAGGCACTGGCGGCCAGCCCCAATCTGGCGGCGGTGCTGCTGGTTGCCGACGGCGATCGCCTGCCGGCGGATCCGACCCTGAACCTGGGGACGGCAAGCGGAATTCCGGAGCGCGGTAAGGGGGCGGCGCAGGACTGGCCGATCCTGGCGCATGCACCCGGTCCGATGCCGCCGGCCGTCGGCGCCCGCACGATCAGCGTCTGCGACCTCGGCGATGCCGTCTGCGATTACAACCCCGACGACGAAGAGACGTCCGTGTCCTACGCACGTGGCGTGGCCATCCACACCAGCTACGGGACGACCGCGGGCCCGGACTGGACGTCGCCGCTGTACTTCCTGCTCGGCCCCGCACCGCAGGCGCCGGAGGCACAGCCGGTCGTTCCGCAGCCGGTAGTTCCGCTCAGCGCGAGCGCACCGACGCCCTAGGCGCGCGGGCGATCCACACTGCGGCGCTCGGTCAAATGTCTACGCGAACAAGCCGATTCCGACCGTGATGAACGCCGGATCTCACCGCGCGCGCCCAGCGTGAGCATGTAGACATTGATCATCCGTGGCCATCCGCGGAAGCGTGAGATTCGTGGCGAAGTAATTGACTTGCACGCAGAACAGCGCCATCGAGACGGCCGCAAGGACCCACCGCGGCTTCACAGATTCGCCCGAATCGTCAGCGGTGGCCACCGCCCGACGATAAGGCTCCCAACCGCCGGTTTGACGCTAATCTGACATGCGAGCGCGACGACCACATTCCATAGGAGCTTGGGTTATGTCCACTTTCTTGCGGTACGTCAAGATTCAGGCCTTCGTCCTGTTGTGCGGAATCGTCGGGCCGATCTTCCTCGCCATCTATTTCACCTCCGGGGCGCAACCCATCATGAAGTGGATGTTCTGGGGGGGTCTGGCCATCACCGTCCTCGATGTTTTGATCGCCCTGGGTATCACCAGCATGGGTGCGCGGTCGGCCGCCAAGACGCAGGCGCTGGAACAGACCGGCGTGCTGGCGCTTGCGCAGGTCGTGGGCATTCACGAGACCGGAACACGCATCAACGAGCAGCCTCTGGTGAAGATCGATCTGCAGATCTCGGGACCGGGTATCGCCCCGTTCGCCAGCCAGGACCGGGTGCTCGCGTCCATCACTCGCCTGCCGATGATCACCAACCGCAAACTGGTCGCCCTCGTGGATCCGACCACCATGCAGTATCAGATCGATTGGGACCGAAGCGGTTTGGTCAGCGGCGTAATGCCTGCAACCTTCACGATCGCCGAGGACAACAGGACCTACGACCTCAGCGGACAGGTCGGGCCGCTGATGGAGATCCTGCAGATCCTCAAGGCCAACAACATCGGCATGAACAGCATGATCGACCTACGCTCGAATCCGGCGGCCCGCCAACAGGTGCAGGCCGTCGTGCGACGGGCCGCAGCCGCCCAGGCTCCCGCGGCCGCGCCGCAGGCGCCTCCACCCCCGCCGGGGCAGTATCCCTCCGCGCCGTATCCCTCCGCACCCGAACCGTCGACGGCACAACGGTTGCAGGAGCTGGAAACGCTTCGTGCCACCGGTGCGATCTCAGACGACGAGTACGCCGCCAAGCGTCAGCAGATTCTTTCCGACCTCTAGGAGATGACCTCCACGGAGCCCCAGACCGAGCAGAACGACCAGAAGGTCAGCCTTCCGACGCTGACCGCGATGGTGGTCGGTTCGATGATCGGATCCGGTGTCTTTCTTCTGCCGCGACGGTTCGGGACCGAGACAGGTGTGCTCGGGGCGATCATCGCGTGGATCGTCGCCGGCTTCGGAATGCTGATGCTGGCGTTCGTGTTTCAGCGACTTGCGACACGTAAGCCCGACCTCGACGCCGGTATCTTCGCGTACGCCAAGGCGGGTTTCGGAGACTACATCGGCTTCAACTCAGCCATCGGGTACTGGGCGTCGGCCTGCGCGGGAAACACGTCGTACTGGGTGCTGATCACGGCGACGATGAGCGCCGTGGTGCCCGGGTTCGGCGCCGGTGACACGGTGCTCGCGGTCGTGGTCTCGGCGATCGGTGTGTGGCTGTTCGCGGCTCTGGTGATGCGCGGAGTCAAGGATGCCGCGGTCATCAACTACATCGTCACCATTGCCAAGGTGGTGCCGATCCTGACGTTCATCGTGATCGCGGCGATCGCATTCAAGGCCGATGTCTTCGCCGACAACTTCTGGGGTGGCGCAGACGGCTATTCGTTGTCGGCGATCTGGGACCAGGCCACGGGCACGATGCTGATCACCGTCTTCGTCTTCCTGGGTATCGAAGGCGCCAGTGTCTATTCGAGGATGGCGCGTAAGCGGGAGGACGTCGGCCGCGCCACGGTCATCGGATTCCTCAGCGTGCTCAGTGTTTTCGCACTCGTCACGATGGTGTCCTACGGCGTCATGCCCCAGGACCAACTCGCCGGAGTCAGCCAGCCGTCCATGGCCGCGGTGCTGGAATCGATTGTCGGGCACTGGGGATCGATCTTCATCCGCGTTGGCGTGATCGTGTCGGTGCTCGGTGCCTACCTGGCCTGGACCTTGATGTCCGCGGAGGTTCTCTACATTCCGGCCAAGTCCGAGGACATGCCGCGGTTCCTTGCCCGCACCAACAGGCACGGTGCGCCCGTCGCCGCGCTCGTCATGGCCGCCGGGCTCATCTCGCTGCTCCTCATCGCATTGCTGTTCGCGGCGGACGCACTGGATTTCATGCTCGATCTGACCGCGGCACTGTCGCTGATTCCGTATCTGTTCGCAGCGGCGTACGCGCTGAAGCTGACCGCCACCCGCGAGACGTATGGCAACGGTAGGTCGCTGGTCGGCGACACGGTGATCGCCGGCCTGGCGACGGTGTACACCTTGTTCCTGATCTACGCCGCCGGTGTCGACAAACTCCTGTTGTCCTGCATCTTGTACGCCCCGGCCGCCGCGCTCTACTACAAGGCACGGCGCGAGCGTGGTCTTCGTGTATTCCGGCCTGCCGAGGCGGTGCTGTTCGCGGTGATCCTCCTCGGCGCCGTCGCGGGTGTGGTGTCCTTGGCAACTGGAGCGATCGAGATCTAGCGCCCGCGCGAGAGGAGCTGAAGTGACGAATCCGTCGGAGAACTACGGCGTTCACTCCGAGGTTGGCAAGCTACGGAAGGTGCTGGTGTGCTCGCCCGGTCTGGCGCACGAGCGGCTGACCCCGACCAATTGCGACGATCTGCTGTTCGACGATGTGCTGTGGGTGCAGAACGCCCGACGTGACCACTTCGACTTCATCGACAAGATGCGCGACCGCGACATCGAGGTGGTCGAACTGCACGAACTCCTCGCCGAGACGATGGACATCCCCGAGGCGAAGGCCTGGCTGCTGGACCGCAAGATCGTGCCGAACGAAGTCGGTCTCGGCCTCGTGGACGACACGCGCGGCTTCCTGGACTCGTTGACCACACGGCGGTTGACCGAGCTGCTCATCGGCGGCATGTCGACCCGCGACCTGCCCTCGGATATCCAGTCCGGATATCGTGCGCTGGCCCGGGAGGCGACCGGCGTCACCGAGTACCTGATGCCACCCCTGCCGAATACGCTCTACACGCGCGACACGACATGCTGGATATATCAAGGCGTGACGCTCAATCCGCTGTTCTGGCCGGCGCGGCACGACGAAACACTGTTGATGAAGGCCATCTACGAGTTCCACCCCGACTTCGTCGGATCGACCGTGTGGTGGGGTGATCCGGAACAGTCGTGGGGCATGTCGACCATCGAGGGCGGCGACGTCCTGGTACCGGGCAACGGTGTCGTCATCATCGGGATGAGCGAGCGGACGTCGCGTCAGGCGATCACTCAGGTGGCCGCCAAGCTGTTCGCCGAGAACACCGCCAGCAAGGTCATCGTCGCGGGAATGCCCAAATTGCGCGCGGCCATGCACCTCGACACGGTGTTCACCTTCGCCGACCGCGACGTCGTCACGCTGTATCCGGACATCGTCGATTCGATTCAGACATTCGTGCTGCACCCCAGCGATGCCGATCCGGGCGTCGAGGTGGAGGAGGCGTTCAAGCCGTTCGTCGAAGTGGTCGCCGACGCGCTCGGACTCGACGCCCTGCGGGTGGTGGAAACCGGTGGCACGAAATACGACTCGGAACGCCAGCAGTGGGACAGCGGCAACAACCTGGTCGCCGTCGAGCCGGGAGTGGTGTTCGCCTACGACCGGAACACCCACACCAACACCTTGCTGCGCAGGGCAGGCATCGAGGTGATCACGATCGTGGGGGCCGAGCTCGGCCGCGGGCGCGGCGGCGGGCACTGCATGACCTGCCCGATCGTCCGCGACGCCCTGAACTAGCACGGACTAGCACGGACTGACGGCTGCTAGAACACGTTCCAGTTCGGCTGTTAGCCTGGTCCGCAGCCTCGCGAAAAAGGAGCAGTGGTCATGGCATCTGGTCAACCTCTGGAAGGCCGAGTGGCATTAGTCACCGGCGCCGCACGTGGTCAGGGTCGCGCCCATGCGATCCGCTTGGCCAAAGACGGTGCCGACGTCATCGCCATCGACCGCTGCGCGCCCGTGTCGGACACCGTCACCTACCCGATGCCGACGGCAGAGGATCTCGCCGACACAGTCCGCGAGGTGGAGGCCACCGGCCGCAAAGTGCTCGCGCGTGAGGTGGACATCCGCGATCTGGCGGGCCAGCAGCAGGTGGTCGCCGACGGCATCGAGCAGTTCGGCAGGCTGGACGTCGTCGTCGCCAACGCAGGGGTCCTGAGCTGGGGCCGGATGTTCGAGATGTCCGAAGAGCAGTGGGACACGGTCATCGACGTCAACCTGAACGGTACGTGGCGCACCATCCGCGCGGCGGTGCCCGCGATGATCGAGGCGGGCAACGGCGGATCGATCATCATCGTCAGTTCCTCAGCGGGGCTGAAGGCCACTCCCGGAAACGGACACTACTCGGCGTCCAAGCACGGTCTCGTCGCACTGACGAACGCATTGGCAATCGAAGCGGGGGAGTTCGGGATCCGGGTCAACTCCATCCACCCGTATTCGATCGACACCCCGATGGTCGAGAAGGACGCGATGATGGAGCTCTTCGGTAAGCACCCGACCTTCATCCACAGTTTCTCGCCGTTCCCGTATAAACCCGTCAGCCAGCAGGGCATGTCGAGCCTGCAGGATTTCATGACGGCCGAAGAGGTTTCGGACGTCGTCGCGTGGTTGGCGAGCGACGGCTCGGCCACGATCTCGGGCAGCCAGATCGCCGTCGACCGCGGAACGGCGAAGTTCTAGTTCGGCATCACCAGGACGGGCACGGGGCTGTGCCGGACGATCTTGGTGCCCTTCGAGCCCAGGAAGACCCGGGCGATCGTCCCCTGCGGTGACGTGCCGATGGCCAAAACTTCCCCGTCGTCCCATTCGGCGGCGTCGAGCGCTTGGTCCCAGCCGTTACCGGTGACGACCTGGAGCTCGACGTCGTCACCGACGATGCCGTCGGACTTCAATTTGGCCAACGCTTCTCGAGCCTGCGACGCCCAAGCCGAAAGCAGCGAGTCCTCGGCGTGCAGCCCTACCTCCGGCGGGTACATGGTGCGTCCGCGCACCGCGAATATGATGACCCGCATCGGTACCTCGAGCTGTGCCGCCAGCGCCGCGACGCGCTCCACGACGTGGCGCGACTCCTCGGTACCCGGATACGCGGCCGTCAGCCGGGTCAGCCGGTGCGACTTGGATCCGCGATAGCCGCGCGGGCAGATCGCCAAAGGTACCGGCGACGAGTGCAGCAGCCGGTCGGCGGTCGATCCGACCACTACCTGTCCAAGACTGCCGTCGGCGGCCGAACCCAACACCAGCGCTTGGGCTTTCAGCTCTTCGACGGCATCCAGCAGTCCGCCGGCTGCGGAGCGGTGGGCGTACTTGTGGAAGCTGACCTCGAGGTCGGGATCGAGCTTCGCCACGCACTCCCTTGCTTGGGCCGCCGAGTCGGCACCGATTTTGTCGGCGTACTGCGCGTACTCGGCGTCGATGCGCGCGAGCGACACCGTCGTCCAAGGCTTGGGCACCACGGTGACGACGGACAGCGACGTCTTGAGGGTGCGCGCTGCCTCCACGCCGAGGTGCAGCGCGGAGATGCCCGCCTTGCCGGCGAGGAATCCGACGATGACCGTCACGGCGCATCCTTTGGCGGAGTGACGATTTCGACCTCGTCGACACCGGGGGCGGCCGATTCGATGATTCCGTCACCACCGTCGTTGAGCGCGCTGTGCTTTCGTCCCCACAGAAGATAGAACGCCCACACCACCAAAACCCATGCGCTGAAGGCGATCCAGGTGTACCAGTGCAGGCTGTAGAGAATGTAGCCGCAGGCCAGCACGGACAGAACGGGCGTGACTGGGTAGAACGGCACCTTGAATCCGCGAGGCAGGTCGGGTTCGCGCACCCGCAGGATGATGACGCCGATCGACACCACGATGAAGGCGGTCAACGTGCCGATCGAGACCATGTCGATCAGCTTGTCCAGCGGGATGAAAGCCGCCAGCAGGCTGACCACGATCGCGACGATGATCGTGTTGTTCACCGGCGTCATGCTCTTCGGATTCACCTTGGCGAACATCGAGGGGAGCAGGCCGTCGCGGCCCATCGCGAACAGGATGCGGGTCTGCCCGTACATCGTGACGAGCGTGACCGAGAAGATCGAGATCACCGCCCCTGCGGCAAGCACTGTGCTCCACCCGGTGGATCCGGTGACGTCGTCGAGGATCTGCGCGAGACCGGCCGCCTGACCGTCGAACATTTCCCACTTCTGTGCGCCGATCGCGGCGATGGCCACCAGGACGTAGACGCCGGTCACGATCAGCAGTGCCGCAATGATGGCGCGCGGCATGGTCTTCTGCGGGTTCTTGACCTCGTCGCCCGCAGTGGATACCGCGTCTAAGCCGATAAAGGAGAAGAATATCGTGCCGGCCGCGGCCCCAACCGCCGCGACTCCGAACGGCGCGAAGTTCGCGAAGTGGTCGGCATTGAAGGCGGTGAACGCAATGATCGCGAACAGTCCCAGGACACCCAGCTTGATGACCACCATTACGGTGTTCACCACCGCGGACTCGCTGGCTCCGCGGATCAGAAGGAGTGCGCACAGTACGACGAGGACGACGGCGGGCAGGTTGATCCAGCCCTGCGCGTGCCCTTCCGCCACCTCGTCCCACGGCGCGGCGATGATCTGGTCCGGTAGTTGCCAACCGTTGAAGAGGTTGGCGAACAGTTTGTTGAGGTATTGGCTCCATCCCACGGCCACTGCTGCGGTGGAGACACCGTACTCGAGCAACAGGCATGCTGCGACACCCATCGCGACGAACTCGCCGAGCGTGGTGTACGCATAGGAGTACGTCGACCCGGAAACCGGTACCGCCGAGGCCATCTCGGCATAGCAGAGGGCTGCCAAGCCAGCCGCGATGCCCGCGATGATGAACGAGACGACCACCGAGGGGCCTGCCATCGGTACCGCGTCCTGCAGGACGAAGAAGATGCCGGTGCCGACCGTGGCCCCGACACCGAACATCGTCAGCTGGAACGTACCGATCGTCCGTTTCAAGTGGTCGTCGGCGCCGTGCGCGACCGCTGCCCCGACAACCGGGCGGCGGCGCAGCATCTGCTCGGACAGGGACACCGTGGGTGACGTCATGCTGCCTCCTGCATACCTAGAGTTAGGTAGATACCCGACTAGTGTTAACCCAGATCGGCCAGAACGTCGGCGAACTGATCAATCGCCCAGTCGATCTCCTCCGCGGTGATCACCAGCGGTGGCGCGAAGCGAAGTGTCGAACCATGGGTGTCCTTGACCAGGATGCCGCGTTCGGCCAACTTCAGGCTGATCTGCTTTCCGGTGCCGAGCGCAGGATCGATGTCGACGCCTGCCCACAGCCCCATTCCCCGTACGGCGACGACGCCGGACCCGGTGAGCGCACGCAGCCGCCGGTGCAGGTGTTCACCGAGTTCTGCTGAACGCGACTGGAACTCACCGCGCCGCAGCATCGATACGACGGTGGTGCCGATCGCCGCGGCGAGTGGATTGCCGCCGAACGTCGAACCGTGCTCACCGGGGTGCAGCACACCGAGGATGTCCCGGTTGGCGACCACCGCCGACAACGGAACCACGCCGCCGCCGAGGGCTTTGCCGAGAAAATAGACATCGGGCACGACGCCGAAGTGGTCGCACGCGAAGGTGCGTCCTGTTCGCGCGAGACCCGATTGGATCTCGTCGGCGATCATCAGCACATTGCGCTCGGTGCACAGCGCGCGCACCCGCGGAAGGAAGTCGGCGGGTGGAACGATGATCCCGGCCTCGCCCTGGATCGGTTCGAGCAGAACGGCGACGGTGTTCTCGTCGATCGCGGCAGCGAGAGCGTCGGCGTCACCGAAGGGAACCGCGCGGAACCCGGGCGTGTAGGGACCGAATCCGCGTCGTGCTGTCTCATCGTCTGAGAAGCTGATTATCGTCGTGGTGCGACCGTGGAAGTTGTTGTGCGCCACCACGATGTTGCTCTGCCCGGCGGGCACGCCCTTGACGTCGGTGCCCCACTTTCGCGCGACTTTGATGCCGCTCTCCACGGCCTCGGCGCCGCTGTTCATCGGAAGCACCATGTCTTTGCCGCACAGTTGCGCCAACGCCTCGCAGAACGGGCCAAGCCGATCGGAGTGAAACGCCCGGCTCACCAGCGTCAGGCTGTCCAGCTGGGCGTGGGCGACTGCGGTGATCTCCGGATTGCGGTGGCCGAAGTTCACCGCCGAGTAGGCGGCCAGGCAGTCGAGGTAGCGACGGCCCTCCACGTCGGTGATCCACACGCCCTCCGCACTGGCGGCGACCACGGGTAGCGGTGCGTAGTTGTGTGCGGCGTAGCGGTTGTCGATCGCGATGGCGTCCTCGGTGGCGCTCCTGGTGTCGACCACGGTCACTGATGTACCTCCAATGTGCAGCATTTGACGGATCCGCCGCCCTTGAGCAGCTCGGACAGATCGACACCGATGGGCCGGAATCCGGCATCGGACAGCTGTTGGGCGAAGCCGATCGCGGCGGCGGGCAACACCACGTTGAGGCCGTCCGACACGGCGTTGAGGCCAAGGACGTACGCGTCGGCACTGCCCACCTCGATGGCGTCGGGGAACAGCTCGAGCAACCGCGCCCGCGACTCGTCACTGAATGCGGGCGGGTAGAAGGCGATGGTGGTGTCGTCGAGCACGGCAAGTGCGGTGTCGAGGTGATAAAAGCGCGGGTCGACCAATTCGAGGCTGACGACGGGCATCTTGACGACGGCGGCGATCTCGTCGTGTGCCTGCCGCTCGGTGCGAAATCCGAATCCCGCCAAGACGATCGAGCCCACGACCAATAGGTCGCCCTGGCCTTCGTTGGTATGGCGTGTCTCGGCGACGTGATAGCCGTGGCGAGTCATCCACTCGGCGTAGGCCGCCGATTCACCGGCGCGCTGTGGATAGGCGAACCGCGCTGCGACGGCATAGCCGTTGACAAGCAGGCCGCCGTTGGCGGCATAGACCATGTCCGGCAGGCCCTCGACGGGTTCGACCAGCTCGACGGTGTGGCCGAGTTCCTTGTAAGTCTGACGAAGGGCTTCCCACTGGCTGAGGGCGACATGGGTGTCGACTGACACCGACGTGTCCATCCATGGGTTGATCGCGTATTCGACGGCGAAGAACGTCGGCGCCGTCATGGCGTAATGGCGAAGGCGGGACACGCGCGCAAGTGATCTGTCGGCGCCAGAGCGCCTCCGTGCTGCGGCGACATCGGATACCTGCGCCGCGGTCGCGGCGAGATCTGAGATCGTCATAAATCAACGATATGGCCGAACGATTTTGCAATCAATCGCCGTTCATTGCGTAATGACCTATTATCTGTTGTGCCTGAGCTAGAATTGCGAAGATTTGTTGTGTGGAGAGGCTCATGGACCGTCTGGATGAGACCGACGAGCGCATTCTGGCTGCACTCGCCAACGATGCTCGTGCCACGTACGCCGAGATCGGCGACCGGGTGAACCTGTCCGCTCCCGCGGTGAAGCGCAGGGTCGACCGGCTGCTCGACAACGGGGTCATCCGGGGCTTCACGACGGTGGTCGACCGCAGCGCGCTGGGCTGGAACACCGAGGCGTACGTACAGGTGTTCCGACACGGCACCATCGCGCCAGAACAGTTGCGCGCGGCCTGGATCGACATTCCTGAGGTGATCGGCGCGGCCACCGTCACCGGAACTGCCGATGCGATGCTGCACGTGCTCGCCCGCGACATGCGCCATCTCGAAGAGGCGCTGGAGCGGATCCGCTCGGCGGCCGACGTCGAACGCAGCGAGAGCATCGTGGTGCTGACCAACATCATCGACAGGGACCGCGGCTGACGGGGTGGCCTCCTATTGGCTGCGGGCATCGTGCAAAATTTGCCCATGTCCACCAGTGGGGGAATCTTCATCGTCGGCGGCGGCTTGGCAGCTGCCCGCACGGCTGAACAGCTGCGGCGCTCCGAATACACCGGGCCGGTCACCATCGTCAGCGACGAGGACCATCTGCCGTATGACCGGCCACCGCTGTCAAAGGAAGTGCTGCGCGCCGAAACCGACGACGTCACGCTCAAGCCTGCGGAGTTCTACGCCGAGAACGACATCACGGTGCTGCTCGGCAACGGCGCCCGGTCGGTGGACACCGCGGCGCAGACACTGACCTTGGCCGACGGCACCGAGGTCTCGTACGACGAGCTGATCATCGCCACCGGCCTGGTGCCCAAGCGCATCCGGTCATTCCCCGACATCGAGGGAATTCACGTGCTGCGGAACTTCGACGAAAGCCTCGCGTTGCGTAAGGAGGCCGGCTCGGCGCAACGAGCCGTCGTCATCGGTGCGGGATTCATCGGCTGCGAGGTGGCGGCGAGCCTGCGCGGGATGGGAGTCGACGTCGTACTTGTGGAGCCGCAGCCATCGCCGCTGGCGTCGGTGCTCGGCGGGCGGATCGGCGAACTGGTCGCCCGGCTGCACCGCGCCGAAGGCGTCGACGTGCGCTGCGGTGTCGGAGTGTCGGAAGTCCGCGGAACCGACCGGGTTGAGAAGGTCATCCTCGACGATGGCACCGAACTCGACGCGAACCTCGTGGTCGTCGGCATCGGTTCGCATCCGGCCACCGAATGGCTCGACGGCAGCGGCCTCGAGGTCGACAACGGCATCGTCTGTGATGACCAGGGCCGTGCAAGCGCACCCCATGTGTGGGCGATCGGAGATGTCGCGTCGTGGCGTCATGCCCTTGGACACCAAGTGCGCGTGGAACATTGGAGCAACGTCGCAGATCAGGCAAGAGGCATGGTCGCCGCCATACTCGGCAAGGACTTGCCGGCCACCGTCACCGTGCCGTACTTCTGGAGTGACCAGTACGACGTCAAGATCCAGTGCCTCGGCGAGCCTGAGGCCGACGACATCGTCCACGTCGTCTTGGATGACGGCCGCAAGTTCCTGGCCTACTACGAGCGCGACGGCGTGGTGGCAGGGGTGGTCGGCGGCGGCATGCCCGGAAAGGTCATGAAGGCCCGCGGAAAGATCGCGGCGGGCGCACCGATCGCGGACGTCCTCGGCAACTAAGTCACACTCAGTGCTCGCCGAGATAGAACCGGGTGCCCTGGTCGTCGGTGCACAGCGCCGACTTCCCGTACGCCTGCTGTGACGGTTCGTCGATGACCGTGCCGCCCGCGGCACGTACTCGCGTCACGGCGGCGTCGACATCGGTGACGGTCCACATCGGCACCGTCACCGCCCGTGCAGCGCCGCCCGCGACGCCTGCCATCGGGTGAGTGCCCTGCACCTGCCAGCCGTCGCCGATGCGACCGGGCTCGAACGTCCAGAACAGCAGCCCGCTGTAGAACGCCTTGAAGGCTGCCGAGTCCGGCACCTCATACGTGATGTACGAAACCTCCCCGGGCCCAGACCCGTTCAACTCCGGCCGGGCGATACCCGGCGAAGGCTGGAACACCGCGAAGCTGGTTCCTGCCGGATCCGTCGCACCGCACAGCACGCCGAAGTCGAACTCCTCGAGCTGGTCGACGGTGCCGCCCGCGTCGACGATCGCTTGTCTGGCACCGGCCAGATCGGTCACTGCATAGCTGCAGAACAACGTGGCCTGCTCCGGCACGCTGTAGATGCCGATGCGCTGCGTGGTGTTGGTGACCTGATGGGTGTCCGGGTCGTACTCCCAGCCAAGGACGTGACCGTAGAACGCCGCCGCCCGCTCGGCGTCGGGCGTCCACACCGAGACATAGCCGACGTCGCCGTGCTGGATCGGTACGACGGCGCCGGTCACCGGACCGCTGAGCATCCAGCGATGTCCGAACGGGTCGATGATCGCCGCACCTCGTGACCCGTGGTCCTCGTACGGTTCCCGCTGGACCTGGGCGCCTAGCTCACGTGCACGTTCCAGAGTGTCATCGGTGTCCGGCACCTCCAGCATCAAGCTGACGGAGTTCGCTTGTGGCGCTGGGCCTCTCAAGCCGATCTCCGGATACTCGTCGGCCAGATACAGCACGCCGCCACCGAGTGCGAGCTCGGCGTGGCCGATCCGGCCGTCGGCCATCACGAACGGTTCGCCGACGACGACGGCCCCCAACGCGTCGACGTACCAGGCGATCGCGTCGCGCGCGTTGGCGACCGTCAGGTACGGCAGCGCGGCGGGCCTTGGCAGGCCACCCTTAATGGGTTCGGTCAGTTCGGCGATCGCGGTATCGGTGCCGCTCATGTCAACTCCTTCGGTTCGATTGGGCAGATTCAGCGCACCTTCAAGACGTGAGCGCAGCCGAGCCGCGAACGCCGGATCGGGTTGAACGACAAGCTCGTCGCCATGCAGCACTGCGAACGGATCGTGGCTGTTGTTCACGACTTCCCTCCTTCCGGCTCCGGATAGTGGGATCTGAAGGCCCGCCGCGCCCGCACCAGCAGCGCCTCGGTGGCGTGCACGGTACGTCCGATCAGCTCCGCGCATTCCGGCACGGAACAGTCGTCCATGTAGCGCAGCGCCAGCACGGTGCGATGGTGCTCGGGCAGCCTGGCCATGACGCTCTCCGCGACGATGCGGTCGAGCTCGGCGTCCCAGTCGTCGCCCACGTGGACGGGCTCCGGCAGTTCGGCGACGGGGATGTTGAACCGGTCGTGGCGACGGCGGTAGTGGTCGGCCAGTTTGTGGCGCGCCACTCCGAGCAGCCACGGCAACGTCATCGGCGGCGGCACATCCTTGCGCGCGGCGTCCATCGCCGCCAGGAACGTCTCCGACGTCAGATCTTCGGCCGTTCCGCGGTCACTGCAGCGCCTGACGAAATACCCGTACACGACCGGCATCGATTCGTCGTACATCGCCAGCAGCCTGCGCGGAGCATCGTCGCCATCCGGTTCGGCACTCACACCCTTATCGTCGCCGTCGCAGCCGAAACTCCGACGCCCAAATCACGACTTTTTCCGGCGGGTGGGATCGTCCAGCGCTTTCAGCCCGTCGCTGACGGCGTCGAAGGCATCGCTGAGCGCCTGCAGAAGCGAAACCGACTCGTCGTCGAGCCAATGTTGGTAGGCCGAAAGCGCCGCGCCGAGCATCATCCACGCCACCGTCTGCGGGACGAGGTCGGTTTCCTTCGTGTCCAGCCGGCGCGCGACGAACGCGACGACGACAGCGCGCCAGCCCGCGTACATCGTCATCGAGTACGCCTGAAGCGCTTCGGTCTGGAGGATGACGCGCATCCGCTGGCGGTGTCGCGCGGTCTCGGCATCGTCAAAGGTGTTGAACGCCAATAACGCCGTGCGCAATGCATCGTCGATTCCGACGTCGGGGTCGAGACCCGCGAGCAGGTCCCGCATGTGGGCAAGGTGTGAATCGAAGTCACCCCACGGCAATGCGTTCTTGGACGGGTAGTAGCGGAACAGCGTGCGCCGGGCGATGCCCGCGGCCTCGGCGACGTCGTCCACGCTCACGTCATCGAACCCGCGGGCGGTGAAGAGATCGATCGCGATGTTGCTGATGTGTTCCCAGCTCGTCGACCGCCGTCGGCCGACTCTGTGCTGGGAATCCGGCTGCACGTCCGCTCCTTTTCCGGGGTCGGCTTTCATTCTGGCACTGGATGCCATATTATTGCGATCTCGATCACAGTTGTCGAGACCACTGTCAAGGAAAGGTGCGGGTTATGGAGCCGAATCAGACAGCAGAGGCCGCTCCGGCGGCGACTTCAGACAATGAGCTCGTCACCGAGATCCTGGTCGAAGAAGTGTCGATCGACGGGATGTGCGGGGTCTACTGACCGTGACCGCGTCAAGGGCTGAGACCGGGGACGACACGGAGTTCGACCCCGGGCTTAGTTGGCGGCTCCACCCCCAGGTGGCCGTGCGGCCCGAGTCGTTCGGTGCGCTGCTCTATCACTTCGGCACGCGCAAGCTGTCATTTCTGAAGAACCGGACGATCGTCGAGGTGGTCAACTCGCTGGCCGACCACCCCGACGTCCGGTCCGCCTGCCGAGCCGCCGGCGTCGAGGACGCGCAGCAGGCCCCCTACCTTCACGCACTACGCGTGCTCGCCCAATCGAAAATGCTGGTGCCGCAATGACATCTACACAACCCGTTCCCCGGCTCATCGAGCAGTTCGAGCACGGACTGGATGCGCCCATCTGCCTGACGTGGGAGCTCACGTACGCGTGCAACCTGGCGTGCGTGCACTGCCTGTCCTCATCGGGCAAGCGCGACCCGCGCGAGCTGAGCACCCAGCAGTGCAAGGACATCATCGACGAACTCGAGCGCATGCAGGTGTTCTACGTCAACATCGGCGGCGGGGAACCGACTGTGCGGTCGGACTTCTGGGAGCTCGTCGACTACGCCACCGCCCACCACGTCGGGGTCAAGTTCTCGACCAACGGCGTGCGCATCAACCGCGAGGTGGCGGCGCGATTGGCCGCGAGCGACTACGTCGACGTCCAGATCTCGCTGGACGGTGCGACGGCAGAAGTCAACGATGCCGTCCGCGGGGCCGGGTCGTTCGCGATGGCGATCAGGGCGCTGGAGAATCTCGCCGACGCGGGCTTCAAGGACGCCAAGATCTCTGTTGTCGTGACGCGCGAGAATGTCGACCAGCTCGACGACTTCGCCGCCCTGGCCGAACGTTACGGCGCCACCTTGCGGATCACCCGCCTCCGCCCATCGGGTCGCGGCGCCGACGTGTGGGATGAATTACATCCGACCGCCGAACAGCAAGTGCAGCTGTACGACTGGTTGGTCGCCAGAGGCGACGGCGTCCTCACCGGTGACTCGTTCTTCCACCTGTCCGGGCTGGGCGAGCCGGGTGCGCTGGCCGGTCTGAATCTGTGCGGAGCGGGCCGCGTGGTCTGCCTGATCGACCCGGTCGGCGACGTGTATGCGTGCCCGTTCGCCATCCACGACCGCTTTCTTGCGGGAAACATCCTGACCGACAACGGTTTTGACAACGTCTGGAAGAACGCGCCGTTGTTCCGCGAGCTGCGTGAACCTCAGTCCGCCGGAGCGTGCGGGAGCTGCGGGCACTACGACAGCTGCCGCGGCGGATGCATGGCGGCCAAGTTCTTCACCGGGCTGCCGATGGACGGTCCGGACCCCGAATGCGTCGAGGGCTACGGCGCACCGGCGCTGTCGCGCGAACGCGTCAAGCCCAAGTCCAGTGTCGACCACTCGCGCTGGGGGGACCGCCCGCGCGGAGCGCAGGGGGATGGGCCGGTCATGCTGAAGCTTCTGACAAAGCCCCCGGCGCGGCTGTGCAACGAAAGTCCGGTGTAGTCATGGCACGAGATACCTGGTTCGAAACCGTCGCCTTCGCCCAGCAGTTGGCGAAGAAGCGGCTTCCCAAGTCGGCGTACTCGGCACTGCTCGGCGCCAGCGAAAGAGGCGTCACCATCGCCGACAACGTCGACGCCTTCGCCGAGCTCGGGTTCGCACCACACGTCATCGGTGCGACCGAGAAGCGTGATCTCGCGACAACCGTTATGGGACAGGATATTTCCTTGCCCGTCGTCATCTCACCGACCGGCGTGCAGGCAGTGCACCCCGAAGGGGAGACCGCGGTCGCACGGGCCGCCGCCGCGCGTGGCACCGCGATGGGTCTGTCGTCGTTCGCCAGCAAGCCGATCGAAGAGGTCATCGAGGCGAACCCGAAGCTCTTCTTCCAGGTGTACTGGCTCGGCGGCCGGGATGCGATCGCGGCCCGCGTCGAACGGGCACGCGAAGCCGGCGCAGTCGGTCTGATCGTGACGACTGACTGGAGCTTCTCGCACGGCCGGGACTGGGGCAGCCCGAAGATCCCCGAGCAGATGGATCTGCGGACCGCCGTGCGGATGATGCCCGAGGGTCTGACGAGGCCGAGGTGGCTGTTGCAGTGGGCCAAGACCATGAGCCCGCCGAGCCTGCGGGTGCCCAACCAGGGCGCCCGCGGCGAGGAGGGGCCTCCGTTCTTCGCGGCGTACGGCGAGTGGATGGGCACCCCGCCGCCGACGTGGGAGGACATCGCCTGGCTGCGAGAGCTGTGGGGTGGTCCGTTCATGCTCAAGGGCGTGATGCGCGTCGATGACGCCAAACGTGCAGTGGACGCGGGTGTTTCGGCGATTTCGGTGTCGAATCACGGCGGTAACAACCTCGACGGCACACCGGCGTCGATCCGGGCATTGCCCGCCATCGCCGCCGCTGTCGGCGACGACATAGAGGTGCTGCTCGACGGCGGCATTCGGCGCGGCAGCGACGTGGTGAAGGCCGTCGCCCTCGGCGCACGCGCGGTGATGATCGGCCGGGCCTATCTCTGGGGCCTGGCCGCCAACGGTCAGGCAGGCGTCGAGAACGTGCTCGACGTCCTCCGGGGCGGTATCGACTCGGCGCTGATGGGCCTCGGTCACTCGTCGGTCCACGACCTGTGCGCCGACGACGTGTTGGTCCCCGACGGCTTCGCCCGGGTGCTGGGCGTGCCCCGTAATCCGACCGTCTGACCGCAGCCGGCGGCCCTCGCGCAAAGCTACTGGTACAGGCGGGGCTCAGGGGACTGACGTGAATCGCTGATTGTCCCGCGCGAAAATTTCTGGAAATCAATTGCTGCGCATGCGCCAACAATTGGCGCACACCAGGTGAATTCGGCCTACCATCGGCGGGTGCCCTATGGAAGCGAGCTCGCGAACGCTACGTCGCGGCAGCTGCAGAGCACGTCATCAGCATTGATCATTCCCGTCGGTTCCACCGAGCAGCATGGGCCTCACCTGCCGCTGGACACCGACACGCGCATCGCGGTCGCCGTCTCCCACGCCGTCGCCGACCAGCTCGCGACCGGGGATGAATCGAAATGGTTGGTCGCTCCCGCCATCGGATACGGGGCCAGCGGCGAGCACGAGGAGTTCAGCGGCACCGTCTCGATCGGTACATCCGCCCTGCGTCTGTTGCTGGTGGAGTTCGGGCGGTCGGCGGCACGCTGGGCGTCGCGCCTTTTCTTCGTCAACGGTCATGGCGGCAACGTGGAGGCGCTGGCCGCGGCCGTGGCCCTGCTTCGGTACGAGGGCCGCGACGTGGGCTGGTGCTCCTGCAGTGCCGCAGGCGCGGACGCTCACGCGGGCCATACCGAAACCTCTGTATTGCTACATATTTCGCCGAATGACGTGTGGATTGACGAGCGGGTTCCCGGCAACAGGGCCCCGCTGGGGGAACTGATGCCTGCAATGCGCCAAGGCGGCATCGCCGCGGTCAGTGAAGTGGGTATTCTCGGTGACCCCACCACTGCGACCGCGGAGGAGGGCGCACGCATCTTCGCGGAGATGGTGGGCGGATGTTTGCGGCGCGTCACCCGGTGGACGCCTGACCGGGACGGGATGCTGACATGACCGGACCACGGCTACCCGACGGGTTCGCCGTCCAGGTGGATCGCCGGGTGAAGGTTCTCGGCGAGGGCTCGGCGTTACTGGGCGGGTCGCCGACTCGGCTGCTTCGACTGGCGCCGGCGGCGCAGACCATGCTGACCGGCGGACGGCTCGAGGTCCACGACGCGGTCAGTGCACAGTTGGCACGCACCCTTCTCGACGCGACGGTCGCGCATCCCCGGCCCGCGACCGGACCGTCGCATCGTGATGTCACGGTCGTTATTCCGGTGCGGGACAATGCAGCTGGACTACGCAGACTGGTGGCAGCTCTTCGCGGTATGCAGATCATCGTTGTCGACGACGGGTCGGCCACCCCGGTCCAGCAAGCGGACTTCGCGCAGATGTACAGCGATGTCCAGATCCTGCGGCACGACCGCAGCAAGGGCCCCGCCGCCGCCCGCAACACCGGCATCGGCGCCTGCCACACCGACTACATCGCGTTCCTGGACTCCGACGTGGTGCCGCGGCGCGGGTGGCTGGAGGCGCTGCTCGGCCACTTCTGCGATCCGGCCGTGGCGCTGGTCGCGCCGCGCATCATCGGCCTGCGCGAGCCGGAGAACCTGGTGGCGCGCTACGAGGCCGTGAGATCCTCCCTGGACCTCGGGCTGCGGGAAGCGCCTGTGATTCCCTACGGGACCGTCTCCTATGTCCCCAGTGCGGCGATCATCTGCCGCACCACCGTGCTCAAGGAGCTCGGCGGCTTCGACGAGACGCTCAAGTCCGGCGAAGACGTCGATCTGTGCTGGCGGCTGATCGAGGCAGGTGCCCGGCTGCGGTACGAGCCCGTCGCTCTCGTCGCACACGATCACCGTACGCAGATGCGAGAGTGGCTCGCGCGCAAGTCTTTCTACGGAGAATCCGCCGCACCGTTGTCGGTCCGGCATCCCGGCAAGACGGCACCGCTGGTCATCTCCGGATGGACGCTCGTCGCCTGGATGCTGATGGCGATGGGTTCGGGCATCGGCTACCTGGCGTCGATGGTGGTAGCCGCGGTCACCGGGAGGCGCATCGCGCGGTCCCTGTCGACCGTCGAGACCGAGCCGAAGGAAGTGGCCGTGGTGGCCGCCCACGGACTGTGGTCCGCCGCGCTGCAGCTTGCGTCGGCCATCTGCAGGCACTACTGGCCCATCGCCTTCGTCGCCGCACTCCTGTCGCGACGATGCCGCCAAGTGGTGCTCGTGGCGGCCATCGTCGACGGGGTGGTCGACTGGATCACCCGCAACGGCAACGGGGACGACGACACGAAACCCGTCGGCCTGCTCACCTACATCCTGCTGAAACGGCTCGACGACATCGCCTACGGCGTGGGACTCTGGACCGGCGTCGTGCGTGAGCGGCATGTCGGCGCGCTCAAACCCCAGATTCGGACCTGAAGCCGGCCTTGCACAGCGATGTGCTGATCATCGGTGCCGGCAGCGCCGGATCTGTATTAGCGGAACGCCTTTCGGCTGACTCGAGCTGCCGGGTCACCGTAGTCGAAGCCGGGCCCGGCCCATCCGATCCGTCGGTGCTGACCCAGATCAGTGACGGCCTGCGGTTGCCGATCGGCACCGCCAGCTCGGTGGTCCGGCGCTACCCGACGCTGCTGACCGACGACCCCGAACGGCACGCACAGATCATGAGGGGAGCGGTGGTCGGCGGATCCGGCGCGGTCAACGGCGGATATTTCTGCCGCGGACTGCCGACGGACTTCGACGGTTGGGGCGTGCCGGGATGGGCCTGGACCGACGTGCTCCCGCACTTCCTGGCGATCGAGACCGATACCGATTTCGACGGTCCGCTGCACGGCGGAGCCGGTCCGATCCAGGTTCAGCGCGTCGACGAATTCGACGGTTGCACAGCTACTTTCGTCAACGCCGCGATGGAGGCAGGGTATCAGTGGGTCGATGACCTCAACGGATCGACGCCGGATGCGCCACTGCCGTCGGGAGTGGGTGCGGTACCGCTGAATATCAACGGCGGTACCCGAGTCGGACCGGGTGGGGCCTTCCTGAAGCCGGCGATGGATCGCGCGGGCCTCACGGTGCTGACCGACACCCGTGTCCGGCGAATCAGGATCGCCGGTAGCCGTGCGGTCGGCGTCGAGTGCGTCGGACCGGCGGGTCCGACCGACCTGACGGCTGACCGAATCGTGTTGTCGGCAGGTGCGATTGGATCCGCACACCTGTTGATGCTTTCCGGAATCGGCCCGCATGATGCGCTGAGGGGAGTGGGAGTACCCGTCGAGGTCGATCTACCGGTCGGTACAGCATCGTCGGACCACCCTGAGTGGGTGCTGCCGGTGGACTGGACCGAGACTCACGGCCTGCCTCCTCTGGAAGCCGTCCTCACCACCGACGGCGGCCTCGAAATCAGGCCGTACACCGCAGGTTTCGGTGCGATGGTGAGCGGGCGCCGCGATGACCCTGCCGACCACCCGCACATCGGCGTCGCGCTGATGCGGCCGAAGTCACGTGGCAGCGTCCGGTTGGTTTCCGCCGATCCGGATATCCTTCCGGTCATCGCGCATCGGTACGATAGTGAGCCCACAGACGTCGCGGCGTTGCGCGCCGGTGCGAGCCTCGCGCTCGAATTAGCCGGTGCGCAAGCGAAATCCGCGACGACCTCGTGGTCGACGTCGCAACATCTGTGCGGTACCGCACCGATGGGGCGGGAGGGCGACGAGGGGGCAGTGGTCGACGAACAATGCCGGGTACGCGGTATCGACGCGCTATGGGTTGTCGACGGCGCGGTGCTTCCCGCCATCACCAGCCGCGGCCCGCACGCCACGATCGTCATGCTCGGCCACCGGGCCGCCGGATTCATCGTCTGAGGTCGACCACCGCGCGTTGAGCCGCCGCGCGAAGCGCGACTGTCGCCCGTCGCGGCCGGGGGCCCAGATCGCGACGAAGGCAGCCGCGACGACCAGCACGATGGACAGCACAAGCAGCGCGAGGCTCATCGAGTCGACGAACGCCGACGTGGCGAGGTCCGCCAAACGTGCGCCCTGCGGGCCCATCTGGTCGGCGATGGCGAGTGCATTGGCAAGGGATTCCAGCGCACCGGTGCGGATCTGGTCGGGAAACTCCGCCAGCGCAGGCGAAAGCGCTGCGCCGTACTGCGCTGCCAACACCGAACCGGCGACCGCGATACCGACAGCGGCCCCCACTTCGCGCGTGGTGTCGTTGACCGCCGACGCGACGCCCTGCTTCTCGGTCGGAACGGCGTTCATGATCGCGGAAGTGGTCGGCGCGACGCACAGGCCGATCCCGGCACTCGTGATCAGCATCGGCCAGACGATGTCGATGTAGGACGCCCCGGCGTCGAGGTAGCGCATGAAGAAGAGGCCGGCCCCGATGAGAAACAGGCCGAGGGCGACCGCGATTCGCAACCCGACCTTCGGCAGGTAGAGATGCATCGTCGCGCCGAGAATCATGATCGGCACCGCGAGCGGCGCAAGCGCGAATGCGGTCTGCAGCGGGCTGTAGTCGAGAACCAGTTGCAGGTACTGCATCTCGACGAAGAAGAACCCGAAGTTGCCGAGGAACAGGATGGTGATGCCGATCGACCCGGTGGCGAAGTCGGGCCTGCCGAACAACCGGACATCCAGGAGGGGATGACGGCGCCGCAGTTCCACCGCGGCGAACGCCGCGGCAAGTCCGACACCCGCTGTCATACAACCCCACACCACCGGATGCGTCCAGCCGCGTACCGGCGCTTCGACGACACCGAACACGAAGACGGCTACCGCCGAGCCGATCAGCACTGCGCCGATGCCATCGATCGGCGTCGAGGTCTCGTCGCGCGATGAGCGAATCGTGAACGTACAGAGGATCAAGGCGACGGCCGCTGCCGCGAATGCGTAGAAGATCGACTGCCAGGAGAAGAACTGCAGAAGCAAACCCGTGCCCATGAAGCCGACGATGGCGCCCGAACTCGCGACTCCTGCCCAGATCCCGACGGCCTTGTTGCGCTCACTCTTCGGGAACGCAGCGGTCAACAGCGACAGCGTCGCAGGCATGATGAATGCCGCTCCGACACCGGCGAGTACGCGAGCAAGAATGATCTGGACCGGACTGGCGAAGAACACCGGAGCGATCGATGCCACGCCGAAGATCGCCAACCCGGCCACAAGAGCGCCCCTCCTGCCGTACCGGTCGCCGATGGCGCCGGCGGGCAGAAGCAGGCAGGCCAGCACGAGGGTGTATCCGTCCACGATCCAGGTCAGTTGCGTCTGCGTGGCGGCGGTCTCCACGGCGATATCGGGGAGAGCGGCGTTGAGGGCGACCATCGACGAGATGACCAGGAGCACGTCGAGTCCGGCGACCGTGAGCAACCAGATGCGGCCGAACCTTGAAAGGTTTGCCAGGTTTGCGTCGATAGTCTGGTTGTACCGGTCGAGGGTGTGGACCATTGGTCGCGCTCCCTTCAGCGGAGATAGTTTTGAGACTAGCAGTCTCGTAGCAAGACCAACAGTCTTGTTCCCATCGAGGAGGTGGCGTAAACAATGGCCGTCGCCGACCCTGGCGAGGGCCCGGGAAGGACGGACCCGCGGCCCGCGCGATCGCGGGCCCGCTTGCTCGAGGCCGCGACCGCGCTGCTGCGTGCCGGCGGTCCGAGCGCCGTGACGATCGACGCCGTGACGCGAAGCGCCAACGTGGCCCGGGCCACGCTTTATCGCCACTTTGCCAGCGTCAACGATCTGCTGGGCGCCGCCTTCGTGAGTCTGCTGCAGCCCGCACCGATGCCGCCTGCGGAAGGCGCCCTGCGGGATCAGCTGATCGCGGTGGTGGAGGGCTGGACCGCGGCCATCGCCGAGGTGCCCGCCATGCTCACGGCACTGACGTGGCTGGCCTCGGGGCCCGATGCCGGAGATTATTCCGATGTGCGCCAAGCGGATTCGGACAGCGCAGGCCCGTTGCGTGCGCGCATCATCACGCTCTACTCCGTGCCCTTCGACGCCATTTTTGACAGCCCGCAGGCGGCGGCCGAAATCGAGGTTCCCGACCGCATGCAGGCGATCGCGCTGCTGATCGGTCCGTTGGTTCTCGGAAGACTCAGCACGGTCGCCGATTTCGACTACCGCACCTGTGCCGAGGCCGCCGTCGACGGCTTCCTGGCCACGCACGCCAAGAAGTTGGGCCCACGCAAAGGCGGGGAAGCGCCGTCAGCGCAGTGAGTACCGGATCGGCAGGTGCTTGAGTCCGCCGACGAAGGTCGTCGCCGCCAGTTCCGGCTCGCCGGCGAGTTCGATCGACTCCAGTCGCGGGATCAGCTCGGAGTACAGGCTGGTCATCTCCATCCGCGCCAGCGCGGCTCCGAGGCAGAAATGCACACCGTAGCCGAAGGCGACGTGTTTGTTGGGGTCGCGGCTGACGTCGAATCGGAACGGCTCGGTGAAGACTTCTTCGTCACGATTGCCGGAAACATAAGCCAGGTAAACGGATTCGCCCTTGGCGATCGGCACGCCACGAACCTCGGTGTCCTCGGCTGCCGTGCGCATGAACTCCTTGACCGGCGTCGTCCACCGGATCATCTCCTCGACCGCCGTGCCCATCAGCGCCGGGTCCTTGCGCAGGCGATCCAGCTCGCCGGGGTTTTCGATGAGCGCGAGCAGTCCGCCTGAGATGGCGTCCTTGGTGGTGTCGTGACCCGCGCTGGCCACGATCACGTAGTAGGACGCGGTGTCGACCTCCGACAGCGGTTCACCGTCGACGCGGCCATTGGCGATGGCCGATGCCAGGTCGTCGGTGGGATGCTCGCGACGCGACGCGGTCAGCTGGCCGAAGTAGGTGAAGAAGTCGACCAGAATCGCCAGTTGCTCTTCGGGCGTCTGGCCGCGTTGGTTGTACTCCTCGTCGTCACCGCCGAACAGCTCCTGGGTGAGCTGGTGCATGCGAGGGAAATCCTCCTCGGGCAAGCCGAGCAGCGACATGATCACGTAAAGCGGAAAGTTGACCGCGATGTCGGTGACGAAGTCGCATTCCGGCCCGATGTCGCGCATCCGGTCGACGTAGCGCTTGGCCAGCGCATCGACACTGACCTTGAGATCGCGCATGGCCTTGGGGCGGAACCAATCCGCGCCGATGGCGCGCACCTTGCGGTGGTGCGGATCGTCCATGTGGATCAGTGTCCGCAATCCCATGCCGGCTTCCAGCTGCTGCTTGCCCAGGTCGTCGGCCGCGGCGGTCGCGAGCAGCGGCCGGGGCTCGGACAGGAACAGGTTGTTGTCCCGTTCGATGGCCATGATGTCGGCGTGCTTGGTGATCGCCCAGAACGGCCGGTACGGCGGATTGTCGACCCACGCCACGGGGTTGGTCGCCCGCAGTTGGGTCAGCGCCGCGTGCAGCCGTGCGTCGTCGGCATAGGCCGTCGGGTCTGCCAGCACTTTCGCGGCGTCATCCATCGTCGGCGTGCTCATACGGGCTCCTTCACGTCCGGGGCTGTCGAAACTTGACGGGTGTCAAGTTGCGAGTGTATGTGACGGAGGCCACGCAGGGGAAGGGAACGCCCTCAGTACTCTCGGGAGTCGTGTCGTCCGCCATGTCCCGAAGCCGAGGCCGCGTCGCCGTCGCGTTGCTCGGCGCCCTGGCGGTGCTGTTGGCCGGGTGCGGGCGCGGAGAGACCGCCACCATCGACGTGCCCGACGATCCTGGTGTGGTGCGCACCGACGCGGGCGCGGTGCGCGGGATGGTGGCCGCAGATCATCGCTTTTTCGCCGGAATCCCCTATGCCGCACCGCCGGTCGGAGCATTGAGGTGGCAGCCGCCGGCGCCGGTGGCCAAATGGGACGGGTTTCGCGATGCGACCCGCCCCGGCCCTCGATGCACTCAGGACGTCGGCAATGACGCCGACCAGAGCGAAACCAGCGAAGACTGCCTGACGCTCAACGTGTGGACGCCGCCGCCGTCGGGCAAGCAGCGGCCGGTCATGGTGTGGATTCACGGGGGCAGCTTCATCAACGGCAGCGGCGATATCTACAACGCGCGCCTGATGGCGAGCCGCGGTGACATGGTCGTCGTCACGATCAACTACCGCCTGGGTGCGCTGGGCTTTCTCGCGCACCCGGCGCTCGGGCCCGCGGGCGATGTGGGCAACTACGGTCTGGCCGACCAGCAGGCCGCGCTGCGGTGGGTTCGCGACAACATCGACGCATTCGGCGGCGACGCGGGCAAGGTGACGATCGCGGGGGAGTCGGCCGGCGGAATGTCGGTGTGCAATCACCTCGTCGCTCCCGATTCGCAGGGACTGTTCAGCGCGGCGATCATCCAAAGTGGCCCCTGCGCTGCGCAATACGACTTGGCGGCCGCCGAGAAAGCGAGTGAGGACTATGCGGCGGAGGTCGGATGCGGCGATCCCGCCACGGCGGCGGCGTGTCTTCGTGCCCTTCCACGCGAGAGGCTGCAGCGGCCGGTGCTCTACGGCCGAATAGGGAGCGAACAGTTGAGCGGGCCCGTGACGGGAACCAAGACGTTGCCGATCGATCCCATGACCGGGGCGGCGCAGGGACAGGCGGCCAAGGTGCCGGTGATGATCGGTACGACGGCCGACGAGTTCAACGTCTTCACCGCGATGCAATTCGTTCGCGGACGTCCTGTCGATGCCGCCCACTATCCGGAGCTACTCGGTCAGGCGTTCGGCCCGAACGCGCCGGACGTCGCGAAGCAATATCCGCCCGAGCATTTCGGCGGAAGTGTGCCGCTCGCATATTCGGCCGCGGTCACCGACGGTGCCTTCGCCTGCGTGGCGGACCGTCTCGCGGACTCGTTGTCCGCGGCGCAGCCCGTGTACTCCTCCGAGTTCGACGATCCCGATGCGCCGGCACCCGAACCACTGCGCGCCGCGCCGTTCCCCGTCGGGGCGGGACACTCGCTCGAGCTGCGGTATCTGTTCGACGTGGGCGGGGCACCCGCGCTGAATCCAGCTCAGGCGCGGCTGTCCAACGAGATGATCGATTACTGGATTGGATTCATCTCGACGGGCTCGCCGGGTTCGGGCTGGCCGTCGCTCAACGACCATGCGGGCGAACGAATATCGTTGCGGCCGGATGGAAATCGCGTCATCACCGACTTCGCCCAGGCGCATAAATGCCCGTTCTGGGCTGGCTTGAAAGGCTGAGCTTCCCGCCTCGCCCCGGTGACGAATCAGGACTAGCATCACCGGCGGGGGACGTGCGCAGGTGGCTGGCCGAGGGGGAATCGTGACGGGTTTGGACCGGGTCAGCGGATATGACGCATTCTTCCTCGAACTGGAGTCGGCGACCCAGCCGGTGAATGTGTGCTGTCTGCTCGAACTGGACACCTCGAGCATGCCGGCGGGCTACAGCTATCACCGGCTCGTCGACGCGCTTGATGCGCGAGTCGGTGCCGCTCCCGACTTTCGCCTCAAACTTGCTGACAGCCAACTAAATCCGGCGAACCCGGTCTGGGTCGAAGACCAAGATTTCCGACTCGACCGCCACGTTCACCGAATCGGTCTGCCGCGGCCGGGTGGTCGATCCGAGTTGGCTGAGATCTGCGGTCACATCGCGGCACTGCCGCTGGACCGTTCACGTCCGCTGTGGGAGATGTGGGTGATCGAAGGGCCGGATGACGTCGACTCCGTCGCGGTGATGATGAAGTCTCATCACGCGGCGGTCGACGGTGTCGGTGGCGCCGATCTGCTGATGCAGCTGTGCGATCTCGATACGGGTGTGCCGGTGGCCGAGCATGTGAACGGACCGGCTGCCACCGGGCGACTCGAGATGGCCGCGGCGGGAATCGCGGACGTGATCCGCCGGCCTTGGCGGCTGGTGACGGTCATTCCCGACACCACACGCACCGTGATTCACACAGTGCAGCGCGCGGCCAGTGGCGAAGCCATGGCACCGCCGTTCGCGGCGCCCTCCACAGTTTTCAACGCACCATTCACCAACAGGCGAAACGTCGCTTTCACCCAGGTCGACCTTGCGGACGTCAAGAAGGTGAAGGAGGCATTCGGGATCACCATCAACGACGTCGTGCTCGCGATGACATCAGGTGCTCTGCGGCAATTTCTGCTCGACAAGGACGAACTGCCCGAGCAGCCGCTGGTCGCGACGGTTCCGATGTCGACGCGGGACAAGTCGGACCGCCCCGGGCGCAATCACACGATGTGGATGTTCTGCCGGCTGGCCACCGACATCGAGGACGTCGCTGAACGGCTCGAGACCATCTGCGGCAACATCTCGCACGCTAAAGGCCACGGCGGCGATATGGCGCCCACACTCATCCAAGACTGGACCGAATTTCTCGGTAGGTCGGTGCTGAACGCGGTCGTTCGGTTGGCTCGCAACATTCCCCTGCCTGACCGACCGATCCACAATCTGGTGCTGTCGAACGTCCCGGGACCGCAGCAGCAGGTCTACTTCCTCGGCTGTGCCATCACGGCCCAGTATCCGTTTGGGCCCATCGTGATCGGCGCGGGGCTGAACGTCACCGTGATGTCGCTGAACGGCCGGCTGGGAATCGGCGTGATCTCGTGTCCCGACCTCGTCTCCGACGTCTGGGACCTCGCCGACGCATTTCCCGTGGCGTTGGCCGAACTACTCCAGCTCTAGTTCCGCCGCTGGCACCACCAGAGCTCGTCGGAAGGCTGAGTCTTTGGATGACCTCCGGGCATGGGCGAGTTGGCTTGATACCTCTGGTGTTGCGCGATCGGAGATCCGGAAAGTAGCCGGGGACCTGGGAACAATGTTCGACTTCGTCGATCCTGACGGAATCCAGATAGAGTTCGCCCACTTCGGCACCTGACCTCGGCCCCAATTTTCACGCCGGGGCTCCATCCGCATCACGTGCGATACGTCGTGGTCGGGGCAGCCATGCCGGGCTACCTTACTCGGGAGTAAGGTAGCGGAGGCGACGGACCAGCCGGCCGACCGGGTTTCCCGTGGCCAGGGATTTGGAGCAGGCCCAGATCTGAGGCATACTGTTCGGGTTGCCTCGAGCCGGGACGGCGCCCATTTTCGGGACTGCCTGGCAGGGGGCATACGACCTGCGCCCTCACGGGCGCGTCCGGTCCCAACCTCGATCGCGACGGATTTCCGACGCGGGCGAGCGTGCGCTAGGGCGACACACCCGAGCGCGGGGGTCGGTGAACCACAGACAGGTAAACAGCGGCGGCATAGCTGCGCGACCGGATTGTTCTCGGCGTGTGGCAACAGACCAGGCCCGAGTATGGGCCCGTTAGTAGTGAGGTAGGAGAAGCGTGGCGGGACAGAAGATCCGCATCAGGCTGAAGGCCTACGACCACGAGGCGATCGATGCCTCGGCGCGCAAGATCGTCGAGACGGTCACACGGACGGGCGCCAGCGTGGTCGGCCCGGTGCCGCTGCCGACCGAGAAGAACGTGTATTGCGTCATTCGGTCCCCGCACAAGTACAAGGACTCGCGGGAGCACTTCGAGATGCGTACTCACAAGCGGCTGATCGACATCCTCGACCCCACGCCGAAGACCGTTGACGCCCTGATGCGCATCGATCTGCCGGCCAGCGTCGACGTCAACATCCAATAGTCATCGCAGTAGGAGATCCCAAGAGAAATGGCTAGAAAGAGCATTCTGGGCACCAAGCTGGGCATGACGCAGGTGTTCGACGAGAACAACAAGGTCGTGCCGGTGACGGTCGTCAAGGCCGGGCCCAATGTCGTCACGATGATCCGCACGCCGGAACGTGACGGCTACAGCGCAGTGCAACTCGCTTACGGCGAGATCAGTCCGCGCAAGGTCAACAAGCCTGTGACGGGCCAGTATTCGGCTGCCGGCGTTAACCCGCGCCGTCACATCGCCGAGTTCCGACTCGACGACGAGGCCGCTGCCGCGGAGTACGAGCTTGGTCAGGAACTGACCGCGGAGATCTTTGCCGACGGCGCGTATGTCGACGTGACGGGGACCTCGAAGGGCAAGGGCTTCGCAGGCACGATGAAGCGTCACGGCTTCAAGGGCCAGGGCGCCAGCCACGGTGCCCAAGCAGTGCACCGCCGCCCGGGTTCCATCGGCGGCTGCGCCACCCCCGGCCGTGTGTTCAAGGGCACGCGCATGTCGGGCCGGATGGGCAGCGACCGCGTGACGACGCAGAACCTGTTGGTGCACAAGGTCGATGCCGAGAACGGCGTGCTGTTGATCAAGGGCGCCATCCCCGGCCGCAACGGCGGACTGGTGACGGTGCGCAGCGCAATCAAGCGAGGCGAGAAGTAATGGCCGAGAAGACTTTGAAGATTGACGTTCATACCCCTGCGGGTAAGAAGGACGGCTCTGTCGAGCTGCCCGCCGAGCTGTTCGACGCCGAGGCCAACATCGCGCTGATGCACCAGGTCGTCGAGGCGCAGTTGGCGGCCAAGCGTCAGGGCACGCATTCGACGAAGACGCGCGGCGAGGTGCGCGGCGGTGGCAAGAAGCCGTACCGCCAGAAGGGCACCGGCCGCGCCCGTCAGGGTTCAACGCGTGCACCGCAGTTCGCCGGTGGTGGCGTCGTACACGGTCCTCAGCCGCGCGACTACAGCCAGCGGACCCCGAAGAAGATGATCGCCGCCGCTCTGCGCGGGGCACTCTCGGATCGGGCCCGCAACGGCCGTATTCACGCAGTGACCGAGCTCGTCGAGGGTCAGGACCCGTCGACCAAGAGCGCCAAGACGTTCCTGGCGACGCTTCTCACCGAGAACACGGCCGAGAACACCAAAGTGCTGATCGTGATCGGCCGCACCGACGAGACGGGCGCCAAGAGCGTGCGCAATCTGCCCGGCGTGCATGTGCTTTCGCCGGACCAGTTGAACACCTACGACGTGCTCAAGGCCGACGACGTGGTGTTCAGCGTCGAGGCGCTGGATGCCTACATCTCAGCTCACACGAACAAGGACGAGGAGGTGTCGGCCTGATGGCGACCGTCACTGATCCGCGCGACATCATCTTGGCCCCGGTCATCTCCGAGAAGTCCTACGGGCTCATCGAGGAGAACGTGTACACGTTCGTCGTGCACCCCGACTCGAACAAGACACAGATCAAGATCGCGATCGAGAAGATCTTCAAGGTGAAGGTCGACTCGGTCAACACGCTCAACCGGCAGGGCAAGCGCAAGCGCACCCGTGCCGGCTACGGCAAGCGCAAGGACACCAAGCGCGCCATCGTCACGTTGGCCGCGGACAGCAAGCCGATCGACCTGTTCGGAGCACCGGCCTAGCCGGGGCGGATAGCAGAGAGACTTAGAGAAGCATGGGAATTCGCAAGTACAAGCCGACGACCCCGGGTCGTCGCGGTGCCAGCGTCTCCGATTTCGCCGAGATCACTCGCGACCATCCGGAGAAGTCGCTGGTTCGCCCGCTGCACGGCAAGGGCGGCCGCAACGCGCACGGTCGTATCACCACGCGTCACAAGGGTGGCGGTCACAAGCGGGCCTACCGCGTGATCGACTTCCGTCGTAACGACAAGGACGGCGTCAACGCCAAGGTCGCGCACATCGAGTACGACCCGAACCGCACCGCCAACATCGCACTGCTGCACTTCCTGGACGGCGAGAAGCGCTACATCCTTGCGCCGCAGGGACTTCAGCAGGGCCACGTCGTGGAGTCCGGCGCCAACGCCGACATCAAGCCGGGTAACAACCTGCCGCTGCGCAACATCCCGTCCGGCACGCTGATCCACGCGGTGGAACTGCGACCCGGCGGCGGCGCCAAGCTGGCACGTTCGGCGGGCGCCAGCATCCAGCTGCTTGGTAAGGAAGGCACGTACGCCTCGCTGCGTATGCCCTCCGGCGAGATTCGCCGCATCGACGTGCGCTGCCGCGCCACCGTCGGCGAGGTGGGCAACGCCGAGCAGGCCAACATCAACTGGGGTAAGGCCGGCCGCATGCGGTGGAAGGGCAAGCGCCCCACCGTCCGTGGTGTCGTCATGAACCCGGTCGACCACCCACATGGTGGCGGCGAGGGCAAGACCTCCGGCGGCCGTCACCCGGTCAGCCCGTGGGGTAAGCCCGAGGGCCGAACCCGCAAGCCCAACAAGCCGAGCGACAAGCTCATCGTCCGCCGCCGGCGCACCGGCAAGAATAAGCGCTAGGAGTAGCCAGCGATGCCACGCAGCCTGAAGAAGGGCCCGTTCGTCGACGACCATCTACTCAAGAAGGTCGACGTCCAGAACGAGAAGAACACCAAGCAGGTCATCAAGACCTGGTCGCGCCGATCGACGATCATCCCTGACTTCATCGGGCATACCTTCGCGGTGCACGACGGCCGCAAGCACGTCCCGGTGTTCGTCACCGAGGCGATGGTCGGGCACAAGCTCGGCGAGTTCGCACCGACCCGCACGTTCAAGGGTCACATCAAGGACGACCGGAAGGCTAAGCGCCGGTAATGACTACGACGACTGAATATCCGTCCGCGACGGCTGTCGCACGCTTCGTGCGCATCTCGCCGACCAAAGCCCGCCGGGTCATCGACCTGGTGCGCGGAAAGTCGGTGACCGAGGCGCTCGACATCCTGCGCTGGGCGCCCCAAGACGCCAGCGAGCCGGTCGCCAAGGTGATCGCCAGCGCCGCGGCCAACGCGCAGAACAACGAGGGGCTCGATCCGTCGACCCTCGTCGTCGCCACCGTGTACGCCGACGGCGGACCGACCGCCAAGCGCATCCGGCCGCGCGCGCAGGGCCGCGCCTTCCGGATTCGCAAGCGCACCAGTCACATCACCGTGATTGTCGAAAGCAGGCCAAGCCGTGAGGGTGGGCGCGGTGGCCCGTCCGCACCGTCGGCCAGTGCCGCACGTTCGCGCCGCGCGCAGGGCAGCAAGGCTGCCGCGGCGAAGAAGGTACCGGCCACCAAGGCGGCAGCGGAAACAGCCGAGACAGTGACTGTGGAAACGGGGCCTGCGAAGAAGGCTTCTGGAGCCGCCCCGGCGGCGACATCAGGTACCGCGAAGAAGGCTCCGGCCAAGAAGGCCGCACCCAAAAAGACTGCAGAAGCTTCTGACGAAGCGAAGGAGGGCTCGGAGTAGTGGGCCAGAAAATCAATCCCCACGGCTTCCGGCTCGGTATCACCACCGACTGGAAGTCCCGGTGGTACGCCGACAAGCAGTACAAGGACTACGTCAAGGAAGACGTGGCGATCCGTCGTCTGCTTGCCACCGGTCTCGAGCGCGCCGGCATCGCCGACGTGGAGATCGAGCGCACCCGCGACCGGGTCCGTGTCGACATCCACACTGCGCGTCCCGGCATCGTGATCGGCAGGCGCGGCACCGAGGCCGACCGCATCCGGGCCGACCTGGAGAAGCTGACCGGCAAGCAGGTTCAGCTGAACATCCTCGAGGTCAAGAACCCCGAGTCCCAGGCTCAGCTGGTGGCCCAGGGCGTTGCCGAGCAGTTGAGCAACCGTGTCGCGTTCCGTCGCGCCATGCGCAAGGCCATCCAGTCCGCGATGCGCCAGCCCAACGTCAAGGGCATCCGGGTGCAGTGCTCGGGCCGCCTCGGTGGCGCCGAGATGAGCCGCTCGGAGTTCTACCGCGAGGGTCGGGTGCCGTTGCACACGCTGCGCGCCGACATCGACTACGGCCTGTACGAGGCCAAGACGACCTTCGGCCGCATCGGTGTGAAGGTCTGGATCTACAAGGGCGACATCGTCGGTGGTAAGCGTGAGCTGACCGCCGCCGCCGCCCCCGCCGGTGCAGATCGTCCGCGCCGTGAGCGTCCGTCGGGCACCCGCCCGCGTCGCAGCGGCGCGTCGGGCACCACCGCCACGAGCACCGAAGCAGGCCGCGCTGCCACTGAGGAAGCCCCGGCAGTTGCCGAGGCTTCAAGTTCGGCAACCGACACCTCGGCTGCTGCCGGTGAGACAGCCACCACGGAAACCCCATCGGAGAGCTGAACCATGTTGATTCCCCGCAAGGTCAAGCACCGTAAGCAACATCACCCGAGGCAGCGCGGCATCGCCAGCGGCGGTACCTCGGTGAGCTTCGGTGACTACGGCATTCAGGCGCTGGAGCACGCGTACATCACCAACCGGCAGATCGAGTCCGCTCGTATCGCCATCAACCGGCACATCAAGCGTGGCGGCAAGGTGTGGATCAACATCTTCCCCGACCGCCCGCTGACCAAGAAGCCTGCCGAAACCCGCATGGGTTCCGGTAAGGGTTCGCCGGAATGGTGGGTCGCCAACGTCAAGCCGGGTCGTGTGCTCTTCGAGCTCAGCTATCCGGATGAGAAGACTGCGCGCGAGGCGCTGACCCGCGCGATCCACAAGCTGCCGATCAAGGCACGCATCGTTACCCGAGAGGAGCACTTCTGATGGCTGTGGGAGTGACGCCGGGCGAGCTGCGCGAACTGACCGACGACGAGTTGAAAGACAAGCTGCGCGAGTCGAAGGAAGAGCTGTTCAATCTGCGCTTCCAGATGGCGACCGGACAGCTGGCCAACAACCGCCGGCTTCGCGTAGTGCGCCAGGAGATAGCACGCGTCTACACCGTGCTGCGTGAACGTGAATTGGGCCTGGCATCCGGGCCCGCAGGTGAGGAAGTGTAATGGCTGAGGCAAAAGGTAAGAGCGGCAAGGGCACTGAGCCCGGACCGCGGCACACTCCGCGCGCCGAAGAGAACCGCGGTCGTCGTAAGACGGTCATCGGCTACGTGGTGAGCGACAAGATGCAGAAGACCATCGTGGTCGAACTGGAATCTCGCAAGAGCCACCCGCTCTACGGCAAGATCATCCGCACCACCACCAAGGTCAAGGCGCACGACGAGCAGGGCGACGCCGGTATCGGCGATCGTGTGTCGCTGATGGAGACACGGCCGCTGTCGGCGACCAAGCGCTGGCGTCTGGTCGAGGTTCTCGAAAAGGCGAAATAGGCCGGACCGCAAGAGGAAAGCCCCCGCACACACGGCGTGTCGGGGGCTTTTCGTCTCTCACCATCCGGCTGCTTTTGCCCGTCGATCGCGGCATCGAGTTTGTCGATCGACGCCCGTGCCTATACCTTCGGCCATATGGGGGCTGGCCTTGCGCGTGTTCTGAAAAAGGCGACGCTCGTTTCGGCGAGCGTGGCCGTCGTGGCTGCTCTGACCGTCACACCCCAGGTGAATGCCGCACCAGGTGACTCCGGGCAGGTGGCGGATGCACCGACACTCAGTTTGACCTCCCTGGGTGTCGACAAAGACGTGTCGCTGTACGGCCTGCAGGGCACCCAGACGATAACTGTCCCCGTGCCAAAGGGATTGACACCCGGCGCATTGACGGCCGACGTCGAGTTGCCGCCGTACGTGCAGGGTGGAACCCTCATCGTCAGCCAGGGCGATCGGACATTGTCGCGTATCGAACTGCTGATGGCGGAGAACACGCCGCTCTCGATTCCGTTGACCGGTGCACTCGTCGTCGACAATGCCGTCACGTTCACCGTGCGCAGCCGGCTGTTACCTGAAGAGGGCGACTGCCTGTTCGACCCGACGGTGCCGCTTCGGCTGAATGACGCCACGATCGACTACACCGGCAAGGAGACGGCGCCCACCACGGTCGCCGACTTCCTGCCGCCGGTGCTGCAGAAGATGACGATCTTCACCCCGCAGAAGCCGTCGGCCGCGGAGTCCGACTCGGCGGTGCAGGTGACGACGGCCGTCGTCAGTCGATACGGCAAGCAGAACACCGAGATCGATATCAAATCGCTGGGTGACGGCGAGGCGGCGCCGCCTTCGGCTCCGCTGGAACGCAACGTCGTCATACGTGAGGGATCCGATGCCGCCGTCTCGCTGAAGGGCGGTGATGGGGGAGTGCCCGCTCTGCTGATCTCGGGGCCGGCCGACAAGCTCACCAATCAGGTGCGGTTGCTCAACAGCGAACTGTCCCTGCTGGCGTTATCGTCGAAAGTGGTTACAGGGCCTATAGATTCAGATTCGGATCCGGCCTCGGTGCCTCCGGACAATCAGAGCACGATTCGCGACCTCGGTCAGCCCGGGGTGAGCGCGACGGCGTTCAAACCGCAGGTCGTCGTCGGCATCGACCAAACCCGCATCGGACGACCGGTACGCGATGTGCGCGTGCAGCTCAAGGGTTCGTATACGCCGTTGCCATCCACCGTCGGCGGCCAGCTGGTGGTGTCGGTCGGAGGCGAGACGATCGACCAGTGGGCAGCGGACTCGAGCGGCAAGATCGACCGGTCGATCAGCGTTCCGCAATCCGAACTTGTACGCCACACAGACCTTTCCGTCTCCGTCGATATCGCAGGCAACTCCGGGCGGTGTGGCGAATTCCAGCCGGTGACGTTGATGATCGACGGTGACACCACCATCGACAGCAGCGCGGCCGACCCGCCCGATCCACTTGGTTTCCAGTCGATTCCGCAGGCGCTGATGCCGAAGGTTCAGATCGGAGTCGAACCGGAATCGTTCAAGGACACCGCCCGCGCTGTTTCGATCATGGGAGGGTTGCAACGGATCAGCGGGTCGCGCATCGACACCGAGGTGGTGTCCCTGGATGCCGCGATCGACAGTGACTTGCCGGCAGTCCTGATCTCGGCGGATGGCTGGGACAATGACAAAGTGGTTCCGCCGGTGCGTAGTTCGACGGACGGCACGGTCGAAGTCCAACGCATCGGTGGGGGCCGCAGCGTCACATTGAAGCTCGATCCGGCGACGCCGTTCGCATCTCTTCAGGCCGGCCGAAGCGGTAACAGGACCATCCTGTTTGCGACGTCGGAGAATGCGCCGGAACAGCTTGATTCACTACTCGACTGGCTCGGCGGTGATGTGCATCGGTGGGCGGCGCTGGATGGAACGGCGGTGATCTCACTTCCCGGTAGCGATCCGGTGAGCATCAACACCCAGTCGGCCGCACCGGCGGGACCCGCGGACGAGGGCGGCAACAACCCGGTGTGGTGGATCGCGGCGGGCGTGGGTGTGGTCATCGGCGCGAGCCTGGCCGCGTTGGCCATACACCGGAGGCGTCGCAGCTAGGCGGGCACACTCACGGCTTTGTCAACCCCGACTCGTGATAGCCGCGGTCCGTGTTGACCTGCCAGGGGTCCACCTTCTTACCGAGATATTTGTCGACGCTGCGCATCGCACTCAGCATCGCGTGATCCTGATTGTCGTAGTGGTGCCTGCCATTACGCCCGATCGCGTGCAACGACGGGTGATTCTGATGCAGGTAGTCCCTGATGCGTGCGACGCTGCGTTCCCGCGTCGGGTTGTAAATCGGATACGCGTACTGCGAGCGGACGATCATGACGTGGTCGAGGGCGGAGTCTTCGAAACCCAGCCCGCGGAGGTCTTGTTCGACGATGGCACCCAGGCTCGCATTACTCGCCACCCACAGATCGTCGTCAGGAAGCGTGAAGTATTCGAGGCCGAGGTACGTACCGCTCCAGCCCTCTGGAGCCAGCCCACGCGACCACAGGTTGTAGTTCTGGACCCGTCCCACCCGAAAGTTCTTGCCGGGGGTGTACACCCAGTTGTAGGGAATGTCATACCGCTGCTTCAGCGCGACGGCAACGGTGACCAATGAGCGGTGCCGCAGCGACGCGGCGATCGCCCGAATGTGCTGCGGCGGCTCGGGTTCCAGGGTTTCGATCAGCAAACGCAACGGCATACTCGAGAACACCGTATCCCCGGACGCGGTCTCGCCATTCTGGAGTTCTACGGTCCAGGATCTTCCGTTGTACCGAACGCTGGCCACGTGCGAGTTCAGGAAAGGGACGATTCCGGCATCCGCCAACGCCGCCGCTGCGGCTTCCCAGAGCTGGCCGGGCCCGCCCACCGGATATCTGAAGACATCGGCGGCCGCGGGATCGGATTCGCTCGGCGGACGCCAGTCGATGGGCTTGATTCGCTGATTCGCCCAGTCGCTCGACAGGTGATCGGGATCGGAGAGCCACGTCTTTCGGACATAGCCGTCGAAAAACATCGTGTACCAATAGCGACCGAATTGGCGAACGCCCCACTTGTGGAAGCTCTCCGAAGCGTCGATGGTATGCATCCCGCGCTGGAGTCTGGACCAGAGGAAACTCGCGAGCCCGCGCACCCCGCTTCCAAAGCCCATCTGCGTCAAGAGATCGCGACCAACGAGCGGGTACCGCACGTAGTGACCGTTGACGAGCATGGCGGAGCGCCGACGCACCGAGATCCACTGGTCGGCGGGCAGCAGAGACCTCCACAGGTCGGAGACCTCTTCGCTCCTGGTGAAGAACCGGTGACCGCCGGTATCGACACGCCATTCACCGTGGGTAGGCGTGCGGGCCAAACCGCCGACGTGTCCCGACGCTTCGAAAATGCGAGGGGTGATTCCCCTCTTCGCCAGTTCGAGAGCGGCGGTGAGACCGGCGGGCCCAGCGCCGATGATCAACGGATTCCTGGTCGACTCCATATCGTCCTACCGGCCACGAAGCTGCGGAACTTGCCGATACGCAGCAAGGAGATCGTCGACGTCCTGCACGGACAGATCGTTGAGAGGGGTCTGCAGGAAGACCAGCTGGGCGTATTGAGTCTGCAGTGGCAGGAATCCACTGAGCAATGGTTCGGGAGTGGTCCGCACGACCAGGTCGATGTTTGGAATGTCGAGTGCAGCAGCGATGTCACATCCTTCGCGCTGAGCCCGCTGATATGCGGTTCGCAACTCGTCGTAGGCGTCGTAGGCCGCGAGAATGTTGATCCGGAAATCGCTGCCATTCATTGCCGCTTCCAGATCTTCTGCGGCAGCGACATATTTGTGCGGCAACGCAGTTCGATCGCCATGCAATCGCACACTGCACGAGGCGTGATCGAAGTGGTCGGGTATCAGCGTGGTGACGAATTGCGTCGATGCCGCATATACGGCATCCAACTCCTCGGTGCGCCTGCCCAGATTCGCACGACTCAAGTTGTACACCGTCACGGTCTGCACACCGTTTCGCTGCAGTGTCAAAAGAATCTCGGTGACCTTCTCGGCGCCTTTGAGATAAGCGTCGCCCAGGGTGACATCGTTGGCTTTCGCCCAGCGCCGTAATCCGTCGGGAATCAAACCCACATGATTCGGTTCAGGATGCACCGGCAAACCCCCAAACCCCCACGACTAGCGCTATTGGGAAAGGTAGCGCAACTAGCATTCCTGCCATAGGCGAATGGCAAAATTGCGAAGGGAAGAACGTGCGAGACACCCGCGGATTGTCCCCAATCGAATGACTGGGATTTCAGTCTTCGGTGGGTCGCAGCACCGCCAACACGGTCAGAATGAGGATCTTGAAATCCAACAGCAGCGACCAGTTGTCGATGTAGTAGTTGTCCCACTCGGCCCGGTCGGCGATCGAAGTCTGCCCGCGAAGGCCGTGCACCTGGGCCCAGCCCGTCATGCCCGCCTTCACCCTGTGCCGCTGGCCGTAGCGGCGTACGTGCATCTCGAACAACTCGACGAACTCCGGCCGTTCGGGCCGTGGGCCAACCAGACTCATTTCCCCCCGCAACACGTTGAACAGTTGAGGGAGCTCATCCAGCGATATCCTGCGCATAATCTTGCCGATCCGGGTGCGCCGATCGTCACCTTCCACCCCACCGGGCGCCGTCCCATCGCTCAATTTGAAGCCCGGTTTGGCCGGCTCAGCAATACGCATGGTGCGGAACTTAAGACAGCCGAAGACCTTCCCGTCACGCCCGATCCGCTGCTGACTGAAGAAGATCGGCCCGGGCGAACTGAGCTTGACCGCGATTGCAAGCACGATGAGCAGCGGCGAGATGAGCACCAGCCCCAGCAGGGCGGCGGTCCGGTCGAAGGCGTGCTTGACGGCGAACTGCCAACCCTTTGGATTGACTGGGTTCAGCACCATCAGAGGTACGCCGCCGAGGTGCTCGATCTCGGTGTTGACGCCGACGGCGTCCATGAGTCGCGGAACTACGCGAACCCGCATACCGAGGTTCTGAGCCAGCTGGGCGGTCCGCGCCAACTGCTCGTCGGGCAACGTAGACGGGGCGAAGATGAGCTCCTCGGCGCGGGTGGCGCGCATGGCGCTCTCGAGATTGCCCGTGGTGCCCAGGTAGGGCACGTCAAACATCTTCGCCTCTTCTTCGTCCGGCCGCATATCGTCCAACATTCCGGCGGGCCACAGGCCATATTCCCGCACCTGTCGCATCCGCGAGACGAGTTGATGGGCAACTGGTCCGGACCCGACGATCAGTGCGGGCACGCCAACATGGAACCTGCGTCGCAAGACGCGGTTCAGCACCGATCTGAGCAGGCGGACGGCGGGGATGAGGATCGCCGCGGCCAACCAGATCCGCAGAATCATCTCGCTGGGGCGGACATAGGGGCCGACGGCGTCGCCGGTGTCCAAGCGCGGAACAAGAAACAGCATGAGGGCCAACGTCGCCAGAGCAGCGACCGCAATCGACGTCTCAACTGGTTCGAATTCGTCGAGAAAACCGTGGTTCAGCCGCTGCCGGTACAACCCGCGAGTGGCAATGACGATGACGACCACGGGTACGAAGATCCACGAATACATGGCGATGTGGCGCTCTTGATCGAGCGTGCCCGGGATCCACCACTGAGCGACCAAAACCGCGAGGGCGGCGTACGCGACGTCCATCAGCAACGTGACCACCGAATACCATGGATCAACACGAATTAGTTCGACGAAGCGCGGCGGCGACGGTGCGGTTTCTCGAACCCGGGCGACCTTCAGTCGCGGCGTGGTCGGTCGGCTACTAGGCGAGTGCGTGGTCACCTTCGCCTCTAGCTGCATATGTCAACCCCTTGGACAGAACTGGCAACTGATCTTATGTGTGCTGAGCTGGCCCGGGGGGCAAATGGACAGCCGTGTCAGGGTCGAAGTCGTTGGCGTTCGCGACAAACGGTGCCAAACAGTTAGCTGGAGCCACGCTTCCAGTCGCCCGAAGCAGGGGCGGGACCGAAGATCCGCTCGACGGCGAGCTGCGCCAGATCACTCAGCACCTGGACATGGCCGGTGCCCCACGATCGCGGCTTGTTGTCGAACACACAAAGCGTGCCTATGGCGTGTCCGTCGTGATCGATCAGAGGTATGCCGAGGTACGCGATGGCCGCGCCACTACGGACCACGGGGTGCTTCATGAATACCGGGTCGGTTCGTGCGTCTTCGAGAATCACGGGATTGCGGTCTGCCACTGCGTACTGACCGATGGATTGGTTCAGTGGGATCTGTCGATCCGCCGGGGCGGACATATCACCCATCCCGACAGTGCTCTTGAAGAACTGCCGATCGACATCTATCAGGGCAAGGGCCGCGAACGGGGCATCCAGCGCGTCGGCGGCTGCTTGGGTGATGCGGTCGTAAGCCTCCTCCGGAGGGGAATCGAGCAGTCCGGTGGCATTCAGCGAGCGCAGCCGATCGGGGTCAGTTATGACGGCCGATACGTCCGGCATCGAGTCAGTTTCGAGTACCCCGGACTCGGAGAGGTGGGCGACCAGTTCCCTGATCGGAATGGTCTCGTGGCGGCGTTGGTCGGCGACCATCTGTGATGCCACGGCGCGCGCGACATAGGTACTGACGTCCTCGCCTGCATTGCGCGCGCACTCTTCGAGGGCTCGGTTCAGCCACTCATCGAACCGCAACAGACTAGGCACATAACCCACGTTATCCGAACTGCGCTGGGCCCCGCATATTTGCCGGGGTACCCGCAGATTCGTGCGGTAAGCCTTGGCTACCCGCCAGCATGCCGTGCAGGGGCTTCGCAGCCACCATGTGGTGCGTTAGCGGACCCATGGTCGTGGTGAGCAAGATGGAAACAATTCGTGCCTCGAGGTTCACTCGCTCCAAATCGACGTCGACATGCCAAGAGACCGCACGCCTCAACGGGACGCGGTGCTGTGCCGGCTGAGTCCAGCCCGCTTTCTCGCGGGCCCACGACCACAGCAGCCTGAGTCGACTCGGCTTTGCGATCCGTAACGTAAGCCGCGCGCCGTCTGATGTGGAGTGAGTCGACGCCCCTGCTTCCTGGCGGTCTCGTTCCCCGGTCACTCTGCGGCCCCTTGCAGGACTTCCGTTCTGTCGGTTCAGTTCTCCGTGCTCTCAACGTGACGATACTCGCCAGTTACACATCTCACCGGCGGCTTCGCCTAGCTTCTCGCTCAGCGTGATTTCAAATGCGTTGTGCGCCAGACAACGTCGGAATCGAGTGGGCGTTGAATTCATGGCGATTCAAAGCCTTATTCGACGTGCCCGACGTTGGCTAGCTTTGCCTCCTCGATCACCCGCCGCGGTTGCGCGCGGAATAAGGAGCATTGATGACCCTCACCCCGGGCGACTTCAGGGTGCCCACACCGCGCGATATCAAGGTGGGCGCCCAGGATGTGCATCGCTGGATCCAGGACATGGGATGGGAGGTCCCCGGGGGGCGCTCGAAATATCCGACGAAGTATCAATTCGACGGCGGCACCCGCGAACAGTTCAAGCTGATCGTCGGCGAGTACTGCCGGATGGAGACCGAGAAGGACGACCGGCAGTACGGTTCGCTGCTGGACAGTCTGGCGCGGCTTCAGGCGGGCAGCCGCATCGAACCCCGGTGGGCGGAGGCGATGAAGTTCGTCACCTCCTTCCTCGAGCTCGGTGAGTACGCATCGATCGGCGGTTCGGCGATGCTGTTGGACGCGGTCACCTCACCCGAGCAGCGCAACGGATATCTCGCGCAGGTCGAGGACGAGGTTCGCCACACGAATCAGCTTGGCTACCTGAAGAAGTACTTCGCGTCGCAGTACTACGACCCTGCCGGATTCACCGGCGCCCGCGGACACCGTCACGGCAATCCGCTGTTCTGGAACAACCGCCAGCAGGCCTGCGAGACGTTTGTGTCGGGCGACCCCGTCCTGATCTCGTTGAACCTGCAGATGGTCGCGGAGGCGTGCTTCACGAACCCCCTCGTGGTGGCCATGACCGAATGGGCCGCCGCCAACGGCGACGAGGTCACCCCGACGGTCTTCCTGTCGATCCAGTCCGACGAGCTGCGCCATATGGCGAACGGGTACCAGACCATCGTCTCGGTGATCGAGAACGACCACAACATGCAATACCTGCAAACCGATCTCGAGAACGCGTTCTGGATTCAGCATCGCGGGTTCAGCTCGATGGTCGGGCGGACCTTCGAGTACGGCGCGGTCAACCGGGCCGAGCCGTGGGCGCAGACGTGGAACGACTGGGTGATCGAGGACTGGGGCGGCATCTGGATGGGCCGGTTCTCCAAATTCGGCCTGGAGTCACCGAAGAACCTTGCCGACGCCAGCCGCGACGCGTACTGGGCGCATCACGATTCGTTCGCGATCGCCTATGCGCTGTGGCCGTTCATCGGATACCGGATGGAACTCCCCAACGACACCGATAAGGAATGGTTCGAACGCCACTATCCGGGTTGGTACACCGCGATCGGCCGGATCTTCGACCGCTGGAAGGAAATCGGCGTCGAAGATCCGGCCAACCGGACCAGTCCGATCGAGCACCTGATCGAGCTCGGCAAGGTGCTGCACATCTGCCGGGTATGCCAGTCGCCGCTGCTGCAGGTCGCGCCCGAGGCGCCGAAGAGCACCAACGCCGTGCGCACACGGGTCATCGAATACGGCGGCCGCAAGCACGCGCTGTGCTCGGACTGGTGCGAGCGGATGTACCTGCAGGAACCGGAGCGCTACACCGGCGAGAACTTCCTGGAGATCTTCGACGGCTGGGAGCTGTCGGAGATCGTCCGCGCAACCGGTGGTCTGCGCAGCGACGGGAAGACCCTGATCGCACAACCGCATCTGAATAGCGAACGGATGTGGACCATCGAGGATCTGGCGGCGACCCGAATCGTGATACGCGACCCACACGTCGCCGGTGTCAGCTTCGTGAAGGCCTGACCGCGCCGTGGGCAACACCTACCGTCGGAGCCTGCTCAACCCCGAGTACGATCTCGCACGCGAACCACTCGAGACACAGCGCACCGCAGTCCATTTCGCCAACCCCTACCGGCGCCGCATCTCGGAGTACGAGTCGGTGTTGCTCTACGCCCAGCCGAATCCGGACTGGATCCGGGGAGGCATCGGCGTCGGAGGGTGGTCCACGCGCTTCCCCGGTGGGCGGGGAGCGTGGGAGAACTATTTCACCGAGGCCCGCTGCACCGACTGGTTCGCGTTCAGAGATCCCGAAGGTCGTTGGCAGAAGCCCTATGTGGCGGAGAAAGCCGACCAGTGGCGGACCACCACCCGGCTGTTCTCGACCTTCGCCAGCCACTCGCTGCACCGGCGAGCGGACCCGACGTGGATCCAGACGGTCGTCGGCGAGCAGCTCGGCGCCATCGTGCTGCACGACTACGGCATTTTCATGGCGCTCACGTCAGGTATCCGCGACAGCCTCGTGGACACGTTGCGGGTGGCGATCGTCAACTGGGCGCTGGATTTCCTCGACAGTGCACAGCAGATCCAGGCCGAGAAGGTGTACCTCGGCCAGGCTGTTTCGGAATCGCTCGCGGAGCTGGGTCCGGCCAAGCAGTTGTGGCTGCACGGCCCGGCCTACGTCGGTGCGCGCACATTCGTCGAACACCTGTGGCGCGACGGCTACGACCACATCGAGGTGATCTTCGCGCTGGCGATGATCTACGAGCCCTTGTTCGGCCGGTTCGCCCGGCAGGAGTACTTCTACCGTCTCGCTCCGATTCACGGAGATCAGCTCACGCCGCAGGTCCTGTGGCCGACGCTCCGCTCGGTAGAGGCGGCGAACACATGGACGAAGGAACTGTTCGACCGAATTCTGGGAGCGGACAGCGAATTCGGCACCTACAACAAGCAACTCATGGCGTGGTGGACCCGACGATGGCTGCCACGCGCGGTGGACGCGGTCGCAGATTTCTCTGCCCTGTTCGAGTCCACCGACATCTTGCGAAACAACCCCGCCGAGTCCCCGCGAGAGATATTCGAAACGGTGGCGACCGACTGGGTTCGTGACATCGCGCCTGTGTGGGGTTCGGACGTGACGGTCGAGGACCTGATAGCGCTGTACGACAAGCGTTCTGCTGTTGGGAAATCGGCATGACGGAAGCTCCTGTGAGCGGGACGAACTCACACCACGCCGCGGTCGACCGCCGTGTCGCCGGGGTGGACGTGGACCAGGTGCGCGCCAACATGTTCAGCGACAGGGCGGTTGTCGAGTCTCGGCGTGTCGTGCTCGCTCTCACCAAGGCCGACGAGATCGAGGCAACGGTGGAGTGGCTCAACGAGCAGTACGCCGACGAGCCCAGCTTCCGGGTCGAGGACTGCGGGACCTTCTATCGCATCGACTGCCTCGAGGGGTTCGAGATCGATGCGGACGAGATCGCCGAACTGCTCGGGCGCCCGTTCTCGGTATACGACCTGCTGGTGAACGTCTCGACCACGATCGGGCGGGCATACGTCGACGGCAACATCTTCGCCATCACCACCGACCTCATCGGCTGGGAACGCGAGGTCCCGCGGTGAGCGCGGAGCACAAGGTGGCGCTCACCTTCGAAGGCGCCGACCGCATCGATATCGCCTGCCGAAGCGACGAGGACATCATCACGGCCGCCCTCCGCCAGGGCCACTTGCTGCTCAGCGACTGCCGCGAGGGCAGTTGCTCGACCTGCCGCGGCTTCCTCGTTGACGGCGACTACGACCAGTTGCTTCCTCACAGTCCGCACGCCCTCACCGATGCCGAGGAAGAGGACGGCCTCATCCTCGCCTGCCGGTTGCGGCCCTCGAGCGACCTGGAGATCGACTTCGACTACCCCGCGGACCGGGTCGGACGCTACGAGGACGGAACCCGCAACGGTCAGATCATCGAAGCCGAAGCGCTTTCCGGCACGGTGGCGCGAGTTGTCATCCGCACCAATGTGGCCCAGGACCCGTTCGATTGGGAACCCGGTCAGTATCTTCAGATCACCTTGCCCGCGGTCGGTGCGACCCGCGCATACTCGATGGCCAACGCTCCCGACGGCAGCCGTGAACTCGAGTTCCTGATCCGGCTTCTGCCGCAGGGACGGTTCTCCGGTCACATCGCCCGCGGGCTGGCCAAGGGAGAGCCGGTTCGACTTCGAGGTCCATACGGGCAGTTCGGATTCCGAGGCGGCTCGAAGCCTGTCTTCGTCGCCGGTGGAACAGGTCTCGCGCCCATCCTTGCAATCCTGCGGGCACTCGCCGACACCGATTCGGCCGCCCATGCGAAGGTCGTCTTCGGCGTCGCGGACGCATCGGACCTCTTCTGCACCGAGGAGCTGTCCGCCCTGCGTCGGGCGCTGCCCAACCTCGAACTGGTGACCACTGTCGAACGACCGGGCGCCGGATGGTCGGGTGCCGTCGGGCAAGCGACGGACCACCTCGGCCCGATCGAAGCGGGACGGTCGTACTACCTGTGTGGCCCACCTCCGATGGTCAGCGCCGCCGAAGTCCTGCTGTTGGACAACGGCGTTGCGCGCGAACGCATTCACGTCGAGCGATTTCTCGAAGCAGGAGACGAGCAGCCATGACACGCACAGCCAAGGTCGCCGCCGCCGCAGGCGCGACGCCCCGCACCGACTACCCACCCTTTGGAAACCAGACGTCGCGCGCCGAATGGGCGGGTCGCCTCGCGGAGGTTTCCACGTTGACTGAGGCGCTTTCGCTGCTGATCGACTGGCGTGCCGGGCGCGGAGGCAATCCACTCGAAGAGGCCGACTTCCTCTGGATCGAGTCGCGCATCGAGGACCGGGTCGCGGTGCTGCGATTCGCCGAACTGTCGGGAGAATCCATCGAGACCACGACGCTCACCGGCGAGCCGATCGCATCGGTCACCGAAACTGCGTTGTCCGATGCGAGATCCGCTGACGACGCGACAGCGATCGAGTCGATTGTCGCGGAGTTCCGCCGCCGCTACAAACCGCCCATCATGCCGACGGTGCCATTCATGCGCACCGAGGTCGAACTCGCCGAACTGCTCATCACGCGCCGAAACCTGGGCTGGTACGACGAGCCGCTCGACGAGTTGCGACGCCGCCGCGCGGCCGTCGTCCTGGATTGACAGTCCCGACAACACCAACTCCCAACCATCCAAGGAGATCCGCTCGTGCCCGAACTCGAATTCATCAGGCAATCAGGCGCATTGGGGTATGCGCTGCTCTTCGGCCCCGGCCTCCTGCTGCTGCTCATCGCCCTTGCCGTCAAGGGAGCCGTCAAGACGACGCACAACTTCGTGATCTCCGGACGCCTGCTGGGCTTCGGTTTCGGTGTCGCGTCGCTCATCTCGGTGTGGACGTGGTCGATGGCGGTGATGCTGTCCTCTGCCCAGGCCTACACCTGGGGCACCTCCGGACTCGTCTGGTTCATCGTCCCCAACGGCCTTGCCGTCATCATCATGGTTCCGTTCGGGCTGAAGGTCCGCCAGAAGATGCCCGCCGGCTACACCCTCGCCGAGTTCATCCGGGCCCGATTCAGGGACAGCGTCAGCAGTGTGGCCACGCTCATCTTCCTCATCGGTGCCCTGCTCGGCGTCATCATGATCAACCTGGCCGGGCTCGTCCTGATCATGAACACGATCTTCGGGCTGACACCGTTCAGCATCGTCGTCACCGGCATCATCGTCGTGACCGTCTACTCGTACTTCGGTGGGCTGACGACATCGGCGGTGACGGGAACTTTGAACACACTGCTGCTCGGCGTCGGGTCTTCGGTCGTGGTCCTCTACGCCCTGGCCAAGGCCGGGGGAGCGCAGTTGGTGTTCAACGAGGTCGAGAAGGCCGGCGGTGAACACCTGAACCCGTTCAACCCTGTCACCGCAGCAAGTTTCGGTCTTGCGCTGGCTCTGGGTCTGCTCACCAACGTCATCGCCGATCAGTCGTTCTGGCAGCGGGTGTGGGCGATCAGGCCGAAGGATCTCGGCCGAAGCTTCCTGTGGGCGGGTGTCTGGTTCTACCCGATCCCACTGGCGCTCGGGCTTCTCGGCTTCATCGGCCTGGCCGCCGGGGTCACCCTCGACGACCTCGGTGCGCTGGGTGCGGGGGCGGTCGGTCCGCACGTCATCGCCAGCCTCGGCCTGCCGGTGGTCATCGTCGCGCTGTACACCCTGGTGGTGGTCAACGCCTGCTTCGCGGCCATCGACGGAGCGCTGTCGGGTGTCACCTCACTGGTGGCCGTCGACATCGTGCACCGGTACTGGCCCAAGGTGTCCGAACGCAAGCTGCTCGCCGTCACCAAAACCAGCATGATCGTCGCTGCAGCGGTCGCCGGTGGGGTGGTATTGACCGGTATCGACTACGTGAATCTCGTTACCACCGTGTACTTCTACGGCACCAGCCTGCTCATCCCGGTGACACTCAGCATCTTCTGGTCCCGCATGACGGGACCCGGGTATGTGTGGGGCGTCATCGCGGGAGTCGCTGTCGGGGGACCGTTGCGGGAGACGCTCGGGCCGACGTACGGCCCGTTGTTCGGCATCATCGGACTGATCGCCGGATCGGCGATCGTCTCCGTCCTCGTCAGCCTGCGGTCCAACACGCGGTTCGACTTCGACAGCCTGGCCGAGGGCAACTCGGCGCTGCTGGCACGGGGGAACACCGCGGAGCCGGTGCGCAAGGACGAGCCGAAGGTCGATGCGGTGGACGGCCAGCTCCCCGAAACCGCCGGCCAGCAGTAACACTCTCAGAAAGGAACGTCGTGGTCATTTTCTACATCGGCGCGAGCATCGGCCTGATCCTCGCGGTGATCTACCTGATCGTCGGTGCGCTGAGTTTCCTACGCATCCGCCGAGAACTGTTGAAAGGTAACAATTTCGAGGTACTACAGGAGGAGCTGTCCGATCCCTCCGAGGTCGCGCTCGTGCCAGGATTCACCTGGAAGGCCGGCCTTGCCGTCCTGACATCGTTCGTCCTGCTGATCATCGCCTCTTACAGCGGTGCGTTCTGGTACGTGCTCGCATTGAGCGGTCTGGGCACCGCGGCGGCGGTGATCGTCGCCTTCGTGCTCGAACTGCGTGGTGACCGTCCCGCGGTGCTCTCCTCATGACCAAGACGAAGATGCACCTGCTGGGCTTCGTCCAGCATGGGGTGATGAACCACGCGTCGACGATGTGGGCACACCCCCGCGACAAGGTCGGCTACCACTGGTCACGTCCGGAGTACTGGCGCGACCTCGGCCGCATCATGGAGCGGGGCTTGTTCGACGCGATGTTCATCGCCGATGAACTCGCGCCGTATACGACATACAAGGGCAATTCGGATCCTGTCGTGAAATACGCCGGGCAGTGTCCGGTGCACGAACCTGCCAGCCTTGTGCCGATCGTCGGGGCGTTCACCAAGCACCTCGGGATCGGCATTACGCTGTCGACTTCCTTTGTCCCGCCGTACATGATGGCGCGCCACCTGTCGACGCTCGACCACCTCACGGGCGGCCGCGTCGGGTGGAACATCGTCACGTCGTACTCCAAGAGCGAGTTCCAGGCGATGGGCAAAGAGAACCTCACACCGCGCGACAAACGCTACGAAGTGGTGGAGGAGTACATGCAGCTGCTGTATCAGCTGTGGGACTCCTGGGACGACGACGCCATCGTCTACGATCGCGAGACCGGAGTCTTCGCCGACCCGTCCAAGGTGCGCGAAGTCGACTTCAATGGCGAGTTCTTCCGTTCGAAGGGCAGGCACTTCGTCACGCCCTCGCCGCAGCGCAGGCCGGTGCTCTGGCAGGCGGGATCGTCGGACCAGGGCCGTGAGTTCGCCTCCAAGCACGCAGAATCCGTGTTCGGAATCTTCCCGACACCTAAGAGCATGTGTGCCTACGCCGACGATATCCGCACCCGCGCCGACGATCACGGCCGCGACCCCGACTCGGTAAAGCTGATCTACGGCCTGCAGACGATCATCGACCGCGACAAGTCCCGCGCCAACGACAAGTACGCCGAGTTCGTGGAGAAGGTGCAGATCGAGAGTGCGCTCGGAATCCTTTCCGGCCATACCGGTTTCGACTTCTCCACACTCGGGCTCGACGACAACGTCGTCGACGCCGACGTGCAGGGCATCCGCGGCCTGTTCGACGCGATCCTCGAAGCCAAGGACGGCGCCCCCGTCACCGTCCGCGAGGCCGCACAGATCTACGGCGTCTCGATGGGCGCCCCCGTCGCGGTCGGCACCCCGTCGGACGTCGCCGACCAGATGGAGCAGTACATCGATGACGGCGGCTGCAACGGTTTCATGCTACTGGCCTCCGACACTCCGGGTTGCTTCAACGATGTGACGGAACTGCTTGTCCCCGAGCTTCAGCGACGAGGGCGGTACCGGACCCGCTATCCGGGAACGACGTTGCGTGAGAGCCTGCAGGAGTACTAGTCGTCGTCGCCGTTCTTCTTCTCGCGCCACGCCCGCTCGAACGGCAACCGCCATGCGTTGGGTGCGATCAGCTGATGGATCGAGTTGGGTCCCCAGGTGCCCGGCTGATAGACCTTCGCGGGAGGCGGGTCTTTCAGCAGTTGTTCCGAGCGCTCCCATAGTGATTCGATGCCGTCGGCGGTGGTGAACAGGGTGTGGTCGCCGCGCATCGCGTCGAGGATCAGTCGTTCGTAGGCCTCCAGCACGTCGCCTGCGGTATCGATCTCCTGCGTCGAGAACTGCATTGACAGCTTGTCCAGCTTCATGCCGGGACCGGGCCGCTTACCGTAGAACGACAATGACACCTTGGAGTTGTCGGCCAGATCGAACGTGAGGTGGTCGGGGCCCTGCGCCCCGACGCCTGATCCGGACGGAAACATTGTCCGTGGCGCTTCCTTGAACGCTATCGAGATGATCCGGATGCCTTCGGCCATTCGCTTTCCGGTGCGCAGATAGATCGGCACGCCCGCCCAGCGCCAGTTGTCGATGCCGACCTTCAGCGCGATGAACGTCTCGGTATCGGAATCTTTTGCCACACCCTCGTTGTCGCGGTATCCGGCGTACTGACCACGCACCACGTCCGAACAGTTCACCGGGAGCATTGACCGGAATACCTTGTTCTTCTCTTCACTGATCGCGCGCGGCTCCAATGCCGTTGGCGGTTCCATGACAACGAACGCCATCACCTGGAAGAGATGGGTGACCACCATGTCCTTGTAGGCGCCGGTGCTCTCGTAAAAGTTGGCGCGCTCATCGAGGCCGAGGGTCTCGGGGATGTCGATCTGGATGTGGTCGATGAAGTTGCGGTTCCAGATCGGCTCGAACAGGCCATTGGCGAAGCGGAAGGCCAGGATGTTCTGTGCCGCCTCCTTGCCGAGGAAGTGGTCGATCCGGAAGATCTGCCGTTCGTCAAAGGTCTCGTGGACAAAGGCGTTCAGCTCGACAGCGCTGGCCAGGTCTGTGCCGAATGGCTTCTCCATCACGACTCGGGACCGGTCCACCAGGTTGGCGTCCTTCAACATCGTGATCACCGCGCGGGCCGCCTTTGGTGGCACCGACAGGTAGTGCAGCCGGCGGACGTCGGGGCCGAGCTTTTCTTCTGCGGTCGCCACTGCGGCGGCCAGCGCATCGGGTCCTTCGCCCTGAGGTACGTAGGTGACCGTCTCGGCGAACCGCGTCCACTGCTCCTTGCTGAGCTTGTGGGTGCCGAAATCCTCGACGGCCTCTTTCGCCAGCTTCAGGAAGTCCTCGGTGGAGATGTCCTCCAGGGATGTCGCGACGATCTCGATGTGGGGTGCCAGGTCGGACTGATCCAGATAGGCCAGGCCGGGAATCAGCTTGCGTCGAGCCAGATCGCCCGTCGCGCCGAACAGAACGACCACGTGTGGATCCACCGCATAGTCGTCGTGACGGCCGGGACGGGAGCCGGGGTGCGGATAAGAGATGGTCTGCGGTTTGCTTGTCGCCACTCTCGGCATACTCCCACCGGGACCACTTTCCTGCACGGCTACCGGGGTTGCCGCAACCGCGAAGTCACAAACCCGCTTCCATTCGCGCGGCCACGCCGTCGCACAGTTGCCGCAGGCCCGAGTGGAAGTCGGCCTGGTGATCGGTGTCGGCAGTGTCGAAAACGCCCGCCTCCAGCGCGGCACTGAGCGCCGGGAATCGTTCGGCGTCCACGAACCGCCGGAGCAGGACGGGGTAGTCCGGGCCCTGCACCTGTGCCGCCTCGATGTTCAGCGCCGCGGCGCCGCGAACGAAGTGCAGCACGGCCATCACCGCGGCGAGCTTGTCGTGCTCTGGCAGCCTCGTCCCGGCGAACGCGGCCAGGCCCGCATCGAGCCATGCCAGCTGGCCGGGGTCGGCGGGCGGACCGGCTGCGGCGGCCGCCAGGACCCACGGGTGCCGGTGGTAGATGTCCCATAGACCCGCGGCCCAATCCGTAAGCGCCCCACGCCAATCGGCGGGGTCGTTGGGCGGGGGCGGCGGACCAGGCGCCGTCGAGAGCATGAAGGTCACCAACTCGTCCTTGTTGGCGACGTGCCGGTACAGCGACATCGTGCCGCAGCCGAGGCGGCCGGCAAGCCGCGCCATCGACAATCCACCGAGGCCGTCTGCGTCGGCCAGTTCGACGGCCGCGGCGACGATGCGCTCGCGGCTGAGCCCCGCCGAGCGCCTTGGCGTGCTCGGCTCATGCCACAAGATCTCCAGCGCGCGGGGCAGGGGATCGCTCATTTGTTGACAGCATAGGCGATTGTGGTCGGCATGCGTATGCCGTACGCTTCGTGCGTATGACATACGCAACGCGGCGATCGACTCCGTTGACCGCGGTCCTGGTCCTGGTGGTGGCGGGGTTTCTACTCTTCTCGCTTCCGCCGTATTTCACCGGCGGCACCCGGGTGCCCGCGACGTTCGGGTGGCACTATCCGCTGTTGGTCGCCCACGTCATGTTCGGCAGCGTCGCCATGGTGTCGGCCGTCGTGCAGATCTGGCCGCGGCTGCGCGCGCGGCACCCCGCGCTGCACCGTCGCACCGGCCGCGTGTACGTCGCCGCGGCGATCCCCGCCGCGGCATTGGCGATGGTGATCGGGGCCGCGACTCCGTTCGGCCCGTTCCTGGCGGTCAGCAATGTGCTGCTGGCCGCGGTGTGGCTGTGGTTCACGGTCAACGGGTTGCGGGCGGCGCGCCAGCGGCGTTTCGCCGACCACCGCAGGCACATGGTCCGCAGCGCCACGGTCGCACTGTCGACGATCACCAACCGGATCTGGACGCCACTTCTTTTCATCGCGCTGCAGCCCTTGCAGGACAGTGTTTTTGGCGGCAACGAAGAGCACTATCTATGGTTTGTGGCCGGCCTTGGCGCATGGCTGGGCTGGACGATTCCGCTGGCCACCGTGCAGTGGTGGCTGACCCGCAGACCGCTGGCGCCGCCGTCGCCCGTTTCTCAGTCTGAGCTCATATCGCCGGGGTAATCTCCCCGGCCATGGCGACTGAATTCAGCGGCAAGATCGAACTCGACGTCCGGGACTCCGAGCCGGACTGGGGCCCCTACGCCGCACCGACAGCGCCGCAGGGTGCACCCAACGTCCTCTATCTCGTGTGGGACGACACCGGCATCGCCACCTGGGACTGCTTCGGTGGCCTGGTGGAGATGCCGACGATGAGCCGCATCGCCGAACGCGGTGTCCGGCTTTCGCAGTTCCACACCACCGCGCTGTGCTCACCGACGCGGGCGTCGTTGCTGACCGGCCGCAATCCCACCACCGTCGGCATGGCCACCATCGAGGAGTTCACTGACGGGTTCCCCGGCTGCAACGGACGGATTCCCGATGACACCGCGCTGCTTTCGGAGGTGTTGTCCGAACACGGCTACAACACCTATTGCGTCGGCAAGTGGCATCTGACGCCACTGGAGGAGTCGAATCTTGCTGCGACCAGGCGGCATTGGCCGCTGGCGCGTGGCTTCGAACGGTTCTACGGCTTCATGGGCGGCGAGACGGACCAGTGGTATCCCGAACTCGTCTACGACAACCACCCCGTCGCGCCGCCGGGGCTTCCCGAGGACGGCTATCACCTGTCGAAGGACATCGCCGACAAGACAATCGAGTTCATCCGCGATGCGAAGGTGATCGCGCCGGACAAGCCATGGTTCTCCTACGTCTGCCCGGGCGCAGGGCACGCGCCGCACCACGTGTTCAAGGACTGGGCGGACCGGTATGCGGGCAAGTTCGACATGGGCTACGAGCGCTACCGCGAGATCGTGCTGGAGAACCAGAAGCGCCTCGGCATCGTGCCGCCCGACACCGAGCTCTCGCCGATCAATCCATACGCGGATGTCAAGGGCCCCAACGGAGAACCGTGGCCGCCGCAGGACACCGTGCGGCCGTGGGACTCGCTGGCCGACGACGAGAAGCGGCTGTTCGCGCGGATGGCCGAGGTCTTCGCCGGCTTCCTGAGCTACACCGACGCCCAAATCGGCCGCGTCCTGGACTATCTGGACGAGTCCGGCCAGCTGGACAACACCGTCATCGTCGTCATCTCCGACAACGGCGCCAGCGGTGAGGGCGGCCCCAACGGTTCGGTGAACGAGGTCAAGTTCTTCAACGGATACATCGACACCGTCGAGGACGGTCTGCGCGTCATGGACAACCTCGGCGGCCCGGAGACCTACAACCACTATCCGATCGGCTGGGCGATGGCGTTCAACACGCCATACAAACTGTTCAAGCGCTACGCCTCGCACGAGGGGGGCATCGCCGACACCGCGATCATCTCGTGGCCTGACGGCATCGCCGCGCACGGCGAGGTGCGCGACAACTACACCAACGTCTGCGACATCACCCCGACCGTGTACGAACTGCTCGGCATCACGCCGCCCGCCACGGTCAAGGGCATCGCACAGAAACCGCTCGACGGTGTGAGTTTCAAAGCCGCCCTTGATGATCCGAAGGAGTCGACGGGAAAGGAGACCCAGTTCTACGCGATGCTGGGAACGCGCGGCATCTGGCACGACGGCTGGTTCGCCAACACCGTGCACGCGGCGTCGCCTGCCGGTTGGTCGAACTTCGACAAGGACCGCTGGGAGCTGTTCCATATCGAGGCCGACCGCAGCCAGTGCCACGACGTGGCTGCGGAAAACGCCGAGCGGCTCGAAGAACTCAAGGCCCTGTGGTTCAGCGAAGCCAACAAGTACAACGGCCTGCCGTTGTCGGACCTGAACATCCTCGAGACGATGTCACGGTTCCGCCCATATCTGACCGGCGCCCGGGAGTCGTACACCTACTATCCCGGCACCGCAGACGTCGGCATGGGTGCCGCGGTCGAGATCGGCGGCCGGTCGTTCGTGGTGATGGCGGAGGTGACTGTGGACACCACCGGCGCCGAGGGCGTGGTGTTCAAGCACGGCGGCGCACACGGTGGGCACGTCCTGTTCATCCAGGACGGTCGGCTGCATTACATCTACAACTTCCTCGGCGAGGAAGAACAGGTGTTGTCGTCACCGGGGCCCGTTCCGGTCGGAACGCACACGTTTGGTGTCGCCTACACCCGCACCGGAACGGTCGAGGGCAGTCATACTCCGACCGGTGACGCGGCGCTCTACATCGACGACAACGAGGTGGCGTCTCGGTCGGGCGTCAGAATCCACCCCGGTACCTTCGGTCTCGCCGGAGCCACCCTGAGCGTCGGCCGCAACACCGGATCACCCGTTTCACGGGCATACAAGGCCCCGTTCGCCTTCACAGGTGGCACCATCGCTCAGGTGAACGTTGATGTGTCCGGTCAGCCGTACGTGAATCTGGAGCGCGAGTTCGCGCGCGCTTTCGCGCGGGACTGAACCGCTGATGAGAACCCGATCCGCGACGCTCGTCGGGCTGTGCTTGACGGCCGTAGTGGTGTCGGCCTGCGGCAAGACCAGCGAGGGTGTGCCGATCGCCGACGAGGCTGCGTCGTCCGCCATGCCGTCGGCCACCTCCGCGACCGCGGCGGCGCCGTCGACGCGGACCATCCCGACGGCGGAGGCGGACCTCACCGAACCTGGCGTCGTGCCCACCACGCGCACAGCGGTGCCTGCCGGCACGGTGACCTGTGAATTGACCGACCCGCCGCCCGATGGGGTGGCGACGGCGACCGTCGCGGATCCGGCGGCGCCGACGATCACGGTGGCCCTGCCCGCAGGCTGGTCGAGCGGTCCGGGCGACGGAGACGTCGGCGCGAAACTGACGGGCCCGGATGGGATCTGGGCGACGGTCACGATCGCCAAGACGACGTTGGACCCGGCGGCGGCCTTCAAGAAGTACGCCGACGATGCGATGGGGGCCTCGGCGGTCAGCAGCGTCAGCGTGTTGCCCGCCGACCTGTGCGGATACAGCGGTCAGAAACTGCTCGGTTCCTGGTCGGACGCCCCTGAGCAGGCCGTGGAGTTCGGTGACCGTATCGCACACATCTGGACGAACGCGGGCGATTACCTGGTGACGGTGCACGTGCAGGGACCGGCGAGCACTCCGGATTTCGACCCGTTCACCTCGCCGATGATGAACGATTTCGGCATCGAAATACCCTGAGGTCATGCTCACCGAGCTCATCGAGCTGCCGGGTGGATCGTTTCGGATGGGCTCGACGCAGTTCTATCCGGAAGAGGCGCCCGCACACACCGCGGCCGTGGCGGCGATCGCCGTCGAACGTCATCCGGTGACCAACGCGCAGTTCGCCGAATTCGTCGACGCCACCGGATACGTCACCGTCGCCGAGCAGCCGCTGGATCCTGCACTGTTTCCCGGGGTGCCGGCGCAGGAGCTGGTGCCCGGCGCGCTGGTGTTCCGGCAGACGAGCGGGCCGGTCGACCTGCGGGACTGGCGCCAGTGGTGGACCTGGGAGCCGGAGGCGAGCTGGCGGCATCCATTCGGCGCCGACAGCGAGAGCTGGAACTTTGGAGACCGGCTCGACCACCCGGTGGTGCAGGTCGCCTATCCCGATGCGGCGGCCTATGCGCGGTGGGCCGGTCGCCGGCTGCCGACGGAAGCCGAATGGGAGTACGCCGCCGGCGCGGGCGTCACCACCACCTATCCGTGGGGCGAGGACGTCATGCCCGCGGGCCGGCTGATGGCCAACACCTGGCAGGGCGACTTTCCCTACCGCAACGAGGGCGCGGCCGGCTGGATCGGCACGTCCCCCGTCGGCACCTTCGACGCCAACGCGTTCGGCCTGGTCGACATGATCGGCAATGTGTGGGAATGGACGACCACGGAGTTCTCGGCGCATCACCGGCTCGGCACGACGAAGGGCTGCTGCACCCCCGGTCCGACGGGCGACCCCACCGTCAGCCAGGCCCTCAAAGGCGGATCGCATCTGTGTGCGCCGGAGTACTGCCACCGATACCGTCCCGCCGCCCGCTCACCTCAGTCGCAGGACAGCGCCACCACTCACATCGGCTTTCGCTGCGTGACCGACGTCGTTTGAGGGTTGACCAGCAGCGATTTGGTTCTGCGCAGGTCCTCACCTAGAATCAACGGGTTGCCTTGGGCAGACCTTGGCCGATCCCTCGGGATAGGCCCCGCGTGCTCTTCGGTGACAGCAAGACCGCGCACGTCAGGTCGGAATCTGCCGTGCACACATTTACCAGGTCGAGGAGTTCGAGTGATTCAGCAGGAATCGCGGGTGAAGGTCGCCGACAACACGGGCGCCAAGGAGATCTTGTGCATCCGCGTGCTCGGCGGATCGGGACGGCGCTATGCCGGCATCGGCGACATCATCGTGGCGACCGTCAAGGACGCCATCCCGGGCGGCAACGTCAAGCGCGGCGAGGTTGTCAAGGCCGTCATCGTGCGCACCGTCAAGGAGCGCCGCCGCGCCGACGGCAGCTACATCAAGTTCGACGAGAACGCCGCCGTCATCATCAAGGCCGACAACGACCCGCGCGGCACCCGCATCTTCGGCCCGGTCGGGCGCGAACTGCGTGAGAAGCGCTTCATGAAGATCGTCTCGCTCGCCCCGGAGGTGTTGTAAATGAAGGTCCACAAGGGTGACACCGTTCTGGTCGTCTCCGGCAAGGACAAGGGCGCCAAGGGCAAGGTGCTGCAGGCCTATCCGGAGCGGGACAAGATCCTCGTCGAGGGCGTCAACCGGATCAAGAAGCACACCGCGATCTCGCGTAACGAGCGTGGCGCGCAGTCCGGCGGCATCGTCACGCAGGAAGCCGCGATCCACGTCTCGAACGTGATGGTCGTCGACTCCGACGGCAAGCCCACCCGCGTCGGCTACCGCAAGGACGACGACACCGGCAAGAAGGTCCGCATCGCCAAGACCAACGGCAAGGACATCTGAGATGACCTCCACTGAAGAAAAGACACTGCCCCGCCTCAAGCAGCGCTACCGCGAAGAGATCAAGGACACGCTGCAGAAGGAATTCGGCTACGGCAACGTCATGCAGATCCCTGGCGTCGTCAAGGTCGTCGTCAACATGGGAGTCGGAGACGCCGCCCGCGACGCGAAGCTGATCAACGGCGCGGTCAACGACCTGGCGCTGATCACCGGTCAGAAGCCCGAGATCCGCAAGGCCCGCAAGTCCATCGCACAGTTCAAGCTGCGTGAGGGGATGCCGATCGGTGCGCGCGTGACGCTGCGCGGCGACCGGATGTGGGAGTTCCTCGACCGGCTCATCTCCATCGCGCTGCCGCGTATCCGCGACTTCCGCGGACTGTCGCCCAAGCAGTTCGACGGGACCGGCAACTACACCTTCGGGCTTACCGAGCAGTCGGTGTTCCACGAGATCGATGTGGACTCCATCGACCGCCCCCGTGGCATGGACATCACCGTCGTCACCTCGGCGACGAACGACGACGAAGGACGAGCGCTGTTGCGGGCGCTGGGCTTTCCCTTCAAGGAGAACTGAGCAGATGGCAAAGAAGGCACTGGTCAACAAGGCCAACAAGAAGCCCAAGTTCAAGGTGCGCGGTTACACCCGTTGCAACAGGTGCGGTCGCCCGCACGCGGTTTACCGCAAGTTCGGGCTCTGCCGCATCTGCCTGCGTGAAATGGCGCACGCCGGCGAACTGCCGGGTGTGCAGAAGTCCAGCTGGTAACAGCACTACTACTGACCAAAAAGGTTGCGGTAGGCCCCAAAGGGATTGAGCCCATAGGGGAACCGCCGCGAGGAAGGTGAACCGGCTGTCATGACCATGACGGATCCGATCGCAGACTTCTTGACACGTCTGCGCAACGCCAATTCGGCGTACCACGACGAAGTGACTCTGCCGCACAGCAAGATCAAGGCGAACATCGCCGAGATCCTGAAGAGCGAGGGTTACATCACCGACTACCACACCGAGGATGCGCGGGTGGGCAAGTCGCTTGTGGTGCAACTGAAGTACGGCCCGAGCCGTGAACGCAGCATCGCGGGACTGCGCCGGGTGAGCAAGCCCGGTCTGCGTGTCTACGCGAGGTCCACCAATCTGCCCCGCGTTCTCGGCGGCCTTGGCGTGGCGATCATCTCCACGTCGTCCGGCCTGAGAACCGACCGCCAGGCGGCCCGTGAGGGTGTCGGCGGCGAAGTCCTCGCGTACGTGTGGTGAGGGAGAACTAACTATGTCTCGAATTGGAAAGCAACCGGTCCTGGTTCCCTCCGGGGTCGACGTGACGATCGACGGCCAGAACGTGTCGGTGAAGGGCCCCAAGGGGACTCTTGAGCTGGCGGTGGCCGAACCGATCAAGGTGTCGCGCGACGACGACGGCGCCATCGTGGTGGCACGCCCCAACGACGAGCGCCTCAACCGCTCGTTGCACGGTCTGTCGCGCACCTTGGTCGCCAACCTCGTCACCGGCGTCACCGAGGGTTACACCATCAAGATGGAGATCTTCGGCGTCGGTTACCGCGTGGTGGCCAAGGGCAGCAACCTCGAGTTCGCCCTGGGCTACAGCCATCCCGTGCTCATCAACGCTCCTGAGGGTGTGACGTTCGCGGTGGAGACACCGACGAAGTTCTCGATCACGGGCATCGACAAGCAGAAGGTCGGCCAGATCGCGGCGAACATCCGCCGCCTGCGTAAGAGCGATCCCTACAAGGGCAAGGGCATTCGCTACGAGGGTGAGCAGATCCGCCGCAAGGTCGGAAAGACAGGTAAGTAGTAATGGCTACCAACACAAAAGATTCCGCGACGTCGGTGCGTAAGCCCGTGGGGCAGAGCGTGTCCGCGGCCCGGCGGACCTCGCGACTGCGCCGGCACGCCAGGCTGCGTAAGAAGATCGAGGGCACGGCCGAGGTGCCGCGCCTGATGGTCAACCGTTCGTCGCGGCACATCCACGTGCAGCTGGTGAACGATCTCGACGGCACCACCGTGGCCGCCGCGTCCTCGATCGAGGCCGACGTGCGCGCGGTGGACGGTGACAAGAAGGCCCAGAGCGTGCGGGTCGGTCAGTTGATCGCCGAGCGCGCCAAGGCCGCAGGCATCGACGCGGTGGTGTTCGACCGCGGTGGTTACACCTACGGCGGACGCATCGCCGCACTTGCCGACGCAGCACGCGAAGGCGGGCTGAAGTTCTAATGACTGACTACGGAAGGACTGCATGATGGCCGAGCAGGCTGGCGCCGCTCCGGCGCAGGACAACCGCGGTGGCGGTCGTGGTGACCGCGACGGCCGGGGTCGTCGCGACGACCGCGGAGGCGGCCGAGGCGGCCGCGACGGCGGCGAGAAGAGCAACTACATCGAGCGCGTCGTTGCGATCAACCGTGTCTCCAAGGTGGTCAAGGGTGGCCGGCGGTTCAGTTTCACCGCACTGGTCATCGTCGGCGACGGTAAGGGCATGGTCGGTGTGGGTTACGGCAAGGCCAAAGAGGTCCCCGCGGCCATCGCCAAGGGCGTCGAGGAAGCGCGCAAGGGCTTCTTCCGCGTTCCGCTCATCGGCGGAACCATCGTCCACCCGGTGCAGGGCGAGGCCGCTGCGGGCGTCGTGATGCTGCGCCCGGCCAGCCCCGGTACCGGTGTGATCGCCGGCGGTGCGGCGCGTGCCGTGCTGGAATGCGCTGGCGTGCACGACATCCTGGCCAAGTCGCTGGGCAGCGACAACGCGATCAACGTGGTGCACGCCACCGTTGCCGCGCTCAAGCTGCTGCAGCGTCCAGAAGAAGTGGCGGCCAGGCGTGGCCTGACCGTCGAGGAAGTTGCGCCGGCAGGCATGCTGCGGGCGCGTCGCGAAGCCGATGCGCTTGCCGCGTCGGCCGCGCGTGAAGGAACGGCTTAACCCATGGCAGAGCTCAAGATCACCCAGGTGCGCAGCACCATCGGTGCGCGCTGGAAGCAGCGCGAAAGCCTGCGGACCCTCGGGCTGCGCAAGATCAGGCAGTCCGTGGTCCGTGAGGACAACGCGCAGACCCGTGGACTCATCAAGACCGTCCACCACCTCGTCGAAGTAGAAGAGGTCTCAGGATGACAATCAAACTGCACGACCTGCGCCCCGCGCCGGGTTCGAAGACCGCGAAGACCCGTGTGGGTCGCGGTGAGGGCTCCAAGGGCAAGACCGCCGGTCGCGGTACCAAGGGCACCAAGGCGCGCAAGAACGTCCCAGCGACGTTCGAAGGCGGCCAGATGCCGATCCACATGCGGCTGCCGAAGCTCAAGGGCTTCCGCAACCGGTTCCGCACCGAGTACGAGGTCGTCAACGTCGGCGACCTCAACAAGCTGTTCCCCAAGGGCGGCGATGTGGGTGTCGACGAACTGGTGGCATCGGGCGCCGTACGCAAGAACTCGCTGGTGAAGGTGCTCGGCGACGGCAAACTCACCGCGAAGGTGAACGTGACCGCTCACAAGTTCAGTGGGAGCGCGCGCGAGAAGATCACCGCCGCAGGCGGATCCGCGACCGAGCTCTGACCGAGTTGTACACATGAGCCCCTGCCGTTACGGTGGGGGCTCTTGTGTACGCGGAATGCGGTAACGCAATCGGCTGTGGGAGCGATCTACATCCCGCGTGCCGAAAGTTCAGGAGCTGACATGACCACTGTCCGTCGCGCCATCACTGTCGTGATGGTCGCCGCCGGCTTCGCAGTCTTCGGCGGCGGCGCGTCCGTGCACGCCCAGGACGCGGACGAGCAGTTCGAAAAGGCCGTGAACTCCCTGGGCATCACGGCGGGTGACGAAACCGACATCCCGGCGCTCGGCAAGAACGTGTGCAACACGATGGCCACGGAAATGGCACGTAACCCCAATCCGCCGCCGGTCGTCCGGGGCATCGTCAGCTCGTTGCAGAACAGCAACCTGAGTCGTGAGCAGGCAGTGGGCTTCATGCAAGCGTCGGTGGCCATCTACTGCCCGCAGTTCATCCGGTACATCGGACGCTGACGTCCGCAGCCTGCTAGCTGCAATAACGGAATCGCTTCTGCGGCCTGCGACTCCGTAGAGCCTGGCAACCCATCGGTAGGCTCACAGGATGTTCGCATTTCTGCCCGGCGTGCCCGGGATCGACGACCTTCGCGCACTCGGCAGGCGGGTCGACACCGCCCGCCATCACGGAATCCCGGACGGGTGTGTGCTGGAACTCGATCTGACATCTGTGCCGCAGGAGACCAGCGGCTTCGACCCGATGGCGATGATCACCGGCGGCAACCGGCCGTTGGTGCTTCGCGACACCGTCGCGGCCATCCATCGAGCGGCCGACGATCCACGGGTGGCGGGGCTGATCGCGCGCGTCGAACTTCCCGCCGCCGCTACCGGGCCGGTGCAGGAGCTGCGCGCGGCCATCTCGGCATTCAGTGACGTCAAACCGTCGGTGGCCTGGGCCGAGACCTACCCGGGCACGCTGTCGTACTACCTCGCTTCTGCGTTCCGAGAGGTGTGGATGCAGCCGTCGGGCACGGTCGGGCTGATCGGGTTCGCCACCAGCGCGATGTTCCTGCGGGATGCGCTCGACAAGCTCGGCATCGAGCCGCAGTTCGTCGCGCGCGGCGAATACAAGTCCATTGCAAACCGTTTCACGCAGGACAGCTACACCGATTCGCACCGCGAGGCTGACAACAGACTGATCGAGAGTCTGCATGCGCAGGTGTGGCAGGCGGTCGCCCAATCGCGCCATCTCGAGTCATCGGAGGTCGACGCGCTCGCCGACAGGGCGCCGCTGTTGCGCGACGACGCCGTCACCGGCCGATTGGTCGACCGCATCGGATTCCGTGACGAGGCGTACGCGCGCATCGCCGAACTCGTTGGCGCACCGGGTATTTCGCCTGGAACTGGGGACCCGGATGCTGACGACGCACCGCCACGGTTGTACCTGTCGCGCTACGCCAAGGCGACCGCATCGCGGCCGTCCCCACCCATGCCGCCGCTGCCCGGCCGAAAGGGCAAGCCGACGATCGCCCTCGTCACTCTCAACGGTCCGATCGTCAGTGGCCGGGGCGGGCCGCAGGTGTTGCCGATCGGCAATTCCAGCGCAGGCGCCGACACCATCTCCGCCGCGCTGCGCGAGGCAGCGGCCGACGCTTCCGTCTCCGCGATCGTGCTGCGCGTGGACAGTCCCGGCGGATCGGGTTCTGCGTCGGAAACCATCTGGCGTGAGGTGAACCGGGCCCGGGACGGCGGCAAGCCGGTCGTCGCATCGATGGGTGCTGTCGCGGCCTCCGGCGGTTACTACGTGTCGATGTCCGCCGACGCGATCGTGGCCAACGCGGGAACCATCACCGGATCGATCGGTGTCGTGACCGGCAAGCTGGTCGCACGCGGGCTGAAGGACCGTCTCGGCGTTGGCTCCGATTCGGTGCGCACGAACGCCAACGCCGACGCATGGTCGATCGACCAGCCCTTCACCGAGGCGCAGCATGCGCATGTCGAAGCCGAGGCCGACCTGTTCTACAACGATTTCATCGAGCGGGTCGCTGTGGGGCGCAGGATGACCGTCGACGCCGTCGATGCGGTCGCCCGTGGCCGGGTGTGGACGGGAGCCGACGCGCTCGAGCATGGTCTCGTCGACGAACTCGGCGGCCTTCGCACCGCGATCGCGCGCGCCAAGGTGCTGACCGGGCTCGATCCCGACGACGACGTCCGGCTGGTCAGCTATCCGGGCTCGTCGGTGCTCGACTTCCTGCGGCCCAAGCCGTCATCCGCGCCCGCCGCCGCATCGCTGTCCGATGCGCTCGCGGTGTTGGTGAGCCGCTCGGTGGCCGGGGTGTTCAGCCAGGCGGACCGATCCATGACCGGTATCACCGCGCTGTGGTTGGGCGACTATCGCTTCTGACGAGCCAGCTGATCAGTTCTTGCGGAGATAGCCGTATACGGCGGAAAAGTTCTTGTTGACCTCGTCGGGGATCGGCACCGGCCCGCCGAGAGCGCGTGCGCCCCAGGCGATCTGTGCGGTGCGCTCCACCAGCGCGGTGACGTGCAGCACCTTGTCGGGCCGCGGCCCGACGGCGACCAGGCCGTGGTTGGCGATCAGCGCTGCGGCCCTGCCCTCCAACGCCTTGACGGCGTTGTTCCCCACATCCGCTGTCCCCGATGCCGCGTAGTCCGCGCACCGGATGTCCCCGCCGCAGTAGACGGCGAACTCGTCGATGCAGGCCGGAATCGACTGGTGCGCGACCGCGAACATGGTGGCCCACACCGGATGACTGTGGATCACGCTGCCGATGTCGTCGAATGCGCGATAGCACGCAAGGTGCAGCTCCATCTCCGTCGACGGGCCCCGGCCCTCCTTGGCCGCCAGCACGCTGCCGTAGCGATCGACGAGCACGAGGTCGTCGAGCGCCATATCGCGATAGTCGACCGACGACGGTGTGATCACGAGGTTGCCGTCGCTGCGTCTGGCCGAGATATTGCCAGCGGTTCCCTCGACGAGTCCGCGGCGCAGCATGTCCTTGGCCGTCGCGAGCACCGCGTCCTCGGGGTCTTCGACGAACTTCATGAGGACAGCACCTCCGGGTTGACGATATGGGTAGGCGCGCGCCCGGAAAGAAGCGCCTGGAGGTCGTCGGCGACGATCCGCGCCTGCCGGGCTTCAGTGTTCCACGTGGCACCGCCGATATGGGGAGTGAGCACGACGTTGGGCATGCGCGTGAGCGGATGGTCGACCGGAAGCCACTCGCCGACGAAGTGATCGAGTCCCGCCGCGCCGATCTTGCCGCTGCGCAGTGCGTCCACCAGTGCATCGGTGTTGTGCAGCTGAGCCCGAGCGGTGTTGAGGAACACTGTGCCGTCGCGCATTCTCGCGAACTGATCGGTGCCGATCATCTCCACGGTGTCGTCGTTGACGGGTGCGTGCAGCGAGACGATGTCGGCCTGGGCGAGGAGGTCGTCGAGGCTGTGAAGCGCCTCGTCGTTGTACGGGTCGTGGGCGATCACCGTCACCCCGAGTCCCTGCAGCCGCCAGCGCAGCGCGCGCGCCACGGCGCCGAGACCCACCAGGCCGGCCGTCAGCCCCGCGATCTCCCATGCCCGGAACCGTTGGTAGGGAATGGTGCCGTCGCGGAACACTTCGCCGGCCCGGACGTCTGCGTCGGCGGTCAGCAGGTGCCGCGTGGCCGCGAAGAGCAGTGCGATCGCCATTTCTGCGACCGCATCGGCGTTGCGGCCGGGTGTGTGCAGCACCGGTATACGCGCTGCGGTCGCCGCCGCGATGTCGACGTTGTTGGGATCCCCACGGGTGGATGCAATGGCACGCAACGGCAGGTCGAGTACCGAGCCGCTGACCGAATCACCCTCCACGACAAGGATATCGGCGTGCTCGGCGGTGGCCCTCTCCGCAAGTTGCTCGGCGGAGTAAATCCGCAGTGGGCGCTGCTCGATCCACGGGTCGTAGACGACGTCGACCAACTGCTTCAGCGTGTCGAAACCCGGACCGCGGAGGGGGGCCGTCACGAGCGCGCGAAGTCTGCTCACGAATGGACATGCTGGCGTACGGTAGCGCCCGTGTCAGCAGAAGCCGCCACAATCGGCATCGACATCGGCACGACAGCAGTCAAGGCCGTCGCCGTCGACGAAGACGGGCAGGTGACGGCCAGGGCGCGGATTCCGCATCGGCTGCGGGTGCCCGCCCCGGACCGACTCGAGCACGACGCCGGCGAGGCGTGGCGGCAGGGCCCGCTGACGGCATTGTCCGAACTGGGCCGACCCGATGCCGCCGCGGTCGCGGTGACCGCGATGGTGCCCTCGCTGACCGCCGTCGACGGCGACGGGCGGCCGATGACGCCGGGGCTGCTCTACGGAGACGTGCGCGGCCGTTCGGCCGCGGGTCCGCAAACCACATTCCTGTCCGGCGAGGCCGTGGAATTCCTGCGCTTCACGGTGGGGGAGGCGCCCAGCGCACGTGGGTACTGGCCCGCGATGGCGGTGGCCAACGAGGCGCTGGCGGGCGAGTCGATGATCGACAACTCCACTGCGAGCACCGCCTATCCGTTGTTCGACGGCAACGGCTGGAGTGAAGCGGTGTGCGCCGACTGCGGCACGACACCCGAGGCGATGCCCCGGGTGGAGACGACGGGCGCCGCGGCGGGCCGGGTGCGCGACGGCGGCGCCGTCCTGGCGGCGGGGGCAGTCGACGCGGTGTGCGAACAGATCGTGGCCGGCGCCGACCAGGTCGGCGACGTGCTCGTGATGTGCGGCACGACGCTGATCGTGTGGGTGACCATCGACCAATTTCGGGACGTTCCAGGCCTGTGGACGCTTCCGCATCCGGTGCCTGGCAGGTGTCAGATCGGCGGGCCGAGCAACGCGGGTGGTCTCTTCCTCGGCTGGGTGGACCGCCTCGTCGGGCCGGGTGACGACGCCGAACCAGGACGGGTGCCGGTGTGGTCGCCGTATGTGCGCGGTGAACGCGTCCCGCTCCACGACCCGGATCGCCGTGGTGTGCTTGACGGGTTGGACCTCACGCATGACGGCGCGTCGGTGCGACGGGCCGCCTTCGAGGCATCGGGATTCGTTGTGCGCCAACTCATCGAGATGAGCGGCGCCACAACGACCCGTATCGTCGCGACCGGGGGAGGCACGCGTGTCGCCCCGTGGATGCGGGCCATCGCCGACGCCACCGGATTACCTGTCAGCGTGTCCGGCGTCGCCGAAGGGGCCGCGCTGGGCGCGGCGTTTCTAGGCCGGATGGCCGTGGGGCTCGAATCGTCAATCAACGATGCCGCCCGGTGGGCGTCGGTGGAACGCGTCGTCGAGCCGGACCCGGCTTGGAGTGCGGCGGTCGAGGACCGCTACGGCAGATTCTTGGAGTTGGCGACCGCTCCGGAGGCTTCGGAGAACTAAGCCTTCACTGCCGTCAAGTAGCTCATGTCCGCGAAGAACCCCATCGCTCCATCCTCGGGGAACGCGAATCCATTGGCGGCGTAAGCGTCTCGCATCTTTTTGGCCGTGACGTTCCAACCGTGTGCTGTCAGGTACTCGATGACGTCATTGCGTTCGTCGCGATAGATGAGCTCCGACATTTCGACGTCGTGTCCGTACTGCTTGAGTCGATCGGCCATCTCCTGTGATCGCTCGTCGAAGAATGCACTGACGTCCGGAATGTGCTCGGTGGCCAGACGGCTACCGGGTGCGCTGAGTTCATCGATACGGTCGAACAGTAGGTCCTGCGCCTCCGGTGGCAGATAGATCAACAGCCCCTCGGCGATCCATGCTGTCGGTTGCGTCGGGTCGAAGCCATTGTCCAGCAGTACTTTCGGCCAGTCCTCGCGAAGGTCGATCGCGATCGCACGCCGGTCAGCAGCGGGCTCGGCGCCCAACTTCGTCAATGTTTCGCTCTTGAACGCGATGACCTCGGGCTGGTCCATCTCATAGACGGTGGTACCTGCGGGCCAGGCCAGCCGATACGCCCGCGCGTCCAGTCCTGCGGCCAGGATGACGGCCTGGCGCACTCCCGCGGCGGTCGCATCGGTGAACAGCGTGTCGAAATGGCGTGTGCGAACAGCCATTCCCTCCGCTGCGCGGCGGGTGTTGAAACGAGGGTCGACCTCCTCGAGGTCGATCTCGCCGTCGAGCGCGCGGATGAAGACGTCGAGTCCGACCGCACGCACCAGCGGCTCGGCGTATGGGTCGTAGATGAGTCCCTCACGATTGCTCAGCACCCGCTGGGCGGCGACCATCGTCGCGGTCGACCCCACGCTGGACGCCAGATCCCACGAGTCGTTGTCTGTACGGGGCATGAGTTCCTACTTTCTGGTCGCTACGACAGCGAGTGACTCCCGCAGCGGCACAAGGGTCTCGGTGTCGGGGAATGTGCGTCCATAGCCGGCGAACACCTCCGGACGAGGACGGGCGGACACCTGCCAGCCGTGCTCGGTGAGGTACTCGATCACGCCGTTGCGCTCACCCTTGTAGAACAGCTTGGTGATGTCCATGTCGACCGGGGCTTGGGTCAGTTCGGGGCCCCAGTGCTCTTTCATCTCCTGCAGGCGCGCGCCGATACTGGCGGCGGCATCGGGATGGTACTCGGTGGCAAGCCGGCTTCCCGGCGCGCTGAGCGCGGCGATGTCGTCGAACAGCCGGTCCTGCGCATCGGGCGGCAGGTACACCAGCAGGCCTTCGGCGCTCCACGCCGTCGGCTGATTCACATCGAAGCCGCTGTCACGCAACGCTTTCGGCCAGTCTTCGCGTAGGTCGATACCGACCGTCCTGTGCTCCGCGGCGGGGGATGCGCCGATCGACGCCATCGTCGATGTCTTGAACTCGATGACTTGCGGCTGATCGATCTCGTAGACGACGGTCCCGTCCGGCCACGATAAGCGGTACGCGCGTGAATCCAGGCCGGACGCGAGGATCACCGCCTGCCGGATTCCGGCCGTGCCGGCGTCGACGAAGAAATCGTCGAAGAACCGCGTCCGCACCGCGATGGAGGTGGCCAGAAACGCCGGGCCGCCGGGGTTGCCGCCGTCGGGCAGTTCGACCTCCCCGTCGGCGAGGCGGGTGAAGAAATCCAGGCCGACCGCGCGCACCAGCGGTGCGGCATACGGGTCATCGAACAGCGGGTCGTCTTCACGACTGGCCACCGCGCGCGCCGCGGCGACCATGGTTGCGGTGGTGCCGACGCTGGACGCCAGATCCCAGCTGTCCCCGTCCGTTCGACTGTCCGTGCCGCTCATTACTTGAGTATGCCGCTGACGTACTGCAGGTCACCGAAACGTGCGACGTCCTCATCGGCGTCGATGATTTCGGGCAGACCGTTCTCGCTGAGCAGCTGCTTGACGCTCTGCGACGAGATCTGCCAGCCGTGATCGGCCAGATACATGGAAGCCTCGTTGCGATCGCCCATGTAGATGAGGTCGGCGAAGTCGAGTTCGAAACCGTGGTCCCGCCACTGCTGTGCGGCCTCCTGCATCCGCTCGATCGCCTTCTCGTGGTCGGCCGGGTCGATGCCCGGTGTGCTCTCCACTGCGACGCGACTTTCAGCGGAGCTGAGCTCGGTGATCGTGTCGAGCAGCTTGTCCTGGGCCTCCGGCGGCAGGTAACCGAGCAGTCCCTCGGCGCTCCACGCGGTCGGCTGGCTCGGGTCGAAACCCGCCGCGATCAGTGCCGACGGCCAGTCGAAACGGAGATCCACCGCTACGGTCCGGCGGTCGGCGGTCGGTTCGGCGCCGAACTCGGCGAGCGTCTTGGTCTTGAACTCGATGACCTCGGGTTGATCGATCTCGTAGACCGTGGTGCCCGCGGGCCACGCCAGCCGGTAGGCCCGCGAATCGAGGCCGGACGCCAGGATGACCGCCTGGCGGATGCCTGCGGCGGCCGCGTCGGTGAAGAACTCGTCGAAGAACTTGGTCCGGACCGCCATGTTGTCGGTCATCCGCGCCATCCCGACCGAAGCGTTGTCGGCATCGATGTCCTCGGCACGCAGTTCGCCGCTCGCCAGCTTGGTGAAGAATTCCACGCCGACGGCGCGCACCAGCGGCTCGGCGAAGGGATCGTTGATCAGCGCGTCGTCGGCGGTCGTCGCGATCGCGCGCGCCGCGGCGACCATCGTTGCCGTCGCGCCGACGCTCGACGCGAGATCCCAGGTGTCGTTCTCAGTCCTTGCCATCATCTGCCCCTAACGAAGTTATTTACTTAGTAGATTTAACGAGATGGCTCCACGGTATGTTCCCGAGCTGAGAGCGGACTGTGAGTGCCGGTCCGGGCGGCATGATGCAGGGCATCCGAGCTGCAACTGTTAGTCTCGTAGACTGTTTGACGCGTGACTTCGCAGGCTGCGAGCCTGACGGGGTGGCACACCCGACTTAACCAAGAACTCGCTGGTCAGACCAGCCACATTTGCATGCCGCTAGTCACAGGTCGGCTGCGCAGGAGGAAGAGTGCTTTCGGCTTTCATCTCGTCACTGCGAACAGTCGACCTGAGGCGGAAAATCCTCTTCACAATCGGCATCGTCGTCCTGTACCGGATCGGTGCATCGATTCCGTCGCCGGGTGTCAACTACCCGAACGTGCAGCAGTGCATCTCAGATGTCAGTGGGGGTGCCTCGGGACAGGTCTACTCGCTGATCAACCTGTTCTCCGGCGGCGCGCTGCTGAAGCTGTCGGTATTCGCGGTCGGCATCATGCCGTACATCACCGCAAGCATCATCGTGCAGCTGCTGACCGTCGTGATTCCACGGTTCGAGCAGCTCCGCAAGGAGGGCCAGTCCGGTCAGACCAAGATGACGCAGTACACGCGTTATCTGGCGATCGCGCTGGCACTGCTTCAATCCACCAGCATCATCGCGCTGGCCGCCAACGGTGGCCTGCTGCAGGGCTGCACGCTGGACATCATCCAGGGTCAGAGCGAAGGCCTGAACATCTTCACGCTGGTCGTGATGGTGCTCGTGATGACCGCAGGCGCCGCACTGGTGATGTGGATGGGCGAGCTGGTTACCGAGCGCGGCGTCGGCAACGGCATGTCGCTGATGATCTTCTCCAGCATCGCGTCGGCGATCCCCGGCGAGGGCAAGTCGATCCTGGACAGCCGCGGTGGCCTGGTCTTCGCCGCGGTCTGCGCGGCCACGCTGGCCATCGTGGTCGGCGTGGTGTTCGTGGAGCAGGGACAACGACGCATTCCGGTGCAGTACGCCAAACGCATGGTCGGCAGGCGAATGTATGGCGGCACGTCGACGTACCTGCCACTGAAGGTGAACCAGGCGGGCGTCATCCCTGTCATCTTCGCGTCGTCGCTGATCTACATCCCGCACCTCATCACCCAGCTCATCACCAGCGGAGACCAGAACGCGGCCAACGGGTGGTTCTCGAGGTTCATCGCCGAGTACCTCACGAACCCCGCCGACCCGGTCTACATCGGTGTGTACTTCGCTCTGATCGTCTTCTTCACGTACTTCTATGTGTCGATCACGTTCAACCCCGAAGAACGTGCCGACGAGATGAAGAAGTTCGGTGGCTTCATCCCCGGTATTCGCCCGGGCCGGCCGACCGCCGACTATCTGCGATACGTGCTCAACCGGATCACCCTGCCGGGCTCCATCTATCTGGGCGTGATCGCCGTGTTGCCGAACTTGTTCCTGCAGATCGGCAATACCGGCTCCGTACAGAACCTGCCCTTCGGCGGTACTGCGGTTCTGATCATGGTCGGTGTCGGTTTGGATACCGTCAAGCAGATCGAGAGCCAGCTGATGCAACGTAACTACGAAGGGTTCCTGAAGTGAGAGTCGTTCTACTCGGACCGCCCGGGGCGGGCAAGGGAACCCAGGCACAGAAGCTCTCCGAGAAGCTCGGCATCCCGCAGATCTCGACCGGGGACCTGTTCCGCAAGAACATCAGCGAAGGCACCGAATTGGGGGTCGAGGCCAAGCGTTACCTCGACGCCGGCGACCTGGTGCCCAGCACCCTCACCAACGCGCTCGTCGAAGACCGGATCGAGCAGGAGGACGCCGCATCCGGCTTCATCCTCGACGGCTACCCGCGCTCGGTCGAGCAGGCGAAGGCCCTCGACGAGATGCTGAAGAACCACAGCACCAAGCTCGACGCGGTCCTGGAGTTCGCGGTTTCGGCGGACGAGCTGTTCAAGCGGCTCAAGGCCCGTGGCCGCGCCGACGACACCGAAGACGTGATCCGCAACCGCATGCAGGTGTACCGCGACGAGACCGAGCCGCTGCTCGAGTACTACTCCCACAACAACCTGAAGAGCGTCGATGCCGTCGGTGCGCTGGACGAGGTCTTCGCCCGGGCATTGCAGGCACTCGGCCGCTAGCCGGAACGGATACGCCGATGGTGGGCCTGCCAGGGCTACGTAACCGCCGGGTCGTCCCGCAGCGCACCCCTGCTGAACTCGATGCGATGGCCGCCGCGGGCGCTCTGGTCGCCGCTGCGCTGCTCGCCGTCAGAAACGCCGCCGTGCCCGGGGTGTCCACGCTCGCGCTGGACGAGATCGCCGAGTCGGTGATCCGCGACGGTGGCGGTATCCCGTCGTTCCTCGGCTACCAAGGCTTCCCGGCCAGCATCTGCTCGTCGGTCAATGACCGTGTGGTGCACGGCATTCCCTCCGCGACCGAAACCCTGGCATCAGGCGATCTGGTGTCCATCGACTGCGGGGCGATCCTGGACGGCTGGCACGGTGACTCGGCGATCACCTTCGGTATCGGTGCGCTGATCCCCGTCGACGAAGCGCTGTCCGCGGCCACCCGCGAAGCCATGGAGGCGGGCATCGCCGCGATGCTGCCCGGCAACCGGCTCACCGATGTGTCACACGCGATCGAGGTCGAGACGCATGCCGCCGAGGCGCGGCACGGCCGCAAATTCGGAATCGTCGCGGGCTACGGCGGTCACGGCATCGGTAGGCAAATGCACATGGACCCGTTCCTGCCCAACGAGGGCGCGCCCGGCCGCGGCCCTCACCTGGCACCGGGATCCGTGTTGGCCATCGAGCCGATGCTGACCCTGGGCACCACGAAGACAGTGGTCCTCGAGGACGAATGGACTGTCGTCACCGCCGACGGATCGCGCGCAGCACACTGGGAGCACACCGTCGCCGTGACCGACGACGGACCGCGGATCCTGACGCGGTAGAGCGACGACGCGCCGCGGCGCACACTCGACACTGAACCGGATGACCGGCAACCTCGTATTAACAACGGAGGTTGAATTTTGGACAACCCGGAGACCGCAGAAGCGCAGGTCATGCGGGTGCTCTATCAGGAGCACGCCGCCGTTTTGTGGCGCTATGCCGTGCGGCTCACCGGGGATACAGCTCGGGCGGAGGATGTCGTGCAGGAGACGCTGATGCGTGCATGGCGCCATCCCGAGGTGACGGCGGACAGAGAAAGATCCGCACGGGCGTGGCTGTTCACCGTGGCGCGTAATCTCGTGATCGACGAAAGACGGAGCGCGAGGTACCGCAGCGAATCGGGCACCCCCGACATGGAGCAGGCGGCGGACCACGCGGGGCCCGACGAGGTGGAGACGGCGCTGGACCGAATGTTGCTCAGCGAGGCCATGGCCCAACTGTCCGAGGACCATCGGGCGGTCATCAGCCGCGCGTACTACCAGGGCGCCACGACCGCACAGATCGCGGCGGACCTCGACATCGCCGAGGGCACGGTGAAGTCGCGGCTGCACTACGGAATGCGAGCCCTGAGACTCAAGCTGCAGGAGATGGGGGTGACACGATGACACAATTCGGACTACCCAGAGGACCTGAAGGGGTCGACGACGATCGCTATGCGACGTGGGACGCTGCCTACATCCTTGGCTCGTTGTCGGCCGAGGAGCACCGCGAATACGAGGCGCACCTGTCGACGTGTCCGCGTTGCCGGGCCGCCGTTGCGGAACTGAGCGGAATACCGGCGCTGCTGTCCAAACTCGACAGCGCCGATGTCGAGGCGCTCGGCGGCGAGCAGTCGCAGCCACCGCCTCAGGTGCTCGACTCGCTGATTCACCGCGTCAGCGCGCGGCGCAAGCGCTCCCGCTGGATGACCACCGCCGTGCTGGCGACCGCGGCCGCTGTGCTGGCGGTCGCATTGGTGATCGCGATTCGCCCGGAGAGCCTGGGCATGCAGACGGGCACCGACCAGGCCGCCGGATCCGCGATGGCGATGACGAAGGTTTCTCAGACGCCGATCAACGCGACCATCAGCCTGACCGGCTACGGCTGGGGCACCCGCATCGACATGGCATGCACATACGGCGACTGGGGCCGGCGCGACGCACCGCCGCAGAACCTCGGGATGGTCATCGTCGGCCGCGACGGCAGTACGAGCCAGGTCGCAACATGGCTCGGGCTGTCCGGTGCGACGGCGCTGCCCAGCGCTAACACCCCCCTCCCTGTGGAGGAAATCGCTGCTGTGCAACTGGTTTCACCTGACTCGGGCGAGGTACTGCTCGAAAAACAGCTGTGATTCCAGCCACTGGGTGAACCGAATCCATCAACCACACGTGTCCTCTATGAAACAGCGCGAACAGCACTAGGGGAGACCAATGGGCAGGCATCGAGTTGTCGACCACATCGTCGGCCATCTCGCCGCGACGGGCGTCGACTACATCTTCGGTGTCGACGGTGCCAATATCGAAGACCTCTACGACGCGGCGTTCTACCGCGAGGACATCACCGCGGTGCTCGCGAAGCACGAGTTCTCCGCTGCGACAATGGCCGACGGCTACAGTCGCAGCGGCGCGGGACTAGGAGTCGTAGCCGCGACGTCGGGCGGTGGCTGCCTGAACACTGTGCCGGGCCTGGGAGAAGCCTTCGCAAGCCGAGTGCCGGTGCTGGCGCTGATCGGGCAGGCGCCGACATCCCTCGACGGCCGGGGGTCCTTCCAGGACACCAGCGGACGTAACGGTGCACTCGACGCACAGGCGCTGTTCTCGGCGGTGTCCATCTACTGCAGGCGCGTGACGTCACCCGAGGACATCGTTACGGCGCTACCGGAGGCCATTGCCGCCGCCCGCACCGGCGGACCCGCAGTGCTGTTGCTGCCCAAGGATATTCAGCAGGCGACACTGACCGCACACAACGGTGGCGACGTGTCGGTCGATCAGCGTGACGTCCACATCGGCGATCCTCATCCGATTGCGCTTGCGCTACGGCGTGCCGGCGGGCCCGTCACGATCATCGCCGGCGAACAGGTGGCACGCGACGATGCCCGGGCAGAACTCGAACAGCTTCGTGCGCTGCTGCGCGCACGGGTGGCATGCGTGCCAGACGCCAAAGACGTTGCGGGCACGCCCGGAATGGGCTCGTCGTCCGCGCTCGGAGTGACCGGTGTGATGGGCCATCCCGGCGTCGCGGGCGCCATCGCCGAGAGTGCGGTGTGCCTCGTGGTCGGCACCCGGATGTCAGTGACCGCTCGCGCGGGACTGGAAGACGCGATGCGGTCGGCGGAGGTCTACTCGATCGGCGCCGAGACTCCGTATCTCCCGTGCACGCACGTGCACACCGATGACTTGCGCGGATCGCTTTCGCTTCTCATTGAGGCACTGTCGGGCCACGGTCGCCCGGCCCGAGTGCACGTGCCCGATTCGATGCGGCGTTCCGAACTCCGCCCACCTGCGCACGACGGTCCCGGGATTCGATACCGCGACGCGCTCGCGGTCCTCGACCGCGCGTTGCCCGACACCGCCGACATCATCGTCGATGCGGGCAACATCGGCGCTTCGGCGATACATCACCTGCCGGTCCGTCGCGGTGGACGATTCGTCGTAGCCCTCGGCATGGGCGGTATGGGATACAGCTTCGGTGCCGGAATCGGGATGGCCTTCGCCCGCGCTGCCGACACCGGCGGCCGCACGGTCGTCATCTCGGGCGACGGTTCATTCTTCATGCACGGCATGGAGATTCACACCGCGCTTCAATATCGGCTGCCCATCACATTTCTGCTGTTCGACAACCACGCGCACGCGATGTGCGTGACACGCGAGCAGCTGTTCTACGGCGACGTCTACAGCTACAACCGGTTCGGGCCCAGCCGGCTGGGTGCCGGACTGGCGGCGATGTTCCCGGCGCTGCGATCAACCGATGTCCACGAACTCGACGCGCTGCCCGACGCGCTCGAAGGCGCATTCGAAGTCGACGGCCCCTCGGTCGTCAGTATCGAATGCTCCGCAGATGAAATCCCGCCTTTCGCAGCCTTTCTCGGCAATGCCGCCGATGCAGTGAGTCAACCGCACATCGCACAGAAGGAGCAACGCAATGTCGCTGCCCGCGCTTGAAGACATCACCGTCCATCGAGGTTCAGCCGATCCCATCGACGGGGTGATCCGCGTCGAGACATCTCCGAGGGAGAAGGCCACGCCGATCATCATGGAGATGATGCGTTCGGTCTATCCGCACGACGAGGTGTACGGACCGTATTGCACCGTCAATGATTACGTCGACTGTCCCCCCGATGAGTTGTTCGAGTACATGTCCGACACTCGATGCCTCGAGGAGTGGACGTACAGCCTGCGTGGGTTCGAACCCACCGAGGAGCCCGGCCTGTGGGTCGCGTACGACAAGCTCGGCGGGGAGACCGGCAGCCCGATATTCACCCGCACCGTCGCGAACAAGGAGGCGGGTACGGTCGACTATCACTGCGCGTGGGACCAGGGCAAGCACCTCTGGATGATCTACCTCATGCGCATCGTCGATGCCCAGGTGGTGCTCGACAAGCCGGGCTCGGTGGTGCTGTGGACGAACTGCCACCACCCGTTCTACGACAAGAACCCGTATCCGGAGACCGCGCCGCCGAATCGGCCGGTCTGGGTCGGCGACTTCTGGGACATGTTCGGCCCCGGGCACCTGCTGGAGTTGAAGAACCTCAAGGCGATCGCCGAATACCGGCACCGCAACGGGCTTTCCATCACACCGGACTGGATGAAGTGAGGACCTGATGAGCGTCAGCTTGATCGATGTGTCGACATATCTACCCGGGGAACCGATCCCCGCGGATTACTACGCGCAGTTCGCGGAGTCCGACGACCTGCGGGACAACGTGATGTTCCGGGCGCCCAAGTTCCGCCATCACGTGGCCGAGGATGAAACCGCCATCGACATGGTGGAGCGTGCCGCCGCCGGTCTGATCGAACGCCACGGGCACGACACGATCGCGGGTGCCGACATCCTGATCACCCATACCCAGATGCCCGACATCCCGTTCTACGGCGGCGGCGGTGGAATGGCGCATCGCCTTGGGATGAAGCCGAATTGGGTGCTAGATCTGCACAACGGTGGATGTGCGGCCTTCGTGCTCGGGCTGAAGGTGGCGCGCAATCTGATCGAGTCGGGTGAAGGGCGGACCGCATTGATCGCCATCGCCCAGAACGCGGCCGGGCAGGCGTTCGACCAGCCGACGGTCCGGCGCAAGGCGCAGTCGTCGGTTCCCGGCGATGGCGCCGCGGTCGGGCTGGTGACCATGTCGGACCGGTCGCCGATCCTCGACATCGAATGTCGCACCTACGGCGAGTACGCCGGCGATATGACGCTCGCCGTCGATCCGCCGCGGAAGTGGTGGCAGCCCGGCACGGGGGAGGGCTACATCGGTTTCACGGAAAGCAAGATCACCAAGGTGCTGGCCCGTGGCAACCGTCAGGTGCCCGAGGTGTCGTATGCCGTTGCCGACCGAATCGGCGTGAAACCCAAGGATCTCGACCTCCTCGTCACCAATCAGCCCAACCGCGCGTTTCTGCGGAACTGGCGTGAAGCACTGGAGCTGCCCAAGGAACGCCACCGCGACACCTTCGAGGACTGCGGGAACCTGTTCGCCGCGGGCATCCCGATCAATCTGGACCGCGCCATCACCGAGGGCCAGCTGAAGAAGGGCGACATCGTGATGATGTCGGCGTTCGCCCACGCCGGGGACTTCGCAGGAGCCGCTGCCGTGCGATGGGGCGGTCGGGGCTGATGGCCACCCCGAACCGCGAAGTGACCGGCGCCGCTGTCGGCGCTCTACCCCCCGCGGTAAACTCAATGGCGCTGTCACTCAACGAGAATCCGTTCACACCACTTCCCACGGTGCGCTCGGCTCTTGTCTCCGCGATCGACGCAGGCAACCGGTATCCGGAGTTCCTGCCCGAGCGGCTGCGCGCTCTGGTCGCCGAACATGTCGGCGTTCGCGACGAGCAGGTCGTGATCGGTGTCGGTGCCACGGGCGTGATCATGCAGGTGCTGAGCGCCGTGACGAGCCCGGGTGACCGGATGGTGATGACGTCGCCGACGTTCGACGGTTATCCGATCTTCGCGCAGATGTCCCGGCTGGAGTCGGTCACCGTTCCGCTGGACACGCACGGGCACCAGGATCTCGACGCCATGGCCGACGCCGCCGACAACGCCCGGGTTGTCGTGCTGTGCCGTCCGCACAATCCGACCGGAACGGTCGAACCCGCGGCCGATATCGAGCGTTTCCTTCAACGCATCCCGGCCGAAACCGTGGTCCTGCTCGACGAGGCGTATGTGGAGTTCCTCGCGCCGCATCACCGGATCGATGCTCCGGCACTCGTCGCGCGGTATCCGAATGTCGTTGTGGTGCGTACCTTCTCGAAGGCGTACGGGTTGGCCGGCCTGCGCGTCGGCTACGGCTTCTGTGCCCCCGAGCTGGCCCGCAGGCTGTGGACCATGCAGCCGCCGTTCGGCATTGCGATCACCGGACTGGTGGCGGTCGCCGCGTCGTACGATGCGGAAAGTGAACTGCAACAACGTATCCGGATGATCACCGCGGAACGTCGTTATCTGCGCATGCGGCTGAGGGCCTTGGGTGTGTACAGCACCGACTCGCACGCCAACTTCGTTTACCTTCCGTCGTTCGGGCGGCAGTGGCGGGAGGTGTTCGACGACACCGGACTGCAGGTGCGTTCCTACGCCGACGGCGGTGTGCGCATCACCGTCGGTAGCCGTCAGTCCACCCGCGCGGTGGTGGGCGCGGTGCGCGCAGCAGTTCACTGACGGATTTTCGTCAGTACTGCACCCGAAAGCCGCCGATCAGGCTGATCGTGTTGCCGTCGGGGTCGGTGATCGCCGACAGGTGGACACCCTTGCTGGCGCCGGTGACGTCGCCGGGTTCGAGTCCGCGCTGCCGAAGGTCGGCCACGTGTGCCTGCAGGTCGTCGACGGCGAAGTTCAGCAATCCGGAGCCCGCGCGTGCTGTGTCGGTGAAAATCTGGACCCAACCACCGGGCACAACCTGCCATTCCGCGAGTGTCGGCATGGGGTTGTTGTCGGCGGGGCGCCCAAAAAAGCCTTCGTACCACCGGCTGCTCACCTGCAGATCGGATACTGGCACGACCGCGAGTACATGCTCGATCGACATCGAATCTCCTTCCTTGTCACAGCGACAGACTCGTCAAACACGCGAAAGTCATCACGGGGACCCAGACCTGCTACGTGCGGTATGAAGAGGCGTGCCCTCGCAACCGCCGTGGCCGCGCAAGCGTGATCCGATCGCGCTGGCGCGTACGAACTGGGAGCGCTTCGGTTGGGGCGAGGTCGCCGATGGCATGGTCGCGGTCACCTCGGTGATGCGGGCGCACCAGATTCTGCTCGCCCGGGTCGAGAACGCGCTGCGGCCGTACGACCTGAGCTTTTCCCGATACGAGCTGTTGCGATTGTTGGCGTTCAGCCGCGACGGCGCGCTGCCGATCACCAAGGCGTCCGACCGCCTGCAGGTCCATGTCACCAGTGTCACGCATGCCATCCGGCGACTGGAGGCCGACGGCCTGGTGGCGCGCACCCCCCATCCGACCGACGGCCGCACCACACTGGTGCAGATCACCGAACTCGGCCGGTCGACGGTCGAAGACGCCACCGTCACGCTCAACAGCGAGGTGTTCGCCGATATCGGGATGTCCGATAGCCAATCTCGTGCGCTTGCCGAATCGATAGAGACGCTGCGCCGCAATTCAGGTGACTTCTAGTCGCGGCAGCGGGATCGTCGCGGTCACCGCGGTGCCCGAACCCGGGCGTGACCGGATGTTGAGCCGGCCGCCGACGATCTCAGCGCGTTCTGCCATCGACAGCAGGCCGTAGCCGCCCATCTCGTCGCTGCCCAGCGGATGCTCGAAGGTGTCGAAACCGACTCCGTCGTCGACGATTTCGAGGCGGGCGACATCTCCGGAATCTCCCGCGTCGACGGCGAAGGTGAGCCGCGCGGACGTTGCCTTTGCATGCTTGACGACGTTCTGCAGGCATTCCTGCGCGATGCGGTACAACGCGATCTCGATGTGGTCGGGCAGGCGGGCTTCCATCAGGTCGACGTCTATAGCGATCTGGGGGATGGAGCGAGCGAGGCTGGCGAGCCCGCCTGCCAAGCCGAGGTCGTCGAGCACAGGTGGCCGCAGCCCACCGATCGCGGCGCGGGCCTCCTGCAACGTCAGGTCGACCAGTTCGCGAGCCTTGTCCAATTGTTCGGCAGCAGCCGCCGGATCGCCCTGTACCGAGCGGCTCGCAGCGTCGAGCCGGTACGACAGGGTGACCAATCGCTGCGAGATGCCGTCGTGAATGTCGCCTGCCAGCCGCCGCCGCTCGAGCTCCTGCGCCTCGATGACCTGCTCGACGAAGTTCTCGTGAGCCCGTTCGCGGGCCACCAGCTGGCGGTGCAACCGGGCTTGATGCAGCGCACCGGCGATCAGCCTGCCGATCACCAGAAGCAATTCGACGTCTCGGTCGGTGAAATCGCGCCGCTCGACGGTATGGACGTTCAGCACGCCGACCAGTCCACCCGGATCGGTTTCCATCGGCACCGACACCATCGACGTGAAGTCCTTGCCGCGCAACGACTGGAACGGCATGTAGCGCGGATCGGTCTCCTTGTCCTGCCTGATCACCACGGGCTCGCGGTGACTGGCCACCCAGCCGGAAATGCCCTGGCCCAGCGGAAGCCGGATCTTGCCCACCTCCGCGTCGAACGGCGGCGTCGCGCCTGCGAGCGTCAGCGACCGGTCGCTGTCGTCGAGGACGTGCACGAAGCACACATCGCTGGCGGTGGCGGCGGTGATCATCCGCGCCGCCGCGGCGGCCAGCGGCTCGACCCCGGGCCCCGAGGACGCGGCCTGGATCAGTTCGCGCAGCAGCGCGAGTTCGCGGTCGGTGTCGACGAGGTCGCGGACGGCGTTCGGAGGACGGTCCTGCGCTGTCATTGATAGATGCCTTCGCGTAGCGCCGTCGCCACCGCACCCGTTCGGTCGCTGACTCCGAGCTTGCGGTAGATGGAGCTCAGGTGCGTCTTGACCGTCTCCTCGCCGATCACCAGCTTGGAGGCGATCGCGCGGTTGGACAGGCCGTTCACGACGTAGGACAGGATCTCGCTCTCGCGCTGCGTCAACCCCTGCCGCGCGCCGGGCCAGAACTCGTCGCGCTGCATCCGGGCCGCGGTGTCCACCGCCCTTGCCGCCATGCTCGGGTCGATCGCCGTCTCACCGCGGTGGACGTACTCGAGCTGACGGACCAGCTCGTCGCTGCTGATGCTCTTCAGGAGGTATCCGGATGCTCCGACGCGCAACGCCTGGAACAGGTACTGCTCGTCGTCGTAGACCGACAACATCACGACCTTGCGCTTGGGATCACGCTCGCGCAGCTCCATGCACAGGTCCAGCCCGCTGGAACCGTGCATCCGGACATCCGAGAGGACGATGTCGGGGTTGAGTTCATCAACCACGCTGAGCGCACGCTCAGCGCCGATGGCCTGTCCGACCACTTCGACGCGCTCCTGAAAAGCCGCGAGCATCGCCTTGAGGCCTTCGATGACCATCTCGTGGTCGTCGACGAGCACAAGGCGCACCGGAGGGCCGCCGGTACTCATGTTCACCACCTTATGACCTGGCATTTCCTTGGACAGAAGAAAGTTGGCATCGCCGATCCCCCAAATGGGGGAGGTTGGAACGCTGTGATGTGGGCCACCCTAGCTGCATGCCGACAACGCACGAGACGACTTGGCGCGCGGGCCGCTTCTGGTGGGACTCCGCTACGCCGGCTGCCAACGGATGCCCGCTGCGCGCGGTGGTCTTCGACCTCGACGCGCTGACTGACATCGAATGCGACGGCCACCGGGTGGCATATAACACGGCCTTCGCCAACCACGGTCTCGATTTCCAGTGGTCGGTGACGCGCTACCGGCAACTGCTGGCGCTCACGGACGAACGGCAGCGCGTCGCGGCCGAACTGCGGAAGCGCGGCGTGGCGACTGAGTCCGATGTGCTCACCAAGCTGCTCGCCGACGAGGTCTACACGACGAAGACGATGATGTTCGACGAGCTGATCCTCGACCGCGATCTCGCGCCGCGCCCCGGTCTTGTCGACTTCGTCATGGACGCATTCGCGGCGGGTGTGCAGGTCGCTGTCGTGACGAGCGGTCAGCGGAGCTGGGCCGACCCCCTGGTGCGACAGCTGATGGGCGAGGGAATCGTCGAAACCGTCGTGACCGCCGAGGACGTCAAGAAGTCGATGCCGAGTCCCGAAGCTCACCTGCTCGCACTCGGCGAGCTCGGGCTCACCGCGGACAACGTGCTCGCGGTAAGCGGCTCGGCGAGCGGGCTGCGCGCAGCCAACAGTGCCGGGCTGGCGACCATCGTCGTCACCGGTGAGGGCGTGCCCGATATCCCGGCCGCCGTCGCGGTGCGTCCGGACTTCGGCGGCAGCGCGCCGCTGAGCGTGGCCGATTGCCAACGCATGCACGGCCGTTGGTGGGCGACACACAAGGCCTCCGCCGCTTAGCCGAAATCGCAGGTTCGGTACCGTCTGCGCAGATAAAATTCGCGCGCATGGCGGTGTGTCGATGGCTGGGACCGCCGTAAAAGGCGGTGAACTAGGTCATGGCTCCGAAAACCAGAGTCCCGCCCGAGGTCGTATGCGGTGATGTCGACGAGGGCTATGGCAAAGTCGCGGACGCGTTTCGGCAGAATCTCGCCAGCGGTGCGGAGGTCGGCTCCGCGGTCGCGATCTACCGCGACGGGCGCAAGGTCGTGGATCTCTGGGGTGGATTCCGCGACGGCACCACCGGGGCGCCATGGACGAGAGACACGCTGGTCAACACCTTTTCGACGACGAAAGGTGTTGCCGCACTGACCGTCGCGCTGGCCGTCTCGCGCGGGCTCCTGAACTACGACGCCCGAGTGGCCGACTACTGGCCCGAGTTCGCGCAGGGCGGCAAGGAGGCGGTCACCGTCCGTCAGCTGCTCGCCCACCAGGCCGGGTTACCGGTGATCAAGCCACTGCTGACTCTCGCCGACATCGCCGCGCCGGAGAGGCTCTCGGAGCGGCTCGCCGCGCAGGTTCCCGCCTGGCCGCCAGGTACCCGGCACGGCTACCACGGAGTGACACTGGGCTGGTATGCGTCCGAACTCATCCGGCATGCCGACCCCCGGGGGCGCACGCTCGGCAAGTATTTCGCCGACGAGATCGCAGGGCCGCTCGGGCTGGACTTCTACATCGGCTTGCCGGACTCCGTTGACCGCGATCGGGTGGCGCATCTTCATGTGCCGTCCCAGCTCGCCACGCTCATGCATCTGCACGTTCTGCCGCCGAGGCTGTCGACCGCATGGTTCATCCCGATGACGTTGACGGCGCAAGCGGGCGTCGCATTCGAAGGCGCAAACGGCCTCTCGACGTTCAACAGGGAAGACGTCCGTGTCGTCGAGATACCCGCCGCCAACGGAACCGGCACGGCCGAATCGGTGGCCAGGCTCTACGGCGATGCGGCCATCGGCGGGCCTGAGATCGGTTTGACCAAGGAGGTCTTCGACGCGTTGACGGCACCACCGGTGCGGCCGACGAAGGGATTGCGCGACAAGGTGTTACACGTCGACACGTTGTTCTCGCTCGGCTTCGGCAGGCCGATCGCGGAGTTGCGTACGAAGTATGTGATCGGCTCCTCCGACAAGGCGTTCGGGGCACCAGGTGCGGGCGGTTCGGTTGGTTTCGCCGATCCGGATACCGGCGTCGGGTTCGGCTATGTGATGAACAAACTGGGCTTCCATCTGATCAGCGACCCGCGGGCAACTCGCCTGCGCCAAGCGCTGTTCCGTGACGTTCTCGGAGCCAGACCTCAATCGTGAGACGAGAGGACACCCATGGGCGGTGACGCCGATGAGGGTTACGGAAAAGTCGCTGACGCGTTCAGACGCAACTTCAGCAATGGTCTGGAGATCGGCGCAGCGGTGGCGGTCTACCGCGATGGCCGCAAGGTCGTCGACCTCTGGGATGGGCATCGCAACGGGCGCACTCAAGAGCCCTGGCAGCAGGACACCATCGTCAACGTGTTCTCGACCACGAAAGGCGTTGCCGCACTGACCGTGGCCGTCGCCGCGTCACGTGGGCTGATCGACTATGACGCCAAAGTGGCCGATTACTGGCCGGAGTTCGCGCAGGGCGGCAAGGGTGACGTCACCGTGCGACAGCTGCTCAGCCATCAGGCCGGCCTGGTCGCGATCAAACCACCGCTGACACTCGCCGAGATCGCCGATCCAGACAAGATGTCGGCCAAGATCGCCGGGCAGGTGCCGGCATGGGCTCCGGGTACGAGGTACGGCTATCACGCCGCGACGCTTGGCTGGTATCAGTCCGCGCTCATCCGCCGCGTCGATCCGAAGGGACGCACGCTCGGCCGTTTCTTCGCCGAAGAGATCGCAGGCCCGCTCGGTCTCGACTTCCTCATCGGGCTGGATTCGGACAAGCGCGATCGGGTCGCGCGTCTGCTTGCGATCACCAGAGGCGAGATGTTGCGGCATCTACACACGATGCCCCCGCTGTTCGTTGCGGGCCTGTTCAATCCGAAGAGCCTGACCGGAAGAGCCTTCGTCGTCGCCGAGGGTGTCAAAGAGGCCGGCGCCTTCAACCGCGACGACGTTCGCAAAGTGGAGATGCCGTCAGTCAATGGGGCAGGCACCGCCGCGGCGATTGCCGACCTGTATGGCGACGCCGCAACGGGAGGGGCCGGGCTGGGATTGACCGCAACCGTCCGCGACGCTCTGCAAGCTCCCGCGGTAGTGCCCCCCGGTGGTTCGCGCGACAAGGTGATGCACATCGATACGTCGTTCTCCCTGGGGTTCGGCAAGCCCATACCGACGTACGTGTTCGGTTCCAGCAGCAAGGCTTTCGGTTGGAACGGCCTCGGTGGCTCGTTCGGATTCGCCGATCCCGACACCGGCGTCGGGTTCGGTTACGTGATGAACAAGCTGGGCTATCACGCCCACAGCGATCCAAGAGAACTCGCTCTGCGGCAAGCCCTGTTCCGCGATGTGCTGGGTGCGCGGACCCAGGTCTAACCCTTGCGGATCAGTTCGATGACCGCGCTGAAGTCCTTGTCCGCGTTGGACTCGTTGAACTCAGCGTAGATCTCCGCGGCGTGGGTGCCCAGCGGGGCGGTCGAGCCCGTCGACTGCACAGCGGCCATCGCCAGACCGATGTCCTTGTGCATCAACGCAGTTGCGAAGCCCGGCTTGAAGTCGTTGTTCGCGGGAGACGTCGGAACCGGTCCCGGTACAGGGCAGTTCGTATGGATCGCCCAGCAGTTGCCGGTAGCTCCGGTGATGACGTCGAACAGCGACTGCGCGGACAGGCCGAGCTTTTCCGCCAGCACGAAGGCCTCACCCGCGGCGATCTGTTGGACGGCCAGCACCATGTTGTTGCATAGTTTGGCGGCCTGACCCGTGCCCGAGTCGCCACAGTGAATGATCTTGCCCGCCAGCGGTTCCAGCACGGCCCGTGCGCGTTCGACCGCCTCGGACTCGCCGCCGACCATGAACGCGAGTGTGCCCGCGACCGCACCCTTCACGCCACCCGAGACCGGGGCGTCGAGCTGTGCGTGCCCGTGCTCGGTGGCCTGGGCGTGGATCGTGCGCGCGTCATCGACCGAGATCGTCGAGGTGTCGATGAACAGCGTCCCTATCGGAGCCGCGGGCAGCGCGTCGGCGTATACCGCCTTCACGATGTTGCCGTTGGGCAGCGAGGTGATGACGACGTCGGATTCCGATGCCGCCTCCGCGACGCTGTCGAACACCTGCGCACCCTTCTCGGCGGCGGCATCCTTGAGCGCGGCGACGGGATCGAAGACGCGCACTGTGTGACCCGCCGCAACGAGATTCGCCGCCATCGGCCCGCCCATGTGACCCAACCCCAAGAACGCGACTGTGCTCATTGCTCGTTGCTCTCCCTCAAGCCGACGCGCGGGCCCGGGCGGCTTCCGCCCGACCGATGACCACACGCATGATTTCGTTGGTGCCCTCGAGGATTCGATGCACCCGCAGATCGCGAACGATCTTCTCCAGCCCGTACTCGCGCAGATATCCGTAGCCGCCGTGCAGTTGCAGTGCCTGATCCGCCACCTCGTAGCAGGCATCGGTGACGTATCGCTTGGCCATCGCGCACAACTCGACCTTGTCCGGATGGTCCTCGTCGATCGCTGACGCCGCACGCCACAACAGAACACGAGAGGTTTCCAGCGCTGTCGCCATGTCCGCGAGGGCGAACCTGATGGTCGGCTCGTCGAGAAGCGAGCTTCCGAAGGCCTGCCGGTCCGCGAGGTAGCTGCGTGCCTTTTCGTGAGCCGTCTGCGCGCCACCCAGTGAGCACGCGGCGATGTTGATGCGCCCGCCGTTGAGTCCGTGCATCGCGATGCCGAACCCCGTTCCCTGTCCGTCGGCGCCGCCGAGCATCGCATCGGCGGGTACCCGGACACCTTCGAAGATCACTTGCGCGGTGGGTTGGGCGTTCCAGCCCATCTTGGCTTCGTATGCGCCGAAACTCAGTCCCGGCGTGCCCTTCTCGACGAGAAAGGCCGATATGCCGCGCGGACCCTCGCCGCCGGTGCGTGCCATCACCACGTACACGTCGGATGTGCCTGCGCCGGAGATGAACTGTTTGACGCCGTCGAGTACGTAGTCCCCACCGTTCGACACCGCCTTGGTGCGCAACGCCCCCGCGTCCGATCCGGCGCCCGGTTCGGTCAGGCAGTAACTCGCGATCGCCTCCATGGACGCCAGCCGCGGCACCCACGACTTGCGCTGCTCGTCGGTGCCGTAGCTGTCGACCATCCACGCGCACATGTTGTGGATCGACAGGAACGACGCGATCGTGGGATCGGCCGCCGCCAGCTGTTCGAATATCCGCACAGCGTCGAGCCTGCGCAGTTCGCTGCCGCCGACGTCTTCCCGGCAGTAGATGGCGGCCATCCCGAGCTCGGCGGCCTCGCGCAACACGTCGGTGGGGAAGTGGTGGCTTTCGTCCCACTCCAATGCGTATGGCGCGAGCCGCTTCTCGGCGAACGCGGCCGCCGTCTCGGCGATGACGCGTTCGTGCTCGTCGAGCCCGAAGTAGTCCATCTATTTCATGGTCGGGATGACGAATTCGGCGCCGTGGCTACCCGCGGGCCAGCGCTGCGTCACCGTCTTGGTCTTCGTGTAGAAGATGATCGAGGAGGGCCCGTGCTGATTGAGATCGCCGAAGCCGGAACGCTTCCAGCCGCCGAAGGTGTGGTAGGCCACCGGGACCGGGATCGGCACGTTCACGCCGACCATGCCGACCTGGACGCGCGATACGAAGTCGCGGGCGGTGTCACCGTCGCGGGTGAAGATCGCGACGCCGTTGCCGTATTCGTGCTCGGTCGGCAATGCCAGTGCTTCCTCGTAGTCCTTGGCGCGAACGATGCACAGCACCGGGCCGAAGATCTCGTCGGTGTAGATCGACATGTCCTTGGTGACGTGATCGAACAGCGTCGGGCCGATGAAGTAACCACCCTCGAGGTTCGCGTCGCCGAACTGCAGATCGTCGCTGGTGCGCTCGCGGCCGTCGACGACCGCTTCCGCGCCTGCCGCCACGCCCTGATCGATGTAGTCCTTGACGCGGGCCAGTGCGGCCTCGCTCACCAGCGGCCCGTAGTCGGCTTTCGGGTCGAGGCTGTGGCCGACCCGAAGGTTGTTGACGCGCTCGACGAGCCTGGCGCGCAACCGTTCTGCGGTCTGCTCGCCCACGGGAACCGCGACGCTGATCGCCATGCAGCGTTCGCCTGCGCTGCCGTATCCGGCGCCGATCAATGCGTCGACGGCGTTGTCGAGGTCGGCGTCGGGCATCACGATCATGTGGTTCTTCGCGCCGCCGAAGCACTGCGCGCGCTTCCCGTTGGCCGCGGCGTTGCTGTAGATGTACTGCGCGATGTCGGAGCTGCCGACGAAGCCGACGGCCTGAATCACCGGATGCTCGAGGATTGCGTCGACGGCCTCCTTGTCACCGTGCACGACCTGGAACACACCCGGCGGCAGGCCCGCCTCGATGAAGAGTTCGGCCAGCCGGACGGGCACCGACGGGTCGCGTTCGGACGGCTTGAGGATGAACGCGTTACCGCACGCGAGCGCCGGCCCCGCCTTCCACAGCGGGATCATCGCCGGGAAGTTGAACGGGGTGATGCCGGCGACCACGCCGAGCGGCTGACGCAACGAGTACACGTCGATGCCGGTTCCGGCCCCCTCGGTGTACTCACCCTTGAGCAGGTGCGGGATGCCCACCGCGAATTCGATGACCTCGATACCGCGCTGGATGTCGCCGAGTGAGTCGGCATGGGTCTTACCGTGCTCGAGCGAAAGGAGTGTCGCGAGCTCGTCGGCGTTCTGGTTGACCAAGTCGATGAAGCGCATCAGCACGCGGCCCCGGCGCTGTGGGTTGAAGGCGGCCCATTTCTTCTGGCCCTCGACCGCACCGGCGACTGCGGCGTCGACGTCGGCCGCCGAGGCCATCGGCACCGTGGACTGGACCTGGCCTGTGCTGGGGTTCATCACGTCGCCGGTGCGCTTGCTCTGTCCGCTCGTGCGCGCGCCGTTGATGAAGTGCGAAATCTGTGTGGTCATATTCGTGTCCCTCGCTGTAGATACTTGGATATCCTAGTAATGCCAGAATGGCGTCGTCAACAGCGTCTAGGCAGTCTTGGTGAGGGGTCTGTGGCCTGTGGCTAAGCCTGGCCGCGCAGCTGTGCGACGAACGCCTGCGCCTCGTCCCAGGTCGGCAACAGTCCCGCCGCCTCGGCTTCGGCCAACGTCGGCGCCACACGGTCGCGATCCGACAGGATCGGGCCGCCGTCGACCTCCGGCCAGACGATGCCCAGCGCGGGGTCGAGCACGTTGATCGTGTGTTCGCGTTCGGGGCTGTAGGGCGCAGAGCACAGGTACATGACCGTGGAATCGTCTTCGAGTGCGAAGAAGGCGTGGCCGAGGCCCTCGGAGATGTAGATGGACCGCCGGTCGCGGTCGTCGAGGATGACCGAATCCCATTGTCCGAACGTCGGTGACCCGACGCGGATGTCGACGACCACGTCGAGCACCTTGCCGCGTGGGCATCCGACGTACTTGGCCTGGCTCGGCGGCAACTGGGCGAAGTGCAACCCGCGCAGCGTGCCTGCGGACGACACCGAGCAGTTGGCCTGCTGCACATCGAACCGGTGTCCGGCGAACGCGGTGAACCCCGCGTCGGTGAACCATTCGAAGAATGCGCCGCGGGAATCTGCGTGCACCCGGGGGGTGATCTCCCACGCACCGGGGACGCTCAGCTCACGGACCGTCACTGGCTTCGCCCCGCGTAGCCGGCTTCGACGCCGTCCTTCAGTGGCCCCCACCATGATTCGTTGGCGCGATACCAGTCGATGGTGTCACGAAGGCCGTCCTCGAAATCGGTGTGTGCGGGGCTCCAGCCCAGTTCGTCGCGCAGTGTCGACGCGTCGATCGCATATCGCAGGTCATGGCCGGCGCGGTCGGTGACGTGGTCGAAGTCGTCGGGGTCGCGATCCATGAGGCGCAGGATCGTGCGCATCACAGTGAGGTTGTCCCGCTCCCCGGCGGCGCCGATCAGATACGTGCGCCCGATCTGCCCGTCGGCGAGGATGCGCCGCACCGCGCTGTTGTGGTCGTCCACATGGATCCAGTCGCGTACGTTGGCGCCGGCCCCGTAGAGCTTGGTCCGCCGCCCGGTCAGCACATTGGTGATCTGCCGCGGAATGAACTTCTCCACATGTTGGTAGGGCCCGTAGTTGTTGGAGCAGTTCGAGATCGTGGCCTGCACACCGTAGGAGCGCACCCATGCGCGCACCAGCATGTCGGCCGCGGCCTTCGTCGAGGAGTAGGGACTCGACGGGTTGTAGGGCGTCGACTCGGTGAACCGCTGCGGGCTGCCCAGCTCGAGGTCCCCGTAGACCTCGTCGGTGGAGATGTGGTGCAGCCGGACACTGTGGGCGCGCACCGCCTCCAGGATGGTGAACGTGCCGACGACGTTGGTATGCAGGAAGGGCTCCGGCCCGGACAGCGAGTTGTCGACGTGGGTCTCGGCGGCGAAGTGCACGACGACTTCGGCCTCGGCGACCAGCTTGCCGACCAACTCGGAGTCGGTGATGTCGCCCTGGACCAGCCGGATCTCGTCCTCGACGGGCGCCAGCGATTCGCGGCTGCCGGCGTAGGTGAGCGCGTCGAGCACCGTCACGTCATGTTCGCCCGCAACGTCATGGACGAAATTGGCGCCGATGAACCCGGCGCCGCCTGTCACCAGCAACCGCATGGGTCATAACCCTAGTCGAGGACCCTTCGGCGCCGGATTCGGCGTCACGATCGGCCAGTGCGACGACGCGGCCGAACGCGCCGTCGTCGGAATAGCGTGCACATTTGCTCACTGGACCCTCGGCGGCAAATTCAGCAACGAATTTATGACTCACGTGGAAATCGCGGAAGTCTCATGCGACTGTCGTTCTACAACAATTGAATCCAGCTGGGCGGGCATAGTGAAGAAAGTCTGTGGATTCGCAAATCGGATAAGTCTATTCGCCCCCGGCACCGTCGCGTCAGATCAGCAAATGTTGCGTCTTGTGCCGGTGTTCCTTTGCGCAGGAGCGCAATCCACCGCAAAGGGCCCACGCGATCGCGACACGGCCGAATGGCCCTTTATCACCGCACGTCAGCCGGTACGCTGCGGCATGCGCGGGTCCTCCGCGTGCGACAACGGGAAGGCCTGAATCCGCAAATGAGTGTCGATCGGATCGCCCGACCCGAAGAAAGCGTTGCAAGCGAGCACCTTTCAGAGGAGATCGCCAAACGCGGTACCAACACGAAAACGGTCGCGCTGTTCGTGGTGGGTGCGCAACGGTCGGGAACATCTGCCCTTGCGCGGGTGCTTTCACTGTGCGGCGGTGCGCTGCCGACCGGGATGCTCGGCGCGGATGCGGCAAACCCGCGCGGTTGTTGGGAGCCGCGTAAAGCGATCGGTATCAACGAAGAAATCCTGCACCGAAATGAAAGCGCGTGGTTCGACCCCTCGATGCGGCTACAAGCGGATGACGCTTTCGGAGCGCAGGAGAAGGCTGCCTGCATCGGCAAGATCGCGGCATATCTGACGACGCTTCCGGATGCGCCATTCGTGGTGATCAAAGAGCCGCGGATAACGACCCTGTCCGAGCTGTGGTTCGAGGCGGCGCGTCTGGCCGGACACGACGTGGCGGCGGTGATCGCGGTGCGCGATCCGCAGGAGGTCATCTCCTCGGCGATGGCGTCCTGGGGATTCTCCTGGGAGCTCGCAAGCGCGTTGTGGCTGAAATACAACCTGCTGGCCGAGCGCCTCACCCGGGACATCCCGCGGGTGTTCGTCGACTATTCCAACCTTCTCGAGGATTGGCGACGGGAAACCAAGCGAACTTCCGCGGCGCTGAAGATCGACCTCGGCGGCGGGGAAGACGCGGCAATCGAGTCGTTTCTGACACCGGACCTTCGGCGCCACCGGACCGGCGGCCCAGCGACAGAGCGGTTCGGCATGGACGGGATTCCGGCAGTCCATGAAGCACTCAGCGCGGCTGGACGCGACGAGCCACTCGACCTGTCGACGATGGATCGTGCTTTCGCCTCGTACTCAGTCGGCGAGGGTGACGTCGGGGAAGCGTTCGCGGATTTCCAAAGGCGCACCAACAGCTTGCGCTTCCGGTTCGGCCGGCCTGCCGTCGCGAAGGCAACCCTTGGGCTTCAGGCGATGGCTCACCTACGCAAGGGCACCTGGGCTTAGTTCTTCAGCCCGAGCGGGCCCGCCAGTTCTTCCAACGTCGGAACCAGGTTGTCCCAGCCGCCGAGCACTTGGATCGCCACGTGATCGGCCCCGGCCGCGACGTGTTCGCTGAGCTTCGTGGCGATGTCGTCCGGCGTGCCATGGGCGACGACGGCGTCGATCAGGCGGTCGCTACCCGGCTTGGCCACATCGTCGTCAGTGAATCCCAACCGCTTCCAGTTGTTCAGATAGTTGGACAGGTTGAGGTAGAAGTCGACGGCCTCGCGACCGACCTGTCGCGACGCCTCCGCGTCACGCGCAAGCACCACTTTGTGCTCGGGAGCCAGAAATACCGTCGGCCCCAGCAGGTTTCGAGCTTCTCCAGTGTGCTGCGGGGTGGTCAGGTAGGGATGCGCGCCCGCGCTGCGCTGCGCCGAAAGCTTGAGCACCCTCGGTCCCAGGGCGGCGATGACGCGTCGGCTCGTCGGCACCTTCAGGTTGTCGAGGACATCGAGATACTCGACCAGCACGTCGTAGGGCTTGCGGTATTCCTCGGTGTGCTCGGGGTGACCGATCCCGACCCCGAGCAGGAACCGACCCGGATATGCATCCTCGACGCGGTGATAGGCCTCGGCGACCTGTTCGGCCGGCGCCTTCCAGACGTTGACGATGCCGGTGGCCACTTGAAGTGAGTCCGTGGCTTCGAGGAGCGGCTCGACGTAGCTCAGATCGCCTGCGGGAGACCCGCCGATCCACAGGGCGCCGTAGCCCAGTTTCTCGATCTGGGCGGCCTGTTCGGGTTTGGGCACTCCGAAGGTCCACACGCCATAGCGGCCGAGGTCGGGTTTGAGCTCAGTCATCGGGTCCCTTCGATTGCGATCTACTGCAGGCCGAGCGGCCCGGACAGCGCGGTGAGCGCGTCGACCAACTTGTCGGGTCCGGTCAGGACCTGGACGGGCACATGATTGGCGCCCGCGTCGAGATGCTCCTTCAACCGTGCCGCTATCGCATCGACAGTGCCATAGGCGACGACCGCGTCGACAAGGCGGTCGCTACCCGGCTTGGCCAGGTCCTCATCGCTGAAGCCAAGCCGCTTCCAGTTGTTCAAGTAGTTCTGCAGGTTGAGATAGACGTCGAGTCCCTTACGGCCTGCGGTGCGGGCCTTGTCCACATCGGTGGTGAGCACGACCTTGTGTTCCGGTGCGAGGAACGCGTCCGGCCCGATCAGCTCGCGGGCGGTTGCGGTGTGCTCCGGTGTCGTCAGATAGGGATGCGCGCCCGCCGATCGCCGTGCCGACAGCTTGAGCACCTGCGGCCCGAGCGCGGCAACCACCCGGCGGTCCTTGGGAACGCCGTACTCGTCGAGCTTGTCGAGGTAGTCGCTCAGCGCGTCGTACGGTTTCTTGTACTCCTGGTGCGCCTCGGGATGACCGACGCCGATGCCGAGCAAGAACCGGCCGGGGTACGCATTCTCGATGCGCTGGAAGGACTCCGAGACCGGCCCTGCCTCGGCGGTCCAGATGTTCACGATGCCCGTCGCGAGTTGCAGTGACTCGGTTGCGTCGAGAATGGGGTCGATCCAGTCCAGCTCGGCAGGCGGAGAGCCACCGGCCCAGATGGCGCCGTAGCCGAGCGATTCGACGGCCGAGAGTTGCTGGCCGGAGAGCTGGCGCCACATCGAATAGTGGCCGAATACGCCGTACTTGCCGAGGTCAGGGGTCGTCATAGTTTCTCCAACCTAGAGCGCGTGCGAGCCTATTCCACTCGGCGCAGCATGAGTAGAACTATTCCGTGCCCGCAGCCGACAGCTCGCCGGGTGTTGGCGCGATCGGCGCCGGTGCTACCAGTGGCAGGCACACGATGAATCGGGTGTCGCCCGGCACCGACTGCACGGACAGGTTCCCGGCGTGTTTCTCCACGACGATGCGCCAGGCCAGGTCGAGTCCGAGACCGGTGCCCTCACCGAACGGTTTGGTCGTGAAGAAGGGAGTGAAGATGCGGTCGATGATGTCCTCGGGGATCCCGGGGCCGTCGTCACAGATTTCGACGCGGATCATCTGGTCGTTCTCGCGTGCGGTCCGGATGGTCAGCGTGCCGTGTCCGTCCATCGCCTGGATCGCGTTGTCGATCAGGTTGGTCCATACCTGGTTGAGATCGCCTGGGTAGCACTGCAATTCGGGCAGCGTCTTGTCCATGTCCTTGATGATGGTGACCGGTCGGCCCTTGCCCTGATACCCGACCTTGTCGCCGAACATCATGATCGTGCTCCGCAGCAATTCGTGCACGTCGGCGCTTCCGTACGAGCCGCGGTCCATCTGCGAGTACTGCTTCGCGCCTGCGAGCAGCGCCGAGACGCGCTTGCTGGCCTCGGCGATCTCGTTCATCCGCAGTTCGTTGTCGATCGTGAACTTCAGCCACCCGATGGCGCCCTGCAGCGATGCCGTGGCGTCGACGTCGTCGACCAGTGCCGAGACCCGCTCGAACCAGTCGGTGTCCAGCCCGGCTTCCACGAACGTCGGGGCGTAGTCCCATGCGCCCACGATCCCGTGGTCCTCCAGCCATTCGCCGATCTGGTCCTCGCGATCGGAGGTCTCCAGCGCGGACAGCTCGTGATCGCGGGACTTCGCGACCTGCTCGGCGACCTCGTCCTGAATGCTCACCAGCATGCGCAGTGCTTCCGGAGTGAACTTGGCCTCGGCCAGCATCGCGAGCTTGTGCCGCATGTGGCCGACGCCCTCACGCAGGTCGGCCACCGCACGCGCGGTGGCCGCGGCCGGATTGTTCAGCTGGTGGGTCAACCCCGCGGTGATGGTGCCGAGTGCCAGTAGCTTCTCGCGCTGACCGATGATCTGGCTCTGTCTGCGCCCGCCGACGAGGTGACCCTCGAGCAGGTGGACGGCCATGGGGAACTGGGTCCGCATGAATTCGGCGAAGTCGTTGGAGTCCAACACGAAGCAGCGCGACGGCTTCATCAGCCGCACCGAGGCCTGGTAGGCCTGCTCCTCACCCGGGATGTAGGCCGACCACGCGCCGAAGTACACGCCACGCTGAGACGTGCGGTTGGTCTGGATGTCCACACCGCCCGAGCGCTTCGACATGATTAACTCGCCGTCGATCATCACGTAGAAGCAGGTCGCCGGTTCGCCCTCGTGCACCGCGGGGCCCGCCGGGATCGTTTCGATGTGGCCGGCGGCGCAGAGAATGTCGAGCTGCTCATCGGACAGGTCCTCGAACAGGAACAGCGTCCGCAACTCGTCGCGCACGCATTCGTCTTCTCTCTGCGAGCCCATCGTGTTCCTTCCGCCGGCTATCAAGCCTCAGCCAAGTACCTGTGCACCAACATGACCGCCATCGACCCTTCGCCGACCGCAGCCGCAACCCTCTTTGCGGATTCCGAACGCACGTCACCTGCAACAAACACACCCGGCACACTTGTTTCCAAGTGGTGCGGCGGGCGATCGAGCGTCCAGCCCACCTTGTCGCGCAGATCGGGCCCCGACAGGATGAAGCCGTGATCGTCGCGGGCTATTCCCGCCTCTTCGAGCCAATCGGTGCGGGGCGTCGCGCCGATGAAGCAGCACATCCGGTCGCAGGTCACGGTCTCAGTCGCTTCGGTGCGCTTGTCGAGTAGCACCAGCCCGGACAGGTGGCCGTCCTCGGACACGGTGTCGACGACCTCGGTGCAGGTGCGAACCGTGATGTTCGGGGTCTTGAGAATGCGGTCGACCAGGTACTGGGACATGCCGGCCTCGAGCGAGGCGCCGCGGATCAGCATGGTGACCGACTTGGCCGTCTGCGACATGTACATCGCGGCCTGCCCCGCCGAGTTGGCGCCGCCGACGATGTAGACGTCTTCACCCGCGCATTCGCTGTTGTCCGACACCGATGCGCCGTAGAACACCCCGCGGCCGATGTAGTTGCAGTCCGGATCGTCGGGGTCGTCCCAGCAGCCCGATATCTGAAGCTGGCGATAGTCGACTCCGGTGGCCAGGATGACGGCGCGTGCGCCGACGTTGTTGTCCCCGTTGAGGCGGATCGAATGAGCCGCACCCACCCCGTTGATCTCGAGCTTGCCCGCTTCCTGGGTCGTGATGACCTCCGCGCCGAAGCGTTCGGCCTGCCTGCGTGCCGACGTGGTGAGTTCGGCGCCCGATATCCCGGTGGGGAAGCCCAGATAGTTCTCGATCTTTGAGCTGCGGCCCGCCTGCCCGCCGGTGGTGGCCTTCTCGATCAGCACCGTCTTGAGGCCCTCGGAGGCGCCGTACAACGCGGCCGCCAGGCCCGCGGGCCCGCCGCCGATCACCGCGAGGTCGTACATCTCCAGCTGGGGGGTGGTCGACAGGCCGAGCAGCGTCGCCAGTTCGACGTCCGACGGCTCGACCAGGGTCTCGCCCTTTTCGGTGATGACGACCGGCAGGCGGCTGTCGTCGAGGCCCGCGGCCTCCAGGAGCTGCCGGCCCTTGGGTTCCTCGGCGTTGACGGCGCGGAACGAGTACTCGTTGCGCGCCAGGAACTGCCGCACCTCCCAGGACCGATCGCTGTACCGGTGGCCGATCACCTTGGTGTACGGCATGGCGCGATCGCCGACCGCCCGCCATTCCTCGAGCAGGCCGTCAATCACCGGATAGAGCTTCTCCTCCGGCGGATCCCACGGCTTGAGCAGGTAATGGTCGAGGTCGACGACGTTGATGGCGTCGATCGCGGCGTGGGTATCGGCGTATGCCGTCAGCAGCACGCGCCGCGCCAGCGGGAAGAAGTCCATCGCCTTCTCGAGGAACTCGATGCCGCTCATCTGCGGCATCCGGTAGTCGGCGACGAAGACCGCGACGGCGTCGCCGCGCAACTTGAGTTCTTTGAGTGTGTCGATGGCGTCGGCGCCGGACTCGGCGCGCACGATGCGATATCTCTCGCCGTAGTGGCGACGAAGATCGCGGGCGACCGCGCGCGACACTGCGGGGTCGTCGTCGACGGTGAGTATGACGGGTTTTCGGGCAGAGGCGACGGGGGCGGTCATCGGTTATAAGTATGCTCCCGTCGTCCAGCCGATATCAGGGTCAGGCGCCGGATTCGCCGTGAGCGAACCGATCGGCCCCGCTCCCCATGCTGAGCTGCGAGTTCATCGATTTTGGGAGCGACGGCCGAGCGGGTAGTATGGACCAACGGTGCGGTAAACGCGCCGACTCTTGCGTGCCCCTGTTGGAATTTCTGGCTACCGGCTCACGTTTTGAAGTCGGTAAGAATGCTGCGCCGACAAGGCGCCAACGAACTGTCAGGACACGGAGGATCTCCGAAAAACAATGGCCAAGAAAGACGGTGCCATCGAGGTCGAGGGTCGCGTGGTCGAGCCCCTGCCCAATGCGATGTTTCGCATTGAGCTGGAGAACGGTCACAAGGTTCTCGCCCACATCAGCGGGAAGATGCGGCAGCACTACATCCGCATCCTGCCCGAGGACCGGGTCGTCGTGGAGTTGTCTCCATACGACCTGTCTCGGGGCCGCATTGTCTACCGGTACAAGTAACTAGAAGCACAGAAGGATCGACACAGCCGTGAAGGTGAACCCGAGCGTCAAGCCCATCTGCGACAAGTGCAGGGTGATCCGTCGGCATGGACGGGTCATGGTGATCTGCTCTGATCCTCGCCACAAGCAGCGCCAGGGCTAATTCAAGCGCTTGCTGCCACAACTCAATGACGAAATCTCAGTACCACTGAGCGGATAGGCCGCTCATCCACGTCCGGCACGGAGGCCGGACCCCGACGCCGTCGGGAACGGACTGGGAAAAGACCTCCGCAACGAGAAGGAACACACCACTGTGGCACGTCTAGTGGGCGTTGACCTCCCGCGCGATAAGCGCATGGAGATCGCCCTGACCTACATCTACGGCATTGGCCGTACCCGCTCCCAGGAGATCCTGGAAGCCACCGGAATCGACCGGGACCTGCGCACCAAGGACCTGACCGACGATCAGGTCACCCAGCTGCGTGAGTACATCGAAGGCAGCCTCAAGGTGGAGGGTGACCTGCGCCGCGAGGTGCAGGGCGACATCCGCCGCAAGATCGAGATCGGCTGCTACCAGGGCCTGCGGCACCGCCGCGGCCTGCCGGTGCGTGGCCAGCGGACCAAGACCAATGCGCGCACCCGCAAGGGCCCGAAGCGCACCATCGCCGGTAAGAAGAAGGCCAAGTAATGCCACCCGCAAAGAAAGCAGCAGGCGGAGCGCCCAAGAAGGGTCAGAAGACCCGTCGCCGGGAAAAGAAGAACGTCCCGCACGGCGCTGCGCACATCAAGAGCACGTTCAACAACACGATCGTGACGATCACCGACCCGCAGGGCAACGTCATCGCATGGGCGTCCTCGGGACACGTCGGCTTCAAGGGTTCGCGCAAGTCGACCCCGTTCGCCGCACAGCTGGCCGCCGAGAACGCTGCCCGCAAGGCGCAGGAGCACGGCGTCAAGAAGGTCGACGTCTTCGTCAAGGGTCCGGGCTCGGGCCGCGAGACCGCCATCCGCTCGTTGCAGGCCGCCGGCCTCGAGGTCGGCGCCATCGCCGACGTCACGCCGCAGCCGCACAACGGCTGCCGTCCGCCCAAGCGGCGCCGGGTCTAGGAGGAACAGAACACATGGCTCGTTACACCGGACCCGCAACCCGCAAGTCGCGCCGCCTCGGCGTCGACCTGGTCGGCGGCGATCAGTCGTTCGAGAAGCGCCCCTACCCGCCCGGCCAGCACGGCCGCGCGCGGATCAAGGAAAGCGAATACCGTCAGCAGCTGCAGGAGAAGCAGAAGGCCCGCTTCTCCTACGGCGTGATGGAGAAGCAGTTCCGCCGCTACTACGAAGAGGCCAACCGGCAGCCCGGCAAGACCGGCGACAACCTGTTGCGCATCCTCGAGAGCCGGCTGGACAACGTCGTCTACCGCGCAGGCCTGGCCCGCACCCGCCGCATGGCGCGTCAGCTGGTCAGCCACGGCCACTTCACCGTCAACGGTGTCAAGGTCAACATCCCGAGCTACCGGGTGTCGCAGTACGACATCATCGACATCAAGTCGAAGTCGTTGAACACGCTGCCGTTCGAGGTCGCGCGGGAAACCGCGGGCGACCGCCCGATCCCGGGCTGGCTGCAGGTCATCGGCGAACGCCAGCGCATCTTGGTGCACCAGTTGCCGGAACGCGCGCAGATCGACATCCCGCTCACCGAGCAGCTGATCGTCGAGCTCTACTCGAAGTAAAAGCTTCCAGCCGCGCCGCGGCTGGGGTCCCCGGGCGAAGCCAGGGGAAATCTCAGACGGCATCAAATAGCGGGTGCCGAGGAGGAGAAGAAGAAAATGCTGATTTCTCAGCGACCCACATTGTCCGAAGAGACCAAGTCGGAGAATCGGTCCCAGTTCGTCATCGAGCCGCTGGAGCCCGGATTCGGTTACACACTTGGCAATTCGCTTCGGCGCACGCTGCTGTCGTCCATCCCGGGCGCGGCGGTCACCAGCATTCGCATCGATGGCGTGCTGCACGAGTTCACCACCGTTCCCGGCGTGAAGGAAGACGTCACCGACATCATCCTGAACCTCAAGGGTCTGGTCGTGTCCTCGGAGGAGGACGAGCCCGTCACCATGTATCTGCGCAAGCAGGGCCCCGGTGCGGTCACCGCGGGTGACATCGTCCCGCCGGCCGGTGTGACGGTGCACAACCCCGAGATGCACATCGCCACCCTCAACGACAAGGGCAAGCTCGAGGTCGAGCTCGTTGTCGAGCGCGGCCGCGGCTACGTGCCTGCCGTGCAGAACAAGGCGTCGGGCGCCGAAATCGGCCGTATCCCGGTCGATTCCATCTACAGCCCGGTTCTCAAGGTGACCTACAAGGTGGAGGCCACCCGCGTCGAGCAGCGCACCGACTTCGACAAGCTGATCCTCGACGTCGAGACCAAGAACTCGATCACCGCTCGGGACGCCCTGGCATCCGCGGGCAAGACGCTGGTCGAATTGTTCGGTCTGGCACGGGAACTCAACGTCGAGGCCGAGGGCATCGAGATCGGGCCGTCGCCTGCCGAGGCCGATCACATCGCCAGCTTCGCGCTGCCGATCGACGACCTGGACCTCACGGTGCGTTCGTACAACTGCCTCAAGCGCGAGGGTGTGCACACGGTGGGCGAGCTCGTCGCCCGCACGGAGTCCGATCTGCTGGACATCCGTAACTTCGGTCAGAAGTCCATCGACGAGGTGAAGATCAAGCTGCACCAGCTCGGTCTGTCGCTCAAGGACAGCCCGGCCACGTTCGATCCGTCGGAGGTCGCCGGTTACGACGTCGCCACCGGCACGTGGAACAGCGATGCAAGCTACGACCTGGACGACAACCAGGACTACGCCGAAACCGAACAGCTCTAAGCCCCAACATCTCGAAAGAGAACCGTCCCGGTCCTACCTGATACGGGGGCCGGCCCCATTTAGGAGAAGTCGCAATGCCCAAGCCCACTAAGGGTCCTCGCCTCGGCGGGTCGTCCTCGCACCAGAAGGCGCTACTGGCCAACCTGGCCACGTCGCTCTTCGAGCACGGCCGGATCAAGACGACAGAGCCGAAGGCGCGGGCGCTGCGGCCCTACGCGGAGAAGCTCATCACCCATGCCAAGAAGGGCACGCTGCACAACCGGCGTGAGGTGATGAAGAAGATCCGCGACAAGGACGTCGTGCACACGCTGTTCGCCGAGATCGCTCCGTTCTTCTCCGACCGCAACGGCGGCTACACCCGCATCATCAAGGTGGAGGCACGCAAGGGCGACAACGCGCCGATGGCCGTCATCGAACTGGTGCGGGAGAAGACGGTGACCGACGAGGCCAATCGCGCTCGCCGGTCGGCCGCCTCGAAGAAGGCCGCGCCCGCCAAGGCGGCGCCGGCCGAGGAAGCCGTCGTCGAGGAGGCTCCCGCCGAGGAGACCGTCGAAGACGTGAAGGCCGAGGACGCCGCGATCGAGGAGGGCCAGGAAGCCGAGGCCGCCGAAGAGGTCGCCGAAGCCGAGGCCGAAGAGAAGGCCGACGACGCCAAGTAGTGAAGCAATGAATGAGCCCGCCATCGACAACGGTGGCGGGCTCGTTCGTCTTCGGCTCGACATCGCCTACGACGGAACCGAGTTCGCGGGCTGGGCGGCACAGACCGGACAGCGCACGGTGGCCGGGGTGATCGATGACGCGTTGTCGACGGTTTTCCGAACCCCGGTTGTCACCCGCGCGGCCGGGCGCACCGACACCGGTGTTCACGCCACGGGTCAGGTCGCCCACGTCGACATTCCGACGGACGCGTTGCCGCACGCGTATCCCCGCACGACCCGTACCGGCGAGAGTGAGTTTCGCCCGCTCGTGCAACGTCTCGCCCGGTTCCTGCCCCTGGATGTGCGGGTGCTCGATATCGGCCGCGCAGCAACGGGTTTCGACGCGCGCTTCTCCGCGCTGCGCCGGCACTACGCCTATCGCTTGTCGACCGCGCCGTACGGTGTCGAGCCGCAGGAGACGCGCTTCGTGACGCCATGGCCCCGTCCGCTGGACGTCGACGCCATGGCCGCGGCATCACGGGATCTGGTGGGGTTGCATGACTTCGCCGCATTTTGTCGCCATCGCGACGGTGCCACCACCATCCGCGATCTGCAGAGGCTGGACTGGACACGCGACGGCGACCGGGTCACCGCGCATGTCACCGCGGATGCGTTCTGCTGGGCGATGGTGCGGTCGGTGGTGGGCGCACTGCTGGCGGTCGGTGAGCACCGCCGCGAACCAGGTTGGTGCGCCACGCTATTGGAGTCGACGAGCCGGTCCAGCGACTTCTCGGCGGCACCGCCACAGGGGTTGACGCTCGTGGGCGTCGACTATCCGCCCGATGATGAGCTCGAGGCGCGCACGAACGTCACCCGCGATTTGCGGTCTCTGGATTAGAGACGGCCCGCGACGAAGTCGGCCGCCTGATTCGCCATGCCTGCGTCGATGTAGGCGCCGGCGAGGTGAGCGGGCCAGTTGTCTTCCCACGTGTTCGGATCGGCCGGGTTGCAGATCGGGTCGGCGCCGTGGCACAACTCGATCGTCCTGTCTTTGTAGATCGGGCTGAAATTCGAGATCGGCCCGACCCAGGCGACTCCGTTGCCGAACAGCGCCACCGCGGCGATGTGCGTGTCCGCGCCTGGAGGTAGCGGGGCGTCGAACCCGAAGAAGCCGAAGGGCACTGCGAGCACCACGTCGGTGACCGCTGCGCCGAGCGAATAGCCCCCGAGCACCAACCGCGTATTCGGGCACGTGTTGATCATGTACTGGATGTGGCCGCTCATGTCGTTGGCGCCGACGTCGATCTCGTTGTCGGCGGGGTACTCCACCGCATAGACATCGATGTTCTTGTTCGTCTTGTTGCGCAGCGCGCTGATGAACGCATTGCCGAGCCTGCCGACGCCCGGCGATTCCAACCGGCCGCGCGCGAAGATCACCTCGACGTCGGGGCACGATTGGGCACTCGCCGACGGCGTCAGCGAGGCGACAGTCGCAGGAGCGATGAGCAGGGCGCCGAAGACGAGTACAGCGACGAGACCGGTGAGAAGGTGGCGGCGGATCACCACACGGATGCTAGTGGAAATGATTGACGCACCCGCTAGATAGCGATGTAAGGCGACGTCAGAGGTGCCCTGCGACGAAATCGGCGGCCACATTGGTGGGCCCGCCGGCGTACGCCCGGTGTGCGGCGACGTCCTCGCCGTTCGTCTGGCAGATCGGGTCGCCCGGATTGCACAGATCGATGGCCCTGCCGCCCCAGACGGGGCTCACGGTCAGCGGCAGACCGAGCTTGGCGGACGGATTGCCGAACACTGCGATTGCGGCGACATGGTCGGGCACGTTGGGCGGTAGCGGGTTGTCGAAGCCGATGCCCGGTACCGGCACGGCGCTGATGACGTCGACCACCCCTGCGCCTTGCGAGTACCCGCCCAGCACCAGGCGGGTGTTCGGGCAGGTGTTGACCATGTACTGGATGTGGCCGCTGGCGTCGTTGGCCCCGGCCGCTGCCTGGAGGAAGTCGAAGGTCGCGGGGTAGCTGACCGCGTACGCGCCGACGGACCTGCCACCGACCTTGCCCCGCAATTGGTCAACGAAGGTGCCGCCCACCAAGCCGAGGCCGACGTCCTCATTGGTGCCGCGCGCGAACACGACCTCGATGTCGGGGCACCCTTGAGCCGATGCCGGGGCAGGCGCGATGAGCGCGGCCGAGGCGACCAGAGTGGCGGATACGGTGGCGATGAGCCCGCTGCGGAATCGATCTAACGTCACAAGATCAACAGGGTAGCGGAATTGCGGCTAAACCCGACCAGCGACGAAGTTCGCGGCCTGCTGAACCAGGCCGGCGGACACGTAATCGTTGTGTGCGAACGGGTTCCTGCCGCCCGAGCAGATGGGGTCGCCGTCCTTGCAGAGGTCGATCGCCCGACCGCCGAACACCGAGCTGGTGAGCGGATTGCTGAACTTCGCTGCGGGGTTACCGAACGCGACGACCGCGGCGATGTTGGACTGAAGGCTCGCGGGCAGCGGGGGAGCCGAACCGATTTCACCGATCTTGTTGCCGAGCGGCGGGACGCCGCCCAGCATGTCGATGACGGCAGCGCCCTGCGAGTATCCGCCGAGCACGAGCCTTGTGTCGGGGCACTGTTGCGACATCAATGCCACGCGGTTCTCGGCGTCGGTGGCGCCGTCAGCGGCCGCAAGGAAGTCGTACGAGGCGGGGTAGTTGACCGCGTACGAGCTGACGGTCTGCCCGCCCACGAGGGGGCGCAGCGCATTGACGAACGCCGAGCCGGGCGTACCGAGGCCCGGGGTGTCGTCGGTGCCGCGGGCGAAAATGACCTCGATGTCGGGGCATGACGATGCCTGGTTGGCGACGGGACCTGGTGCGTTCGCGGCTATCGGGCCCGGCGCAGGTCCTGGCCCCGGCACTCCGGGCTGATGGTCGGGCTGGGCCATCGCGACCGGGATGGCGACAAGCGCCGTGGCGCAGACAACGGCCGAGATGGCCGCGGCCAGCAGTGTTGGCGTCCGGAGCAAAGTCACGTCGGTCATTTTTCCACATCTGTGCCGGCCGCGGCCAATCACTGGGAATTGACTAGCGCCCTGATGGCACGCCTTCGGGCAGCGTCACCTCGGCCGACTCCTCGCTCCGGTCACCCTGCCGTGCCAGCGCCAAACCCACCAGCACGATGACTCCGCCGACGGCCTGGATCGCCGTCATCGCCTCGCCGAGCAGCACCCAGGCGGCCAATACGGCGAACATCACCTCGGACAGGCCGACCAGTGAGGCGAACCGGGGACGCAGCCGCGAGATGCCCATGATGCCCAGCGTGTAGGCGACCGCGGTGGCCACGACTCCCAGCGCGACGACCGGAATCGCCCACGACGTCGTCAACCCCGCGATGACAGTGTCGTTGGTGGTGAACGTCAGCGGCATGATGCCGACGACGCCCAGAACGGTGACCGCAGCGGCGCCGACCACCAGACCGGCCGCGGCCAGCGTGATCGGGTTGACACCGTCATTGTCGGCGGTGCCGACGTTGGCCGACATCACGAAGTAGCACGCGGCGCAGACTGCGGCACCCAGCGCCCAGGCGACACCGATGAGATTGATGTGGGCGTCGCTGAAGACGTTGAGCACCAACATGATTCCGGCCACCGCCAGGGCGACGCCTGCAAGGGTCAGGTTGGTCGGCCTGCGCCGGGTTCTCACCCACACATATCCGACGACGAGGATCGGCGCGGTGTACTCCAGCAGCAGTGCGACGCCGACGGACAGATGCGAAACCGCGCAGTAGTAGAAGAGCTGCGCCCCGGCGATCGGGATGACTCCGTACAGGACGACGGTCCTGGCGTGGCCCAGCGCTTCGCGGACCCAGTTGGGCCGCACGATGGTCGCGAAGACAGCCATCACCAGGGCACCGCCCGCAAGGCGCGCGACCACGGCGGCCGTCGGGCTCCAGCCGGCCTCCATCAAGGCTTTGGCGAATGGTCCCGATGATCCGAACGACAGCGCCGAGCCGACGGCGAGCAGAAGGCCGAGCCGAAAATGGTCCACGGAGGCGCGTTCGTTGATCTGATTCGCGACCATGGGTGCACCTCCGACGTGTAATGAGTAAAATCTGCTTTGGTGATGACGCTAGCCGGGAAGGGGGTCATGAGTCAAATGCTTTTCAGTTATGACACCGAGCTCACGCTGCGTGCCGCGTGTGTACTGATCAACAGCGGAACCGACGGTGAAGAGCTCGCGGACCTCGCGGCGCTCGACCGGTACCTGGACGGGTTCGGGTGGACCGGCAGGCGCGACCATGATGACGCCGAACTCGACTCGGTGCACCGCCTGCGGGCGCGGCTCGGCAAGATCTGGTCCGTCGCCGGCGACGAGGAGCGGGCGGTGGATCAGGTGAACGCTCTGCTGAGCGACACGCAGGCCTCGCCGTGGCTGACCCGCCATCCGGAGATGCCGGAGTGGCATCTGCATCTGGCATCGGTGAGCGATCCGCTCTGGCAGCGGATGGGCGCGGAGATGGCGATGGCACTGGCGGACCTGATCCGCATCGGCGAGCTGCGCCGACTCAAGATCTGCGCCGCCTCGGATTGCGATGCGGTGTTGGTCGACCTTTCGCGCAACCGCTCCGGAAAGTTCTGTGACACCGGCAATTGCGGAAACCGCCAACACGTCGCGGCCTATCGGGAACGCCGCGCCAAATCCGACTGAAATCAGTGACGCAACGGCCTCCGGGCGGCCCTTAGGCTTGCTGCGGGGGAGGGATGACTGGGCGAACGACTACCGGTATCCAGGTCAGCGGATACCGCTTTTTGATGCGGCGGATGGAACACGCGCTGGTGCGTGGCGATGTTCGCATGCTCGACGATCCGCTACGTGCACAGTCACTTTCACTCGCAGCGGGATGCGTGCTGGCGGCTATCGCCGTCGCCGTGTGTGCTGTCCTCGCGTTCCTGCAGCCGAAAGGCGACGTGGGGAACGCCGCCATCGTCATGGCGCGTGAGTCCGGTGCGCTGTATGTGCGCATCGGCGACACCATGCACCCCGCATTGAATCTGGCCTCGGCGCGTTTGATCACCGGTGCGGCCGGCGAGCCCGAACTGGTCAGCACGTCGGCCCTGGATCGGGCCAAGCGCGGATCACTCATCGGTATTCCGGGTGCCCCGGACACCATTGGTCCCCCGTTGGGCGCGGACGAATCCGTCTGGACGGTGTGCGATGACGCGACGGAGCGCACCACTGTGCTGGCCGGACCGGCGCCCGCAGATATGGATTCGCACAAGAGCGCACTCGTCAGCGCTCGTGGTGAGAGCGCGGCGACGACCTACCTTCTGTACGACGGGCACAGAGCGAAGGTGGATCTGCGCAACAACGCCGTCGTCCGTGCACTGAAGCTCGATGAGGTTGCGCCAAGGCCGGTTTCACGTGCACTGCTCGACGCGATACCGGAGGTGCCCGCAATCGCAGTGCCCGCTGTTCCTGGCATCGGATCGCCATCGGCGCTGCCGGGACTCCCGGTCGGCACCGTGGTGCGGCTGGCGCGGGCCGGTTCCGCGGAGTACTACGTCGCGCTCGGCGATGGTGTCCAGCGCGTGGGTGAGGTCGCGGCCGATCTCATTCGGTTCACCTATTCGCTCCGACGTGACATCGTCACGGTCGCGCCGGCACTGATCGGACGTGTGCCGATTGTCGGTGACCTTCCCGTCGCCACCTTCCCCGATCTCGGTGGCGTCACCGAGAGTTCGGTCCTCTGCACACAACGTGGGGCCGTCCTTGTTGCTGACTCACTGCCCGTGGATGACGGCCGCGCCGTAGCGGAACTGGCGCAGGCCGATGATGCGGGACCCGCTGTCGACTGTTTCGCCATGCCGCCCGGGCGCAGCGCATTCGTGCGCGCCGCCGGTGTCTCCGGCGCAGGCGCCGCGACCGGGGCGCAATTTCTCGTCAACGACGCCGGTGTGCTGTTCGGGATCCGTGATGCGCAGGCGGCCGAGCGTCTGGGACTAGTCCACCCGGTGCCTGCGCCGTGGGCGCTGCTCGCCCACCTGCCGCGCGGCCCCGAACTCAGCATCGAGGGTGCGTCAGCGACGAGGGACAGCGTCGGACCGACGCCGTAGGCGATGCGCCGACGCGGTCATCGCGACCAGCGCGATCGACACCGCGATACAGAGCGCGGCCCCCCGCAGTGCGACGTGGCCGCGGTCCTTGGTGGGCCCGGGAGCGGGTATCGACAGCGGCCGGGGTCTACTACCGCCGTGCCCCGGTTCCGGCCCCGGACCGGCGCTCACCGCCGCGACGGCGTCGACCATCCCGTGTCCGACCACCGGATCCCAACCGCCGGAAGGGCGGTGGGCGGTGTCCTCGATACGCTGCATGACCTGTCGCGCGGTCAATTCAGGTGATCGCGACCGCAGCAGGGCGACAACTCCGCTGACGAGCGGCGCCGCGTAGCTCGTCCCCGAAATCGCTGACTCGTCGTCGACGAGCCTGTCGATCAGGCCCTCGCCGTCGGGGTCCAACGAGACCACCCCTTCCGCCACCGCGGCGACGTCGACCCAAGGGCCCGCCAGGCTGAAGGGTGATGGCGTGCCGTCCCGGCCCACCGAGCCCACGGTCAGCACGTAGTCGTCATACCAGCCTGGACTCACCACCGTCTTGACGTCTGCCCAATCGGGCTTGCCGGGATGTAGCGGATCGGACGTCGGATTCTGGTCGGAGCACTGGCCCGACGTACCGACATTTCCGGCGGCCGTCACCACCACCACGTTCTTGACGTCGACCGCGTAGGCCAGCGCGGCCCCCAACGCGCGGTCGTCGAATCCGTCCTCCGCCGAGACGCATGCGACTGTCGATATGTTGATCACGGTCGCCCCCAGATCGGCTGCGGTGCGAACCGCCATCGCGAGGGTGTCGACATCGCCGAACCCGACTCCGGACGGGTCATCAGCTGCCCGGAATCTATCGCTGGACTGCCGGATCCCGATGATCGTCGCGTCCGGTGCGATGCCCGCGAATGCGGTGTCGGGATCCGGGGATGCGCCGATGATGCCTGCGACAATCGTGCCGTGTCCGTCGCAGTCCGCGGTGCCGTCGCCGGTCGAGACATAGTCGCCGCCAGGGATGAGGTGGGGGAGCAGGCGGTGTTGCGATACGCCGGTGTCGATCACCGCGACTGTCTGGCCCGCACCGCGCGTGAGTGGCCAGACATCTTGCAAACCGAGGTTTTTCAGTGGTTCGTCGCCGCTCTCAACCGCCCGTTCTGTGCCAGAGGCACATTGGCCTTGTTGTTCGGTGCGCTGTGGCGGGGCCGGTGATCCCGGTTTGGGCAGTATCGACATGTCAATGGCCGGCGGCGCCACCGCCGCGGCTGCGGGCGCTGTCCACAACGCCATGACCGCAAGTGCGCTCCAGCCAGTTCGTCGCACGGCCTTCATATCAGATTCACTCCCCGCGCCAGTCCGTAGATTCCGGCCACCCACGCCGCGACAGGAACGACGGCCGCGATCGCGAGATATTCGACGACCTCCACGATGCGGGAAACGACTGGACTCACCTTCGGTCTGATCAGGAACCCCAGTGCGGCCGCACCGGAAGCGGCGGCGAGCACACTCACCACGTGCGCCTGCGCCGGCGCCGATACGGTGGCGGCGGCGAAACCCGCAGCGGCAGTGAGCACTGCGGTTACGACCAGGCCAATACGGCGATGCGGATGCACATGAGTGCGCCCGCGGAGCAGGAGCACCAGCGCGACGACCGCGGTGAAGGTGAGGTCGCGCAGCGCCGGCCCGGCGATATCCGCGGCGACCGATGCGGCGCCGACAGTCGCGGCGATCGACGATCCCACCACGAGTCCGGTCAAGGTGCGTTGACACCGCCCGGCATTGGGCGTTACGGCGTCGGTCTCTTCGGCATGCTGATCGTCGATGCTCGGTGTCGAGGGGCCGGCGCCGCAGAGAAGCATCGCCAGTCTGGGCGCGAAGCCGAGAGTCGCGAGCGACAGCGTCGCAAGCGCCGCGCCGCCCGCCTGCAGTTGCAGCTCCCACGTCGCGCCGACAGCCGCGACAGCCACCGTCAACACGCTCAGGGTCGCTACCGCCGTCAAACATGTTCTGCCGCAGCCAGTCACGCGCAGCAGAAGAATGGATGCCGAAAATGTGGCCGCGAAGGCCATCAGCAGTCCGGATGCGGGTGGGCCGGGCGGCACGGCGAGAAATCCGACGACGCCTGCGTAGAGCACGGCGATGAGACTCAGCGGCACAGAGATCAGCGGGTCTCCGTTCAGGCGCCGAACGACAGCCGCCGCCGCCGCTGCGGTCGCGGCCACCAAGGTCCCGGTGATGGCGTCACCCGCCGTGGGGTTACCCGTCGCCGCCCAGGCCAGTGCCGCTGCACCGAATCCGCCGACCACCACACCGCAGATAGCCGGAAACATCCGCGGGACCGGTACAGCACTCCCCGGTCCGATCGAGACCATGGCACGGCATGGATCGCAAGCGGCCCACTCGGCGACCGGAGGCTCGCTGGTCGTGAGGATCAACACCTCACCGTCACGAACAGCGTTGTCGTTAAGAGTCATCGATTCATCCATCGGCGGATCGCCAAGCCTGCATAGTCGCCAGTCGCTCACAGGTCCTGCGGGTTGAAGGATGTCGACGATCTGCGGCAGAAGCTGGTCGATGTGCATGCCGGCCGGCAATGCCAGATCTACCGCACGATGTGCGTCCTCGGTGCAAGCCGCAATAGTGACTCGGCACAGTGAATCTGGCATCGGTCCCCCCTTTCCCGGCCGCGTAGCAACCGTAACTCCGTTCGCGGAAACGTGAACGCGTCAACTTCACCGGCTGGGGATGGAACCCCAACGCCGGCAGCGGCGTCCATTGTTCGATGGACTTCGTCCGAGGGTCTCGAGTGCCGGTGCCGCCGACGGTGTCCGGCCCCGTCGCTGTCGAAGCGCCCCCGCAGATACCTGAACCTGCGCAGGTGAACCCGCTCGCCCGCCTGATGCCGGTTGCGATGCTCGTCGCTGCTGTCGGGATGATGGCGGTGTACGTGACGTCGGGCCAAGCGATGCGGCACCCGATGTACGTGTTCTTTCCCGTGATGATGCTGACGTCGGTGCTCGGGACGCTTGTCTACGGTGCCCGCGGAACCAACCGCACCGCTGAGATCAACAGGGGCCGGCGGAAATATCTCCGCTACATCGACGCCCTGGATGGTGAGACCGCAGCCACAGCCGACGCTCAGCGTCGGTCGTTGCGGTGGAGTCACCCTGAACCCCGCGCGCTGTGGGCCATGGCCGGTGGCCGACGGATGTGGGAGCGACGGCCAGAGGACCCGGATTTTGGCCTCGTCCGGGTGGGGATCGGTGGCCAAGTGCTGTTCACGGTGCTGACCGCACCGGATCTGAGCGGTGTCGAAGAACCGGATCCCGTGACTGTGACCGCGATGCGCCGATTGATTCGGACCCGGTCGATCGTCGCCGATGCACCGACCGCGCTGGATCTACGCCACTACCCGGTGATCGCCATCGACGGCGATGCACACGTCGCGAGGGCGTTCCTGCGGTCGATCATCTGTCAACTGGCCGCCCTGCATGGTCCGGACCATGTGACGATCGGCGCCGTCGTCGGCCCCGAGGCGAGCGATGAGTGGGACTGGCTCAAATGGCTTCCACACCATCAGCATTCATGCAACACCGACGGGGCGGGTTCGGCGAGGTTGGTCTACCCGAGTGTCGTGCGGGCCGCGAACGACATGGTGCGGGAACACCATTACACGGTGACGATCGTGGACGGTGGCGACTCGACGGGACTGGACCGAGGCGTCAGCGAGCGGAACTACACCACCATCGTCGTCGGCGCGCCCGGCGGCGTCGAGAACACGCGGAGTCTGCGGCTGCGTGTCGATGCCGAAACGGTGACCGTCTGCGGCCGGGACGGCGACGAGGTGATAGCGAGACCCGATCTCCTCACGAAGGCGCAGGCATCGGTATGCGCTCGGCGTCTCGCACCATTCCGATGCGCGGCAGGGACGGAAGACGGCGGTCTGTCGACGCCGCTCGACTGGTTGGGCCTGATGGACGTCGACGGTCGAACCCCCGAGGAGCACTGGCGGACAACTGGCGACGGGCATATCAGGGCCGTACCCATCGGTGTCGCGCCTGACGGAACGCATGTGCAACTCGATATCAACGAGGCGGCGCGAAATGGGATGGGGCCGCATGGCTTGTGCGTGGGCGCCACCGGTTCCGGGAAGTCGGAACTGCTGCGCACCTTGGCGCTCGGGATGATCACCTCGCACCCTCCGGATGTCCTGAATCTCATCCTGGTGGACTTCAAAGGGGGCGCGACGTTTCTCGGGCTGGAGCGCGCCAGGCACGTCGGGGCCGTCATCACCAATCTGGCCGGTGAGGCGCACCTCGTCAGCAGGATGAACGATGCGCTGGCCGGCGAAATGAACAGGCGTCAGGAGGTGCTTCGGGCGGCGGGGGGATTCGCGAACCTGGCCGAGTATCGCCGTGCACGCGCGCACGGCGCGGGTCTGCCGCCACTGCCGACGCTGTTCATCCTGGTGGACGAATTCTCCGAACTGCTCAGTCAGCATCCCGACTTCGCCGAACTGTTCGTGGCGATAGGCCGGTTGGGCCGATCGTTGGGAATGCATCTGTTGCTGGCCAGCCAACGACTGGACGAAGGCCGGCTGCGGGGGCTGGAGACGCACCTGTCCTATCGGATCTGCCTGAAGACCTTCTCTGCCGGCGAATCTCGCGCGGTCCTCGGCGTTCCGGACGCATACCACCTGCCGAGCACACCAGGGGCGGCATATCTCAAGACGGCTTCGGGGGAGCTCGTACGGTTTCAGACCGCGTTCGTGTCGGCCGATGACGGCAGGCGGCGCGGCGTACCCGCGCCGGCGCCGGTGACGCCCGTGGTGTTCACGGCGACGCGAGTCGGAACGATGACCGCGCCGGCCGACACCGATCAGGGGCAACAGGCCGCTCGGACCGTGATGGACGCGATGCTGGACCGGTTGGCCGGCCGTGGTGCGCCGGCGCATCAGGTGTGGTTGCCGCCGCTGACCGAGTCTCCGACTCTCGACGTCCTGATGGCGGGTCCGAGGCCGTGTGACATCACGGTGCCGATCGGCGTGGTGGACAATCCGTACGAGCAGCGCAGAGACCCGCTCGTCGTCGAATTGGGCGGGGCGGCTGGCAATGTCGCAATCGTCGGCGCTCCGGGATCCGGAAAGTCGACGGCCGTGCGCACCTTGCTGCTGGCATTGGCGCAGCACCATGGACCGGCGGATGTGGGCTTCTACTGCCTCGACTTCGGTGGCGGAGCCTTGTCCTCGCTGCGACAGATCCCGCATGTCGGCTCGATCGCAGGCCGCTCTGACGCAGAACTGTGTCGCCGCACGGTCTCGGTGGTGGCTTCAGTGGTGCGGGCGCGGGAGTCGCTGTTCCGTCGCATGGGGATCGACTCCATGGCCGACTACCGTGGCCGCAGATCCCCGGACGATCCGTTCGGTGACGTGTTTCTGGTCATCGATGGCTGGTCGACACTGCGTCAGGAGTTCGATTCCCTTGAGGGTCAGATCACTGCGATTGCCGCTCAAGGTCTTTCGTTCGGAGTCCACGTTGTCGTCACTGCGTCGCGCTGGGCAGAATTGCGACCCGCGCTGAAGGACCAGATCGCGACGCGCATCGAGCTCCGGCTTGGTGATCCCGCCGAATCGGAGATCGACCGCAGGCGAGCGCGAGACCTTTCGGATCGACCACCAGGACGCGGCATCGCGGCCAACCGCAGGGAATTCGCGATTGCATTGCCACGGTGGGACGGGCGCGCCACCTCGAACGGCCTCGCCGAGGCGATCGCCGCCGACACCGAACGCCTGCGCGACCGGTGGGCGCCGAGCGCTGCGCCCGTTGTCCAGCTGCTACCGACGCAGGTCCAGCGTGATGACCTTCGGACACACGATGTCGAGAGTCTCGCGTCGCGGGTGTTGGTCGGCATCGGCGAACACGAATTGAGCCCCGTCCATATTGATTTCGCAGAACAGTCGCATCTGCTCGTGCTCGGTGAGGCAGGGTGCGGGAAGACGGCACTCTTGCGGCTGCTGTGCCGGGAGCTGATTCGGGAACGCACCGCCGATGAGGTCGAGCTCGAGCTCGTCGACTTCCGCAGGGCGCTGCTCGGCGTCGTCGAGTCCGACCACCTCACCGGATACGCGATGTCACCGGCGTCGCTGGCATCACGATTGGCAGTGATCATCAGCCGCCTGGAGGCGCGCATGCCCGGTGAGAACGTCACTCAACACGAGTTGCGTACGCGGTCGTGGTGGTCAGGACCCGAGATCTACCTGGTCATCGATGATTACGATCTTGCGGCCGGCGCGACCGGCAACCCGTTGACGTCACTCGCCGACTTTCTTCCGCACGCCAAGGATCTCGGACTACACGTCGTCGTCGCCCGGCGCTCGGGTGGTGCTGCGCGCGCGATGTTCGATCCGGTACTGGCGAGGATGCGCGAACTCGGCTGCATGGGCGTGATGATGAGCGCCAGCCCGGACGAGGGCGTGCTGCTGGGGACTGTTCGGCCATCGGCGTTACCGCCCGGGCGGGCAACGTTGATCACGAGAGGCGGCGCGGATCAGCTGATACAGGTGGCCTGGACCGACCCACCGTGAGCGAAGTCGTCATCGAGGTAGGGCCGGCGACGATCCGGGGAGCCAACGAGGTTCGCCCGGAATGGGTTTCGACTGCTCTCGACTGCATCGACGACGAAATCGCGCTGCTCGACGACCGTCCGGTGTCCGTACGGGACCTATGGGATGACGTCATGAACGTGGTCATAGGCGGGAGCGTCGACGTCGCAGTCGTCATCTGTCCCGCGTGGTGGTGGTCGGCCAGGATCGACAGGGCCCGTGAGGCGGCGCAGATCGCGGCGACTGAAGTCGTTGTGCTGGAGCGGACAGCGATGCTGCGAGAGGGGATCTCGGTTGAAACAACCATCGTTGAGATCACCGCGGATGTCGCAGTCGTATCCGTATTGGGAACGATCGCCGCAGTCGTACCGCTGCAGGCGGAAGCAGTCACCGACGCAGGGGCGGTGACGGCGGCCGTCGGTGTGCCGTCGGCAGTGTTGCTGGACGCTCCGGCCACGGTGCCCGGCGCCGAATTTCTCGCGTCGAAGATCGCCGATCGTATGCGGGCGATCGGCGTGCGGGTCATGATCGCGGACGACAATTGGGTGCTACGTGCGGCCGCGGCGAAACGATCGGCGGCCGTTCCGGGTACGGATGCCGTCACTCGCGCGTCTGCTGTATTCCGTGCTCGCAAGACTCTGGCTGCGCTGGCCGGCATCCTGACGGTGGTCGTGCTGTGCGGGGGTCTCGCCGCCGCGCGCGACAGCCGTCCGGATCCATCTGTCGGCGACATGCCGATGACGTTGTTGATCGAGGGCAGGACCGCTGTGATGGTGCCGGCGGCCTGGACCGCCGAGCGCATTACATCTGGACCGGGATCAGCTCGGGTACAAGTGGTTTCACCGGCCAATGGTGATGTCGCCCTGCACATCACACAGTCCGTGGCCTCGCAGCCCTCCAGCCTCGCGGCGACGGCGGATTCTCTGGTGTCGGCATTGGCGGAAACGGCCGACGGCGTCTTCGTCGAGTTCAACCCGTCCGATAGACGTGTAGGTAGGGACGCGGTGACGTATCGAGAGGTTCGGCCAGAGCGCCACGTCGCGTGGACGGTGATCGTCGATGGGGCCGTTCGCATCGCGGTCGGCTGCCAGAGCATGCCGGGTCGTGAGCAGCTCGTGCGTGAGGCGTGCGATCGAGCGATCCGCTCCGCGCACGCTGTGCCGTGAGGCGATCGAAACGCATGGAACCGAACGGGCGCCAGTCGCGTCGAACTTCATAACAACGCACGAAACGGAAGGACGCCGATGACGGCACCGGCAGGTGGTTCGCTCAATACCGATTTCGACCTGATGGCGGCGATCGCCGGGAAGACGGATGCGCGCAACGAGGAGATTCGGGCGATGTTGGCGTCCTTCATCGGACGCATGGGCGGCGTGCCGGACTCGGTGTGGGGCGGCGTGGCCGCATCCCGATTTCGCGATGTCGTGGATCGGTGGAACACGGAGTCGGTCAAACTCCACGCGGCATTGCAGCGGATCGCCGAAACCATCCGGCTGAATCAGCAGACCCTCCGCGAAGCCGCGGAAACCCATTCGCACCAGATCAGCGCCGTCGCCACCAGCCTCTGAGGAGTCCGATATGGAGAACGTGCTTTCGTACAACTTCGGCGAGATCGAATACACCGTCCGCCAGGAGATCCACACCACCTCGGCCCGGCTCAACGCCGCGCTGGACGACCTGCGTGCTCAGATCGCGCCGTTGCAGCAGATCTGGACCCGACACGCCGCCGAGGCATATCGGATCGAGCAGGCCCACTGGGAGCAGGCCGCAGGTGCGCTGAACGACATTCTGATCCGGTTGGGAAACGCAGTCCGCGACGGCTCCGACGAGGTGGCGGCGACCGACCGGATGGCGGCGAATGCGTGGGGCGGCGGCTAGCCCATGACTTCTGTGCGGTCCCACTTGGAGGGGAGCCAGGGGATTCGCCAGGGACGGTTTGCGCCACCGTGGCTGTTTGGAGAGGCAGCCACGGTGCGCAAACCTGTTTGAGCTGCGGTTACTCGCAGGCGACGCCGTCGCCGTCGCGGTCGAGGTGCTCGTCGTAGCCGTCCTGGCCCTGCAGGATCGGCGTCACACCGGCCTCGCGGGCTGCAGCGCAGTTCTTGTAGTAGGTGTCGGCGTGTGCGACAGAAGCGGCGCCGAGAGCAGCCGCCGCGGCAACCAATGTCGCGGCGATGAAAGTACGAAACATGTTCACTCCGTTATGATCTTGATGTGGGGAGCGGTCCCTGGCAAACACCCGGTGACCGACGCAGACGAACCTACGGCCGCATGACGGACGGCGAAATCAGGCGTTTCCCTACGTTTTGACAGGCTCCCGTCGCGCAAGGGTCCGCGTAATCCCTGTTCAGCGGCCACGGAAGGCGTTTTGACCTGCGAGGACGTCCGCAGGTAAGCTGCCTCGTTGGCATGCGGTACGCCGGGGCTTCGGGTCTACGTCGGTCGCCGAAGGTTTCCCACCGCAACGCCAGACCGACCCCCGGGTCACTCCGGGATTCAACCCGATAGAGGAGAGGTAGCGCTGTGTCTACGTACACGCCGAAGGCGGGTGACACCACGCGTTCGTGGTACGTCATCGACGCCACCGACGTGGTGCTCGGCCGGCTCGCCGTTGCAGCAGCGAATCTGTTGCGTGGCAAGCACAAGCCGACATTCACGCCGAATGTCGACGGTGGCGATTTCGTCGTCGTCATCAATGCAGACAAGGTCGCCATCAGCGGCGACAAACTCACGAAGAAAATGGCCTACCGCCACTCGGGTTTTCCCGGCGGTCTGCGAGCGCGTGCGCTCGGTGACGAGATGGAGAAGCACGCCGACCGAGTCGTCGAAAAGGCGATCCTCGGCATGATCCCGCACACCAAGCTCGGCCATCAGATCCAGAAGAAGCTGCGGGTCTACGTGGGGCCGGATCATCCGCACACCGCCCAGCAGCCCATTCCGTATGAGATCAAGCAGGTGGCCCAGTGAGCGAAACGACCGATACGACCGAAGAAGTGACCGAAGCCGTGACCGAGGCCCCCGCCGAGGAGGCGACGCCCACGACCGACGAGGCCGCGACCGAGACCGCTGCGACCGAGACGGCCGCGGCTGAAGAGGCTCCCGCGCGCGAGCCGATCATCATCGACCGTCCGATCCAGACCGTCGGCCGCCGCAAGGAGGCCGTGGTCCGGGTGCGCCTGGTGCCCGGCACCGGCCAGTTCCACCTCGACGGCCGCACCCTGGAGGCCTACTTCCCGAACAAGGTGCACCAGCAGCTCATCAAGGCTCCGCTGGTGACCGTTGACCGGGTGGACGCCTTCGACATCCACGCCCACCTCGATGGTGGCGGTCCGTCCGGGCAGGCCGGTGCGCTGCGCCTGGCCATCGCCCGCGCGCTGATCATCGTTCAGCCCGAGGACCGGCCGGCACTGAAGAAGGCCGGCTTCCTGACCCGCGACCCGCGGGCCATCGAGCGCAAGAAGTACGGCCTCAAGAAGGCCCGCAAGGCGCCTCAGTACAGCAAGCGCTGATCTGTTCAGTCATTCCGCCCGGTGTGCACTCGCGCACCGGGCGGAATGCGTTTCTAGCGGCCCAGGAACCCGCCGAGGATGTTGCCTGCGGCGCTGCCTGCCTGTTGGCCTCCGCCGGTGCCGCCGACAAACCCGCCGGGCGCCTCCTCCGAGGGCTGTACGACGACGAAGCCCTGGCCGGAGAACGACATGGTGAACGCCTCGCCGGTGGTGCGGCCCATCAGCGTGCCGAGGCCGAACTGTTCGGCACTGTGGAATCCGGTCTGCAGTGACGTCGACCAGCACACGGCGGCCTGTGGGTCGGCGTAGGTCGGCTGGTCGACGTTCAGCACCACCGGCGTGCCCTTCGTGGTGATCGCGATGCGGCCCTGACCCGAGAACACGCAGTTGAACAGGCCCGCGTTGGACAGCATGCCTGCGCCTTGGACCCGCCGGATGTCAAAGGACAGCGTCGGCTCGAAGGCGAGCACGTTCTTGCCATTGATCGTCAGTCCGTCGTGCGGGCCCTCGAGGTCCAGCAGATGGATGTCGGAGGCCAGATCGGCGAGGAAGAGGTCACCGGTGCCCGTGCACTTCATCAACGGCACGCCCTCGCCGGTGAGCTGCTGCTTGACGAATTTCCCGATTCCGCCGGCGCCCTGCCCCTGGAACTGGATGTTGCCCTGGTAGGCGACCATCGCCCCCTGGCGGACCATCATTTCGCCATTCAGTCCCACCTTGAGCATCTTGCTGTTCTGCAACTTCATTCCCGGCTGTTGCAACTGGGCTTCGGCATTCTGCGGGGAGAACAGGTCGCTGCGCATTCAGGGTCCTTTCGAAGGTTTGTGGCGAGGTTATCGACCGGTTCGCCGCAGGTAAATAGGTGATTTCCCTACATTCCGCCGGGTTTGCATTCAATGACGACAACCTCACAAAACTGATGTTTTCGTTTGAGTTCGGGGCTGATCGTGAATACCTCGGACTCGGAGGCGGCGGCGCGCGCTTTTGTGCGCGGGAGGGGCAACTGCCACCGGAGTCGCCTTCTTGATGAAGGGAGTTATCGATGAGGAACATCCTCAAGACCACCGCAGTTGGAGCCGCAGTTGGCGGATCGCTGCTGTTCACCGGACTGGGCATTGCGAGCGCACAGCCGGTACCCGCGCCAGCGCCCGATGGCCTGGTCAACGTGTCGATCGGCGAGGCCGGCGTCCTCAAGGACGTGAAGGCCGTCGACGCCGCCCAGATCGCGGCCGGTGTCTGCGACATGCAGGTCGACCAGGTGACCAAGCTGGCCCAGACCACTGAGGCCGACGGCACCGAGCAGACCGTCTGCACCAACAGCCTCGGGTCCGTCCTGATCCAGCAGAACGGTGCGGCCGAGGTCGAGGGCCTGCCCGCCACCCCGGCTGAGGGCACTCCGGGCATGTCCGGTGACGAGGCTCCGACCACGGCGCCCGCAACGCCGCAGGAGCCGTCCACTGCGCACGTCAGCTAGTCGAAACGACCTCACCGCCCGTATCCACCCGGATGCGGGCGGTGAGTCTTTCTTGTCGCGATTGGATACCGTTTCGGCGGCGCGGCGCGACTCGGCGTCCATGGTTGGCTCTTTGGGCTCCTCTTATGAGAAGTTTGTCGGCATGGGTCGACTGTTCGGCACCGATGGGGTGCGCGGCGTCGCCAACCAGGATCTGACTTCTGAGCTGGCATTGGCGTTGGGTTCCGCGGCCGCTCGACGGCTTGGCAGCGTCGGCGGCCGTGCCCGACGCGTGGCCGTGGTCGGGCGCGATCCGCGGGCCAGCGGCGAGATGCTCGAAGCAGCGGTGATCGCCGGCATCACCAGCGAGGGCGTGGACGCACTGCGGGTTGGCGTGCTGCCGACCCCGGCCGTCGCGTACCTGGCGGGTGCCTACGACGCCGACTTCGGCGTGATGATCAGCGCGTCGCACAACCCCATGCCGGATAACGGCATCAAGATCTTCGGGCCCGGCGGCCACAAGCTCGACGACGCGACCGAGGACCGCATCGAGGACCTGGTCAACCAAGGGCCCGGACAGCGGCCGACCGGCGCAGGCATCGGCCGGGTGGTCGACGCCGAGGACGCGCTGGACCGCTACCTGCGCCACGTCGGCAAGGCGGTCACGACTCGCCTCGACGGGCTCACCGTCGTCGTCGACTGCGCGCATGGCGCCGCCTCGGCGGCCGCGCCACGCGCCTATCGCGCCGCAGGCGCCAACGTCATCGCCATCAATGCAGAGCCCAACGGACTGAACATCAACGACCGCTGCGGCTCCACGCACATGGACGTGCTGCAGGCCGCTGTGCTGTCCCATGGTGCGGATCTCGGTCTCGCGCACGACGGGGACGCCGACCGGTGCCTGGCCGTGGACGCGAGCGGTCAGTGCGTCGACGGTGACGCGATCATGGTGATCCTCGCGCTCGCGATGCAGGAAGCCGGCGAGCTCGCGTCCAACACGCTCGTCACCACGGTCATGAGCAACCTCGGTCTGCACCTCGCGATGCGCGCGGCTGGTATCGAGGTGCTCACCACTGGCGTCGGCGACCGCTATGTCCTCGAGGAATTGCGCGCGGGGGGGTACTCGCTCGGCGGTGAGCAATCGGGTCACATCGTCATGCCGGCATTCGGGACAACGGGCGACGGCGTTCTGACCGGACTTCGGCTGATGTCGCGGATGGCGCAGACGCGTGCATCGCTGGCCACGCTCGCCGAGCCCATGCAGACGCTGCCCCAGGTCCTGATCAATGTCGAGGTCGCGGACAAGGCGACCGTTGCCGAAGCGCCCTCGGTGCGTACCGCAGTGGCCGAAGCCGAACGTGCACTGGGCGATTCCGGCCGAATTCTGTTGCGGCCCTCGGGGACTGAACAAGTGGTTCGCGTGATGGTGGAGGCCGCCGACGAGGACACCGCGCGCCAGCTCGCTGTGCGGGTGGCCGAATCGGTCAGCGATCAGAGCTGAACCCGGCCGGAACCCGCGAGAGTTCGCGTGCGTCCTAGCTCTACATGGGGGAACGAGACGTCGCGCGCGTCGACGTCGCCGCGCTGCTGGGTGTCGCCGGTGAGTACGAGGCCATAGCCGACGCGGTCGACGCCGTCGTCCGCACTCGGCTTGCGGGGCTGCAGTTCGGCGGTGCCACTGCGGGCCGGGTGCACACCGCACGCGGTGAGGCGGTCCGGATTGCGGTCGACGGTGTGGCCGATCAGCTCCGGGCATGGTCGCGGGCGTCGGCGGAGATCGCGGCCACGTTGCGGACCACCGCGCGCCGCTACGACGAAGCGGACATCCGCGCCGGCCGTCTGGTGGGATGAGATGTTCGACGCTGCTTCACGATTGGCCGAGGGGCGGCCCGCCGCCGACACCGTCCAGAACTACGTATGGGCCTGTCATCTGCTCGGCTATCAGAACCCGGACCTGACTCAGCACGCATCACAGGTACGCGACTGGTACGGCAGCGAGGACGGAATCGACTTGGCAGTGCTCGAGGCCGATTGCGAGGCGTTGCGGACTGCCGCTGCAGCAGCCGAAGGGGCGCTGGCACGTCAGGACGCTCAGCTCGCGTTGATGTCCGCCGCGTGGCAGGGTCCTGGTGCCGAGGCGTCCCGCGGTTTTCTGCGCCGCCACAGTGAGGCCTCGGCGGCGGTGGCGTCCGCAGTGCTTCAGGCGGCCGAATCGCTTGCGTCGCTGCGGGATCGCTTGTGGCACAGCGTCGATGGCAAGGTTGCGGCGACGGGGGCGGCTGAAGCACGAGGCGCGCGGCCGGATTGGCGGACCGCGGTGCAGACGGTGACGGGCGGCGCGGGCGATCGAGCGACGGCCAGTGAGCTCATCGATCGAGAGGTCAAGCCGTTCGTCGACAAAGACATTCGGGCCGAGTGGTTGACGGCGATGCAGTCAGCGATCGCCGCCGTGACAGACGCCTACGATGCCGCCGTGGACGAGCTCACTTCCGAGGCGGCCGTCGCATTCGACGTGCCCGGCGAGCTCGGGCCGTCGTGGTCTCCTTCACCAGGCGACGGTGTCGAGACAACGCCGGCGGGTTTGGTCGGGGGTGGTGGGGCTGCACCTGCTGGCGCGGTGTGGTCGATGCCGCCTGCAGCACAGCCGATGTCGGCGCCACTGCCGCCACCGCCCACGGCTGCGCCGGTGCCTTCGCCGCCGCTACCGGCAGCACCGCCTGTCGACCCTGCCGCCATGGCGCCGCCGTCCGCGCCGTCCCTCGGCGGAGGAATGCCTGACATCGGAAGCGGACTGTCCGGGTTCGGAAGCCAACTCGGCGACATGTTGGGCGGCCTGCTGGGAACGTCGCAGGACGCGCTGTCTGATCTGCCGGAGCCGGGCGATCTCGACGCGGGTGAAGCGCCGGACGAACTCGACGATCTCGACGAGAACAAGCCCGAGGAAGACGAAGACGATCTCGACGAGGACGATCTCGACGAGGACGACGAAAAGGAAGACGAGGCAGACGGCGCCGAGACAGACCCTGCGGCCGGCGTAACTGGCGAATCGGAGCCCGCCGCGCCGCTGTCGGAGCCGCTGCCACCAGTCCCGACCGAAACGCCGGTCGCGCCGCCGCCGGTTCCCGCACCTCTGCCGCCACCGCCGGAGCCCATGTCGGCCGCGGGCACGCCGTGCGAGATCGCGGCCAACGAACTGCCACAGGTGGGCGAATAACAGAGGTAACGTCCGCTTCGTGAAGCTGCGCGTACCCGAACTGCTGATCCTCTTCCTGCTGGGGGCGGCTGCGTCGCTCGTCGGCGACCACAGTCACGTCGTCACCGGCACCACGGAGTACTTCACGGACGCAGTGCCGTTCGTGTGGAGCAGCCCGATCTGGTTTCCCGCGATGGTCGGCGTCGCGACGGTGTCGTTGGCCGAATTGCGTCTGCATCTGCCCGCACCGCGGACCACTGTCGCCGCTCGACAGGGGCTCGCAGGCATCGCCGCGGTCATCGGCGCCTACGTCACCACCGCGCTGGTGCACAGTGCGCCGGCGGTGCCCGCCACCACCCTGATCGTCGCGATGGCCGCGATCACCTGGTGTGCACTCGGCGACAAGGCCTCGGTGGCGTGCGGCGTAATGGCGGCGATCATCGGGCCTGTCGTCGAGATCGTGCTCGTCAAAGTCGGAGTCTTCGCCTACAACGCCGACTGCGACCAACTATTTGGCGTCGGACCCTGGCTGGTCCCACTGTATTTCGCGTTCGGTGTCGTCGTTGCGATGCTCGGAGAGATCGCCGCAAAAGACCGGCAACCCGAACGCATCAGCGTGTAGCGCCTGTGACTAGAACGGCGGCGGATCGGAGCCGCTTGGTGGGTCGGGTGTGGTGGGTGGGTCCGAGTTGTTGTGTTGGCGTTCAGCTTTGATTCGTGCGTCGCGGTCAGCGGCGCGGGTGCGTTTGCGGCGGGGCATCATCAATCCCCGGTCGCTGTCGAACGCGGGTTGTGTGGGTGGGGGTGGGAGTTCCCCGGTGTTGGTGTCCCAGTCGGGGAAGTAACTTCGACACCCCGGATGGGTGGTGTAGGTGCGCGCGGTCGGCGATGTCCATATCGCGGTGCCATCGGGCCGCAGCGTGAATTCCCAGTCCCCGGCCCAAAAGGTTTTGAGGTGGTGATGTTTACGGCACAGACACGCCAAATTAGACGGATGCGTGGCCCCTAGCGGATAGGGGACCACATGATCGATATCGCAGAACTCCGCGGGCATCGTGCACGCCGGGAAACGACACGTCAGATCCCGGTTACGGACATGGCGGGCCATCGCCGTCGACGGCCGATACCCCGACACCGGCTCGCAGAGTTCCTCCGGTGCGGGCAGTGGCCGTAGTTTGGCGCCGTCACGCACCAGCGCAGCCAACAGCGGGGTGGGGATCGCCTCGGTACCCGACAGCACCGCGGTCCCGGCATCCTTGGTCGCGGGGGTTGTGGGGGCGGGCATTTGGCCGGTGAGGACATGGATGACCACGGAGGACTTCGGGGCGGGCTGACCCGTGCGGGCGGAGCACGTCGCGCTGGTGCAGGCACACGGCAGGTGGTGGTTGCCGTTGGCCAACGCGCCCAACGCATCAGCGCGGCGCTCACCTAGCGATCGGGGATCGTCTGCGCACACGGTGGCCGCCATCGCCGCGACTTTCTTGTTCAATACGGCGGCGTCGGGGGCCAGCAATTTGCCCCACACCGATGTCAGCCCTGCTTCGTCTTCGCGGTCTCCCGTCGTGAAATCCCGGGTACGTGCCGCGGCACCGCTGTCGATGCGGGCGTCGGCATCCCAGCGCAATACCAGGGCATCGAGTGCGGCGATCAGGGTGACTTCGGGCATCGGCCCCCACTGCCGGACCCGCTGGGCTATCGCGGCGTCTAGCTGCGCCCACACTGCGTCGTCGGTGATCAGCCGGGTGCGCCAGGTGATCGTCGAGACCACCCGCGCACTCAACAGTCCACGCCGGAACAACTCGCCCACCAGGGGGAGGTGATTGCGCAACGTCGCTGCGATGCGCATCTGTCCCGAGGCCTGGCGCTGGCTGATATTCATCGCCGCGGCAACCTCGGCGGCCGCGCAATCCCACCAATCACACGCCCACAACGCGCGCTCGTCGTCATCGAGCAGACGCCGCCGAGTCAGCTCCGCGATCGCCGCCAACCGACGCGCCCCCGCTGCGGCCTCAGCTCGCGCCGAGGACTCGACCGCCGCGACCACAGTTGCGTCATCAGCACTCGAGAACTCGCATTCGAACATACATTCGATTATGCCTCAGTCCACTGACACAGCGAACAAGTTATCCACAGGTCAGTTGACGTGGTTGTAGAACCACTTACACGTTGGACGGCCGCCTGCGACGGTTGTTCGAGTTCGGGCGGCGCCGACGGCCGCCCTGGGCGGGCTTCGCCGGTGCGGGACGGCTGGGCGCGACGGGCACGATCGGCTCACCGAAGGTGCGCTCGCCCGGCGCGATCTCGTGCAGCACCGGATGTGACGCACCGCGGAAGCGGGTGATCGTCGGCTTCACGCCGGCCTTGCGGGTCAGCTGTCGCACATCGGACACCTGCTCATCGAGCATCAGCGTCACGACCGTGCCGTCATTGCCGGCGCGCGCAGTCCTGCCGGACCGGTGCAGATATGCCTTGTGTTCGACGGGCGGATCCGCGTGTACGACCAGGGTCACATCGTCGACGTGGATGCCGCGCGCTGCGATATCCGTCGCCACGAGCACCCAAGCCGAACCGTCCGAGAACGCGGCCAGGTTGCGGGTGCGGGCGTTCTGCGACAAGTTGCCGTGCAATTCGACGGCAGGAACGCCACGTGAGTTCAGCTGACGGGCAAGGTTTTTGGCACCGTGCTTGGTCCGCGCGAAGACGATCTTGCGCCCAGGCGACGCGGCGAGGTCGGCAAGCACGCTGACGCGTGCGGCCTTCTCGACATGCAGCACATGGTGTTCCATCGCCGTGACCGGCGACTGTTCCGAGTCGACGCTGTGCACGACCGGATCCGTCAGATAGCGCTTGACGATAACGTCGACACCGCCATCGAGTGTGGCGGAGAACAACATTCGCTGTCCGTTGCGCGGCGTCTTGTCCAGAAGGCGCTTGACCGGAGGCAGGAACCCGAGGTCGGCCATGTGGTCGGCCTCGTCGAGGACGGTGATCTCGACCGCCGACAGATCGGCATGCCGGGACTTCACGTGGTCCTCGAGGCGGCCGGGGCAGGCGATGACGATGTCGACACCGGCGCGCAGCTTGTCGATCTGCGGTTGGTGGCCAACCCCGCCGAACACGACGACGGAGCGCAGGCCCGTCGCGGCGGCAAGCGGCGCGAGTGACGCCTCGATCTGGGCGACCAACTCGCGGGTCGGGGCGAGAATGAGCGCCCGCGGGCGGCCCGGAAGTCGTTTGGTGGAACTGTTTGTGAGTCGCGTCACCATCGGCAAAAGAAAGGCATAAGTCTTGCCGGATCCGGTGCGGCCGCGGCCGAGAACGTCGCGGCCCGCCAACGAATCAGGCAGCGTTGCGGCCTGGATGGGGAACGGGGTGTCGATGCCGTTACCGGCAAGGACGTCGACGACAGCCTGCGGCAGGCCGAGGTCGACGAAGGTGGACACGGTTGTGCCACCAGTGATTTGAACAGACAAGGTCAAAACTCCGAAAGTCTAAGAGTGGTCGTCCTGCCCGGCGCGGACGATTCCGCGGCGCTCGGTATGACGATCGAGAAACGGCATAAGGCAGAACAGACGATGCCGCTGTACACAGTCTACAGGTGGACCGGCGATTCCTTGAATCGCTACGGCAGCAGGGCCTGCACTTCGTCTACGAACGTCAACGTTTCGGCGCGGTCGCCCGAAAGCGGTTGCAGCAACAGTGTGGTGGCGCCGGCCTCGTTGAACGCTGCGAGCCGCTCTTTGACGAACCCGCGCGGGCCCACCAGCGATACGGAGCGCACCAGTTCGTCGGGCACCGCCTCGATCGCCTCGGCTTTCTTGCCGTCGAGGTAGAGATTCTGGATGTGGTCGGCCACCTCGCCGAACCCGTAGCGGGTGGCGAGCCTGTGATAGAAGTTCTGTCCGCGTGCACCCATACCGCCGAGGTAGAGGGCCAATTGTGGCTTCACCCAATTCAATCGGTCATCGATGTCATCGCCGATCGCCAGGGGTGCGCTGACCATGATGTCCAGCGGACCCAGGGAGGGGTCGCGCTTGGCGAACCCCGCGCGCAGCGAGTCGCCCCACACCTCGTCGGCCTTCTCCGGATAGAAGAACACCGGCTGCCAACCTTCGGCGATCTCCGCGGTGAGTTCGACATTCTTCGGTCCCAGCGCGGCGATCGTTATCGGAATCCGATCGCGGACAGGATGATTGATCAGCTGCAGCGGCTTACCAAGGCCGGTGCCCTGATCGGCGGGCAGTGGAATTTGGTAGTACTTGCCGTCGTAGGTCACCCGCTCACGACGCCACACCTGCCTGCAGATGTCGACGACCTCGCGCGTGCGGCCGAGCGGGGCGTCGAACGGCACGCCGTGGAAGCCCTCCATAACCTGCGGGCCGGATGTGCCGATACCCAACCGGAACCGGCCGTCGGACACGTAGTCGAGGCCTGCGGCAGTCATCGCCAGAAGAGTGGGCGTGCGGATGTAGATCGGGACGACGCCCGTACCGAGCTCGATCGTCGACGTTCTGGCCGCCAGGAAGCCCAGCTGGCTGATCGCGTCGTACGAATAGGCCTCGGCGACCAGGGCAATGTCGACACCGGCCTTCTCGAGCTCGACGACCTGGTCCACGGCGTCGAGGAAGCCACCCGCGTAGTTGAGGAAGATCCCGGTTCGCATCATCGAGTTATACACCCAACCGGTTGGTTGGCCCTCTCAGGGTTTCAATAACGCCACGACTTTGTTCTCGAGATCCACCGGATCATCGGAGAACGGATCGAGCGTCGGGGCCTTGGGCAGCGCTACCTCGGGGTCGGAGAAGTCGTGATAGGCCTTATCGCCCGCCAACGTGTGCAGGAAGAACCCCGTCATCAGCGCGCGCACGATCTTCTGCGTGCCGCGGTCGGCGCCAGGCAGCCCGACGACCTTTGCCAGTCGGCGGCCCTCGACGAGCCCACCGGCTTTCACCTTGCTGACAGCTCGAAGCGTTCCGGATTTCCAGACCCGGGCCAGTTCGACGGCGTTGGAGCGCAACGACATCGGGTCGCCGGGATCGGCCAGGATCAGGCCGGGCACCTGCAGCGACGCCGCAGGCTCCTCGGCGCGAGGCTTGGTGAGGGTGGGGAACGCGGACACCACGGCTTTCAACCTGCCGGGCATCCCCGCGGCCGTGAACACCGCGGCAGACCCGCCGAAACCGTGACCGGCCACCCCGAGCTTCGTGGGATGCACGCTGATCTTGCCGGGCCCCAACCGCACCCCGGCGATGATGTCGAGCGTCGTGCCCAGGTCGTAGGAGAAGTTGAGCACCGACGGCGCCAGGCCGGTCTCGGTGGCCGGCGCCGCGGCGACGATGCCCCAGGACGCCAGGTGTTCGAGCGTTCCGTAGTAACGATCGTCACTCGTGAGCCAATCGTGACCGAACGCCACCCCCGCGAGGTTCTTGCCCGACTCGGGGGTGAACACCACGCCGGGAAGTCCGGCAAATGCCAGGTCACCGCGCAAAACGCGGTGCGGACCGCGGCGCTTCAACTCGTTGAAGAGCTTGTTCGTTCGCGCCACCAGACGACCGTAGCGCAGCGGGCCGCCCGTCGCGCTTGCACTACCCTGAATGGCTATGTGCGGGATCGTCGGATACGTCGGGCAGCGCCCTGCCTGCGACGTTGTCGTCGACGCGCTGCGGCGGATGGAGTATCGCGGATACGACTCATCCGGTGTCGCCCTCCTCGACGGTAACGGCGGGTTGACGGTGCGCCGCCGGGCCGGCCGGCTGGCCAACCTGGAGGCCGCTCTGGCCGAATCGGATGCAGGCACGCTGGTGGGCAGTACGGGCCTCGGGCACACCCGCTGGGCGACCCACGGCAGGCCGACCGATCGCAATGCCCATCCGCACCGCGACGCCGCCGAGAAGATCGTGGTCGTCCACAACGGCATCATCGAGAACTACGCCGCCATGCGCGCCGAACTGGAAGCCGCGGGCGTCGAATTCACCAGCGACACCGACACCGAGGTCGCCGTCCACCTGGTCGCCCGCGAGTACCGCGACGGCGAGACGGCAGGAGACTTTCCCGCCTCTGTGCTGTCCGTGCTTCGCCGGCTGCAGGGCCACTTCACCCTCGTCTTCGCCAACGCCGACGATCCCGGCACGATCGTCGCCGCCCGGCGCTCCACCCCGTTGGTGCTCGGTGTCGGCGAGGGTGAGATGTTCGTCGGCTCGGATGTCGCCGCGTTCATCCAATACACCCGCAATGCCGTCGAGCTGGGTCAAGACCAGGCGGTCGTCGTGACCGCCGAGGGCTACCGCATCACCGACTTCAACGGCGACGACGATTCCGCGAATGCGCGGGAATTCCACATCGACTGGGACGTCTCGGCCGCCGAAAAGGGTGGCTACGAGTACTTCATGCTCAAGGAGATCGCCGAACAACCGGCTGCGGTCTCCGACACGCTGCTCGGCCATTTCGACGACGGCCGTGTGGTGCTCGACGAGCAGCGCCTGTCGGATCAGGAGCTCCGCGAGATCGACAAGGTGTTCATCGTCGCCTGCGGCACCGCATACCACTCCGGACTGTTGGCCAAGTATGCGATCGAGCATTGGACCCGGCTGCCTGTCGAGGTTGAGCTGGCCAGCGAATTCCGTTACCGCGACGCGGTTCTCGACCGCCACACGCTGGTGGTGGCAATCTCGCAGTCCGGCGAGACGGCAGACACGCTGGAGGCCGTCCGGCATGCCAAAGAGCAGAAGGCCAGAGTGCTGGCCATCTGCAACACCAACGGGTCGCAGATTCCGCGTGAGTGCGACGCCGTCCTCTATACCCGCGCCGGTCCGGAGATCGGGGTGGCGTCGACCAAGACGTTCCTCGCCCAGATCACCGCCAATTACCTTGTCGGACTGGCGCTTGCACAGGCTCGCGGCACGAAGTACCCCGAAGAGGTGGAACGGGAGTTTCGCGCTCTCGAGGCCATGCCCGACCTCGTCCAACGCGTACTCGACACCGTAGAGCCGGTATTCGAGCTGGCGCGACAATTCGCCCAGTCGCAAACGGTGTTGTTCCTCGGCCGCCATGTCGGCTATCCGGTTGCGCTCGAAGGTGCGCTCAAGCTCAAGGAATTGGCGTACATGCACGCCGAGGGCTTCGCCGCCGGCGAACTCAAGCACGGCCCGATCGCCTTGATCGAGGACGGCGTGCCGGTCATCGTGGTCATGCCGTCGCCGAAGAACTCCCCGACGCTGCACGCCAAGCTGCTCTCCAACATCCGGGAGATCCAGGCCCGCGGTGCGATCACCATCGTCATCGCCGAGGAGGGCGACGAGACCGTCCGGCCGCACGCAGATCACCTCTTCGAGATCCCCGCGGTGTCAACACTTTTCCAGCCGCTGTTGTCGACGATCCCGCTGCAGGTGTTCGCCGCCGGTGTCGCTCAGGCCCGCGGTTATGACGTCGACAAGCCGCGTAACCTGGCCAAGTCCGTCACCGTCGAATAGCCCAGGGCGGGTACGGCAGGTCCTCGCGATCAGGCGCCAGTGGGATGGCTGTCAGACCAACGACCAAAGCCGTGAGGTGCCCCACCTCAGTAAAGGTCGGCCGCAGCAGTGCATTGCCGGCTAACGTCGCAACCGCCCCGATCTGAATTCGAGATCGCCAGGGCGGCCTGACGTACCCCGTCAAAGTGCCCGCCACCCCGAAGACGAAGTAGCTCACCCCGACATCGCGGGCATTCACCAACCGCCGGGGAGCGCGCGCCCTCTTGATCGAATACTTCAGATAGCTCTGCCCGGCGTAGGTCGCAATGACGTGGGCAGCGATACCCACGAGAAGCCAACCCCACCAGCGCAACCGACGTTCGGCGGGGGCGACGACTCCGACGAAGACCGGCACGTACGGCCACCATCTGTGGTCGTCGAGCCAGAACAGGCTAGTCGTCAACACCCGCGAAGGTTCGGCGTCCAGACGGTTCAGGTTGGTCGAATGTCTGCGCTGGATGCGTCGCGATCGCCAGCGGCCGGCAGACCGCTGAATCCGGGTGGTGACGAACAGAACGAACAGCCACGCGAACGTGAGAGTGCCGCGCCGCTCGCCGTCAGGCCGGGATTCCACGCCCCCGACAGTATCCTCACGAGGAACTTTAGGCGTCCAGGGCCGCGGAAGGCCACCAGCACGTAACGTGGGCAGCGATGCGGCACTACTACACCGCCGAACAAATCCGCGAGGCGGAAGCGCCGCTGTTGGCGGACCTCCCCGACGGTGTACTGATGCGCCGTGCGGCCCACGGCCTGGCCACCGCGATCGCGCGTGAACTCACCCTGCTGACCGGTGGTGTCGCCGGACGCCGGATCTGCGCGGTCGTCGGCTCCGGGGACAACGGTGGGGATGCCCTGTGGGCGGCGACCTTCCTGCGCCGTCGGGGCGTGTCGGCCGCCGCGATACTGCTCAAGCCGGAACGCGCGCACGCCAAGGCGTTGGCGGCGTTCACCGCATCCGCCGGCCGGGTCGTCGAAAGCATCCCGGCAGCAACCGATCTGGTGGTCGACGGTGTCATCGGCATCTCCGGATCCGGGGCGTTGCGCCCCGATGCCGCCGAGGTGTTCGACGCCGTCGACGCGGCGGGGATTCCTGTGGTCGCGGTCGACATCCCCAGCGGTATCGACGTACACACGGGGGCCACCGACGGCCCACACGTGAACGCCTCGCTGACCGTGACCTTCGGTGGCCTCAAACCGGTTCACGCGCTCGGTGATTGCGGTCGCGTGGAGCTGGTCGACATCGGCCTCGACCTGCCGCGGTCCGACGTTTTCGAGTTCGAGACCGCCGACGTCGCCGCGCGATGGCCCATCCCAGGCCCGAAGGACGACAAGTACACCCAGGGCGTCACCGGCGTTCTGGCGGGTTCGGCCACCTATCCGGGGGCGGCCGTGTTGTGCACGGGCGCAGCCGTCGCCGCGACATCCGGGATGGTGCGCTACGCGGGAAGTGCCGCACAGCATGTGATCTCAGAGTGGCCGGAGGTCGTGGCCGCGCCGAGTGTCGCCGCTGCCGGACGAGTGCAGGCGTGGGTGGTCGGGCCCGGGTTGGGCACCGACGAGACGGGTGCGTCCGCGCTGTGGTTCGCGCTGGAGACCGACCTACCCGTGATCGTCGACGCCGACGGACTGACAATCCTTGCCGCCCATCCGGACCTCGTCACCAACCGCTCCGCACCGACGGTGCTGACGCCCCACGCCGGAGAATTCGAGAGGCTGGCCGGCTCGCCACCCGGTGACGACCGTGTCGGCGCCACCCGCAAGCTCGCCGACCGCCTCGGCGTCACCGTGTTGTTGAAGGGCAACATCACCGTCATCGCCGAGCCCGGCGGGCCGGTGTACCTAAACTCCGCTGGTCAATCATGGGCGGCCACAGCAGGTTCCGGCGACGTACTGTCCGGCGTCATCGGCGCACTTCTCGCTGCGGGGTTACCGCCGGGCCAGGCGGCTGCCGCGGCCGCGTACGTCCATGCCCGAGCCGCCAACCTATCCGCCTCCGACCCCGGGCCGCGCCCGGCACCGACATCGGCATCACGCATCCTCGCCCACATCCGGGCGGCCATCGCATCTCTATAACGAAAGGTCTTGCCATGTCGCGCAAGCACACTCACGCTCCGTTGATCTCCCCGGCGTACACCGGGCGGTTCGCGATGGCACCCGTTCCCGCGCTGCGGATGCCCGACGAATGCATGGACGCCGCCGTCGCCTATCGCTTCATTCACGACGAATTGATGCTGGACGGCAGCAGCCGGCTGAACTTGGCGACCTTCGTAACTACGTGGATGGACCCCGAGGCCGAGAAACTGATGGCCGAGACTTTCGACAAGAACATGATCGACAAGGACGAATACCCGGCGACCGCGGCGATCGAGCAGCGATGCGTGTGCATGGTGGCCGACCTGTTCCACGCCGAAGACCTGCGCGACGACGACCCGGCCAGCGCGATCGGCGTCTCCACCGTCGGGTCCAGCGAGGCCGTGATGCTCGCCGGTCTGGCGATGAGCTGGCGGTGGCGCGCGAAGGTCGGCGACGGAAAGGACGGCTGGCGCACCCGGAAGCCGAATCTGGTGATGGGCTCCAACGTCCAGGTGGTCTGGGAGAAGTTCTGTCGCTACTTCGATGTCGAGCCCATCTACCTCCCGATGGAGGAGGGGCGCTACGTCATCACGCCTGAGCAGGTGCTGTCCGCGGTCAACGAGGACACCATCGGTGTGGTCGCCATCCTCGGCACCACCTACACCGGCGAACTCGAACCCATCGCCGATATCTGCGCCGCATTGGACAAGTTGGCGACCGACGGCGGTGTCGACGTTCCCGTGCACGTCGACGCGGCCAGCGGCGGCTTCGTCGTGCCGTTCCTGCACCCGGACGTGGTGTGGGACTTCCGGCTACCCCGGGTGGTGTCGATCAACGTCAGCGGCCACAAGTACGGCCTGACGTACCCGGGCATCGGCTTCGTGGTGTGGCGAAGCGCCGAGTACCTGCCCGAGGAGCTCGTCTTCCGGGTCAACTACCTGGGCGGTGACATGCCCACGTTCACGCTGAACTTCTCGAAGGGCGGCAACCAGGTCATCGGCCAGTACTACAACTTCCTGCGGCTCGGCAGAGCCGGCTACGCCCAGGTGATGTCATCTCTGTCGACTACGGCGCGCTGGCTCGGCGATCAGCTCAGAGAGAGCCAACACTTCGAGATCATCTCCGACGGCTCGGCCATCCCCGTGGTCAGCTTCCGGCTGTCCGGTGATCCCGGTTACACCGAGTTCGACGTCTCCCACGCCCTGCGCTCATTCGGCTGGCAGGTGCCCGCGTACACGATGCCGGACAACGCCAGCGACGTCGTCGTGTTACGCATTGTGGTCCGGGAGGGTTTCTCCGCTGACCTGGCCAGGATGCTGCGCGACGACATGATTACCGTGCTCGCCCACCTGGACGCGCTGAAGCCACAGGGCCACTTCGACGAGCTGCAGCCGTTCGCGCACTGACCGGCCGTCACTGTGGGCCAAGGCACAATTTCCGGTCTGGGACAATCGGCAGTGGTGACATGACCATGCATACGACCGGAGCGACGACATCGGCGGCAGCCCCCGAGGCGGTCATCGACCTCGACGCCGTGGCACACAACGTGGCCCTGCTGCGCGAGCACGCGGGATCAGCGCAGGTGATGGCGGTCGTCAAGGCCGACGGCTACGGCCACGGCGCGGCGCAGACCGGCCGCGCCGCCCTGGCCGCGGGTGCTGCGGAGCTGGGTGTCGCCACCATCAACGAGGCGGTTGCACTCCGCCGCGACGGCATCGCGGATCCGGTGCTGGCGTGGCTGCATCCACCGGGAACCGACTTCGCACCCGCGCTCGAGGCCGATGTTCAGATCGCCGTATCGTCGCTGCGCCAGATCGGCGACCTTCGCGACGCGGTTGAGCGCACAGGCCGTACCGCAACGGTCACGGTCAAGGTCGACACCGGCCTCAACCGCAACGGCGCCAGCCCTGCGGAGTATCCGGCGATGCTGACGGCACTGAAGCAGGCCCTCGCGGATGAAGCGTTCGCGGTGCGTGGCCTCATGTCGCATCTGGCACTCGGCGACGAACCCGAGAATCCGTTCAACGACGTTCAGGCGCAACGGCTCAAGGAGATGGCCGGCCAGGCTCGCGACCAGGGCGTGCGGTACGAGGTGGTGCACCTGTCCAACTCGCCGTCGGCGCTGACGCGTCCCGATCTTGCGTTCGACATGGTCCGTCCGGGAATCGCGGTTTACGGCCAGACGCCGATTCCCGAGCGTGGTGACATGGGGTTGAAGCCGGCGATGACGCTGAAATGCCCTGTGGCGCTGGTGCGGCCAGTGCGTGCGGGAGATGGTGTGTCCTACGGCCACACGTGGATCGCCGAACGTGACACCACCCTTGCACTGCTTCCCATCGGCTACGCCGACGGTGTCTTCCGCAGCCTCAGCGGCCGCATCGACGTGTTGATCAACGGCAGGCCGCGCCGCATTGCCGGACGTGTCTGTATGGACCAACTGGTGGTCGACGTGGGGACCGACGGTGACGTCAGCGAGGGCGACGATGCGATTCTGTTCGGACCGGGCACCAGTGGCGAACTCACCGCGCAGGACTGGGCCGAACTGCTCGGCACCATCAACTACGAGGTCGTCACGAGTCCCCGCGGCCGCGTCGTCCGTACCTACCTTGGGTCCCAGCGTTGAGTGATCAGGGTGCCCGCTGGCTGGCGGGCGCGGCAGGCGTCACCGCCGTCGGCACCGCAACGGCGGTGTCGGTCGCCAGGTCGCTGCGCCGGCGAGTCAGCAGCGATGACCCTTACGAGTACGAGGATTTCAGCCTTCTCGACGCCGACCGCAGCGTCGTCGTCACCACACCGGACGGTGTCGACCTGGCGGTCCGCGAAGTGGGGGACCAGAATGCCCCACTGACGGTGGTCTTCGCCCACGGCTTCTGTCTACGCATGGGCGCCTTCCATTTTCAGCGCGCCCGGCTTACGGAGGAGTGGGGCCCGCAGGTGCGGATGGTGTTCTACGACCAGCGCGGACACGGTCAGTCAGGCATGGCGTCGCCGGATACGTACACCGTCGAGCAGTTGGGCAAGGATCTGGAGACGGTGCTGGCGGTGATGGCGCCGCGCGGGCCCGTCGTACTCGTCGGCCATTCCATGGGCGGCATGACCGTCCTGTCGCATGCCAGGCAGTTCCCGAAGCGCTATCCGACGCGGGTCGTCGGCGCTGCGCTGATTTCGTCTGCAGCCGAGGGGGTTTCGCGGTCCCCGCTGGGGGAGATCCTGAAGAACCCCGCACTGGAGGCGGTCCGCTTCGCCGTCCGGTACGCGCCGAAGACGGTGCATCGCACCCGCGGCGCCGCCAAGTCGGTGATCGCTCCGATCCTGCGTGCGGCCTCCTACGGCGACGAGAAGGTCAGCCCGAGCGTCGTCGAATTCTCCGAGAAGATGATGCACGACACCCCGATCGGGACGCTGGTCGAATTCCTGCACGCACTCGAAGTCCATGACGAAGCCGACGGGCTCAACACCTTGGCGAAGGTGCCCACGCTGGTCGCCTGTGGCGACGAGGACCTGCTCACCCCGATGGAGTACTCGCAGGACATGGCCGACGCCCTGCCCAAGTCCGAGCTCGTCATCGTCGACGGCGCAGGGCATCTCGTACAGCTCGAACAACCCGAGATCATCGACGACGCGCTGGTCCGCCTGGTGGAACGCGCCACACCCTCCAAGCTCGTCGCGATGACCCGCCGCGTCCGGGACCGGGTTCGCCACCATGGCTGAGCGTGGCGCCGGGACTGCTGAACTACCGACGGCCGACGACACCATCGCCCTGGGTGCACGACTCGGCAAGGAACTGCGCGCCGGCGACGTCGTGGTGCTGTCCGGCCCGCTGGGCGCGGGAAAGACCGTGCTGGCCAAGGGAATCGCACAGGCCATGGATGTCGAGGGTCCGGTGATCTCGCCGACATTCGTGTTGGCCCGCGTGCACCGTGCTCGAAATGCCGAGGCTCCGGACATGATTCACGTCGACCTCTACCGTCTGCTCGACGAGACATCGGTAGATCTCCTCGGCGAACTCGACTCGCTGGACCTGGACACCGACCTCGAGGATGCGGTTGTCGTGGTGGAGTGGGGTGAGGGAGTGGCCGAGCGGCTGTCGGACAGCCATCTCGACATTCGCCTCGAACGCGGCACCGACACCGAGGTTCGCACCGCGATGTGGCAGTGGAGCGCGCCGTGAGCGGCCTGATCCTGACGATCGACACGGCCACACCCGCGGTCACCGCGGGGGTGGTCCGCCGCGCCGGCGACACGATCGAGGTGCTGGCCGAACGTGCCACGCTCGACGCCCGTGCGCACGCCGAACAGCTGACACCCAACGCGGTCGGCGCGCTGGCCGATGCGGAGATCGGAGTCGGAGACCTCGAGGCGATCGTCGTCGGGTGCGGGCCGGGGCCGTTCACCGGGCTGCGTGTCGGCATGGCCACCGCCGCGGCATACGGTCACGCGCTCGGGCTGCCGGTGCACGGCGTCTGCAGCCTCGACGCCATCGGTGTCGACACCGCCGGAGACGTCCTTATCGTCACGGATGCCCGTCGCCGCGAGGTGTACTGGGCGCGTTACCACGACGGTGCGCGCGTCGAGGGGCCCGCGGTGTCCGCTCCTGCCGACGTCCCCGGCGCGGACGAGGCGCTGGCGCAGCCGCCTCTGTATCCCACCGCAGCGGGCCTGGTGCGTGCTGTTGCCGACTGGAACTCGGCGCCTGCGCCGCTGGTGCCCCTGTACCTTCGTCGGCCCGACGCAAAGACGTTGGCCGAGCGGGCGGCGACTCGGTGACCGTCGTCTACGGAAAGCTGAAACCGTCGGATGCCGCGCGGTGTGCCGAGCTGGAGTCGCAGCTGTTCGAGGGGGACGACCCGTGGCCCGAGCGGGCGTTCCTGGCCGAACTCAAGGCCAAACACATTCACTATGTCGCCGCGCGCAGTGACGACAAGCTCGTCGGCTACGCCGGGATCGCGCGGCTGGGCCGAACACGGCCCTACGAGTACGAGATTCACACCATCGGCGTCGATCCGGTGTACCAGGGCCAGGGCATCGGGCGGCGCCTGGTGACCCAACTCCTCGAATTGGCTTCCGACAGCGTGGTATTCCTCGAAGTCCGCACCGACAACGCGCCCGCGATTGCGCTCTACGAGAGCTTCGGCTTCGTCAACGTCGGATTGCGCAGGCGCTACTACCGTGCCAGCGGCGCCGACGCCTATACGATGCGACGAGATCCGTCATGACAGTCATCCTGGCCATCGAGAGTTCGTGCGACGAAACCGGTGTCGGCATCGCCGAACTCGGAGCAGACGGCTCGGTGACGCTACTGGCCGACGAGGTGGCCTCCAGCGTCGACGAGCACGCCCGATACGGCGGCGTGGTGCCCGAGATCGCGTCGCGCGCCCACCTGGAGGCGCTGGGCCCGACGATGCGCCGCGCGATGGAGACCGCCGGAATCGAACGGCCGGACATCGTCGCGGCGACCATCGGCCCCGGCCTGGCCGGCGCGCTGTTGGTGGGAGTCGCTGCCGCCAAAGCGTATTCGGCCGCATGGCAGGTGCCGTTCTACGCCGTCAACCATCTCGGGGGCCATCTGGCCGCCGACGTGTACGACCATGGCCCGCTGCCGGAGAGTGTCGGCCTTCTGGTGTCGGGCGGACACACCAACCTGCTGCACGTGCGGTCGTTGGGCGAACCGATCGTCGAACTCGGCAGCACGGTCGACGACGCTGCGGGCGAGGCCTACGACAAGGTGGCACGCCTGCTCGGTCTCGGCTATCCCGGCGGCAAGGCGCTCGACGACCTCGCCCGCACCGGTGATCGTGACGCGATCGCGTTCCCGCGCGGCATGACCGGGCCGCGCGACGATCCTTATGCGTTCAGCTTCTCGGGGCTCAAGACGGCCGTGGCGCGTTTTGTCGAAAGCCACCCGGACGCACTGCAGGCCGACGTCGCCGCTGGTTTCCAGGAGGCCGTCGCCGACGTGTTGACCCGCAAGTCCGTCCGGGCGGCGAAGGACCTGGGGGTGTCGACGTTGTTGATCGCCGGTGGGGTGGCGGCGAATTCGCGGCTGCGAGAAGTGGCCGAGCAGCGCTGCGCGGAGGCCGGACTGACGCTGCGGATTCCGCGTCCGCGGCTCTGCACCGACAACGGTGCGATGATCGCGTCGTTCGCCGCACATCTGATCGCGGCGGGTGCGGCGCCGTCGCCCCTGGACGCGGCCAGCGATCCCGGTTTACCCGTGGTGAAGGGACAGGTGGCATGAGTCGCCCGCGAGAGGCCGAAGGCGGATCGCAGTCTCTGGCCAAGCTCGAGATCAGCGAGCTGATGTACCGCTATGCCGAGCTGATCGACGCGGGCGACTTCGACGGAGTCGGCGAGCTGTTGTCGCGCGGGTCGTTCGGTGGCACTGGGCCACAGGGTGTCTCCGGTGCGCAGAACATCGCCAAACTTTTCGCGGCCACGACCCGGCGCTACCCCGACCACGGGAACACACCGCGGACGCGTCATCTGGTGCTCAACCCGATCGTGGAGCTCACCGGTGACACGGCGGTCGCACGGTCGACCTTCTGCGTCGTGCAGGACACCGAGTCCGTACCGATCCAGCCCATCGTCGTCGGGCGGTACTTCGATTCGTTCGGCCGCGACTCGGCGGGTTGGTACTTCACCGAACGCAAGGTGGAGATCCAGATGATCGGGAATGTGTCCGATCACTTGATGGTCGATCCGACGAACTTCTGACCGTCGCTGCGGCAGACTCCCTGCCGTGCACTACGACCTGCGCCTGCGACCCGCTCAACCAGAGACCCCGCCACCTGATGCATTCACGATCCATCGTCGTGAGGTGCCACCGACCGAAGGCCGGGACGGGCTGTCGATCGCGTTCGTGCACGAAGGCGCCGGCTATCCCGTTGTGCTGCTGCATGGTTGGCCCGAGACCAAACGCATCTGGTGGCGAAACATCGGCGCCCTGGCCGAAGCGGGATACGAGGTGATCACACCCGATCTGCGCGGCTTCGGCGACTCGGACCTGTCGGCGGCCGACGTCTATGACCTGGCGGCGTGGAGCCGCGATCTCTACCTGCTCGTGCATGACGTGCTGGGCCACGAGCGGTGCGGCGTTGTCGCGGGCGACCTCGGCGGCGCGGTCGCGGTGGACCTGCTGCATCGCTATCCGGGTTTCGTCGAGAAGCTCGTCTACTTCAACACCGTGCCGCCGTTCGTCTTCGACGACTTCGTCGCGGCGGGGATAGACCTCGCGTCGATCCGGTCGTTCGGAGACGGGCCGACGGCCGACTATCGCCGCCTGCAGGGGGCGACGCCGGACGAGTTGGCTGCCGAACTGGACACACCGGCCAAACGCAGACGGCACGTCGCCGGCATGTACGGGCACCGATTGTGGGCATCGCCTGGCACCTTCACCGCGGCGGACGTCGACTTCATGACCGAACCGTTCTCCTCCGCAGAACGGATGTGGGCGAGCTGGGCCTGCTACCAGCTCCAGCACGGTCGGGCGATGAGCGAGCCGCCGATCATCGACGGCAAGGTCGACGTCCCCACGTTGATCCTCTACGGCATGGACGATCAGGCGATCGGCCCTGATTTCTTGCACACCTGCGAGGTGGCTTTTACGAACCGCACGGGACCGGTCGTGGTTCCGGGTGCCGGCCACTTTCTGCAGTGGGAGCGCGCTGACGTTGTCAATCCGCTGGTGGACGCCTTCTTCGGCGACCTCCGTGTTCGCCACTCGCGATAGGCAGTAGGCCGATCTTGAGTGCTAGCACTCTCATGTATAGAGTGCTAGGTGGCAGGCGACCAACCCCTGCGCCGGCACCCGCGACGACGGCGCGAGGCACGGACGCTATGCCGAACACCTGGTAATTGAGATCCCGGGATCCCCCGGGGCCGACAACCCGAAATTAGTGGAGGGCTCCATCGTGGCGAGCGTGAACATCAAGCCACTCGAGGACAAGATCCTCGTTCAGGCCAACGAGGCCGAGACCACGACCGCTTCCGGTCTGGTCATTCCCGACACCGCCAAGGAGAAGCCCCAGGAGGGCACCGTCGTCGCAGTCGGCCCCGGCCGCTGGGATGAGGACGGCGAGAAGCGCATCCCCCTGGACGTTTCCGAAGGCGACACCGTCATCTACAGCAAGTACGGCGGCACCGAGATCAAGTACAACGGCGAGGAGTACCTGATTCTCTCCGCCCGTGACGTGCTGGCTGTCGTCAACAAGTAAGCACCTGTGTCCCGCCCCGGAGCTTCCCGTATCGACGGGTGAGTTCCGGGGCGGCACTCTTTTCGAGTCAAAAGGACATTTATGAGCAAGCAGATTGAGTTCAACGAAACTGCGCGCCGGGCAATGGAAGCCGGCGTCGACAAGCTTGCCGGCGCTGTGCGGATCACACTGGGGCCCCGCGGCCGCCACGTGGTGCTGGCCAAGGCGTACGGCGGTCCGGTGGTGACCAATGACGGCGTCACCATCGCCCGCGAGATCGACCTGGAGGACCCGTTCGAGAACCTGGGTGCCCAGCTGGTGAAGTCGGTCGCCACCAAGACCAACGATGTGGCAGGCGACGGCACCACGACGGCGACGGTGCTCGCACAGGCGATCATCAAGGCGGGGCTGCGCAACGTGGCGGCGGGTGCCAACCCGATCGCCCTGGGCCAAGGCATCGCCAAGGCCGCTGACGCCGTCTCCGAGGCGCTCCTGGCCGCGGCGACGCCAGTCAGCGACAAGACCGGCATCGCCCAGGTCGCCACCGTTTCCTCGCGCGACGCCGAGGTCGGCGAGCTGGTGGGCGAGGCGATGACCGCCGTCGGCGTCGACGGTGTCGTGACAGTCGAGGAGTCCTCGACGCTGAGCACCGAACTCGAGGTCACCGAGGGCGTCGGCTTCGACAAGGGCTACATCTCCGCGTACTTCATCACCGACTTCGACGCTCAGGAAGCTGTGCTCGAGGACGCGTTGGTGTTGCTGCACCGCGAGAAGATCAGCTCGCTGCCCGACCTGCTTCCCCTGCTGGAGAAGGTCGCCGAAGCGGGTAAGCCGCTGCTGATCGTGGCCGAGGACGTCGAGGGTGAACCCCTTTCGACGTTGGTGGTCAACGCGATTCGCAAGACGCTCAAGGCCGTTGCGGTCAAGGCGCCGTTCTTCGGGGATCGCCGCAAGGCGTTCCTCGACGATCTGGCCGTCGTGACCGGCGGACAGGTCGTCAACCCCGACGTCGGTCTCGTGCTGCGCGAGGTCGGCCTGGAGGTGCTTGGTACGGCACGCCGGGTCGTGGTCGACAAGGACAGCACAGTGATCGTCGACGGCGGCGGCACGCAGGACGCCATCGAAGGGCGCAAGTCTCAGCTGCGTTCCGAGATCGAGGCCTCTGATTCCGACTGGGACCGCGAGAAGCTCGAGGAACGGCTGGCCAAGCTGTCCGGTGGCGTCGCCGTCATCCGGGTCGGCGCGGCAACCGAGACCGATCTCAAGAAGCGCAAGGAAGCGGTCGAGGATGCTGTTTCGGCAGCCAAGGCGGCCGTCGAGGAGGGCATCGTCGCCGGTGGTGGCGCTGCGCTCGTGCAGGCCGGTTCGGTGCTCGGCCCGCTGCGCGAGTCCCTCAAGGGAGACGAGGCACTCGGCGTCGGCGTCTTCGCCGCTGCGCTGACGTCGCCGCTGTACTGGATCGCCACCAACGCCGGACTCGACGGCTCGGTCGTGGTGAACAAGGTCAGCGAGTTGCCGGCCGGGCATGGCTTCAACGCCGCCACGCTCGAGTACGGCGATCTCGCGGCCGACGGCGTCGTGGATCCTGTCAAGGTCACCCGGTCGGCGGTGCTGAACGCGGCGTCCGTCGCCCGGATGGTGCTGACCACCGAGACCGCGATCGTCGACAAGCCCGTCGAGGCTGAGGACGACGGCCATGGCCACGGTCACGGGCATCACGGCCACTCGCATTAGGTCGCTTTGACGAAGCACCCCCGGTCCTGTTGGGCCGGGGGTGTTTTGCTATTTACGGGTGATGACGTAGTCGTATGCTCGGCCACGTGAGCATGGCTTACCTTGCGCAACCGGAGCAGCAACAACAACTGGAATGGCTCGACGGCGGCACGCTGGCGATCCTGCTCGACGGCAAGGCCACCGATGGTCAGTTGATGGTCGGGCGATTCGATGTCAGCGAGGGTGAAGCACCTCCGTACCACAAGCACACGCGTGAGGACGAAGTCTTCATGCTGATCAAGGGGACCGCATTGCTCTGGTACGACGACCAGGAGATGGAACTATCTGAAGGCGGAATCGTTTTCTTGCCCAAGAACATTCCGCACGCATACCGAATCACATCCAAGAAAGCGGATCTGCTGATGATCAACACCCCTGCGGGAATCGAAGGCATGTTCCGATATGCCGGTCGTGACAGAGCAACGCCACGCCCGGAGGGTTTCGAAATCTCGCCCGCGCTTTTGGCCGAAGGGGCGGACAGGTTTGGGCAGGTCATTGTCGGCCCACCGCGCTAGCGCTCCGATCGCTGATGCCCGAACCTGCGGCTCCATTTCGGGCGTCAGCGGTGTCAGGTAAGCCGCTCCTGCGCCAACGCGCGGCTTAACCCCCGGTCCTGTTGGGCCGGGGGTGTTTGCTATGCATCGAATCTGGGGTGTCTGGTTCGTCAAATGCGCTGGTTCGGCACCAGTGCGACGCAAATCGAGATAGGTTGCCGCTCGGGGACAGCCGCAGTCCGCGGCGGGGCTTGATTCGAGGAGAGGGACAACAGATGCACAGGGTCTTGAAGACACTCACGATCAGCAGCGTGGCGGCGGTTGTCGCGCTGATTGGCCTGGCCGCCGCCCCGGCAAATGCACAAGACCGCCACGTGCAGGTTCTCAATGAAACGCAGCAGGGGATCGTGCAGTTCTTCGCTTCTAACGTCGACCGCCCCAACTGGGAGGAGGACATTCTCGGCGAGAACGTTCTGCCGGTAGGTCAGTCGGCAAACATCAACATCGATGACGGCAGCGGGGCGTGCCTGTACGACTTCAAGGCCGTGTTCGAGGACGGCCAGGAGCTGGTGCGTAACGGCATCGACGTGTGCACGACCAGCACATACACCTACACCGAAGGCTGAGATACGCGGCTTCGTTTACACGAGGCCCGCGATAAAGCCGGCCGCCTGGTCGGGGTAGGGCGGCAATTCGTAATTGCTGTGAGCGGACCGGTCGCGTCCCTCCGAACAGATCGGGTCGCCCGGACTGCATACGTCGATTGCGCGGCCGGCAAATTGGCCGGCCGATGACAGCGGGGAACCGAACCGAGCTCCGGGATTGCCGAATACCGCTACGGCGGCTACGTGGCCGGCCAGATCCGGGGCCAGCGGGGGTGCTGAGCCGATGGATCCGATTCGGTTGCCAACGGGTGGCACGCCGGCCAGCATGGAAACCACCGAGGCGCCTTGTGAGAACCCACCGAGAACCACCCGGGTATCCGGGCATGCGCCGGCAAGCCAGGCGATGTGCCCGCGCGCGTCATCGGCGCCCCACCCCGTGGTGAGAAAGTTCAGGCTTGCGGGGTAGTTCACCGCGTAGGTACCCAGGGTGCGTCCGCCGAGCTGCGGAGCCAGCGTCGCGGCCAGTGCGTCGCCTACGCGACCCATCCCGGGTGGCTCGCCGGTTCCGCGGGCGAAGACCAGTTCGACATCTGAGCATGGATTCGCGGTTGCGACAGGTATCGGGGCGGCAGTCAGGGCAGCGGCGATCGCCACGGCGGCCAGGAGGCGGGCTTGCATGGGCGAAGTCTTGCAGACCCAGCGTCGGCTCACCCCGTCGGCTGGACGGAGACCAGGCGGAACGAGCCCGGCTGGGCGTCGTCGGGCGTGAAACGGACCATCAGGGTGTCGGGGGGAAACTGGGTGGCCAGGTCGTTCAGCGTCCTAGGTAGGAAGGTCCTGGCCTTGGCGTTGCCGTACCAATTCGGATCGGATGGGTCGACGCTCAAGCTGCCGACGCTGTCGATCGTGTCGTCCCAGCGGTGCACGATCTCGGGCGGCGCATCTCCGAATCCCGCCGACTTCAGGTAGGCATCGCCTTGTCCCGCAAGGGTAATCGTCGTCCCACCGCCGACCGGCGCCCCGGTGATCGTGCCGTTGATGACGTCGGCCGTGACCGACGTCAGCCGCACGGTGCAGACGTTGTCGGTGACGCTGGAAGGGACGCAAAATGCGGGCAGCGGGTCAGCCTGAGCCGGAGCGATGCTCAGGCCGACCGACAGCGCAACGGCAGACAGTGTGGCGCCGCCGGCGACGAGACGGCTGCAAGCGATCGGCATCGGGGTCCTTCGGTCAGTGCGTCGACCCGCTCGGGTCACTGAACTGTATTCGCGTTTGGCATCGTCGCAGTTACAAGTCCCAAACCGAGCCTTGACGGGCACCTCGGTACGTAGTATTTCCGAGCAGCGCCCGTCGGTGACCCTGGGGAGGTGCGATGAACCTGCGACGCAACAGGCGAACGCCCCCGGCCGATGTGGTGATCGAGGTCGCCAATGCCGAAGAGCTGTTCTACGCCGATCCGAGCGGCCTACTCACCGGAGCGCGCCGCATCGACAGCGGAATGGACGAATTGGTGGAGCGGATGCTCGCCCGGCGGGAGATCAACGCTGATCAGCGCGTTTTCCTGGACATCGACAGCGTTTGCTCCGACGAGGAGGCTGCCAACGTGGTGGCGGCCGTTCGCCGCTATTTCGAGCTGCGACTGCGCCGAGCCAAGCGCGAACACGACCTGATCTGGCGCCAGGGCAAGCGATCGCTGCTCAGTGGCTCGCTGCTGTTCATCGTGGGAATCGCGTTGTCGTTCGCGTTCACGCGACCAGGGATGGGCGAATTCGCCAACGACCTGATCGGAAGCGGCGTATTCCTCGTCGTCGCGTGGGTCGGCCTGTGGTATCCGCTCGACTTGTTGTTCATTGCACGAGAGCAGGCAAAGCGCGAGATCGGCGTGCTCAGCAAGATGATCGACGTGCCGGTTGTCGTTCGCGCCCAAAATCGCGCGCTCCCTGTGGCGACGATGCCCGCGTCTCCACCGATCAAACAGGGTTTACCGCTGAGCCTGGAAGCCCGGTTCCGCCGTTTTCGTGGGCCATCGAAGTCGGGGATCTAGGAAGGCCAAACATGACGATTGGGCGTTTCGCAGCGGTGGGGCTGGTTGCAGCTGCGGTCGCGGGGGCGCCACCGGCAGGTGCCGCCCCGATGGACCCGATCCCCGGGAACGGCTTCTTTCTCGTCGGGCCTGACATCTCGCCGGGCCTCTATCAAACGGGCGGTACCGCATCCACGTTCGGAGTGTGGATAAACGATGTGCCGACGCAGGACTCGATGTGTGTGTGGTTCACATACAGCACGCCGGATACGAACAAGGACAACGTGGTCGCGACGAACATGTCGATCGGTCCGATGTTCGCGAATATCAATACGACGGTGATGGCCTTCGAGTCGCGGAACTGCCAACCCTGGACCCGGGTGCCCTGACGACCCTGGTTTCTGGAAATGGGTGACAACCGGGAAGCGGGGTACCCAGGGGTTCATGGTGGAACACGAGGGCGGCCAGTGGAACGTCGCTACGAAAAAGAACACGGTGTACCTCGAGCGAGTTTCCGAGGACAACAAGCAGTTATTCGACGACGCGTTGGCGCCTGAAGAAGCCCGTCAGTTGGCTCGCTTGCTGAAAAAGCACGCCGACAAGATCAGCGAGTCGGACGAGTCCGACAGGGACTCGGACGACGAAGACAAAGACGAAGACGAAGACGCCGAGGACAAAGACGAGGATTCGGACAAAGACGAGGATTCGGACGAGGACGACGACTCGGACGAGGACGACGACTCGGACGAGGACGACGACTCGGACGACGACGCGAACAAGGACGAGAAGAAAGACAAGAAGAAGGACAAGAAGAGGGACAAGAAGAAGGACAAGGACGGCTAGCGACGTTCTGCCGAGATGACGACGTTCGCCGGCGCTGTGTCGATATCGTTGATCCGGCCGTGCTCGGCCATCAGATCGTCTGAGTTCCTGCCGGCCAGGGCAGGCGCCAAGCCCGGGCGTCCAGGCCCGCGGTCAGAATCACGACCTGCCGCAGCCCCGCATCGGTGGTGGCGCGTAATGCATTGCTGTCGAATATATTCCAGATTCCCGACCCGGCCGCGTCGAGAAAAGCCCGTGCGAACGGGTCACGAAACAGGGGCCTCGCGAGTGTATTGGTGTCAAGGTCAAATGTAGGCTCGAGCACATGCGAATCGGCGAGTTCGCGGGGCTGCTCGATGCCGGGCTGCCGACCCGCAACAGGCACGCCATCGCCGGCTACCTGGGTAAGGTTCTGCGCGTCACGTGAGCCCAGTCGCCGGATTGGATCTGCACCTGGATCGCCACGGCGGCAGGGTGCGCGACAGCGTGATGGACGCCGTGCGCGACGCCATCCGTTCGGGCCGATTGGCGCCGGGCACCCGGCTGCCGTCGAGCCGTGCGCTGGCCGCGGACCTCGGTGTCGCGCGAAATACGGTGGCACGCGCATACGCGGAACTCATCGCCGAAGGCTGGCTGACATCACAGCAGGGCTCGGGAACCCTGGTGTCCCAACGGGCCGAACAGGTTCTGGGTTCCGTCACCTCGCCGCCGCGAGAACAGGCACCGCGCCGGCTGGATCACGACCTACGGCCCGGTCATCCCGACCTGTCGTCGTTTCCGCGAGCAGAGTGGAGCCGGGCGGTTAAACGCGCATTGGACTCGGCGCCGTTCGAGGCGTTCGGCTATGCCGACACATACGGCCGACCCGAACTGCGTCACGCCCTCGCCGAGTATCTGGCACGCGCCCGGGGTGTCCGAGCGCGACCGTACAACATCGTCGTGTGCAGCGGTGCCGCCGAGGGAGTGAACCTCATCGCGCGCGCTCTGGCAGATGTTGGGGTCGGCGCCGTGGCGGTCGAGGGGTTCGGACTGTCCTCCCAGTGGGCGTCGCTGCGGCGAGCGGGATTACGTTGTCCGCCAATGCCTGTGGACGGCGACGGTGCTCAGATCGAATTGCTGGACACCATGCCCGAGGTGGGCGGTGTGCTGCTCACGCCGTCTCACCAGTTCCCGCTGGGCGTGCCCCTGCATTCCGACCGGCGCGCGGCTGTCATCGACTGGGCGCGCCGAACCGGCGGTGTGATCATCGAAGACGATTACGACGGTGAGTTCCGCTACGACCGCAGCCCGGTCGGCGCGCTGCACGGCGGTGACCCCGACCATGTGATCTACATGGGTACCGCGAGTAAGTCGCTTGCGCCGGGGCTTCGGCTCGGCTGGCTGGTGCTGCCGGACCGACTCGTCGAGTCGGTCGCGCGGCAGAAAGGCGATACCGAAGAGACTTCAGGGTTTGTCGACCAGCTCGCGATGGCAGAATTCATCGTGTCGGGTTCCTACGACAGGCACATTCGCACCATGCGCGCCGAATATCGGCGCAGGCGTGAACAACTCGTCGCCGCTGTCGCCGCGTCATCGCCGACCACGAGGGTGGCGGGAATGCCTGCGGGGCTGCACGTGACGCTGGAGGGCAGCGCGCTGTCCGGTCATCGCGCGTGGCGGCGACTCGGCGTCCAGGTGCTGGACTTCTATCGCCACCCCGGGATGGATGGTGAGCGCGACGGTGTGGTGATCGGCTATGCGTCGCCTGCGCCGAGCGCATGGTCTGCGGCCCTGGACGCCTTGACCGCACAGCTGCCCTGACCCTGGGCGCAACTGGCCCCTCCTCTGCGCACCCGAGTGGCCCACAATCGCCGGCATTGCGCGATTAGCGTTGAGGCATGCTCGCCACGGGAAATACCAAGATCACCGACCTCTTGTGCGTGACACCGCCGCCGATCCCAGAAGGTGCACACGCGATGACACAGCTCGTCGAACTACCCCCGGCCGGGGAAGGCCTCGGTCCACATCGACATTCCGGACCGGTGTTCGGTTACGTGCTGGCAGGCAGGATCCTTTTCGAGCTCGAGGGCGAAGCGCCGACGGAAATCACCGCGGGTGAGGCGTTCTGGGAGCCCGGCGGCGACGTGGTGCACTACCAGATGAGCAACCTTGTCGACGACGAGTGGAGCAGCTTTCTGGCCGTGTGCATATGCGCGCCCGGTGTCGACATGATCACCCTGCTCGACCCCGAGGAGATCGCGGCCCGTGATTCATTGCGGCATCCCAGCGCCCGTCGAGGCGCAGAATGAAGACCATGCGGGCGATCATCGCGCGTGACCGCGCTGCAGGCATCGAAGGGCTTGCGGCGGGGGAGATGCCCTATCCGCACGCCGCCGAGAACGACGTCATCGTCCAAGTGCACGCCGCGGGGTTCACGCCAGGTGAACTCGACTGGCCGAGCGCCTGGACAGACCGCGCCGGGCGCGATCGGACCCCGAGCGTTCCCGGCCACGAGGTCTCCGGGGTGGTCGCCGAACTCGGTTATGGGACGACAGGCCTGACCATCGGCCAGCGGGTCTTCGGGGTCACCGACTGGTGCCGTGACGGCACATTGGCCGAGTTCGTGGCGGTCGAGGCGCGCAACCTCGCGCCGCTGTCGGCCACGGTGGGCCACATTGTGGCTGCGGCGCTGCCGATTTCAGGTCTCACGGCGTGGCAGGGACTGTTCACCCACGGACACCTCGAGGCCGGGCAGACTGTCCTGATTCACGGCGCTGCAGGCGGTGTCGGCTCGATAGCGGTGCAACTGGCGCGGGAAGCGGGCGCGCGGGTGATCGGTACCGGCCGCGCTGCCAATCGAGAGACTGTCCTGAGTCTGGGTGCCGAAGCGTTCGTGGACCTGGACCGCGATCGCCTCGAAGGCATCGGAGAAGTCGATATGGTCTTCGATGTGATCGGAGGTCAGATCCTCTGTCGGTCAGCGGCATTGGTCCGTTCGGGTGGTGCGCTCGTCAGCGTCGCAGAACCGCCACCGACACCGCCCGAAAGCATCCGGGCCGTCTTCTTCGTGGTGGAGCCCGATCGTGCGGGCCTTGCCGAATTGGAGCACCGGCTCAGGGACGGGCGGCTGCGTCCGCTCGTCGGAGCGATACGACCTCTCGAAGAGGCCGCTGCCGCGTTCGGTCAGCGTGGTCGCGGCAAGACGATCATCCGGGTCGTCGATGATGCATCGGAAACCACTGCCGACAGAGCTGTTTCATGACGTTGCCGTCGATACCGGTCGTCCCGTATCCGCAGACGCCTGCGTCGATCGCCGCGCTGTCGGTGGCAGACCGCTTCTACTCGCCCGCACTACTCAACCATTGCCTCCGCTCGTACCTGTGGGCCGCGAAATACGGGGCGGCGCATGGCATCGCCTTCGACGAGGAACTGCTCTATGTGTCGGCGATGCTCCACGACCTCGGTCTGACCGACGCGTTCGACAGTCACCGGATCGACTTCGAAGTGGCGGGCGGAAACCTCGCGTGGGTGTTCGGGGTGGCGGCCGGTTGGCAGGCTGAGCGGGCCGCGAGGGCCGAGGAGGTCATCGTGCTGCACATGCGTCCCGACGTGTCTGCGGCCGAAGACCCCGAGGCGCACCTGTTGCAGGTCGCCACGAGCTGGGACGTCGCCGGGCGCCGGCCGGAGGAGTTCCCGGACGAGCTACGCACGGCGATACTTGCGCGCCACCCCCGACGAGGATTCGGCGGCGAGTTCATCGCGTCCTTCGAAGACCAGGCACGGCGTAAGCCGGGCAGCGCGGCCGCGAACTCGATCGCCAGTAATGGTGCCGACCGGATCAGGGTCAATCCGCTCGACAGCTAGATCACGGCGAGTCATGGCTATCCAACCAGCGAAAATGGTCGAAGTTCACAGCTAATGGCATGGTGGCTCACATGAGCCGGACATCCTGCAGTTTGATCCGCAAGTGGGTGACGTTGGCGATTGCGGGCATCGCGACGTTGGGTCTCGTGACGGCCTGCTCTGGGTCGGGGCCGTCGCATCGCACCGAGAACCCGGCCAATGCGCCCGCGTCGGGGCTGGCGGATGGCACTGTCGCCGCCCCCGAAGCCCCACCGGAACAGGGGCCTCTGCCGGTGGAGGACGCCACGCGGGACGTCGTGAAGACCGCGTCGATGACCGTCGCGGTCACCAACACCTCGGAGGCCGCGGACAAGGCGGCCGTCATGGTCGAGAAGGCAGACGGCCGTGTCGACAGCCGCACCGAGGATGCGGGATCCGACCGGGGATTCGCCCGCACGTCGATCGTGCTGCGAGTTCCTGTGGCGAAACTCGATGAGGTGGTGCGGGAGCTCAAGACTCTGGGAACCGTCCAGTCGGCCGAAACCACATCCGAGGATGTGACAGCGCAACGGGTCGACCTCGACGCCCGCATCAAGGCCCTGCAGACCTCGGTGGATCGTCTACTGGCGATCATGCGCGACGCCAGGGACCCCGATGCGCTCATCACCGCCGAGGACGCACTCTCGCAACGGCAAGCGGATCTGGACAGCCTGCGTGCCCAGCGCGACGCGCTCGGTGACCGCATCGAATACAGCACCGTCAACGTCACCTTCGTGGCCGAGTCGATCGGCGGGCCCGCGCCCAAGGAGTACCAGGGGTTCCTAGGGCAGGTGGAACGTGGCTGGGACACAATGGGTTTCGTCGTCGGTAACCTGGTGCTGCTGTTCGGCCTGATGCTTCCCTGGCTCGTCTTGCTGGCCATTGCCATCGGCATCGGCTACGGCGTGATCCGGGTGGCCGGGGCCCGCAGTGCCAAGACCGTTGTGCCAACCAAGCCTGCGGAGGAATCAGACGTGGACGTCGCGCAGCCCGACGGCGAACCGAAGGCCTGAGCAGTTGTAGCACCCCACACACCCGACGCAGTCTGTGCAGCCCACGCAGCCCAGGCACGCGACGCACTTCTTGCAGAACGCGCACGCCACACACGCGATGGATCCGGCGACCGCGAGTGACATTGCGGTGACGATACTTCCGGCGACTGCGGCACTTCCGGCCGTCGCGATCGACCCGGCGACTGCGGTGCTCGCGACGGTCGCCGCCGAACTGATCACGCCGGTACTGGCCACAGTGGCCGCCGACCCGGCGACCGCGGTGCTCGCCACCGTCGCCACCGAACCGGCCACCGCCGAGCTGGCCGCCGTGGCCACCGACCCGGCGACCGCGGTGCTGGCCGTCGGGTCGTCTGATTCGAGAACGAGGTCGTTGGCGTCTGCGGGGTGCGGCACGGCGTCCATTCTGCGTCAGGTGCGCGCAGCTGTCTCGGCATCGAAAAGGCCCCATCCCGGTACACCGGATTGGGGCCTTTCGTCGGACGTGTTGGATGGGTGACTACGAGGCGCGGCGGATACCCCGCTTCAGCAACAATTCGCGCTCGGACTCCGAAAGGCCGCCCCAGATGCCGTAGGGCTCTCCGACGGCCAGTGCGTGCGTGCGACATTGCGCGATCACCGGGCAGCTCCGGCACATTTCCTTGGCGCGCATCTCGCGCTGCGCACGGGCCCTGCCCCGCTCTCCGTCGGGATGGAAGAACATGGACGAGTCGACGCCTCGGCATAGACCGGCTATCTGCCAGTCCCAAATGTCAGCGTTGGGTCCTGGAAGTTGTTGCGGCTGTGGCATTGGAAAACCCCTCTCTACACACCCATTTCGCAACTACGCGAGTGCGTGAGTTCTGGAACCGATCCGAGCACAAGTCGCCGATGACTACTCGTGCACACAAACTAGGGGGGCCCATGAAAATCCGTCAATAGCCTGAGCATGTGCTTATTGGCATAACGGCAGGTCCAGAATTTACGTCACGTTCATCATTGAGACCCACGGCCAACGAGTTGCGTGTTAAGCAAACGTGTCGCGGCGGTCGGTGACGCGCATATCACCTGATCGCGTCCCAATGGCCGCCTGCGGCAACTTTTCTCGCCGAGCCCCCGGCTTACATGGAATTAACATTCACAGCACCAACTGTTAACCAATGTGATTTTCCACTGTTGCACGATGTGCCCACCGGTACCGGGTATCGCACCTCCGCGTTGGTACCGTCGCGACACCGATGACGACCTCCACCGCAGTGCTGTCCAACGCCGCTTTCGGCGACAACCCGGAACGCTGGCCACTGCCCGCAGCGACGACTCCGCACGAACTGTGGTTGCGTGCCGTCGCAGCCGGCGGCCAGGGTCGCTATGCCGGCGCACTGTCCGATCTCGCCGCGTTGAGCCATGAGCCGGCCGGCCCACTGGTTTCGCTGGCCCACAGCACCCGCGCCTCGTTTCTGCGGCAGCTCGGCTGGCATGACCGTGCCCGCGCTTGGGACGGCCGGGCGTGGGCCGCCGCCGGATCCGATCTCCAGGCGGGTGCCGACGCATTGATCGGGCTGGCCGCCGACGCTCTGGGGGTAGGCCGATTCGGGGTGTCGGCCCGTGCGCTGGACCGTGCGGCGGACCTCGTGACCGAATCGGTATCGCCGCGGTTGCGGGTCCGGCTGGCCTGGGTGCGCGCGGAGCTGGCCATGGGTCGCGGGCAGGGCCCGGCGGCGGTCGAGCACGCCGAGCGGGCGGTCCAGGAGGCCGTCGAACTCGGTTCGGCACGACACGCCGTGAAATCAGAAGTGGTCAAGGCTGCGGCGCTGTGCTGCGCCGGTGACCTGGACGGTTCTCGGCGCGTCGCCGACACGGCCTTGACCGACACCGACCGTCTCGGAATGATCCCGCTGCGCTGGGCGTTGGCGAGCTTGCTGGCAGGTATCGGCAGCGCGACGCATAAAGAAGCAGAGGTGGCAGCCATCCGAGATGAGGCTGCCGACACAGTCCGGTCACGGGGCGGCGTGTGGGCCGCCCGCTGAGACGGGAGCACGTCATCCTCGTAGTTATTGTTTAGCTGAGCCAACGGCCACCGGTAAGTGTCCTGTACGTAACGCTGGAGAGATCGCCCACGATGACAATTTCGGGAGAACAACTCGATGCTGTCGTTGCTGAGGCTGTAGCGGGCAATCGAGATGCGCTCCGGAGGGTGCTGGAGACCATTCGTCCCATCGTCGTTCGGTATTGCCGGGCGAGGGTTGGGTCGACTGAGCGAAGCGGCCTCTCAGCAGATGACGTTGCCCAGGAGGTTTGCTTGGCCGCCATAACGGCGCTGCCGCGTTACAAGGATCAGGGACGACCCTTCCTGGCCTTTGTGTACGGCATCGCGGCGCATAAGGTCGCTGACGCACATCGCGCAGCGGGCAGGAACCGTTCCGACCCGACGGATGTCGTGCCGGAACGTTTCTCGGTGGACGCGGGCCCCGAGCAGATGGCGCTGGACTCCGAGGCATCGGCCCGGATGAAGAAACTGCTGGCGATATTGCCGGAGAAGCAACGCGAGATCCTGATCCTGCGCGTGGTCGTCGGTATGAGTGCCGAAGAGACTGCCGAGGCGGTCGGAAGTACTGCGGGGGCGGTCCGTGTCGCGCAGCACCGTGCATTGGCACGGCTGAAGGACGAAATCGTCTCGACGGGGCACGACCATGCCTGACTTCGGACGCTGGACTTCCAATGGGGGCGACCCGTCGCTCAACGAGATCAACCGCTCTGACCGGTTCCTCGACGCACTCGCGACCGAGCAGCAGGTGTATGCGACCGATGCCGGCGAAGCCGAACTGATCAACCTGTTGTCGGGTTGGCGCGACGAGATTCGCGAAGCGCCGTTGATGGCGCCGGTGACGCCGCGAGACGCCGTGATCGCCTTGGACGCCGCGCAGCGGACGCGCCATAGCTCACGCAGGACGCTGGCTCTCGTCGGATCGACCGCCGCGGCGGTGTTGTGTCTCGGCGGGTTCGTCAGTGTCGTCGCGGGTTCGGGTCCGGGCGACTCGCTCTACGGGCTGCGCACGATGATTTTCGGCGAGCAGCAGGCCACCCGCGACGACGCCGTGATGCTTGCCTCGCAGCAGCTTGCCGAGGTCCAACAACTCGTCGACTCAGGACAGTGGGACGCGGCGCAGCAGAAGCTGCAGACGATCACCACGACGGTCGCGACGGTCAACGACGATGTCCAAAAGCAGGAACTGGTCAGCCAATGGCAGGACCTGACGGTGAAGGTCGACGCGAAGGACGCCGCCGCAACCCTTCCGCCTGACGTGCCGCCGCCGACGTTCCCCGAGGTGGTCGTGCTTCAGACCCCGACGTCGTCCGACATCACCTCGGCGGAGTCCACGTCGCCGACGTCGCCGACGTCATCGGAGACGACGTCACCGACCTCGCCGACGTCACCGACCTCGTCGGCCACCACGACTCCGGTCTCGGGGACGACGACGTCGCCCTCACCCGGGGCCACCAGCACGACGCCACCGCCGGCGACCACGACGCCTCCCACGAGCGCACCGCAGCAATTACCGCCGGTGACGACCACGCTCCCGCCGGTCACGCAGACGACGGTGCAGCAGACGGTGCAGCCGCCGACCTCCGAGGAGGTGCCCCCGACTGTCGAGGCGCCGCCGTCGACGGTTGTTGAGGAGCCGCCGGTGAGCACCACGGCCGTCATCGAGCAGCAGGAGGCGCCGAGAAACGTGCCGACGACTGCCGAAGAGCCGGCCACCGTTGAGGCGCCGCCGACCGTTCAGGCGCCGCCGACAGTGCGGGAAGTGCCGAAAACGGCGGTCACGACGATTATCGAGGCGCCCGCGCCTGCTGCTGACCCAGGCAGCTAACCCTGGTTCGTCCGGCGGTATTCGCTCTCAGCGATATCCGTCGGTGTCCGTGGTGGCTTCGTTGAGGGAGGCGTCGGCGTAGCCGCGGCAATAATCCCAGGTCACGTAGGCGTCAGGTTCGGGATCGTAGGCGGGCTCGTGCGGTCGGACGGTGCCGTCGACAAGCAGTTGCAACAGGTTGGCCCGCAGCATGTCCCAGTCGTGATAGTGATCCTGCTGGCACTCGTCGCAACATACGACCAGGCCACGAATTCCCTTGTGCGCCAACAACGCTTCATATACCGCTAAATCCGCGAGATCGGCTTCGACCGCGGTCCGCTCCTGCGGGTCCAGCGGCTGCCCAGGTTCGAGGGCGTCGAGCGCAGCCGAAGGGTCGCACGGATCGTCTGCGAACGGATCGGGCGGCAAACCCGGCGGGAGGTGGTCGCGCACGACTCCCACAGTACGCAGCCGCCCACATCTCGCGCCAGCCGTCCACCGGCATGGCGCAACCGGGAGTGGGACACCGAACCGGCGACGTCGATGCCGATAAGATGGGGAATCAAGCTCGTCTGTCCCGGGAGGCCCTCACCCATGTCGATCGCCGAAAGCAGCCTTCCCCTCGCCGTTCCGGTGCCGACCGGCGGCGATGATCCGACGAAGATCGCGATGCTCGGGCTCACGTTCGACGACGTACTGCTGCTGCCCGCCGCCTCGGATGTGGTGCCCGCCACAGCCGACACCTCCAGCCAGCTGACCAAGCGGATCCGGTTGAGGGTTCCGCTCGTCAGCTCCGCGATGGACACCGTGACTGAATCCCGGATGGCCATCGCCATGGCACGCGCCGGCGGTATGGGCGTCCTGCATCGCAACCTCCCCGTCGCCGAGCAGGCCGGCCAGGTCGAAACGGTGAAGCGTTCCGAAGCGGGCATGGTCACCGACCCCGTCACTTGCTCGCCGGACAACACACTGGCCGAGGTCGACGCGATGTGCGCGCGATTCCGCATCTCGGGGCTGCCGGTCGTCGACGCCACCGGTTCACTCGTCGGGATCATCACCAACCGCGATATGCGGTTCGAGGTCGACCAGTCCAAGCCGGTGTCCGAGGTGATGACCAAGGCGCCGTTGATCACTGCGCAGGAAGGTGTTTCGGCCGAAGCGGCGCTAGGTCTGTTGCGCCGCCACAAGATTGAGAAGCTGCCGATCGTCGACGGCCACGGCAAGCTGACCGGGCTGATCACGGTCAAGGACTTCGTCAAGACCGAGCAGTTCCCGTTCGCCACCAAGGACAGCGATGGCCGGCTTCTCGTCGGCGCCGCGGTCGGCGTCGGTGACGACGCGTGGACACGGGCGATGACGCTGACGGACGCCGGCGTCGACGTCCTCATCGTGGACACCGCGCACGCCCACAACCGCGGCGTGCTGGACATGGTGCACCGCGTGAAGATGGCGGTGGGCGAGCGCGTCGAGGTGATCGGCGGCAACGTCGCCACCCGCGCGGCCGCCGCGGCGCTCGTCGACGCGGGCGCTGACGCGGTCAAAGTTGGTGTCGGCCCCGGTTCCATCTGCACCACCCGCGTGGTGGCCGGTGTCGGCGCACCGCAGATCACCGCGATTCTGGAGGCTGTCGCCGCGTGCGCGCCCAAGGGGATTCCCGTGATCGCAGATGGCGGGCTGCAGTACTCCGGCGACATCGCCAAGGCGCTGGCCGCGGGTGCATCGACCGCCATGCTGGGCTCGCTGCTCGCAGGTACCGCGGAGGCCCCGGGCGAGCTGATCTTCGTCAATGGCAAGCAGTTCAAGAGCTACCGCGGCATGGGTTCCCTTGGGGCCATGGCCGGGCGTGCGGGTGCGAAGTCCTACTCGAAGGACCGGTATTTCCAGGACGATGCGCTGTCCGAGGACAAGCTGGTGCCGGAAGGCATCGAGGGTCGGGTGCCGTTTCGCGGCCCGCTGTCGACGGTGATCCACCAACTCACCGGCGGTCTGCGTGCCGCGATGGGCTACACCGGTTCGGCGACCATCGAGCACCTGCAGCAGGCGCAGTTCGTACAGATCACCGCGGCGGGTTTGAAGGAGAGCCACCCGCACGACATCGCGATGACTGTCGAGGCACCCAACTACTACGCCCGCTAAGGGTTACCCACCGATGAGCGCTTGCGCAAAGTGGGGCCACACTCGAAGAGTAGGGGAGAGACGGCTCAGTGCGTGACACAGTTGAAATCGGCATGGGTCGAACCGCCCGCCGCACTTACGAACTCGACGACATCAACATCGTGCCGTCACGTCGCACTCGGTCGTCGCAGGACGTCTCGACAGCGTGGCAGATGGACGCGTACCGGTTCGAGATCCCGGTGGTGGCGCACCCGACCGACGCACTCGTCTCGCCGGAGTTCGCGATCGAGATGGGCCGCCTCGGTGGTCTCGGCGTGCTCAACGGCGAGGGACTGATCGGCAGGCACGCCGACGTCGAGGAGAAGATCGCGCAGGTCGTCGCAGCCGCCGAGAAGGAGCCAGAACCGTCGGCCGCGATTCGGCTGCTGCAACAACTACACGCCGCTCCGATCGATCCCGAACTACTCGGGGCAGCGGTGGCGCGGATCCGCGATGCCGGGGTGACGACGGCGGTCCGTGTCAGTCCGCAAAACGTCCAGGCGCTGACGCCGGTGCTCGTCGCTGCAGGCGTCGACCTGCTGGTCATCCAGGGCACGATCATCTCGGCCGAGCGGGTGGCCCAGGATCACGGCGTCGGCGAGCCGTTGAACCTCAAGACCTTCATCTCCGAACTCGACATACCCGTGGTCGCGGGCGGGGTCCTCGACCATCGCACCGCCCTGCACCTGATGCGGACCGGCGCTGCGGGCGTCATCGTCGGCTACGGGTCGACCAGTGGGGTCACCACCAGCGATGAGGTGCTCGGCATCAGCGTGCCGATGGCGACCGCAATCGCCGACGCCGCCGCCGCGCGCCGCGAATACCTCGACGAGACCGGTGGCCGCTACGTGCACGTGCTCGCCGACGGCGATATCCACACCTCGGGCGATCTCGCCAAGGCCATTGCGTGCGGCGCCGACGCGGTGGTGCTCGGCACCCCGCTGGCTACGGCCGCCGAGGCGCTGGGAGACGGCTGGTTCTGGCCTGCTGCAGCGGCGCATCCGTCGCTGCCGCGCGGCGCTCTGCTGCAAATCGCCCTCGGCGAACGGCCGTCGCTCGGCCAGGTGCTCACCGGCCCGTCCGACGATCCGTTCGGCTCGCTGAACCTGGTCGGCGGCCTGCGGCGATCGATGGCCAAGGCGGGATACTGCGACCTCAAAGAGTTCCAGAAGGTCGGCCTGACCGTCGGGGCCTGACCACTTAGGGTGCCCTACCTAGCTCGTTACCCGCCAGTAAGTCGATACTGGGGACATGAAGCCTGACTACGACGTACTGGTCATCGGCTCGGGATTCGGCGGCAGTGTGACAGCGCTGCGGCTCACGGAAAAGGGCTACCGCGTCGGGGTGCTGGAGGCGGGCCGCCGCTACGCCGACGAGGAGTTCGCGAAGACCTCGTGGAACCTGCGCAAATTCCTGTGGGCGCCGAAACTCGGCATGTACGGCATCCAGAGAATTCACCTGTTGCGCAACGTGATGATCCTGGCCGGCGCGGGCGTCGGCGGCGGATCGCTGAACTACGCCAACACGCTGTACGTGCCGCCGGAGCCCTTCTTCGCCGACCCGCAGTGGAAGCACATCACCGACTGGCGGGCCGAGCTGACCCCTCACTACGACCAGGCCCAGCGGATGCTGGGTGTCGTCACCAACCCGACGTTCACCGACGCCGACCGCGTGATGAAAGAGGTCGCCGACGATATGGGTGTCGGCGACACATTCGTGCCGACACCGGTGGGCGTCTTCTTCGGTCCCGACGGCACCAAGGCGCCCGGCAGAACGGTGCCCGACCCGTACTTCGGCGGCGCCGGCCCGTCGCGCACCGGATGCATCGAATGCGGATCCTGTATGACCGGATGCCGCTACGGGGCCAAGAACACGTTGGTCAAGAATTACCTGGGGCTCGCGGAAAGGGCAGGCGCGGAAGTCATTCCGATGACGACCGTCACCGGGTTCACGCAGCGCTCTGACGGATTGTGGGATATCCGCACCGCGAGAACAGGATTGCTGTCGCTGCGGCGACGTAAGTACACCGCGACCCACGTGGTGCTGGCGGCGGGTACCTACGGCACCCAGAAGCTACTGTTCAAGATGCGCGACAAGGGCAAGCTTCCCAAGCTCAGCGACAAACTCGGCGTGTTGACGCGGACGAACTCCGAATCCATCGTCGGCGCAGGCCGTTTCGAGGTGTCACCCGATCTGGACCTCACCCACGGTGTGGCCATCACCTCGTCGATCCACCCCACATCTGACACCCACGTCGAGCCCGTGCGGTACGGCAAGGGCAGCAATGCGATGGGGCTGTTGCAGACGCTGATGACCGATGGCGTCGGTCCGAGCGGATCCGATGTCCCGCGCTGGAGGCAGTTCTTCCAGCAGGCCGGTGAGGACCCGCGCAACCTGCTACGGCTGCTCAACCCAAGCCGCTGGAGCGAGCGGACGATGATCGCGCTGGTGATGCAGCATCTCGACAACTCCATCACGACGTTCACGCGGCGCACCAAGCTCGGCCTCCGGCGGTTGGACAGCAGGCAGGGCCACGGCGAACCGAACCCGTCCTGGATACCGGCAGGCAACGAGGTCACCCGCCGGATTGCCAAGAAGATCGACGGAGTCGCGGGCGGCACGTGGGGCGAGCTGTTCAACATCCCACTGACCGCGCACTTCCTCGGAGGCGCCGCGATCGGTGACGGTCCTGAGCACGGCGTCATCGATCCGTATCAGCGCGTCTACAACTATCCGACGCTCTCGGTCCACGACGGAGCGTCGATCTCGGCGAATCTCGGCGTGAACCCGTCACTTTCGATCACGGCGCAGGCCGAGCGCGCTGCGTCGCTGTGGCCCAACAAGGGCCAGGCGGATCTGCGTCCCGCGCAGGGCGAGCCCTACAAGCGTCTTGCGCCGATTCCGCCGCAACATCCGGTCGTTCCCGCCGACGCGCCCGCTGCGCTGAGGCAGCTGCCGATCGAGCCTGTCAGCTCGGCAGGTTAGAAGGCACCCGGTCGCGGGTACAGATCCCCGGTGCGAACCGCGTACCACCAGCAACTCGGAGCCATGCGCGCACGTCTCGCCGAGATGTGCGGGCTGGCCGCCGCCGCGATGAAGCACGCCACCAGCTCCCTGCTCGACGCCGATCTGTCGCTCGCCGAACAGGTCATCGCCGACCACGAACACATCTCCGTCATGAGCGCTCGGGTCGAGGCCGAGGCGCTTCGACTACTCGCCCTGCAACAGCCGGTCGCCGGCGATCTGAGATCCATCGTCGGGTCGATCCACATCGGCGCGGACATCGAACGGATGGGTGCGCTCGCGGTACACGTCGCGCGGATCTCGCGGCTGCGGCATCCGGACTGCGCGCTCCCGGACGACGTCCGCGACAGCTTCACCAGAATGGGCACCCGGGCAGTGCAATTGGCCGGCTCCGCGCAAGCCGTGCTTATGTCGGGGGACCACGACAGGGCCGCCCGTCTACGTGATGAGGACGACGCCGTCGACGCCGAACACAAGCGGCTCTTCACGCTGCTGATCGATCACAAGTGGCGGGACGGGGTCTGCTCCGCGGTGGACGTCGCACTTCTGGGTCGCTACTACGAACGGTTCGCCGACCACGCCGTCGAGATCGGCAGGCGCGTCGTTTTCGAGGTGACCGGCGGACTTCCCGACTCGAAACAGATGGCCTAGTTCTGCTCCTTGCGGCGCAACGGCTCACGGCCGGGAGGCTGTTGCGGTTCAGGAAGCAGAGGCTCTCGCGGCTCGATCGTGACGGTGGACGGCTCATCGGTACTGATTTCGAGGTCCGCACCTGCGTGGCGGATCGTCAGGGAGGTGTGTGGTCCGTCGCGCACGGTGTAGGTGACGTTCTCGTGGTTGACGTCCACCGTGATCCGGAAGTCCTTCCACCGCAACCGGAATCGCAGCCGGGTGATGCCGGATGGCAGGTGCGGATCGAGCGTCAGCACTCCGTCGTCGTCGCGAAGCCCGCCGAAGCCCGCCACCAGGGCCGTCCACGCTCCCGCCAGCGACGCCATGTGCAGACCGTCGCGCGTGTTGTGGTGCAGATCCCGCAGATCGATCAGCGCGGCCTCGTACGCGTAGTCATGCGCCAGCTCGAGATGGCCGACGTCTGCACACATGACCGCCTGTGTGCACGCGGACAGCGATGAGTCGCGCGTGGTCCGACGCTCGTAATAGTCGACGTTGCGGGCCTTCTGTTCCGGGGTGAACGCGTGACTCTGCCACTGCATCGCCAGCACCAGATCCGCCTGCTTGATCACCTGCGCCGGGTACAGGCGCACATATGGCGCGTGCAACAACAACGGGTACTGGTTGTTGGTCAGGAAATCCCACTCCCGCAGGGTGGTGAATCCCGCACATTGGGGATGGACCCCGAGTTCGTCGTCGAACGGGATGAACGCGTCGTCGGCCGCATTGCGCCAACCGGCCATCTCCTCGGTGGTGACCCCCAATTCGTCCGCGCCGTCGGGATGGCGCAGGCAGGCCTCGGCGGCGGTCCGAAGGTTTTGTGCCGCCATCAGATTGGTGAAGACGTTGTCTCGCACGACGGCCGTGTACTCATCCGGACCTGTGACTCCGTCGATGTGCCACACCCCGTGCCGGTCGTGATGCCCCAGCGACAACCACAACCGGGCCGTCTCGACCAGGACCGCCAGTCCGCATTCGGCTTCCAGCGACTCGTCACCGGTGACGATCCGGTACCGCTCGAACGCCATCGCGATGTCGGCGTTCACATGCCAGCCTGCCGTGCCCGCGGGCCAGTACGCCGAGCACTCCTCGCCGCGGATGGTGCGCCACGGGAATGCGGCGCCCGTGAGATCGAGTTGTGCGGCGCGCTCCTTGGCGAGATCCAGAGTCGAAGCGCGCCACCTCAGCGCGTCGGCCGCCGCGTACGGAGCGGTGTAGGTGAGCAGCGGCAGCACGAAACCTTCGGTGTCCCAGAATGCGTGTCCGTCATATCCGGTGCCCGTCAGTCCCTTTCCCGGGATCGCGCGGCGTTCGGCACGTGCGCTGGCTTGCAACACATGGAATAACCCGAACCGCACCGCCTGTTGGCTGTCGGGGTCACCCTCGACCTCGACATCGGCGGAATCCCAGAAATCGTCAAGGTATTCACGCTGCGATTCGAGTAGGCCGTCCCACCCGGTGTAGCGGGCGCTGCTGAGTGCCGCCGCAACCTGATCACGCAGAGCCGGCTGGGATCTCAGGCTCGACCAGCCGTACGCGAGGTACTTCACGATGCGCAGTTGCTGACCCGGTCGCAGACCACAGATCACGGTGCTGGTCGCCCAGTCATCGCCCGAGCCAGTGGTCACTTCGACGCGTCCGGGCACCTCGACGTCGTGGTCCATCGCCGCGGCCATGAGCAGTTCGCTGACCTTCGTCCGGTGCAACAGGATCGCACCGTGCTCGGAGTGTTCGTTTCCGACGGCTACCAGCGGCTTGTCGAGTACGGCGGCCACCCTGGGATCGTCTGCCGAGGCGGGCAGCGCTTCATTGGCGACCAGTTCTGATTGGACTGTGACCCGGGCGAACTCATCGACGGCCTCCACCGTGTACTCGATCGCGGCGACGCTGCGTTGTGCCAGCGACACCATGCGGGTCGACACGACCTTGACCTGCTTGCCCGCCGGGGAGCGCCAGTGGGCAGTGCGGGTCAGCGTGCCCGCCCTCATGTCCAGCACGCGTTCATGTTCGAGGAGTTCGCCATATCGCAGATCGAACGGCTCGTCATCGACAAGCAGGCGCAATAGCTTGCCGTTGGTGACGTCGACGATCGTCTGGCCGGCCTCGGGATAGCCGAAACCCGCTTCGGCGTACGGCAGTGGGCGTACTTCGTAGTACGAGTTCAAATAGGTGCCGGGTAAACCGTGTGGTTCGCCCTCGTCGAGGTTGCCGCGCATGCCGATGTGGCCGTTGGACAGGGCGAACAGTGATTCGGACTCGTCCAAAAGGTCCAGATCCAGGGAGACTTCACGGATGTGCCACGGCTCGACGGTGAAATTCTCGCCACTGATCATCGCGACATCAGTTCCGCGAGGTCGGTGACGACGACGTCAGCGCCGTTGCGCCGCAGCGCTTCTGCCTGGCCGACGCGGTCGACACCGACGACGTAGCCGAAGTTGCCGGCACGTCCCGCCTCGACGCCCGAGAGCGCATCCTCGAAGACGACGGCCTCCGCGGGTGAGACGTCGAGAAGTTCCGCGGCGCGCAGAAACGAATCGGGCGCGGGCTTCCCCGCGATGTTCTGCTCCCTGATGGTCACCCCGTCCACGCGGTGCTGGACGAACTTGTCGAGCCCGGTCAGTTCGAGCACCTCGCGGGTGTTGGCGCTCGACGAGACCACCGCGGTGCCGAATCCCGCTTTGACGACGGCTTCGAGATAGCGGCGCGACCCCTCGAAGACCTCGACCCCATCGGTGTGGAGGGTGCGCTGAAACATGTCGTTCTTGCGGTTTCCGAGGCCGTTGATGGTCTGGGCATCGGGCCCGTCGTCCGGCCCGCCGTCGGGTAGTTCGATGTTCCTGCTGGCGAGGAAGGACCGAACCCCGTCCTCGCGCTTTTTGCCGTCGACGTACTTCAAATAGTCGGTGTCGGTGTCGAATGGCACGAACTTGGTGCCCGCGCGCTCCGCATTGGCCTTCAGAAAGTCGTCGAACATCGACTTCCAGGCCTTTTTGTGGACGCTGGCGGTGTCCGTCAGCACTCCGTCGAGGTCGAAAAGGATGGCACGAATCCGTTCGGGAAGGCCGAGCACGGGCTACCTCGCTTTGCTCTGATGGCGATCTTGGGGTCGCGCCTCCAGTTCACCATTCCCAAAAACGTCCGCGGGCATACCTCGCCATCGGGTCGGTGCGTGGCGCCGCTGACTAGACTGTCCGGGTGACAACAGCTTCTCCCCGTCCCGTCTTGGTGGTCGACTTCGGCGCGCAGTACGCGCAGCTGATCGCCCGGCGCGTCCGTGAAGCGCGGGTGTTTTCTGAGGTGATTCCGCACACCGCCACCGTCGAGGAGATCAAGGCGCGCGATCCGCAGGCCATCGTGTTGTCCGGCGGCCCCGCGAGTGTGTACGAAGACGGTGCGCCGCAGCTGAACGCCGGGGTCTTCGACCTGGGCGTGCCGGTGTTCGGCATCTGCTACGGCTTTCAGGCGATGGCGCAGGCGCTCGGTGGGACAGTCGCCCGCACCGGCACCAGCGAGTATGGCCGCACCGAGCTGAAAGTGACTGGGGGAGAGCTTCATTCCGATCTGCCCACCACGCAGCCGGTGTGGATGAGTCATGGTGACGCGGTCACCGCCGCGCCCGAGGGGTTCGACGTGGTCGCCACCAGTTCCGGTGCACCCGTCGCGGCGTTCGAGAATCGGGCCAAGGGGCTGGCCGGTGTGCAATACCACCCCGAGGTGATGCACACCCCGCACGGCCAGCAGATACTCAACCGATTCCTGCACGAATTCGCCGGTATCGACTCGGCATGGACGCCTGCGAACATCGCCGACGCGCTCGTCGAACAGGTTCGCGACCAGATCGGCGACGGACGAGCGATCTGCGGTCTGTCTGGCGGCGTGGACTCCGCGGTGGCCGCCGCGCTGGTGCAGCGGGCCATCGGTGACCGGCTGACGTGCGTATTCGTCGACCATGGTCTGCTGAGGGCCGGTGAACGGGCGCAGGTACAACGTGATTTCGTCGCCGCCACCGGCGCCAATCTTGTCACCGTGGACGTCGCCGACCGATTTCTGGAGGCGCTGTCCGGGGTGACCGACCCCGAGGGCAAGCGCAAGATCATCGGCAGGCAGTTCATCCGCGCGTTCGAAGGTGCGGTCCGAGATATCGTGGGGGACAGCGGTTCTGAGGTCGACTTCCTGGTGCAGGGCACGCTGTATCCCGACGTGGTGGAGTCCGGCGGCGGATCGGGAACCGCCAACATCAAGAGCCATCACAACGTCGGCGGACTGCCCGACGACCTGAAGTTCAAACTGGTCGAACCGCTCCGGTTGCTGTTCAAGGACGAGGTGCGTGCGGTGGGCCGCGAACTCGGTCTGCCTGAGGAGATCGTTGCGCGCCAGCCCTTCCCGGGTCCGGGCCTGGGTATCCGCATTGTCGGCGAGGTGACCGCGCAGCGGCTGGACACGTTGCGGCGTGCCGACACGATCGCGCGGGAGGAACTGACTGCGGCCGGCCTGGACAACCAGATCTGGCAGTGCCCGGTGGTACTGCTGGCCGGAGTCCGTTCGGTGGGGGTGCAGGGCGACGGGCGTACCTATGGTCACCCCATCGTGCTGCGACCGGTGTCCAGCGAGGATGCGATGACCGCCGACTGGACGCGCGTGCCCTACGAGGTGCTGGAACGCATCTCCACACGGATCACCAACGAAGTTCGCGAGGTGAACCGCGTGGTGCTGGATGTCACCAGCAAGCCGCCGGGCACCATCGAGTGGGAGTGATCACGGGGCGTCGGGGTCCGGCGCCTTCTCGATGAGTTCGCCGAGGATCTGACCGACGGTTGTCTCGATGGTCGATTCGATCGAGAACGCCAACGTGGCTGACACCGCCGATACGGCCTGGGTGCGAAACCGCACGAGCATCGTGATCAGTTCGGCTACTTCGGTGTCCGGTGGCAACGCGGCGCCCGGGTTGACGCGGTGCAGAACCTCTTCGATGCCGGCCTGCACCAGTAGGCCGCTGATCTGATCGACCAGCGGCGAGATCTGTTCGTGCAGGTCGATGAGCTTATCGGTGGAAACACCGTACTGACGGATCTCGTTGAACGCCTCGATCAGCTTCGGCCGCACGACGATCGCCTCGCCGTCCTCGAGCTTGATCACCCCCTGTCCGACCATGCGGTCGAACCCCGGATCGTCGTCGACGAGCCGCCTGGCGTCGGCGATACTCATCCGCTCAGGCTTCTCCGTCGCCCAGCTGCCCGCGATCGCCGACTCGAGGCCCAGCATGTCGCCGAGATTCTTGCCCTCTTCCCACGCTGACAACATTTCGTGGACATGGGCGATGTTGTAGCCCCGATCGAGCATCGAGGTGATCAGCCGAAGGCGGGTCAGATGGGTGTCATTGAACAGCGCTATCCGGCCCACCCGCAGCGGCGGGTGCAGGAGCCCCCTATCGCGGTACACCCGAATATTGCGGATGGTGGTGTTGCCCAGCCGCGCCAGCTCCTCGAGACGGTACTCACCGGATGCCTCCACCCCGTGCGGATGCACGGCGGCGTCGAACAACTGCGACACCGCGGTCTCGATGACGTCGCGAGACCCGCGCCGCACACGTCGAGGTGCCCGCCGCACACCCTTGAGGATCGCCGAGATCGCGCCCGCCTGCTGGCGCGCCGGCCTGTCGGGCGAATCGGTCATGCGCTCGAGAGGGCACCGCTGCCGGTGCGCGCGCCGTGCTCCACGGCAACATAGTCTCCGAACCGGAAGTCCCGCATCTGACGAAGATACTGCGTGGCGAACCCCGGGTACATCGAGGCGTTGAAGCCGTCGGCCGTCAGATACCAGCTGCTGCATCCCGACATCCACGTCGTCTTGGTGAGACGCTTCTGGATGTGCTCGTTGTAGCGCGCTTGAACGTCTTCGCGCACATCCAGATACTTCAGGTTCTCGGTCAGGATGGTGGTGATACCGCTGATTGCGTAGTCGAGTTGACCCTCGACGTAGACCAGCAGCGAGTTGTGCCCTGGTCCGGAGTTGGGCCCCGTCATGAAGAACAGGTTGGGATAGCCGTGGGCGTTGATGCTCTTGTACGCCTGCGCCCCCTTGGTCCACTCCTGTGACAGTGAGCGGCCGCCGATGCCGGTGACCTCGTAGGGCGGTCCGGTCAGATGCACGTCGTAACCGGTGGCGAAGACGATGCAGTCCAGATGGTGCTCGATACCGTCGCTGGTACGGATGCCCACCGGGCTGACCGTGGCGATCGGCCAGTCGATGAGTTTGCAGTTGTCCTGCTGCAGCGCAGGGTAGTAGTCGCTGGAGATGAGCATCCGCTTGCAGCCCGGGGTGAAGTCCGGTGTCAGCTGGCGTCGCAGCCACGGATCTTTGACCTGCCTGCGCAGGTGGGCCTTGCCCAACCGGGCGACCAGACCCGTCAACGGGGTGTCCCAGACCAGCGCCGTCGCGGTGATCTCGTGGCCCCAGAACAGCGCTTGGCGCGCAAGTTCTTGAACGGCAGGCACTTTGGCGAACAACAGCTTCGCCGCGGCGGGGGTGGCGATGTCGAGTCGTGGCAGCATCCAGCCCGGGGTGCGCTGGAACACCTTGACGAACTCGGCCTGCTTGACCAACTCGGGCACGATCTGCACGGCACTTGCGCCGGTGCCGATGACCGCGACGCGTTTACCGGAGAAGTCGTAGTCGTGATCCCATCGGGCGCTGTGGATGGTGTGGCCCTGGTAGGTGTCCAGGCCGCGGATGTCGGGCAGCTTGTGGTCGGGCAACGGCCCGGATGCCAGCACGACGGTGCGGGCGCGGAAGAGGTTGCGGCCCTCGGTTTTAACTGTCCAGACACCGGCCGTCTCGTCGAACTCGAGACCGTTGACCTCGACGCCGAACTGGATCCGGCGCGTGATGTCGAACTCGTCGGCCATGTCCTCGATGTGGTGGCGGATCTCTCCGGCCGGAGAGTAGGCCCGAGACCACGACGAGTTCTTGACGAACGAGTACGAGTACAACAGCGACGGAACATCGCAGGCCGCACCGGGGTACGTGTTGTCCCGCCAGGTGCCGCCCACGCGGTCGCCGCGCTCGAGGATGACGAAGTCGTCGACGCCCGCCTCGGTGAGCTTGATCGCCGTACCGATTCCGGTGAAGCCGGCGCCGACGATGAGGGTGTCGTGGATGGGGGTGTCCATGTTCATGTTCCCGTCAGGCTGCCGGCTCGTGGGTGACCTCTTTGACCCAACTCGGCACCGAAGGCAGCAGTGGCCGCGGATACCGGTCGGAGATCCAGACCATGGAGTTGGCCAGCAGATGGTAGGGGTGGCGCGGGTTGGTCACTACCCCGGCGTAGCGCCGCAGGAACAGGTACGTCGGTACCCGGTGGGTGTGTTGGCCGCGATCGCCGAGTTCCTTGAACCGCTTCACCGCTCGGTACAGGCGCTCAGGCTCCATGCCCATCGCGGTGATCTCGTTGCGGATCCGGTTGATCAGCGGTGCGCCCATGATCGCGCCGATGATGAGACCCGGAGTCGCGTTGTGGCCGACGAAGTCGATCAGCAGCCGCCGAATCTTGGCGTGTCCGATCATGTCGAGAACTTCGAAATCGACTACCAGGTGTCGTGATTCGTCGTTGTTGATCTTCTCGAACACCTGATGGCACACGGGGTCGGCCACCTCGTCGAGCAGGAATTTCAGCAGTGCGCCGTCGAGAGCGACCTCGAGCATCGGAATGACCGTGCCGAGCAGGGACAGCGGCATATCGTCCGCCCAGCGGTCCAGCCAGTCGATGGCCAGCCGGATGTTGACATTGGGCTCGGGGACTTCACCTTCCTCGAGCATGCCCCAGCGTTGCATCAGCGCGAGTTCGGCATTGGCGTGACGCTGCTCCTCGGCGTGGAAGTACCGGTAGATCTCGGCGATCGTCGGTGTCGGAGCCTTCTTGGCCAGCGCCGCGAAACCGCGGGCACCGATGTTCTCGATCCAGCAGAGGTCGGCCATGAAGGCCTTCAGCTTGGGCCGTTGTTCGTCGGTGATCATCTCCGCACCCGGTGCGTCCCAGTCGATATCTGCCAGTGCCCACTGGCGATCCTTGATCTTCGCCAGCATGACGTCCATGTCGATGGCCATTGCGAACCTCCTAGGTGGTGACACGCGTGGTGAGGCCGACGGCGCGGGTGTACACCGTCGGGGTGAAACGTTTGATGCCCCAGCCGATCCGGGCGTCGGGCTGCGGCATGCAATAGAGGCCGCCGCGGTCGAGGGTGTCCAGGCATGTGCGGGCAACCCGCTCGGGGGAGAAGCCGGTCCACCGCATCAGCCGGTCGGCCAGTTGCGTTGACCGCTCGGAGATCCGGCCCGCGTCGACGATGTTCGTCTTGACGAATGTCGGGCACAGCACCGTGACGTTGACGCCGGTGCCGTACAGTTCGGCCGCCAGGGTCTCCGACAGCGACAGCGTGCCCGCCTTGCTGACGTTGTAGGCGGCCATGCCCGGCGCCGCACCGAATGCCGCGGCCGATGCGACGTTGACGATTCCGCCGTAGCCGGCTTCGCGCAGGATGGGCGCGAACACATGACAGCCGTGGATCGGTCCCCAGAGGTTGATGTCGAGGACCCATTGCCAGTCGTCGAGGCTCATGTCCCCGATGGGCAGGCCGCCTGCGCCGACGCCGGCGTTGTTGATCACCACGGTGGGTGGGCCGCCGAACCAGGACTGGGCCTCCTTGGCCAGCGCCGTGACATCGTCGATCTGCGAGACGTCGCAGCGCAATGCCAGCGCATCGCCGCCGTCGGCTTCGATCGCGTCGGCGGTTGTGCGGGCAGCGTGCTCGTCGATGTCGCTGCACACCACGCGGCCGCCTCGCTTGGCGAGTTCCATCGCGAATGCCGCGCCGATGCCGCTGCCCGCCCCGGTGATGACCGCAGCTGCGTCACGGCTGCGTTTCTTCGACGATCCGAACAGGCCCATGCCCGTCACCCCGCTGCCTGGTCGATGGTGTTGTCCTGCAACGCCTGTGAGATGAACGATGCGATCCGGCGCATCGCCGGTCGCGCTTCTGGCGTCAATCGTGGAAGTGCCTGGAAGACGTGCACCTGATCCGGCCACACCTCGAGTTCGCAGATTCCGCCCGCGGTGCGGATGTGCTCGGCAAGGGCGATGGCGTCGGCGGCCAGCATCTCGGCCCCGCCGGCCTGAATCAGCGTCGGGGGCATGGCACGGCCAACTGCGACGTCGAGCTTCAGTCGGGGATGCGTCGAATCGATCCCCGCGCAATACAACTCGATCAGGCGGACGGCGTCCGCTGAGCGGATGGCCGGGTCGCGACGAAGCCGTTCACGGGTGCGGGCCAGCGATAACGTCAGATCCAGAACGGGGGAGAGCAACGTGAGTGCCGCGGGATGGACTGCATCGGGCTGCAACAACAGGTCGACGGCCAAATGTCCACCCGCGGAATCCCCTGCGATGACGGTGCGCTGCGGTGCCACGCCGCCCTCGTGTGTCAGCCAGTCCCATCCGGTGCGGACATCGTCTGCCGCGGTGGGGAATCGGTGCTTGGGGGCGAGTCGGTAGTCGACGGAAAAAACCGGCAGACCCGTCAGATGGGAAAGCCAGGACGTCAGGCGGCGGTGGGTGCGTGGTGAGCAGAGGACGAACCCGCTGCCGTGGACGAAGTAGATCGCAGTATCAGTTCGTCCACGCGAAACGCCCGGGCCGTAAACCCATTCCCCGATGACGCGACGGCCGCCGGATGTCCTGGTGTCGACGCGTTGCACGTGTGTACCGATCAGCGATGGTCCGAAGGTGTCCATGATGCGGGCCACGATCTGGCGCGAAAGCCATATGCCCCATGCCTGATCCGGCGGAAGCACGGCGCTGATCTGCCGCAGGGTTACGCCGCTGATCGATGCCGCGCTGCGCGAGCGCAGCGAACCACGCTCGGGCAATGCGGGCTCTCCGTTGAGCATCGCCGAAGTACAACACCGACTGATGACATTTGTCAATGTCACCATCGAGTGATGGCACTCCGACGAGGTCCTGATCCGCTTGACGGTTGTCGGTGGGCAGGTGTTTACTCGGCGTATCGAACATACATTCGAAAATAGGATGATTCTGGTGATGCGGGAGGTGCTGTTGTGACAGCTGCCTTGAGCCTGGATCAGCGCCGCCCAGACCGCGCTGAACAGCTAGAACACCTGCGCCGCAAGATGGCGGCAGTGTCCGGAAAAGTGGGCGGCGGGCGTCGTGGGGCGGCACCGGCCGTCGATCGGTTATCGGACCAGGAAAGTTTGCTGCCGCTGCCCGAAACCCTTGGCGACATCTTGCCCGCGCCGTTGCCACGCGGGACGGTGGCGGTGTTGTCGGGTGCCCGGTCGCTGTCGTTGAGCATGGTGGCGGCGGTGACGGCGGAGGGTGGACATGCCGCGATCGTCGGCCAACCCGATGCGGGTCTTCTTGCCGCGGTGGAAATGGGAGCGGATCTGAGCAGGATCGCGGTCATTCCCAACCCAGGAAGCGATCCGGTCGAGGTGGCCGCGGTCCTGATGGACGGCATGGACATGGTGGTGCTCGGGCTGGGTGGGCGTTCGGTGCCCGCCACCCGCGCACGGGCGGTCGTTGCCCGTGCGCGGCAGAAGGGCTGCACCCTGCTGGTCACCGACGGTGACTGGCAGGGTGCGTCCGCCCGGTTGGATGCCAGGGTCTGCGGCTATGAGATCACCGGACGCGCTCGCCCGGGGTTCGGTCGTATCGGCAAGGTGCAGCTGACCTACTCCGTCAGTGGCCGAGTCGTCAGCGGCCGGACCGGGCCGGCAACGGTTGCGCAGTGAGCCGGCTGCTGTGTCGCCCCAGTCGTCTCGCGTATTGGCCATCTGGTGCATGGACTGGCCCGCGGTCGCCGCGGCAGCAGCGGCAGGTCTGACACCTACGGCCCCGGTCGCGGTGACGTTGGCCAACCGGGTCATCGCCTGTTCGGCGTCGGCGCGTTCGTCGGGTGTGCGACGAGGGTTGCGCCGCAGGGAATCGCAGGCAAGGTGTCCGGATCTGCACGTCGTCACCGCTGATCCGGCGCGCGATGCCCGCCACTTCGAGGACGTGACGGTCGCGGTGGACGACCTGGTGCCGCGCGCCGAGGTCCTGCGGCCCGGCCTGCTGGTGCTGCCGGTGCGCGGGGCGGCCCGCTACTTCGGATCCGAACAGGCCGCCGCCGAGCGGCTGGTCGACGCGGTCGCCACAGCCGGAGCCGAATGTCAGGTCGGCATCGCCGATCAACTACCCACCGCGGTCTTCGCCGCGCGAGCGGGACGGATCGTCGAGTCCGGCGGGGACGCACTGTTCCTGTCGGTGCTGTCCATCCGGCAGCTGGCCGCCGAACCCAGTCTGGCCGAACCCGGACGACAGGACCTGGCAGACCTGCTGTGGCGCATGGGAATCCGCAACATCGGGCAGTTCGCGGATTTGTCTCGCAGCGATGTGGCGTCGCGGTTCGGCGCCGATGCGGTGGCCGCACACCGGTTCGCCCGTGGCGAGCCCGCCCGAGGTCCGTCGGGGCGTGAACCCGAGCAGGAGCTCGACGCGGTCATGGACTGTGACCCGCCGATCGAACGGGTGGATGCCGCTGCGTTCGCCGGTCGCTCGCTGGCAGGCGCCCTGCACCGCAGCCTGGAGGCGTCCGGTGTGGGATGCACCCGCCTGGCCATCCACGCCATCACCGCCAACGGGGAAGAGCTGGAACGGGTTTGGCGCTGTGCGGAACCGCTGACAGAGGATGCCACCGCCGACCGGGTGCGCTGGCAACTGGACGGCTGGCTGAACAGGCGCAATCAGGGCGATCGGCCCACCGCGCCGGTCACCGTGATCCGGCTGCGTCCGGTGGAACTGATTTCGGCCGAGGCGCTGCAGCTGCCGTTGTGGGGCGGCATCGGAGAGGAGGACCGGCTGCGGGCCCGCCGGGCGCTGTTGCGCGTCCAGGGTCTGCTCGGACCCGAGGCGGTGCAGGTGCCGATGCTCAGCGGTGGTCGCGGACCCGCCGAACGCATCACCTTCACACCGCTAGGTGACGAGCAGGTGGCGCGCGCCGATCCTGCTCAGCCCTGGCCGGGTCAACTTCCCGAGCCGTCGCCGACTGTGCTGCTCGACGATCCGGTCGAACTGTTCGATGTCGGCGGAAATCCGGTGCGGGTGACCGGCAGGGGACTGTTCTCCGCGGACCCGTCGCGTCTGGTCGCACCGGGCTCCAACGACTCCCGCCTCACCTGGTGGGCCGGGCCCTGGCCGGTCGATGAGCGGTGGTGGGATCCCGGGCTTCCGAAGTCTGGTCGTACGGCTCGGGCACAGGTGCTGCTCGACGGCCGTGATAAGCGGGCCTTACTGCTGTGCTACCGGCAGGGGAGGTGGTACATCGAGGGGATTTACGAGTAACTCAGACGCTTGGCGAACGCGCCGACCCGTGCGATGAACCGGTCGAAGAACGCCTCCGGGTCGACGCCAACTCCGATGAGCGCGTTGGGTTCCCGGCCCCACCGGTTGCTCCAGTCCGCGATCGTCATGCCCCGCGTCAACGTGCCGGTCAGTTCGACGTCGACGGCGACGGGCCGGTAGCTGACCAGGTCGGGATCGAGCACCACCGCGGCGGCGAGCGGGTCGTGAAGATGCGCCAGGTAGCCCTCGTTCTGGTCGAAGTGAAACTCGAAGTAGAACCGCATCGCGTCTTCGAGCACCGCGATCAGCGGATTGGATGCGACCGACCTCGTGCCGCGGTCGTCCAGGACGCTCATCGGAATCGACGACGAGGCCGCCACCGTCGCGAGCCGGCTCAGCAGCGTGGGCGTCATCGCGATGTTCTCGGTCAGGTTCAGGCCGAGCACAATCGGGAGATGTGATGGAGTGTCGAGTCCCCACGCCGCTCCCCACACGCCGAAGACCTCGGCGGCGGCCTCCGGGTCCACGCTGATGTTCCACTCGGCGACCGGTGTGGTGTTGCCGCGGTAGTCGAAGGCGCCGCCCATGATGACAAGCCGACGAAGCAACTTCGGCAGCGCCGGTTCTTTCCGCAGGGCCAGCGCCAGGTTGGTCAACGGGCCGACGGCTATCGCCACCAACTCGCCGGGATGTTCGTGCGCCGCGCGGATCCACGCGTCGGCGGCGTCGTGCGCGGTGAGCTCACGATCGGTTGCAGGCAACCTGGCGTACCCCATGCCCTCGGGTCCGTGAGTGTCCTCGGCGGTGCGCAACGGTTCGGTGAGCGGTTGATCGGAGCCCTTGGATACCGGGATGTCCAATCCGCAGAGCTCCAGCAGTCCCAGGTTGTTCCTGCAGACCTGTTGTGCGGGAACATTTCCCGCTGTCGAGGCGATTCCGACGACGTCAGCGTCGTCGCTGGCGAATAGATAGATCAACGCCATCGCGTCGTCGACGCCGGTGTCGACGTCGACGAATACAGGTAGCGTCACACCGCCAACGATAGGACCAACCCGCTCACCAGTGGACTCCGGGCACCAGGCGCAGCGCGCGCTTGGCCGGTCGGGCCACCGCACGCGGGACGCGCACCCGTGACACCGTGGCGCGCGCGGGTCGCTTCGGCCTGCGCTCCGGCGCCGCTTGTCCAGGAGCCTCGGACGGCTCGACCCCGCGGGCGGCCGCCGAATCCGGATAGCCCAGATATATCTGGTGCAGGACGCGCCGCGACAGCTTGGGGGTGAAGTACATGCCGACGTCGGCCAACGTTCCAACCGGTGTGTCGATCCGCAACGGCTTGTCGACAAGCCCGCGCACCACCATCGCCGCGGCGTGTTCGGCGGTGATGGGCGGCATCGGGTTCAGGCGCCGCGACGGCGCGATCATCGGCGTCTTCACCAGGGGCATGTGGATGCTCGTGAAGGTGATGTGATCGGAAAGAGTCTCGCTGCCAACGACTTCGGCGAACGCATCCAAGGCTGCCTTGCTCGGGACGTATGCGCTGTACTTCGGGCTGCTTGCCTGCACCCCGGCGCTGGACACGTTGACGACGTGGCCGAACTTCCGTTCCCGCCAGTGCGGCAACAGGGCCAGAACCATCCGCACGGATCCGAAGTAGTTGACCGCCATCACGCGCTCGTAGTCGTGCAGGCGGTCCGTCGACGCCGACACGGAGCGACGGATCGACCGCCCTGCGTTGTTCACCAGATAGTCGACATGCCCGAACTGGCCGAGGATGTCTTTGATGGTGGTCTCGACGGACGTCGAGTCGGTGACGTCGCATGTGAACGCATGCGCCTGCCCGCCTGCCTCACGAATCTCGGCGATCAATTCATCGAGCGCTTCGGCGTTGCGTGCCAACGCGAATACCGTCGCACCGCGTTCGGCGACCGCCACTGCCGACGCGCGCCCGATCCCGCTTGACGCACCGGTGATGATGACGTGCTTGCGCACCAAGGGTCCGGCGGAGTCGTCGCGGCGTGCGCGATCGGGGTCCAAGTGCTCGGCCCAGTAGCGCCATAGTTTCGGTGCGTACGTGGCGAACTCGGGCACGGTGATGCCGGTGCCGCGCAGTGCATCGTCGGCGTTGTCGGTCGTGAACGTGGGGAACAGGTCGACGACGTCGAGGACTTCGGCGGGAACGCCCAGTTGAGTGGCCGCCATGTTGCGCAGGATCTTGGCACGCCCGGTGGCCCGCACGATCGGTGTTGCGGCACTGCGCGGCAGCGAGCCGAGCAGCGGCGGCAAACCTGCGGCCTTGGTTACCCCGCGGTAGATCCCCCGAAGCCCAATCGTTTTCGGTGCGGTGAGGTGGAACGTCTGCCAGTCGCGGTCGGGCTCGTGCATGAGATGGACCAAGGCGTCAGCCACGAAGTCGACCGGAACGATGTTGGTGCGCCCGGTGTCGGGTAGCACCATCGGCGTCATACCGGGCAGTCGCGCCAGCTTGGCCAGCACGCCGAAGAAGTAGTAGGGGCCGTCGACCTTGTCCATCTCGCCGGTGCGCGAATCGCCGACGACGACCGCAGGGCGGTAGATCCGGTACCGCAGGCCATGCGCCGAACGGACCAGCAGTTCGGCTTCGAACTTCGTCTGGTGATACGGCGTCGGCAGGTCCTGCGCGACATCGAAGTCATCCTCGGTGAACTCGCCGCGATAGGTGCCGGCCACGGCGATGGAGGACACGTGGTGCAGGGTCACGTCGAGACGGCGGGCCAGGTCGATGACCGCGCGGGTGCCGTCGACATTGGCCGCGCGCTGGTCCGCCTCGGCAACGGTGATGTCGTATATGGCCGCGCAATGCACGATGTGGTCGACGGTGCCGAGTTCGGCGACGGCGTCGTCGGTCAGCCCCAGGTCGGCTGCGGTGAGGTCACCGACCAGCGGTTTCGCTCGTTCACCCCACGGGCGATCGCCGTCGGTGGCCAGGCGCTCGAACCGCTCGAGCGACTCGCGGCGGACCAGGACCCACACCTCGGCGTCCTCGCGGCTCGCCAGAATCTGTGACACCACGCGTCGGCCAATAAACCCGGTACCGCCGGTAACGACATAGCGCATGCGAGCCATGGTCACCCCTGGCGGGAGAAAGGTCAATGCTGTGTATCGTCCGACACATCAGCGAAGGGAGTCTCGATGCCGCTCGACCCGAATTCCGTAGGTGCGAAGACGGAGCCGCAGCTTTTCACATGGACTGACCGCGACACGATGCTCTATGCGCTCGGCGTCGGCGCGGGACTCGACGATCTGGCATTCACCACAGAGAACAGTCACGACACCCCGCAACAGGTGTTGCCCACCTACGCGGTCATCGCGTGTCTGCCGTTCGCGGCGGCCGCCATGATCGGCAGCTTCAACTTCGCCATGCTGCTGCACGGTTCGCAGGGGATCCGGCTGTTCAAGCCGCTGCCCCCGGCGGGCAAGCTGAGCGTCGTCGCCGAGGTCGCCGACATCCAGGACAAGGGTGAGGGCAAGAACGCGATCGTCATGCTCAAGGCGACGGGCACCGATCCGGACTCCGGCGAGGTGATCGCCGAAACACATACGACAGCGGTCATCCGCGGTGAAGGCGGGTTCGGTGGCGAGCCGGGCCAACGGCCGTCCGCGCCGGAAATCCCTGACCGCGAACCGGATTCGAAGATTGCCCTGCCCACCCGCGAGGATCAGGCGCTGATCTACCGGCTCTCCGGCGACCGCAATCCGCTGCACAGCGATCCGTGGTTCGCGCGCGAACTGGCCGGCTTCCCGAAGCCGATTCTGCACGGTCTGTGCTCCTACGGCGTCGCGGGTCGAGCGCTGGTCGCGGAACTCGGCGAGGGCGACGCGACGAAAGTCAGCGCCGTCGCAGCCCGGTTCACGTCGCCGGTCTTTCCCGGCGAGACGCTGACGACGTCGATCTGGCGGACCGAACCGGGGCATGCGGTGTTCCGCACCGAGGCCTCCGGTCCCGACGGATCGGACACGCGCCTGGTGCTCGAAGACGGCGCCGCCGAATACAGCGCCTGAGCAATTTGTCTCAAACCGCGGGTAACCGCGGCCGGGCGTTGACAGGATCCCAGCTATGAAGCTGATCGTTGGATACCTGGCAACATCGGGCGGCGCCGACGCATTGGCGCTGGGCGTGCGGCTGGCCCGCACGCTCGATGCCGAACTCGGGGTGAGCATCATCTTGCCGCCGGATCGTGCGGTGCCCTCGCTTGTGCCGATCGGATACGACGAGCACCTCGCCGAGCAGGCTGAGCACTGGCTCGCTGAGGCGCGTTCGTCGATACCCGCCGACATCACGGCGGGCACGCACGTCAGCTTCGACGACTCGTACGCCGATGGGCTGATCAAAGAGGCGGCACGCGTGCAGGCCGACCTCATCGTCGTCGGCGGCTCGGGTGGTGGCATTGCAGGCAGCTATTCGTTGGGCTCGGTCGTCAACGAACTCCTTCACTCGGCGCCCGTGCCTGTCGCCGTGGCTCCGCGAGGTACCCGCGAATCGTCGATCGACCGTGTCCGCGAGGTGACATGCGCAATCGGCGAGCGTGTTGGCGCGGATCTGCTACTCGACACCGCCGTGCGGTTCAGCAGCGCGGCCGGAACTCCGCTGCGGCTGGCGTCGCTGGTTGCGCTGGACCCGATCTTCGGCACGCTCCGTGGGGACGACGAAGCTGTTCGTGAACGTGCGCTCGCACACGCCAAGCACACTCTGGATACGGCGAAAAGCAATCTCCCCGAAGGCTTTCCGGTGGAATCGACGGTTGTCGACGGCCGTACGGTCGAGGAGGCGGTCAGTAAGCTTGCGTGGCACGACGGTGATCTGATCATGGTGGGATCGAGTCGGCTCAGCGCGCCAAGGCGTCTGTTCCTCGGTTCGACGGCCGCGAAGATGCTGCGGGTGCTGGAGGTCCCGATGGTGGTCGTTCCGCGTGATCAGTTCGACGATGCGGATCTGCCGTGAGCGATGGCGAGAGTCGCTAGCAGGGCGCACCGACAAGTCGTCTCAATTATCCACAATCGCGTGTTCATCCACAGGCTTTGTTGGTCTGCGTTCGGGAATGGCCGGTTGTGGCGGTGGGTGTCGTTAGCGTTGTGGTATGGGCGAATTCATCACCGGAGCGGTGGCACGCGAGAGGTTGCGCGCGCTGCTGGATCAGGTCGATGGCGCGTACGCCCAGATGCGTGAGTTGTCGTCTGACGATGTGGGCAGTCTGTTCCGGGTGGAGATGGCCGAGCGCCTCGAGACGCAGGAGCGCACCAACCGGGGGCTGATGTACCGGGTGTTCGGTCAGATCGCCGACCCGCCCGATGAGACGGGATTGGTGGGCGCGCTGATCGACAGCCTCTGGGCGCGGCTGCGGATTCCGCCTAGCGAGATCAAGCGCCGCATGAAGGTGGCCAAGCGCATCCGGCCGCGCCGTCAGCTCTCCGGCCCGCAACTGCCACCGGAGTTGCCACTGGTCGCCGACGCCGTTGCGGAGGGTGTCGTAGGGGAGGACCACCTGCGTGCGATCACCGGCGCGATGGGCAGGTTGCCATCGTGTGCGTCGGCCGACGATCGGGTGGAGGTGGAACGGAGCCTGGTCCGGGAAGCGGTCAAGAATGACGCCGAGATCGTCAAGGCGGCCGGACGCCACATAGCGGAGATCTTCAATCCTGATGGCAATTTCGACGAAGCCGACCGCGCCCGTCGGCGAGGCATGGTGCTGGGACCACAGGGTCCCGACGGGATGTCGCAGCTGTCAGGCTGGATCGACCCCGAAACCCGCTGCTATGTCGAGGCCGCTACAGCCGCGGTGCGCCCGGGTCGCCATCTGCCAGACGGCAGCATCGCCGAGGCACCCGATGACCGCAGCCCGTCGCAACGCTGCCATGACGGCATCAAACTCGGACTCAAGGCCGGCATCGCGTCCGGCGAGCTGGGCGCACATCGTGGGCACGCCGTCACGGTAATCGCGCGCACCACCCTTGCCGAGCTCAACCAGGCCGCCCACGCCGTGAATGATCCCGGCGTGCCGATGCCCTCGCCGGCGCGCACCGGCGGCAACACCGCGTTGCCGATGCGCGACCTGATCCGGATGGCCGCCGGCGGCATCCACTATCTGGCGGTGTTCGACGATCACGGCGAGCGCCCGATCTACCTGGGCCGCCAGAAACGTGTGGCCACCGCCGATCAGCGCGTCATCTGTTATGCCCGCGACGGCGGATGTACAAGGCCGAATTGCGTCGAGCCCGGCTATCACTGCGAGGTGCACCACGCCGTGGATTGGGCTGCCGGCGGTAAGACCGACGCCGACATGCTGTTCTTCGCCTGCGGACCCGATCACGCGGCCGTGACCAAGGGGCGATGGCAGACGACCGTCACCGACAGTGGACGGCTGTCATGGACCGACGGCACCCGGCCCCCGGATATCAACCATGCGCATCACCCTGCAGAATTCCTGCGCGGCGATCCGGACCCGTAACGATCCAGTGGATGGAATCAGTGGACGGCGCGTTCCAATGATGCAAGCGACGCCTCGATGAAATCCTGCCCGAACACGGGAACCCCGACGGTGTCGCGGAATTGCTGTTCGGTGTCACTCCAGTCGTAGGTCATAGTGACTTCGGTACCGGAAGCGCTGGGAGCCAAGTCGTATCGCCACCACCAACCGCCGGGGCTGTGTTCGCCGTCGTCGGTCAGCTGGCCCGGCAGCCACGCGATGGTCTTGTCGCGCTCGAACTCGGTGACCAGATTGTGTATTACGTAGTGGCCACCGGCTTGCTCGAGAAACATGTTGACCGCGAACATCTGGCCGCTGGCCGTGATGGGTTCGGTGTCCTTCGCGTCGCGGACCCAGTCGCCGGGTTCGGTGTCCTTATGGCGGGTCGGGTCGGCGAGCACCGCGAAGATCTTCGCGGGGTCGGCGGCGATGGTCCTCGTCACGACGTAGCGCTCCTCGCTTGTGCCGGTCATTCGGCGCCCTTTCCGTAGGCCTTTGCGATCTCCGGTGTATCGGGCCAATGTGACCAGGCCGGGCCGGACGGCCAGCCTTCGGGGGAGTCCTGCCAGTCTTCCTGGCGGCCCCACGGCAGCAGGTCGATCAGCGGGAACGTATGGGTGAGTTGCTCGGTCCCGCGGCCGTCGGTGTGCCAGGTCCGGTAGACCTTGCCGCCGTCGCGAAGAAACACGTTGACCGCGAATCCCTCGCCGGGGCCCGCGTCGACGTCGGCGCCGAAGGAGCTCTCCGACGATGAATACCAGACCATCGTGTTGCCGACCTTGGCCTTGTAGGCGAGCGCGTCGTCGATCGGCCCGTTGGTGACGATCACCATGCGGGCGTCGAAGTAGCCGAGGAACTCCAGTCGGGTCCAGCTCGACGTGAGGCCGGTGCAGCCGGGGCACTGCCACTCCTCGTTGTCGAACCACATGTGGTTGTAGACGATCAGCTGCGATTTGCCGTCGAACACGTCGACCAGACGGACGGGGCCGTCCTCGCCGATCAACGTGTAGTCGGGCATCTCGACCATGGGCAGGCGACGGCGCTGCGCGGCAATCGCGTCCAGTTCACGCGTCGCGGCCTTCTCCCGCTTGCGTAGGTCATCGAGTGCGGTGCGCCAGGCGTCTTGGTCGACGACTGGGGGCAGGGCGGACGTCATGCGGGCCTCCTCTTCCGGTGTGCTCCCTGTGTAGACCGGATCCCCGCGCAGAAATCATCGCTGCCGGATCATCCTCCGCCGAGATGCTGTTAGAACATGTGTTCGATACACTGTGATGGTGGGCTGGCATACGGGGCCGCCGAGCTGGACGGAAATGGAGCGGGTGCTCAACGGCAAACCGCGCCATGCCGGCTGGCCTATCGACGAGCAGATCGGCGACGGCGGCGACAGTCCGGCGTGGTCGCGAAAGCGTGGGGCCTACCAGGCGGAGGGCATCGATCGGCCCGCCTCAGCAGTGCCGTATGCGGAACTGCACACGCACTCGGCGTACAGCTTCCTCGACGGTGCCAGCACGCCGGAGGAACTCGTCGAGGAGGCTGTCCGTCTCGACCTGCGCGCCATCGCGCTGACCGATCACGACGGCCTCTATGGCGTGGTGCGCTTCGCCGAGGCCGCCAGGGAACTGGACATTTCGACGGTGTTCGGCGCCGAACTGTCGCTGGGTGGGGGCGACCGGACCGAGGACCCCGACCCGCCGGGGCCGCATCTGCTGGTGCTCGCCCGCGGTCCGGAGGGATACCGGCGGCTGTCGCGCGAGCTCGCGAAGGCGCATCTGGCCGGCGGTGAGAAGGGCAAGCTGCACTACGACTACGACGCGTTGACCGAGGCCGCGGCCGGACACTGGCACATCCTGACCGGATGCCGCAAAGGACATGTCCGCCAGGCGCTTTCGTCGGGTGGGCCGGAGGCGGCGACCAAGGCGCTTGCCGACCTGGTGGACCGGTTCGGCCGCGACCGGGTCAGCATCGAGCTCACCCATCACGGGCATCCCTGCGACGACGAGCGCAACGAGGTCCTGGCCGAACTGGCACCCAGGTTCGGTCTCGGAGTCGTCGCCACCACCGCGGCTCACTTCGCCGAACCGTCCCGCGGCAGGCTGGCCATGGCCATGGGTGCGATCCGGGCTCGGCACTCGATGGACGAGGCTGCCGGTTACCTTGCCCCGCTGGGGGGTTCGCACCTGCGGTCGGGGGCGGAGATGGCGCGGTATTTCGCGCATCGCCCCGAGATCGTCGAGGCGGCAGCCGACCTCGGCGAGCAGTGCGCGTTCGGGCTGGCCCTGATCGCTCCGCAGTTGCCGCCCTTCGATGTCCCCGACGGCCACACCGAAGACAGCTGGCTGAGGCATTTGGTCATGGAAGGCGCACGCCACCGGTACGGCTCTCCGGAGCGTGCGCCGGGGGCATACTCCCAGATCGAGCATGAACTGAAAATCATTGAGCAGCTGACATTTCCGGGCTACTTCCTGGTTGTCCACGACATCACCCGGTTCTGCAAGGACAACAACATCCTGGCCCAGGGCAGAGGCTCGGCGGCCAACTCAGCCGTCTGTTACGCCCTCGGAGTCACCAATGTCGACCCGGTCGCCAACGAGTTGCTATTCGAGCGGTTCCTGTCTCCGGCGCGAGACGGACCTCCCGACATCGACATCGACATCGAATCGGATCTGCGGGAGAACGCGATCCAGTACGTCTACAACCGCTACGGCAGGGACTACGCCGCCCAGGTGGCCAACGTCATCACGTACCGGGGCCGCAGCGCTGTCCGCGACATGGCCCGCGCGCTGGGGTTCTCTCAAGGCCAGCAGGACGCCTGGAGCAAGCAGCTCGGCCAGTGGGGAAATCTGGCCGAGTCGCCTCACGTCGAGGACATTCCCGAACCGGTGATCGACCTGGCGCAGCAGATCTCCAATCTGCCGCGGCACATGGGCATCCACTCCGGCGGCATGGTGATCTGCGACCGCCCCATCGCCGATGTCTGCCCGGTGGAGTGGGCGCGGATGGAGAACCGCAGCGTGCTGCAGTGGGACAAAGACGACTGCGCGGCAATCGGTTTGGTGAAGTTCGACATGCTGGGCCTCGGCATGCTTTCGGCTTTGCACTACGTCATCGACCTGGTGCGCGAGCACAAGGGCCTGGACGTCGACCTGGCCAAGCTGGACCTGTCCGAACCCGCGGTGTACGAGATGTTGCAGCGCGCCGACTCCGTCGGGGTGTTCCAGGTGGAGTCCCGTGCGCAGATGGCCACCCTGCCGCGGCTGAAGCCGCGGGTGTTCTACGACCTGGTGGTCGAGGTCGCGCTGATCCGCCCGGGCCCGATCCAGGGCGGGTCGGTGCATCCCTACATCAAACGACGCAACGGGGAAGAGGCCGTCACCTACGATCACCCGTCGATGGAAACCGCCCTGCGAAAGACCTTGGGTGTGCCACTGTTTCAGGAACAGCTCATGCAGCTGGCGGTGGACTGCGCGGGGTTCTCCGCCGCCGAGGCCGACCAGTTGCGCCGCGCCATGGGATCCAAACGCTCCACCGAACGTATGCAGCGATTGCGGGGCAGGTTCTTCGACGGCATGCGGGAACGGCACGGCGTCACGGGGGAGGTGGCCGAGCGGATCTACGAAAAGCTGGAGGCGTTCGCCAATTTCGGTTTCCCGGAAAGTCATTCGCTGTCATTTGCATCGCTGGTGTTCTACTCGTCGTGGTTCAAGCTGCACCACCCCGCGGCGTTCTGCGCCGCGCTGCTGCGAGCGCAGCCGATGGGCTTCTACTCGCCACAGTCGCTGGTGGCCGACGCCCGCAGGCACGGGGTCACCGTCCACGGACCGGACACCAACGCCAGCCTCGCGCACGCGACGCTGGAGAACGCGGGCACCAAAGTGCGACTGGGTCTCGGCAGCATCCGCCACATCGGCGACGATCTGGCCGAACGCATCGTCGACGAACGAAAAGCCAACGGACCGTTCACCTCTCTGCTGGACCTCACCCAGCGGATTCAGCTGAGCGTTCCGCAGACCGAGGCGCTGGCCACCGCGGGAGCGCTCGGCTGCTTCGGGATCAGCCGACGCGAAGGACTGTGGGCCGCAGGCGCGGCAGCCACCCAACGACCTGACCGGCTGCCCGGAGTGGGGTCGTCATCGCAGATACCCTCGCTGCCCGGCATGACCGAACTCGAGTTGGCTGCCGCCGATGTGTGGGCGACGGGTGTCTCGTCCGACAGCTATCCCACTCAGTTCCTGCGCGAGAACCTCGACGCGCTCGGCGTCGTTCCGGCCAACAAGCTGCTGGAGGTTCCTGACGGGACCCGGGTGCTGGTGGCCGGGGCGGTGACTCACCGTCAGCGGCCGGCGACGGCGCAGGGCGTCACGTTCGTCAACCTCGAGGACGAGACCGGGATGGTCAACGTCATGTGCTCGCGTGGGGTTTGGGCGCGGCACCGCAAGCTGGCGCAGACGGCGTCGGCGCTGTTGGTCCGCGGCCAGGTACAGAACGCCACCGGCGCGGTCACCATCGTCGCCGACCGCATGGGCAAACTCGATATGCGGGTGGCGTCGAAGTCCCGCGACTTCAGGTAGCGAGTCAGTCGGCGGTCGGGGTGGTCCAGACCTTGTCGACGTTGATCTTCAGTCGCAGGTTGTAGGCGCCGAGGAATTCGTCGGTGAAGCCGAGGCTGGCTGCCAGCTCACCGTACTTCGCGTGATATCGCTCGTCCTGCAACGGATCCGCGTTCTCGGCGTCGACGGTTGCCTCACCACCGACCACGATGACGCCCGACCCGGTGCCGTCCGAATCCAGATTCAGGCTGACGCGGGGATGGTTCCTGATGTGCCGGACCTTGGCGGCGCCCGGTTCGGTGTAGACGAACACGTCCTTGCCGTCGAAGTAGAACCACACCAACTTCGGAACCGGTTGGCCGGATTTGGCGACAGTGGTCAACCACCCGGAATGATCGGCTGAAAGCCTGCTGGACACCTCTTGCGTGAATTCGACTGCCATACCGGCGAATGTAGTCTCGAAACGTGACCCTGAACTTGTCGGCCGATGAAGTCCTGACCACCACCCGCTCGGTGCGCAAGAGGCTGGACCTGGAGAAGCCGGTACCGCGCGAAGTACTGCTGGAATGTCTGGACTTGGCGCTCCAGGCGCCGACGGGTTCCAACTCTCAGGGTTGGCAGTGGGTGTTCGTCGACGACCCCGAGAAGAAGAAGGCCCTCGCCGACATCTACAAGCACAACGCGACGCGCTACCTCGACCGGGAGCGGCCGACGCACGGCGACATCCGTGATGACCAGGTCGGAGCCGTCATGAACTCCGCGATGTTCCTGGCAGAACATTTCCACGAGGTGCCGGTGATGATGGTCCCGTGCCTGCAGGGCAGTCCCGACGAGGCGGTAGCGGGCAGCGCCGGGTTCTGGGGGTCACTGCTTCCCGCGGTGTGGAGCTACATGCTTGCGCTGCGCTCGCGCGGACTCGGCTCGGCGTGGACGACGCTGCACCTCGTCGGCAAGGGCGAGAAGCTGGCCGCAGAAGTCCTCGGCATCCCGTTCGACCAGTACCGGCAGGGTGGGCTGTTCCCGATCGCCTACACCAAGGGCACCGATTTCCGTCGCGCCAAGCGGCTGCCCGCCGAACAGTTCGCGCACTGGAATTCATGGTGAATCAGACGGCACCCGTGAATCCGTGCTGGCGCCACGCTTCGTAGACGACGACCGCGGCGGCGTTCGACAGGTTCAGTGACCGCCTTCCGGCGAGCATCGGGATGCGCAACTGCGCGGTGATGTGCGGGTCTGCCAATGTCGCGGCGTCCAGTCCGGTGGGTTCGGGGCCGAACATCACCACATCGCCCGCTTCGTAGCTGACAGCGTCGAACCGTGCGCTGGCATGTGCGGTGAACGCGTACACGCGCTGCGGTTGCAACGCCTCCCATGCCGCGGTCAGGTCGCGGTGCACGGTGACCGACGCGAGGTCGTGATAGTCCAGCCCGGCGCGACGGAGTTTGGGTTCGGACAAGTCGAACCCGAGCGGCTCGACCAGATGCAATTCGCAACCCGTCGCGGCGACCATCCGGATCGCATTACCGGTGTTGGGTGCGATGCGCGGCGAAAAGAACAGCACGTTGAACACAACTCGCTATCTTCCCCGACCCGCCGGAACGAGGAACACCCCCGACTCCCAGGAGTCGGGGGTGCTTCGACCGTTCGAATGTCAGGACTTGCTAGCCGCCTTCTGGCGGGTCTCCTGCACCTTGGCCTTGGCGCGAGCCTTCTCGGCCTCAGCCTCTTTACCGGCTGCCTCGAGTTGATTGGAGGCCTTGTCGACCTGCGCGCGACCCTCTTCCTGAAGATCGTCGCGGCTCAAGATCAAACCGATGACCTGCTTGGTGAATCCGATGGCACCTGAAACGATGCCCCTCACGGCCTCGATCGCGCCGTTGTTGTTCTCCGCCATTAGTCCCCTCCTACTTCGATGGCTTCGTGCACTCCCGATACTTCGCGTAGGTGCTTGCTCGTGCAAGCACTTGTTAGCATCTTCACAAAGGGTTTAGATCGCACACTTTCGGGCCAGCGGGCAGTCGTATACCGGTTGTTTGCTCGGGCTCCCACGACCGACTTGACGTTGGGTTTGCGAACTCTGTCTGTTCAGTAAGAACCGTGGAGTCGACCGCGCAAGGCTGGCATACTCGTGCAATTGCCAGGCGCACAACGCCAGCTCGCGGATGCGGGCGAATTCGCAGGAAGCTTATGAATCACGAGAACACGGTCGAGCGCCGATGAGCGTCTTCACGCACTTCGACGGTCCGCCTGACAATTTCGAACCCGAAGCGGCGCCGCCGCCCAAGCGCCCGCACCGGCTGTCGGTGTCCAATTGGCCGGTTCGCTGGAAAGTGCTCGCGATCGTATTGGTGCCACTTGTTCTCGCCGGCGTGTTCGGCGGATTGCGCATATACAGCAGCGTCACCGAAGCCACCGATTTGCGCCGCGCCGCCGACCGCACCGAAATGGTGCCGGCGATCGTGAATTACATGGCCGCACTCGACGGTGCGATGCTGGCGAGTTCCACCGGAGGCGATCCGCAGGCCGCGCTCACCGAGTTCGACTCCAGCAAGCGGGAATTGCAGCGCAGGCTGTCGGACACCGAAATCGCGGCCGACGTCAACAAGGGCGTCACGAGCATGATCGCTGACGGCCAGGCGTTGATGGACAAGGTCACGTCCAACAGCATTACCCTGTTCGAACGCATCACCACCTACGCGCCGATCCTGCTGTCCGCCGAGGACGCCATCAACGGGTCGGTCCGAGTCGACGATGAGCGGATCACCGCTGAGACTCTCGGGTTGTCCCGCGCGGTCGGTGCACGCGGTCAGATGACGATGCAGCAGCTGCTGGTGAATCTCGGCGATGAACTCCCCGAACCTGAGCTGCGGACCAGGATGATCGCGCTGGCCGGTACCGAGCCCTCGACGCTGTCCGGGATAAGTCAGGTACTCGGCGTCGGCTCGGCCGAAGCCCAGCGGCTGCAGGGCGAGATGGTCAAGCGGTTGGCGATCATGTCGGATCCGGCAGCCGTCCTGGTCAACAACCCAGACCTGCGGGCATCGGAGGCTCTCACCGACCAGATCGCCGGGAAGGTCATCACCGATACCACCGAGTCGGTGACGTCCACGGTGGATCAGCGGGCCGCCGCGCAACGCAGCGCGGCCATCCGCGACGCGGCGGTCGTCGGTGGTGCGATGCTGCTGGCGCTGATCGTGGTCGTCGTGGTGGCGCGCTCGCTCGTGCGGCCCCTTCGCCGACTGCGTGACAGTGCGCTGCGGGTTGCCCATGACGATCTGGCTCGCGAGATCGAAGAGGTGCGTGCAGGCGGCGACCCCGGGCCGATCGAACACATTCCGGTGCACACGTCGGACGAAGTGGGTCAGGTCGCACACGCCGTCGACGAGCTGCACGAGCAGGCGGTACTGCTGGCCGGCGAGCAGTCGCGGCTGCAATTCCAGGTCGGCGATATGTTCGAGACTCTGTCGCGGCGCAGTCGTTCACTGGTCGACCAGCAGCTGTCGCTCATCGACCGGCTCGAACGCAACGAGGAGGATCCCGAGCGGCTCGAGAGCCTGTTCCGTCTCGACCACCTCGCCGCCCGCATGCGGCGCAACGGCGCCAACCTGCTGGTGCTCGCCGGCGCGAAGGTGCCCCGCGATCAAGCTGAGCCGGTGCCCGTTTCGGCGATCATCAACGCGGCGGCTTCGGAGGTCGAGGACTACACCCGCGTCATCACCGCCACGGTCCCCGACAGCGACGTCGCGGGCTCCGTCGCGGGCGACCTTGTCCATCTGCTGGCCGAGCTGCTCGACAACGCGCTGCGCAATTCGCCACCGATGTCACAGGTGCGGGTGTCCGCCGTGCACACCGGCAACGGCGGACTCGTCATCGAGGTCAGCGACATAGGTATCGGTATGACCGATTCGGACCTGCGGGTGGCCAACACGCGTCTGCAGTCCGGCGGTGAGGTCGACCCGTACACCGCTCGGCACATGGGGCTGTTCGTGGTCGGACGACTCGCATCGCACCACGGTCTGGTGGTCAGGTTGCGCAGCACGATTGCGGGCGAACCGAATTCGGGCACGACGGCCGGCGTCCACGTGCCCATTGAGCTGCTCGGCGGAGCGGACGCGCATCACCAGTTCGGCGAACCCGTGTATCGCGCGCCCGAACACGACCGCGAGGACACCTGGGACGACTACGAGGAAGTGCCGGAGGCGCAGTACCGCAACGGCCACTCCGACGTGCCGATCGCACTGCTGCCACAACGCGATCCCGGCGCCAGCGGGATATCCGACCTCCCGGCATCTCTGGGGCCGTCGGCCGCCCCGCAGCCGGACCAGGCCGCCGACGAGTGGCCCGCCGATGACTGGCCGGAAGACTCCATGCCCGCGCAGGCCGCTCGGCCTGCCGACACGTCCGGGTTCTTCGCCGCCAGGCAGCAGGCGGCAGGTGTGCCCGCCGAAACCGTCGAACCGCAGGAGCCGCAGGTCGCGCCCGAACGGTCGGTGACAGCCGGCTCCGACGACGCCATTTACCAGTCGATGCTCTCCGAATGGCTGGTCGATCCGAACGACCTGGCCAACAGCACGGATCTGAACTGGGAATCGGTGTGGGACAGCGGTTGGTCAGCAGCGGAAGCGGCCGACGACACCCCTGTCGAGCAGCACACCGAGGAAGGCCTTCCGATGCGCCAGCCCGGCGTCCGGCTGGTCCCCGGTTCGGCTGAAACCGCAGGTAGCGAGGGCGGGCGCCACGGCAGCGGCGGCGCTCACCGAGGCACCGGCAGCGGCGACGAGGTAGCATCGGCGGCTGAGTTCGGCTCCGAGAAGCCGGACGCGAAGACCCCGCCGCAGCGCGACCCCGAAGCCGTCCGCGCGAGTATGAGCAGTCATTTCGGCGGTGTCCACGCGGGCCGGTCGCACGCGAGAGAGACCAGAGGAACAGATAGCCAATGACCTACCCGTCACGATCGACGCAGCGCGATTCGCTCGACTGGCTGGTCTCCAGGTTCGCCCGCGAAGTATCGGGAGTCACCCACGCGGTTCTGGTTTCCGCCGACGGCCTCTTGATGGCGTCCAGTGAGCACATCCCAGTTGAACGTGCCGACCAGCTGGCCGCCGTCTCCTCGGGGCTCGCCAGTCTGTCGACGGGTGCCGCGCAACTGTTCGACGGCGGCTACGTCATGCAGTCGGTCGTCGAGATGGAGAACGGCTACCTGCTGTTGATGCGCGTCGGCGACGGTTCGAATCTGGCGACGCTCGCCGCGCGCAACTGTGACATCGGCCAAATCGGTTACGAGATGGCGATTCTGGTGGAACGGGTGGGCGCCGTGGTGCAGTCGTCGCGGCGGCGCGCACCACAGCATTCGTGAGTGGTCGATGGACGATCAGGAAGAACCGCATCTGGTCCGGCCGTACACGCTGACGGCCGGTCGCACCGAACCGCAGGTTGACCTGCCGCTGGAGGCGCCGATCGGGAAACTCGCCACTGCGAAGGCGTCTCGGTGGCCCGGCAACGATGTACGGGGCCAGATCCTCACCATGAGTGTCGGACTCCCGTCCGTCGCCGAGATCGCCGCCGGATTGGCGCTACCTCTCGGGGTGGCCCGGGTGCTGATCGGCGATCTGGTGACGCAGGGATACCTGCAGGTCCACACCACCCTCGGTGATTCGTCCACGAGCGACGAACGACGAGAACTCATAGGAAGGACGCTGCGTGGCCTCAGGGCACTCTGAGAGGCGGGCCGCCGCTTCGACGAAGATCGTCATCTCCGGCGGGTTCGGCGCCGGTAAGACGACGTTCGTGGGCGCAGTCTCCGAGATCATGCCGCTGCGGACCGAGGCGCTGGTGACCAATGCGTCCGCAGGCGTCGACGGCCTTGAAGCGACCCCGTCGAAGACCACCACCACGGTGGCCATGGACTTCGGCCGCATCACCCTCGACCAGGACCTGGTGCTGTACCTGTTCGGGACACCGGGCCAGCGCAGGTTCTGGTTCATGTGGGACGACCTGATCCGCGGCGCCATCGGTGCCATCATTCTGGTCGACGTCCGTCGCCTCCAGGACAGCTTCGCCGCAGTGGACTTCTTCGAAGCGCGCCGTATTCCGTTCCTGGTGGCAATCAATGAATTCGAGGGCGCGCCAAAGTATTCCACCCATTCCGTGCGCAAGGCGCTGGCCCTTTCGGATCACATACCGATGATGTCGGTCGACGCTCGGGACCGCCACTCCGCCCGAGCCGCGTTGATCGAGGTCACCGAGTATGCGCTCAACATCCTCAGCTCGCTGCCCGGCTGATTCGGTGGACGACGACGACGAGGTCTGGGCGGACAGGGAGTTCGTCTCCCACGACTTCCGCGACGACGATCTCAGCCGGCTGCGCACGGAGCGCGCGGTGTTCGACGACTGCGACTTCCGTGGTGTCGACCTCACCGAGTCCGAACACGTCGGCTCGGCATTCCGGAACTGCCGATTCGAGCGGGCGACCCTGCACCACAGCACGTTCCGGCACTGCAGCATGCTCGGATCGGTGTTCACCGGATGCCGGATGCGACCGCTGACACTGGTGGAGGTCGACATGACGCTCGCCGTCCTCGGCGGCTGCGATCTCAGGAGTGTCGACCTGTCCGGGTGCCGGCTACGGGAAGCCGGCCTCGTCGAAACGGATCTTCGCAAGGCGGTGTTGCGCGGCGCCGACCTACGAGGTGCGCGCTTGGGGAAGACCCGTCTCGAGGAGGCCGATCTGCGGGGCGCGCGTACCGACGCGACCTTCTGGACCACCGCCGTCCTGCGTGGTGCGAAGATCGACGTCGACCAGGGCCTCGCCTACGCCGTCGCGCATGGGCTCGACATCTCCGGCGGCTGACCCCGCGGATCAGGCGTCGGGGAATAACCGCTGCACGGGCACGTTGACAGCGTCATGACCGCGCTAACGGGCTTTCACGCGGGAGAACTCGCGGTCCAGGACCGCGCGGGCGTTCGTGCGCAGGCGGCCCGCCTCGGGAATGCGATGCTCTCAACCCCCGATCTGAACGGCGGAATCGGCGGACTCCTTGCCGGCCGCGACTTCGCCGTCCTCACCGCCCGCGACGCCGATGGCCGGTTGTGGACATCACCGCTGTTCTCGTCGCCCGGATTTCTCGAAGCGCACGACCAGGAACTGCGCGTCCACGCCGTCCCGGGCAGCGGCGATCCGCTGTATCACCTCGCGGCCAACCAGCAGGCCGGAATGCTCGCCATCGAGTTCGCCACCCGTCGCAGGGTGCGGGTCAACGGCACCATCATCGGTGTCGGCGACGATGACCTGCTGCTGTCGGTCGATCAGGCATACGGCAACTGCCCCAAGTACATTCATCCACGCCATCTGGAACACGCCGACATTGTTGGGCAGCCCGTCGAACGGTCGTCGACGCTGAGCGCCGAGCACCGCGAGCTCATCACGCATGCCGATACCTTCTTCCTCGGCACCATCCATCCGACTCGCGGCGCGGACGCCTCCCATCGGGGCGGGCCACCCGGGTTCGTCCACGTCGACGGCGACACCCTGTGGTGGCCGGACTACCCGGGCAACAACATGTTCAACAGCTTCGGCAATCTGGCCGTCGATCCGAGCGCCGCGTTGCTCTTCATCGACTTCGACACGGGCGCAACGCTGCACGTCTCCGGGAAGGCCGCCGTCGAATGGGTGACTCCCAGTGACATGGACGGCGGTACGGGACGTCGCGTGAGATTGACGATCGAGTCGGTAGTGTGGGGAGCCCGCATCGGGCTGCACAGCGCCCGGTGACAACGTAAGGACCGGCGGTGAGCACACGTCGTACCATCGAAAAGTGGGTCGAGCTGTTCAACACCGGTGATGCCGAGGGGATTTCGGCACTTTACGCCGACGACGCGGTGAACCACCAGATCGCGCTCGAACCGGTTGTAGGCCGGGCCGCGATCGAACAGTTCCATCGCGAGACCTTCTCAGGCGGCCCGCTCACCTGCACACCGATCAACCTCGTCGTCGACGATGAGTGGGGCGCGCTGGAATGGGTCGACCCGGACGGTTTCCGCGGATGCGGATTCTTCCAGGTCCGTTGCGGGCAGATCGTGCACCAGCGGGGCTATTGGGACAGTGCACAGCTCGAAGAGACTCATCCGGACATGCACGATCGCTAACGCTCGCGATTCCCGCGTGCGCGCCGGTCGGTGTGGAGCATGATCGGAAGATGACGGCTTCCTGGGACACGATCGATCGCTACGTGGTCATCTCGACCGACACGCATGCGGGCGCGGATCTCTACGACTACAAGCAGTACCTGCCGACGGGGCTGCATGACGACTTCGACGCGTGGGCGAAGACGTACGAGAGCCCGTTCGACGACCTGATCATCGCGACGGCGAAGCGCAACTGGGACCACGAGATGCGCATGTCCGAGATGGACGCCGACGGTGTGGCCGCCGAGGTGCTGCTGCCGAACACCGTGCCGCCGTTCTTCCCGACCTCGCCGAACATCACCATCAGCCTGCCGGGCACCCGCCAGGAGTTCGAACAGCGGTGGGCCGGCGTGCAGGCCCACAACCGGTGGCAGGTCGATTTCTGCTCGCTGGCACCGGATCGGCGGCGCGGACTGATTCAGATCTTTCCCAACGACATCGAGCAGGCCCTTGACGAGATCCGTTGGGGCGCAGCGCAGGAATGCTTCGGCGGCGTGCTGGTGCCTGCGGTGTCACCCGGCGACCCGAACGTCGCCCCGCTCTTCCATACCCGGTACGAGCCGATCTGGGCGCTCTGCGCCGACCTCGACCTGACCGTGGTTCAACATGCGGGGGCCGGCAGTCCGGTGATGCCGATGGATCAGCCGGCGTCCAACGCCGTGCTGGTCACCGAGATGGCGATATGGGCGCAGCGCACGGTCAACCACCTCATTCTCGCCGGGGTCTTCGAGCGGCACCCAAACCTGCGGTTCGTGCCGACGGAGCAGGGCACGATGTGGTTGCGGGATCAGATGACGCTGCTCGACGTCATGGTGCCGAGCATGCGAACGGATGCGGGCAACCGCACGTACGGCGTGTTCGGCGGGTCGTCGATCGACGAGCTGACCATGAGCCCGAGTGAGTACGCGAAGCGCAACTGCTACCTGGCATCTGAGTTGACGCCGTACGAGTCGTCGATGATCGACTACATGGGCGCCGATCACATGATGTGGGGCAGCGACTATCCACACGAGGAAGGCTTCGCTCCCCATTCCAAGCTCGCGATTCGGTGGGCATTGCACGATCAGTCAGAGGACACCTGCAGAAAGATCCTGGGCGGCAACGCGGGCCGCCTCTACCGCTTCGATCTCGACGCCCTCGCCCCGATCGCTGCCGAGATCGGGCCGACCGTCGACGAGGTGAACACGCCGCTCGGCGATACGGGTTACGTCTCGCCTCCCGCGTTCGGTTACCGGCCCTTCGAGGGTGGGCTCGCCCTCAAGCGGTTGGCTCCGGCGCGGGTTTGACCAAGATCGCGCGGGTGTAGAGCAGCTGAAATCCGCGCCGCTGCACGTTCTCCTGCGATTTCGACCCCGGTGCGGTGGTGACGACGGCGATATCGCACTGCGCGGTCGCGTCGGCAAGGCGGGCCGCCAGTAACGCCGTCTGAATGCCTCGCCTGCGATGGGCGGGCATCGTGGCCGCGCCTGTGAGTTGGGCGATGCCGTCGGCCATCCGGACGCTCGCCGCGCCCGCGATGACACCGTCGTGCAGCGCGACGTATCGGGTCGCCCCCGCGGCGGCCATATCGCGTGTGGCGGCGGCGATCATGTCGCGCGGAAACTCCTCGTGCGATGCGATGCCCTGGGTGTCGGGTTGCGCGAACCCGTCGACGACGACGTCGAGCCAAGTCTCGAATTCGTCGTCGCCGCTGGACCGGATCTCGACTCCCGGCGGCACGATCCGGTCCGCCGTGCTGTCCAGCGGACGGCCGAGCACGTTCTCGAAGCCGACGAGCGCATATCCGCGTCCTGTCAGCAGCGCGCCGATTTCCGGGTCGGCGAGATGCGCCAACTCGACCTGGGTGGGGCTGCCCACAGCCGAGTACGCCCGCTCGATCTCATCCAGCTCGGCGTCGTCGGGTACGGCTGCGAAGCCGAGCCCGACAACCTTGTTGAACGGCGAGTTCTGACCGGCGAAACACGCCGCCCCGCCTGCGGTCGGCATCACGAAACCGTCGCCGCCGCGGCGCCGTCCTGCCTCGGTACCTGCCACGATGAGACCAGCTTCCGCGTACTCGACGCGCGCAGCCAACGCCGTGCTGCAGAACATTGAAGTCAGTTGGCTGCGGCGAGCCGGATCTTCCATCGGACCACGCTCAGATAGCCGATGCAGATCATCCCTTGCATGGCCATGTTGAACCACCACGCGCCCGCGGTGTGTTTCCAATGCGAGTCCTGCGGTGTCAGCGGGCCTGGCACCAGCCTGATCAGATCGATCGTCGATGCCGTCGAGGCGAATCCCCAGCGGGCCGGGGTGATCCACGACATCTGGTCGAGCACGATGCGACCGGTCACCGGGATCATGCCGCCCTGGAACACCAGCTGCGACATGATCGCGATCACCAGCAGCGGCATGATCTGTTCGTTCGACTTGGCGATCGATGAAAGGGCCAGGCCGACCATTGCTGCGCCGACACAGCACGCCGCGACGTCGACGTACAACTCCAGGGACCGGTTGGGTATCACCGCGCCGCTCTCGACGGCCCCGGGGCCCCAACCCTTCCCCCAGATGTTGATCGCGACGACGATTCCCGACTGCATCAAGGCGAATAAGGAGAAGACGAAGACCTTGGCGAGCATGTATGCGGTCGTGGACAGACCGACCGCCTGCTCGCGCAGGAAGATCGCCCGCTCCCCGATCAGCGCCCGGATCGTCAGCGCGGTGCCCATGAAGATGGCGCCCACGTTGAGCAGCACCAGAATCTGTCCCGGTTCGTTCGGTGCTTCGCCGCCCTTGATTGCGGGGACGGGAATGCCGAAGCCGACATCGCCGGGTACCGAGAGCGACAATGCGCCCATGATGAACGGCAGAAACGCCAGGAAGATGAAGTAGCCGCGATCCGAGATGATCAGTCGCATCTGGCGGCGGGCGATCGTGGAGAACTGCTTGGGCAGGCTGGTCTTGGTCGGCTCGCCGAGGTCGGACGGTGTCTCGATCGGCGGCGGTGGCGCTGGCGGCCCGTGCTGGGCGAGGAACCGCGCTTTGGCGCCGTCCGGGTCACCGGCGACCGAGCTGAAGATGTCGGCCCAGTTGGTGGTGCCCATCGACGCGCCGATCTGGTCGGGTGGGCCGCAGAACGCGGTCTTCCCGCCGGGCGCCAGCAGCAATACCTGGTCGCAAACGTCGAGATAGGTCAGTGAGTGGGTGACGACCACCACGACGCGGCCGGCGTCGGCCAGTTGCCGCAGCATCGTCATGACCTGGCGGTCCAGCGCGGGATCCAGACCCGAGGTGGGCTCGTCGAGGATCAGCAGAGACGGTCCCGTCAACAGCTCGAGGGCGACCGAGGCGCGTTTGCGCTGACCGCCGGAGAGCTTGTCGACACGGGTTTCGAGATGCTTGGTCATCTCGAGTTCCTCGAGGACCTGCATGACGACCCGCTCGCGGTCGGCCTTAGTGGTGTCCGGTGGCAACCGGAGCTCGGCGGCGAACATCAGCGCCTGTCTGACGGTCAGCTGACCGTGCACCACGTCGTCCTGCGGGACCATGCCGATCCTGGAGCGCAGCGAGGCGTACTCGGCGTGGATGTTGTGACCTTCGAAGGTCACGGTGCCGGTCGTCGGATGGGTGTACCCCGCCACCAACTTCGCGAAGGTCGACTTGCCGGCGCCCGACGGGCCGATAACGGCGGTCAATGTGCCGGGGCGCGCGGCGATCGAGATGTTGTCCAACAGTGTCTTGTTGCCCTCGATCGTCCACGTGATCGAGTGCACTTCCAGGCCGCCGGTCTGGGTGGCCGCGGCGGTCTCGGTGCGGCGGGCCAGCGTGCCGCCCGTGAACACCAGGTCGATGTTGCCGATCGTGACGGTGTCGCCGTCGCTCAGCATCGCCGAGTCGACGCGCGCGCCATTGACGAACGTGCCGTTGATGCTGCGGTTATCCCGGATCTCGGTTCCGGTGGGCGTGGGGATCAGGGTCGCGTGGTGACGCGATGCGAGTACATCCGGCACGACGATGTCGTTATCGGTTGCGCGGCCGATCTTGATGGCGCCCGCGATACCCGCTGCGGGAGCGGGCTTGCCGGGCCGCAGGATCTTGAGCATGCTCGTCGCGAGGTTGCCCTCGGCCGCGCGTGGCGCCGCCGTCGGACCCATCGCGGTGACGGACTCGAGAGCCGGTTGCGACATCGGCGCCGACATCTGAGGTTGCCGCACCGGTGCCGAAGGGCCGGACGAATACTGGCCGCCGCGAGCGGCCGGCTGCTGTGGCGCCGAGGGATACCGCGGTTGCGCCCCGGACGGGTACGCCGGTGGCGGTCCCTGCGGACGCGGCCCGGTGGGCGGCGGCATCTGCTGCGGACGTGACACGTGTGGCGCGGAGGGAGCCGACGGTGGGTGTGACGGTCCCTGCGTGGGCCATGAGGTGTCGGCCTGGCGCTGCGAGCCGATGGGCACCGATTGGGTCGGCGTCCGCCCGACGGCGCCCTGGTGCCGCCCGACCTCGAAACTCAGTAGCGGCCCATCGGGATTGCCGATGTTGAGGGTCTGACCGTCGTGCAGGTCGACCGACGGGACCTGCCGGTTGTTGACGTACATCCCGTTGAGGCTGCCGTTGTCGATGGCCACCCACCGGCCCTGGTCGAACCGCAGCACAAGGTGTGCGCGCGAGATCAGCGGGTGTGCGATGCGGATGTCGGCGCGAAGATCGCGACCGACGACAACGTCGTTGCCCGGCGCGAAGGTTCGGGTGGACCCGTCGTATCGAACGGTTAGCGCGGGTGGGGCTGGTCGGCTCATCGCGACCAACTCTATCGGTACGACCCAGATCGCGGCGCGGGTCTGGGCGGTCGTCAGCGGACGGTCATCGACAGGGAATGCGCCATCGGGCAGTGTCAGTGATCTGGTGCAACGCCGCCATCTGCTCGCCTCGCGTGGTGATGACGTGTGCAAAGGCGGCGTCGACGGCGGTTCCGCCGTCTCGCGCCGACCCCCAGTACCTGCCGATGACGACGATCCTGTCGTCGCCGACCGCGAGGTATTCGACGGGATCTACGTGCATGTCGTAGAGCGCGTCGATGTGTCCCCAGACGCCGGCGATCATGTCGTACGGTCCCCGGTGTTCTCCGCCGACCTCGTGCGGCATGCCGGCGCTCACCGTGCCCACGAAATCGTCAGTGAGCAGCGCGAACAGGCTGTCGGCGTCGGAGCGGGCGATGGCGCCGTAGAAGCGCTGCGCGACGGCAGTGGGGGTGGACTCCCGCAAAGACATGAGTGCCTCCTGACCAGTATTAGAGAGTGATCTCTATTATCATAGGACGATGCCACGGCCCGCGCTATACACCGCCGACGAACTGCTCGACGCCGCCGCGACACTGCTCGCCGAAGAAGGACCGGCAGCGGTGACCATGTCGGCCGTCGCGCGCGCGGTCGGCGCCCCCAGCGGGTCGATGTATCACCGCTTCGCGAGCAGGGCCGCGCTGTGCGGCGAACTGTGGATGCGCACCGAGGCGCGGTTCCATTCCGGTATCGCCGCAGCCCTGTCGGCATCGGAGGACCCGCAGACGCGATGTGTCTCCGCGGCCAGATTCACGGTGCAGTGGTGCCGCGAGCACGCGAACGAGGCGCAGGTGCTGCTGGCCGGGGCCGATGCGCTGAGTGCTCCAGAGTGGCCCGAACACCTGATCGCGGCGCGGCGGCGGCTGCGCCGCAAGCTGCGTCAGCTGCTGGCGGCGGTGCCCGCCGACCCCGATCGGATCAATGCTGCGATCGTCGACATTCCCTACGCGGTCGTGCGGCGGCACCTGCTCGCCGGACAGGTGATTCCCGCCAGCGCGGACGGAATTGTCGCGGACTGCGCAAGGGTTCTGATACCACCTGGCCGAAATCGCAAATAAGTGCCGGTCCGTACGGCGAGTCGGCAGCGGCCGCAGGCACCTTCGTGGTGTCGTTGCTCATGGTGTCTATGGCGCCTGCAGGGCTGGTGAGAAGTGCCGCGGTGACCCTGAGTCTGGCGGCGATGGTGACGTTGCCGACGGCTGCTGCACAGGAGTCGTACCCCACCGACGATCGGGGTTTCCTCGACTCCCAGGTGCGCTGTGATGCGCCGCAGTCGGCGGTCTCCTTCATCCGCACGGCACAGTCGATCGTCGCGATCTGCGTCGACCAGGCCGGCCGCTACGAATACCGGGGTGCCCGCCTGGGCGACGATGCGGTGCTCATCGTCGTCGCCGAACCCACTGTGCCGGGACAGTTCTTCGCGCAGAAGGACGGCGTCACCTACACGGTCACGGCAAAGGATCTGGTGATCAAGTCCGACGAGTGGGTGCGCACCGAGCCGGTCGTGGCGTTCGGGGCGCAGCCGATGACCCCGGTGGAGATGCCCACCCCGCCCCACTAACCGGGCGAGCCCGTCACCACGCAGTGCGTATGGCTGTAGATCGTGGCCATGCACTTGTTGCAGTGGGTGCACAGCGATCGAATCGAGTGCGCGTCGCCGTCGTCCTTGATGCGGTTGATCAGGTCGGGTTCGGCCAGCAGTGCCCGTCCCATTGCGACGAAGTCGAAACCCTCGGCCATGGCCAGGTCCATCGTTTCGCGATTTGTGATGCCGCCCAACAAGATCAGCGGCATCTTGAGCTCGGCGCGGAACAGCTTGGCGTCGCGCAGCAGGAACGCTTCCCGGTAGGGGTAGGCGCGCAGGAACTTCTTGCCGGTCAGCCGGATACCCCACCGCAACGGGGGCTTGAAGGCGCCCGCGAACTCCTTGACCGGTGCGTCGCCGCGGAACAGGTACATCGGATTGACCAGTGAGCTGCCCGCGGTGAGTTCGATGGCGTCGAGGCCGCCGTCCTCCTCGAGCCACTTCGCCGTCTGAAGCGACTCCTCGAGCGGGATGCCGCCGCGCACTCCGTCGGCCATGGTCAGCTTGGCGGTGACGGCGATCGGGTTGCCTTCCTTCTCCACCGCGCGCCGCACCGCCATCACCATGCCGCGCGCCACCTTTGCCCGGTTCTCGAGCGATCCGCCGAATTCGTCGGCACGGCGATTGATCAGCGGGCTGAGGAACGAACTCGCGAAATAGTTGTGCCCCAAGTGGATTTCGACGGCATCGAAGCCTGCCTCGATCGCGAGCCGGGCGGCGTTGGCGTGGGCCGCGATGATGTCGTCGATGTCGTCGCGAGTGGCCTTCTTGGCGAAACGCATCGACAGCGGGTTGAAGAACCGCACCGGCGCGTAGGCCGTCGCCTTCGTCGAGCGGGCATTGGCGACCGGCCCGGCATGACCGATCTGCGCGCTGATCGCGGCGCCCTCGGCGTGGATGGACTCCGTGAGCTTCTTCAGTCCGGGGATCGCCTCGGGACGCCACCAGATCACGTTGCCTTCGGTGCGCCCGCCTTTCGACACCGCGAGGTAGGCGACGGTGGTCATGCCGACCCCGCCCGCGGCGGGCAGCCGGTGGTAGGTGATCAGGTCGTCGGTGACGAGCGCGTTCGGCGAGGAAGCTTCGAACGTCGCCGCCTTGATAATGCGGTTGCGTAGCGTCACCGGGCCGAGTTTGGCCGGGGTGAACACATTGGGCTGTGTGTTCATAGAGGCGAGCATGCCAGACTGGCGTCGCAGGCGAGCGAAGCGACGGGAGAAAGCTCCGTGGGTGCGATCACTTTGGACGGTAAGGCCACACGCGACGAGATCTTCGTCGACCTGAAGGAACGTGTTGCGAAGTTATCCGAGGCAGGGCACACCCCCGGATTGGGAACGGTGCTGGTCGGCGACGACCCCGGCTCACACGCATACGTCCGGGGTAAGCATGCGGACTGCGCCAAGGTGGGCATCAACTCGATCCGCCGCGATCTGCCCGCCGACATCAGTCAGGGCGAGCTCGACGCGACCATCGACGAGCTGAACGCCAACCCCGAGTGCACCGGCTACATCGTGCAGCTGCCGCTGCCCAAGCACCTCAACGAAAACGCCGCACTGGAGCGGGTGGATCCGGGCAAGGACGCCGACGGGTTGCATCCGACGAATCTGGGCCGGCTGGTGCTCAACGAGCCGGCGCCGCTGCCATGCACTCCCCGCGGCATCGTGCACCTGCTGCGCCGCTACGAGGTCGAGATCGCCGGCGCGGAGGTCGTGGTCATCGGACGCGGGGTGACGGTCGGCCGGCCACTGGGCCTGCTGCTGACCCGTCGCTCCGAGAACGCGACGGTCACGTTGTGCCACACCGCGACTCGGCACCTGCCGCAGCACACCCGCGATGCCGACATCATCATCGCCGCCGCGGGGGTGCCGCACATGGTGACCGCCGAGATGGTTCGTCCCGGTGCCGCGGTGATCGACGTCGGAGTGAGCCGCGACGCGGCAGGCAAGCTGGTCGGCGACGTGGCCCCCGACGTCTGGGACGTGGCCGGTCACGTGTCGCCCAATCCCGGCGGCGTCGGGCCGCTCACCCGCGCGTTTCTGCTCACGAACGTGGTCGAGCGCGCAGAGGTGCTGGCGGCGCAGTGACATTGCGTGAGTTCGCGCGCAAGGTCTTCGGCGGGCAGTGGCCGATCCTGCTGCCCGGCGTGATCCTGATAGCGGCGTTCGGACTGGTGATCGCCGGCTATTGGCGCCGGGGCGCCCTGGTGCTCGCGATCGGCGTGGCTGTGGCCGCCGTGCTGAGGCTCACGCTGCCCGAGGACCGGGCCGGGCTGCTTGCCGTGCGCAGTCGCGGCATCGACGTCGCAACGACCGCCAGCGTCAGCGCGACGATTCTGTACATCGCATGGACGATCGACCCGCTGGGTACCAGCTAGCGGAGTCATTCGACTGCGGTGACAACGGCGCGGGACAGCATGTGGGGCCCGACGATTCCCGAGCTGAAGCAGGTGCTCAGGGAGACCGAGATACTCGACCGGTCGACGATCAACGCATAGGACGACGAGCGCTTCGTTGCTCTGGTCGAGGCGACGAAGCGCGATCACCTGATCATCGCTGGCCTGTCGTTCGAAGTCTGCGCGTCCCTGCCGGCTATCTCGGCTCGAGGCAACGGCTTTCATCCCGTCGTCGCGGTGGATGCGTGCGGAACGTTCTCGCATCACAAACGCGAGGCCGGCCTCACGACTCTGGGAGTCGAGGTCTCCGACTACGCGACCATGATCGTCGAGATCATGGGCGACAATGCCGATCCCAAGGCCAACGACATCTATGCCGCACTGGGTCAGTGAGTGGGCGGTTCCCCACGAAGATTGCCCGCTAGGCAATTTTGCACTTTAGGCAATATTTGGCTACCTTGGCCGCATGACCGGACTCCGGGAGCGCAAGAAGCTCGACACCCGACGCGCGCTCAGTGACGCGGCACTGAAACTGGCGCTCGAGGGCAGCTTCGACACCGTGACACGCGAAGCCATCGCCGAACTCGCGGGCGTATCGCTGCGCACGTTCAACAACTACTTCACCGGAAAGTACGAGGCGCTGGCGTACCGCCAGTCCGAACGCCTGCGGCGCAGCATCACCGTGCTGCGCGGTCGTCCCTTCGACGAGCCGTTGTGGACGTCGATCACCGAATCCGTTGTCGCGCCGCTGGAAGAAGACCTCCGCGACGCCGACGGCGCCGAAAACCGGATCCCGAGCCGCCGGGAATTCGCCGAAATTCGAAAGCTGCTGATGAGGCCCGAGATCCGCGATGTGGTCTCGAAGAAGCTGTTCGACGAGTGGACCGATGTGATCGCCGAGCGCACCGGCAGTGACCCCGAGGTGGACATGTATCCACGCCTGGTGGCGGCGGTGGTGCGAGCGGTCGGTGACGCGGCGACCGACATGTACGTGCGGGCAGACCCGCCCGTCGCGATCACAGATTTGATCCGCGCGGGTTTCGCGCAGGTGGCCGCCGGATTGCCCGAACCGCAGAGGGTCACGTCATGAGCGATGTCCACACCACCCAGGTCGCCATCGTCGGCGCGGGCCCCAACGGGTTGATGCTCGCCTGTGAGCTGGCGCTCGGGGGTGTGCGAGCCGTGGTGCTCGACCAGTTGCCGGGCCCCAGTGACGAGCCCAAGGCCAACGGCCTTGTCGGACAGATCATTCGGCAGCTGGACATGCGGGGGCTCTACCACGCTTTCGGCGGTGACGACGGCCCGCCGCGACCGGCATACGGCTGGCAGTTCGCAGGCATGCCGCTCAGCTTCCTGCGCGTCGAGGACAATCCGATGCACGCGCTTCTCATCGCGCAACCCCGCTTGGTTCGGCTTCTCGAGAAGCGGGCCCGCGGTCTCGGTGTCGACATCAGGTGGGGTCATCAGCTGATGTCGATCGATACGGACGCCGATGCCGTCACGCTGACCGTGCGTTGCGGCGGGCACGACTACCGGCTGCACCCCGATTTCCTCGTCGGCGCCGACGGCGGCCGCAGCACCGTGCGCAAGAGCGTGGGCATCGGATTTCCCGGTCACACGTCACCGGTCGTGAGCCGGCTGGCACACGTCCACCTGCCCGAAGAGCTGCTGGTTCCCGGCCGCGGCTATGAGATCCCCGGCCATGGCCTGATTCCGTTCGGACCGAACAGATTCCGCGATGGCACGCTCATCCTGTTTCCGCTCGAGCCCGAAAGGCCATTGCTCGGCACCGTGGAGTACGGCTGGACACCGGGCAGCGCGACAAGCGCGATGACGCTCGACGAGCTTCGCGAAAGCGTCCTTCGGCTGACCGGCATCGACATCCCGTTCGAAGCCCCGAAGGCCCCCGGTGTACACGCGCTACGGCGGCTTGACGGAACGAACTCGCGCCAGGCAGAGGTGTATCGCGCGGGCCGGGTGCTGCTGCTCGGCGATGCCGCGCACGTGCACTCGCCGATGGGCGGCCCTGGACTGAACCTCGGCATGGCGGATGCCGTCAATCTCGGATGGAAGCTCGCGGGTGTCGTCAACGGCCTGGTGCCCGACAACCTGCTCGACACCTATCAGTCCGAACGGTATCCCGTCGGTGAGCGGGTGATGATGCATTCACAGGCGCAGTTGGCGCTCGCCGCGCCGGGACCCGAAGTCAACGCCCTGCGCGGCCTTTTCGGCGAGCTGGCGGACATGCCGGAGGTCGCAGGGCACCTCGCCCGGCTACTGGCCGGCTCGGATGTGCGCTACGACGTCGGCGACGACCATGCGCTGTCAGGGCTGTTGGTTCCCGACCTCGTCTTCGACGACGGCACACGCGTCGCCGACCTCTTGCACGACGCACGTCCGCTGCTGCTCGACGTGTCCGGCGGCGCCGCACGTTCGGTGGCCGACCCGTGGGCGGGCCGTGTCGACGTCGTGACAGCGGTCATGACCGACGCAGAATTCGCCGCGATGCTCATTCGGCCCGACGGCTATGTTGCATGGGCTGCAACCGAACTCGGGCCCGGCGATGAAATGCGGCTGCGTGCGGCGCTGACACGTTGGTTCGGCGCGGCCTAGTCAGGACAGCGTCGCGCGGACGGACACCGTCACGTACGGCAGTGCCAGGCCGTTGGCATTGGCCAGCGCAGGGTGGGTGGTCAGCAGTTCGCGCACCTGGTCGAGCGTGCGGGTCCGCACCTTCTCCGGTGACGTGATGCAGTAGCTGCGGGAGGCGACCAGGTCGATGAGTGCCTGCGGCGTCAGGTAACTGGTCCAGTCGACGCGGTGGAATTCGACATCGGTGAAGACGTCCGGGAGCGCCGTCCTTTCGTTGAACTGGGCGTCATCGTGGCCGATGATGGTCCCCAGATCCTTGACCCAGCCCAGCCGTTCGTCGCGGGAGTTCCACACCAGCCCCAGCCGGCCTCCCGGTCGAAGCACCCGCGCCACCTCCTTGACCGCACGCTCGGTGTCGAACCAGTGCCAGGCCTGTGCCACCAGCACCGCGTCGACACTTTCGTCGGGCAGCGGGATCTCCTCGGCCGTGCCGAGCAGCGCAGGCGTATCGGGCAACGAATTGCTCAGCAGTTCAAGCATTTCCGGTATCGGGTCGACGGCGACGACCTTGAGGCCGCGTTCGACCAACCGCGTCGTCAACTTGCCCGTTCCCGCCCCGAGGTCGAGCACGTCGGCGGCGTCGTCGGGGAGCAGCCAGTCGATCGCCTCCGGCGGGTACGACGGTCTGCCTCGCTCGTATGCCGCCGCCTCTGCGCCGAATGACAGCGAGCGCTGCCGGCTGCTTGTCATGAGCGTGACGCCAACTCCAACGTCTTACGGACCAATTCGCCCACCGCCTCCGTTTCGACAAGAAATCCGTCGTGGCCGTAGATCGAGTCGACCACGTTCAACTCGCTACAACCCGGCAACAGCGCGGCCAATTCCTCCTGCAGCCGCAACGGGTACAACCGGTCTGAGGTGATACCGCCGACCACCACGGGCACCGGGCAGCTTCGCAGTGCAGCCTCCACACCTCCGCGGCCACGGCCGACGTCGTGGCTGGACAGCGATTCCGTGAGCGCCACATACGTGCCCGCGTCGAATCTGGCCAAGAGTTTGCGGCCCTGATACTCGAGGTAGCTCTGGATCGCATACCGGCCACCCGTCGCCGGATCCTCGTCACCCTGCGCGTCGTTGGCGAAGCGATCGTCCAGTTCGGTCTCGCCGCGATACGTCAGGTGTGCGAACCGGCGGGCGATCTCCATGCCGGTGTCCGGGGTGAGGCCAGTGTCGTAGTAGTCGCCGTTGCACCAGTTCGGATCGGATCTGATCGCCGCGACCTGCGTGCTCTGAGTGCCGATCTGATCGGCGGTCGCGCGGGCCCCGACCGCCAGCACCAGGGCTGCGCGCACCGTGTCGGGATGGCCGACGATCCACTCCAGTGCCCTGGCGCCGCCCATCGAACCGCCGACGACCGCGGCGACCCTGGTGATGCCGAGCGCCGCGAGTGCGGCGATATCGGCTTCGACCTGGTCGCGCACCGAGACGAGCGGAAACCTCGAACCCCACGGCTTACCGTCGGGATGCAGTGAGCTCGGACCGGTCGATCCACGGAACCCGCCGAGCACGTTGGTGGCGATCGCACACCAGCGGTCGGTGTCGATCGGCGCACCGGGTCCGGCGACGCCTTCCCACCAGCCCTCGGTCTCTTCGCCAGGCCCGTTCGGGCCGGTGATGTGTGAGTCGCCGGTGAGGGCGTGCAGCACGACGACCACGTTGTCGCGGTCGGGGGAGAGCTCACCCCACCGCTGCACGGCGATCGTGACATCGTCGACGACCGCGCCGCTCTCCAGCTTGAGTGCGCCGATGCTGACATGGCCGACTTTGCCTTCGGCGGGCAGAGATGCAGGTTCCACGTCGACGTCCAATTCGAAGATAGTCATCAGAACGCCGCCGCGGCTTTGGGATCCGCTGAACCGGCGGAGTTGAACGGCTTGGCGGCGGCGAAGCCCTGTTCCAGGTCCGCGAGGATGTCGTCGATGCCTTCGATGCCGACCGCGAGCCGCACCAGTCCCGGAGTGACGCCGGTGGCCAGCTGCTCCTCCGGCGATAGCTGCGCATGGGTGGTCGAGGCCGGATGGATGACCAGCGACCGGACGTCACCGATATTGGCGACGTGGCTGTGCAGCGTGAGCGCGTTGACGAACGCCTTGCCCGCGTCGATGCCGCCGGCCAGCTCGAAGGCCAGCACCGCGCCGGTTCCCTTGGGCGCCAGCTTCTTTCCCAACTCGTACCATGGCGAGGTGGGCAGGCCCGCATAGTTCACCGAGACGACGTCGTCGTGGCCGGCCAGATATTCCGCCACGCGCTGCGCGTTGGCCACATGCCGCTCGACACGCAGGCTCAGCGTCTCCAGCCCCTGGGCGACCAGGAACGCGTTGAACGGCGATGCCGCCGATCCGAGATCGCGCAGCAGCTGCACGCGCGCCTTCAGTGCGTATGCGGGCGGACCGAGTTCGGCGAACACCACACCGTGGTAGCTCGGGTCCGGTGTGGTGAAACCGGGGAATTTGCCGTTGGTCCAGTCGAAGGTGCCGCCGTCGACGATGACACCCGCGATCGCCGAGCCGTGCCCGCCGAGATACTTGGTGGCCGAGTGCACGACGATGTCGGCGCCGTGGGCGAGCGGCTGAATCAGGTACGGCGTCGCGATCGTGTTGTCGACGATCAGCGGAACGCCGGCCTCGTGGGCGACGGCGGCGACGCCGGGAATGTCGAGCACATCGATTTTGGGATTGGAGATCGTCTCGCCGAAGAACGCCTTGGTGTTTGGTTGCGCGGCCGCGCGCCACGAATCCAAATCATCGGGGTCGTCCACGAAGCTGACCTCGATGCCGAGTTTGGGCAACGTGTAGTGGAACAGGTTGTAGGTGCCGCCGTAGAGCCGCGGACTGGAGACGATGTGGTCGCCCGCGTTGGCCAGATTGAGGATCGCGAAAGTCTCGGCGGCCTGACCCGACGCCAGGAACAGCGCGGCGACGCCGCCCTCGAGCGCGGCGATGCGCTGCTCGACGGTGTCCTGGGTTGGATTCATGATCCGGGTGTAGATGTTGCCGGGCTCGGCGAGGCCGAAGAGCGCGGCGGCATGCTCGGTGCTGTTGAACACGTATGACGTGGTCTGGTAGATCGGCAGCGCGCGTGCGTTCGTCGCGATATCCGGGGTTTGGCCCGCGTGGACCTGCTTGGTTTCGAATGCCCACTGTGCGGTGGGGTCTTCTGGCGCGCTCATGGGACGGCCCTCCATCTGTGTGTCAGGGGGCCCGTCAAACGGACCCGCGCTTGCCGGCAACTACTCGCTAGTGGCTGCTCAACCTGGTCTTCACCCGGAGCACCCCACCGCGGTTGGAGGGTTGCCGGCCAGCAAGCCGGGGCTTGATGCTGGCGCTCATGACCGACCACAGACTATCGCATGCCACTGAGTGTTTGCCAGCAGCTTGTTTTACCGTCGGCCCGAAAGCTACCCGTCAGTAGGGGTAGTGGCCCCTCACGAGAGGAGGCCTACCCCCGCGTAGCGTCGTGTTCGACGCAATACTTGTAGCCGCCGCACACACGATGCGGAGCTTCGTCGAACTGACCGAGAAGACGCCGGGAGAACATCACATGAGCGAAGAGCAGCCGACCATCATCTACACCCTGACCGACGAGGCGCCGCTGCTTGCGACCTATGGCTTTCTGCCGATCATTCGATCCTTCGCCGACCCGGCGGGGATCAACATCGAAACCAGTGACATCTCGGTGGCGGCCCGCATCCTGGCCGAGTTCGGTGACCACTTGACCGAAGAACAGCGTGTGCCCGACAACCTGGGCAAGCTGGGCGAGCTCACGCAGTCGCCCGATACCAACATCATCAAGCTGCCCAACATCAGTGCGTCGGTCCCGCAGCTCTACGCTGCGATCAAGGAGCTGCAGGAGAAGGGCTACGCGATTCCCGACTATCCGGCGCAGCCGAAGAACGACGAGGAAAAAGAGCTCAACCAGCGCTACGGCAAGATTCTGGGCAGCGCTGTGAACCCGGTACTGCGCGAAGGCAATTCGGACCGTCGGGCGCCCAACGCCGTCAAGGAGTACGCGCGTAAGCACCCGCACTCCATGGCTGAGTTCTCCCAGGCGTCGCGCACGCACGTGGCGACCATGAAGGATGGCGACTTCTACCACGGCGAGAAGTCGATCACCCTGGATAGCGACCGCACGGTGCGGATGGAGCTGAAAACCAAGAACGGCAACACGATTGTGCTCAAGCCCGAGACGAAGCTGGAGAACGGCGACGTCATCGATTCCATGTACATGAGCAAGAAGGCGCTGGTCGAGTTCTACGAGCAGCAGATCGAGGACGCGTACAAGACGGGCGTGATGTTCTCGCTGCACGTCAAGGCGACGATGATGAAGGTCAGCCACCCCATCGTCTTCGGCCATTGCGTGAAGGTCTTCTACAAAGAAGCCTTCGCCAAGCACCAAGAGGTGCTCGACCAGCTCGGGGTCAACGTCAACAACGGAATGGTGGACCTCTACAACAAGATCGAGTCACTGCCCTCGTTCCAGCGGGAGCAGATCATCCAGGACATCCACGATGTCCACGAGCACCGTCCCGAGTTGGCCATGGTCGATTCGGCCAAGGGAATCACCAACTTCCACTCGCCGAGCGACGTGATCGTGGACGCCTCGATGCCTGCGATGATCCGCCTCGGCGGCAAGATGTACGGCGCCGACGGACGGACCAAGGACACCAAGGCCGTCAACCCCGAGTCGACGTTCTCCCGGATCTACCAGGAGATGATCAACTGGTGTAAGACCAACGGCCAGTTCGATCCGACGACTATGGGCACGGTGCCGAACGTCGGCCTGATGGCGCAGAAGGCCGAGGAGTACGGCTCACACGACAAGACCTTCGAGATTCCCGAGGACGGTGTCGCCGACATCGTCGACGTCGACAGCGGCGAGGTGCTACTGAGCTGGGATGTCGAGGAGGGTGACATCTGGCGCATGCCGGTCACCAAAGATGCGGCGATCCGCGACTGGGTGAAGCTTGCCGTCACCCGCGCGCGGGCATCAGGCATGACGGCGGTGTTCTGGCTGGACACCGAACGCCCCCACGAGGTGGAGCTGCGCAAGAAGGTCAAGGAGTATCTGAAAGACCACGACACCGAGGGCCTGCAGATCCAGATCATGCCGCAGGTGTGGGCCATGAGGTACACGCTGGAGCGCGCGACCCGCGGGCAGGACACCATCGCGGTGACGGGAAACATCCTGCGCGACTACCTGACCGACCTGTTCCCGATCCTGGAACTCGGCACCAGCGCCAAGATGCTGTCGATCGTGCCGCTGATGGCGGGCGGCGGAATGTACGAGACGGGTGCGGGCGGTTCAGCACCCAAGCATGTGCATCAGCTGGTCGAAGAGAATCACCTGCGGTGGGATTCGCTCGGCGAGTTCCTCGCGCTGGGCGCCTGCTTCGAGGATCTGGGCGACAAGACCAGCAACAAGCGAGCCACGCTGCTGGGCAAGACATTGGACGCCGCCATCGGCAAGTTGCTGGAGAACGACAAGGGCCCGTCACGCAAGACCGGTGAGCTCGACAACCGCGGCAGCCAGTTCTACCTCGCGATGTACTGGGCGCAGGAGCTCGCCGATCAGACCGAGGACAAGGAGCTCGCCGACCACTTCGCCGCGCTCGCGAAGTCGCTTGCGGAGAACGAGGACGCCATCGTCTCCGAACTCGCTGCGGTGCAAGGTGATTCGGTGGATATCGGCGGCTACTACTGGCCGGACCCGGAGAAGACCACCGCGATCATGCGGCCGAGCAAGACGCTGAACTCGACGCTGGAGTCCGCGAGGAGCTAGCCGATGGCCTCCTGCGACGGGGGCGTCGCGTAGCGGTCAGTGAACTCGACGATCAGGTCGGCGACCTGGCGCGGCGCCTCGTACATCGGGATGTGCCCGACGTCGTCGAGGTGCGTGATCTGCGTGGACTCCGGCAGGTGTGTCGTGAAGTGCCGGGTGAATCGCGGATGCGGCAGCACCCGGTCCTTCTCGCAGATGACCAGATGCGTCGGCGTCTTGGCCCCCGCGAGTTCGAGCAGGCCGGGCATCAGCAGGGACTTCAACAGCAGCTGGTAGTAGGCCGGACAGTGGGTGACGTCGTCGATGATGTCGAGCCATTGCTCGTCGTTGAGGCGATCCGCGGTCGCGCTGATCGGCACAAAGCCCAGCTGACGGACGTACGGCAGCTTCAGTGCGCGCGGGCCGAGGATCTTGGCGCCCAACCAGACGGGCAAGCCGGCCACGAACTTGAACACGATCTCGAATTTGGCGGGGGTGTAGCGGGTCCAGCCGCCGGCCGGTGCGATGCCGGTCAGCGACCGGGCCCGGCCGCGGCGTGCCAGTTCGAAGGCCACCCAGCCGCCGAGCGAGTTGCCGACGATGTGCGCGGTGCCCCACCCAAGCGCATCCATCCGGCGTTCCATATCGTCGGCCAGCTCGGTGGTGTCCAGGAAGAACCGACCCTTCACACCGCCGTTGTGGCCGGGCATGGTCGGGGCCAACACCTCGTAGCGGCCTGTCTCAGCAATCAGTGGGGAAACGCCTTTCCAGACGTTCTGGGACATCATGAACGGATGCAGCAAAAGCATCGGCTCGCCTGAACCCAGGTGTATCGGTGCGCGCTCGCTCATCTGCCCGAGACTAAAGGTGATACCGCCGGTACCGCAAGCCGCTCGATAGGGTCTCGTCCCGTGATTGTGTCCACCGTCAACGTCAACGGCATCCGCGCAGCGATCAAGGAGAGGTCGGCCGAGAACCTCGGACTCCTGCCATGGCTCGCAGACACCGCCGCCGATGTGGTCTGCCTCCAGGAGACCCGCGCCTGGCGGCGCGTGCGGTATCCGCCCGGGTCGAGCGGGCCGCGGCCTATGCCCTGCGCTGGTCCGACCACGCGCCGGTCACCGTCGAATACGGTTAAGGTCCGTACGTGACCGTCGACAACATCGCTCCGCGACGTCATCGCGTCGTCATCATCGGCTCCGGCTTCGGCGGGTTGTTCGCGGCCAAACACCTCAAGCGCGCGGACGTCGACGTCACACTGATCGCGAAGACGACCCACCATCTGTTCCAGCCGCTGCTCTATCAGGTCGCCACGGGCATCCTGTCAGTCGGTGAGATCGCGCCGGCGACACGAATCATCCTGCGCAAGCAGCGCAATGCCGAAGTCTTGCTCGGCGATGTGGTGGACATCGACCTGAAGAACAACACCGTCACCTCCAAGCTGCTCGACTGGGAGCGGGTCACTCCGTTCGACAGTCTGATCGTGGCGGCGGGCGCGCAGCAGTCCTACTTCGGCAACGATCACTTCGAGGCCTTCGCGCCAGGAATGAAGACCGTCGACGACGCCCTCGAGTTGCGCGGCCGGATCCTCGGCGCCTTCGAGGCTGCCGAGGTGACGACGTCGGAGGTGGAGCGCAAGCGACGGCTGACGTTCGTCGTCGTCGGTGCCGGACCGACCGGCGTCGAGGTCGTCGGGCAGATCGCCGAGCTCGCCGACCGCACCCTGAAGGGGGCGTTCCGGACCATCGACCCGACCGCCGCCCGGGTGATTCTGGTCGAGGCGGCATCCGCGGTCCTGCCGCCGATGGGGCCCAAGCTCGGGCTCAAGGCGCAGCGCCGGCTGGAGAAGATGGGTGTCGAGGTCAAGCTGAACACGATGGTCACCGACGTCGACTACATGGGCTTGACGGTAAAAGAGGACGGTGAAGAAACCAGAATCGAGGCCGCCGTCAAGGTGTGGTCCGCCGGTGTGCAGGCCAGCCCGCTCGGCAAGCAGATCGCCGACCAGTCCGACGGCACGGAGGTCGACCGGGCCGGCCGCGTGGTCGTCGAGCCCGACCTCACGGTCAAGGGACATCCGAACGTCTTCGTCATCGGCGACCTGATGAGCGTGCCGGGTGTGCCGGGCATGGCGCAGGGCGCGATCCAGGGCGCGGTCTATGCCACCAAGCAGATCAAGAGCGAGCTCAAAGCGTCGGAGCCGGCGGACCGAAAGCCGTTCAAGTACTTGAACAAAGGCAGCATGGCCACCGTCTCCCGCTTCAACGCGGTGGCGCAGGTCGGCAAGATCGAGTTCGGCGGGTTCCTCGCCTGGCTCGCATGGTTGGGTCTGCACCTCTACTACCTCGTGGGCAGCCGCAACCGCATCGTCGCCGTGTACTCCTGGTTCATCACCTTCCTCGGCCGCGGCCGCAGCCAGCTGGCGATCACCGAACGGTGGGTGTTCGCGCGGAGAGCGCTAGAGCAATCCCGGGATCAGAGCGCCCAAAAATCCATTGGATGACCCGTGCCAAGATTGACCCATCATGAGCACTTCCCGTCCCGTCGTATTCTCCGGTGTCCAGCCGACCTCTGATTCCCTGCATCTCGGCAACGCGCTCGGCGCGATCAAGCAATGGGTGGATCTGCAGGATTCCTACGACGCGTTCTTCTGCGTCGTCGATCTGCACGCGATCACCATTCCGCAGGATCCAGCACAGTTGCGCCGGCGCACGCTGGTCACCGCCGCGCAATACCTCGCGCTCGGGATCGACCCTTCGCGCAGCACGATCTTCGTGCAGAGCCACGTCGCCGCGCACGCCGAACTTGCTTGGGTGCTGGGCTGTTTCACCGGTTTCGGGCAGGCATCGCGGATGACGCAGTTCAAGGACAAGTCGCAGAAGGAAGGCAGCGAGGCCACCACCGTCGGGCTGTTCACGTATCCGGTGCTGATGGCCGCCGACGTGCTGCTCTACGACACGGAACTCGTGCCGGTCGGCGAGGATCAGCGTCAGCACCTGGAACTGTCGCGCGACGTCGCCCAGCGGTTCAACGCCCGCTTCCCCGACACCTTCGTGATCCCGGACGTGCTGATCCAGAAGGTCACCGCCAAGATCTACGACCTGGCCGACCCGACGTCGAAGATGAGCAAGTCGGCTGCCACCGATGCGGGTCTGATCAGCCTGCTCGACGATCCGAAGAAGACCGCGAAGAAGATCCGCTCCGCGGTGACCGACAGCGAGCGCGAGATCCGCTACGACCCCGTCGCCAAAGCCGGCGTGTCCAACCTGCTGACCATCCAGTCCGCGATCACGGGCATCGACGTCGAGAAGGTCGCCGAGGGCTATGCGGGGCGCGGATACGGCGACCTGAAGGCCGACACCGCCGAGGCCGTCGTCGAATTCGTCGGTCCGATCAAGGCGCGTGTCGACGAACTGCTGGCGGATCCGGCCGAGCTCGAGTCGGTGCTGGCCGCCGGCGCGGAGCGCGCCAGGGACGTGTCTGCAAAGACACTGCGGCGGGTATATGACCGGTTAGGGTTTCTACCCGGACCTGGCTGACGCCCGCAATTCCCTTGGAGGCTCGAATGACACCTCCGGTCGAGCCGGAAAAACCAGGGATCGTCGATCGGCTGCGTGCGCGGTATCACTGGTTCGACCACGTGATGCGCGCGCAGGAGCGGTACCAGGACAGCAAGGGCGACTTCTACGCCGCGGGCATCACGTACTTCACGATCTTCGCGCTGTTCCCCATGCTGATGGTCGCGTTCGCGATCGGTGGCTTCATCCTGGCGAGCCACCCTGAGCTTCTCGCCGAGGTCCAGGAGCGGATCAAGTCGACGGTGTCCGGCGACATCGGCGACCAGCTGGTCCAGTTGATGGATTCGGCCGTCGACTCGCGCACCTCGGTCGGGATCATCGGCCTCGCCACCGCCGCATGGGCGGGTCTGGGCTGGATGGCGAATCTGCGTGAAGCGCTGAGTCAGATGTGGGGAATGGCGCGCGAGGAGTCGAAAGGCTTCGTTCGCACCAAGTTGTCGGACCTGACGGCCATGGTGGGTCTGTTCCTCGCGCTGGTCCTCACCATCGGGCTCACCGTGCTGGGGAGTTCGGGCGCGATGAAACAGGTGCTGGAATGGTTTGGCCTCGACGGTGTTCCGGGCGTGAGTGTGGCGCTGCGGGTGGCGTCGCTGGCGGTGTCGGTGCTCATCACCTGGTTGCTGTTCAGCTGGATCATCGCGCGGCTGCCCCGGGAGTCGGTCAGCTTCCGCAGCGCGCTGCGGGCCGGGCTGCTGGCGGCGGTGGCCTTCGAGATCTTCAAGCAGGTGGCGTCTATCTATCTGCGGTCGGTGGTGACCGGTCCTGCAGGCGCGACGTTCGGCCCGGTGCTGGGTCTGATGGTGTTCGCCTACATCACCGCGCGGCTCATCCTGTTCGCCACGGCGTGGGCCGCGACCTCGAAAGACAACTTGGAGGCCGCGCCGGTCGACCCGCCGTATGCCGCGCAGATCATGCCGCGCGTGGAGTACCGCGAGGGCCTCGGGGTCGGCGGCGCGCTTGCCGCGGCAGCCATGGGTGCCGTTGGTGCGCTGGGTATCTCGCGCCTGTTCCGGCGTCAGTGATTTGAGTGCTGCGGGCGGCGGTTGACCGACCGGGCGCCCATGATGAGCCCGAACACGATGAGGGATCCGACGATGCCCACGCCCACACGCACGGGTGTGGCGTCGACGCCGGGCAGCAGCGGTGCGGCATTGAGCGCCGCGGCACCGTCGGCCGCCTCCGGCTTCGGCGCGACGAGCGAGGGATCAGGTTCGATCAGCGTGCCGACCTGGGTGCCCGGCGGCGTCGAGAAGCCGTAGTCCAGCAGGTGCGCCGCCTGTTCCCACGGCGCGATCGGCTGACGGGTGCCACGCATGAGCACCACCATCAGGCGCCGGCCGTCCCGCTGCGCTGCCCCGACGAACGTCTGCCCGGCATCGTCGGTGTAGCCGGTCTTGCCACCGAGGGCGCCGGGGTAGTTGAGCAGCAGCTTGTTGTCGTTCTCGATCGGATAGCCGGCGTCACCGCGGCCGGGGAAATCGAAGCTGCGGGTGCTGACGATGTCGCTGAAAATCGGGTTCTGCCAGCCGTATCGGTAGAACAGGCCGATGTCGTAGACCGAGGTGCTCATACCGGGCCCGTCGAGACCCGACGGGGTCGCCACCCGCGTGTCGTGCCCACCGAGCTTGCCCGCCAGGTCATTGATCTTGACCAGAGCGGTGTCCATCCCGCCGAGCTGGGCGGCAAGCGCGTGCGCCGCGTCGTTGCCGGAATACATCAGCAGGCCGTGCAGCAGGTCGTTGATGGAGTAGAAGCCGTTCTCGCCGACGCCGACCTTGGTGCCTTCCTGAGCGGAATCCTCGGCGGTGCCTGGCACGACCTTGTGGATCGGCAGGTCCTTGATGGCCTCCATGGCGACCAGGACCTTGATGATGCTCGCGGGTCGGTGTCTGCCGTGCGGGTCCTTGGCGGCGATGATCTCGCCGGTGTCCAGGTCGGCGAGCAGCCATGCCTCGGCGGAGACGTCGTTGGGCAGCGGTGGGGTGCCGGGGGCGGTGATGACGCCGCAGCCCGAGAGCGCGTCGCCGCCCAACGGCTTGGCCGGCACGGGGAGCGGACCGGGAGGAGCCTCGCCGGGCTCGGGTACTTCGGACGCGTCCACCGCGGGCGGTGTCGTCTCCTTATAGGGGCAGGCGTTGGTATCTGGCGCAGCGTCGGGCTGGGCGGTCGCCACTGCGGGGGACGCCAACAGGAAAAGGGCCGCTGCCAGGGCCGCTACGCGCTGCGACGAGGTTCGAACTTTCGCCATGGTGAGCGCAGATTAGGTGTTTTCGAGCGGGTTTCGGCGGAGGCGCGCTGTGACTGGTGTGATTGAAGTTTCAAGAGTGACTAGATGGGGAACCGCCCGGCGATCAGCGTAGGGCGGTCGCGGCCAGGTCGACGTGCGCGACGGCCGGGGCGCCGATGCAGCCCATCCATAATTTGTCGCCGACTTCCACCAGACCGGTCACCATGCCGAACTGCGGGTGCTCGGTGCGCACCCCGGCAACGGGTATGCCGGTGTCGGGGTCGAATGCGACCGCCCAGACCACTGGCCTGATCTTGGGCTGCAACCGATCGGGCAGTCGCCACAGCAGCTTGCGCAATGCCGGTGGGGTCTTCGGCATCAACTCCGCGATCGGGTTGGTGGGCGACACCATCGCACACCAGATCCGGCCGTCCGCACCCGTCGACAAGTTGTCGGGGCTGCCGGGAAGGTTGACCGCCAGCGGCGTCACCGTCCCGGCCTTGTCGCCGGTGAGCCAGAGCTTCGACAGTCGGCGCGCCTGAGTTTCGGCGAACACCAGTGCCGACCCGTCGGCCGTCGGCGTGATGCCGTTCGCGAAATACAGACCGGCGACGGCGGTGAGCACGGTGCCGTCGGGGTCACGACGGAAGACGCTGCCGCGATTGCGCGCCTCGAAGATCGGCCCGAGAAAGTGCTCATAGGTGAATGCACTGGTCGACTCGGTGAAATAGATTGTGCCGTCGGCAAGTTCGGTCACATTCGAGCAGAACTGCAGTTCGCGTCCGTCGACCTCGCCGACCAGCTTGTCGACGGTGCCGGTGGCGGGATCGAGCGCCAACAGGCCGCCCGGGCTGGTGCAGATCAACAACCGGCCGTCACGAGCCACGTCCAGGCCCAGCGGTCGGGAATCGAGGCGAGCGACGACGACGGGTTCGCCACCGCCTGGTGCGATGCGCACGATCTTGCCGTCGATCAGCCCGGCCCAGATCTGGCCGTCGCCGTCGACCACCACATCCTCGGGCGCATCGCCCGGCACGGGGACGACGGTGAGTTCCGCCGCCGGAAAATCCGGTAACGGATCCACCGGAGGCGGCGTCCAGCGGACGGGATCGATCGGTGGCTTGCGTGACGACGTGGGCACGTCGCCGACGTTAGCGCGTCGGCTAGACCATCCGGCTCGCTTCGCCGAGGACGCCGTGCAGGATCTGGTAGATGGCGTCGAACTCCTTCTGCCCGCTGATCAGCGGCGGCGCCAACTGCACGACCGGGTCTCCGCGGTCATCGGCGCGGCAGTACAGGCCTGCGTTCCAGAGTGCGGGTGTCAGGAAGCCGCGCAACAGCCGTTCGGACTCCTCGTCGTTGAACGTCTCCTTGGTGGCCTTGTCCTTGACCAGTTCGATTCCGTAGAAGTAGCCCTCGCCGCGCACATCGCCAACGATCGGCAGGTCGAGCAGCTGCTCGAGGGTCGCGCGGAACGCCGGGGCGTTCTCCTTGACCCGGTCGTTGAGTCCCTCGCGCTCGAAGATGTCGAGGTTGGCCAGGGCCACCGCAGAGGACACCGGGTGCCCGCCGAAGGTGTAGCCGTGCCCGAACACCGTATGGCCGTCGTTGAACGGTTCGAACAACCGGTCGCTGGCGATCATCGCACCGATGGGCGAGTAGCCCGACGTCAAACCCTTTGCGCAGGTGATGATGTCGGGCTGGTAGCCGAAGTCGCTGCACGCGAACATCGAGCCGATCCGGCCGTAGGCGCAGATCACCTCGTCGGACACCAGCAGCACGTCGTACTCGTCGCAGATCTCGCGGACCCGCTCGAAATACCCTGGGGGAGGCGGGAAGCAGCCGCCGGCGTTCTGCACCGGCTCCAGGAACACCGCCGCTACGGTATCGGGACCCTCGAATTCGATGGCCTCGGCGATCCGGTTGGCGCAGTACTCCCCGAATGCCTTGAGGTCGGTGTCGTACGGCTCCGGTGCCCGGTAGAAGTTGGTGTTGGGCACCCGGAAGCCGCCGGGCACCAGCGGCTCGAACGGCGCCTTGAACGCCGGGATACCGGTGATCGACAGTGCGCCCTGCGGTGTGCCGTGATAGGCGATCGCGCGCGAAACGACCTTGTGCTTACCGGGTTTCCCGGTCAGCTTGAAGAACTGTTTGGCCAGCTTCCACGCCGACTCCACGGCCTCGCCGCCGCCGGTGGTGAAGAACACGCGGTTGAGATCGCCCGGTGCGTATCCGGCGATCCGCTCGGACAGTTCGATCGCCGTAGGCGTCGCGTACGACCACAGCGGGAAGAACGCCAGCGTCTCGGCCTGCTTGGCCGCGGCCTCGGCGAGTTCCTTGCGGCCGTGGCCGACCTGGACGACGAACAGCCCTGACAGGCCGTCGATGTAGCTCTTGCCCTTGCTGTCCCAGATGGTGACGCCTTCGCCACGCGTGATGATGGGCGGCGTGATGCCTGCACCGTGGCGGGCGAAGTGCCCCCACAGGTGACGGTCGGCGATGGCGCCGAGTTCGGTTGTAAGGTCTTGAGAAATATCGGTAGCGGTCATCTTGTACCCCAATTGTATTGCTGTTTAACGAGTTTCAGGTAAACAAGTGTCTCGGTGGATATCACTCCCGGCAATGCGCGGATTTGGGTATTGAGTAGGTCGAGAAGGTCGTCGTCGTCTGCGCAGACGACTTCGCATATTGCGTCGAAAGAGCCTGCGGTGAGCACGACGTAATCGACGGATTCGATCGCGGCCAGCTTTTCGGCAACGCGGGTGGTGTCCCCGGTGCAGCGGATGCCGATCATCGCCTGCCGGGCGAAGCCCAGTTGCATCGGATCGGTGACGGCGACGATCTGCATGACCCCCGCGTCCACCATCCGCTGCACCCGCTGCCGAACCGCGGCTTCGGAGAGCCCGACCGCCTTGCCGATGCCGGCGTAGGAGCGCCGGCCGTCCTGCTGCAGTTTTTCTATGATCTGCTTCGACAAGTCATCGAGCTGGAACGCCGCGCCAGGCCGAGACTGGTTGACACGGAACGATACGGGCCCGAGACCCGGGTTAGCCATGCATGAGATTGTGCACGGAATCCGTCGTGGCAAGCAACTATCACCATGAAATCACGCGTTCTGAGGGCCTCGCGCTGCAGGAATGCGTAGCTTGGCGGCCTGGTGTCGGTTAGCGTTGGCCCATGACTGTGTCTTCTCGGCAGACCGTCTCCACGACCGTGGCGAGCAGCTGGATCGACGGCGCCCCGGTGGTCACCGGGGGCGGGCTGCATCAGGTGATCAACCCGGCCGATGGAGCGCCCGTCGCTGAGATGGCGTTGGCGACGTCCGCTGACGTCGACCGGGCCGTGGCGTCCGCCCGCGCCGCGTTGCGTGGCTGGGCGACCGCGACTCCCGTCGACCGCTCGGGGGTGCTCGCCAAGCTCGCCGAACTCGTCGACGCCAACGCCGAGCAGATCATCGCCGAGGAGGTCAGCCAAACCGGTAAGCCCGTGCGGTTGGCCACGGAGTTCGACGTGCCCGGCAGCATCGACAACATCTCGTTCTTCTCCGGGGCGGCGCGCCATCTCGAGGGCAAGGCCACCGCCGAATACTCCGGTGATCACACGTCGAGCATCCGGCGCGAGGCCGTCGGCGTGGTCGCCACGATCACGCCATGGAACTACCCGCTGCAGATGGCGGTGTGGAAGGTGCTGCCTGCGTTGGCCGCCGGGTGCAGTGTCGTGATCAAACCCGCGGAGCTGACACCGCTGACGACGCTGACGCTGGCGCGGTTGGCGACCGAGGCGGGTTTGCCCGACGGAGTCTTCAACGTCGTCACGGGGGCTGGTGGCGATGTGGGCACCGCGCTGGCCGGTCACCCCGACGTCGACGTGGTCACGTTCACGGGGTCAACTCCGGTGGGCCGCAAGGTGATGGCCGCGGCCGCCGTGCACGGTCATCGCACGCAATTGGAGTTGGGCGGAAAGGCGCCCTTCGTGGTTTTCGATGACGCTGATTTGAATGCCGCGATCCAGGGTGCCGTCGCGGGGTCACTCATCAATACCGGGCAGGACTGTACGGCGGCGACGCGCGCCATCGTCGCTCGCGAGCTCTACGACGACTTCGTCGCGGGCGTCGCGGAGGTGATGAGCAAGGTGGTGGTCGGGGACCCGCAGGATTCCGACACCGACCTGGGCCCGCTGATCTCCGCGGCGCACCGCGCGAAAGTCGCGGGGATGGTGGAACGTGCGCCAGGCCAGGGCGGCCGCGTGGTGACCGGCGGTAGGGCGCCCGATCTGCCCGGGTCGTTCTACTCACCGACGCTGATCGCCGATGTGGCCGAGGACTCCGAGATCTACCGCGACGAGATCTTCGGCCCGGTGCTGACGGTGCGGTCGTTCAGCGATGACGACGACGCGCTGCGCCAGGCCAATGACACCGCGTTCGGCCTGGCGGCATCGGCGTGGACGCGTGACGTGTACCGGGCGCAACGCGCGTCACGCGAGATCAACGCGGGCTGCGTGTGGATCAACGACCACATCCCGATCATCAGCGAGATGCCTCACGGCGGCGTCGGTGCCTCGGGGTTCGGCAAGGACATGAGCGACTACTCGCTCGAGGAGTACCTCACCATCAAGCACGTGATGAGCGATATCACCGGTGTCGCTGAAAAGGATTGGCACCGGACAATCTTCACGAAGCGCCAGCGGAGCTGAAGCATCAGACACGTCACGAAGCGCTGATCAGTAAGACTCCGGCGAGCACCACGGCGGAAGCGATTGCACGCCTGGCGCCCAGCTTCTCGCCGAGGAACACCGCACCGATCAGCGCTCCGAAGACGATGCTCGTTTCACGAAGTGCGGCGATCGGCGCGAGGGCGCCGCTGGTCTGCGCCCATAGGACGATCGCGTAGGCGGCCAGCGAGATGATTCCGCCGGCGATCCCCGACACCGCCGATGTGCGGAGCGCGGTTGTCAGTCGGCCGCGTCGCCGCGCCACTGCGAGAACGGCGATCGGCGGTCCTTGGAGAAAGAACATCCACCCGATGTAGGCCAGTAGCGGTCCCTGCTGCACGCCGATGCCGTCGACCACGGTGTACGCCGCGATGATCAATCCGGTGAGCACGGCCGTCGCCACGGCGGGCAGATCTCTGGGGCTCGGGCGGCCGCCGATCAACACCAGCGCGATGAGTCCCGCGGACACCGTCAGGACTCCGGCCAGTTGGACCGTCGGCAGCGAATGGCCCAGGAATGTCACCGATATCAGCGCGACCACCCAGGGCGAGGTCCCTCTGGCCAACGGGTACATCTGGCTGAACTCGCCGAGCTGGTAGCTGGCGAGCAGCATCAGGTTGTAGGCGACGTGCAGCGCCGCAGAGGCGATGATGAACGGCCACGCGCCAGACGGCGGTGGCCCGGCGATCAAGGCCATGGCCGACCCGCCGACGCAGTCGACAACGCCGATGAGGGCGAATCCCACCAAGCGGTCATCGACGGCGTGTGCCAATGAATTCCAGCTCGCGTGCAACAGCGCCGAAAACAACACGGCCAGCACGATTGTCGTAGTCATGGATAGGACCTTCTCGGCGGCGCGCGGCGCGCCACCGGAGATCCTCCAGGCTTTTGTCCGTTCAGATGACCGCATCTCGTCGGGAGGCACGGTGGCGTCGCTCGGACCAGGCACGCGTGAACGCCGGAACCCTAGACGCTGTCGTCGCCGACCCTATCAGCGGATGTGAGACGGCCGCATGTGTAATCCAGCTCACAAAGCGGGTACCCGTCATCGGTCCTGCGACGGAGGTGAGCGATGAGTGCGACGACAGCGGAGCCGGTCGGCCCGGAATTGAAGAGGTCCCTCAGCCAGCGGCAGCTGAGAATGATCGCGATCGGCGGCGTGATCGGCGCCGGGCTCTTCGTCGGCTCCGGCGTGGTGATGTCCGATACCGGGCCCGGCGTCTTCCTGACCTACGCCCTGTCCGGGGTGCTGATCGTCATGGTCATGCGGATGCTGGCCGAGATGGCCGTGGCCAGGCCGTCGACCGGATCCTTCGCCGACTATTCCCGCGATGCGCTCGGCCAGTGGGCGGGCTTCTCGGTCGGCTGGCTCTACTGGTACTTCTGGGTGATCGTCGTGGGCTTCGAGGCGATCGCGGGTGCGAAGATCGTGCAGTACTGGATGGACGTCCCATTGTGGTTGTGCGCCTTGGTCTTCATGGTGCTGATGACGGTGACCAACCTCTTCTCGGTCAAGTCCTACGGCGAGTTCGAGTTCTGGTTCGCGGGTATCAAGGTGGCCGCGATCGTGGCCTTCATTGCGATCGGTGCCTGCTATGTGCTCGGGCTGTGGCCGGGTAAGTCGATGGACTTCTCCAACCTGACCGCCCACGGCGGGTTCCTGCCGCTGGGCGCGGGAGTCGTCACCGTCGGCATCGTCACGGTGATCTTCTCGATGGTCGGCCCCGAGATCGCGACGATCGCCGCAGCCGAATCGTCGGATCCCGAGAAGGCGGTCGCCAGGGCCGCTAATTCGGTCATCTGGCGCATCCTGCTCTTCTACGTCTGCTCGATATTCCTGCTCGTGACGATCGTGCCCTGGAACAACAACGACCTCGAGGGCTCGCCGTTCGTCGCCGCGTTCACCGCAATGGGAATCCCGTACGCCGACCACGTCATGAACGTGGTGGTGCTGACCGCCGTGCTGAGCTGCCTGAACTCGGGCATGTACACGGCGTCGCGCATGCTGTTCGTCCTCGCCGCCCGCAGCGAGGCGCCGGATCGCCTGATGCACCTGAACCGTCGCGGCGTCCCCGCGAACGCGATCCTGTTCTCGTCCGTCATCGGCTTCGCCTGCGTCATCGCCGCCGCCTTCGCCGAAGACACCATCTTCGCGTTCCTGCTGAATTCCAGCGGCGCGATCATCCTGTTCGTCTACATCCTGATCGCCATCTCGCAGATCGTGTTGCGCTACCGCAACCGGGATGCGGAACTGACGTTGAAGATGTGGCTGTTCCCAGTGCTGTCGATCCTGACAATCGTTGCGATGCTGGCGATCCTGGTGCAGATGTACTTCGACGACAAGCTGCGTTCGCAACTGCTGTTGAGCCTGCTGTCGTGGGGTGTGGTCCTCGTGCTGTTCTTCGTGGCTAAGCGGTTCGTCAACCGCCGACACCATTCAGCTTCGAAAGACATTGCCGCGTCGCGTTAGGCGTCTCTGGGGACCACTATCACCGGGACGTCGACGCCGGCCAGGATGCGCGCGGCCGTCGAACCCAGGAAGATCCGCCGTGGTGCGGCGAACCTGCTGGAACCGACGACGAGCAGGTCGCCGTCTTCCCAGCGGAGCTTCTTGAGCGCTGATTCCAGCGTCATACCGTCGGCGACAAGCGATTCGATCTCGGGTGCGTCCGGAAGTGCCCGTGCCGCGACCACGAGGTTCTCCTCGGCGGCGCGTACCTGAAGCTGGCGCACTTCGCGCGCGCTCTCGGCCTCGGCGAGGTTCTCGGCGGACACCAGCGACAGCATCCGAACGGCCAGGTTTGCGGCGCCGGCGAGGGTGAGTGTGAACGGCAGCGGGTTGTCGTCGCCGGGACGGGTCGGCACCGCGGCGGTCACGGCGGCGAAGGCGTCGTCGGGGTCGTCGGCGTATCCGCGCGGCGCCAATGCCACCGGAATCGGCGAAGAGTGAAGCAGGGCACCGGTTACCGGGCCGATGGTGTGGCCGCCGAAGAAACCGTCGCGCGCGCCACCGACCACAATGAGGTCTGAATTCTTCTGCTCGGCGAATCCGACGAGCGATTCGGCGAACGACTCACCGACCAACACGTTCGACGACGCGCTGACGCCGTTGGCGGTCAGCCGGTCGATCGCCCGGGAGATCCATTCCTCGCCACGTTCGACGAGTAGTTGCTGATACTCAGCGCGACCCGGATGCCCGTCTGGAAATTCTTGCCGCACAACCAAAACGACGTCCACGTCGGCGTCGAAAGTCTTGGCGAGCGCACTCGCCAGTGCGACGCCGTCGTCTCCGGTACTCGTGGCCAGGTATCCGACTGTCAAATGCATTGCTTCTCCTAGAAGACGTCGGGAACCTTGACTTCGGTTTCGGCGTTGAGCGTCTCGCCGCGGAAGAACCGCTTGGTGCCGAATGCGAAGCACAGCAGCATCAACGGGATACCGAGCACCAGCATGCCGACGCCGAGCACGAAGACGCCGCCGATCGATCCGAAGGCGGTGTAGCCGTAATCCGGCGCCATCATGTCCTTGGCGCTGATGAAGAAAGCGGCCGCCATCGCGAGTCCGCCGATCAGCGGGAAGACGCCGCGGAAGAACAGGTTTCGAGCCGAGGAGAACAGCGTCTTGCGGAAGTACCAGACGCAGGCGAATGCGGTGATGCCGTAGTAGAACGCGACCGCAAGCCCAAGAGACGCCACCGAATCGGCGAGTGCATTCTCCGACAGGAACGTCAGCAATAGGTAGAAGAACAGCGCCGCCAGCCCCATCACGATGGTGCCGAAGGCCGGGGTCATGTAGCGCGGATGCACGCGGGCGAACCGTTTGGGAATGGCCTCGTACACCGCCATCGACAAGGTGCCACGCGCGGTGGGCAAGATGGTCGTCTGGGTCGACGACAGCGCCGACACGGAAACGGTGAGCAGCAGCAGTGACGCCGCGATGGTTCCTGCAACCGGTTTGCCGAGCACGGTCAGCACATCGTCGGTGTTCATCGGGTTGTTCAAGCCGATGCCCACGTCGCTGAAGCCGGAGAACGACTGCACCGCATAGGCGACGAGCACGTATGTGCATACGAGGATCAGCGTGGTGATCACCGCGGCGATGCCGGGGGTGCGGCCGGGGTCCTTGGTTTCCTCGCCGACCGCCAGACAGGCGTCCCAGCCCCAGTAGATGAAGATGCACAAAATGATTGCCTGCGCGATCGATGACACGTCCAGACCGCTCGGCCACAGCCAGGACAACTGCGGCATGATCGCCTGGGCCCCGGCAGTGTTGGAGAGCACCCGCACCAGCGCGATGATGCTGACGATGACCAGCACTCCGAACTGGATGGCGATCAACACGTTCTGAAACCGTTCGGACACCACGATTCCGCGCGCACTGATCAGCGTCATCGCGATGATGAAGAACGAGCCGAGCAGCACCTTGGCGAGGATGCTCTCGGCGAGGTCGTCGAGGCCAAGGAACTTGAACAGGTAGATCGCGGCGATCTCGGCCACGTTGGCCAGCACGATGATCGCCGACACGGCCAGGCCCCATCCGCCGATCCACCCGATCCACGGCCCGAACGCCTTGGTGCCCCACGTGAACGTGGTGCCACAGTCAGGCGTTTCCTGGGCCAGTTCCTTGTAGGCGAAGGCGACGAGCAGCATCGGGATGAACGCGAGCACGAACATCGACGGCGCCTTGTCGCCGACCGCCAGTACGACGTAGCCGAGCGTGGCGGCCAGGCTGTACGCGGGAGCCACGGCGGCCAGACCGATGACGATGTTGCCGACGAGGCCGAGGGCGCCGGCCTGCAGCCCTTTGCCGCCGACGGCGGGGGCGTCGGGTTCCTTGATTGCCATGTGCGGAATATACGGTTTGCGTCGTTTCCACGTGGCTTCAACTCGGGAATCGACCCGTGTCGGTTACATCGCAACGGAATCAGTGACGATTCGGGCGGTTCTAGACTGGGACGCATGACGCGGCTTTCGGGAAGTACGCGGGTCGACGAGTTCGAGGAGTTGCGGCCTCACCTGCTGTCCGTTGCCTACCGGCTGACCGGAACCGTCGCCGACGCCGAGGACGTCGTGCAGGACGCGTGGCTGCGGTGGGACCGCTCGGACGCCGATGCGATCGTCGATCTGCGAGCCTGGCTGACGACGGTGGTCAGCAGGCTGGCACTCGACCGGTTGCGTTCGGCGACCCACCGGCGCGAGACCTACTACGGCGAATGGCTGCCCGAGCCCGTCGTGACCCCGCTGGATCGCGACGATCCCCTCGCGGCGGTGGTGGCCGGGGAGGACGCGCGGTTCGCCGCGATGGTGGTGCTCGAACGCCTCAACCCCGATCAGAGGGTGGCGTTCGTGTTGCACGACGGTTTCGCGGTGCCGTTCGGCGAGATCGCCTCGGTGCTCGGGATCAGCGATGCCGCCGCGCGTCAGCTGGCGTCGCGTGCGCGACGGGCCGTCGCCGGGGCGCCGCCCGCGGTCACCGATGAGATGCACAATGAGGTGGTCGGCAGGTTGATGCTGGCGTTGGCCTCCGGCGACATGGAAGCCGTTGTGCGCCTGCTACATTCGGAGGTGACGTTCACCGGTGACTCGAACCGCAGGGCCCCGACCGCGGCACGGGTCATCCACGGTCCGGACAAGGTGGCGCGGTTTCTGTTCGGGCTGGCCGCACGCTACCGGCCAGGGGCGATGTCGTCGGGCCAGCCGGCGAACATCAACGGTCAGCTCGGCACCTACTACGTCGGGACGCCCGCAGGCGACGGCTATCCGGAGATGATGCCGCGCGTCACGGCGATGACCGTGCGCGACGGAAAGGTGTCCGCCATCTGGGATATCGCCAATCCCGACAAGTTCACCGGGTCTCCGCTCAGGTCAGATTCTCGGTAGCCCACGGCACCCGGCATGCGTCGCCGGTATTGAAGCCCTGCTCCGTGATCCCCAGCGCCGAGTACATCCGCGCGCGCATGTTCTCCACGCCGATCTGGTATGTCAGCTCGATCACGCCGTCGTCGCCGAATCGGCGTTTGAGGTCGGCGACCTGTTCGTCGGTGATGGTGTGCGGATCCCTGGTCATGGCGTCGGCGTAGGCGATGGCGGCCCGCTCGTCGTCGGTGTACCGCGGCGACGTGGCGTAGTCGTCGATCTCCTTGAGCCGGTCGACGTCGAGGCCGTCCATGCGCTGCAGCATCGCACCGAAGTCGACACACCACGAGCATCCAACCGTGCGCGCGGTCCAGAACACGGCCAGTTCCAGCACGTTCTTGGGCAGCTTGCGCGACGCCGAACCCAGCATGCCCTCGTGCACCACGTTGGCCAGCATCAGCCGCGGGTGGTGGGCGGCCACGGCGAAGGGTTCGGGCACCTCGCCGAACTTTCGTTTGGCGACGCGGTAGAAGACCTTGGTCATCAGCGATGCGTTCTTCGGAGATACGGGCTCGATGCGTGTCGTTGTCATACGAATTAGACGACGCAGCCCGCGAAAGTGTGACGGCTGGCGAATTCGGCGTGCTGCGTCACGCTCAGCGTGACGCCGCCGAGTCTCTGTACACGACAGCGAGGCGGCGCCTTGGACGACGGATGCGCCTGCGCCCTGAAGGTCGTCCTGACCTCAGGGACGTGAGAGCTTTCCGCGGCGGCGGACCAAGATGACGGCGGCTACCGCGACAAAAGCCACCAGGCAGGCGATCACCGTCGTGACCACCGCCGGGTATGTTCCGTCGAAGCCGGCGGCGGACAGGTGCTTGACGAGGATGGCGGTGTAAGCCCACACCAAGACGACGCCGTAGACGACGTCATGGTTGCGCACCATTGTCGCCGTGCCTGTAGCCATCGTCACCAGAAGGATGACGACGGTCCAGGTCGCATCGCCGAGACCGAAGCCGCCCCAGTTCAAGCTGACCAGGAACACGGTGACATTCGCGACCGTAGCCACGGTGGTCCAGCCGAAGTAGACGCTGAACGGCACGCCGATGAACAGCGTCTCCCGTGGGGTCAAGTTCGCCGAGCACACCGCCCGGGTGATCAAGGCCAGGCAGGCCAGAATCACCGCGATCAGCACGACCGACAGCGCGATCACGTCGTAGTGCCACGCAAACACCCACGCGGCGTTGGCAAGCGAGGAGACCGAGAAGTACAGGCCGACCTTGTCGAGCAGGGCCGCACGGTCGCTGGTGGTCGGGCCGGTGCGGAACAGGCCCAACTGATAGAGCACGTGCAGGCCGAGCAGTAGGTAGATCACGCTCCAGATGGAGAAGGCGTATCCGGCGGGTGCGAACAGGTTGGGATAGGCGTCGGATACGCCACCGGTCCGTACTCCGTTGAGCGGCAGGGCGTTTGCGAGAACATTTGCCGTGACCATCACCAGATACGTCAGGGCGGCCACTGCGCTGATCGGGCGCCTCATGCCTGCTCCTTATCTCGCGGCTTCGGCGTGCTGGGTCACGGTGAGCGTGACCGCCGATCAGCGGGCGAACATCAGCGCGCGCTTGACCTCTTGGATGGCCTGCGTGACCTGAATGCCGCGCGGGCAGGATTCGGTGCAGTTGAACGTCGTGCGGCACCGCCACACCCCATCGACCTCGTTGAGGATGTCGAGGCGCTCGGCGGCACCCTCATCACGGCTGTCGAAGATGAACCGGTGGGCGTTGACGATCGCGGCCGGACCGAAATAGCTGCCCTCGCTCCAGTAGACCGGGCAACTGGTGGTGCAGCACGCGCACAGGATGCACTTGGTGGTGTCGTCGTAGCGGTGGCGGTCGGTCTGGCTCTGGACGCGTTCGCGCGTCGGCTCGTTGCCGGTGGTGATCAGGTACGGCTTGATCGCGCGGTACGCGTCGAAGAACGGTTCCATGTCCACCACGAGATCCTTCTCGACGGGCAGGCCGCGGATGGGCTCGATCGTGATGGTGAGTTTCTTGCTCGCCTTCTTGGGCAGCAGGTCACGCATCAACACCTTGCACGCCAGCCGGTTGACACCGTTGATGCGCATCGCGTCGGACCCGCAGACACCGTGCGCGCACGACCGCCGGAACGTCAGCGTGCCGTCCAGATACCACTTCACGTAGTGCAGCAGGTTGAGCAGCCGATCGCTGGGCAGGCACGGCACCCGGTAGCTCTGCCAGCCCGATGTGTCGGGATCCTCCGGGTTGAAGCGCGCGATCTTCAGGGTCACCATCACCGCGCCCTCGGGCACGGGCGGCAGCTCTGGGTCCTTGGTCTGTACCTCGGGAGCGATCGTCATCGTCAGTACTTCCGTTCCATCGGCTCATACCGCGTCTGCACCACCGGCTTGTAGTCCAGCCGAATGTCGGACAGCAGCTCGTTGCCCTCTTTGTAGGCCATGGTGTGGCGCATGTAGTTGGTGTCGTCGCGGTTGGGGTAGTCCTCGCGGGCGTGTCCGCCGCGGGACTCCTTGCGGTTGAGTGCACCGACGACCGTCACCTCGGCCAACTCCAGCAGGAAGCCCAGTTCGATGGCCTCGAGCAGATCGCTGTTGTAACGCTTTCCCTTGTCGTGCACGGTGATTCGGGAATAGCGCTCCTTCAGCGCGTGAATGTCGGTGAGCGCCTGCTTGAGCGTTTCCTCGGTGCGGAACACCGCGGCGTTGTTGTCCATCGACTGCTGCAGCGCGCCGCGAATGTCGGCGACCCGCTCGTTGCCGTGCTCGGAGAGGATGTCGCCGACCCAGCCGACGACGATGCTCGCGGGGTCCGCAGGCATGTCGACGAAATCGTGGCCCAGCGCGTAGTTGGCCGCCGCAATACCTGCGCGGCGGCCGAACACGTTGATGTCCAGCAGCGAATTGGTGCCCAGCCGGTTGGCGCCGTGCACCGATACGCATGCACACTCGCCCGCGGCGTACAGGCCGGGCAGGGGAGTCGTGTTGTCGCGCAGCACCTGACCGCTGATCGTGGTGGGGATGCCGCCCATGACGTAGTGGCACGTCGGGTAGACCGGCACCAGCTCGGTGACGGGGTCGACGCCGAGGTAGGTGCGGGCGAACTCGGTGATGTCGGGCAGCTTGGCCTCGAGCACATCCGCGCCCAGATGTCGCACGTCGATGTAGACGTAGTCCTTGTTGGGGCCGGCGCCGCGGCCCTCGAGCACCTCGAGCACCATCGAGCGGGCGACGATGTCGCGCGGGGCCAGGTCGACGATCGTCGGCGCGTAACGCTCCATGAAGCGCTCGCCGTCGCCGTTGAGCAGCCGTCCGCCCTCACCGCGGACCGCCTCGGAGATGAGGATGCCGAGGCCGGCGAGGCCGGTCGGATGGAACTGGTGAAACTCCATGTCCTCCAACGGAAGGCCCTTGCGGAACACGATGCCCAGACCGTCGCCGGTGAGGGTGTGGGCGTTGGAGGTGGTCTTGTACATCCGGCCCGAGCCGCCGGTGGCGAAGACGATCGCCTTGGCGTGGAAGACGTGGATGTCGCCGGTCGCCAGCTCGTAGGCGACGACACCGGTGGCGACGGGACCGGACTGCGTCTCGGTGATCGCGATGTCGAGTGCGTAGTACTCGTTGAAGAACTCGACGTCGTGCTTGACGCAGTTCTGGTACAGGGTCTGCAGGATCATGTGGCCGGTGCGGTCGGCGGCGTAGCAGGCCCGGCGCACGGGTGCCTTGCCGTGATCGCGGGTGTGCCCACCGAAGCGGCGCTGGTCGATGCGTCCCTCAGGCGTGCGGTTGAACGGCATGCCCATCTTCTCGAGGTCGAGCACCGCATAGATGGCTTCCTTGCACATGATCTCGACGGCGTCCTGGTCGGCGAGGTAATCGCCACCCTTGACGGTGTCGAACGTGTGCCACTCCCAGTTGTCCTCTTCGACGTTGGCCAGGGCCGCGCACATACCGCCCTGCGCAGCGCCGGTGTGGCTGCGCGTGGGGTACAGCTTGGTCAGCACCGCGGTGCGCGCGCGAGGACCGGCCTCGACGGCGGCCCGCATACCCGCCCCGCCGGCGCCGACGATCACCACGTCGTAGCGATGTTCTTGAATCATGTGCGCTCGCCCCTTACGAAATGCTCGCGTCGAAGGTGACCAGAACGTAGCTGCCCAACACCAGGGTGAAACCCGTCGCCAGCAACAGCAGCGAATTCAGGTAGAACTTCGTGGTGTTCTTGCGGGCGTAGTCGCCGATGATCGTGCGCATGCCGTTGGCGCCGTGGATCATTGCCAGCCACAGCAGCGCCATGTCCCAGATCTGCCAGAACGGCGACGCCCAGCGCTGCGCCACGTAGTTGAAGTCGATGCGGTACACCCCGCCGTCCCAGATCAACATGATGAACAGGTGGCCGAGCGCCAGGAACACCAGTGCGACGCCGGAGAACCGCATGAACAGCCAGGCGTACTTCTCGAAGTAGGGGATACCCCGCGGACGCCGGGGAGCCCGGGGATGGTCGAGGCTCGCCGGGCGGTCGTGTTCCTTCTCCATCACCGGGGCGATACGGCCCTCCTTGTGATGGGGCGTCCAGGCGCCGGATGGCCCGCCTTCTGCCGCGCTCACAGGAACCGCTCCACCATGTGCATCCCGATCATGCCGAGCGCGGGGATCAACACCGCCAGGAAGATGCCGATGACGACCCACAGCATTTGGCGCTGGTACTTGGGGCCCTTCTGCCAGAAGTCGATGAGGATCACCCGGATGCCGTTGAGAGCGTGGTAGAGCACGGCGACCACCAGGCCGATCTCCATCAACCCCACGATCGGCGTCTTGTAGGTCTCGATGACCTCGTTGTAGGCCTGGGGGCTGACGCGTACCAGCGCGGTGTCGAGCACATGCACGAAGAGGAAGAAGAAGATGGTGGCGCCGGTGATGCGGTGCAGCACCCAGGACCACATGCCGGGATCACCGCGGTAGAGGGTGCGTCTGCGCGACGGTTCGGATCGCGGAGCAGGCACCGCGGTGCCCCCCGGCGACTGCCCGGCAGTCTGAGTACTCATCTGGCCTCCAACGCCTTCGGTGGACGCTCGGGGCGGGGGTCCTTGCGGGCTGTCGGCGTGGACCACTGCCCCAAACCTCGGGGCGACTCTAATCCCAGTTGTACTGCTAAACGAACTACCGTTTAGCCATCGGCGCACGCAAAACGACAAAAGTTAGGGTTACCTTCCTCACTTGGGCCGCTGCGGAACGGGAGCTTCGGAATGCATTCAGAGTCGGTCCGGCGGGAGTGAGATGACATCCGACATCGATTGGAAAATGTTGCGGCTCAGGGCAACTGAAGCTTCTGCACGCGCCTACGCACCGTATTCGGGGTTCTCCGTCGGGGCCGCCGCGCTGGTCGACGACCACCGGATCGTGTCCGGCTGCAATGTGGAGAATGTCTCATATGGCCTAGGTCTCTGTGCCGAGTGTTCAGTGGTCTGCGCCCTGCATTCCGGCGGCGGCGGCAGACTCATCGCGCTTTCGTGTGTCGACGCCGCCGGGGAGGTATTGATGCCGTGCGGCCGATGCAGGCAGGTCCTGCTGGAGCACGGTGGCCCCGAACTCGTGATCGACCATCCGCTCGGACCACGGACGTTGGATGAGTTGCTGCCCGACGCCTTCGGCCCGCAGGACCTGGCCCGCCGGGAGACCCCGCACGAAGAAGTGCCGTAATCCGGTGATGCAGTTCACGTTCGACGGACCAACGGTGATCCGGATGAAGCGCGACGGCGGTGTGCTGTCCGATGCGGCGATCGACTGGGTGATCGATGCCTACACGCACGGGCGGGTGGCCGACGAGCAGATGTCGGCCCTGCTGATGGCGATCTTCCTGCGCGGCATGACGCAGCCCGAGATCGCCCGCTGGACGGCGGCCATGGTGGCCTCGGGGCAACGCATGGACTTCTCCCACCTGCGGCGTGACGGAAGGCCGCTGGCGTTGGTGGACAAGCACTCCACCGGCGGCGTCGGGGACAAGATCACGATCCCGTTGGTACCGGTCGTGATGGCGTGCGGCGGCGCGGTGCCCCAGGCGGCGGGCCGCGGACTCGGGCACACCGGCGGAACCCTCGACAAGCTGGAATCCATCCCGGGGTTCAGCGCAGAATTGTCGAGAAACCATATCCGGCAACAGCTTCGCGATATCGGGGCCGTGATCTTCGCGGCCGGAGAGCTGGCGCCGGCAGACCGAAAGATCTACGCGCTCCGGGACGTCACCGGCACCACCGAGTCCCTTCCGCTGATCGCGAGCTCGGTGATGAGCAAGAAGATCGCCGAGGGCACCAGGGCCCTGGTGCTGGACTGCAAGGTAGGTTCCGGCGCGTTTCTCGACACCGAGGCGGAGTCACGCGAGCTGGCCCGCACGATGGTGGCGCTCGGCACCGACGCCGGCCTGGACACCCGCGCATTGCTGACCGACATGTCGACGCCATTGGGCCGTACCGTCGGCAACGCGATCGAGGTCGAAGAGTCGCTTGAGGTCCTGGCCGGTGGCGGGCCGCCTGATGTGGTGGAGCTGACGCTGGCGCTGGCCGCCGAAATGCTCGACGCCGCGGGCATCGACGGCGTCGATCCGGCGCAGACCTTGAACGACGGCACGGCGATGGACCGGTTCCGCGAACTGGTCATCGCACAGGGCGGTGACGCCGCCGCCCTCTCTGCTGAGGCGTTACCGATCGGCAGGCATACCGAGACCGTCACCGCCCCGCGTGGTGGCACGATGGAAAGCATCGATGCGATGGCGGTTGGTCTTGCAGTGTGGCGGCTCGGTGCAGGCCGCTCTCTCCCCGGTGAGCGCGTGCAGTCCGGGGCAGGCATGCGCATCCACCGCCGTCCCGGCGAACCCGTCACCGCTGGTGAGCCGCTTTTCACGTTGTACACCGAGACGCCGGAGCGATTCGAGGCCGCGATGAACGAGCTGGACGGCGCCTTCAGCGTCGGGGACCAGGCGCCGCCCGAGCGCCCGCTGATCATCGATCGGATCACGAGCGGAGATTGACATGACCACGCCGCTGACGTTGGAGTCGATCCGGCGGGCCCCCAAGGCGCTGCTGCACGACCATCTGGACGGCGGGCTGCGGCCGGCGACCGTGCTGGAGCTGGCCGAGGCGAACGGCTACGGCGATCTGCCCGCCACCGACGTCGAGGGACTCGCGACGTTCTTCCGCACCGCGGCGCACAGCGGATCGCTGGTGCGCTACCTGGAGCCGTTCGCGCACACCGTGGGGGTGATGCAGACACCGGAGGCCCTGCACCGGGTGGCCTATGAGTGCGTCGAGGACCTCGCGGCCGACAACGTGGTGTACGCCGAGATCCGGTTCGCGCCCGAGCTGCACATCGACGCCGGCCTGTCCCTGGACGCCGTCGTCGATGCCGTGCTCGCGGGCTTCGCCGACGGCGAGAAGGCCGCCAGCGCAGAGGGCCGCTCCATTGTGGTGCGATGCCTGGTCACGGCCATGCGGCATCAGGCGCGGTCACTGGAGATCGCCGAGCTGGCGATCCGGTTCCGTGACAGAGGTGTCGTCGGCTTCGACATCGCCGGGGCGGAGGCCGGCTACCCGCCCACCCGGCATCTGGACGCCTTCGAGTGCATGCGAAACAACAACGCCCGCTTCACCATTCATGCGGGGGAGGCCTTCGGTCTGCCGTCGATACACGAGGCCATCGCCTTCTGCGGCGCGGACCGCCTCGGCCATGGGGTGCGGATCGTCGACGACATCGTCGTCGGTACGGACGGCGACGCGAAGCTGGGGCGGCTGGCTTCGCTGTTGCGGGACAAACGGATTCCGTTCGAGCTGTGTCCCTCGTCGAACGTGCAGACCGGAGCGGTCGACAGCATCGCCGCGCATCCGTTCGATCTGCTAGCCCGGTTGCGGTTCCGCGTGACCGTCAACACCGACAACCGGTTGATGAGCGATACGACCATGAGTCACGAGATGTGGCGTCTTGTCGAGGCATTCGGCTACGGGTGGAGCGATCTTCAGCGGTTCACCATCAACGCGATGAAGTCGGCGTTCATCTCCTTCGACGAACGGCTGGCCATCATCGACGATGTGATCAAGCCCCGCTTCGCGGTACTCATCGGCTGACGCTGCTAACGAATTACTGCAAGACCGCTCGCAGGACATCGGCGAACTCGATTGGTGCGCCCATGAATCCGCCGTGGTCGCCGGGGAACGAGGCGGGCGCGATGCCCAGCTGCTCGGCCAGCGCCGTCGAGGTCCGGTACGTGAGCAGCTTGCCGGAATCCGCGCCGATACCGACGACCAGGCGCGTCGGACCCGCCGTGAGCGCGGCCACATCGGGCTTGTAGTAGCACGTCGGGCGCAGGTCGATCTCGAAGAAGCGGGCGGCTTGGCGCTGGCTGTCGGGTGAGGGCTCCGCGTCGGACTGCGGCGCATCGCCAGGTGCCACGTCGAATCCGGCATTGACCATGAAGTGCGCCCATCCGGCTTCGAACCCGTCGCGATGGAACGTGTCGATGATCGCCTCGGTATTGGCACGCTGCTCGGTCGCGTCGGGCAGCAGCAACAGCGACGGCGGCTCGTGGGCGACCAGGGTGCGGATCCGCCCGGGATGCCGCGCAACGAGCGCCAGCCCAGTCACGGCTCCGCCGCTGGATCCGAACAGGTCGGCCGAGTCCGCGCGCAGGTCGTCGAGGATCGCGTTGACGTCGTCGGCGCGCTGTTCGACGCTGCACGGCGCATCCGGGTCATCGACGGTGCTGGCCGCGTAGCCCCGAGGGTCGTAGGTGACGACGGTGTGGTCGCTCGCCAGCGCGTCGGCCAGCGGGGCGAACTCGGCCGAAGCCATCGGCGAGCCGATGACCAGTAGTAATGGTCCGTCGCCGCGAATTTCGTAGTGCAGCAGCGCTCCGGGCACGTCGACGGATCGGGTGGCGATAGGCAGGCTCATACGCGTGCAGACCGTGGGGCGGGCGAAAAGTCATCGCGGCGTACGGTGTGGTTCGTGATCACCGGGGCCCATGTCATCGTCTACAGCAGCGACGCCGAAGCGGACCGAGCGTTCTTCGAGGATGTGTTGCAGTACCCCAGCGTCGACGCCGGCGGGGGTTGGTTGATCTTCAAACTGCCGCCCGCCGAGGTGGCCGTGCACCCAGCCGAGGGAGCAGGTACGCACGAGCTGTACCTGATGTGCGACGACGTCAACGCGACGGTGGACGACCTCAAGGCCAAGGGCGTGACGTGTGGTCCAATCAGCGACGAGGGCTGGGGCTTGCTCACCAGCATCCGACTCCCCGGCGGCGGTGACCTCGGCCTTTACGAGCCGCGCCACCCGAAAGCGACCGAGCTCTAGCCCTACTCTTGGCGAAGGCGCGATTCGACGAAGGTTTCCAGCTCTTCCCACTGTTCGACGGCCTTCGCGTACGGCGGAGTCGGCTTGCGGACCTTGTCGGGATCGAGCACGTAGGAGACGATCTTGCCCAGCGGCTGGTCGGCGTCGAGCGATTCTTCGACCACGCTGTCCTCGGCGTATTCGCCGACGTCCCTGAGCAATTCGACGGCCAGGTCGAGCTGATCGCGGTCGATGGCGTCGGGTCCTTCGGCGAGATAGTCGACGATCTCGGTGAGCACGTAGACGTTCTCGTCGGAGACGTTCACCCGCAGCGAGCCGTCGTTGGCCGCGGTGCGGATGTCGTCGTAGGTCGCGAGGTTGGAAATATCGTGGTCGTGCTCATCGGCCAGGTAGCGCGCCAGCGCGCGTTCGGATCCGAACACGCTGATTCTTCCGTTGCGCCCCAGGAAGACCGGCTGGTCGTCGAGGTAGCACCGAAGCGTGTAGTAGGTGCCGCCGGTGGTCATGATCCGCACCGGGTCGATGCCGACCTTGACCCAGAAGTCGTCGTCGCTGCCGAGCACCGCGCCCTCGGAGTGGTCCTCGAGTTCGTCGGACTCCTCAGGCTCCTCGGCGTCCTCGGCGTCGCCGTCTTCTGTTTCTGAGGCTTCCTCGACGATCTCCTCCTCTTCGACTTCGGGAGCGTCTTCTTCCAGTTCGGCGGCGGCCTTCTTCGAAGCGGCCGCGTCGACATCGGGGGTGCTGACGAGGTCATCGATTGCGTCGACGACGTTGTCCCAGCTGCGGCCGATCGCCGATTCGATCTCGGCCCACCGCTTGCGGCCGACCCGGCCTGCGAACGCGTCGACCCCGCCGCCCAGTTGGCCGAGACCCGGATTGCCGTTGAAGAACTTGCTGATCGCGGGTAGCTCGCACACCGATCCGATGGACGACGCAATGGCCAGCGACCGGTGCAGTTGTGTGACCGTCTCCTCGCTGGGCTTCTCGGCCGCCAGCTCCGGGACTCCGACGACGTCGTACTGCCGCTCCTCGGCGGGGTCCAGCAGGTGCGCGTTGGCCTCGGTCAGCTTTTCCCACGCGGGATGGTCGGTCAGGTCGTTGTCCTTATTGGTCCTGACGAACGCGACCAGGTCGGCCACGGTCTCGAAGGCATAGAGGTCCTCGTCCTTGCCGAGGAACGCCTCCCACTCGTCACCCTCGTCGCGCCAACGCGGCGCCCACAGCGTGTAGAGGTCGCCCTTGGTCAGCCCAAGCCGGATCGGCACGATGTCAGCAGCCATGGCGCACACAATAGCCATCGGGAAGCCATTGGCATTCGCGGGACTCTGACTAGCTGCTCGAATGGGACCCGATGAGGCGCGAACAGGCCAATTGCGTTGTCTGGCCCGTCCGGGCGCGAAGGATTTGTAGAGGATCTTCCAAGCCGGTGCACAGATTCTGGTCGCAACCGCCGTGGGCCAACACACCGATCAGGGGTTCCGCCCGCGAGCGACCGCTACGATCCTCTGGTGCATGGAGCGGTGACGGTTCACATGGAGGCGTCCCCGCTGGAGATCTGGACGCTCGTCGCCGACGTCCGAAACACGGGGAGATTCTCGCCGGAGACGTTCGGAGCGGAATGGCTCGACGGGGTCACCGAGCCCACGTTGGGCGCGCGATTCCGCGGGCACGTCAAGCGCAACGAGATCGGTCCCGTGTACTGGACGACCTGCCGGGTGACCGCATGTGAGCCGGGCAAGGAGTTTGGCTTCGCCGTGTTGGTCGGCGACCGGGCAGTGAACAACTGGCACTACGCATTCGCCCCCAGCGGTCAGGGAACCGATGTGACGGAGTCGTTCCGGACCGTCGAATCGGCCGTTCTTCGGCCGCTCGAGTTTCTGGGCTATCCGCGGAAGCGACGGAATCTGCGTGACATGCGGACCACCCTCGAACGCATCAAGGCCGTCGTCGAAGCTTGAGCCAGTTATGCGGTCGGTCGCCAGAAGCCTTGGAAACCCTGGCCTGCGTTGTCTGTTCGAATCGGCGATAGCTTCACCGGGTCGCCCGCCTCGATCATCTGACCGCTGCCGACGATCATCGCGACGTGCCCGTCCCACACCGCGAGGTCGCCGGGTCGCAGGTCACCCACCGCCACCGCCGCCCCGATGTCCTGTTCCTGCGCCAGACGCGGAAGATTCAGTCCCGCTTCGGAATATGCCCACTGGGTGAGTCCACTGCAGTCCAGGCCGACCCCCGGTGTCGTGCCGCCCCAGTCGTACGGCACGCCCAGTTGAGTCAGGGCATGCCGAACGGCACTGGCCGCCACCGCGTTCGGTGCCATCGCAGTGGAGCCGTCGGGAAGCCGGATGGCGACCCCATCGCCGAAGATGGCGGCGTCAGGTGACAGCGCGGGCGATTCCGGCCTGAAAAGCTCGGCAAGGCTGCCGAACCCCGAACTCGACGCCCCGATGGGCATCGGGCTCATCGGTGTGGCACCGCCGAAGCCCGAGCCCATCGACGGCAGCGCGGAGGACCCGAAGCCGGTCGGCGCCGTCGGGGCCGGTGAAGGCGGCCCGGTGCGGGTGAGCGCCTGGGTGTGCCCGTCCAGCTCGGCCTGAAGCTCCTCGACCACGACGACCGCCTCGGCGAGTGATCGTTGCGCTTCAACCCGCAGCGCCGCGGCGACCTCAGGTGAGTCCAGGAAGGGTTCCAGCGCCGCGGCGCGTGCCTCGAAGCCGTCGACGATGTCGCGCAACCGCTCATGGGCACGTGCCACCGCGGCGTCGGCGGCACCGACCGCCGCGTTCATCGCCTCGGCTCGATCGGCGAGGTCGTCGATGGCCGCCACGGTCCTCGCCGTGAAGTCGGCGGCCCCGTCGGCGCCCACGCCGGTCCAGTCGGTCGCCAGCCACGACTGCCTGGTCGCCGCCGATACATCGGCGAGCGCGTCCCGTGCCCGGGTCAGCACCGGCCGCGGGTCGCTGGCGGAATTCGCGGACCATCCGGGTCCGACCATCGACTGGACCGCCTTGAGCGGCGCCGCCAGCGCTGCGACCAGGCCGGTGGCCACTACTAGGCGTCCGCGATGCGCTCGGCCGCGCCGCTGTCGACCGAGTCGTAGGTGGACGCCACGGCGTGCGCTGTCGTGTTCGACATCCCCAGGTGGTCGCCGATCGCCGAGACCTGCCGTGATCCGTCTGCGACGGCCTCGGTCAGCGCGGAAAGGAACCTGGCACCGACAGGACCCAGCGACGCCGCAGCCGCCGCGACCGGCAGCGAGGACAGGCTGATGGCGATACCCGCGAGGTCGTCGGCGTGAGTCGAATTGGCGCAGCCCAGCGTGCGGATGGCATCGGTGTCGGCGTACATGCGCTTATGACGGCTTTGTGCCCCTATCGGTTCCTTCCATCCGCGGCGGGGTGGTGTAGCCGGGGCGTTGCGGATGAACCGGTGCTTCGTTCGCCGGATACCTCGTCGCCCTTTGCGCGGCGGTAGGTAGCACCTTGAGCATTCAGCCAATAATTAAAAGTTTGCTAAACCTGACAGATTGGTGACAGTTTGAGTTCTTCCTTCGCCGTGGTGTCGTTCTTTAGGCAGACGGACAAATTATTTGCCATAACTGGCACAGCAGGCTAAAAGAGCTGCGCAGGCCCGGCGAGGCTCCGGTGGTGCGGTGTTTGCGTGGGGGTGCCGTGAGCCGGGCGCGGACGAATCTCGATTCGTGGCGTCTGGAGCGTCTCGCCGTCGGCTCGCTTGCGGAGGCCGCTCCGCCCGCTAACCGCGTTTGACGAGCAGGTTAATACCAAGTTTCCAGGTAACTCTACGGTTGTGGGACCGCTGTATCGGGGGAGCACTCAGGTACCGTCACCTCTACGCGGGAGGGCTCGATTTTAAACCTGAACGCGGTGTTGGCTGGGTCACACCGGGTGCGACCACGCTAGCTGCATGCTACGGTCAGCAAAGTAGGGAGAATTTTCTATATCTTCGTGTATGCGTTAAATTCAGGCCAGGCGGCGTCGCCAGCCCACCGAGTTTTCTAGATGGAGATAGCGTTGCTAGAGGTACAACGGCAAGCACAGTTTGCTCAGTGCGATCATCGCGTCGTTGGGTCGTATCCGGGGTTCTCCCTGGCCCAGCGGGGCGCTCGCCCGATAGTGGCGGCGTCGTTCCCCATCGCCGGTCGCTCCGGCTCGCACCAAAACCACCTGCACGGCTAACGGCGTATCGGAGAGAGAGCATGTCCAACAACGGAATCGACATCGTCGGATTGGGTGTCGTCAGCGGCTACGGCTGGGGTCGGGAAACCTTCTGGGAGGGTCTGTCCGGCGGTAAGCCCGCCGCCCGCCTGATCGGCGGTTACGGCGAAGACAAATCGGAATCAGCATGGCTGGCGCTGGTTCCGGAAGGTGGCGACCCGGAGGACGGTGAGGGGCTCTACGGCCGTTCGTTCATGGCCGCGGCTCGGGAAGCCGTCGCCGATGCGAAGGCAAGGGGATGGATACCGGGTGCGCGGGTCGGAGTGATCAGCGTGGGCTGCTTCAACGACATGTACGGGTGGACCGAATTCAGCTCGGGCAGCGCACGGCGTTCGCGCGATTTCGTGCGGGTGCTGCCGTCGACCCCAGTGTCGATGTTCATGCACGAGTTCGGCTTTCACGGCCCGTCATTGATGGTGTCGGCCACCTGCGCATCGACCAACAACGCCATGCTCGTGGCGAAGCTGTGGTTGGACGCCGACAAGGTGGACGACGTGGTGGTCGTGGCCGCGGATCTTTCCTTCACGCCGGAGATCGTCTCCGGCTTCACTCGGCTCGGCGCGGCGGCCGTCGATATCGAACCTCTCGAAGCGTGCAGGCCGTTCCAGGAAGGCGGAAAGGGCTTTGGCCCCGGAGAGGCGGCCGTCGGATTCGTCATGTCGTCGCGGCAGCTCGCCGGCTTTCTGACGGTGTCGCGTGCAGCGCCTTATGCGGCGCTTCTGGGCGGCGCGATGACGAGCGACGCGCACCACGCCACCGGCATGGACCCGTCGCATGGCGAGGTGATCCGGTGTGTGGCCGAGGCGATCGACGATGCCGGGGTCGATCCCACGGAGGTGCGTTACCTGAACGCGCACGGCACCGGAACCCAGCAGTGCACCGATGCCGAAACCCATTTCCTCGACGAGGTTTTCGGTGCGGACATCCCGCACATCTACGCTCTCAAGCCGCTGGTTGGTCACTGCCTGGCAGGCGCGGGGGCGATCGAACTGGCGGGCACCCTGATGGGTTATGAGCGCAAGCAGGTTCCGGCATCTCGGATCGTCAGCACCGCGCACCCGCGCCTGCTCGATGGGTTGACCCCGCTGGAGGGCGGTTTGACCCTCAAGACGTCGATGGGGATGGGCGGATACAACTCGGCTGTCGTCGTCGGTCCTGCGGCCGCCATCTGATGGGCCGCGATTGGGGTGCCCGAGATGAGTCGTGCTGAGTTCGTAGACGTCCTGTGCATCGGATCCGGCAGCGCGGGACTGGCTGCCGGGATAGCCGGGGCCGATGCCGGGTCGAAGGTGTTGGTCGTCGAGCTGGATCGAGAGGTCGCATCGCCGACGCGGCCGTTTGGCGCGCAAGTCGAGTCATGGACGACTCTGCTCCAGAAGCGTTGGGGCGGAGACGAATTCAACTCCTCGACCAACACCTACCTCGAGGAGTTGACGAGTAGCCTGGGGCCACCGGGGAACGCCAGAACAAGTCGTCATCTTCCGATCGACACGGTCGAGACGTTCGCCGATGTGAACGTCGATCCGACCGCGGCGGTGCCGCCGTTCCACGGCGCGGACCTGGCCAAGTGGGCGCGAGAATGCCTCACCTCGCCGTATGGCTTGATGTTCAGCCGGGTGAGCTCGCCGATGTTGACGCAGATGCGCAAGGTCGACGGCCCGCAGATCAGGGCGGGCCTCATCGCGCCGGTGCCAACGAGCCGCAGCCGAGAGATGACCGTTCGGCTTTGGTTGTCCCAGCTGGCCTCGGACAAAGGCGTCACGGTACAGAAGTCGTCAGCGGTCCAGCGACTGGTCTTCCACGACGGCCAGCTTGTCGGCGCGGTGTTCGACACGCCCGAGGGCGTACGAACGGTTCGGGCCCGGCGTGGTGTCGTGCTCGGCACGAGCTGCTCTACCGGCGACGACGCTTTGGCGATGCTGCCGATGGCGATGGGCGGCGGCACCACACTCTGTGTGGTCGGCAGGCCGGCGAGTCGGTTCGCCCGGCTGGAATTCCTTCGCAGCGCAGCGTCTTACAGCCAGTGCGCGGCACCGGGTCGTCTCGCGTGACTTCGTTATCGGGACACGACCGCTGCACCGCTGCACGTCTTTGAGCTCCGGGCCACATTCGTTCCATTAATGTGCGGCCCATGGATGTGCGCGTCGTCGACCACCCCCTAGCCGCGGCGCGGCTGACCACGCTGCGCGACGCGGCCACCGATAACGCGGCGTTCCGGTCCGCCCTTCGCGACCTCACCCTGATGCTGGTGTACGAGGCCACCCGCGACGCGGCCACCGATACCGTCGCGGTCCGCACGCCGCTCGCGGAGACCACCGGGTATCGATTGGCCAATCCGCCGCTACTCGTGCCCGTCCTGCGCGCCGGCCTCGGCATGGTCGACCAGGCACACGCCTTGATTCCGGAGGCACGTGTCGGCTTCGTCGGTGTCGCGCGCGACGAGGAAACACACGAACCCACCCCGTATCTGGAATCGCTGCCCGACGATCTGAGCGCCCAACCCGTATTCGTGCTGGACCCGATGCTGGCCACGGGCGGCTCGATGGCGCACACCATCGAACTGCTACTAGCGCGCAACGTCGCCGATGTGACGGCGATTTGCGTCGTCGTCGCGCCCGAAGGCCTGGCCGTGTTGGAGAAGGTGGCCCCGAATCTGCGCCTGTTCACGGCTGCGATCGACGAGCGTCTCAACGAGATCGCCTACATCGTCCCAGGCCTGGGCGATGCCGGCGACCGCCAATTCGGACCGCGCTGACTCGCAGCGAGAGCGTCCTCGGTCTCGAAGACTCCGATCCGCCGCGCGTTAGCCGGTATGGCGTCCAACCGACGCTGAATTGTTGGCTGGCGCGGTCGTCGCATCTGTCATTCCCATTTCTGGGACGCCCTGCCCACATTAGAACACTTATAAACATAATGTTTGCTAAAAATGGACGTGAACGTCAATGTTCATTATGTCGCGGTGGGCATCGGGCCACCCCATGTTTGTTTGCGTCGTGAAGGTTGGGCAACGCCACGGCTAACTTACTGCCGAGTAGCAACTAGGCCGTCGAACTGCGTGAAAACGCGATTCTCAGTGGTCGACTGCAATGTTCTCGCACGTAAATAACATGTTGCTCGGGTATCGCGGGCCCGCATCGTGATTGCATCGATAGCGTGGTCGAGATAGCCTAGGACGTGATCTGGGGTGTGCGGGCAAAGTCTGAGATGCTCACTGACACCGGAGTTGCCTTCGTCACACGGCGTGCAACAAGACCATCTAACTGTTAGCCTCCAAAATAGCTATTAATTGCATTACCGTTAGTTCCGATTCGAGATATTGACCGTGGCGGCAGAGTGGCCGGCGAAAGCTTTGATTGTGAGAAGGAAGCGTTGCTGAAGTGCGCAGCCAAACTGAGTTTGAGACGAAGTGGTCAGGCGTCGGCGCCGGACCCGCGGTGGTCCTGTGAGCGCCGCGATCGAGGTCATGACCATGTTCAACACTGAAGATGTCGACGTCCTCTGCATTGGATCCGGCAGTGCCGGGCTGGCTGCCGCGATCGCGGCAGCCGACGCCGGTATGTCCGTCTTCGTCGCCGAGCCGCGTCGACGGTTATCGCAGGCGGGGTCGGACGACACCCACGGCGAATCGTGGGTCACCGTGATCCAGCGGCATTGGGGCGTCGAGGAGTTCGACGGACCGACGGCCGCCTACCTCCATGAGCTCACCCACGACCTGGGATCGCCACGTCGATCACATGCGCAGGGTCACCTGCCGATCGGTTCCGTCGAATCGTTCGAGGATGCGAGCATCGACCGGCATGGGGTCGTCCCACCGTTCCGCGGCAGCGAGATGGGGCTGTGGGCGCGCGACTGCCTGACTTCGCCGTACGGCCTAATTTTCAGCCGTCTGTCACCGCTCCCGCTGTCTGAGGTGCGGATGCAGGACGGCGCGATGATCAGAGCCCGTGCCATCGCGGAGATCCCACCGTCTCGCCGATCTGGGATGACGCTGCGCCATTGGTTGCGAGACATGGCAAAGGAGCGAGGGGTCAGGATCCACGGGTCGAGCGCCATCCAGCGTCTGCTCTTCAGCGAGGGCCAGCCCGTCGGCGCGGTGCTCGAGACCCCCGATGGCATCCGCCACGTCCGGGCAAGCAGCGGTGTGCTGCTCGGCACCAGTAACTCGATGGCCGACGACCTGCTCGTCAGGCACCCGGCGTCTGTCCTGCGCGATGGCCGGCTGTCCCTGGTGAGCAGGAACGCAAGTCGATTCGCGCGGTTGGAACTGTTGACCGACACGGAGAGTATGAGCGCCTGCGCACTGCAGGGTCAGTTGGCCTGACCCTCCGCGCGGCTGTCACCACCGCTGCGCGTGCTCCTTCAACCCGGTCAGCAGCGTTGCGGCGCGCAGTCGCGCCTCGGCCAGGTCGCTCACGTCGCCGCAGCGAACCTCGATGTAGGACTTGACCTTCGGCTCTGTTCCCGACGGCCGCACGACAATCCGGAACGTCGTTTCGCCGTCGCCGCCGGATAGCACCACCGCGTCGGTGCGCAGCGGGCCCGTCGCGCCGCGCAGATCGGTGACGGTCACGTCGTACCCGGCGAGCACATCCGGCGGCGACGTGCGAAGCCTGCCCATCGCCGCCTCCGCCTCGTCGGCATCTGCGACCTGTCGTGATATTGCGGTCGTGCTGTGTACACCGTGGCGCCGGGCCAAATCGTCAAGTGCGTCGAGCAGCGTGTGGCCGCGACGCCTCAGCGCGACAGCCAGATCGCATACCAGCACTGCGGCGCTGATGCCGTCCTTGTCGCGCACGGATGCGGGGTCGACGCAATGGCCGATCGCCTCCTCGTACGCGTAGACCAGCGTGCAAGCCGGCAGGTCGACGTCGGCGCGTGACAGCCATTTGAACCCGGTCAGGGTCTCCACGTGGCACGCGCCGTGCTCACGCGCGATGGCCGCGAGCATCCGCGACGAGACAACCGAGCTCGCCACCACGGTGGCCGCCATGACTGGCCCGGGCTCGGCTTGCGAAAGAATGTAATCGCCTAGAAGCCAACCGGTTTCATCACCCGAGAGCATTCTCCAGCCATCGGGGGTCGGCACGCCGACCGCGCACCGGTCGGCATCGGGATCCAGCGCCACCGCGACGTCGGCGTCGACGTCGGCGGCCAGTTTCAGTACGGCGTCAACGGCGTCCGGCTCTTCCGGATTGGGGAGCGCCACAGTGGGGAAGTCCGGGTCGGGTGCGAACTGACTGTCCACAACGTGGACATCGGAGAACCCGGCTCGAACGAGAGCGTCGAGGACGAACTCGCCTCCGACGCCATGCAGGGGGGTGACCGCGACTCGCGCCGACCCGTGTGTGTGGCGAACCTGCGCTGCGCGTTCGATGTAGCGCTGGACCACGTCGACCCCAGAGGGGGTGACTGCCTGCCGCCGAATCTCGTCGGCGTGCGGCGCGTCGGCCATGGCCTGCTCGATCTCATGGTCGGTCGGCGGCACGATGGGGAACCCGTCGACGAAGTAGACCTTGTAGCCATTGTCCGTTGGCGGATTGTGTGACGCCGTGATCTGTATGCCTGCGGCCGCGCCACCGTGGCGAACCGCAAACGCGACTATCGGCGTGGGGACAGCGGTGAACATCAAATTGACCGAAAAGCCTTGAGCCGCAAAAACTTCAGCAGCTGCAAGCGCGAACTCGTCGGAGCCGTGCCTGGCGTCACGACCGACCACGATTTCGCGGCCGTGCAGACCGCGGTCCTTGAGCACCTTGGCGACAGCCCATGAGGCGCGTAAGACAACCGCGAGGTTCATTCCACTGGGTCCGCCGCGCAACGGTCCGCGCAGTCCGGCGGTCCCGAACGTGAGGGTATGCGCGAACCGTTCGTCGAGATCGCGGTCGGTACATTCGCGAAGTTCGGCGGCAGTCGATGGATCGGGATCGTGGGCGATCCACTCTTGGGCGATGGTCGAGGTCCGCGACCGAGTCATACGGTCAGTGTGCCCACTTTGGAGTCGGCGTATGCCAGCTTGCGCAGCACCGGCGCAACGAGCATCACCAAGTCGAACTCGAGCTCCGAGAGGTTGTCGCGCATCGTCGCGTGCAACCATGCGTCGCGCTCCGCGCGGTCGGCATCGAGCAGTTTGGTGCCCGCGGCGGTGATCTCGATGAGCTGCCTGCGGCGATCGATCTCGTCGGGCCTGCGCGTGATCAGGTCGCGGCCCTCCAAGGCGTTGATGCTGTCGGTCAGCGACTGCACCCGAACCTGCAACCGCGTGCCGAGTTCGGCCGGTGTGGTGACACCGGCACGGCTCACCTCGGCGAGCAGCTGCATCTGGCTGAGCGTCAATCCGTGGTCGGGGCGGTGCCTGCGCATCTGCTGATTGACCGCGACGATCGATTCCCGCAGCTCGGTGGCTGCCGACCTGCGGCTCGGCTCAACTTCATCCATATACAAGTTATACCTTGGTAAATCTCGCAAATCACGCCACTAATCGCGAGTTGCACGCAGAACTTACTAAGAGGATACTTGTTATCAATGGTGATGAGAAGCGTACTCAGGTGGTTGCTGTTGGTGGTGGTGACCGTCGGTGTCGCATACCCGCTGAGCGCGATCGGCGTCCCATCGGCCGCACTGTTCGCCGCGCTTGCCGTTGGTATCGCGCTGGCCCTCACTTCGCTGGCGCCCGGCCGCGTACCCCGTCCCGCGGGCGTTGCCGCCCAGGGCGTGCTCGGCGTCTACATCGGCACGATGGTCGACCAGAACGCGGTGGGCGCACTCGGCCCGCACTGGCCGATCGTCGCGGCCGTCGCGGTCGCCACCCTGCTGCTCAGCGTCGTGTGCGGAGCGCTGCTGGCGATGCACCGTGACATCACCCCGTTGACGGGATCGCTGGCCCTGGTGGCGGGCGGGGCGTCCGGGTTGGTCGCGATCGCCCGCGAACTCGGCGGCGACGACCGCGTGGTGTCGGTGGTGCAGTATCTGCGCGTCGCGTTGGTGACCGCTTCGATGCCCATCGTCGTGACGCTGGTCTATCACGCCGACAAGTCACATCCGGGGGCGACGATGGCCCAATCCGATGCCGCCCCTTGGTATCTGAGCATCGGCATGGTCATCGCGCTGGTGGTGGTCGGCGCCACCGTCGGCCGGTGGGTCCGGATGCCGGGCGCGGGCCTGTTGGGGCCGTTGGCGCTGACCGTGCTTCTGCAGGTCACCGGCCTGTCGTTCGGCTTATCGGTCCCGATGGTGCTGGTGCAGGTCGGCTACGCGCTGATCGGGTGGCAGGCCGGGCTGGCGTTCACCCGCGATTCGTTGCGCGCAGTGGGGCGCATGCTGCCGACGGCCATCGGCCTCATCGTCGTGCTCAGCGTCGCAACGGCCGGTCTGGGTGTCGTGCTGGCTCACTTCGCGGGACTCACCCCGCTGGAGGGCTATCTGGCCACCAGCCCCGGCGGTGTGTACGCCGTGCTGGCGACAGCCGTCGAAACGGGGTCCAACGTCACGTTCGTCGTCGCCGCGCAGGTGGTGCGGATCCTGCTGATGTTGTTCGCCGCACCGCTGCTGGCTCGCAGCATGGTGTGGCTGAGCCGACGCGTCGGTCGTCAGAGCCGGGAGATGACCCCGGCGAGCAGGGAACCCATCAGCGTCGCGGACTGACGGCCCGCCTCCAGCACCTCGTCGTGGCTCAGCGGCTCACCCGTCATGCCCGCCGCGAGGTTGGTCACCAGCGACACCGCAAGCACCTGCGCGCCCGCCGCGCGCGCGGCGACGGTCTCGTGCACGGTCGACATGCCGACGAGGTCGGCGCCCAGGGTGCGCAGCATCCGAATCTCGGCGGGCGTCTCGTACTGCGGTCCGTTGAGCCCGGCGTACACACCTTCGGCCAGTGCCGGGTCGATCTCGCGGGCGAGGGCGCGCAGCCGTGGGGAGTAGGCGTCGACCATATCGACGAAATGCGCTCCGACCAGTGGTGATCGGCCCGTCAGGTTGAGGTGGTCGCTGATCAGCACCGGCTGTCCCACCGCAAAGTCCTCGCGCAGGCTGCCCGCGGCGTTGGTCAGCACCAGGGTGCGCGCACCGGCGGCGCATGCGGCCCGCACGGGATGGACGACGTGGCGCAGGTCGTGCCCTTCGTAGGCGTGGATGCGGCCGACGAACGCCAGCACCTTCCGGTCACCGAGTCGCAGCGACAACATCTGGCCCCCGTGTCCCTCCGCAGTCGGCGGGGTGAAACCGGCCAGCTCCGCAACCGGCACCACCGCCACCGGGTCGCCGAGTTCCTCGACGGCAGGCGCCCAGCCCGACCCCAGGACAATCGCGACGTCATGTTCGTCCACGCCCGTGCGCCTGCGGATCTCTGCCGCCGAAGTCGCGGCGTCCGCTTCCGGCGTCGTCACGCTGGGCAGCTTAGCCGTCGAACCGGCGCCCACCGGCGCAGTGAGATACTTCCTGGATGCCCACCGCCACTGCGTCGAGTTGCGTCACCGACGCCGTCAACCGACGCCGTGGCGATCTGCTCGAGCTGTCGCACTCCATTCACGCCGAACCCGAGCTCGCGTTCGCCGAATACCGCAGCTGCGCGAAGACTCAGGCACTGGTCGCCGACTACGGTTTCGAGGTCACCAAGGCGCCCGGCGGCCTGGACACCGCCTTCCGGGCTGACTACGGCAGCGGCCCGCTGGTCATCGGGATCTGCGCCGAATACGACGCGCTGCCCGGCATCGGACACGCGTGCGGGCACAACATCATCGCCGCGTCGGCGGTCGGCACCGCTCTGGCGCTGGCGGAGGTGGCCGACGAGCTGGGCTTGACGGTTGCGCTGCTCGGAACTCCTGCCGAGGAGGCCGGGGGCGGAAAAGTGTTGCTGCTCAACGCGGGAACGTTCGACGACGTGGTCGCCACCGTGATGCTGCACCCAGGGCCGCTGGACATCGCCGCCGCCCACTCGCTGGCGCTGAGCCAGGTCGCGGTCGGCTATCGCGGCAGGGAATCGCATGCAGCGGTGGCCCCGTACCTCGGAGTCAACGCCGTCGATGCCGTCACGGTCGCCCAGGTGGCGATCGGGCTGCTTCGCCAGCAGCTGATGCCCGGTCAGATGATGCACGGCATCGTCACCGATGGCGGCCAGGCCACCAACATCATTCCGGGCCGGGCCGAGATGGAGTACACGATGAGGGCGAACGACGCCGCGTCGCTGCGCGAACTCGAGAAGCGCATGTCCGACTGTTTCCTCGCCGGGGCGGTCGCCACCGGCTGCGACTATTCGGTGTCTTCGACCGAGCCCGCCTACGACGAGCTGGCCCCCGACTCCTGGCTGGCGGAGGTGTTTCGGGACGAGATGGTGCGTATCGGTCGGTCGCCGTTGCCTGCCGAGGTCGAGGCGGCATTCCCGCTGGGCAGTACCGATATGGGCAACGTCACTCAGGTGATGCCGGGTATCCATCCGATCGTCGGGATCGACTCCGGCGGCGCGTCCGTGCACCAGCCGGCCTTCGCCGAGGCCGCCGCGGGGCCCGGCGCGGACACGGCCGTCGTCGAAGGGGCGATCATGCTGGCCCGCACGGTGGTGACGCTGGCCGAGACGCCGGCGCAGCGGGACAGGGTGCTGGAACACAAGACGAGGCGGGCGTCATGAGTCTGCACGAAGCCATCGAAGTGTGGCTGGACACCCATTACGCGGATCTGGTGGCCTGGCGTCGCCACATGCACGCCCACCCGGAGCTGGGCCGCCAGGAATTCGCCACCACACAGTTCGTCGCCTCGCGGCTGGCCGATGTTGGCCTCAACCCCAAGGTGTTGCCCGGAGGTACCGGTCTGACCTGTGACTTCGGCCCTGAGCACGGGCCGAGGATCGCGCTCCGCGCCGATATGGATGCGCTGCCGATGGCCGACCGCACCGGCGCGCCGTACGCGTCGGTGGTCCCCAACGTCGCGCACGCCTGCGGCCACGACGCGCACACCTCGATCCTGTTGGGAACCGCCCTGGCGCTGGCATCAGTGCCGGAACTGCCCGTCGGGGTGCGGTTGATCTTCCAGGCCGCCGAGGAGCTGATGCCAGGTGGTGCGATCGACGCGATTGCGGCGGGCGCGTTGACCGGGGTGTCACGAATCTTTGCGCTGCACTGCGACCCGCGGCTGGCCGTGGGGAAGGTCGCGGTCCGGCCGGGCCCGATCACCTCGGCCGCCGATCAGCTCGAGGTGACTCTGCACTCGCCCGGCGGGCACACGTCGCGACCACACCTCACCGGAGATCTGGTCTACGGGATCGGCACGTTGATCAGCGGCGTGCCCGGGATCCTGTCCCGGCGCATCGACCCGCGCAACAGCACGGTGATGGTGTGGGGTGCCGTCAACGCCGGCACCGCCGCCAACGCGATCCCGCAGACCGGCACGCTGGCGGGAACCATCCGCACCGCGAGCCGCGAGACCTGGGAGACGCTGGAAGCTATTGTGCGCGAGGCGATTTCATCGCTGCTGGCCCCGCTGAACATCGAGCACACTCTGCAGTACCGGCGCGGGGTGCCGCCGGTGGTCAACGAAGAGATCTCGACGCGCATCGTCACCCATGCCATCGAGGCGATCGGCCCCGACGTGCTGTGCGACACCCGCCAGTCCGGTGGCGGCGAGGACTTCTCCTGGTATCTCGAGGACGTCCCCGGCGCGATGGCGCGGCTGGGCGTCTGGTCAGGCCGCGGGCCGCAGTTGGACCTGCATCAGCCCACATTCGACATCGACGAACGGGCGATGGCGGTGGGCGTGCGGTTCCTGGTGAACATCGTCGAACAGGCCGCGGCCTTCTAGGCTGGCTCGCGCAACGGGGGCTAGGAGGTGCCGGGCCCGATGTTGCGGGCCGGTCGGGTGCGCAGGCTGTGCACATACTCATCTGGTGCACCGGCGATTTCGGCGGCGTCCGCCATGACGCCGATATAGCGGGCCGAGGGCAGACCGCCTTCCCACGCGTCGACCACGTACAGCCACGCCAGCACCGGCTCGAAGCTGGTGTCCGATGCGGTCCGATGCACCCGGCATCGGATCTTCTTGTGGAATCCGAGCTCTGAACCCTCCCAGCGGTCGAGGTTGGCCTCGTCTTCCTTTGTCATGTCGTACAGCACGACGAAGACCTTGGACAGCGGATCCTCGACCAGCGTGGCCAGGGCACCTTCCCAGCCGATATCCTCACCGCCGAACGTCAGCCGCCAGCCGTGCAGCCATCCCGTCCCCGCCATGGGGGAATGGGGCGCCCGCTCCAACATCTGCTCTGGATGCATGTTGGATCCGTAGGCGGCGTACAGCGGCACCAGGAAACTCTAAAGCTTTTCTGGCCGGCTTCTCCCACCGGCTTCGCCCACAGGCTGGGCGATCAACCATTCGCTTGGCTAGCGTTGACGCCGTGGCAACGCGCATCGTGATCATCGGCGGCGGTCCCGCCGGCTACGAGGCCGCACTCGTGGCCGCCGCTCGCGGACCCGACGTCGAGGTCACCGTGGTCGACTCTGACGGCATCGGGGGCGCGTGCGTCCTGTGGGACTGCGTCCCGTCCAAGACGTTCATCGCATCCACCGGCGTGCGCACCGAACTGCGCCGCGCGTCCGGTCTCGGCTTCGACATCGCGATCGAAGACGCCAAGATCTCCCTGGACCAGATCCACAATCGCGTCAAGACTCTTGCGAAGTCGCAATCCACCGACATCGGACACCAGCTGCTTCGTGAGGGCGTCACGGTCGTGCAAGGACGCGGTGAGCTGGTCGATGACACCTCCGGTATGGCCCATCACCGGGTGAAGGTCACCACCGCGGGCGGCCGCATCGGCACGCTCAAAGCCGACGTCGTGCTGATCGCCACCGGGGCCAGCCCACGAGTGTTGCCAAACGCCAGGCCCGACGGCGAGCGCATCCTGAACTGGCGCCAGCTCTACGACCTGACGGAACTTCCGCAGCACCTCATCATCGTCGGCTCCGGTGTCACCGGAGCCGAGTTCTGCAACGCCTACACCGAACTCGGCGTCCCGGTCACCGTGGTGGCCAGCCGCGACCAGATCCTCCCGCACGAGGACTCCGATGCGGCGGCCGTGCTGGAGGAGGCCTTCGCCGATCGCGGCGTGAAGCTGGTGAAGAACGCCCGCGCCGACTCGGTGACGCGGACGGCCGACGGTGTGGTCGTGACGATGGCCGACGGCAGAACGGTCGAGGGCAGCCACGCCCTGATGACTGTCGGTTCGGTGCCCAACACCTCGGGACTGGGCTTGGAGAAGGCCGGGATCGAGCTGGCCCCGGGCAATTATCTGAAAGTCGACAGGGTGTCGCGGACCTCGGCGTCGGGGATCTATGCCGCAGGCGACTGCACGGGTCTTCTGCCGCTGGCCTCGGTGGCCGCCATGCAGGGGCGTATCGCGATGTACCACGCGCTGGGGGAGGGTGTGACGCCGATCCGGCTGCGCACCGTCTCCGCCGCCGTGTTCACCAGGCCGGAGATCGCCGCGGTCGGTGTCCCGCAGACGGCGATCGACAGCGGCAGCGTGCCCGCACGGACGCTGATGCTGCCGCTCAACACCAACGCCAGGGCCAAGATGTCGCTGCTGCGGCTCGGCTTCGTGAAGATCTTCTGCCGACCTGCGACGGGCGTGGTGATCGGCGGCGTTGTGGTCGCCCCAATCGCCTCGGAGCTGATCCTGCCCATCGCCCTGGCGGTGCAGAACAACCTGTCGGTCACCGACCTGGCGCAGACGCTGTCGGTGTATCCCTCACTGTCGGGGTCCATCGTGGAGGCGGCGCGAAGGTTGATGGCGCACGACGATCTGGACTGAGTCCACGTAGCCTGGGACCGGGCGTGTGTACCGACCAGTAACAAGGAGCTATTTCCAGTGAGCGACCCGATCCCCGCGAACGGGCAGACCCTGCTGAGTCCCGAGGCTCGGGCAGAAGCCTGGGCGCGACTCGGCAGCGAGCAGTTCGATGTCGTCGTCGTTGGCGGCGGCGTGGTCGGCGCGGGCGCTGCGCTCGATGCGGCGACGCGCGGGCTGAAGGTGGCCCTCGTCGAGGCGCGCGACTTCGCGTCGGGCACGTCGAGTCGTTCGTCGAAGATGTTTCACGGCGGCCTGCGCTACCTCGAGCAGCTGGAGTTCGGGCTGGTGCGCGAGGCGCTTCATGAACGTGAACTCTCGCTCACCACGCTGGCGCCCCATCTGGTAAAACCCCTTCCGTTTCTCTTCCCGCTGACCAGCCGATGGTGGGAGCGGCCGTACGTCGCGGCGGGCATCTTCCTCTACGACCAGCTCGGGGGCTCGAAATCCGTTCCGCCGCAGAAGCATCTGACGAAATCGGGTGCGCTGCGGCTGGCGCCGGGGCTGAAGCGGTCATCGCTCATCGGCGGTATCCGCTACTACGACACCGTCGTCGACGACGCACGCCACACCATGACGGTGGCGCGCACGGCGGCGCACTATGGCGCGGTGGTCCGGACCTCCACGCAGGTGGTGTCGCTGCTGCGCGAGGGTGACCGGGTCGTCGGCGTCGAGGTGCGCGACTCCGAGGATGGCGGCGTCACCGAGGTGCGCGGCCACGTCGTCGTCAACGCGACCGGAGTATGGACCGACGAGATCCAGGCACTGTCCAAGCAGCGCGGGCGTTTTCGGGTGCGGGCGTCCAAGGGCGTGCACATCGTCGTCCCGCGCGACCGCATCGTCAGTGAGGTCGCGATCATCCTGCGCACCGAGAATTCGGTGCTGTTCGTCATTCCGTGGGGTACGCACTGGATCATCGGCACCACCGACACCGACTGGAATCTCGACCTGGCGCACCCGGCCGCGACCAAGGCCGACATCGACTACATCCTCGGCACGGTCAACACGGTGCTGGCGACGCCGTTGACCCACGACGACATCGACGGCGTGTATGCCGGCCTGCGGCCGTTGTTGGCGGGGGAGAGTGAAGAGACGTCCAAGCTGTCGCGCGAGCACGCGGTGGCCGTGCCCGCGCCCGGTCTGGTGGCCATCGCCGGCGGTAAGTACACGACATACCGGGTGATGGGCGCCGACGCGATCGACGCCGCAGCCGAGTACGTTCCGGCCAGGGTGGCGCCGTCGATCACCGAAAAGGTTCCGCTGATGGGTGCCGACGGCTACTTCGCGTTGATCAACCAGACCGAAAGCGTCGGAGCGCATTACGGTCTGCACCCCTATCGGGTGCGTCACCTGCTCGACCGCTACGGTTCGCTGATCGGTGAGGTGCTGCAGATGGCAGAGGGCAGGCCGGAGCTTCTCACCCCGATCACCGAGGCGCCGGTGTACCTCAAGGTGGAGGCGTGGTACGCCGCAGCGGCCGAAGGGGCGCTCCATCTCGAGGACATCCTCGCCCGGCGGATGAGGATCTCGATCGAATACCCGCACCGCGGCGTGGATTGTGCGCGCGAAGTGGCCGAAGTGGTTGCGCCGGTGCTGGGTTGGAGCGACAAGGACATCGATCGCGAGGTGTCGACCTACCTGGCCCGTGTCGAGGCCGAGGTGCGCAGCCAGCAGGAGCCCGACGACGAATCCGCCGATGCGCTGCGGGCCGCCGCCCCGGAGGCGCGTGCGGAGATTCTCGAACCGGTGCCCCTCAATTGAGGCGGATCCCTGGGGGCAGGAACGGAGTGACCCGGGGGAGGAGGGTTGCGCCGCTGCCGGTGCGTGATGGACTCGGTCCGGCGCGGGTGCGGTTACGGGGCGGTGCCGTTCTCGTCGAACTGGCTGACCGGTTCGGGGAACCTGCGGCGGCCAAGGTCCTCAGCGGCGAAGTGGTGACATCCGACGGCAGCGTCGTCGACGCCGCAACGGTATTGCCTACCGGCGCCTTCGTCTACCTGTATCGCGAACTGCGCGAAGAAATTCCGGTGCCCTTCGACATGCCGATCCTGCATCGCGACGACGATATCGTCGTGGTCGACAAACCACACTTCCTTGCGACGATGCCCCGGGGCAGGCACGTCGCGCAGTCGGCGCTGGTGCGACTGCGCCGTGAACTCGATATGCCCGCCTTATCGCCGGCGCATCGCCTGGACCGCCTGACGGCGGGTGTGCTGTTGTTCACGGCGAGGCGTGAGGTTCGGGGCGCGTACCAGACCCTGTTCGCGCGTGGCCTGGTCCGCAAGACGTATCTGGCGCGCGCCGATGCCGATCCGCAAGTCACGCTGCCGACGGTGGTGCACAGCCGGATCATCAAGCAGCGCGGTCACTTACAAGCGACCGAGGTGCCGGGTGAGCCGAATGCCGAGTCCGTCATCGAGCATTTGGGCGAGGGTTCATATCGGTTGACGCCGCGCACCGGACGTACGCATCAGCTGCGGGTCCACATGGCGTCGCTGGGACTGCCGATCGCCGGAGACCCGTTGTACCCGAACGTGATCGATGTGGCACCCGACGACTTCTCGAAGCCGCTGCAACTGATTGCGCACAGTCTCGAGTTCGACGATCCGATCTCGGGCGTGCCGCGTGCGTTCGTCAGCAGGCGTTCGCTGGGGTTGACCTGATCGCTATTGCGATCCCGCCGCGATGACCGCGCGATTTCGCCCCGCCACGACCGGGAGATCGACCTTCATGACCTGCCGGTCGTAGGTCATGTAGCCGTTGACCTCGTTCTCGACATCCGTCGTCTGCGTGTAGATCGCACCCGAAAGGCCGATCTCTCGCTCGATTCTCTCGAGGTCGAGGCTGACCTCGACGTAGCGCTGCGTCAGCCGCTCCTTGCTGTCGGTCATCTCATAGGCCATCGGCGGCCCGGGCCACCGGTTGGCCTCTGCGACCAGGCCGAGGCCGCCGTACTCACCGTTCACGGTCACCCTGCCGTCGCGGACCACCGGCCGGCCCGGACCCACATAGGTGTGGTCGTCGAAGACATCGCCTGCCCTGCTGTCGCCGCGGGACTTGCAGCAGTTCGCCCCGCTGTTGGGGATCACCATGCGGGTCGGATCCTCCGCCTTCACCGCTCTGGCGACTCTGGCCGTGTCGTACTCGCCCCAGCCCTCGTTGAACGGCACCCAGCCCACGATCGACGTGACGCTGCTCAGCTGATGGACCATTTCCGACAGCTCGTTTTCGAAATGCGCTTGCGCATCGCGACGCGGTGTCGGCGCAGGTCCCGTGGGGATGTCGAGGGACACCTCCAGTGACGGCATGTCCTGCCACACCAGGAGTCCCAGCTTGTCGGTCCAGTAGTACCACCGCGCAGGTTCGACCTTCGCGTGCTTGCGGACGGAGTTCATTCCGAGTGCCTTGATCTGCTCGAGGTCGAACTTCAGTGCGTCATCGGTGGGTGCGGTGTAGATCCCGTCTGGCCAGTAGCCCTGGTCCAGCGGACCGTGCAGGAACGTGATCTTGCCGTTCAGCGCGATACGCGACCTGCCCTGCGCATCTTTGACCGTGCTGATCGTGCGCATGCCGCCGTAGCTGGAAACCTCGTCGATCACCTGGCCGGACCGGCTCACCAGCCTGGCGCTCAGGTCATAGAGGTACGGGTCGTCGGGCGTCCACAGATGCGGGGACGGCACCTGCAGGCGCAGCGCGGCGCCCGGCTTTCCCGATGCGCGCGCCACCACCTCACCGCCCGGTTTGGAGACGACCACCTCGGCGCGCTGATCCGTCGCGCCCGAAACACGCGGCGTCACAGTGAAACTGGTCAGATCCGGGGTGACGTCGAGTTTGTCGATGTATGACTTCGGCACCGGTTCCACCCACACCGTCTGCCAGATACCCGATGCTCCTGTGTAGAAGAGCCCGGCGGGATTGTTGCGCTGCTTGCCGACTGCGAAGCCGCTGTTTTCGTTGCGGTCCTCGACACGCACGGTCAGCTCCTGCGGCCCCGATGGTCGCAGCGCGCTGGTGATGTCGGCGCTGAACTCGGTGTACCCGCCCTCGTGACGTGCGACCTGCTTGTTGTTGACCCATACGGTTGCGATCTGGTCGACAGCGCCGAAGTGCAGCAGCACATGCTGGTTGTCCCAATCGTCAGGGACCTGAAAAACCTTGCGGTACCACATCTGATCGTCGTGGCGCTGGATGCCCGACAGTGCAGACTCCGTGGGGAAGGGCACCAGGATCTGATCGCGGTATTCACGTTCCGCGGGTGGTCCGCTGGCCGCGCCGCTTGCGGGCCTGCCGGTGTACCCCCACAGGCCGTTGAGGTTCAACCACTTCGGCCGAGACAACTGTGGCCGCGGATACTCGGGGAGCGCATTCTTCGGTCCGACCAGCGGGGTCCACCTGGTCGACAACGGCGGTTTCTTCGGTTGCCAGACGTCGGCCGCGTTGGCCGGCGCATTCACGATCACCATGCTTCCGAGCAGTGCCATTCCCATGGCCATGGTGATGCGGATGAACCGCATACGGGTACGACGGGTGACGCGAGCAGGCATGAACATTCCCCAGGGTCAGAACAGTCGGGACCGACTTGGCGGCGCCAAACCCGAAGGTTCCCCCGGCACGCCGTTGCGTCGCAGCAAACGTACCGGGAACTTCTTGCCAAAGGAAGTAGGCCAGCTTGGCAATTTGGCCAGAATGCTCGGGCGGGACATTGGGCATCACTCGGCAAACATCTTCTTTGGGGGTGTGAACCGCCCGTTAGGTGCAAAAGCGCATTTTCCCCGGCTGCAGCTATGACGCCGTGGCAATCTTCCATCCAAAATGCGAAAGGGTGGCGACGAGGCGCGCATGTCGAGGTGCCCCGGTGTCGTGCCTGCTCCTGGGCCTGCTGCGCAGCAAAGTCTGGTCGGATCCGAGGGACTTTGTCAGCGGACACACACCGGCGGGCATGGGCCTTTCCGGTTACACCGGGCACCGGAACTGCGAGAATCGCATCCACGGCTTCCCGCCGACGGTCCTGAAGGAGCGAAAACGTGCGCAAGATCTGGCTTTGTGGCGCGGCATTGTTGTTCGCAGGCGGTCTGGTCACTGTGGGCACACCCCATGCCGACGCCACATTCTGTGGATCCGTCGGCGGCAGGTTTGTCGACGTCTCCGGATGCAGCGACCCGTTCTCCTACCTCAACGACGCACTACCCCCTCCTCCTCCACCACCCCCGCCTCCACCACCGCCTCCACCACCGTCGGGTGCGCCGCCGCCGCCTCCGCCCCCGCCCCCGCCGCCGCCTCCACCTCCGCCGCCGGCGTACTACGTACCGCCAGCCCCGAACGTCGATGTGTGCGCCAGCGTGGGCCGGCGCATCAGCGTCAGCGGTTGCGTCTAGCGACCGGTTGATTCGGTGTACCTGATCACCGGGGCCGGTGGCGGGGTCGGCAGCGTCAGTCGAACTGTCGTCGAGTCGTTACTCGGTGACGGTGAACAGGTGCGGGCCATGGTGCGTCGTGATGACGAACGGGCGCAACAACTTCGGGAGTTGGGAGCCGAAGTTGTCGTCGGTGATCTGACACGCGCTGCCGACATCGTCGACGCGCTGACCGGTGTTCACCGCATGTTCTTCAACATGAGTGTGTCGGCCGACTACCTGCTGGCCACTACCGAGGTCTGCGCGGCGGCGCTGGAGCGCGGCCACCTCGATGCGATCGTCAACATGTCGCAGATGACGGTGTCACAGATGACCCTGACCAGTACAGGTGAGTCCGAGCATCAGCGCTTGCACTGGCTGGCCGAACATGTGCTCAATTGGTCGAATCTGCCCGTAACCCACGTCCGCCCAACGGTTTTCTTGGAGAACCCGCTGTTCTCGATGCTGGGAGCGCAGACGGTGAAGCGCCGCGGCGTGCTTGCGTTGCCGTTCGCGGCGGGTCACACGTCGCCCATCGCTGCGGCCGATGTCGCCGCCGTCGTGGCGGCGATTCTGCGTGATCCCGCCGACCGCATCGGTGACGTGTACGAGTTGACCGGCCCCGAGGTGCTCGACATCGACGGTCTCGCCGAGCAGTTCGCCAGTGCGCTCGGACGACCGATATCCGCCGAGAATCTCTCGCCCGATGAACAGCGCAGACTGCTGAATTCTGTCGAGCTGCCCGAACACGTCGCACAGCACATCGCGACGATGGCGCGCTTGCATCGCGAGGATCGCTACAACCGCCTTTCGGGCGACGTCGAACGCATCCTCGGCCGGCCGGCGCAATCCGTCGCGCAGTACGTGAGGCAACACCGCGGTCTGTTTGACTGACCGCGTGGACCGCACAACATTTGATCGCCTATTCGACCTGACCGACCGCACCGTCATCGTCACGGGTGGTACCCGCGGCATCGGCCTTGCCCTTGCGGAGGGCTTCGCGCTTGCCGGCGCCCGCGTGGTGGTTGCCAGCCGCAAGGCCGACGCCTGTGAGCAGGCCGCACAGCACTTGCGCGCCCTCGGCGGTGAGGCCATCGGCGTCCCCACCCACCTGGGAGATGTGGACGCGCTCGAAGCGCTGGTGCGCAGGACCATCGACGAGTTCGGCGGCATCGACGTGGTGATCAACAATGCGGCCAATGCGCTGGCACAGCCTGTCGGGGAGATGACCGCGGACGCGTTGACCAAGTCGTACGAGGTCAATCTCCGCGGACCGGTGTTCCTCGTGCAGGCGGCGCTGCCGCATCTGAAGGCCAGTGCGCACGCCTCGGTGGTGAACATGATCTCTACCGGTGCGTTCAATTTTGCGCCGGGGACGGCGATCTATTCGTCCAATAAGGCGGCGTTGATGTCCTTCACCCGATCGATGGCCGCCGAGTACGCCTTGGCAGGAATCCGGGTGAACGCCATCGCGCCGGGGCCCGTCGACACCGACATGATGCGGAACAACCCGCAGGAGGCCATCGACCGGATGGCCGGCAGCAACCTGATGAAGCGTCTTGGCACACCAGACGAGATGGTAGGCGCCGCATTGCTTTTGGCGTCCGATGCCGGAAGCTATATGACCGGAACCGTGATCATCGCTGACGGTGGCGGAACGCCTCGGTAGCGTCAGCCATCACCCCACCCGTCGACGCCAGTATCTGGCTGCGGTTCTCCAGGTGCAGTGCCGCTTCCAGGCTCGATGCGTCCAGGTTGGCCCACAGCACCTGCTTGGTGGACTCCACACCGAACTTGCCGTAGCTACAGAGTGTTTCGGCGATCGCAAGCGCATCGTCGACCACCGCCGCGTCGGGAACCACACGTGACACCATGCCGAGCCGCAGCGCCTCGTCGGCGTCGACCGCTCGCGCGGTCAGAATGAGGTCGAAGGCCGGGCCCGCGCCGACGATGCGGGGCAGTGTGTAGCTGACGCCGATGTCGCATCCGCCGAGACCGAGCTTGATGAACTGGGTGCAGAACCACGCGGATTGGGACGCGATGCGGATATCGCAGGCCAGCGCGATCCCCATTCCGCCGCCGTAGGCCGCCCCGTTGACCGCCGCGATCACCGGCTGCCGCAGGTGATGGATCTTGGCGGTGAGGTCGGCGATGCGCTCCTGCCAACGCATTCCGGCGCGGGGGAACTCCGTGCCTCCACCCGCCTTGTCGGGGTTCGGTTCCGTCAGGTCCAGGCCCGAGCAGAAGCCCCGCCCTGCGCCGGTGAGCACGACGACCCGGCAATCGTTGTTGGCGCGGATGCCGTCGAGCGTGGCGTGCAGGTCCTCGACCAGCTCGTACGAGAGCGCGTTGAGCTTTTCCGGTCGGTTCAGTGTCAGGACTGCGATCTCAGGCCGGGGGTACGTCAATTCGAGATGAGGCATGGGCGACACGTTATCGCCTGAGGGAAGGACTCAGACGGTGCTGCGCCAGCCGGTGACGCCGACGACGATCATGCGTAGCTGCTTGACCGCGATGCGCCTGATCTCATCGAGCGCGACGGCGTCGTTGGCGTCTTCGATGGCTTCTGCGATCGAGATCATCGCGTTGACGAACAAGCTCGCCAGGATGTTGAGGTCCTCGCCGCTCCACGTATTGAGGCCGGGGAAGCGAGCGAGGTCGATCGCCAACTCCGACGTGATCAGGCGGATCTCCGTGCGGATGGCGTACCGAAGCACGCTCACGCCGCTCGAGCGCTCACGGCCGATGAAGCGCCAGTGTTCGCGACGTTCGTTGACGCCCTCGATCAAGATGTCCACGGACGACTCGATGACGCGGTTCGGATCGAGCTTGCCCGCTCGCGCACCACGCAGCATGTCGCGAAGGGCGCGGAAGGACTCGTCGATGAGCACGAGGCCCAGCGCCTCCATCGTTTCGAAGTGGCGATAGAAGGCCGCAGGCACGATGCCCGCCTCACGAGTGACCTCACGCAGGGACAGGGCGGTGAAGCTGCGGTCCTCCAGCAGGCGCAGGGCGGCGGCGACGATGGCCCGCCTGGTGGCCTCCTTGCGCTCTTCACGGGAGAGCGTGTCACGGGACCGGGACTTGCTTGACCTGCTCGAACGGCTCGTTCGTGAACTGGGCGTACGGTTGTTCACTTTGTGAAACCTACCACAACCTGCGCGAATCTGTTGACGCGCCCCGGAGGAGCGGCGCACGGTATACACATGTTCACTCAAACTTTGACACGCCGCGTGCGACGGTCGCCTCTTCTAGAGTTGCTGACCGGCCCCCACGGCGTGGACCGATACACCGAGCTGGTCGACCGGACCTGGACACGGGGAGACGCCCGCGCGAAGGTGATCGCAGTGCGTCGGCAGACCCCCCGCAGCGTCACGCTGACGCTGGAACCGAATCAGGCGTTCACCGGTTTTCGGGCCGGACAACACATCAATCTCACGGTCGAGATCAATGGCCGTCGTCGCACCCGGCCTTATTCTCCGGCCAGCGCCGAGGGATCCCCGTACATCGAGCTGACGATCGGCCGCCACGACGGCGGACTGGTGTCCACATACCTCTATGACCACGCCCGCCCGGGCATGGTCGTCGGGTTGGACTCCGTCGGCGGGGACTTCGTGCTGCCCACGGTGCGACCCGGGCGGATTCTGTTCGTGTCGGGCGGCAGCGGTATCACCCCGGTGATGTCCATGTTGCGCACAATGCGCAACGAGGGATCCGATCGCGAGGTCGCCTTCATCCACTACGCACGCAACGCGCAGGAAGCCTGCTATGCAGGCGAGCTCGCCGCGATGGCGGGAGTACGGGTGCTGCATGGCTACACGCGCCACGGGCATGGCGACCTCGAGGGTTACTTCGGAGCCGACCACCTTGCCGCCGCGATGCCCGAGCCCGACGCGGTGTTCGTATGTGGCCCGCAGGCGCTCGTGGAGGCCGTCCGCACGCACTACCCGGACGCGGTCTCGGAGAGCTTCGTCCCACCTGTATTCGCCCCGTCGACCGAGACGTCCGGCGGCCGAATCGCATTCACCGACAGCGGTGTCGAGCTGACCGATGACGGCCGGCCGCTGCTCGAGCAGGCCGAGGCCTCAGGCCTCGCGCCGGAAAGCGGATGCCGGATGGGTATCTGCGGCACCTGCACCCGCCGCAAGACCAGCGGTGTCGTCAAGAACCTGATCACCGGAACCGTATCCAGTAGCGAAGCAGAAGACGTGCGTATCTGTGTGTCCGCTCCCGTCGGCGACGTCGACATCGCGCTTTAGATCCGAAACGGACCAGAAAGGACAAGCCATGACTACAGCAACCACCCCCCAACCGAAGACCATCTCGAAAACCGTTGGCGGCAAGACCGTCACCATGAGCCCCGAGCAGGCCGACGCGTTCGGCCGAGAGCTCGACGCGCTGAAAGAGCGTGTGATCGCCGACCTCGGCGAGCGCGACGTCACCTACATCCGCCGGATCATCAAGGCGCAGCGCGGTCTGGAGGTCGCCGGCCGTGCGATGCTCTTCGGCGGCATCTTCCCGCCGTTCTGGCTCGCAGGCACCGCGATGCTGGGCATCTCGAAGATCCTCGACAACATGGAGATCGGCCACAACATCATGCACGGCCAGTACGACTGGACCGGCGATCCGACGTTGGCGGGCAAGAACTTCGAATGGGACACCGCCTGCCCGGCTGACCAGTGGCGGCACTCGCACAACTACATGCACCACACCTACACCAACATCGTCGGCATGGACCGCGATGTGGGCTACGGAATCCTGCGGATCAGCGAGGACCAGAAATGGAAGCCGTACTTCCTCGGCAATCCCGTGTGGGCATTCCTGCTGATGGTGCTGTTCCAATACGGCGTCGCGCTACACGAGATGGAAACCGAGCGCATCACCGCGGGGGAGATCTCGATCGCCGACAAGCGCGAGATCCTCGAGGGGATCTGGCGTAAGACCAAGAAGCAGACCCTCAAGGACTACGTGGCGTTCCCGCTACTGGCCGGCCCGTTCGCGCCCTGGGTGTTCGCCGGGAACATGACGGCGAACCTGATGCGCAACGTCTGGTCCAACGTGATCATCTTCTGCGGACACTTCCCTGAGGACGTGCAGGAGTTCTCCATCGAAGAAACCAAGGCCGAGACGCGTGGCCAGTGGTACTTCCGTCAGATCCTGGGGTCGGCGAACCTGACCGGGGGCAAGCTGTTTCACATCTTGAGCGGCAACCTGTCGTTCCAGATCGAGCACCATCTGTTCCCCGACATCCCGGCGCACCGCCATGCCGAGATCGCGCCCGAGGTACAGGAGATCTGCAACCGTTACGGGATCCCCTACAACAAGGGACCGCTGCCGCGGCAGATCGCCACAGTCTGGCGCAAGATCTTCAAACTCGCGCTGCCGTCACGTCTGACAGACCGGGCACCAGAAACTGATCCGGTCCCCGCTGCTGTCTGACTTGATCGGGGTACCGCACCGCCGGCACGGACGTCCGACCCGGCCGTAGACCCAAAGGTCTCGGCCGGATCGGGTGTCTCCGGTCGTCGTCCGGTTGGCTCGGGACCGGTTGAGCCACAACATGTCCCGCGCGCGTTGCACCATCCGCAGCGGATCCTTGACGGCGCCGACGGGTGTGGTGGGCAGATACCCGGTGACGAAGCAGAGCTCGTTTGCGTACACGTTGCCCACCCCGGCCATCACCCGCTGATCCAACAGCGTGTCGGTGAGAGGCCGTTCGGGGTCGGCCGTCAGGTTCTCCCTCGCGACGCGCGGCTCCCAGTCGTCACCCAGCAGGTCGGGGCCGAGGTGGGCGACGGCGTCCATGTCGTTGTCGCGTTTGAGGATCTCCAGCACGCCGAGGTCGACACCCGCGCTACGGGAATCCGCGGTTTCCAGGATGATTCGGATCTTGTGCGCAGGGACCCGGCGAATCTGGCCGCCGATCAGCCAGGCGCCGTCCATCTTCAGGTGCGAATGAATGCTCGCGTCACCCGCGCGGATGAAGAGATGCTTGCCCCGGCTCAGCACCTCGTCGACCACACAGCCCGTCAGATCCACGGTGGCGAACTTCGGCACCCGGACATCGCATCGAGTCAACGTTTTGCCTTCGAGCGCGTCGCGCAGCTTGGCCGCGCTACGAAAGACGGTGTCGCCCTCAGGCATGACTATCCGGTCAACTTCAAAGACAACTCCCACAGCCGTTCGGCGTTGGACACATCCAGTGCATACGGTGCCACACCGGACAGGCCGAACTCGTCGCGCCTCGTCACCACCGTGGCCTCGTTGCAGTCCTCAAAATAGCGGCCGCCGATGCCATCCAGCAACGGGGAGGCAGCGAGCAGCACCGAGGTCGCGGCGCCCTGCTCGACGGACTTGAGTTGGCTTCCCGCTCGGCGGAAACGCTCGGCGGACCCGGCGGCGTAACCCGGGTCCATATGGCGTTGGAGGGCGGTCACGATTCCACCCGGCATCAGTGCGTTGGACGTGATGCCGTCGTCGGCCCAGCGCCGGGTGGCTTCGACCGCGAACAGCACATTGGCTGTCTTGGACTGCCCGTACGCGCTGAACGGGTCGTACTCACGGAACGCGAAGTCTATGTCGTCGAACACGACCGGTGAGCGCAGATGCCCGCTGGAGCTCACCGAGACGATCCGCGCCGCGCCTGCCGACGCCAACGCGCCGTAGAGTCCGACGGCGAGCGCGAAGTGGCCGAGATGATTTGTGGCGAACTGCAATTCATGGCCACTGGGGGAGATGGTGAGTTCCTGAACGGCCATCACGCCTGCGTTGTTGACCAAGATGTCCAGCGGTCCTGTCCAGCCGCGGATGAAGGCTGAAACACTCGAAAGATCGCTCAGGTCGAGCGCACGGACGTCGGTGTTGTCGTCGCCGATGTCGGCGGCGACGCGCGAACCTGCGGCGGGGTCGCGCACAGCCAGCGTGACGTGCGCGCCCGCGCCCGCGAGGGCACGCGCGGTCTCCACGCCGATGCCCGACGCCGCCCCGGTGACCACGGCTGTCTTGCCGTGCAGGTCAACCCCCGCGATGACCTCGGCGGCGGTCGATTCGAATCCGAAGGGTGTCGTCAGCACAGACTTCATGCGCTATTCCAACGGTATTGCAGGCGGTGATCTTCCCCCCGCTAGCGCAGCCGCAGGCCGCGGGGTGTCCGCGTGAAGCCCGCGCCGATCAACGCGTCCTGGACGGCGGCGCGCTGGCCGTCGGCGCCAGGTTCCAGTACCGAGACGCCGTTGACCTTTTCGACCAGGAAGCCTTGGACCCGGCCGGCGCTGACCAGATCGACCAGCGCGGCCGCCGCAGCGGGGTGCGCGCCGGCGTCGTCGGTGAAGCTCAGCAGCGAGCGTCCGCCACGTTCGAGGAACCACACCAGCTCGCCGTCGACCACCGCGACAAGGGCACCAGCCTTGCGGCCGGGGCGGTGCGCGATGTCTGCGCTGTCACCGCCGGCGTCGGCACTCTTGCGAGTCGGCCACCGGAGTGCCGCCCCGTACGGATTGGCCGGGTCGGCGGCGGCCATCGCCACGGCGTGATACTCGCGATGGTCGGGCTCGACACTGTCGAGGTAGGACCGCAGCCTGTCCACCGTGGAGGCCACCGCGAACTGCGCACCTCCCAGCGACTCGACGAAATACCCGCGCTGGCACCGGCCGACGTCCTCGAACGCCGTCAGCACCTTATAGAGCATGGCGAAGCCGCCCGGCACCTCCTCCGCGGCGACCGCGCCCTTGGTCAGCACGCCGTGGCGGTTGAGCAGCAGTTCGGCCTGGAAGTGCGCGCGCACAGTGGATTCCGGTTCGGCGGCGGGCAACGCAGACCAACGGCCTGCGACAGTCGGGTCGGCACTCCGTGCCTGGGCGTGCGCGACGCTGTAGCGGCTCAGCCGCGGTGGACGACGGGCCTGGCGGTGCGCCGGGGCGCCGTGGCGACCCGATGATCGGCGGGGACCCGTAAGCAGCGCCCGCACCGGAGCGAATGTATCGCCGGTGATCCAGCCCGCCCAGATCAGTTCCCACAGAGCCTGTTTCAACTCGTCGTTCGGATTGTCGGCGAGCTGACGAAAGAAATACGCACCGCCGCGCTCGAGCGTTTCCATGATGGCGCGGTGCGTGTCGGTGAACTCGATCTCCGTCGGTGCCGCGAGGGTCAACGCCGCCGAATCGGCGGAGTGGAAGGCGATCCAGCCGTCGCCGCCGCCGATCTGGCCCGCGCCCGACCATGTGACCTCGCCAGAGGCCAGCAGCTCGTCGAGCATCGCGGGCTGGTAGTCGCGGACGCGCTGGCCGAACACCAGCGACTCCACCGCGGACGCCGGCACCGGAACGCCGGCCAGCTGCTCGATCACCTGCGCGAGGCCGTCCACTCCGGCGTTGTGGGTCGACCCGACCTGCTGCCACGCGGGCAGAAAACGGCCGTAGGCGGCGGTGCTGACTGGCTCGACCTGCGCCCGCAACGCGGCAAGCGACCGGCGGCGCAGGATCTTCAGAACGTCGGCATCACACCACTCGGTGGAATCGGTCGCTGTATTGGATGTCGCCGCCGGGGCGGCTCCAGTGGTGAACTCGCCGCGGATCAGCTTGCCGTCAATCGCCATCCGGCCCAGCAAATCGGCCGTGACCCGTAGCCCGAGTCCGAAGCGGGCCGCGGCGTCGTGGCTGGTGAACGGTCCGCGCGTGCGGGCGTAGCGGCCGAGTAGCTCGCCGAGCGGATCGTCGACCGATTCGGTGAAGGCTGTCGGCACCCCCACCGGCACGGCCACACCGACGCCGTCGCGCAGCAGGCCGATGTCCTCGATGGCGACCCACCACAATTGGTCGGCGAACGACACCGTCAGCGCACGCTTGGAGGCCCGCAGACCATCCAGCCAGCCGCCGACTTCGGTGGTCGTGCACCGTTCGGCGATCTCGGCCTCGGTCAGGGGGCCCAGCATTCGTAGAAGGTCGGCGATGCCCTCGGCGTCGCGGGCCCGGCGATCCTCGCTGAGGTGCTGTAGCTGATTCGTGGTCGTGGCGATGACTTGTGGATCGAGGAGTTCGCGCAGTTCCACCCGCCCGAGAAGCTCAGCCAGCAGCACGCTGTCCAGTGACAGGGCGGCCGCGCGGCGCTCGGCAAGCGGGCTGTCGCCCTCGTACATGAATGCGCCGACATAACCGAACAGCAGCGAGGCCGCGAACGGTGACGGTGTGGTGGTCTCGACCTCGACGATCCGCAGCCGGCGCTGCGCCACTCGGCGCATCAGCTCGGTCAGTGCGGGCACGTCGTAGACGTCCTGCAGGCATTCGCGCACCGCCTCCAGCACGATCGGGAAATCCGGATACTTGCGTGCGACATCGAGCAGTTGCGCCGCGCGCTGCCGTTGGTGCCACAGCGGTGACCGCTTGCCGGGATGGCGCCGCGGCAGAAGCAGTGCGCGGGCGGCACATTCGCGGAACCGGGAGGCGAACAATGCCGAGCCGCCGACCTCCGCGGTGACGATGGGCTCGATCTCGTCGGCCTCGAACACGAACAAGTCGGCACCAGGTGGGGGTGTTCCGACATCAGACCAAGTGTCGGGCAGTCGCACGATGATGCCGTCGTCGGACGCCGTCGGTTTCTCGTCGATGCCATAGCGCTCGCGCAGCCGGCGGGAGACCGCAAGGGCGAGCGGACCGTGCACCCGCAGTCCGTACGGGGAGTGCAGGATGACCCGCCAGTCACCGAGTTCGTCGCGGAAGCGCTCCACCACGAACGTGTTGTCCGTCGGGACCACCCCGGTCGCCTGCCGCTGCTCATCGATCAGCTGCCACAGGTTGTCGGAGGCGTAGTCGTCGAAACCCATTGTGCGGCAACGGTCGATGAACTCGTCGCGGCCCAGTTGCGCCAGCTCGCCGGTGAACGCACCGACCGCCGCCCCCAGCTCGGGAGGGCGGCCCACGCTGTCGCCGCGCCAGAACGGCAGCCGGGCGGGCTGTCCCGGTGCAGGCACGACCAGCACCCGGTCATGGGTGATCTCGGTGATCCGCCAACTGGTCGCACCGAGGGAGATCACATCGCCGGGACGCGACTCGTAGACCATCTCCTCGTCGAGTTCGCCTACTCGCGAAGGCTTCTCGGAGTCAGTGGCCAGATAGACGGTGAACAGGCCGCGATCGGGGATGGCGCCGCCGGACGTCACGGCCAGCCGTTGCGCGCCGGGGCGGGCCGTCAAGGTGCCCGCGTCGCGGTCGTACACCAGCCGCGGCCGCAGTTCGGCGAACTCCGTTGACGGGTACTTGCCGGACAGCAGGTCCAGTGTCGCCTCGAAGGCGCTGCGCGGCAGCGTCGCGAACGGGGCGCTGCGCCGGACCGCGTCGAACCAGCGGTCGGCATCCAACGGCTCGAGGGCACACGCCGCCACCGTGTGCTGTGCCAGCACGTCGAGCGGATTCCCAGGCACCCGCATGGTCTCGATCTCGCCGGCCAGCATTCGCTTGACGGTGACGGCACACCCGATCAAATCCGTTCGGTGCTTGGGAAACAGCACGCCCTGCGAGATTTCGCCGACCTGGTGCCCGGCGCGACCGATGCGCTGCAGCCCGCTGGCCACCGACGGGGGCGCCTCGACTTGGATCACCAGATCGACGGCACCCATGTCGATGCCCAACTCCAGGCTGGACGTGGCGACCACGGCCTTGAGCCGGCCGCTCTTGAGGTCGTCCTCGACTTGAGCACGCTGTTCCTTGCTGACGGACCCGTGGTGCGCGCGGGCGAGCAATGTCGGAGCACCCAACGACGCTCCGCTGGCCATCAGCTGTGCAGGGAAACCGCCGCCGACCTTCGGGTTGTGTTCCATGGATACACCCGAGCCAGAGCGGTCGGCGTGAATCTCGTTGAGCCGCGAGGTGAGTCGCTCGGCCAGCCGCCGGGAGTTGGCGAACACGATCGAGCTGTTGTGCGCCTCGATCAGATCGACGATGCGCTCCTCGACGTCGGGCCAGATGGTGTTGTTCTCGAGGTTGGCCATATCCGGAACGGGCACCGTCACGGACAGGTCGAAAGTTTTGGCCGCAGGCGGCGCGACGATGGTCGTGCGCGCCTGGCCGGACAGGAACCGCGCCACCTCTTCGGCCGGGCGGACCGTCGCGGACAGCCCGATGCGCTGTGCGGGCTTGTCGAGTAGTTGATCGAGCCGCTCGAGGGACAGGGCCAGGTGCGCACCGCGCTTGGTGCCCGCGACGGCGTGCACCTCGTCGACGATGACCGTCTGCACCTCGGTCAGCGTCTCGCGGGCCGCGGAGGTGAGCATCAGGAACAGCGACTCCGGCGTGGTGATGAGGATGTCCGGCGGTTTGGTGATCAGCTCGCGGCGCCGGGCGGGTGTGGTGTCCCCGGACCGCACGCCCACGCTGATGTCGGGCGCGGAGACGCCGCTCCGTTCGGCGAGGCGGCCGATGCCCGTCAACGGCGTCCGCAGGTTGCGCTCGACGTCCACGGCCAGCGCCTTCAGCGGGGACACGTAGAGCACTCGCGTGCCCGCAGCGGCCGGACGGGGTTCCGACGCTGCGAGGCGGTCGATGGCCCAGAGGAACGCGGCGAGCGTCTTGCCGGATCCGGTGGGTGCGATGACCAGCGTGTTATCGCCGTCGGCGATGGCTGACCAGGCCTGCTCCTGGGCCGGTGTCGGCTCGGCGAACGTGCCCGTGAACCACTCGCGGGTCAGCGGGCTGAACCGGGCGAGGGGCGTGGTGCTCATCTAGCCATCGTGCAGGAGCCCACCGACAAATATCAGGGGTGCGCGGCCGCGACGAACTCTGCCAGCGCCTCGGGAATCCCCGGGACCCGCGCGACCGCGTCGAGCAGGGCGTGCGCACACGCGTCAGCTACGTAGTCGACCTCGATCGAGGGGTCCAGCATCCGCTGCCTACACGTCTCGAGAATGAAGGCCAACCATCCGTAGACGACGACGCGCAGGTTGCGCTCGACCTTGGCGTCGAGCTGATCACCGCCGAAGCCTTCGACAATCCGATCGACCTGGCGATCGTTGTCGCTGTCCTCGATGCCGCGCAGGATGGGATCGGAGCGGCCCGCACCCATGTGGGCTGCCCACGCGACGTTCGGGTTCTCCTCGTAGTAGCGGAGGTAAGCGATGACGCCCTCGCGCAACTGGTCGAACAGGCTCAGGCCGGGGGAGGGCGGGGCATTGGTCGCCTCGAAGAGCCGCTCGCTCTCGGCGCGCAGCACCGCCGCGAAGAACGCCCGCTTATCGGGAAAGTAGTGGTACATCAGCGCGCGGGATACGCCGGCCTTCTCGGCGATCTCGTCGATTCGGACCTCGTCGTACGGTCGTTGCCCGAACACCTCGGCGCCCAACGCGAGAAGCTCAGCCCGCCGATCTTCGGGAGAGAGCCGCCGGCGAGGTTCAGACATGCCGACAGTCTAATTGACACATGTCCAACAACGTCAACGTGTACGTACCAAGCCCACCGAACCCGGCCTAGTCGACGACTGATGCCGTACGAGCAGAAAATTCGGACGTACGCTCGCGTGTCGCCTCGGCGAGGGCCTTCCGGGTGTTGTCCGCGTCGAAATCCTTGCCATAAACAGGTGTTCCTGGCTGCTGACGCCACGACTCGGAGATCGGACCGGAATCGATCGGCTGGAAACCGAGTTCATCGACGATCCCGTGAACAAGTGCACGACCCGGTCCGTCCTCGCCGGCGATCGGGAGTGCGATGCGATTCGTTGTGCCGCTGGGTGTTCCGTTCTCGAGCAGGTGCTTCCACCAGATTCCGTTGAACACCTTGTAGACCGGTGCACCGATCTGCTCGGCGACCCACGCACTCTCGACCTGACCGTCCTCGATCGCCGCGATCTCACCATCGCGCTGCTGTGGGTAGTAGTTGTTGGTCTCGATCACCGGGGCGCCCGATTTTCGTGCGTCGACGATCCCGTCGGCGAGATCAGGAACGTTCTTCTGCGGGATGCTCACGATCACGAGGTCGGCATCGGCCGCGGCATCCTTGGCCCATACGGCCGTCGCACCCGTCTCGTTCGCGAGGTCGGCGAGCGTTTCGGGGGAACGCGAGTTCGACACGCTCACCTCGTGTCCTAGTTGGCGCAGCCGACGTGTCAGCGTGCCGCCGATCTGTCCAGCCCCGATGATTCCGACCTTCATGTGTCGCCTCCGTGCGGTGTTTGGGTCACCGTCCGCGCAACGTCCGGTCCGCGACCCCTATTCCGCGCGACGCGTCAGCCGAAGTGCACACCTTGGGCCAGCGGCAGCTCGGACGAATAGTTGACGGTGTTGGTGGCCCGTCGCATGTAGGCCTTCCACGAGTCTGAACCCGACTCACGCCCGCCGCCGGTCTCCTTCTCGCCGCCGAATGCGCCGCCGATCTCAGCGCCCGACGTGCCGATGTTGACGTTGGCGATGCCACAGTCCGAGCCGTCGGCGGCCATGAAGCGTTCCGCCTCACGCATATCCGTGGTGAAGATCGACGACGAAAGGCCCTGCGGCACTGCGTTGTTCATCGCGATCGCTTCGTCCAGCTCGTCGTAGGTCATCACGTAAAGGATCGGCGCGAAAGTCTCCGAATGCACCACCTCGGTCTGCGCCGGCATGCGGACGACGGCCGGGGCGACGTAGTAACCGTTGTCGTCCCCGAGCTCGCGGCGGTCCCCGCCGAACACCTCGCCGCCGTCGGCTCGAGCCTGTTCGAGTGCCTTGACCATGTCCCGGTATGCGGTCTCGTGAATCAGCGGGCCGACCAGTGTGCCGTCTGCCGCGGGATCGCCGATCGCCAACTGCCGGTAGGCGGAGGTGATCCGGTCGACGAGTTCGTCGGCCACCGAGGAATGCACGATGAGGCGGCGCATGGTCGTGCACCGCTGTCCCGCCGTGCCCGCGGCGGAGAACACGATGCCGCGCACCGCGAGATCCAGGTCGGCCGACGGCGTGACGACGGCGGCGTTGTTCCCGCCGAGCTCGAGCAGCACTTTCCCGAAGCGTTGCGCCACCCGGGGCCCGACCTGCTGGCCCATCCGCACCGAGCCCGTGGCCGACAGCAGCGCCACGCGCGGATCGTCGACGAGGCGCTCACCGATCTCGCGGCCACCCTGGATGAGCCGGCTGACCTCGCGCGGGGCGCCCACGTCGTCGGCCGCCCGCTCGATCAGGGCCTGACAAGCTAGGGCCGTCAGCGGGGTCAGCTCCGAGGGCTTCCACACGACGGTGTCGCCGCACACCAGGGCGATCGCGGTGTTCCAGGCCCAGACGGCCACCGGGAAGTTAAACGCCGTGATCACTCCGACCACGCCGAGCGGATGCCAGGTTTCCATCAACCGGTGCCCGGGGCGTTCCGACGCGATGGTCTTGCCGTAGAGCTGACGTGACAGGCCGACGGCGAACTGGCAGATGTCGATCATCTCCTGCACCTCGCCAAGGGCTTCCGAGGTGATCTTTCCCGCCTCGACCGTGACGAGCGTCGCGACATCGGCCTTGTGCTCGACCAGGAGCTCGCCGAGTCGCGCCACCAGCGCACCGCGCACCGGTGCCGGCGTTGTCCGCCACGTGGTAAACGCCTGCGCCGCTTCGGTAATGGCGACATCGGCCTGTTCTCCGGTGGTCTCGGCGATCGTGAACAGCACGTCGCCGGTGATCGGAGTGCTGGCGTGCAAACCATGCTGTCCGGGCTCACCCAGTTCGACGTCCGAGCCCACGGAAGCCAGCGCATTGCGGACCTGGGTGCGCAGATCGTCGGCCGTCGGTAGTTGTGTCTTCTGCATGGTCGTCATGATTGATGCGGCTTTCTCGTTGAGCTCGGATGAATCGTGAATGTGCGTGCGCTCATTTGGTGTCTCTGCTCGGCTACAGTGCGGGCCATGAGCGAACCGCTCGACGACATCGACCGTGTGCTGGCGCGTGAGTTGGTCGCCGACGGACGGGCCACGCTGGCCCACCTCGCGGAAGCGGCGGGTCTGTCGGTATCGGCGGTCCAGTCGCGTGTGCGACGGCTCGAAGCCCGCGGTGTGGTGGTCGGGTATTCGGCCAGGATCAACCCTGAAGCCGTCGGCAACATGCTGTCGGCGTTCGTGGCCATCTCCCCTCTCGATCCCTCTCAACCCGATGATGCTCCTGCGCGGCTCGAACGCATCGATGCCATCGAGTCGTGTCACTCGGTGGCCGGCGAGGAGAGCTACGTCCTGCTCGTACGTGTCGAGTCCGCGCGGGCGCTGGAAGACCTGCTGCAACGGATCCGGACGGCGGCGAACGTTCGCACCCGAAGCACCATCATCTTACAAACTTTTTACGATAGACGCGACTCAGTGCCGTAACTGTTACGGCCAGATGGCTAGTTCGCCGTAAAAATTCTGTTAAAATCGGTCCATGACCGCTCTCCTGTCGCAATCTGCCCACGAAGTCGCGGCCTCCGGCGTCCGTCCCGACGACGTCCGCGACGTCCTCGCCCGCAGCATCCTGGCCGACGGTTTGGACCTCATTCTCGACCTCGATCGCTCATCGGGCTCGTACCTCGTCGACGCCCGCACCGGCAAGCGCTACCTCGACATGTTCACGTTCTTCGCGTCGTCGGCGCTGGGGATGAACCACCCGGCGCTGGCCGGCGACGAGGACTTTCGCGCCGAACTCGCCGCGGCGGCGGTGAACAAGCCGAGCAACTCCGACATCTACAGCGTGCCCATGGCGCGATTCGTCTCTACGTTCGCGCGCGTGCTCGGCGATCCCTCGCTGCCCCATCTGTTCTTCGTCGACGGGGGAGCGCTGGCGGTCGAAAACGCACTGAAGGTCGCGTTCGACTGGAAGAGCAGGCGCAACGAGGCGCACGGGCTCGACCCCGAGCTCGGGACCAAGGTGCTGCACCTGCGCGGGGCCTTCCACGGCCGCAGCGGCTACACGCTGTCGCTGACCAACACCGACCCCAACAAGGTCGCCCGGTTCCCGAAATTCGACTGGCCCCGCATTGACGCGCCTCACATCCGGCCCGGTGCCGACATGGATGAGGTGGAAGCGGAGTCGCTTCGTCAGGCCCGTGCGGCATTCGAGGCCCATCCGCACGACATCGCCTGCTTCATCGCCGAACCCATCCAGGGCGAGGGCGGGGACCGTCACTTCCGGCCCCAGTTCTTCGCGGCGATGCGTGACCTGTGCGACGAATTCGATGCGCTGCTGATCTTCGACGAGGTGCAGACAGGCTGCGGGATGACTGGAACCCCTTGGGCCTACCAGCAATTGGGAGTGACTCCCGACGTGGTCGCATTCGGTAAGAAGACCCAGGTGTGCGGTGTCATGGCGGGCCGCCGAGTCGACGAGGTACCCGATAACGTCTTCGCGGTCAGCTCGCGGATCAACTCGACGTGGGGTGGCAACCTGGCCGACATGGTGCGCTCACGGCGCATTCTGGAGGTCATCGAAGCCGACATGCTGATGACCCGGGCGACCAACACCGGCCGATATCTTCTCGACCGTCTGTGCGAACTCGCCGCAGAGTTCCCCGGCCTGGTGCTCGACGTCCGGGGACGTGGGCTGATGTGTGCCTTCAGCCTGCCCAGCACCGCGCAGCGCGACGAGCTGATAGGCACGTTGTGGGATCGCGGCGTCATCATGCTCGCAAGCGGCGCAGACAGCGTGAGGTTCCGGCCCGCGCTGACGGTATCGCGCGACGAGATCGATGCCGCGGTCGACGCGGTGCGCAACGCGCTGCGTTAGACCTCGGTCGGCGTCGCGGGGTCGGTCAGGCGCCGGATCGTCGCACGCAGGCGGACCAGATCGCCGCCACCGACCAGCTCGCAGCCATGCAGCTCGGCCAGTTTGCGTGCCGCGGGGGTGAATTCGTGGTTCGTGACCACCATGGTCCTGGCGCAATCCTGCATCGGTGCCCCCGCGACGACCTCTTGGACGGCGCCCGCACCGACCGGTCGCGACTGGCGTTTGCATTGAATGGCAAGGCGATTCGGACGCCTGCCGACGATGATGTCGACACCCCAGTCGCCGGTGATCGACGTCATGATCACCGGCGCCCCACTGGATCGCGCGATGCGCGCGACGTGGTCCTCGAATTCCGTGCCCGACATCGCGGCGGTCACATCCTCACGGGGGTGCGCGGTACTCGCGCCATGGATCGCACCGCGCAGGAAGTGAGGTGCCGCCGCGATGATCATCGGAGCGACCGCGGCGACCACCAGGCTCCACCCAGGCGTCGCCCCAAGCGCCCACGCGACCGAGCCAAGGACGGCCGCGGCGAGCAGACGCCACTTCAGTGCCACGCGCGAATGGTAGGGCGGCGCACCGACATCGGTCACCAATCGCACCGCGTGTCACCGCGGCCAGCCCTCTTCGACTCGGGTTATCCGATAAGCGAAGTGTCGTGCGAGCCGTAATAGCTCATGGCGGGTGGCCGTATTAATCTGCATCGTATGAGCGATGAGCTGGCCGAACTCGGTGGGCAAACGCCCATCGAGCACGCGCTGGCCGGCGGAGATCCGCAGCGCGTCGGTTCGTTCAAGTACTACTTCGCCGAAGAGCGCTGGGAGTGGTCGCCCCAGGTGCAGCGCATGCACGGCTATGAGCCGGGCTCCGTAGATCCCACCACCGATCTGGTGCTGTCGCACAAGCACCCTGACGACTACGGCCAGGTCGCCGCCACGCTGGACGAGATCCGCCGGACATCGGGGGCGTTCTCCACCCGACACCGCATCATCGACACGCACGGTGACATTCACCACGTGGTCGTTGCCGGTGATCAGCTCTTCGACGACGCCGGGGCCGTTATCGGCACCCACGGGTTCTACGTGGACGTGACCCCGTCGATCGAGCAACGCCACGACCGGATCGTCACCGAGGCGGTCGCCGAGATCGCCGAGGCGCGCGGCGTCATCGAGCAGGCAAAAGGCATGCTCATGGTCATCTACCGGATCAGCGCCGACTCGGCGTTCGAGCTGCTCAAGTGGCGCTCGCAGGAGACCAACACCAAGCTGCGGACGTTGGCCGAGCGGATCGCCACGGACTTCCTGGAGTTGCGGTACGACGAGGAGCTGCCACCGCGCAGCGCCTACGACAGGCTGCTGCTCACCGCGCACGACCGCGTGTAATCCGAGGTTTACCGGCCCCGACCACCGGGAACTATCTTTTTCGTCTCCACCAGCGAATCCGGGAGAGTCCGTCCGTGTATCAGAGTACTGAGCGTGTGCGCCAAGATGACGCCAACGTGCGCGACGCCATGCGCTTCGGCGCGGTCGTTGCCGTGGTCGCCATCGCGTTCCTGATCACGGCCGCGGTATGGGTGAGTACCTGCAGCGGCGCGACCGCTGACACGGTGGCCTGCGGCGTACCGCAGCGCGCCCTGCTCGCGGTCGGCGCACCGGTCATCCTGCTGATCGGCGGACTGCGTGCCTTCTTCCGGACTTACCAGACGTGGCGTAAGCGCGAAACCTGGTGGGCCTGGCAGGGTGTCGGCTGGTTCCTGCTGACGATGATGCTGCTCGTGCTGACCATGAGCATGCCGCCGCTCGCGGGATCCGCGGTATTCGGCGGCTGACCTGCGTCGGCGCAGTCGTCGCTGACCGCAGTCGCGCTGGTGTGCAGCCTCAAACCAAATCCGGCACCGTCCAGTAGCGAGCTGCTGTCCGAGCGTGTCTGCGAACAGCTGCGCGAGGGGCAATACCCGCCCTACCAGTGATGTTCGTTTCTCGCACATCGGCGCCGGGTAGGCCTACCGTGGAAATCAGCCCACTCAGGGCGGCCGCAGGTATGCCGAGAGAGGAGTACCGATGAAAGGCCCGAAAGATCCCGTCGACCACGCCAGGACGACCCGTCCGCACGCTGGGGAATCGATGAAGGACAACAAGATAATGCCGGGGCTCATCCTGATCGGAGTGGCCCTCGTGCTGTTCGTCTCCTGCTTGGCGGCGTTCGCCACCGGGCACCACGATGTCGGCCTGGTGCTGGCATCTTCTGCCGGTGCGGGATTCGTCGTCGGCGGAGGCTGGCTGCTCGTCGAACACCTCCGAGTGCGACGCATCGAAGAGCGTTGGTACGCAGAGCATCCCGACGCGCTGAGGCAAAGGCCAAGTAGCTAACCGCACACAGAAAAGGGCCCAGCCGAAGTGAAGGATTCGACTGGGCCCTCTTGCTCTGGGTTACTACCGCTGCTCGGACTTCTGGCGCTCTTCGGCTGCCTTGGCTCCGCCGCGGGCGGCTTCCGCCTCGGCTTCCTTCTTGGCGGCGTCCTGCTGTGCATCGGCCTTGTCCTGCTGGGCCTTGCCCTCGCGGACCATGTCATCACGGCCGGTCACTGTGCCAACCGTCTCCTTGGCCTTGCCCTTGACGTCTTCGACGACGCCCTTGATGCCTTCTTCGGGACCACTGTTCTTCTCAGTCATAGTTGCCTTTCCGCTGATGTAGTGGAATAGCCGTGCCCACTTCTTGAGCGTGGGGCCGCGGGGAAATCCCCCGTAGTCAAGGGGTAACCCGGGCCCGCTGGTGCTAAACGCGACGATCAATCGTTCCGGAAAAGCTCTTCCGGGTCGACGTCGACGGTCTCAAGTTGCTCCTGCCAGTCGGCGGCGGCGACTTCGAGGGGCGGTTCGGTCGGCGACTCGGCAGATGCTTCTTCGTCCCAACCCGGATCACTGACCGGCCGCAGTTGCTCGGCGGCATCGGCGGCGGGCACGTGGTCGAACGGGTCTTCTCTGTCGCTCATGGTGTTCGGGGAATACCCTCACCGCGAATCCCGAAAACGGTTCGCCACTGGCATCTTTGGTCGTGTTGTTAACTCTTGGCGACCTTCCGGATAAGGCGGGCGGTGCTGCTGTCGAGGATAGCCTGACGTTTGGCCGGGACTCTGGTGCGTGCCGCCCGACGGGCGCCCGCCGCGATGGTGAGGCCGGATTCGTATCCCTCGACGACCCGCGGATCGACATACGAACGCCGCGCCACGGCAGGCGTGTTGCCCAGTTCTTCGGCGACTTCCTTCATGACGGCCGATTCCACGCGCTTGACCACAGTCTTGTTGTCGGGGGGGTCGGCGTCCACGAATGCGCCGGCCGCCAGCACCGTGCCGTGCCACGTGCGCAGATCCTTGACGGTGTACTCGTCACCGACGAGCTCCTTGAATCGGCCGTTGAGATCGTCGGCGTGCAGATCGGTCCACCCGGAACCGTTGCGGCACACGAACAACCGCTCGGAACGATCCGGTCTGCGCATCAGCGCGCGCACCGCCCGAACCACCTCGGCATCCTCGATCACCAGCGTCCGGCGAACCCCGCTCTTGGCGGGATAGTCGAACTCGACCGTCTTCTGCGCAAGCGTCACGTGTTCGCACAAAAGCGTCGCGAGACCGAACGAGTTGTTCTCCTCGGCGTACTGCTCTGACCCTGAACGGAAGTACCCCAGATCGAGCAGCTGCAGCGCCACCGCGATGACCCGCTGGCGCGTGAGCCCCCGCTTGCGCAGATCCGACGCGATCTGTTGCCTCATGTCGGACAGCGCTGCCGACATGTGCAGTGCCCGGTCGAATTTCTCCTCGTTCCGCTCCTCCTGCCACTTCTGGTGATAGAGGTACTGGCGCCGGCCGGCGGCGTCGGTTCCGACCGCTTGAATGTGGCCGTTGGGGTGGGAGGAGATCCAGACTTTCTTCCAGGCCGGCGGGATCACAAGGCCTTTGATGCGCTCCAGCGTCTCAGTGTCGGTGATCGGGGCGCCGTCGGGATCGTAGTAGGAGAAGCCCTGTCCTCTCCGGACCCGGCGCAGTCCGGGTCCGCGCAGCTCACTACGGCGAAGCCGCATGTTTGGCGCGCGACCAGGTGAGGGTATGGAACGGTGACCATGGCGAATCACCAACCGAAACGGGCGACCACATCTTCGGCCTCACTGCATCATCGGGGCCAGGATGACGAACACCCCGACGTAAATCGCCGCCAGGACCAAGACGAGTCCGACTACCGCAAGGCCGGCCATGACGACGATCCGACGCAGCCCTCGGGTGCCACCCGGTTCTGCATCGCCGAGCCGGCCGCGCGACTCAAACTGCTTCATGACCGGGGATTACCCGGCGTGGGCGCCAGCCACACGTCATCGTTCACTGACCGCGAGACCGTTCGTGGTTAGCGGGGAATCGACCTGGGGTAATCTCGCTTCGACATTGTCGGGAGGTCAAATGGCCGACGTTGCTAAGACGAACAACGGTCACCAACGAAACACAGGAGCGGTCGAACTTCGGGTGGCCGCCACACTGGAAAATCTTGCTGTGCTGCGCACGCTCGTGGCTGCCGTCGCGACGTATGAGGATCTGGACTTCGACTCCGTTGCAGATCTGCGGCTGGCGGTCGACGAAGCATGCACGCGCCTGATCCGCTGCGCCGTGCCCGACTCGACGCTGCTGCTTGTCGTCGACCCGCGGGAAGATGCGGTGATCATCCACGCATCGGCGACCTGCAAGAGTCCCGACATCCTGGCGCCCGGCAGCTTCAGCTGGCATGTGCTGAGTTCACTGACCGATGATGTGCGGACCTTCCAGGATGGGCAAGGCCCTGAGGAAGGACAGGTGTTCGGGATTTCCATGACAACGAGGCGAGCGAGCTCGTTGCAGTGAGCCCGTCGACGTCACAGGGTTCGTCGTCGCGATCGAACTCTGAGTACGCGGATGTCGCCGACATGTTCCGCGAACTCGAGCGCATACCCGAAAACACGGCGCCGTTTCAGCGGCAGCGCGACCGTATCGTCGAGCGCTGTCTGCCGCTTGCTGACCACATCGCCCGCCGATTCGACGGGCGCGGGGAAGCCCGCGACGACTTGGTCCAGGTCGCCCGCGTGGGCCTGGTGAACGCGGTGATCCGCTTCGATGTGAACGCCGGTTCCGACTTCGTGTCCTTCGCGGTGCCGACCATCATGGGTGAGGTCAGGCGGCACTTTCGCGACAACAGCTGGTCGGTGAAAGTGCCGCGCAGGCTCAAGGAACTCCATCTGCGGCTGGGCGCCGCCACCGCGGAGCTTTCCCAGCGACTCGGCCGCGCTCCCACCGCCTCGGAACTGGCCGCTGAACTCGAGATGGACCGGGACGAGGTGGTCGAGGGCCTGGTGGCGGGCAGTTCCTACAACACGCTGTCGATCGACAGTGGCGGTGGAGGAAACGAGGACGCGCCGGCGATCGCCGACACGATCGGTGACGTCGATCTTGGCCTCGACCAGATAGAGAACCGAGAAGCGTTGCGGCCGTTGCTCGCAGCGTTGCCCGAGCGGGAACGGACGGTGCTGCTGCTGCGATTCTTCGAATCGCTCACGCAGACCCAGATCGCCGAGCGGGTGGGCATCTCGCAGATGCACGTGTCCCGGCTGCTGGCGAAATCTCTAACGCGCCTCCGGGACCAGCTGCAGTAGGCGCCGCGGTTCGCCCCGCACCGCAGAAAGCGCGGTATCGACGGCGCTGTGGAACGGCAGAGTCGAACCGGGGTCGCAGATCCGCAGCAGTCGCGTCACGGCGGCGCTGGGCACCGAAGCCCACGCGATGGATTCCCCGGCACAGCGGACGTTCAGCGCGTGCAGCGCCGAAAAGCCTGATGTGCCAAAGAAATCGACCCCGCTCAGATCGAGCACCAAGCGGTTGATGCGCGCGTCGTGTCGCAGCGCGTAGTCGACGAGCTCCTGTGAGTTGGCCGCGTCGATCTCGCCGTGCGCTGTGACCACGGCGGTGTCCGGCGGCAACCATCGGGTGGCGAAATGCGCCATATTGGATTCGGCGCGTTCGTTCAGGGATTCCGGCGAAGCCGGCTGGGTATGTGTGGTGGACATTTGTGACTCCATCAGTGGTGAATGCATTGATTCGTACTGTGGCTCACGTCAAAATTTGGGCCCTGCGTTTTTGAAAGCCTCGCTGCAGGGAGATCAGACCGCCCTGCCCGTCGATGACGTTTGCAGCTGGCTGTTACCTCAACCTGTATCGAACCCTACCCCTGAATGCTGCCTGACGACAGTTAACCGAGCTAACTGCAGGTCAGGAGTGTGTGTCGGGTTGTGTGGGCCACCGCTCGCGGCCACACTGGTGGCATGTCGCCAACGGCCGCCGGTGTGCTGCTCGCCGCCGGGGCGGGCACGCGGTTCGGTATGCCGAAAGCGCTTGCCGCACAAGGCGAATGGCTGGCCCTAGCGATTGCCGCGTTATGCCGTGGAGGTTGCGACGACGTCGCCGTCGTATTGGGTGCGGCGATCGTCGATGTGCCTGCGCCTGCCCGCGCCGTCGTCGCGACCGACTGGTCGGACGGGCTGTCCGCCTCGCTGCGGGCAGGGCTGTCCGCGATCGAGGCCGACTTCGCGGTGCTGCACACCGTCGACACACCCGATGTGGGCGCCGACGTGGTGGCAAGGGTGCTGGCCGCTGCGCAGTCGTCGCCCTCAGGGCTTGCCAGGGCGGTCTACGGCCACGTGCCTGGCCACCCGGTCGTGGTGGCCGCCCGGCACTGGCCCGAACTGCTGCGTGGACTTCGTGGCGACGAGGGTGCGCGGGCGTTTCTCTCGGCTCGCCGCGACGTCGTCGAGGTGGATTGCGCCGACCTGGCGACCGGGCGTGATATCGACGCCGGCTGAGCCGGCAATCGGGCGGATGCGTCAGGTGATCGTCAACCCCAGCATCGCGGTGGCGAAGCGGCGCACCGACTGCTCGGCGACCGCGGCGGCGTCCTCGTGGCCGTCGCGCGCTCTGGTCCTCAACGTGGACGTCACCGGATCGATGCTCACCTCCGCCAGCATCTCGCCCGTGGTCGGTTCACAGACCGCCCACGTGTAGCCGGTCTCGGTTGCCCACTGCGTGTTGCACCGCGCGATGTAGCCGGGGTCGGACTCACCCACCGCGGCCAGCGCTGGACGGTCGTCGATCAGCTCGTCGTCCCGCAGAGCACGCAGATACCAAGCGCCTGCATTGATCTCGACTGGCTCCACACGTCGATGGTAGGCATGGCCTATGAAGATCACAGTGACCGGTGCCAGCGGTCTGATCGGCACCAAAGTGGTCGGTCTGTTGACGGCCGGCGGACACGAGGTGGTTGCCGCAGCGCGCAGTTCGGGTGTCGACGTGCTCACCGGCGAGGGGTTGAACGAGGCATTGGCGGGCGCCGACGCGGTCGTCGACGTCACGAATTCGCCCTCGTTCGAAGACGGCCCGGTGATGGAGTTCTTCACCAAGGCGACGACGAATCTCGTTGCCGCCGCGGAGAACACCGGCGTCGGCCACTACGTCGTGTTGTCGATCGTCGGCGCCGACGGCCTTCCGCTCAGTGGCTACATGCGGGCCAAGGTCGCCCAGGAGAAGGTGCTCACCGAATCCGGCGTGCCCTACACGATCGTGCGTGCCACGCAGTTCGCCGAGTTCACCGACGCCATCACCGGATCGATGACAGTGGGTGACGAGGTGCGCGTTCCCGATGCGCTGATCCAGCCCATCGCGGCGGACCAGGTCGCCTCCGACGTCGCGCGTGCGGCCGTATCCGCGCCTCGCAACGGTGTCGAGAACATCGGTGGGCCGGACAAGATCCCGTTCGAGCAGATGGCTCGCGAGTCGCTGGCCCGTCAGGGCGACGACACGAAGACCGTCGTCGTCGACCCCGAGGCCCGCTACTTCGGCACGCCGCTGCAGCGCGACAGCCTCGTCACGCCCGGCTGAGGGGACCTACTTGATCTCGGCGAGCACCGTGCCCTGAGTGACGGCCGCACCCGCCTCGACCGCGAGGCCGGTGATCACGCCGTCCTTGTGCGCGGTCACGGGGTTCTCCATCTTCATCGCCTCGAGGACCACGACGAGGTCACCGGAGGCGACCTCCTGGCCCTCCTCGACGGCCACCTTGACCACGGTGCCCTGCATCGGGGCCGTCACCGAATCGCCGGATGCCGCCGCACCGCCCTGCGCTCCACGCTTGCGCGCCTTGGGTTTCTTGCGCACGACGCCGCCGCCCGCGGGAGCGCCGCCACCGCCGATTGCCAGGTCGCCGGGCAGCGACACCTCGAGGCGGCGCCCGCCGACCTCGACGACGACCGACTGCCGGGGAATGGTGTCTTCCTCTTCGATGGCTTCACCGCCGGTGAACGGTTCGACGGTGTTGTCCCACTCGGTCTCGATCCAGCGGGTGTGCACGTCGAACTTCTCGCCGTCGCCGATGAACGCCGGATCGGCCACCACGGCGCGGTGGAACGGGATCACCGTCGCCAGGCCTTCGACGTGGAACTCGGCCAGCGCGCGGCGTGAACGGGCCAGCGCTTCCTCGCGCGTGGCGCCGGAGACGATCAGCTTGGACAGCATCGAGTCGAACTGTCCGCCGATCACCGAGCCGGCCTCGACGCCCGAGTCCAAGCGCACGCCGGGCCCGGTGGGGATGTCGTACCGGGTCACGGGGCCGGGGGCGGGCAGGAAGCCGCGGCCCGCGTCCTCGCCGTTGATGCGGAACTCGAACGAGTGGCCGCGCGGCGTCGGGTCCTCGGTGATGTCGAGGGTCTCGCCGTTCGCAATCTTGAACTGCTGGCGCACCAGGTCGATGCCCGCGGTCTCCTCGGTGACCGGGTGCTCGACCTGCAGGCGGGTGTTCACCTCGAGGAACGAGATCAGCCCGTCCTGGCCGACGAGGTACTCGACGGTGCCTGCGCCGTAGTAGCCGGCCTCCTTGCAGATGCGCTTGGCGGACTCGTGGATCTCCTTGCGCTGCGCGTCGGTCAGAAACGGCGCCGGGGCCTCCTCGACCAGCTTCTGGAAACGGCGCTGCAGCGAGCAGTCGCGGGTGCCCGCGACGACGACGTTGCCGTGCGTATCGGCGATGACCTGGGCCTCGACGTGACGCGGCTTGTCCAGGTAGCGCTCGACGAAGCACTCGCCGCGACCGAACGCCGCGACGGCCTCGCGGGTGGCCGACTCGAAGAGGTCGGGGATCTCCTCGATCGTGCGGGCCACCTTCATGCCGCGGCCACCGCCACCGAACGCCGCCTTGATGGCGATCGGGACGCCGTACTCCTTGGCGAACGCGACGATCTCTTCGGCGTCCTTGACGGGCTCGGGCGTGCCGGGCACCAGCGGCGCGTCGGCCTTGGCCGCGATGTGCCGTGCGGTGACCTTGTCGCCGAGGTCGCGGATGGACTGCGGGCTGGGGCCGATCCAGATCAGCCCGGCGTCAAGCACGGCCTGGGCGAAGTCGGCGTTCTCCGAAAGGAATCCGTAGCCGGGATGGATCGCGTTGGCGCCGGACTTCTCGGCGGCCTCCAGGATCTTCTCGAACACCAGGTAGGACTCTGCCGACGTCTGGCCACCGAGTGCGAAGGCCTCGTCGGCGAGCCGCACGTGAGGTGCGTCGGCATCGGGCTCGGCGTACACGGCCACACTTCCCAGCCCGGCGTCCTTGGCTGCCCGGATCACCCTGACCGCGATCTCCCCGCGATTGGCGACAAGCACCTTGGAGATCTTTGAGCTGGCGTGACTGGCCACTGCGCCTCCTGATGGCATGTTTTTTAAGAAACGTCTTTAAGAATGTATCGGAGGCAGTTTAGGAGACGCCGACGGGTCGGGGGTGAAGCGGTGCCGTTAACCGGCCCACGGTGTGGCGCGGGTCTCAGCGCAGGTGGCGCTTGATGCGCGCGAGCATCGCCGACATACCGCGAAGGCGCAGCGGGCTGATCAGCGCCGCCAGCCCCAGCTCACTGTAGAAGTCGTCGGGCACAGCGAGGATGTCGTCGGCGGATTGTGCGTCCAGACCCGCGGCGAGGATCGCGGCGAACCCCCGCGTAGTCGGCGCTTCCGCCGGCGCGCTGAAGTACAGCCGGACGTTGTCGCGGTCGGTGGCGTCGACATGAAGAAACAGCGGCGACTGGCATTCGGGCACCGGCTCCATCGCCGCCTCTTCGAGGTCGTCGGGCAGTGCAGGCAGCTCGCCGGCGAACTCCAGCAGCAGCTGCAGTTTGTCCTGCCCTTGCATGTCCTTGAAGTCGGACACCACCTCGGCCAATGGGGCCGGCATGCTCATCGGCACATCGTTCGCTCGCAGGCGTCGCTCACGGCGCTTCGCCGGGCTCTTCCCCGACGGCGACGGGCACGCGCACGGCGTTGCCCCATTCGGTCCATGAGCCGTCGTAGTTGCGCACCCCCTCGCGGCCGAGCAGATGCGTCAGCACGAACCAGGTGTGACTGCTGCGCTCGCCGATGCGGCAGTACACGACGGTCTTGTCGTCGGGGGACAGGAAGCCGTACAGCTCGTCGAGTTCGGCCCGGCTGCGGAACTGACCGTTGTCCCTGGCCGCCTTACCCCACGGGATCGACTTCGCGGTCGGGATGTGTCCGCCGCGCAGCGCGCCCTCCTCGGGGTAGTCGGGCATGTGGGTCCGCTCGCCGGTGTACTCCTGCGGTGAACGGACGTCGATCAGCGGCTGGGCGCCGAGGATCCCCAGGACGTCCTCTTTGTAGGCGCGGATGGGCGCATCGTCGCGTTCGACGACGGGGTAGCCGGTGGTCGTCTTGGCCGGTACGTCGAGGTTCGTATCGCGGCCGTCGGAGATCCACAGGTTGCGTCCGCCGTCGAGCAGTCGCACGTCGGGGTGGCCGAACAGCGTGAACACCCACAGCGCGTAGGCCGCCCACCAGTTGCTCTTGTCGCCGTAGATCACGACGGTGTCGTCGCGGGAGATGCCCTTGCGGTCCATCAACTCGGCGAACTGCGCGCCGTCGATGTAGTCACGGACGTGAGGATCGTTGAGGTCGGTGTGCCAGTCGACCTTCACGGCGCCAGGGATGTGGCCGGTGTCGTAGAGCAGCACGTCCTCGTCGGATTCGACGATGGCCAACCCGGGCCGGCCCAGGTTGCCCGACAGCCAGTCGGGGGTGACCAGGCGTTCGGGATGGGCGTAATCGGCCAGGGCGGGAGCGGGATCGGCAGGCAGCGGCACGACTCCGAGCCTACCCAGGACGGCTAGGGGACCGGGTTCGCGGACCAGAGGTCGGCAATCGACAGGCCGCCATCCGCGAGCAGGCGCCGGATGAGTGGCAGACCGATGCCGATCACCGCCGACGGGTCGCCGTCGACACCGTCGACGAACCATCCGCCAAGGCCGTCGAGTGTGAATCCGCCCGCAACGGCCGTCGGCTCACCGCTGCCCACGTACGCGGCGAGATCGGCGGGGGTGGGTTCGCCGAACCTGACCGTGGTGACGGTGGCGTCGGCGGCGCGCCACGCTACGGCGTTGTCCTGCAACCGAATCACGCTGTGCCCGGTGTAGAGCTCACCTGAGCTGCCCGCCATCTGCTGCCACCCCAACAGCGCCTCGTCGGTGGTTGCGGGCTTGCCGCGCAATTCGCCGCCGCGGTACAGCATCGAATCGCAGCCGACGACAACACAATCGGCGGCGATGGTGGCATCCAGAATTCCGGCAACGGCCTCGGCCTTGGCCAATGCGAGCGCTGTCGTGACCTCACCGGGCGTGGCCGACGGGTCCAACGTTGCCATGGCGGCGTCCTCGTCGACACCGGACACGATCACAAGTGGATCAATCCCGGCCTGGCGCAACACTTTACGGCGACCGGACGACGCTGACGCGAGGACGAACCGCGTCATCGACGACGCATGTGTGTCCGTTCCTGCAGGGAAACCTTCTGCCAGCTGAAGACCGAGTAGCGCAGCCGGTCCACCGGATGGCCCCACAGGTTCTCTTCCTGCTCGCGCGGCTCCTCCGGCGTGCCGGCAGCGGCTGCGAACACGGCGATCACGGCAGCGAGCTCCTCAGGAGTCGGCTTACCCCTGAGGACCTGAATGACGGGCTGGTGCGGCTGCGCTTCCTCAGTCACCGTGGACTCCTCGCTCACAGCGGTATGTTCCCGTGCTTCTTCGGCGGCACCTGCGTCACCTTGCGTTCGAGCAGGCGCAGCGCGGTGGCGACGTAGCCGCGGGTGTGCGACGGCGGGATCACCGCGTCGACGTAACCACGTTCGGCGGCGATGTACGGATTGACGAGGGTGTCCTCGTAGGTCTGCTGCAGTTCCAGCCGCAGTGCGTCGACGTCGTCGCCGTTCTTGGCCGCCTGGCCCAGCTGCTGGCGGTAGACGAACCCGACCGCACCTGCGGCGCCCATCACTGCGATCTGCGCGGTCGGCCACGCCACGTTGACGTCGGCGCCCATCTCCTTGGAGCCCATGACGCAGTACGCGCCGCCATAGGCCTTACGGGTGATCACGGTGATCTTGGCCACCGTGGCCTCGCCGTAGGCGTAGAGCAGCTTCGCGCCGCGGCGGATGATGCCGTTGTATTCCTGTTCGGTGCCCGGCAGGAAGCCCGGCACGTCGACCAGCATCACGATCGGGACGTTGAAGCAGTCGCAGGTGCGGATGAACCGGGCGGCCTTCTCCGAGGCGTTGATGTCCAGGCAGCCGGCGAACTGGGTCGGCTGATTGGCCACGATGCCCACCGGGCGGCCTTCGATCCGGCCGAACCCGACGACGATGTTCTGCGCGTAACCCTGCTGCACCTCGAGGAATTCGTCGTCATCGAGGATGCGGGTGATGACCTCGTGCATGTCGTAGGGCTGGTTCGGCGAATCGGGGATCAGCGTGTCCAGTTCGAGGTCCTCGTCGGTGAGGTTGTCCTCGATCGCGCCCGCCGGAACCGTCGCGGGGTAGCGCGGCGGGTCGGCGTAGTTGTTGGCCGGCAGGTAGGACAGCAGTTCGCGGACGTAGTCGAACGCGTCCTGCTCGCCCGTGGCGACATAGTGCGCTGTGCCGGACTTGGCCATGTGCGTGTGCGCACCGCCGAGTTCCTCCATCGTGACGTCCTCACCGGTGACCGTCTTGATGACGTCCGGTCCGGTGATGAACATCTGGCTGGTCTGGTCGACCATGACGACGAAGTCGGTCAGCGCGGGGGAGTACACGTGGCCGCCCGCTGCGGCGCCCATGATCAGCGAGATCTGCGGGATCACCCCGGACGCCATGATGTTGTTGTGAAAGATCTTGCTGTACAGGCCGAGTGATACGACGCCCTCTTGGATTCGCGCGCCTGCGCCGTCGTTGATGCCGATGAGCGGTCGGCCCGTCTTGATCGCGAGGTCCTGAACCTTGACGATCTTCTCGCCGTAGACCTCGCCGAGGCTGCCGCCGAACACCGAGACGTCCTGGCTGAAGATGCATATCTCGCGGCCGTCGATGGTGCCGTAGCCGGTCACCACACCGTCACCGAACGGGCGCTTCTCGGCCAGGCCGAAGTTCGTGCTGCGGTGCCGGGCCAACGCGTCGAGTTCGACGAACGAGCCCTCGTCCAGCAGTGCGAGGATGCGCTCGCGGGCAGTCAGCTTGCCCTTGGCGTGAATCTTCTCGACTGCCGCCTCGCCGACCGGGTGCAGCGTCTCTTCGGCGCGCTTGCGCAGATCGGCCAGCTTGCCCGCGGTGGTGTGGATGTCGATTTCGTGCTCGCCCGAGGGCTCGACCGACTGATCGCTAACGCTCGTCATGAGGGTCGATGCTAACGAACGTCCTTAAGATCTCCTTAGGCAGGCTCGCGCATCGACACGCTTTAGGGTGAACCCCGATGACTCCACAGCGTGCTCCCCTCGACGAAGCGGCGTTGCGCGCCGGCATCCTCGGCGGCCCGGTGTGGCAATCGGTCGAGGTGGTCGCCGAAACCGGCTCCACCAACTCCGACCTGATCGCGCGGGCCAACCGCGGCGACTCCATCGCGGGTGCCGTCCTCATCGCCGAACACCAGACCGCGGGCCGCGGCAGGCAGGGGCGCAGCTGGTCGGCGGCGCGATACGCGCAGATCACGATGTCGGTGGCGATCGACGCCGACGGTGTGCCCACCGACGCCTGGGGGTGGCTTCCGCTGGCGACCGGTGTCGCCATCGTCGATACGGTGACCGGCCTCGGCGCCGACGCCGGATTGAAGTGGCCCAACGACGTGCTCGCCGGCGACGGCAAGCTGGCGGGAATTCTCGCCGAGGTCGCCGCCGGGCAGCGGGCGGTCGTCGTCGGCATCGGCCTCAATGTGTCGCTCACCGGTGACGAGGTGGGCGTCGCCGGCGTCACGTCACTTGTCGGCCTCGGGGTGACCGCACCGGATCGGGAGCGCATCATCGTCGCGCTCCTCGGCGAGTTGGGTCGCCGCATCGCGGCTTGGCGTAGCGCGGGCGGTGCCGACCCGGAACTGATCGCCGACTATCGTGCCCGCAGCCTGACCCTCGGCATGCCGGTACGCGCGATCCTGCCCGGTGATCGTGAGATCGTCGGGGTCGCACGCGACATCGATGACCAGGGCCGGCTGTCCATCGACACCGACGGCAGGACGACGACGGTGGCCGCGGGTGACATCGTCCACTTGCGGCCCGCGGACCGCTGACACCCCATAGGGTCATCGCCATGGGATATCCAGACAAAGTGTTGGCCGCCGGCGAGCACGTGGTGATCCACCGCCACCCACATTGGAAGCGTCTGATCGGGCCGGTTCTGGTCCTGATAATTGCCACCGCGGTCGCTACGTTCGGAGCGGGTTACGTCAACACCACCGACTGGGACGACACCGCGGTCAACGTCGTGATGATCGTCATCGCCGTCGTTTGGTTGATCATCATCGTGTGGTTGACGGTGTGGCCGTTCCTCAACTGGTGGACAACACATTTCGTCATCACCGACCGTAGGGTGATGTTCCGGCACGGGCTGCTGACCCGTTCGGGTATCGACATCCCACTCGCGCGGATCAACAGCGTCGAATTCCGCCACGGTGTGCTCGATCGCATGCTGCGCACCGGCACGCTGATCATCGAGTCAGCGTCGCACGATCCCCTCGAATTTCAGGACATCCCGCAAGTGGAACAGGTCCACTCGCTGCTCTATCACGAAGTCTTCGACACCCTGGGTTCCGAGGAGTCGCCGAGCTGATCCAGTCGCCGCGCGCGCCGGGTCGGCCTGCGCAGCGGCGTGACGGTGCCGTCGGCGCCGGTCTGATGCAGAGCCGGGTCGCGGACATCCTCGAGGACCTCGGCGATGCCGCCGTCGGTGAGAGCGGATTCCAGCGCCTTGTCGGGGTTGCGACCGAACTCGTCGGGGAACACCCAGCGCCGGAACGCCCAGAAGCGGAAGGCCATCTGCAGCAGGTTGCCGACGACGTAGGCGGCGACGAAGTCGGAGATGTTCTCCACCGTCAGGCTGACCTCGGGGACACGCAGCATCAGCACGTAGCTCGAGAACCACAGCGGCGCCATCGAGAGAAGCACGCCCACGGCGCTGAACGCGAAGAACATCAGCGCTTCGTGATGTCGTTCCCGGCCGCCGCGGTCGCGGAAGCTCCATTCGCGGTTGAGGATGTATGACGCGATCACCGCGACGACACCCGCGATGATCTTCGCCGTCACAGGCTTGGGCTCCAGCACCGTGAGCTTCAGCGTGAAGAAGACCGCCGAGTCGATGACGAAGGTGGTGGCGCCGACGATCGCGAACTTGATCAGCTCATGGTGCCGTTCGAAGTAAGGCCGGATCGGGCTGGGTAGCCGCGCGATCGTGGCATCAGTGAAGGACACAACAGGGCAGTGTACGGAAAATGGCCACCTCACGCGTACCCGAGCAGGTCACCGTCGGTAAACCCGGGGTCCATCGCATGACAACATAGGCACGTGCCACGCAACCCGAGTGCGCCCCCGGTGGTGACCATGATCGGCGGCGGACAGCTGGCCAGGATGACCCATCAGGCTGCGATCGCGCTGGGGCAGACGCTGCGTGTGTTGGCCGCCTCACCGCAGGATCCGGCCGCGCAGGTGACCCCCGACGTGGTGATCGGCTCGCACGATGACCTCGACGCATTGCGACGTGCGGCCGTGGGCGCGGACGCGCTGACGTTCGACCACGAACACGTGCCGACCGAGATGCTCGAGAAGCTGATCGACGAAGGCGTGAACGTCGCTCCGCCGCCGTCGGCGCTGATCCACGCCCAGGACAAATTGGTGATGCGGCGGCGACTGGCGGCGCTCGGCGCGCCGGTACCGCGCTTCGCGTCCGTGACGTCTGTCGCGGACGTGGACGAGTTCGCCGCGGGTTCCGACGCGGGGCTGGTGATCAAGACCGTGCGTGGCGGCTACGACGGACGTGGCGTGACGCTGGCACGCGACGTCGCCCACGCCCGCGAGGCCGCCGCCGAGTATCTGGCGGCCGGCGTCGACATCCTCGTTGAGGAGAAGGTGGCGATGCGGCGCGAGCTCGCCGCGCTGGTGGCGCGTTCGCCGTTCGGCCAGGGGGCGGCATGGCCGGTGGTGCAGACCGTGCAGCGCGACGGCATCTGCGTCGAGGTTTTCGCGCCCGCCCCCACCCTGGACGACGAACTCGGCGGCGCTGCGGGGGGTCTCGCGTTGCGGCTGGCCCACGAACTCGGTGTGGTCGGGGTACTGGCCGTCGAATTGTTCGAGACCGTCGACGGATCGTTGTTGGTCAACGAATTGGCTATGCGGCCGCACAATTCGGGCCACTGGAGCATGGACGGTGCGCGCACCAGTCAGTTCGAGCAGCACATCCGCGCGGTGCTCGACTATCCGCTGGGGGACACGTCGCCGATCGCGCCGGTGACTGTCATGGCGAATGTTCTTGGTGCTCAAGATGTCCCGAAGATGGGCATGGATGAGCGACTGCATCATCTGTTCGGGCGGATGCCGGAGGCCAAGGTGCATCTGTACGGCAAGAGTGAACGTCCCGGCCGAAAGATCGGCCACGTCAACGTGCTCGGCGCGGCAGGCGGGTCGCCGGACGACGCGGCGTACGTCGCGGATGTGCGCGAACGCGCGGTGCGGGCCGCACACTGGTTGTCGCACGCCGAATGGACAGACGGGTGGAATGGGCATGACTGAGAGCCGCACGCCGCGCGTCGGCGTGATCATGGGCAGTGACAGCGACTGGTCGGTGATGGAGGACGCGGCGCAGGCGGTGGCCGAGTTCGACGTGCCGTTCGAGGTCGGAGTCGTCTCGGCGCACCGCACTCCCGATCGCATGCTCGACTACGCGAAGACGGCGGCGTCGCGCGGTATCGAGGTGATCATCGCCGGTGCGGGCGGGGCCGCCCACCTACCCGGCATGGTTGCCGCGGCGACACCGCTGCCCGTCATCGGCGTGCCGGTGCCGCTGGCCAAACTCGACGGCCTCGACTCGTTGCTGTCGATCGTGCAGATGCCTGCCGGTGTGCCCGTGGCCACCGTGTCGATCGGCGGCGGCCGCAACGCGGGACTGCTGGCTGTGCGGATTCTCGGTTCCTCGGATACCGCGCTGCGCGGGCGCGTCGAGGATTTCCAGCGTGAGCTCGCCGACATGGTGCTGCAGAAGGACACGGCGCTGCGTCAACGGCTGCTCGGGCCATAGGCTGCGCAATTGGGGTGGGGCGTCGCCGGGACGGTAAAGTTACCGACGAGTAGCAAGGAGTTGCCATGGCCATCGCAAACCCGTCATTCGACGCATTCAAGCTTTCTGAAGAGCACACCGAGTTGCGCGCGGTGCTGCGCGACCTGTGTGACAAGGAGATCGCGCCGCACGCAGCGGACGTCGACGAGAAGGCGCGCTACACCGACGAGGCGCTGGCCGCGCTGACCGCTGCCGGAATGGCCGCGATCCACATCCCCGAGGAATACGGCGGCCAAGGTGGGGACTCGGTGGCGGCGTGCATCGTCATCGAAGAGGTCGCGCGGGTGTGTGCGTCGTCGTCGCTGATCCCGATCTGCAACAAGCTCGGCACGATGGGCCTGCTGCTGCGCGGCTCCGAGGAGCTCAAGAAGCAGGTGCTGCCCAGCATCGCCGCCGGCGAAGCGGCGGCGTCGTATGCGCTTTCGGAACGTGAGGCGGGCAGCGATGCGGCGTCCATGCGTACCCGCGCGCGCCGTGACGGCGACGACTGGGTGCTCAACGGCGCCAAGTGCTGGATCTCCAACGGCGGGCACTCCACCTGGTACACGGTGATGGCGGTGACCGACCCCGACAAGGGCGCCAACGGTATTTCGGCGTTCGTCGTGCACAAGGACGATCCGGGTTTCGCCGTCGGCGCCAAGGAGCGCAAGTTGGGCATCAAGGGCTCACCGACGACGGAGTTGTACTTCGAGGACTGCCGCATCCCGGGCGACCGGATCATCGGCGACGAGGGGACCGGCTTCAAGACCGCGCTGGCGACGCTGGACCACACCCGGCCGACCATCGGTGCGCAGGCCGTCGGCATCGCCCAGGGCGCGCTCGAGGCGGCGATCGCATACACCAAGGAGCGCAAGCAGTTCCGTCAGCGCATCGCCGACTTCCAGGCTGTGCAGTTCATGCTCGCCGATATGGCGATGAAGATCGAGGCTGCCCGGCTGATGGTGTACACCGCCGCGGCACGCGCCGAGCGTGGCGAACCCGATCTCGGATTCATTTCCTCGGCCGCGAAGTGCTACGCCTCCGACGTCGCGATGTCGGTGACCACCGACGCCGTGCAGCTGTTCGGCGGCTACGGGTACACGGTGGACTTCCCCGTCGAGCGGTTCATGCGCGATGCCAAGATCACCCAGATTTACGAGGGCACCAACCAGATTCAGCGCGTCGTGATGTCGCGCGCGCTGCTCAAGTAGCGTATTCGAGGAAGAACGCCATACCTGCCTCAAGGTGATAGGTGTTGTGGCAGTGGGTGATCCACCGCCCGGGGTTGTTCGTGTCGAAGTCGACCTCGACAGTCTGCATCGGTGGTACCAGCACAGTGTCCTTGCGCGCCTTAGGAATATCGCCGTTCATCACCTGGAACGTGTGGCCGTGCAGGTGCAATGGGTGAAACATCATCGAGTCGTTGATGTAGCGGATCCGGACGCGCTGATTCGGTCTGACGGACACCCCTCCGTGCGGCGGGTTGTACAGCTTGCCGTTGATCGGCCAGTTGTAACCGTTGACCGGTCCGGCCAGGTGGGCGTCGATCAACTGATCGGGCGCCCGTGCAGGCAGAGTCACCTCCGGAATCGGTGACAGCGTTGCGGTGTTCAGTGGCACCTGGGTGCGCACCGAGGCGACGAACGCATCGACGTTCATCCCGGCGGGCGCGTGGTTGACCCGCATGTTCAGTTGGGCGTGGCCCTGTTTGCCCTCGGGTACGGCGATCAGCGGCAGCGACTCGTTGATAGTGATGACCGCGTCCACGCGTTCGCCCATGCCGAGGATCACGGAGTCCGCCTGCACCGGCACCACCGGGTAGCCGTCGGTTTGAATGACCCGCATCGGTGTGTCGGGCACCGCCACCCGGAACGCGGTGTCCGAGCCCGCGTTGATCACGCGCAGCCGGATCCGTTGGCCCATCCGGTAATCGACGACCTGCGGATCGCCGGGGACTCGGCCGTTGATGATGAAGTACGGGTAGGTGACGTCGCCGCCGTCCGCGCCGAGCGGGCTCGTCGGCGTCACACCAGGCCCGCCGGGTTTCATCGGCTTCATGCCCGTCCGGCGCAGGTCGGCGAACACCTGGTCGGGGTCGGTGCCGGTGCCGTCGATCCAATCATCGAGCACGACAACGAGTTCGCCGTCGTAGTCGACCTTCTCGTCTGGGTCCTCAACGATCAACGGACCGTACAGCCCACGGTCGAGTTGAGTGCCGACATGGGAATGAAACCAGTACGTTCCGGCGTCCGGTACGACGAAGTCATAGGCGAACGTCTGCCCGTTGCGCACCGCGTCCTGGGTGAGGATCGGCACCCCGTCCATATCGTTGACGATGGCGATTCCGTGCCAGTGCACGGTGACGTCCTGCGGCATGGCGTTGGACAGGTTCGCCCGCAGCCGGTCACCCTTGCGCACGCGAATCTCCCTAGCGGGCACCTCGTTTCCGTACGCCCAGGTCTTCAGGGTGGCGCCGGCGAGGTCGATGTCCGTCTCGCCGGCGGCCAGGGTGAGGTCAGGGGCTGTGGCTTCGCCCGACGGTGGTTGCGACTGCGAGCAGGCGGCCGCCACTCCGGCGACGCCTACAGCGCCCAGCACCATGAACTGCCGTCGGCCGATCACGAACCCAGCGTGGCACTTTGCGGCGCGTTTAGTAGCTCAGTCCGCAAAGTACCGGCAGCAAGGCCAAAATGGGGACCACGGGACGCGTCGGTGTGAACGAATACCGAGTCACGCGCCTGAGCCCAAGGTGCATGGCTTGGCGGTATGTCGTGGTGTTCAACGCCCACTGCGTATCCAGCGCCCATTGCCACAAGGGAGCCGACAACGACGGGCCGGGTTGGCCGGCGAGCACCTCGCCGATGTCGTCGCCCGACGGCCCTCGTACCGGCCACGGCGCTTTCCCATCGCAGGTGAACTCTGCGAGTGCGACGTCATCCGGCCCGTAGACGGTGACAACCTTCTTGTCCCGCTTCGTGTGTCCCAAATGCCGGCCGGTCGGGTCGGAAACGGTGACCGCTTCTTTCATGTAGCTGGAACTCGCGCGGGCCAGCGCACTGCCGTCGGCGCCGATCAGCTCGACATGGATGTCGTTCTTGGCGTCCATTCCGGTATAGGTGACGGCCTTCCACCACATCTGCGCGATCTTGCCGCCGTTGTGCACCCGCATCGTGCGCGCCAGTTGGGCCCCGTTCTGGCCGAACAGCTGCCAATGGTGCCCGGCTCCCGTACCTCCGGCACGGAATACTGCTGAGACACCGCCGCACGTGGTGAACTCCTCGAGCGTTCGGGCGGTGGGACTCACGAGTTGTCCCGGGTGATCTTCTCCGTCTGCCTGCGACGGTCCATCGCGGACGGGTCCGGATTCGCCACCTGTACGAGGGACGCACCGATCGCGAAGGGCGCCAGCATGTTGTCGGTCAGATCGTTCGCATTCGTCCAGTCGGCCGTCGACATCACCCGGTCGCCCGCCGTGAGCCCCTGCGCGGCGGCGGAGGCCAGGGCGCCCGAGAGCACGTCGTCGACAGACCGGCCATCCAGCGCGTTGCCAGGATTGCGCTCGGGGGAGATCTGGTCGCCGTGCACACGCACCGCGGTGGCGTAGTCCGTCAGGCCCACAGGAAGATCGGGCACCGGCTTGCCGAACGGGTCAAGCGACAACACCGCGATCTCCCCGACGCCGACGGCCTCGTCCGCTTCGCCGAGTCGCTCGGCAGTGCACAACGCGACGTCGGCTTGTCCGCCGGTGATGACCTCTGCGCCGATCCACCAGATGCCGAACAACACCGATGCCGTCTGCCAGTGCGCCGGTAACAGCACCGCGACCCGGCTCCCCGGGCCGACGCCCATCTCGTCGCGCAGAAGATTGCCGGTCTTGGCCGCCCAGTTCACGAGTGTGGCGGTGGACAACTCGATCCGCTCACCGGTCGCGTCGTCGTAATAGGTGATCCGCGGCCCGGCAGGGTCGGACGCCATGAGCGGATCAAGGATCGTCGAACTGAGTGTGCGCACGTCTAGTTGACGCACTCCGGGTCGTTGGAACCGGCGGTGAGGATCGGCGACGGCGCCAGTGGGGCCTCGTCTGTCGACTCGGCTGCGACGGGGTCGGCGGTGGACAGCGTCGGATCGGCACCGTCGAGACCCGAGCCGGGACCCGTGTAGTCGGTGGCCAGCACGACCCGCACCGACCCGGGGGCCACCGATGCATCCTCGACAATCGGCAGCCCACCCAGATCCTCGGAGATCGCCTGTGCGCCAAGGTCATCGGCTTTGGCGGCCTGGACCTGGCTGCTGGTCACCGACGCGTCCTCGAGATTGCCGGTGCTGCCCGCGGCAAAGCCCTTGGTGGTCAGCACCTGTGAGACCGCGGAGGCGAGCCCGTTGATGTCGGTGGCGTTGATGACGTCGGCGGTCGTCTTTTCCGGCGTGTACGCGAGCTCCTCGGTCTTGCCCTCGTCCTGGTCGTGCAGCAGTCCTGCGACCCAGTCCTTGACCTCGGTCGGGTCGACCCGCACGACGCTCTGCATTCCGTCGTCACTCCACCCGTTCTCCTTGAGAACGGGGATCGTGGCGAAAGCGACGTTGCCCGCCGCGAGCTTCTGCAGCTGCTCCGCGAATTGCATGACGTTCCAACCGTCGGAGAGCACCACGGACCGCTGCACAGCTTCCTCAAGCCGGTTCAGAGTCGACGGGCTGGACAGCGTCTTACCCGAAATGACTTCGTGGGCAAGCGATGCCATCACTGCCTGCTGACGCACCACCCGGTCGAGGTCGCCGCGGGGCAGGTCGTGACGCTGGCGAACGAAGCTCAGCGCCTGGGGCCCGCTCAATTTCTGCCAGCCCGCGGGGAAGTCGGCGCCTGAAAGCGGTTCGTAAACAGCGTTTTTCAGGCACACATCCACGCCGCCCAAGGCATCGGTGATGAGCGAGAATCCGAGTAACCCGATCTCGGCGTAGTGGTCGACGGTGACGCCGGTCAGGTTGGCCACCGTCTTGATCAGTGCCTCGCGGCCTGCCTCGACGGCCTGCGGCTCGGCCTGCGCCTTGTCCATTCCGTCTTGTTCGACGAGCTCGACGAGCTTCTCGAAGTGGGCCGAACCGTAGACGCCGTTGATCTTCATCTTCCCGGCTCCCGGCGCCTCGACGTAGGAGTCGCGCGGGATCGAGATCGCGGTGGCGGACTCCCCGTTGTTCGGGATCCTCACCAAGATGATGGTGTCGGTGTTGGTCGCCTCGTCGTCGCCGGCCCGCAGCGTCGCGAGTTCCTCCTCGGAAAGGGGGTTTCCGTGCGCATCCGTGCGGCTGTCCACGCCGACCAGCAGGATGTCGATCGCACCGTCTTCTCCGCCGCCGCCAAGAGACATCGGTGAAATGTGGTTGATGCCGGATTCGAACGACCGGATCTTGCCCCAGGCGACACCGGTACCGACGACGATCGCCAGCGCCACTGACACGGCAATGACACGGATTACGCGAGCGGGCATCAGCCCAGGCTACTTGCGAAAAGGGCGCAGAGTGGGGAGCGCGGGTCGGCGTGCCAGACTCGTCACTATGTCTTTTCGAGAGTCTGCCCGAATCGTTATCTCCGGTGCCGGTGGCATGGTCGGTACTGAATTGGCTGATCAGGCACGCAAGCAGGGGCGCGACGTGCTGGCGCTGACGTCGTCTGAGTGGGACATCACCGATGCACCGTCCGCTGAGCGATTCGTCGAATCCGGTGACGTGGTGATCAACTGCGCGGCCTACACGGCCGTCGACGCGGCCGAGTCCGACGAGGAACGTGCCCACGCCGTCAACGTCGTGGGTCCCGGCAATATCGCGCAGGCCTGTGCGCGCGCGGGAGCCGAATTCATCCACATCTCCACCGACTACGTCTTCTCCGGCCCCAAGCGCACCCCGTATGAGATCAATGACGAGACCGCGCCGGTGGGGGTGTACGGCCGCACCAAACTGGCGGGCGAGTTCGCCGTCCTCACGGCCATGCCCGACGCGCACATAGTCAGGACTGCGTGGATCTACGAGGGCGGCGACGGGGGCGACTTCGTCGCGGTGATGCGCAGGCTGGCCGCCGGCGACAAGACAGTGGACGTGGTCGACGACCAGATCGGCTCGCCGACCTACGCCGCCGATCTGGTGGGTGCGCTGCTGGAGGTGGCAGCAGGAAGCATCCGCGAGCCGGTGCTGCATGCGGCCAACGCCGGCGAGGCCAGCCGCTTCGAGCAGGCGCAGGCCGTGTTCGAGGGCGTCGGCGCAGATCCTGCCCGGGTGCGCCCGGTCGGCAGCGACCGGCATCCGCGGCCCGCACCGCGCCCGGAGTACTCGGCGTTGTCCGCGCGGTTGTCCGCCGAGGCGGGGCTGACCCCGCTGCGGCCGTGGCGCGAGGCGCTGGCCGCCGCGCTCGCCAAGCACGCCCATTAGCCTCTACGCCGTGAGTGACGAGTTGGTGGCCGTTACGTGACTGACGAATTGGTCGTGGTGACGGTGACGTATTCGCCGGGGCCACATCTGAATCGGTTCCTGGCGTCGCTGTCGCATGCCACCGATCGGGCCGTGACGGTCATCATGAGCGACAACGGCTCCACCGATGGCACGCCGGAAGAGGCGCTGGAGCACTATCCCAACGTGCGACTGTTCCGCACGGGTGCCAATGTGGGCTACGGCACTGCGGTCAATCGCGCTGTCGACAAGTTCTTGAAAGATGATGCAGCCGAAGCGATCTCGGATTTTTTCATCGTTGCCAATCCCGACGTGCAGTGGGGGCCGCGCAGCATCGACCTCCTCCTCGACGCGGCGGCCCGCTGGCCACGGGCGGGTGCCTTGGGGCCGCTGATCCGGGATCCGGACGGCACGGTCTACCCGTCGGCGCGGCACCTGCCCAGCCTGATCCGCGGCGGCATGCACGCGGTCGTCGGACCGCTGTGGCGATCCAATCCGTGGACCGCGGCCTACCGCCAGGCCAAGCTCGTGCCCAGCGAACGACCCGTCGGATGGCTGTCGGGCTCGTGCCTGTTGTTGCGGCGGGCAGCGTTCGATGAGGTGGCGGGATTCGACGAGCGCTACTTCATGTACATGGAGGACGTTGACCTAGGGGATCGCCTGGGCTGTGCCGGGTGGCAGAACGTCTATGTGCCGACGGCCGAGATCTTGCACGACAAGGGCCACACGACAGGGCGCGATCCGGCGCGCAACTTGGCTGCCCACCACACCAGTACCTACACTTTCCTGGCGGATCGCTATTCGCACTGGTCACAGGCTCCGCTGCGGTGGACAATCAAGGCCGCTCTCGTGACACGGGCGGGCCTGGTGGTCCGCAATGCCCGGCGAAAGCAGGCGAAAGGACGGCGCGGATGAACCCGGCACAAGTAGATGCCGTCATATTGGTGGGCGGTTTGGGCACCCGGCTGCGGCCGTTGACGCTCTCTGCCCCCAAACCGATGCTGCCGACAGCGGGCCTGCCGTTCCTTACTCACTTGTTGTCGAGGATCGCCGACGCCGGCATCGAGCACGTCGTGCTGGGCACCTCTTACAAGGCCGCGGTGTTCGAATCCGAGTTCGGCGACGGATCCAAGCTGGGCCTACAGATCGACTACGTCGTCGAGACCGAGCCCCTCGGCACGGGCGGCGGCATCGCGAATGTGGCGTCGAAGCTGCGGCACCCCACCGCGCTGGTCTTCAACGGCGACGTGCTGTCCGGTGCCGATCTCGGGGCGCTGCTGGAAAGCCACGAGAACAACAACGCCGACGTGACCCTGCACCTGGTACGGGTCGGCGATCCCAGGGCGTTCGGTTGTGTGCCCACCGATTCCGACGGTGTGGTCACCGCATTCCTGGAGAAGACTCAGGACCCGCCGACCGACCAGATCAACGCCGGGTGCTATGTCTTCAAGCGCGAGGTGATCGATCGCATCCCGAAGGGACGCGCACTGTCCGTCGAACGCGAAGTGTTCCCCGGGCTGCTGTCCGACGGCCTGCGGGTGTGCGGTTACGTCGACTCCACCTATTGGCGGGACATGGGCACGCCCGAGGACTTCGTGCGCGGGTCCGCCGATCTGGTCCGCGGTATCGCGCCGTCACCGGCGCTGAAGGGCCACCGCGGCGAGGAGCTGGTCCACGACGGTGCGAGCGTCGCGCCCGGCGCACTGTTGATCGGCGGCACTGTCGTCGGTCGTGGCGCCGAGATCGCGGGCGGCGCACGCCTGGACGGTGCGGTGATCTTCGACGGCGCCAAGGTCGGGGCCGGCGCCGTGATCGAGCGATCGATCATCGGCTTCGGCGCTCACATCGGACCGCGCGCGCTGATCCGCGACGGGGTGATCGGCGATGGCGCCGACATCGGCGCGCGCTGCGAACTGCTGCGTGGTGCACGGGTGTGGCCGGGTGTCACGATTCCCGACGGCGGCATCCGCTACTCCACCGACATCTGAGTTGCGATTTCGGCGTGGCTGGTCACGCTGAGCGTGACTGTGCACGCCGAAATCACCGGTTACGGGCGGCCGCCGCGAGTTGGGTGAGGCCGAAGTCCGTATCGTCGGGCAGCGCGTCCAGGGGCCACCACCGCAGATCAAGTGACTCGTCGCTGCGAACGATCTCCGCACCCGCCGGGGCGCGCACGATGAACTGCATGTCGAGGTGACGGGTCGGCACACCGAGGGAACACGTGACGGGGTGGACGTGCAGCGCCGCCAGCGACGGATCGATCGTCAGGCCGTCGATGCCCGACTCCTCGGTGGCCTCACGCAGTGCGGCGGCGACGATGTCGGCGTCGGACTCCTCGCAGTGCCCGCCGAGTTGTAGCCATCGGCCGAACCGTGGGTGCAGCGTGAGCAGCGCATGAGTTCCCGCGTGATCGACGACCAGTGCCGAACCTGTCACATGACCCGGTTCGCACGCGCGCAGGCAACCATCGGGGCGTGCGGCCAAAAACGCGAGCACGGCGTAGCGCAGGGTGTCCTGCGTGGGATCGGGTGCCTGCCATTCGGTCAACACTTCAACCGCCGAGGCGTGCAGGCTCACCTTCGCACCAGCAAGTCATCCGTCGACACCGGATCGCGTGGCCCCGACGGTTCCTCGGGATAGCCGATCGCAATGGCGCCCAACGGCTCCCAGTCCGCGGGAAGGCCCAGCTCGTCGCGCACCAGATCGGCGGCGAAGATGGTGGACCCGATCCAGCAGCTGCCCACACCGCGCACCGCGAGCGCGACAAGCAGCGCCTGCACGGCGGCCCCGACCGCGACGGTGAACATCGTGTGCTCCGCATCGGTGCGTTCGGCGTCCGGATAACTGTGCGCGCCGTCGGGCACCATGAACGGGATGACGAGTTCGGGTGCGTCGTAAAGGATGGTGCCACGACTGATGCGGTGTTCGATCGCCTCCGATGTTCGGCCGTCACCGCTTAGGTCCGTGCGCCACTTGGCCTTCATCCGGTCGAGCAGCGCCAGCCGCCGGGCCGGATCCTGCATCCACACGAACCGGACCGGCCGGGTGTGGTGCGGCGCGGGTGCGGTGAGTGCTTCGGCGACGGCGGATTCGATCAGCTCGGGCGCCACATGCTCACCGTTGAAGGTGCGCACCGACCGCCGCAACAGCTGGGCCTGGTTGCGGCCGAGCGCAATCGCCTCCTCGGTGCCCAGCCAGAACAGATCTTCGTCACCGGCCCGCACCAGATGACGGGCGTTGGTCCCGTTGTCCGGCAGGGACAGTCCGCGCACCACCGCGACCGGGATGTCGGTCAGCTTGCCCTTGACGAGGTCGGCTGCGGCGGCGATCTCGTCGGCGACGGCGATCTCGGTGACGATCAACTCGTTGCCGTGCCGGTCCACCGACCCCTCGTAGCCGTGCAACACCGACAACCCCGCCGCGCCGATCGCGACGTCGGTCTGTCCGTTGCGCCACGCTCGGCCCATGGTGTCGGTGACCACCACCCCGACGGTCACCCCGAGGCGTTCGCGCAGGCCGTCGCGAAGCGCCGCGGCACTTCCATCGGGATCGGTGGGCAGCAGCGCGAGCTCTGCGGAGTCGACGTTCGAACCATCCACGCCTGCGGCGGCCTGCACCAGGCCGATCTTGTTCTCGGTGATCAGTGTTTTGCCCTTGCGCGCCAGTACCCGCACGGCCTCCGCATCGATGAGCTTGCGCCGCAGATTGTCTCGCTCGTCGGCATCGATGGGTGCGTCGACGATGCGGCCCTCGCACTTGGAAATCACCTTGCTGGTGACCACCAGAATGTCATCGTCTCGCAGCCAGGGTGCCGCTGTAACGATGGCGGCGACCAGATCGTCACCCGGGCGGAACTCGGGAAGCCCTGGCACAGGCAGCATTTCGACGGCCGCGGCAGATCCGTGCTCCGTCATCGCGGTGGGTCCAGTTTCAGCCCGGCGAGATCCAAGCCCGCGCGCACCATTTCGGCCGTCGTCGCCGGATCGGTCATCAGCAGTGGCACCGCACGCACCTCGACGCCGTCGATTTCTGCATGGTCGCCCTCGTGTACCAGCCAGCCGTCCAGGATGCCGGTTCCGCTGCGGGCGCCGTAGTGGCTGCCGACCGCTTCGGAGGTGCTCGCCACCCCGATCACCGAAAGGCATTCGTCGGCCATGCCGCGCAACGGCTTACCGGCGACGATGGGGGAGTAGCCGATGACGCGGGCCGTCGTCGTACGCAGCGCGCCGCGGATCCCGGTGATGTTGAGGATCGACCCGATACTCACCACGGGATTGGACGGGGCCACCAACACGACGTCAGCCGTTTCGATGGACTCGACGACACCGGGACCGGCGGCCGCCGTATCGGCGCCGACGAACGCGAAACTATGTGTCGGTACCTGTGCGCGGTAGCGCACCCACCACTCCTGGAAGTGGATCGCCCGCTTCTCGCCTGCCGACTCACCGGGACCGGGATCGGTGATGACGACATGGGTTTCGCTGCGATCGTCGCTTGCGGGCAGTAGCCGCGCACCCGGCGACCATCGGTCACACAACGCTTGGGTCACCTGTGACAGCGGATATCCGGCACGCAACATCTGGCTGCGGACGAGATGGGTGGCGAGGTCGCGGTCGCCGAGTCCGAACCAATCAGGCTGCACACCGTAGGCCGCGAGTTCCTCCTTGGCATGCCAGGTTTCACCACGATGACCCCATCCGCGCTCCGGGTCGATCCCGCCGCCGAGGGTGTACATGCAGGTATCGAGATCCGGACAGATGCGTACGCCGAACATCCACGCGTCGTCTCCGACGTTGACGACGGCGGTCAATTCGTGTGGTGAGGGGTTCTGAGAATCCTCGAACTGGCCCAGCCCCAACAGGTGCTGGACGCCAAGCAGGAAGCGCGCGCCGCCGACGCCGCCGACCAGAACGGTGACCTTCACAGTGACCGACATTAGGCCGTCGGGCCGCGGCGGGGACACGTGGCCGAACGTGTGACAGACACGCCGATATCTCGACGCGCCGCATTCGGGTCACGGAATGGTATGAATTTCTGTTCCAACGCTTGACCACGGCAGCTAACGAGTGTGTAATCACACCAGTGTCATTTCGCGGTTGGCCGGCCGGTTTCGGTGTCGCAGACCGAGATTCGATCATATGTTCGAATCGAGATGGCCGCACAGAACAATAGTGGGGCTCTTATTACGGATCTACGACATCAGGTGAGGAGGCGGAAAATGTCTTTTGAGTACAGCGATTTCGATCATGTGGTCCGGTTCGACGACCGACTGCTCGGCTCAGTTGACAGCGCGCCGCACACCAATCCCGGACCGGCACCGTTCGAGACGCCTCGGCGTCCCCAGTTAAGTCTGGTGCCAGCCCCGATTGATGTGCCGTCGGCAATACCGGCAATGCCGGCAATGCTCACGCCGGAGGATGACCTCTGGCAAGAGAAGGCGCTGTGCGCCCAAACCGATCCCGAGGCGTTCTTCCCCGAGAAGGGCGGCTCGACCCGTGAGGCCAAGCGCATCTGCCTGGGCTGCGAAGTACGCGACGCGTGCCTCGACTACGCCCTGGCGAATGACGAGCGCTTCGGCATCTGGGGCGGCCTGTCCGAGCGTGAACGCCGTCGCCTCAAGCGCGGCGTGATTTAGACAGCTGGTTCACTCGTCGTCGATCGTCGGGTCGATGACGGAGGGCTCGACGCCCAAATAGGTGGCCACCTGTGCCACCAAGACTTCATGCAGCAGGTCCGAAAGTTCGACGGTGTCCTTCGCCCGTCGCTCGATCGGCTTGCGGAACAACACAATTCGCGCTCTCGTGGCGTTACCGCGGACATCGACGCCCGCCGGGATCAGCCGTGCCAGCGCGATCGGCCCGTCGGCGATGACCTCGGGCGGCCATTGCACGCTCTCGGGATCCTTCGGTGCGATGCGGGGGATCTCGTCGACGGCGATGTCCAGCCCCGAGACTCGGTCCTGCCACCGGCGTTCGATCGGCTCGTAGGCCTCCAGCGCGGCCATGTCGAACAGTTCGGCCCGGCTGCGCCAGCCGGGCACCGTCGCTGGAAGAAGCGACCCGCGCATTTCGCGGCCGCGGCGTGATCGCAGACGTCCACGCTGGGGCACGAAAGAGATCGTAACGGTTGAAGATCGACACTCAGCCGGCGCGCGTGTCCGGCGGCTTGCACCGTTTGCGCACGATAACCTCTCGCTGTGAACGTTCCCCGTCGCTGCTGCCGGCCCGGGTGCCCCCATTATGCGGTCGCGACGCTGACCTTTGTGTACTCGGACTCGACGGCAGTCGTCGGTCCGCTGGCCACGGTGTCCGAGCCGCATTCGTGGGATCTCTGCGTCCTGCATGCCGGCCGCATCACCGCGCCGCGTGGTTGGGAGCTTGTTCGCCATGCGGGTCCGCTGCCGTCGCACCCCGACGAGGACGATCTGGTGGCGCTGGCCGATGCGGTACGCGAAGGACGCGATGTCTCGCCACCCGTCAATGGCGTCGCCGCGGGATTTTCCGATCCCGTCACCGGTATGTCCGGCGGGGCGCTGATGGCACCGCCGGTTCGTCGGTCCGACACCAACGGTCGCCGACGGGGTCATCTGCGGGTGTTGCCAGACCCGCCTGAATAACGACGGGCCGAGGCGAGGACTAGTCGAAGTGTCGCGGCCATTCGACGGCTAGGCTGGCGAAAAGTAGTCCACGTCTCGAGGAGTTCTATGTCCCGGCCCGCCGCGGCTGTCCACCGTGTCATCAAGGCGTATGACGTGCGTGGCCTCGTCGGCGACGAACTCGATGAGCAATTCGTCGGCGAGATCGGCGGTGCGTTCGCCCGGCTCATGCGTGGCGAGAATGCCACGCAGGTCGTCATCGGCCACGACATGCGGGATAGCTCACCGGCACTCTCCGAAGCCTTCGCCGAAGGCGTCACCGCGCAGGGCCTCGACGTGGTGCGCATCGGACTGGCATCCACGGATCAGCTGTATTTCGCATCGGGTCTGCTGGACTGTCCCGGCGCGATGTTCACCGCGAGCCACAACCCCGCCGCCTACAACGGCATCAAGCTGTGCCGGGCCGAGGCCAAGCCCGTCGGCAAGGACACGGGGCTCACTGCGATCAGCGAGGACGTCATCGCGGGGGTGCCCGCCCACGACGGTCCCCGCGGCGCGATATCCGACCGCGACGTGCTCGCCGACTACGGTGACTTCCTGCGGTCGCTGGTGAGTCTCGCCGAGTTGCGCCCGATGAAGGTCGCCGTCGATGCGGGCAACGGGATGGCGGGCCACACCGCCCCCGCCGTGCTTGGAACCATCCCGTCGATCACGCTCGCTCCCTTGTTCTTCGAACTCGACGGCACGTTCCCCAACCACGAAGCCAATCCATTGGACCCCGCCAACCTTGTCGACCTGCAGGCGTACGTGTTGGGGACCGGTGCCGACATCGGACTCGCCTTCGACGGCGACGCCGACCGGTGCTTCGTGGTCGACGAGCTGGGTCGGCCGGTCTCGCCGTCGGCGGTGACGGCGTTGGTCGCCTCGCGCGAACTGAGTCGTGAGATCGGCGCGACGGTGATCTACAACTTGATCACGTCCAAAGCCGTTCCGGAACTTGTCGCCGAGCGTGGCGGTACTCCTGTGCGCTCACGCGTCGGCCACTCCTATATCAAGGGGCTGATGGCCGATACCGGCGCGATCTTCGGAGGAGAACACTCGGCGCACTACTACTTCCGCGACTTCTGGGGCGCCGACTCCGGCATGCTGGCGGCGCTGCATGTGCTGGCGGCACTGGGGGAGTCAAATCGGCCGTTGTCCGACTTGATGGCCGACTACCAGCGGTACGAGGCGTCCGGCGAGCTCAACTTCACCGTCACCGACGCCGAGGGATGCGTCGATGACGTGTTGTTGTCGTTCGGCGCGAGGATCCACTCGATCGACCACCTCGACGGCGTGACGGTCGATCTCGGCGACGGGTCCTGGTTCAACCTGCGCATGTCGAACACCGAGCCGTTGCTGAGGCTCAACGTCGAGGCGCGGACCACCGACGACGTCGATGCCATCGTCGCGCAGATCAGCGCGGGAATCGCCGCTCGCACCGAGGCGGCCACGTGAACGCCACCCGTTCGATCGTCGACTTCGACGATGTGGACGCACTGCTCACCGCCGACCGGGACGGCTCGCTGCGCGCGGCGGCGATGGCCGGCGCCCAGGTGCGCGCAACCGCGGCGGCACTCGACGAGGGCGAACTGGATCAGCTGAAAAGCGACGAGCCGCCCCGCACCGTGATTTGGGTGGCGGGCCGCGGAAACGCCGAAACGGCAGGCTCGTTGCTCGCGACCGCACTGGGCGGCTCGGTGACCGCACCGATCGTCGTCGCCTCCGAGGTGCCGCCGTGGATCGGCGCATTGGACGTTCTGATCGTCGCAGGCGACGACCCGGGAGATCCGGCACTGGTGTCCGCCGCCGCCACCGGAGTGCGTCGCGGCGCCCGCGTCGTCGTGGTCGCGCCATACGAGGGACCGCTGCGGGACGCGACCGCGGGACGGTCCGCCGCGCTGCCCCCTCGGGTATGGGTGCCCGACGAGTTCAGCTTCTGCCGCTACCTCGCCGCCGGGCTGGCGACACTGCACGCGGTCGACCCGGGGCTTCGGGTCGACCTGTCGGCGCTGGCCGACCAATTGGACGCAGAAGCGTTGCGCAACAGCGCCGGACGAGACCTGTTCACGAATCCCGCGAAGTCGCTGGCGGCGCGGATGTCGGGCTACGACGTCGTCATCGTCGGTGACAACGCGGCGACGCTGGTGTTGGCGCGACACGTCGCGGCAGTCATGCTGCGGATCGCCCACCGGGCCGTCGCCGCGGTGGGCCTGGCCGACGCGTTGGTCGCGTTGCGCAGCGGAATGGGTGACGCGTCGGACGCCGATCGTGAACAGTCGATATTCCACGACGAGCAGATCGATGGTCCAATCGCGCCGCGGATCCGGACGTTCGTGCTCGCGACCGACGCGGAGCGACCGGTCGTCGCCGCCAGGGTCGCAGGCATGGACAACGTGGACGTGATCAACGCCGAGGATGTCCCGGAGGCGCTGGACAGCTCAGACATCGAGCGCGTACCGGTAGCCGCCGCGGCAGGCCCCGGACGTCTGGAAGAACAACTTGCCCTGCTGGCCGTTCGGATGGAGATGACCGCCGTCTATATGAAGTTGGTTCGGGGTTGAGTCAGTGAACCTGCTACGGGGGGCCGTACGAACGTATGCGTGGGGGTCACGCACCGCGATTGCGAATTTCACTGGAAGACCAAGCCCCACAGCGCATCCCGAGGCCGAGCTATGGTTCGGTGCCCACCCGGGCGATCCCGCGTGGCTGGAGACCGAAACCGGTGAGCGGTCGCTGCTCGATACGTTGCGTGAAGATCCGGAGGGTCAGCTCGGAGCGGGCGTGCGTGGAAGATTCGGCGACACATTGCCGTTCCTGCTCAAGGTTCTCGCCGCAGACGAGCCGCTTTCGCTGCAGGCGCATCCCAGTGCACGGCAGGCGGCGGAGGGTTTCGCACGCGAGGACAGGCTGGGCATCCCGGTGACGGCGCCGAACCGCAACTATCGCGACGCCAGCCACAAGCCCGAAATCGTCATCGCCCTCGGCGAATTCGAGGCGCTCGCCGGTTTCCGTCCTGCGGAGCGCACCGTCGAGCTGATGCGCGCTCTGGCGGTGGTAGACCTCGACCCGTTCGTCAGCCTGCTCGCCGGCCAGCCCGACGCGGACGGCTTGCGGGCCCTGTTCACCACGTGGATCACCGCGCCGCAGCCCCACCTCGACGTGCTTGTCCCCGCCGTGATCGAAGGCGCGATCCACTACGTACGTTCGCGCAACAAGGAATTCGCGGCCGAGGCGAAGGCCGTCCTCGAACTGGGCGAGCGCTATCCGGGTGATGCGGGTGTGCTGGCCAGCTTGTTGCTCAACCGGATCACCCTCGAGCCCGGCGAGGCGATCTATCTGCCTGCGGGAAATCTGCACGCCTATCTGCATGGTATCGCTGTCGAGGTGATGGCCAACTCCGACAACGTGTTACGCGGTGGGCTGACCCCCAAGCACGTGGACGTGCCAGAGTTGCTGCGGGTGCTTGACTTCACACCGGCGAGCGAGGATCTTCTCCGCCCCGACATCATCGAGGACGGAATGGAACTGGTGTACGACACCCCGGCTCCGGAGTTCGCGGTCTCGGAGCTGCGTATCGACGGCGGGCAGCTCGGTCATGAAATCGACGCCCCAAGTCGCCATGACGGACCTCAGATCCTGTTGTGCACCGAGGGTTCGACGGTGGTGTACGCCAAGGGGGGCAACGTCACGCTCAGCAAGGGATCCGCCGCGTGGGTCGCTGCCGACGAAGGACCGATCCGCCTGACCGCCGACAGTCCGACGAAGCTTTTCCGGGCCACCGTAGGAATCTAGCGACCAGCGACGAGATCTCGTTCCCGCACTGCGGATCCTGAACGCCGCTCTGCCAGCCACAGCTTCATGTTGTGCCGGATCGTACGGCCGACGAGACGAGCAGAGGGCACCATGTAGAGACTGTCGAGGAGACTGAATCTGCGCAGAAACCATTCGGCCAGAACGGGATCCGTCTCCGCGGCGCCAAGGAACTGATCGAACAACCCGCCCACCGGCTTGAACCAGCGCGGCGCCTCGCCCGTGGCGTTGTGCAGGGTCAGATCGCCGATCGCGGTCATCACCCACACCGGATATGTGGTCTTGGCGGTGGCCTTTGCGAGCCGGGCGGCGACGTCAGGCTCCCCTGACTCCATTACCTCACGCAGGTTCGCGGCCTGGATGGCCGTCATGGTCATGCCTTGCCCGAAGGTGGGATTGAAGCTGACGACGGCGTCGCCGAACGGGAAGATGCCGCCGGGGAACCGGTCCAGTTTGTCGTAGCGGCGCCACCGACTGGTCGGATATTTGTGGAACGCCATCTCGCCGAGGGGTGTGCCCTGCCGCAGGGCCGACGACACGTGCGCGGGCAGCACATCGTCGGCAAGATCGCAGATCTGCGAAAAGTTCTGCGGCGGCTCGACCCTGGCGATGCCGAAGGTGGTCACGTTCCATACGCCGTCTTCATAGAAGAGCATGCCGACGCCGAGCGGTTGGTCGCGCGAGGCGCCGGCCACCACGACCTTCTCGGCGAGCAGGCCGTCGGGGACCTTTACCCGTTGGCTGGCATAGGCGATGCCGACGTCGACGGTCTCCTCGACCGGCCGTGGGTAACCCCACTTCTCGAGCCATACCGGTAGCCGGGTTCCCCGGCCCGCCGCGTCGACGACGAGATCGGCGGAGACCTCCTCATCGGAATCCAGCCGTACGCCGGTCACTCGTCGCAGTGCGGTGTCGTAGATCGGCTCGGCGACAGTCGCATTGACGACCTCGACGTTGTCGATCGCCAGAACGCGGCGGCGGATCTGCCACTCGAGCATCGGCCTACTGGGCACATAGGCGGTGAACTCGTCCTGCAGCCGATGCGCCGTGCCGAGCACATGACCCGCGGCGCCGAAGTGGATGCAGTCGGGCCGGTTCTCCAGAATCGGCACGCCGTCGGCGACCATGGTGTCGAGCAGGCCGGGGAAGTGGCTCTCGAATTCCTGCGCGCCGCGCGCCATCAGCAGGTGCACATGCTTGCCCTGAGGTACTGCCGCCCGGTTCGCCGGGCCGTCCGGCAGCTCGTCGCGCTCGTACACGGTCACCCGGTCGCACACATCGGACAGAACCCGGGCCGCGCACAAGCCCCCAAGGCTGGCCCCTATGACGATCGCGTGCTTATAACTCCGCCCCATGGTTCCCGACAGTACTGGGTACTCCCTAGCGATCGACACGGCGAAACGGCGGACGGCAGGCGAAAGGGACTCGTATGGCTGGCAGTGGAATGACACGGCGAACCAAGTCCGTCGAGCAGTCGATAGAGGACACCGAAGAAGAGGGAACGCGGCTCCGCAAAGACCTGACCTGGTGGGATCTGATCGTCTTCGGGGTGTCGGTGGTCATCGGCGCCGGCATTTTCACCATCACCGCGTCCACTGCGGGCAGCATCACCGGGCCCGCAATATCGATCTCGTTCGTCCTCGCAGCGGTCGCCTGCGGTCTGGCGGCGTTGTGCTACGCGGAATTCGCGTCGACGGTGCCCGTCGCGGGCAGCGCATACACCTTCTCCTATGCCAGCTTCGGCGAAGTGGTGGCCTGGATCATCGGGTGGGATCTGGTACTCGAATTCGCGGTCGGGGCGGCGACGGTCGCCAAGAGTTGGTCGAACTATCTGGGCGAGGTGTTCGGGTTTGCGGGTGGCGAGATCGCCCTCGGCCCGGTGAACATCGACTGGGGCGCGGTGCTGATCGTCGCGATCGTGACCGCTTTGTTGGCGCTGGGCACGAAGTTGTCGTCCAACGTGAGCGCGGTCATCACGGCCATCAAGGTCGCCGTGGTGCTGGTGGTCATCGTGGTCGGCGCGTTCTACATCAAGGCCGCGAATTTCACGCCGTACATTCCGCCCGCTGAACCGGGCGGCAGCGCGGGGGAGCAGTCGCTGTTCTCGTTGCTCACCGGCGCGGGCGGCAGCAACTATGGCTGGTACGGGCTGCTGGCGGGTGCATCGATCGTGTTCTTCGCGTTCATCGGGTTCGACGTCGTGGCGACCACCGCGGAGGAGACCAAGGATCCGCAGCGTGACGTTCCGCGCGGCATCTTCGGCACGCTTGCCATCGTCACCGTGCTGTACGTCGCGGTCGCGGTGGTGCTGTCCGGAATGGTCAAGTACACCGATCTGAGGGATGCCGGTGAAGACGCCAACCTCGCGACCGCGTTCAACGTGAACGGCGTCGACTGGGCGGCGACTTTGATCAGCATCGGCGCCCTTGCCGGGCTCACCACCGTCGTGATGGTCCTGGTGCTCGGCCAGATCCGGGTGTTGTTCGCGATGTCGCGAGACCACCTGCTACCGGGTCAGCTGGCCAGGACGGGTGATCGCGGAACCCCGGTGCGGCTCACCGTGCTCGTCGGGGTCGTCGTGGCTCTTGCCGCCGCGCTGTTCCCGATCACCAAACTCGAGGAAATGGTCAACGTCGGCACGCTCTTCGCGTTCGTGCTGGTGTCGGCGGGAGTGATCATTCTTCGGCGCAGCCGTCCCGATCTGCACCGCGCGTTCCGGGTGCCGTGGGTGCCATGGCTTCCGATCGCTGCGATCGTCGCCTGCCTGTGGTTGATGCTGAATCTGACGGCGCTGACCTGGATCCGTTTCGTGGTGTGGATGGCGATCGGCATGGTCATCTACTTCGTGTACGGCAGGCGGCACTCGAAGGTCGCTGCGCGCGAGGACGCGCAACTCACCTAATCCGGGCGATTTCGGCGTGCTGAGTCACGCTCAGCGAGACTTTCCACGCCGAAATCGGCCCGAGGCTGCGCGCGGTACTTTACAAAACATACTTCTGTGTCTAGACAAGCGACAAATGTGGCCCTATAGTCAAAGGCGGTCGTGATGGCACTCACACAGGAGGACTAATGACAACGCAGATGTCTGAACTCGAAGTCGCCCAGTGGCGCGACAAGAAGCGCTACCTGTGGCTGATGGGGCTGATCGCCCCGACGGCGATCTTCGTGATGCTGCCGCTGGTGTGGGCGTTCAACCAGTGGGGCTGGCATGTGGCGGCGCAGGTGCCGCTCTGGATCGGCCCGATCCTGCTCTACATCGTGCTGCCCGCACTGGACCTGCGGTTCGGCCCCGATGGCCAGAACCCGCCCGACGAGGTGATGGAGCGGCTGGAGAACGACAAGTACTACCGCTACTGCACCTACATCTATATCCCGTTCCAGTACGCCAGCGTCATCTTCGGCGCGTACCTGTTCACGGCGTCGGACCTGGGCTGGCTGGGATTTGACGGTGGGCTGAGCTGGCCGGCCAAGATCGGTCTGGCGCTCTCGGTCGGGATGCTCGGAGGGGTGGGCATCAACACCGCACACGAGATGGGCCACAAGAAGGACGAACTGGAACGGTGGCTGGCCAAAATCACGCTGGCGCAGACCTGCTACGGCCACTTCTACATCGAGCACAACCGCGGTCACCACGTCCGCGTGGCCACCCCGGAGGACCCGGCGTCGGCCCGCTTCGGTGAGACGTTCTGGGAGTTCCTGCCGCGCAGCGTGTGGGGCAGTCTCAAGTCGTCGTGGGAGCTGGAGGCCGCGCGGCTGCGCCGGCAGGGCAAGAGTCCGTGGCACTGGTCCAACGACGTGCTCAACGCATGGGCGATGTCGGTGGTGTTCTACGGCATCCTGATCGCGGTCTTCGGGCTGGCGCTCATTCCCTACATCGTGATCTCGGCGGTCTTCGGATTCACCTTGCTCGAGACGGTCAACTATCTCGAGCATTACGGGCTGAAGCGGCAGAAGCTGCAGAGCGGTCGTTACGAGCGGTGCGCGCCGTCGCACAGCTGGAACTCCGACCACATCGTGACCAACCTGTTCCTGTACCACCTACAGCGGCACAGCGATCACCACGCCAACCCGACGCGTCGCTACCAGACGCTGCGCAGCATGGACGGCGCACCGAACCTGCCGAGCGGCTACGCCTCCATGATCGGACTGACGTACTTCCCGCCGCTGTGGCGGCGCGTGATGGATCACCGGGTGCTCGCGCACTACGACGGCGACATCACTCGGGTCAACGTGCACCCTCGCCTGCGCGACAAGGTGATGGCCAAGCACGGAGGCGCGGCATGAGCACCTACCGCTGCCCCGGCTGCGATTACGTGTACGACGAGACGAAAGGTGCACCGCGGGAAGGATTTCCCGCGGGCACCGCCTGGAATGACATCCCCGAAGACTGGTGCTGTCCGGACTGTGCAGTGCGCGAGAAGGTCGACTTCACCACCGTTTAGCCCGCCATACGGAAAGGAATGACATGGACTACAAACTGTTCGTCTGCGTGCAGTGCGGATTCGAGTACGACGAGGCCAAGGGCTGGCCGGAAGACGGCATCGCCCCGGGCACGCGCTGGGACGACATCCCCGACGACTGGAGCTGCCCGGACTGCGGTGCGGCCAAGGCCGACTTCGAGATGGTGGAGGTCGCTCGTTCGTGACGACGAGCGTGACCTGGGCGAGCGGAGCGACGGGGAAAGATAGGGTCGCGAGGGTGTCCCGCCCACGAAGCGCGCAGCGCATCCCGTACGCCGAGGCGTCCCGGGTGTTGCTGCGCGATTCGATTCTGGACGGCATGCGCGAAGAGTTGCTCACCCGCGACTGGTCGGCGATCACGCTGTCGCATGTGGCCAAGGCCGCGGGTATCAGCCGCCAGACCATCTACAACGAGTTCGGCTCGCGGCACGGTCTGGCCCAGGCCTACGCGCTGCGTCTGGCCGACCGGCTCGTCGACCAAATCCAGGGTGCGATCGAGAGCAATGAGGGCGACGTCCACGCCGCCTTCGTTGCGGGCTTCCGTGACTTCTTCACCGAGTCGGCCGCCGACCCCCTGGTGATCTCACTGCTGACCGGCGACTTCAAACCCGACCTGCTTCAGCTCATCACCACCGACAGCGGGCCGATCATCACGCACTGCTCGCAACGGCTGACATCGACATTCGTTGACAGCTGGGTGAAATGCAGCGAGGACGACGCGGGAGTCCTGGCCCGGGCGATCGTCCGGCTCGCCATGAGCTACGTGTCGATGCCGCCCGAGGCGGACCATGATGTCGCCCGTGACCTGGCCCGTTTGATGACGCCGTTCGCCGAGCGCTACGGTGTTGTAGACACCTCTTAGCTGTCAGAGCGCCGTTAGCGCCTGTCCCGCGAGCCCGCAGGCTAGGGTGTCGCCGCTGCGCACATCTGTGCGCCCACTGGCAAAGACGAACGAATGAAGGGCTCTAGAAATCCATGACTGAATTGAAGGTCGATGTGCGCAACGGCATCGATTACAAGGTTGCCGACCTGTCGCTGGCCGAATTCGGCCGCAAGGAGATCCGGCTGGCCGAACACGAGATGCCCGGCCTGATGACACTCCGCCGCGAGTACGCCGAGGTGCTGCCCCTGAAGGGTGCCCGCGTCTCCGGTTCGCTGCACATGACGGTGCAGACCGCGGTGCTGATCGAGACGCTGGTCGCTCTTGGCGCCGAGGTGCGTTGGGCGTCGTGCAATATCTTCTCCACCCAGGACCATGCCGCCGCCGCGACCGTCGTCGGGCCGCACGGTACGACGGAGGAGCCCAAGGGCGTTCCGATCTTCGCGTGGAAGGGCGAGACCCTCGAGGAGTACTGGTGGGCTGCCGAGCAGATGCTGACCTGGCCCAACGAACCGGCCAACATGATCCTCGACGACGGTGGCGACGCCACCATGCTGGTGCTGCGTGGCGCTCAGTTCGAGAAGGCCGGCGTTGTTCCTCCCGGTGAGGACGACGACTCCGACGAGTACAAGGTGTTCTTGTCGCTGATCCGTCAGCGCTTCGAGACCGACAAGACCAAGTGGACCAAGATCGCCGAGTCCGTCCAGGGCGTGACCGAGGAGACCACCACCGGTGTGCTGCGGCTCTATCAGTTCGCCGCTGCGGGTGAGCTCGCCTTCCCGGCCATCAACGTCAACGACTCGGTCACCAAGAGCAAGTTCGACAACAAGTACGGCACCCGGCACTCGCTGATCGACGGCATCAACCGCGGCACCGACGTGCTGATCGGCGGCAAGGCCGCGCTGGTGTGCGGCTACGGCGATGTCGGCAAGGGCTGCGCCGAGGCGCTCAAGGCCCAGGGTGCGCGCGTCGCCGTCACCGAGATCGATCCGATCAACGCGCTGCAGGCGCTGATGGATGGCTTCGAGGTCAAGACCGTCGAAGAGGCCATCGGCTGGGCGGACATCGTCATCACCGCGACGGGCAACCAGGGCATCATCACGCTCGAGCACATGAAGTCGATGAAGCACCAGGCGATCCTGGGCAACATCGGTCACTTCGACGACGAGATCGAGATGGCCCGCCTGGAGCGCGACAAGAAGATCCGCCGGATCAACATCAAGCCGCAGGTCGATGAGTTCATCTTCGAGGACGGTCACTCGATCATCGTGTTGAGCGAGGGCCGGCTGCTGAACCTCGGCAACGCGACGGGTCACCCGTCGTTCGTGATGAGCAACAGCTTCAGTAACCAGGTGATCGCGCAGATCGAGCTGTGGACCAAGAACGACGAGTACGACAACGAGGTCTACCGCCTGGCCAAGCACCTCGACGAGAAGGTCGCCAAGATCCACGTCGAGGCCCTCGGCGGTTCGATCACCAGGCTGACCAAGGAGCAGGCGGAGTACATCGGCGTCGACGTCGACGGCCCGTACAAGCCGGAGCACTACCGCTACTGAGATTTACCAGCCATCGAGACTGCGGTCAGATCGCCATCACGGAGAAATTCGCGATCTGACCGCAGTTTCGGCGTCTCAGGTGGGCATTCCGCTTTGGCCCGCTATGTCGTAGCGCGTCGAATCGCTCAACAACCTTGATGGCCAATCAGGGAGAGACCAGTGCACCGCAGTGGTTCTTGATGTCCGTCAGCGGTTGGCGGATGCCGGTCATCTCAGCGTCCTCCTGGGGATGCGCTTCCATGTAAGTCGTCACGTGCTCGGCGACCTGCGCTCGGGGCAGGTGCTGCAGCGTGTTCATGAAGCCGTTCAGGTCAGGATGAGTGAAGAGGTAGGCCGAGGTCGACGCATCCACGCCGGCGCGTACCCCTTCGAGGTCGGCGGCGGTGCAGCCCGGCGGGTTGTGCCCGTTGTCCGCCTGGGCGAGGGGGGATATGCCGAGCAGTGCGGCGCACGTAGCCGCGCCGGCGAATACAGGTATCACCAGGCGACGGGTTGTTCCAACTTTCAACATCGGAGGACTCCTTGTGCCATTCGGGATTAGCGCGATCAATTGCCAGTCTTTCGCTGGTCTACTGCCGGTGGGTACTTTCCCAAGGTCTTGCACAGGGAACCCGTAGCCGGCGCACAAGTTCGTTGCTGGGAAGCCATCGAACTTACTGACTGGTAAGACGCCCGCCGTCGGCCATAACGGTTCTGTTACGGTCCCTGTGTGCTGCGGGGGGTCGTCGTCGGTGTTCTGGTCGCTCTCGCAGCGGGTTTCGCACCGCACGCGTACGCCGATCCGAGCAATGACCAGCGCGATCCGTATTTCAACGAGGACGAGTACCAGGCCTTCTACACGCCGCCGGATCCGTTGCCGCCGGGAGCGCCGGGCGATCTGATCCGCACGGAGCCGTCACGGTTGGTGCTCGAGCCCTCGGGCCAGCTGGGCATGATCATGGCCACGGGGACGCGAATCTTGTACCGCAGCACCGATGCTCGCGGAAATCCGATGGCGGTGACAGGCACCTACTTCGAGCCCTTCAACAAATGGCCGGGCCAGGGGCCTCGTCCGCTGATTGTGTACGGCCCCGGCACCCAGGGCCAGGGCGACCAATGCGCACCGTCGCGCCAGTTCAATCAGGGCATCCACTGGTCGCCGTGGCTGGACCTGGCGTTCAACTACGAGGAGCTGTTCGTCTCGACGATGGTTGCGCGCGGGTTCGCGATCGTGATGACCGACTATCAGGGACTCGGCACGCCCGGACTACATACCTATGTGAACAGAGTCGCCCAGGGCAACGCAATGCTTGATGCCGGCCGCGCGGCGATGCGCCTGCCGGGCACATCGCTGGATCCGCATGGCCCCGTTGCCTTTTGGGGTTACTCGCAGGGCGGCGGCGCCGCGGCATCGGCGGCCGAGTTGGCGTCGTCGTACGCGCCGGACGTGCATGTCGTGGGGACGTACGCGGGCGCGCCACCGGCGGATCTGAAGGAGTTGTTCCCGTACGCGGACGGCAGCGCGCTCGTCGGCGTCGTCGGATACGCACTGAACTCCGTGATCACCACCTATCCGGAATTCGCGGAGACGATCCGGTCGAAGATGACGCCGCGGGGAGCGGACCTCTTGAACAAGGTGCAGGACCAGTGCATCGCGGAGACCATTACGAAGTTCATGTTTCGGCACCTGCAGCCGTATTTCAACGAAGACATCAACACGCTGGTCAACGAGGAACCGTTCAAGACGCTTTTCGACATGCAGAAACTCGGCCGCTACAAACCCAATGCGCCGGTGCTGATCCTCTCCAACCGTTACGACCCGTTGGTGCCGTATGGGCCGGCCCGTCAGCTTGCGATTGATTGGTGCGCTCAAGGTGCCGATGTGCAGTTCTGGACGAACGAAGAGCCGCCGTTTCTGAACAAGCTCGTGGTCAACCACGCGCTGCCCATGCTGGTGGACGGCGAGCGGGCGATGCAGTGGATCGCCGACCGCTTCAACGGATTGCCGTCGACGCCGAACTGCGGCCACATCTAGGCGTCTCCAATTGCTGACATCACAACTAGCCGCCGTTGGCGGTATCCCAGGCGCGGCCAGGGGGCCGAAGCGCTGATTCTGAGCATCGCGCTCAGAATGGACCTGCGATGGGCTACGTGCCGTACTCGTCGCGCTTGCGCGGCCAGTCGGAGAAGTCGTCGCCACGCCCCTTGGGCGCCCGGTCCAACAGCTGCCATGTCGCGTTCAGTGCTTCGGTGCCGCGATCGTAGGTCGAATACGTGTGGAAGACCTTGCCGTCCTCGAACGCAAAGCAGCTCAGCGCCATCAGCTCCATGACGTCGAGCATGCTGCCGCTGCCCGTCCCGTAGTCCCTGCGAGGCGTGCGCACGTGCATGTACTCGAAGAAGTCGGCATCGAAGTCACTGCCGCCCGACGACACCCACTCGACGTCCCAGCCCATCCGCTGCTTGTACGCGGTGAGGACCGGCAGCGGCGAGCGCGACGCGAGCAGGAACGTGACATCTCGGTGTGCCAGGTGCGGCACCGCGCCGACCAGGTTGTCCGTCTCGAACGTGCACCCCGGGCAGCCCTCTGGAGTGTTGGGACCCAGCATGAAGTGCCGCACGATCAGCTGTGAGCGGCCGTCGAACAGTTCGGCGAGTGTGCGACGGCCGGCCGTGGTGTCGAACGTGTACTCCTTGTCGACCGGCACCCACGGCAGAGATTGCCGTTCCCGCGCAAGCTCGGTGGCGCGTCTGGTCAGCTCCTTCTCGTTGGCCAGCTGCCGCTCGTAGGCGGCCCGCCACTGGTCGCGGGTCCCGACCTCATGCGTCGTCATTTCCTCATCCTCCTGCAGTACGGATGGTCATAGGAGCAGACCGTCCTCGGCGGTGAAACTCATCGCCCGCGCTACGCTGCCCGCGTGCTCATCGTGATCGAAGGTGTCGACGGCGCAGGCAAACGCACACTGACCAACGGCCTGCGCACCGCCTTCGAGACAGCGCACAAATCGGTCGCCACCCTTGCCTTTCCGCGTTACGGCGATTCGGTCGAAGCCGATCTGGCCGCCGAGGCGTTGCGCGGCGCGCACGGCGACCTTGCCGATTCCGTGCACGCCATGGCGGTGCTGTTCGCCCTGGACCGCGCCGGCGCCAAGGAACAGATCGCTGTCCTCGCCGACACGTACGACGTCGTCATCCTCGACCGTTACGTCGCCTCCAACGCCGCCTATAGCGCGGCCCGGCTGCACCAGGGCGCCGACGGTGAGGTCGTCGAATGGGTGCGCGCTCTCGAGTACGACCGCCTTGCGCTCCCGACGCCCGACGCCCAGATTCTGCTCGCGGTGCCGATCGAGCTCGCCGCCGCTCGCGCCGACAACCGTGCGCGCGAAGACGCTGACCGCGCGAAGGACGCCTACGAACGTGACGACGGCCTGCAGCGCCGCACCGGGGAGGTCTACGCCGCGCTGGCTGCGGCCAACTGGGGCGGCCGCTGGGAGGTCGTTCCTCCGGAGGTCGACGCGGTCGACCTCGGCAAACGGTTGTCCTAACGGCGCGCGTAAGAATCCCTCAAGAATCCCGGGAGACGGCTTCCGCAACCTGTTCTCACCACCACGAACCACTCGGGTCGTGGGGAGACAACAGGAGAAGAACATGAAGAACACCATCCGCGCCGCAATCGTCGCCGGCATCATCGGCGGCGCGACCCTCGGCCTGGCAGGCGTTGCCAACGCCGCCGTCATCGATCAGGAAGTCGTTGCGCAGCACTCGGCCGCTCATTCCCAGCTGTTCGCCGGGCACAAGGAGAGCGCCGGAGGCGACCAGGAAGAGTACTGGGCCCAAGATGTGGCCGCGATGCACTTTGCCCAAGATGAGGGCGACGATCACTCCGGCGAGACGGCGGGCAACGACGCGGAGCCGGCGGCCAACGAGCCGGCGCCCGAGCAGCCGGCGGACGAGCCGTCCGACCCGGCGCCCGAGCACCCGGCGAGCGACACCACCGGCGACGAGCCCGCCACCCCGGCCGCCGACACCCCGGACGACATCCCGGGCACCGACGCACCGGACACCGCTCCGGGCGCCGACGACGCCGAGCCGATGGTGGCCGATCCTGCGCCAGCGCAGGCGAGCGAGGTCGAGGAGATGACCGAGCTCGTGACCGAGGAGATGACGAGCGAAACCACGACATCTGTCGACGAGTGGAATCACGAAGTGACAGAGTGGAATTCGGATTGGGTCACCTACGACGCCTACAACCGGCCGGTCATCCTCAACCCGTACGACACCGCGATGCAGTTGTTCTACACCTACGACAACGCCCCGCGGATCGTCACCGTGCCGGCCGGCCAGCGCGTGGCTCTCGATGTGCCGACGACTGGCGTGTACCCCTTCACCTCCGTGGTGAAGTCGCCGACGGGGCCCATCAAGACGGTGTCTGTGGGCAGCTTCAACGTGCCCCAGCCCGGCCAGAAGCCGGCACCGGCCACGGCGCTCAACAACGTGCTGGTCAAGCTGAACTACCCGAGAAGCACCTCGGCACCGTTCCGGGTCAAGACGCTGGCCGATCTGGGTGACGATTCCGCCATGGGTGCGCGCCGGGTGCTGATCGACGGCGTCGTCTCCGCATGGGGGCAGTGGTCGAAGACCCCGAACGGGGAGCAGCAGTTCGAGATCACCAAGACGCTGCAACTGCCCGGTCTCGCCACACCCTCGGAGGCACCGCTTCCCGGTTACAACGTCGCCATGTCGGCGCGGTAAGCGAACGGCGGACAACTGAATAAGACAACCGAATAAGAGGTAAGACCCTTCTGGGGGCGCGGGCGAAAGCCCGCGCCCCCCGCTGGCGTTTGCGGACAGGTCGCCGATTTCTGCGCCGGCTACGTCACAATTGACCAAGCAGTGGCACCACGAGCGAAAGGCAGCGCACCACATGGCGGTTTCAGCTCTCGGCTTCGGGGTGCTCGGCCCGCTGCAGATGACCATCGACGGCGACGACGTCGCTGTCGGGACACCGAAGCTGCGCGCGATCCTGGCCACGCTGGTCATCAACCGCAACCGCGCGGTCGCCGTCGACACTCTGATCAACGCGGTGTGGGGCGAGTCGCCTCTGCCCGGCGCGCGCGGCAGCGTGCACTCCTACGTGTCCAACCTGCGCAAGCTTCTCGGCCGGGCGGACCCCTCGCCGCAGACCACACTGGCCAGCGCACCACCCGGCTACCGGCTGGCCATCCCCGACAGCGCCTGCGACCTTGGCCGGTTCGCCACCGAGAAAGCCGCCGGTGTACTCGCCGGCGCGGCCGGAGACTTCGAGCGGGCGAGCCGTCACCTGTCGGCCGCGCTGGAGCAGTGGCGCGGTGCCGTGCTCGAGGATCTGCGCGAGTTCCCGTTCGTCGACCCGTTCGCCACCGCCCTGGACGAGGAACGACTGACCGTCGCCACCTCCCGCGCCGAAGCCGAACTCGCCTGTGGTCGCGCCGCGATGATCATCGGCGGCCTGGAAACCCTGGTGGCCGACCATCCCTACCGCGAACCGCTGTGGGCGCAGCTGATCAGTGCGTATTACCTCAGCGAACGGCAGTCCGACGCGCTCGACGCCTATCGCCGGCTGAAGACCGCACTGGCCGACGACCTGGGAATCGACCCCGGTCCGACAGTGCAGGCGTTGCACGACAGGATCCTGCGCCAGCAGCCGCTGGACGTGAAGACGGCGGCGCGCACCACAGCCGCCGGCGCGAAGACCGTGCTCGATCAGCGCACGCAGGTGCAGGCCGGCGGCGCGGCGGTATGGCTGGTGGATTCGTCGGGCCATCGCCACCCGCTGAGCTCGGTCGCGACGAAGATCGGCAGGCTGCCCGACAACGACATCGTGCTGGACGACGCGAAAGTCAGCCGCCACCATGCGGCGATCATCGACACCGGAACGGGTTTCGCGGTAAGCGATCTGCGCTCGGCGAACGGGGTCGAGTTGGGAGGTGCCCGGATCCACGGCAGCGTCCCGCTGGCCGACGGTGATGAGATCCGGATCTGTGGCCACGTCTTCACGTTCGAGTACGACGCCTCCGCATCGCCCGCTGACTGACATCGACACCGACGCCGTGATCGCGCCGAATGAGTTGCTGAAGTAGTACGGTGCTCGGATAGCTGAGTGGGGACACCTGGCCTGGCGGGACCGGGCCGCGTGCGAGGAAAGGCGGCGATGAACGATTCCCCGCACAACTCGCGTGTGGGCTCCCGGTTAGGCCCCTATCACCTCAACAGCCTGATCGGCCGCGGTGGCATGGGTGAGGTCTACGAGGCCGAGGACACCGTCAAGGGCCGCATCGTCGCGCTCAAGCTGCTGCCCGACTCCCTTTCGCACGACCCCATTTTCCGGGAACGGCTGCAACGTGAGGCGCGCGCCGCTGGCCAGCTCCAGGAGCCGCACGTGGTGCCCATCCACGACTACGGCGAGATCGACGGAGTGCTCTACGTCGACATGCGACTGATCGACGGAACTGATCTGCGCAGCGTGCTGGTCCAGGACGGTGCGATGGCGCCCTCGCGGGCGGTCTGGATCGTCCGCCAGGTGGCAGCCGCACTCGACGCCGCACACGCCGCAGGAATCACGCACCGCGACGTCAAGCCCGAGAACATCCTGATCACCGCCGACGATTTCGCCTACCTCGTCGACTTCGGCATCGCCAACGCCGTCACCGACCACACGCTCACCGAAAAGGGCACCGCCATAGGCACATACGCCTATATGGCGCCGGAGCGTTTCAGCTCCAAACCGGTCACCGAGAAGGCCGACATCTACGCGCTGGCGTGCGTGCTGCACCAGTGCCTCACGGGTTCGCAGCCGTTTGCAGCCGAGAGCATCAGCATGCTGATCACCGCGCACCTGATCGAGCCGCCACCGCGGCCGAGCGAGTTGCGGCCCGATATACCGCCCGCGTTCGACGCGATCGTCGCGAAAGGGATGGCCAAGGACGCCGCCGACCGCTACGACACTGCCGGAGAGTTCGCCCGCGCCGCGGCGGCAGTGCTGGGCGGTGGTGATTCCAACCCGATGATCGACGTACTGAACTCCTCGCATCCAGCCCAGCAAGCGACGATGCCGGTGAGCGCGGTTGCACCGGATGCCCCGACGTCGGCGGTTCGGGAGGACAGGAAGCCACGCAAACGTGATCACCGGACGTTGATCGCCGTCGGCGCGGGCGCCCTGGTGGTGATCGCCGTCGCGGCCAGCGTCGCGTGGCTGGTCGCGCGCCCACAGGGTGGTGCGTCTCCTACGTCTTCGACGCTGACTATCACCCGCACCGTGCCCGACGAGCCGCCGAACCCGGTCAGCACGGCCAGCAATCTCACCCCCGCTGAGCGGCAGCTGATGGCGCTGGTACCCGACCCGGACTCCTGCAAGCCCAACAAGGATTGGGACAACGCCATTGCGGCGGTGGACTGCAAGCCGACTGCGAGCGGTGACGGTCACGAGGGTGCGCTCTATGCGCTCTACAGCGATGCGGACCGGCTGCAGGAGGACTTCGACGGGGCGATCGCCAACGACGAGCTCGAAGCGTGCCCGGGAAGCGAGAGCTCCCCGGCCGACTGGGACTACAACAACTCGCCTGATCAGGCGGAGGGCTCGCTTGCGTGCGGCACCCTCAACGGCAGGGCCGACCTCGTCTGGACCAAAACCTCGGATCTGATGCTGGGCGCCGCGCAGGGCAACGACATCAAGGCGCTGTATGACTGGTGGGTCTCCACCACCTGACGACCCTGCTCAACGGGGTTAAGAATCCTTCAAGAATCTGAGCAGTGGCTGGCTCGATCCTTTTCTCAACCGGCGCGACAGGCGCCCCGAGAAAAAGGACACCCCATGAAGAGCTTCACGATCAACATCCGCTCCGTCACCGCCGCCGTCCTGATCGGCGCCGCCGCCGTCGGGCTGGCCGGCGGGATCGCCAATGCCGCCGACACCCAGGGCGTCCTCTACGGCGACCCCGACACCGCCAGCTCGTACTGGGTCCAGCAGAGCCTCGATGACTGCTCGTTGATGGCCACGGCCGACGTGGTGGGGCAGCTGACCGGCAACCAGCCCAGCGAACAGGAGATCGTCGACCTGGCAGGAGCCACGCGCAGCGCTCACCACGACGGCCCGATCTACCTTCCGGCGCCCGCCGACAACCCGGATGCGGGCAACGGTACCGATTCGCGGGATCTGCCGATCCTGCTGTCGCACTACGGCATTCATGCGGTGTACACCGACGACGACGTCGCAGCCCAGATCGGAGTCCCGACCGGTATGACGGCACTCGAGGATGCGATCGCCGACGGCCACAAGGTCATCGCCGGGGTCAACGCCGAGATCATCTGGAACGAAGAGGGCGACCGCACGAATGCCGATCACGATCTGGTGGTCACCGGCATCGACACCGAAGCCGGCATCGTGCACCTCAACGACAGCGGCACCGGGGACGGCGCCGACGAGCAGGTCCCGATCGAGGTCTTCGAGGCCGCGTGGATGACCAGCGGCCACGACATGGTCATCACCCTGGAGGCCGCCTGATCGATGTGAGGAAGCCGCGGCGCGATCTCGACGCGCCGCGGCTTCTGCATGTGTATCGGCCTCGAGGGCGCGCCAGATGAGCCGCCAAGCCGGGTCAACACGCAAAACGCCCGTGTGGTAGCCAGGGTTTATCGCGATCTGGTGACACCATGGACTCCATGAGGCAAAGGATTCTGGTTGTCGATGACGACCCTTCGCTCGCCGAGATGCTCACCATCGTGCTTCGCGGGGAGGGTTTCGACACCGCGGTCATCGGTGACGGCACTCAAGCGCTGACCGCGGTCCGCGAACTGCGGCCTGATCTGGTGCTGCTGGACCTGATGTTGCCCGGGATGAACGGCATCGACGTGTGCCGCGTGCTGCGCGCGGACTCCGGGGTGCCGATCGTCATGCTGACGGCCAAGACCGACACCGTGGACGTGGTGCTCGGGCTCGAGTCCGGCGCCGACGACTACGTGATGAAGCCGTTCAAACCCAAGGAGCTCATCGCCCGGGTACGCGCTCGCCTTCGCCGCAACGAGGACGAGCCCGCCGAGATGCTGTCGATCGCCGATGTCGACATCGACGTACCGGCCCACAAGGTCACGCGAATGGGAGAGCAGATTTCCCTGACGCCGCTCGAGTTCGACCTTTTGGTGGCGTTGGCGCGCAAACCGCGGCAGGTGTTTACTCGTGATGTGCTGCTCGAACAGGTGTGGGGATACCGTCACCCGGCCGACACCCGTTTGGTGAACGTGCATGTCCAGCGTTTGCGGGCCAAGGTCGAGAAGGACCCGGAGAACCCGCAGGTGGTGCTGACTGTTCGAGGAGTGGGATACAAGGCCGGACCTCCGTGACATGCACGGCTCGGCCGTGGCCGTGACCTGTGACCGCTCGGCGGTCGCCGTCGTCTTGGCCGCTCGGCGGTCGCCGTGATCTGGAGTTCGAGGCGGCGCATTCATCGGCGTTCCGCTCCACTGTTACGCGGATTGGGTGCGTTGAGCCGCGCGGTGGGCCTCGCGTGGAAACGTTCTCTGCAGTTACGCGTCGTCACCTTGACGATCGGCTTGTCGCTGGCCGTCATCCTGGCACTCGGCTTCGTGCTCACCAGTCAGATCACCGACCGGATCCTCCAGGTGAAGGTGCGCGCGGCCACCGAGGAGATCGACCGAGCCCGCAGCACCGTCAGCGGCATCGTCGGCGGTGAGGAGACGCGCTCGCTGGACAGCAGCCTGCAGTTGGCCCGCAACACATTGATCGATCGCACCGCCGATGCGGGTCCCGGTCTGGCCGGCGCCTTCGACGCGGTGCTCGTGGTGCCCGGCGACGGACCGCGCGCCGCGACCGCGGCAGGTCCGGTGCAACAGATTCCCAACGCCCTTCGCGAGTTCGTCAAGGCCGGCCAGGTCAGCTACCAGTACGCGACCGTGCACACCGAAGGCTTCTCGGGCCCGGCGTTGATCATCGGCAGTCCCACCTCGTCGCCGGTGACGAATCTGGAGCTGTATCTGATCTTCCCGCTGAACAACGAGGAGTCCACCATCTCGCTGGTGCGCGGCACGATGGCCACCGGCGCCGTCGTGCTGCTGGGTCTGCTGGCGGCGATCGCCCTCGTGGTGGCGCGCCAGATCGTGCTGCCGGTGCGATCGGCCTCACGGATCGCCGAGCGGTTCGCCGAAGGACATCTGACCGAGCGGATGCCGGTGCGCGGCGAGGACGATATGGCCCGGCTCGCAGTGTCGTTCAACGACATGGCAGAAAGCCTGCACCGCCAGATCACCCAGCTCGAGGAGTTCGGCAATCTGCAGCGCCGGTTCACCTCCGACGTCAGCCACGAACTCCGCACCCCGCTGACGACGGTCCGCATGGCCGCCGACCTGATCTACGACCACAGCGAGGAACTCGACCCGGCACTACGCCGCTCGACCGAGCTGATGGTCAGCGAGCTCGACCGCTTCGAGACTCTGCTCAATGATCTGCTCGAAATCTCGCGCCACGACGCCGGCGTCGCCGAATTGTCCGTCGAGGCGGTGGATCTGCGCGCGACGGTGCAGAGCGCGCTCGACAACGTCGGGCATCTGGCCGCCGACGCCGACATCGAGCTGATCGTCGACATGCCGGCCGAGGACGTCATCGCCGAGGTCGACCCGCGCCGCGTCGAACGCATCCTGCGCAACCTGATCGCCAACGCCATCGACCACGCGGAACACAAGCCGGTGCGCATCCGGATGGGCGTGGACGAAGACACCGTGGCAGTCACGGTGCGCGACTACGGCGTCGGGTTGCGGCCGGGCGAGGAGAAGCTGGTGTTCAGCAGGTTCTGGCGCTCGGACCCGTCGCGGGTGCGCCAATCCGGCGGCACCGGACTGGGCTTGGCCATCAGCATCGAGGATGCGCGCCTGCACCAGGGCCGACTCGAGGCGTGGGGTGAGCCCGGGAAGGGCGCCTGCTTCCGGCTCACCTTGCCGCTGGTGCGCGGACACAAGGTCACGACCAGCCCTCTGCCGCTCAAACCCGTTGGTCCTGAACGCGCCCCGCGCCGTACACGTGAATCGGAGAATGCGTGAAGCGGGTTCTGGCAGCGCTGTGGCTGCTGATGTTCGCACTTGTCGGTTGCGCCGGCGTGCCGAGTTCCTCATCGCCGCAGGCGATCGGCACCGTCGATCGGCCCGCGCCGCCGAGCCTGCCCAAGCCCACCCCCGGCATGGATCCCGACGTCCTGTTGCGGGAGTTCCTCAAGGCCACCGCCGATCCGGCCAACCGGCATCTGGCGGCGCGGCAGTTCCTCACCGAATCTGGTTCGAGCGCATGGGATGACGCCGGCAGCGCGCTACTGATCGACAACGTCGTGTTCGTCGAAACCCGCGGCGTGGATCGGGTCACCGTGCACATGCGCTCCGACATTCTGGGGTCGCTGTCGGACCTGGGTGTCTTCGAGACGGGCGAGGGTGCACTGCCCGATCCGGGGCCCATCGAACTGGTCAAAACTCCCGACGGCTGGCGTATCGACAAGCTGCCCAACGGGGTTTTCCTTGACTGGCAACAGTTTCAGTCGACCTACAAACGCAACACCCTGTATTTCGCCGATCCGACCGGCACCACCGTGGTGCCCGATCCGCGTTACGTCGCGGTCTCCGACCCCGACCAGCTGGCCACCGAACTGGTCAGCAAGCTGATCGCCGGGCCGCGCCCCGAGATGGCCAACAGCGTGCGCAACCTGCTGGGGCCGCCGCTGAAACTGCGTGGACCGGTGACCCGCGCCGACGGCGGGAAGACGGGCGTCGGCCGGGGTTACGGCGGCGCGCGGATCGACCTGGACAACCTGTCGACCACCGATCCGCACAGTCGCCAACTGCTTGCGGCGCAGCTCATTTGGACATTGTCGCGCGCAGGCATCAACGGTCCTTATGTGATCACCGCCGACGGCGCCGCGCTCGACGACCGGTTCGCCGACGGATGGGAGACCTCCGATGTGGCGGCCACCGATCCGGGAGCGTTCCCTGGGGCGGCTGCGGGCCTGCATGCATTGGTGGGTGGATCGCTCGTGTTCCTTGACGGCCCGCGCGCGCCACGCGTCCCGGGGGCGTTCGGGCAGATGCCCGATCAAACGGCGGCGGCGATATCGCGCACCGGCCAGAACGTGGCGTCGATCGTGACATTGCGGCCGGGCGCACCCGATATGGCGTCCTCGCTGTGGCTCGGTCCACTCGGTGCTACCGCATCCCAGGCGCTTGATGGACGCAACCTGACTCGCCCGAGCTGGTCTCTCGACGAGGCCGTGTGGGTGGTGGTCGACGGCAACAACGTGGTGCGCGTCATCCAGGATGCGTCCGGACAACCGGCGCGCATACCGGTCGACTCGACGCCGGTGTCGTCGAGGTTTCCCGGCGCGATCCGTGAGCTGCAGCTGTCCCGGGACGGAACCCGCGCCGCGATGGTCATCGACGGCCAGGTGATTCTGGCCGGGGTGGAGCAGACCCCCGGCGGCGGATACGCGCTGACGTATCCGCGACGTCTGGGCTTCGGGCTGGGCAACACGGTCGTCTCGTTGTCGTGGCGCACCGGCGACGACATCGTCGTGAGTCGCACCGATGCGCAGAATCCGGTGTCCTACGTCAATCTCGACGGCGTCAACTCCGATGGACCGAGCCGGAATCTGCTGATGCCCGTCACCACCGTGGCGGCCAACCCGTCGACGGTCTACGTCGCCGACGCTCGCGGCGTGCTGCAACTCACGGGCTCAGGTGACAACGACCCGGTGTGGTCGGAGGTTCGCGCGCTGATGGTCCCTGGGGCGCTGCCGGTGTTGCCGGGCTGAGGCCAACGTCCTCGAAATTGGGCTGAACCAACCGCCGTCGACTCCCGTTGTGCAGACGAACCGACGCTAGAAGCGTTGGACGTCAGCCAAGGAGAGACGACGATGAAGGTTCGCGGTCCACTGATCACCCTCGCCGCGGTGGCGGCACTGGGCGTAGGCATTTTGACCGTCAACATTTCCCAGGAGCCAGACCCCGTGATCCCCGGTCAGCCGGTGGCCGCGCCGGCTCCCGCGGCTGCTTCACCTGCACCGACGACGCCACCCGCGCCGGCATTTCCGGCCAAGGCCGACTACGTCGGCAAGATCCCGACGGCTACCGGCGTCATCACCTTGGATATCGCCGTCGACGGCGACAAAGCCGTGGCCTACGCCTGCGACGGGAACTCGATCGAGTCGTGGCTGCGCGGATCAGCGGTCAACGGCGCGGTGAGTCTCGCGAGCAAGGACCGGACCAGCCGACTCGAGGGTCGCCTCGACGGCACCGTGGTCGTGGGAACCCTGTGGATCGGCGAGAAGAAGTGGGACTTCACCGCGGGGGTCGTGCGGCCACCCGCCGGGCTGTACGTGTACGAGCAGGGCACCAGCCGCAGCAGCTGGATCGTCGACTCATCCGGTAAGGCGACCGGCGTGCTGAGGCAGTACGACGGAACGACGGTGCCCGCCCCGGCTCTGGACGCCGACCGCAGCGCAGTCATCGACGGGCGCACCGTCACCGCGACACGGGTGCAAGGTGACAGCGATGTCTGAGTCCGTGGCAACCGAACGGATCAGCGTGTCGCGCGGAGACGCTGGAGTGCTGGTGGCGGTCCTCGTCGGTGCGCTTGTCGCGGTCGGACTCGGCGTGTTCGGCAAAGTGCATCAGCCTCAATTCTTTTCGGTGAGCATCGCGGGCTTCTCCAGCGGTACGGCGGTGAAGTCGTGGCTTGCGACCGTCGCGGTGCTGCTGGCGTTGTTCCAGATGGTGTCGGCCTTCGCGATGTATCGGCTGATTCCGGGCGGCAGGGCTCCCGCGTGGATGGCGACCGCGCATGTGTGGTCGGGACGGCTGGCGGTACTGGTCAGCGTTCCTGTCGCTGTCCACTGTCTCTACGCGCTGGGATTCCAGGAGACAGACAGCAGAGTTTTGTTCCACTCGCTGTTCGGTTGCTTCTTTTACGGCGTATTTGTTGCGAAGATGATGCTGTTGACCCGAAAAGGCCTTCGCGCATGGGTGATTCCGATCGCGGGTGGGTTGCTGTTCTTCGGCCTTGTCTACGTCTGGTTGACCTCAGCCCTGTGGTTCTTCCAGACCAGCGGAATCACGCTCTAGCGAAAGGCTTTCAATGTCATTGACAGATGTGCGCATTCCCCGGCAAAAGGTCCTGATCGGCGCCGGACTCGGGCTGGTCGTCTCGGTGCTTGCCGCCTGTTCGAACTACGGCAAGAAGCCGGAGGCGTCCGGCGACACCGCCACGACGACGAAGGCCCCGGCGACGACGGGCGGGACAGCTCCCCAACCGGCCAACGTCATCACGAAGACCTCGGATGTGCCTGTCGGATCGGGTGTCATCGCCGGCGACGTCGTTGTCACCCAGGCGGCCGCGGGCGATTTCAAGGGCTTCTCGTCGAAGTGCACGCACGCCGGATGCACGCTCAACGAGGTAGTCGATGGAACCATCAACTGCCCCTGCCACGGCAGCAAGTTCAACCTGGACGGTTCGGTGGCGCACGGCCCGGCCACCAAGCCGCTGGAGTCGGTCGCCGTCGCGGTGGAAGGGGATTCGATCGTCAGCGGCTGAGCTGCCCAGCCGCCGAGTGTCCAGTTATGGCACGCGAATTCGCGAAAGATGTCACATAACTGGACACTCGGCCAATTCACGAAGAGCTGACGCCGGGGATGCGGCCTTCGCGGAACGCTTCGACGAAGTGGCGATGGTCGTCTCGTACGACGGCGGCGTACTCGAGGCCGAAGTCGACCATGTCGTCGACGAAATCGTCTGTGCGTTCCCCGATCACCTCGTCGATCGCGTCCTCGGTCTGGAACGAGACGAGCTCCTGGTCGCTGTCGGCGTCGCCCACGCAGTGCACCTTCGCGACGGCGCGACCGAGCTGGTCGATCACCTCGGTCAGTTCGTCGGGTTCGGTCAGCTCGCTCCAGTCCAGATCCGACTCGTACGGTGACAGTTCGGCGACGACGTAACCGACCCCGTCGATCTCCGTGTAGCCGAGCAGCGGATCGGCGTGCGCCTGCAGCGCGCGCTGCGACACCGCCGTGCGATGCCCGTGGTGCTTGAAGTACTTGTGCACCGCCTCGTCGTCGACCACACGGCTCGGCGCGGCGACGTTGCCCTGCTTCATCGACAGCACGATGTCGTTGTCGAGAGCCTGGTTGAACCCTTCGATCAGCACGTTGTAGCTCGGCAGCCCCGCACTGCCGATACCGAATCCGGTCCTGCCGACGATGTCCTTGACGTCGTAGGCGACCTCGCGGAACCTCTTCGACTGCGGGATGGTCTCCTGATAGGCCTCGAACGCGGCATTCACCTTCTCGTATTCGGCGTCGTCGAGCCGCCGGACGCCGCTGGCCTCACGGAACCGGCGGTCTGACTGATCGACGCCGGTCGTCCGATCGAGCATCGCGTGGCGGGTGGACAGCCGGGCGTCCTGCAACGCGGACAGCACCGCGCCACGGGCGGTGTCGAGGTTCAGCGAGAAGGTCGAATCATCCTCCGTCTGGCGGAACCACCGCACCTGCTCGAGATAGGACCGGACGAACGTGGTGATGAGGTCGCGGATCACCTCGTCGGACAGCGCCTTCTGCCAGCACATCAACGCGATGCTGGCCGCGAACCGTTGCAGATCCCAGGTGAAATGGCCGACGAACGCCTCGTCGAAGTCGTTGACGTCGAAGATGAGGACCCCGGCGCCGTCCATGTAGGTGCCGAAGTTCTCGGCGTGCAGGTCGCCCTGGATCCAGACGCGCGAGGTCCGCTCATCCGCCCACCTGTCCTCCCGCTCCGCGACGTCGCCGTAGAACACGCATGCGCTGCCCCGATAAAAAGCGAACGGTTCGGCGGCCATCTTGCGGAACTTGGTCCGGAATGCGTCGGGATCTGCCTCCATCAGATCGGAGAACGCCTCGACGAGGCAGTTGACGATGACCGATTCACGTTTGTCCTGCATGCCGGGTGGAGTACCCCCGGTGCGCGCCGGTGGCGCAAAAATCGCGGATGAGATGTCAGCCCGGTCCGCGAGACTGCGGATGTGCTGGATCTGGTCCTTCCGCTGGAGTGCGGCGGCTGCGGTGCGCGCTCAACGCGATGGTGCGACGCCTGCGCTAGCGACCTGGCCGTCAAACCGGACGAGCCGCACCTGATCAGCCCCCGCGTCGAGCCCGGCGTGCCCGTCTTCTCGCTCGGTCGATACGCGGGCGCGCGGCGCGAAGCGATCGTCGCCGTCAAGGAGCACGGCCGCGCCGACCTCGTGGAACCGCTCGCCGGTGCGCTGCGCGCAGGTCTGGCCCGGCTGCTGACCTGGGGCGTCGTCGATACGCCGACGACGGTGGTGCCTGCGCCGACGCGCCGATGGGCGGCCAGGCGCCGCGGGGGAGACCCGGTAATGCGTGTCGCGGTGGCCGCCGTCGCGGGACGTCGCGAGATCAACGTGGTGCAGGCGCTGCGCACCCGGGCCATGGTCGCCGACTCGGTGGGCCTGTCCAGCGCCGACCGTCAGCGCAATATCGCAGGCCGGGTGAAGGTGATGCGTTCCGTGGCCGGGGTGGCCGGCGAGGTGATGGTTGTCGATGACGTCGTGACCACCGGCGCCACCGTGTGCGAAGCCGTGCGCGTCCTGCAATCAGCGGGGGCAACCGTGACCGCCGTGCTAGCTCTCGCCAACGCCTGACCGCGATAAGTGACGTCGTTGGTAATTACCCGGGCATCAAGATGATGTGAAGAACTGAAAACGGGTCCCGAAAATTGGGTGGATTTTGTGGCACGACCGGGTGAACACGGACTACCGTCGGCATCAACCACCCGTGAATGCCTCACGGCGGCGCAATAGCCACACAGCGCCAGCATCGCCCACAAGCGGTAGGAGGTGAGTAAACGACACCTTGCGCCGGCGGGCCGCGACAAAGGCATTAGACATGCAGAGCCCCTCGGCGCGTATCCAGAGCCAGCCGGGCACGCGAACGCGTGCGGACGCGAGAGAGAAACGAGTTGCCAAGCATGTCAACCCATTCCATTGACTCCGACCAAGCGACGCTGATCGAAGACGAGACGCCCGAAGCCGAACTGCGAGCCGACATCGTCGTCAAAGGCCGCAACGTCGAGATTCCCGAGCACTTCCGCGTCTACGTCTCAGACAAACTGGCTCGCCTCGAACGCCTCGACCGCACCATCTACCTCTTCGACGTCGAGCTGGACCACGAACGCAACCGACGCCAGCGCAAAAACTGCCAGCACGTCGAAATCACCGCTCGCGGCCGCGGGCCGGTCGTCCGGGGCGAAGCCTGCGCCGACAGCTTCTACGCCGCCCTGGAGTCCGCGGTGTGCAAGCTCGAGAACCGACTCCGCCGCAGCAAGGATCGCCGCAAGATCCACTACGGCGACAAGACCCCTGTTTCGCTGGCCGAGGCCACCGCGATCGGCCCGCTGCCCGAAACACTCAACGGGTCCACGGAATCAATGCAGGCCGACGGCGCGATGTTGGACGACCACGAACCCGGCCGGATCGTGCGCACCAAGGAGCATCCGGCGACCCCGATGACCACCGATGACGCGCTGTCGCAGATGGAGCTCGTCGGCCACGACTTCTTCCTGTTCCACGACAAGGAGAGCGACAAGCCGTGTGTGGTGTATCGCCGTCACGCCTACGACTACGGCTTGATTAGGCTCTCCGAGCCGGAAGCCTGATTCGCGCGCCCTGACGCGGTCCCGCAGGGCTAGGTGCCACGTCGCTACCATGGGTTGAGCTTTATCAGATTCAACCCCATTGGAAAGCCTGAGGAATAGCGTGCTGGATAAGTTGCTCCGTCTCGGCGAAGGCCGCCAGGTCAAGCGCCTCAAGGGGGTGGCTGAGTACGTCAACACCCTGTCCGACGACGTGGAGAAGCTCTCCGACGCCGAGCTGCGGGCGAAGACGGACGAATTCAAGAAGCGGATCGCCGACGGGTTAAGTCTCGACGACCTGCTGCCCGAGGCGTTCGCCGTCGCCCGTGAGGCCGCATGGCGGGTGCTCGACCAGAGGCACTTCGACGTCCAGGTGATGGGCGGCGCGGCCCTGCACTTCGGCAACGTCGCCGAGATGAAGACCGGTGAGGGCAAGACCCTGACCTGTGTGCTGCCCGCCTACCTCAACGCGCTGTCCGGCGACGGCGTGCACGTCGTCACCGTCAACGACTACCTCGCCAAACGTGACGCCGAATGGATGGGACGCGTTCACCGCTTCCTCGGCCTGGAAGTCGGCGTCATCCTGTCCGGTCTGACGCCCGACGAGCGCCGCGTCGCCTATGGCGCTGACATCACCTACGGCACCAACAACGAGTTCGGCTTCGACTACCTGCGCGACAACATGGCGCACTCATTGGACGACCTGGTCCAGCGCGGCCACAACTTCGCGGTCGTCGACGAGGTCGACTCGATCCTCATCGACGAGGCCCGCACCCCGCTGATCATCTCGGGGCCCGCCGACGGGGCCTCGAACTGGTACAGCGAGTTCGCCCGCCTGGCGCCGCTGATGGAGAAGGACGTCCACTACGAGGTCGACATCCGCAAGCGCACCATCGGTGTGCACGAGGTCGGCGTCGAACTCGTCGAGGACCAGCTCGGCATCGACAATCTCTACGAGGCCGCCAACTCGCCGCTGGTCAGCTACCTCAACAACTCCATCAAGGCCAAAGAGCTGTTCACGCGCGACAAGGACTACATCGTGCGCGACGGCGAGGTGCTCATCGTCGATGAGTTCACCGGCCGCGTGCTGCTGGGACGGCGCTACAACGAGGGGATGCACCAGGCCATCGAGGCCAAGGAGCACGTCGAGATCAAGGCCGAGAATCAGACGCTGGCCACCATCACGTTGCAGAACTACTTCCGTCTCTACGACAAGCTCTCCGGGATGACCGGCACCGCCCAGACCGAGGCCGCCGAGCTGCACGAGATCTACAAGCTCGGTGTGGTCAGCATTCCGACGAACAAGTCAATGGTCCGCGCCGACCAGTCCGACCTCATCTACAAGACCGAAGAGGCCAAGTACATCGCGGTCGTCGACGACGTCAGCGAGCGGTACGAGAAGGGCCAGCCGGTGCTGATCGGCACCACCAGCGTGGAGCGCTCGGAATATCTGTCGCGCCAGTTCACCAAGCGCCGCATCCCCCACAACGTGCTGAACGCCAAGTACCACGAGCAGGAGGCCAACATCATCGCCGAGGCCGGGCGCCTCAGCGCGATCACGGTGGCCACCAACATGGCCGGCCGCGGCACCGACATCGTGCTCGGCGGCAACGTCGACTTCCTGGTCGACAAACGGCTGCGCGACCAGGGCCTCGATCCGGTGGAGACACCCGAGGACTACGAAACGGCGTGGCACAAACTCCTACCCCAGGTGAAGGCCGAAGCGGCCGGCGAAGCCAAGGACGTGATCGAGGTCGGCGGGCTGTACGTGCTCGGCACCGAGCGGCACGAGTCCCGGCGCATCGACAACCAGCTCCGCGGTCGATCCGGACGCCAGGGTGACCCCGGCGAGTCCCGGTTCTACCTCTCTCTTGGCGACGAATTGATGCGGCGGTTCAACGGCGCCACCCTGGAGTCGCTGCTGACCCGGCTGAACCTGCCCGACGACGTGCCGATCGAGGCGAAGATGGTCAGCCGCGCGATCAAGAGCGCGCAGACGCAGGTCGAGCAGCAGAACTTCGAGGTCCGCAAGAACGTCCTCAAGTACGACGAGGTGATGAACAAGCAGCGCATGGTCATCTACGACGAGCGCCGCCGGATTCTGGAGGGCGAGAATCTCGCCGACCAGGCTCACAAGATGCTCGTCGACGTTGTCACCGCCTATGTGAACGGAGCGACCTCCGACGGGTACTCCGAGGATTGGGATCTGGAACAGCTCTGGACTGCGCTGCGCCAGCTCTACCCGGTCGGCATCGACCACCACGACCTCATCGACTCCGACGCCGTCGGCGAGCCCGGCGAGCTGACCCGCGAAGAACTGCTTCAGGCGCTGCTCGCCGACGCGGAGCGGGCCTATGCGACACGGGAGAAGGAGCTCGAGGAGATCGCGGGCGAAGGGGCGATGCGCCAGCTCGAACGCAACGTCCTGCTCAACGTGATCGACCGCAAATGGCGCGAACACCTCTACGAGATGGACTACCTCAAGGAGGGCATCGGGCTGCGGGCGATGGCGCAGCGCGACCCGCTGGTCGAGTACCAGCGTGAGGGCTACGACATGTTCATCGGCATGCTCGAGGGGATGAAGGAGGAGTCGGTCGGCTTCCTGTTCAACGTGGCGGTCGAAGCCACACCCGCACCGACGGTCGCTCCGGTCGCCACGCCGCAGGGGCTCGCCGAGTTCGCACAGGCCGCGGCCGCCAAGGCCCAGGAGGGCGCGGTCGCGACCAAGGAACGCCCGGCACCAGCGGGTAATGGATCACCGGCAGGCTTGCGCGCCAAGGGAATTGACAACGAGCCGCCGCCGATGACCTACAGCGGTCCGTCCGAGGACGGTTCGACGGAGGTCAAGCGCACCGGCAGTGGCGGCGGCAGCGCCGGCGGTGCCGGCCGGAATACTGGCAGCACCCGCAAGGAACGGCGGGAGGCCGCGCGCCAGCAGGCTCGCGAAACCAAACGGCGCGGCTAGGGCGTCATCAACGCGGCGATGCGCTCCAGCGTCGCGCGCATGCCGTCCTCGGCTTGTTTGGGTGTCGAGCCCATTTTGAGCATCGGCCGTTGCCGGTCGCCCGAGAGGTCCCACGTCTCGCGGACCAGCGTGCCGTATGCGACGGGCTCGAGTTCATAGCGCCAGATCCTGCCGCCGATCAGTCCGAGCGGTCCCATGGTGGTCTTCCAGGCGATGCGGCGGTCGGTTTCGAACTCGACGACGGTGTTGGTGGTGCGGTACGGCAGGAACAACGTTTCGGGACGGCCCCGCATCGACATGCCGAACGTGGAACCCAGTGTCAGCGGCTGCGATGGCTCCACCGAACGGTCCACCGTCCCGGAGCCGTCGAAGGTGTAATGCTTTCGCGCGTCGGCGATCAACGCGAAAATCCGCTCGGCCGGCGCGTCGATGACCCGTTCCACGCTGATGGTGTAACCGTCCACGCGCCTCACCTTATCGGCGAGTCTCGGGGGCTCAACCCAGCTGCAGCGCGACGATGCGCCAGCGGTCTCCGTTGAGCTCGATGCGCGCGGCGAGCGCACGCACGCGCGGCCCACTGGTGTAGGTACCGAACACTTCGGCCTGCGAGTCTTCGGCGCCGTCGACCATGCGCAGTCGCATCCGGCGCAGCTTCGCGACCGTGCGCACACTCTTGGTCCTTGCGTCGTGCGATGACCGGCTCAGGTCGATGACCGTATCGATCAGCGCCGGTGCCAGCAGCGGTCGCACCTGGGTGACGGGCCTGCGCCGGTCGATCACTTCGAGCACCATGCGCAACGCGGCGTCGGCGAAAGCGATGGCGGCACGCGGAGGCTGTGCCTCCCGGACAACCGCATGCGGTCCCACTCGATGGCGCGTCGACGGTCGCGGGACCCGGCGGCGCAGAACCGGAGTCGCCCGGCACACCGCCATGCCGACCGGTGGTGGCTCGCAATCGACGACCGGGGAAACCAATGGGGTCCCCGCTGCGGGGGTTCGGGATGTGGTCATCGATTCTCCGGCGGTCGACGCGGAATGGACGGCGCCTGCCGGAGAGTTGCAGACCCGTTCATGATCGCACGGTGGCAGGGGGGTTCGACGCACCCGTGATGCGCGCGGACAGGATTTGTCGCTACCGTTGGGTCCGGAGGACCACCGCGGCCACGAAAGAACCGCGTAGTCAATGAGGGGGATTCGCGGTAATGGTGACCAGGTTGTCGGCCTCCGACGCGACGTTCTTCCACTTGGAGAACTCATCGACGCCGATGTACGTGGGCTCCTTGTCGATCCTGCGCAAGCCGCGGAACGGCCTGAGTTACGAAACACTTCTCGCGACCGTCGAACAGCGGCTCCCACAGATCCCGCGCTACCGCCAGAAGGTTCGCGAAGTGACGCTCGGCCTTGCCCGGCCGGTGTGGGTCGACGACCCCGACTTCGACATCACGTACCACATCCGCCGGTCGGCGCTGCCCTCTCCGGGTAGTGACGGTCAGCTGCACGAACTGATCGCACGACTGGGCTCCCGTCCGCTGGACAAGTCGAGACCGCTGTGGGAGATGTATCTGATCGAGGGGCTCGCCAAGAACCGGATCGCGATCTACACGAAATCCCATCAGGCGCTGGTCAACGGCATGACGGCGTTGGAGATCGGGCATGTGATCGCCGACCGCACGCAAAAGCGTCCGGAGTTCGGCGAGGACATCTGGATTCCGGCGCGCGAGCCCAGCGACCGCCGACTGCTGTTCGGTGCCGTGGGTGAGTGGGTGACCCGTCCCGCGGAACAACTTTCAGAGGTGCGTTCGGCCGTCACCGGTGTCGTCACCAACGCCGGCCAGTTGGCCGATGTCGGCCGCCGCTTCGTCGACGTGGTGCGTACCGTCGCCCGCGGCACGGCGCCCAGCAGTCCGCTGAACACCAGGGTGTCACGTAACCGTCGATTCACCGTGGCCAGCGGCAGCCTGGAGGACTACCGGCTGGTTCGGGCCCGCTACGACTGTGACGTCAACGACGTCGTGCTTGCCGTGGTGGCCGGTGCGCTGCGAAACTGGCTGCTCTCCCGCGGTGAGCCGGTAACGGCGACGACGACGATGCGCGCCATGGCGCCGATGTCGGTCTATCCCGACGCCGACCTGGACACGACGGGACCGGGACAGGCGATCAGCGAGGTGTCGCCGTTCCTGGTGGATCTCCCAGTCGGCGAGGGCAACGCGGTGGTCCGGCTGTCTCAGATCGCGCACGCGACCGAATCCCATTCGACCGCCGCCAGCCTGGTGGACGCGAGAACCATCGTCACGTTGTCGGGATTTGCGCCGCCGACGTTGCACGCCATGGGAATTCGCGTCGCCACGGACTTCTCGGCGCGGCAGTTCAACCTGTTGATCACCAATGTGCCTGGCGCGCAGAAGCAGATGTTTGTCGCGGGCACCAAGCTGCTCGAGACGTATTCGGTGCCACCGCTGCTGAACAACCAGGTCCTGGCCATCGGAGTGACCTCCTACAACGGCATGCTCTACTTCGGCATCAACGCCGATCGCGACGCGATGAGCGACGTCGACATGCTGCCGAGCCTGCTTCGCGAATCACTCGATGAACTGCTGGAGGCGGCGCAGTAAACAGCAGGTTTCCTGATCTTGATTGAGATTCGCGGCCGGGGGGAATGGACCCTCGGTGACTATTGGCGCCGAAAACCGAAAAACGCAGCCTTCCTCGGGGCGGGCACTGTCATCGCCCACTGACGAGGTCATTCCACATCCGGTCCTGGATTTACCCGTCGAAGAAGCCGCGTACACCCGCTCACGTGGAGTGGACTGGGTCGTCTTCGGCGTCACCGCCGCGATCGCCATCGGGTTTCTGGTCTGGGGCTTCGTCAGCACCCCGTCGCTGGCCGCGGCCTCTGACGGCGCGCTCACCTGGGTGATGGACAACACCGGTTGGCTGTTCGTCCTGACCGGATCGGGATTCGTGGTCTTCGTGCTCTGGCTCGCGCTTGGTCGCTACGGCACGATCCCGCTTGGCCGCGACGGCGAGGAACCCGAATTCAACGGTGTGTCCTGGGTCGCCATGATGTTCTCCGCAGGCATGGGTATCGGCCTGATGTTCTTCGGTGTCGCCGAGCCCCTGACGCATTTCGCCACCCCGCCTCCGGGCACCGGCGCCGCAGGCAATCCCGAGGCCGTGCAGAACGCGATGGCCACCACGCTGTTCCACTGGACCTTGCATCCATGGGCCATCTACGCGGTCGTCGGCCTGGCGATCGCCTACGGCGTGTACCGCAAAGGCCGCCTGCAACTGATCAGCGCGGCGTTCGAGCCGCTGCTGGGGTCACGCGCGAACGGTCCTCTGGGCAAGGTCATTGACATGCTCGCGATCTTCGCGACCCTGTTCGGATCTGCGGCATCACTTGGGTTGGGGGCCTTGCAGATTCGCAGTGGGCTGCAGATCGTGGCAGGCATCGGCGAGACCGGCAACACGATCCTCATCGTGATCATCACGGTGCTCACGGTGGCCTTCGTGTTGTCCGCGGTTTCAGGAATCGCCCGCGGCATCCAATGGCTGTCGAACATCAACATGGTGCTCGCTTTGGTGCTCGCGTTGTTCGTCTTCGTCGTCGGCCCAACGGTTTTCATTCTCAACCTGATACCGACCGCGATCGCCAGCTATCTGGGCGACATCGCGATGATGTCCGCGCGCACCGGCGCCGAGGGCGCCGACGTCAACACCTGGCTGCAGTCGTGGACGATCTTCTACTGGGCGTGGTGGGTGTCGTGGACGCCGTTCGTCGGCATGTTCATCGCGCGGATCTCGCGCGGGCGCACCATCCGCCAGTTCGTCGCGGGTGTGCTGCTGGTGCCGAGCCTGGTCTCGCTCGTGTGGTTCGCAGTTTTCGGCGGCGCAGCGATCAGGAGCCAACAGGAAGGTGTCGACCTCGCAGGCGAGGGCAGCATCGAAGCGCAGCTGTTCGGTCTGCTCGACCACTACCCGATCGCGGTGATCGCGAGCGTTCTGGTGATGGTGCTGGTCGCGATCTTCTTCGTGTCCGGCGCGGACGCGGCCTCGATTGTCATGGGTTCGCTGTCCGAACGGGGAACGATCAAACCGGGCAGAGGCACCGTCATCTTCTGGGGTGTCGCGATGGGGGCGGTGGCGGCTGTGATGCTGCTCGTCGGCGGGGAGGATGCGCTGACGGGACTCCAGACCATCACCATCATCGCGGCGCTGCCGTTCCTGCTCGTCATGGTCGGTTTGGCGGTGGCCCTGGTGAAGGATCTGCGCAACGACCCGAAGGTGGTGCGCCGCGAGTACGCGTCCGAAGCCGTCAACAACGCGGTCGTCACGGGCGTGACCCAGCACGGTGACGACTTCGTGATCGCCGTGGAGAAGGATCCCGCGGTAAAAGAGCGTTAACCTTCCCGCGTGCGTGTGTATGTGCCTGCGACCCTGGCGATGCTGCAGCAGCTCGTCGCTGACCAGATGCTGCATGCCCGAAGCGGGACGGCGTTCGCGGTGACGCCGACGCTGCGTGAGGCCTACGCCGAGGGCGACGACGATGAGCTGGCCGATGTGGCGCTGCGCGAGGCGGCGCTGGCGTCGCTGCGGCTGCTTGCCGCCGACGAGGGATCGAACATGCCGGCGCGGCGCGCGGTGGTGGAGGCCGAGGTCGGCGATGTCAGCCCCCGCCCGGATCTCGATGACGCGGTGGTGCGGCTGTCCGGGCCGATCATCTTCGGCGACGTGATCGCCGCGTATGTCGACAACGCCGACGCCGAACCCGCCGTGGTGGCCGCGATCGAGGCCGTCGACGAGGCTGACCTCGGTGACGAAGACGCGGAATTCGTGGTCGGCGATGCCCAGGACCACGACCTGGCCTGGTATGCACCGCAGGAGCTGCCGTTCCTGCTCGAATTACTGTGACGGCGGCAACTCCAGCGAGTTCGGGACCGTAAGTTACGGTACCGTAGGTTACGTGGCCAAGAACCAAGTGAAGATCTCGGCCAACGTCGCCGACACGCAGCGGGCGGGCGTCGTCGGCGAGAAGCATCCGGCCTGGCACGCGCTGCGCACCGTCGCCGCGCGCATCACCACGCCGCTGCTGCCCGACGACTACCTGAAGCTCGCCAACCCGTTGTGGTCCGCGCGGGAACTCCGCGGCCGCGTCGTGGAGGTGCGCCGCGAGACCGAGGACTCGGCGACCCTGGTCATCAAGCCCGGATGGGGCTTCTCGTTCAACTACCAGTCTGGCCAGTACATCGGCATCGGGCTGCTGGTCGACGGACGCTGGCGGTGGCGCTCATACTCCCTGACGTCGAGCCCGGTGACGGCAGGATCGGCCGTGAAAACGGGGTCCAACCGCACCATCACGATCACCGTCAAGGCCATGCCCGAGGGGTTCCTGTCGACTCACCTTGTCGGCGGGGTGGCACCCGGCACGATCGTGCGACTGGCCGCGCCGCAGGGCAACTTCGTAATGCCCGACCCCGCGCCGGCAAAGGTGTTGTTCATCACCGCTGGCTCGGGCATCACTCCGGTGATGTCGATGCTGCGCACACTAGCGCGCCGCGAACAGATCACCGACATCGTCCACTTACATTCGGCGCCAACGGAATCCGATGTGATGTTCGCCGCGGAACTGTCCGAGTTCGCGCGGGATCATGACGGCTACCGGCTGAGTCTGCGCTCCACCCGCACCCACGGCCGCCTCGATCTTTCGCGTCTCGACGACGAGGTGCCCGACTGGCGCGAGCGTCAGACGTGGGCGTGCGGTCCCGCAGGCATGTTGGATTCCGCCGAACGTGCGTGGTCGGCATCGGGGATCGCCGAGTCCCTGCATCTGGAGCGTTTCGCCGTCTCGAAGGCGGCGGCGCACGGGCAGGGCGGAACCGTGGAATTCAAGCGCAGCGGTAAGACCGTCACCGTGGACGCCGCGACGCCGCTGATGGACGCGGGCGAGGACGCCGGCGTGCGGATGCCGTTCGGCTGCCGGATGGGCATCTGCCAATCCTGTGTCGTGAGCCTGGTCGGTGGGCACGTCCGCGATCTGCGCTCGGGTGCCGAACATGAGGCCGGTTCGCGGATTCAGACCTGTATTTCCGCAGCTTCGGGCGATTGCGTACTGGACATATAAGGTTTACTGGTCAGTAACCTACGGGTACGTAGGTTACGGTAACGTAGGCACTGAGAGGAGGCTTCAAAATGGCAATTACTGACGTTCCCGAATTCGCGCATCTCACGGATGCGGACATCGAGGGTCTGGCTATTGAGCTGGACGCGATCCGCCAGGACATCGAAGACTCTCGCGGTGAGCGCGACGCGCGCTACATCCGCCGCACCATCGCGGCCCAGCGCGCCGTGGAGGTCGCCGGACGGGTCATGCTGGCCGCCGGCTCGCGCCGCTCGGCGTGGTGGGCGGGAACCGTGACCCTGGGCGTGGCCAAGATCATCGAGAACATGGAGATCGGCCACAACGTGATGCACGGCCAGTGGGACTGGATGAACGATCCCGAGATTCACTCCTCGACGTGGGAGTGGGACATGAGCGGGTCGTCCAAGCACTGGCGCTTCACCCACAACTTCATGCACCACAAGTACACCAACATCCTTGGCATGGACGACGATGTGGGCTACGGCGTGCTGCGTGTTACGCGCGACGCAAAGTGGAAGCCGTTCAACCTCTTGAACTTGTTCTTCAACACGCTGCTCTCCACGATGTTCGAGTGGGGCGTCGGCCTGCAGCATCTCGAGCTGGGCAAGATCTTCAAGGGCCGCGACGACCGTGCAGCCACCCTCGTGCGCGTGCGCGAGTTCGGCGTCAAAGCCGGCCACCAGCTGGTCAAGGACTACGTGGCCTATCCGGCGCTGACATCGTTGTCGCCTGGGGCGACCTACAAGTCGACGCTCAAGGCCAACGCGGTGGCCAACATCATCCGCAACGTGTGGGCGAATGCCGTGATCTTCTGCGGCCACTTCCCTGACGGCGCAGAGAAATTCACGAAGACCGACATGGTCGGCGAGACCAAGGGTCAGTGGTATCTGCGCCAGATGCTGGGCAGCGCCAACTTCGAGAACGGTCCGGCGCTGCGGTTCATGAGCGGCAACCTGTGCCACCAGATCGAGCATCACCTGTTCCCGGATCTGCCCAGCAACCGCTATCACGAGATCTCCATCCGGGTGCGGGAGCTCTGCGACAAGTACGACCTGCCGTACACCACGGGAAACTTCCTGGTGCAGTACGGCAAGACATGGCGCACGATCGCGAAGCTGTCGTTTCCGGACAACCTCCTGCGCGACACCCGCGACGACGCGCCCGAGACGCGTAGCGAGCGGATGTTCGACGAACTCGAGCCTGCGCAGCGACGTGGCCTCAAGTCGGCCATCGCCGCAGTGCGTGCTCGACGCGTCGAGAAGCGCTTGCGGGCTGGTCGCGAGCTAGCCGCCTGAGTTGATCTGAACGAGAAAGCCCTCCCGTCGCCGGGAGGGCTTTCTTGTCGGGGGTTGTGCGAGCGAGGGTCAGTTAGTCACCACCATCTCGTTGCCGCTGGTCTGCCAGGCGGCGTTAAAGGTGTCGATGCTGACCTGCTCGTTGGCGCCGTCCTCGGTGCCGCTGTCGTTCATGTGCACGATGCCGTTGTCGGTGTCGACCCCGGTGACCACCAAGGCGTGGTCGGGCGAAGTCTTCTGACCGTCGCCGCCCCAGATGTACTGGGAGTTGAGATTCACGATCACCGCTCCGCCGTCTCGCAACACGCCCATGAGCGCGTCCATGTTGGATCCTCCGACGTAGTGTCCGTCGACGCCGTAGTGGGCGAGCACGATCGGCAGGTCCTTGAAGATGGTTCCGGCGTTCGGGTCATCGTCGGTCTGCCCCTGGTCGTAGATCATGTCGCCGGGCTCGGCCACGCTCGGCGTGTTCTGCGCGAAGCCGATGATGTCTTCCTCGGTGGGCGCGTTGCCGGTCATCTGACCGACCACGTCGGCGGCGGACATGAGAGCGCAGTCGTCGTAGGTCTGAGCGGTGTGCCAGCCGGCCATGTCATCGGGATCGCCGACAGTCTCGGCGTGGGCGATACCCGAAAGTCCGAGCGCGGCGCCGATGAGGGCGGCGGCTGCGATTGCGCTGGCGATGGTCTTCTTCATGATCTTTCCTCTCGTTGGGCCGGTTGTCGGCTGCGTTGAGGAAAGATTCGGCCGTCGCCCTACTGGGATTCTTGAGGGATTCTTGAGCGCGTCCGGAGCCCAAATCCGCTGTCATTGGGTATGGCCGCGGACGGCGAGCCCGGGTGACGGACGGCGGCCGTGTACTCAGTTACTCGTCGCGGTTTCGGGCCGCCGGAGTGACACAGGGACAGAGCGGCGAGCAGTGCCACCAGTACGACCTGCCCTTTGCGACGGGCTCGTTCCGCGTGCAGTACGGCAAGACATGGCGGACAATCGCCAAGCCGCCCTTGCCGGACAGGTGCTTAGTGTCACCGCCGACGATGCGCCGGAGACCCCCAACGAGTGGATGTTTCACTGGCCTGGATCCGGCGCCGCGCGTGGAAAACCGCCTGCAGAGCTGCCGCGATATCGCCGCCTGATATCAGGGCTGCCTTTGGAATCTCGTTTACCTCCCTACGATTCCGTATCTCGCACTCGAGCTGGCTTCTCCTCCGGAATGCCATCGAAGGGGATCGGTTCAACGACTATCCGATTTCGACCTATCCGCTTTGCCTGGTACAGAAGTCTGTCGCAACGCTCCAGGTCGGCGATTGCCGAATTGGAAGTCGCCCTCGTTCGTGCCAAGACTCCGATACTCACCGTCACCGTCGGAGCCACGGGCGAGGCGGTGTGTGGGATGTTCAGGACTTTTACCTGTTCCTGAATTTGACCCGCGATGGCCTGGGCGTGGTCGACGGACACCCCGGGCAGGATCAGCAGGAATTCCTCGCCGCCATAGCGCACGGCCAGGTCGGTCCTGCGCCGACAGCAGCTTTCTATGACACCCGCTATCCGCTTGATCACGGCGTCACCGGCAAGGTGGCCGCATGTGGCGTTGTATTGGTGGAAGAAGTCGATGTCCACCATCAACATCGCGATCGGTTTCGAATCTCGAACGCACCATGCCCATAGCAGCTCGAGCTCCTCGGATAACCTCCGGCGGTTCGACAGTCCTGTTAGTTCATCGGTCCGTGAGAGATACGCAAGCCGTGCGTTTGCCTTCTCAAGGTCGTTACTCGCGCGTGATAGGCGAACCATCGCCTGGTCTGCGGATTCTGATGCTGCGGCGATGAGGTAGACAGCGGCCAGAACTACGAAGAGCAGGGTCTGGTCACTGCTGACGGAAGCCATGCTCGCGCCGTTGGCCAATCTGATCAAGGTCACGATTGACGTCACCACCGCGGCGACTGGAGCCCCCACTGCTCCGAAGGTCAATGTTAGGACCACAGCGGTCGCCAACGACGTCTGTTGCGCAGCCCACGGATTCGCCTTGGAGGCAAATATGGCGGACAACACCGAGAAGCTAGCCCCTACGCCGCCCGCTGCGAGTGCGAGTGGGCGCCGGCGACGCCGAGCAACCGATCGGCCGGCGTCCCGCAGCAGCAAGCCGATCGGAACTCCGACCAGGAGCCCCAGACTGTCCCCGAACCACCAATTGCGCCACGCCATAAAGTAACTCGCGTCGAATGTCCAGACCGAGCCGACAGCGCCGAGCGCTCCGGTCAACCCGGGAACCATGACGGAAGCGAGGATGACAGCCAGGGCGGGACGCACGGAGAGTAGCCCGATGTTGTTGCGTCCACCACCGATCAGCGCCGCAACGAACACGAACAGGGTGGCCTCGATAGCGTTCACGAGACCGAAATACAGTGCCTGATGCGGGACTACATTGAACGTCAGGTCCCCGACAACTTCGGCCACGAGCGCCACCGCATATATGTAGGCCCAATCGTGTGGCCGATACTTGAGCAGAGCCGTGGCGAGCACCCCATTAGGCAGCCACAGCAAGGCGACACCATCTGACTCGAGGTATGGGTAGAGCATGACAGCGCCTGCATAGGCGCCGAAAATGACGAAAAGCCGCATGAACCCGCGCCAACGCGCGTCGACGGGCCAAAGAGGCGCTCGCCCCCATCCTTGGACTGCGGGGGTGGCCGGATCGCATTCGGCGAACCCGCTACTCCCGGAGTGCCTATCGGGAATTGCGAGATCCGGCGGATTCATCGAGTCCTCCACTGGCCAGGTCCGCGGTCAATATCCGGGTGCGGGTCTTGAGGGCGGTCTCTTGGGTGTTTGGGCAGTATGGCGCCCGTATGGGCAGAAGACGGCTCCGCGCGGGGCGCAGAGGTCTTTTGACTTCCAACATCACGACCAAAGTCCCGCGGTAACCGGTGCGGCCTCAGGTCATCCGAGGTTCGGCTAACCAATGCAACGCGCCAGTCCAGGTCAGAACTCATCCGCGGGTGACGAGACATCATGGAGGGCAGGCGTTTCCATTGCTGGCATCTTCACGGACCTTTGGACGCGGCGGAGAAAGCCGCGCACCCGTCAAGCGGTACCGGTCAGGCCTGAGAATTACTGGATTCTCAAGTCCGCAGTGGCGGTGACGACTCAGTAAGCGGCCGTCTCGTGCAGCGCTGCCAACAGCCGACGCGCCGCCGCCACCCGGCTGGCGGCGGGTCCTGTCAGGGCGTCGAGGGCGCATCCGGGATCGGCGGGTGGGCCCATGTGGCCGCAGCCGCGGGGGCAGTCCTCGATGGCCTCGGCCAGGTCCGAGAAGGCAAGCATCACATCGTCGGGTTCGATATGCGCCAGACCGAACGAGCGGATACCGGGCGTATCGACCACCCAGCCGCCGACACTCAGTGGGAGCGCCACTGATTGTGTGGACGTATGCCTGCCCCTGCCGATGCCGGTCACGTCGCCGATGGCCCGATCCGCATCCGGCACAAGGCGATTCACCAGGGTCGACTTGCCGACGCCGGAATGTCCCAACAGCACGGTGACTTTGCCGGTGAGCAGAGGCGCTACCGCGTCGAGCGGGTCGTCGCGGCCGGCGGTGGTGACTGTGAGATCGAGTTCGGCGAACTCGGCGGCGAACGGTTCGGCCGGTGCGAGATCGGTTTTGGTCAGGCACAAGATGGGCTCGAGTCCGCCTGCGTACGCGGCGATCAGGGCGCGCTGGACCAAGCCGGTACGCGGCGGGGGATCGGCAAGCGCGACAACGATCAGTAGCTGATCGGCGTTGGCGACAACGACGCGTTCGGTGGGGTCGGTGTCATCGGCGGTGCGCCGCAGCACTGTTCGGCGCTCACCGCGCCGCACGATGCGGGCAAGGGTGTCGGGCTTACCGGAGACATCGCCGACGATGCCGACGTCGTCGCCGACGACGATCGGGGTACGACCGAGTTCACGGGCCCGCATCGCGGTGACGAGACGGTGGGGGTCGGCGTCGAGCGCGCAGCCCCACCGGCCGCGGTCGACGGTCACCACCATGGCGGCATGGGCGTCGGCGTGGTCGGGTCTGTTCTTGGTGCGCGGCCGTGAGCCCTTGCCGGGGCGGACCCGGACATCGGACTCGTCGTACTCGCGAGGGCTCAATCGCCCGCCAGCATGTCGGCCCACATCTGCGGGAAGTCGGGCAGCGTCTTGGCGGTGGTGCCGATGTCCTCCACCTCGACACCGTCGACCCGCAACCCGACGATGGCACCGGCGGTCGCCATCCGGTGATCCGCGTAGGACCGCCACAGCCCGGCGTGCAGCGGCCGTGCGGTGATCAGCAGGCCGTCGGGTGTCTCCTCGCACAGTCCGCCGAGACCGTTGATCTCCGCGGACAGTGCGGCCAGCCGGTCGGTCTCGTGTCCACGCAGATGAGCCACACCGCGTAGCCGCGACACCGACCCCGTCGGCGCGAGGGCGGCCAGCGCGGCCATCGCAGGCGCAAGTTCGCCGACGTCGTGCAGGTCGACATCGATCGCTGCATGGGTTTCGGGTCCCTGCACCTCGAGATAGGAATCGCCGTGGCGAACAACCGATCCCAGATTCTTCAAGATGTTGAGGATGGTGTCGGCGGGTTGCACGCTGGCCGACGGCCAGCCGGCGATGCGCACCGCTCCTCCGGTGACCACCGCGGCGGCCAGGAACGGCACCGCGTTGGAGAGGTCCGGCTCGATCATCCAGTGCCGGGCCGCGATCGGGCCGGGGGAGACGTGCCACCGGTTGGCCTGGGTGTCGTCGACGTCGACGCCCGCGTCGCGCAGCATGGCCACCGTCATCGCCACGTGCGGGGCCGAGGGCACCGACTCGCCGGTGTGCGCGATCGTCAACCCGTTCGTGAACGCCGCGCCGGAGAGCAGGAGGCCCGAGACGAACTGCGAGGACGACGATGCGTCGATCTCGACGGTGCCGCCTGCCGCCGATCCGGTCCCACGGACGCCGAACGGTAGCGCGTCGCCGTCGACGTCGACGCCGAGACTGCGAAGCGCATCCAGCAGCGGAGCGATCGGTCGGGCACGGGCCTGCTCGTCACCGTCGAACGTGACCGCCGTCGTACCCAGCGCCGCGACCGGCGGCACGAACCTCAGGACGGTGCCCGCAAGGCCGCAGTCGATCCGGGTACCCGGCTGCGGATCGATGGCACCGCTGAGCGTCAGCTCGGTCTCTGCGCCGTCGACCGTGACGCCGAGTGCCTCCACGGCTCCGATCATCAGGTCGGTGTCGCGGCTGCGCAGTGCGCCGCTGATCGTCGACGTGCCGTTCCGCGTCGCCAGCGCGGCCAGCACAAGAGCGCGGTTGGTCAGCGATTTCGACCCCGGCACGGTGACGGTGGCATGCACCGGCCGCGACGTCATCGGTGCCTGCCAGGTGCTGCTCACGCCTACATCCTGCCCTGTCGGTTCGGCGTGCCACCATGGGATATATGTGTGGACGATTCGCGGTGACCACCGACCCGGCGCTGTTGGCCGAGAAAATCCAGGCGATCGACGAGAGCGTTTCGGCGCAGAAGGACGCATCGGCCGCCAACTACAACGTCGCGCCGACGACGACCATCAGCAGCGTGGTCAGACGCCACAGCGAACCCGACGACCAGTCGACCCGCCGGGTGCGTTCGATGCGCTGGGGGCTGATTCCGCCGTGGGCCAAGACCACCGAGGACGGCGGCCCCGACACCAAGGGGCCGTTGCTGATCAACGCGCGCTCCGAGAAGTTGACCACCTCGCCCGTCTTCCGTAGCTCGGCGAAGAACAAGCGGTGCCTGGTGCCGATGGACGGCTGGTACGAATGGCGGCCCAACGGTGAAGCGGTGGCGGGCAAGAAAGCGCCCAAGACGCCCTTCTACATGTACGGCGGCGACGGCGAGCCGCTGTTCATGGCGGGCCTGTGGACGACGTGGCGGCCCAAAGACGCCCCCAAGGACGCGTCGCCACTGGTGAGCTGCACGATCATCACCACCGACGCCGCGGGCCCGCTGGCCGAGATCCACGACCGGATGCCCCTGACGATCAGCGAACCCGACTGGGACCGCTGGCTCGACCCCGACGCACCGATCGACGAGGGACTGCTGCGGGGCCACGGCGATCTCGACCGCATCGAGATCCGCGAGGTGTCCCGGTTGGTCAACAGCATTCGCAACAACGGTCCTGAGCTGATCGAGCCCGCCGAACCGGAACCGCAGCAAGCCACGCTGCTGTAGGAACCAGCCCTTACATCCTGCGGGTCTCTTCGGTCGAAAGTGTGCGTTCAATGCGCGAATGACCATTAACATATAGGGGTGCTTACCGCTGCCAGGAAGGTTCTCGCCTTCGAGATGACGATCGCCGAATGGCTCGGCACGGCGGCCATGCTCGCCGTTCCCTATGTCCTCATCGGCATGGTGTGGACGGCGGTGGCGGGCGACCATCTCGGCTACCAGGGGCATGCCAGGATCCTGTCGATCCTCGCGTCGATCGTGTCGTGGCCGGCGCTGCTGATTGCGGTGGTGTGCACGATATGACCGCCGCGGAATGTCGCATCACGGTGGCCAGGCGGACGGCGCGCTGGGACACCGAGCCGGTGACCGCGGGCGAGGCATTGGACTTCTGGGGGTTCGCGGCGGGCGCGGCCAACGTGATCATGCAGCTGTCGCGGCCGGGGGTCGGTTACGGCGTAGTCGAGAGCAAGGTGGAATCCGGCAATCTGCTGAAGCATCCGTGGAAGCGGGCCAGGACGACGTTCCAGTACATCGCCGTGGCGGTCCTCGGAACGCCGCAGGACCGGGCCGCGTTCCGCGAGGCCGTCGACAGCGCGCACCGGCACGTCCGGTCCACGCCTGATAGTCCCGTGCGCTACAACGCCTTTGACCGCGATCTCCAGATGTGGGTCGCCGCCTGTCTGTTCGTCGGACTTGAAGACACGTATCAGCTGCTGCGTGGCGAGATGACCGCCGAGCAGTCCGAACAGTTCTACCGGTCCGCGTGGACGTTGGGGACCACGCTGCAGGTGAGCGAGGACCAATGGCCGCCCACCCGAGCGGAATTCGATGCGTATTGGGAGCAGCAATGCCGGCAGGTCGCGCTCGATGATCGTGTCCGTGGCTATCTTGAAGATCTGCTCAATCTACGGATGATCAATCCGTTGCTGGCCTTGCCTTTTCGGCCGCTGCTCAAGTTCCTCACCGTCGGGTTTCTTGCACCGGTGTTCCGCGACGCCATGGGCGTGCGCTGGAGCGATTTCAGGCAGAGCCTTTTCGAAAGACTGTTTCTGACGGTCGCTTTCGTGAACAGATTCCTGCCGGTGTTCGTCCGTCAGGGCGGCAGCTACGTGCTGCTGGCGGATGTTCGACGCCGGGTCCGTCGACACAGCGCGCTGGTCTGAGATGCTGCGCCGGGTGCTCAGCCGTCGGGTGAGTGTCGCAGCGATGATCGAACTCGCGATGTGGCTGGCCATTCCTTATCTACTCATCGGGTTCGGATGGGCGTTCTTCGACGTCGAACAGGTGCAGTTGTTCGAGACCGCGTTGCAGACCCGGGTGCCCGCAGGCGCCGAGGTCCTGGCTTTCGTGCAGACGGCGGTGATGTGGCCGCACCTGATGCTCGGCGCCCAGGTCTGCGTGGCGTGATCCTCGAGCGAAAACGACGAGGCCCTCCCCGTTCGGGGAGGGCCTCTGTGTTGAGCTGGGTTCAGCGGTGGTAGCCGGGCACCACAATCTCGGCGTGAGTGGCGCCGTGGTGGTTGTGCCAGCCGGGCACTGCCTCGGGTGCCGGGTGCGCGGTGGAGGTCGGGGCGTACTGGTAGCCCGGGCCCACCGGATCGGTCTGGGCGTTGGCGATGCCTGCCATACCGAGGGCGGCGCCGCCGATGACCAGCGGCAGGGCGATCCGTGCTACGGCCTTCGCAAAAGTGTTGGTGTTCATGTCGTGTACTCCTTTGTACGTTGGCCTTTCGGGCCAGACCGCCGGAGTGTGCCGGCGATGACTTAAGAATGCCGCCCCGGGGTGGCGTTGTATGTCGGGCGATCAGCCGCTCCATCGGAGGATTCGGATGTCCCCCAATCGGCGGACCCCAGCGCAGACGCGATCAGCGCAGCAGGCCCTGGGAGGTCAGTACCGCGATCAGGGAGCCGTCGCGTGCGCGCAACGACCCGTAGGACGAGACGGCGCTGGTGGCCACGGATCCACGGCCCTCGAACAGCCGCCAGGCGGTCGACGGCACCAGGTGCGCGCCCGGCTGCCAGATGATGCCGAGATCCAGGCTCAACAGCCAGGTGTCCACGAATCCCGTTATCTGGCCGGGGGAGTCGAAGAGATGTGCGTCGGCGTGGAGCACGTCGCCGACCTGAGGATGAAGAAGCGGATCGCCGCCGCCGCCGGTGTCGATCGTCACCCACAACGCGACTTCGGGCCGGCCCCCGACACCGTCCCAGCTCTCCGGATAGTCGACGCCCTTGCGGTGGGCGAACCGCATGGGCGGCCACATATCGCGCAGCCATTCCAGGTCGGTGCCCTCGGCGGGGTCGGGCAGCGGAGACGACGCGGTGCCGTATCGGTCGAATGGGACAGGGGCGTCGTCCGACGGCGCACCGAGCCAGCCGTCGGCCAGCCAACTGCTCGCGATGAGAATGGTCCGGCCCGCCTGACCGACCCGCACTTCGACCGCCTCGGCCGCCCGGCCGCCGCGAATGGTGTGCACGTCGAACTCGAGCGGCCCTGGCACGCCCGCTTCGACGAACGTCACCGACAGGGACGCCGCGGCCGCGCGGCCACTGTGCGCGAACACCGCGGCGAGCGCGAGTGCCGAGGTGTATCCGCCGAACGCCCGGCCGTCGATGCACCAACGATCGGGGAGTTCCCGGACGTAGCGGCTCGCCCTGTCACCGCTCGGTCCGCCATCGAGATCGAAGTCCCGTCCGTTCAACACTCCGAGGACGCTACCGACGCCGTGCCACGATGACATCGTGAGCATCCCCGAGACAGCTCCGCCGATTCCGCGGCCGGTGATCTTCGACCAGTTCTGGGCCGACCTCACCTTCGTGCACTGGCCTGTGCACCCGGAGCGCGTCGCGCACCTGTTCCCGCGCGGCACCCGTCCCGACGTGTTCTCCGACGGGATGACCTATGTGGCGTTGGTGCCGTTCGAGATTTTGCACACGGCGTTGGGTGCATCGCTGCGGTTGCCCTACATCGGCGCGTTTGCCGAGACCAACGTGCGCCTGTACTCGATCGACGACGCAGGCCGTCACGGCGTGGTGTTCCGGTCGCTGGAGACGACGCGACTGGCAGTGGTGGGGTTCACCCGTGCGCTACTCGGGGTGCCCTACACGTGGGCGCGGATGCGCATGACCCGTGACGAGGACGTCATCGCCTACGAGAGCGTGCGACGCTGGCCCCGCCGCGGCCTGCACAGCATGATGCGGGTCCGCATCGGCGACGACGTGACTCCGACGCCCCTGGAGGTCTGGCTCACCGCGCGCTGGGGTGCGCACACCCGTAAAGCCGGCCGGACGTGGTGGGTGCCCAACGAACACGATCCATGGCCATTGCGAGCCGCCGAAATTCTCGAGCTGGATGACGATCTGCTCGCCGCCAGCGGGGTGGTCCCCTCGGGTGAGCCCCTGCGCGCCGTGTTCTCGAACGGCGTGCATGCCCGGTTCGGCAGGCCGTCGGCCCTGAACTGACCGAAACCGGTTGTGCCATACGCCCCCGCCGCGCGTGCGAGGGTGTGACGCTTCATTTATGACAAGCGGGAAGAAGTGTCGAGGCGCGGTGTTGCGGGGTATCGGCGAGGACTGGCAGATCGAGGAGATCACACTCGACCCGCCTCGCCAGGGCGAGGTGCTGGTGAAAATGGCGGTCGCGGGCGTCTGCCACTCCGACGATCACTACTCCACCGGTGACGGGATCGCCTCGGCGCAGCTTGCGGCGATCATCGAAGGCACCGGCGGATCGGTGCCGGAGTTCTTCCCGATGCTCGGCGGCCATGAGGGCGCCGGGGTGGTTGAAGAGGTTGGCCCGGGAGTGCGGTCGGTCCAGCCTGGTGATCGCGTCGCGTTCTCGTTCATCCCCGCATGCGGCACCTGCCGGTGGTGTGTGTCGGGCATGACGTACCTGTGCGACAACGGCGCCCACATGTTCGCCAAGGAGATGATCACGGACGGCACCGCGCGCAGGCACGTCGGCGACGAAGATCTGACGGCGATGACACAACTTGGCACGTTCGCCGAATATGCCGTGCTCGCCGAGGAATCGGTGATCAAAATCGACGACTCGATTCCGTTCGAGGCCGCCTCACTGGTGTCGTGCGGTGTCACCACCGGGTGGGGGTCGGCGACCGTCGGGGTGGGAACGCAACCCGGCGATACCGTGGTCATCATCGGCACCGGCGGTGTGGGGATCAACGCGGTGCAGGGAGCGCGCGCGGCCGGTGCCCGAGCCGTCATCGCCGTGGATCCGGTTGAGTTCAAACGAGATTCGGCGAAGTTCTTCGGCGCTACCGAAACCGTGGCGTCCGCGGAGGAGGCCATCCCCATGGTCAAGGAGCTGACGGCCGGGGTGATGGCCGACCGGGTGGTGCTCACGCCGAGCGTGCTGCCCGCAGAACTGTTGGCGCCGGCGATGATGTTGACCCGCAAGGGCGGAACGTGTCTGATGACGGCGATTCCGAAGGTCGACATCAACATCGTGCCGCTGTTGCTGATCGACTTCATCCAATCCTGCAAGACGCTCAAGGGACTGCTGTACGGCGGCATGAATCCCCGTGCGAGCATGCCGATGCTGTTGTCGCTATACCGAAACGGCACCCTCAAGCTGGACGAGCTCGTGACGAAGCGTTACCGCCTTGATCAAATCAACGAGGCCATCACCGATATGCGCGAGGGCCGAAACATCCGCGGCATCATCGAATTCGATCAGGGTCCTGAATAGCCCGGTGGGTTCGGGGTGTCCACCCACAGGTCGACGCCGAGCTCGGCGCCGGGAATGCAGTCGTACACCGAAAGGTCGGTGACGCCGGACTCCAGCAGCACGTCCTCGCACAGCAGGCTGTTGCCGGTGTACTCGCGGGCGGGCTTGTTGAGGATCACGTACGCGGCATCGGAGTAGACCTCGGTCTTGCGGGCCCGGCCCATCGCCTCGTCGCCGCCGAGCAGATTCTGGACCGCGGCGGTGGCCACCATCGTGCGGGGCCACAGCGTGTTGGAGGCGATGCCCGAATCCCGTAGCTCCTCGGCTATTCCCAAGGCGCACAGCGACATCCCGTACTTGGCCATCATGTACGCCGTGGGCTTGAGCCACTTGGGTTCCAGCCGAAGGGGTGGCGACAGCGTCAGGATGTGCGGGTTGTCCCGGCCGATCATGTGCGGGATGCAGGCCTGCGACACCGCGTACGTGCCGCGCACCTGTATTCCGTTCATGAGGTCGAACCGTTTGAGCGGCACCTCGGTGACCGAACCCAGGTTGATCGCCGAGGCGTTGTTCACGCAGATGTCGATTCCGCCGAACCGATCGACGGTCTGGGCCACCGCCGAAGCGACCGATTCGCCGTCGCGGATGTCGCCGACGATCGGCAACGCCTGTCCGCCGGCCTCCTCGATCTCCTTGGCCGCGGTGTACACGGTGCCGTCGAGCTTGGGATGCGGCTCGGCCGTCTTGGCGATCAGCGCGATGTTCGCGCCGTCGGCGGCCGCGCGCTTGGCGATCGCCAGCCCGATACCGCGGCTGGCGCCGGAGATGAACATGGTCTTCCCTGAAAGCGACATGACCTCACCCTAGGACTCCCGCGTCGGGCCCCGGCGCGAGTGTGGACTTATGTCACGCCCTGGGTGTCTCAGGCGTGCGGGTAACCCACGTTCGGCGGGAATCTAGGCGCGGATGTCGGCGGTGATCGCGTTGGTCAATCCGATCAAGACCTGCGGATGCACCGCAACGTCCCAGCCGCGCCGGCCCGCACTGCACAACACGCGGTCCCAGCGCAGTGCGGACTGGTCGACGACCGTGGGCAGCGGCCTGCGCTGCCCGAAAGGTGAGATCCCGCCGATCACGTAGCCGCTGGAGCGTTCGGCGGCGACGCGCTCGGCCATCGTGGCCTTGGAGACGCCGAGCGCGGCGGCGGCGGCCTTGAGCGAGAGCTTGGCGGGCACGGGCAGTACCGCGACGGCGAGACCCTCCGGCAGCGCGAGGACCAGCGTCTTGAATACCTGCTCGGGGTCGACGCCCTGCTCGCGGGCCAGCGCCTCGGCGGCCTCCTCGCCGAATGAGTCGTTGCGAGGGTCGTGGTGGTACTGAAGCACTTCGTGCGCCGCCCCTGCGGCCACCAGGGCCGCGATCGCCGGGGTTGCCGCGCGGACCACGGGCTCAGCCTAGTGCGGGAACAAGCCGGACTGGTCACGCTGTTATTGACGGCAGTTGGGGCTGCTCGCAGCGGCGGCCCGAAAAGAAGTCGGTCTTTACCTCTACGATCGAAGGAAGGGTGCTAGGTGCCAACACTCGCGATGGAGCGTCCGGTGGATCTGCCGGGCCTGATGGGTGGCGCCGCTACGGAAGGGACGGTGTTTCCCGCTATGACCGACATCGACGGGTCGACGCCTGGTTCGGCGTCCGCGCCGGTGCCTGACTCGGCGCCTGCCAGATCGGATGAATCAGACGCTGACCTGACCGCCCGGTTCGAGCGCGACGCGATTCCGCTGCTTGACCAGCTCTACGGCGGCGCGCTGCGCATGACGCGCAATCCCGCAGACGCCGAGGACCTGCTGCAGGAAACCATGGTGAAGGCCTACGCGGGCTTCCGCTCGTTCCGCGAGGGCACGAACCTCAAAGCGTGGCTCTACCGGATCCTGACCAACACGTACATCAACAGTTACCGCAAGAAGCAGCGTCAGCCCGCGGAGTATCCGACCGACGAGATCACCGACTGGCAGCTCGCGGCCAATGCCGAGCACACGTCCACCGGCCTGCGATCGGCAGAGGTCGAGGCGTTGGAGGCGCTGCCCGACAGCGAAATCAAAGAAGCCCTGCAGGCGCTGCCGGAGGAGTTCCGGATGGCGGTGTACTACGCCGATGTAGAGGGCTTCCCGTACAAGGAGATCGCCGAGATCATGGACACCCCGATCGGCACCGTCATGTCCCGGTTGCACCGGGGCAGGCGTCAGCTTCGTGAACTACTCGCCGATGTGGCCCGCGAGCGCGGATTCATGCGAGGCGAGCAGGTCGGGAACGTTGAAGCACCCGAGGAGGTCTCGTCATGAGCGACGAGCAGCGCTGGCAGCCCCCGGTAGGTCCCGTCGACCCCGAGCACCCGGAATGCGCCGCGGTGATCGCCGAGGTATGGACGCTACTCGATGGCGAATGCACGGCTGAGACGCAGGACAAGCTGCGCCATCATCTCGAGGAGTGCCCGACCTGCCTGCGCCAATACGGCGTCGAGGAGCGGGTCAAGAGCCTGATCGCTCACAAATGCAGTGGTGAAAGGGCGCCGGAAAGCCTGCGGGAGCGGCTGCGCATCGAGATCAGCCGCACCACCATCATTCGTCGCGGCTAGTTAGCGACCCACTGACTTCGAGCCCGCGTTGGGCCGCTTTCCGTGATTGGCCTTCGAGTGCTTACGGTCGCGCTTCTTACGGCCACGCTTGGCCATGGTCGTCCTCCAGTCGTTTCTGCGGATTGTGGGGCCCGCGTCAGGCAGGCGCTCGGATCTATTCTCTCATGGCCTGGCGACACGGCTGACACGCTGGTCGTGTGGTTCGATAGAGCGGCAGATGCCGGAAGGGGTGAAGATGGCCGAGGATGTTCGCGCGGAGATCGTGGCCAGTGTGCTCGAGGTCGTGGTCCACGAGGGCGATCAGATCGGTGAGGGCGACACCCTGGTGCTGCTGGAGTCGATGAAGATGGAGATCCCGGTGCTCGCCGAGGTGGCAGGCACCGTCAGCAAGGTGAGCGTGTCCGTCGGCGACGTCATCCAGGCCGGCGACCTCATCGCTGTGATCAGCTGAACGAGGGTCCGACGCCTGCGACAGTGAGGCCCGATGTCCACCCTCGGTGACCTGCTCGCCGAACACACCGTCCTGCCTGGCAACGCCGTGGACCACCTGCATGCGGTGGTGGGCGAGTGGCAGCTGCTGGCCGACCTGTCGTTCGCCGACTTCCTGATGTGGGTGCGCCGCGACGACGACGCGCTGGTCTGCGTGGCCCAGGTGCGACCCAACACCTCACCGACAGTGCTGCTCGCCGACGCCGTGGGCACCCTGAACCGGGCCCACGAGATGCCGGTCGTGAGCGACGCGTTCAACTTCGGCGCCATCGCCAGGCAAAACTCAGCGGGACAACAGGACTCCCCCGGCCTCAACGTGGAGGCTGTCCCCGTGCGCTACAACAACACGGTCGTTGCGGTTCTGACGCATCAGACCGCGCTCGCCGGACGCAACGCGAGTCCGCTGGAGAGCGCCTACCTGGACTGCGCGGACGACTTGATGGTGATGCTGTCCGAAGGCACCTTTCCGAATGTCGGCGACGTGGCGATGTCTCGGTCGAGCCCGCGCGTCGGAGACGGTTTCATCCGGCTCAACGGAACCGGCACCGTCACGTTCGCCAGTCCCAACGCGATCTCGGCCTACCACCGGATGGGTTTGGCGGCCGAACTGGAGGGCCACAACCTGGTCACGGTCACCAGGCCGCTGATCTCGGATCCGTTCGAGGCGCAGGAGCTCGCCAACCACGTCCGCGACTCGCTGGCGGGCGGTTCGAGCATGCGCATGGAAGTCGACGCGGGCGGCGCAGCCGTGCTGCTGCGCACAATCCCACTTGTGGTGCACGGCAAGGCCGTTGGCGCCGGGGTGCTGATCCGCGACGTGACCGAGGTGAAGCGCCGCGACCGCGCGCTGCTGTCGAAGGACGCCACGATCCGCGAGATCCACCACCGGGTGAAGAACAATCTGCAGACGGTCGCGGCCCTGCTACGCCTGCAGGCGCGGCGTACGAACAACGCCGAGGGACGCGAGGCGTTGATCGAATCGGTGCGGCGCGTCTCGTCGATCGCCTTGGTGCACGACGCGCTGTCGATGTCGGTGGACGAGGAGGTCAACCTCGACGAGGTCGTCGACAGGATCATCCCGATCATGAATGATGTTGCGGCCCCGGTGAATATGGACACCCCGATCCGGATCAACCGCGTCGGCGAACTGGGCGTCCTCGACGCCGACCGGGCCACGGCGCTGATCATGGTGATCACCGAACTGGTACAGAACGCCATCGAGCACGCCTTCGACACCTCGACGCAGCAGGGGTCCGTGACGATTCGGGCAGAGCGGTCGGCGCGCTGGCTCGACGTGGTGGTGCACGACGACGGCCGCGGACTGCCCGAGGGCTTCAGCCTCGAGAAGTCCGACCGACTCGGTCTGCAGATCGTGCGGACGCTGGTCTCGGCGGAGCTCGACGGCTCGCTGGGCATGCACGAGGTGTCGACGGGTGGAACGGATGTGGTGCTTCGCGTGCCGATCGGCCGGCGTGCCCGGCTTGCGCAGTAATTTGTCGCCTTATGCGAAATGGCATCGCCTGACGCCATTTCCTGTGAATTTTCCGATCGGCAAAAAGATACGGCCCCGACTTATGTCGGGGCCGTAATCGTCTGGCTGGGTGGTGAGGCTAGACCCCGCTGCGGGCCTTCGTGCGGGCGTTGCGCCGCTTCAGTGCGCGCCGCTCGTCCTCGCTCATGCCGCCCCACACGCCTGCGTCCTGTCCGGACTCCAATGCCCAGGTGAGGCACTCTGTGGTCACCGGACAGCGGTTGCAGACAAGCTTCGCGTCAGCGATCTGAGCGAGCGCTGGTCCGCTGTTTCCCACCGGGAAGAACAGTTCCGGATCCTCGTCGCGACAGACCGCCTTGTGGCGCCAATCCATAGCTCTAACTCCTTATCTTGTGCGCAGCACAAGCGCACTAGCGTTTCGTCGGCTGTTAACGCGTGCACATAAATGTTTCTGCACTGTTGCATCCGAGTTTTTCACAGGCTGAACAGATGTCAATACTCGTGAGTTAACAAGTGGGCAACCTCACTAGCGGGGCCGATTACCAAACCCTCTACCCGTTTGTACTACACTCAACCAACCTGCGCCCTCAGTTGACCGATCCGAGGACGTTATTGCAGGTCAGGGTGTATTTGCGGGTGGTGCCACTACGCCGAGGGCGTTCGGAACCGCAGTGAATGTCATGTCGTCGCGCAGGCCGACATAGTCACCGTCGATCTGACACGCCACCGGTGTGGCGCTTGTCACTCGCAGCCGCGGCAGATCGTCCTCCCGGATCAGATGGTCGGCTTCGATCCTCGGCCGTCTCGCCAGCATCTTGCGCACCAGCCGTAAATTGGCCCACACGTTCATGCTGGTGATGGCGAAGACGCCGAGGCCGGTCTCGAACGTGGTCGTCGGATTGGTCCACACGGGCCTGGCGTTGGCATAGGTCCAGGGGCTGGAGTTCGACACGAAGACGAAATGCGCGCCTTCGACCGGTTCGCGGTCGGCCATGTGCAACGTCAACGCGGGATCCCTGCGCGAGCTGGCCAGCATTTCGCGGATCGCCACACGGATATAGCGCGACGCCGTCACCTTGCGCCCCTTGGCGCGCTGAGCCTCGACCGCGGCGACGACGTCGCCGTCCACGCCCATTCCCGCCGTGAACACCGCCCAGCGTTCGCCGCAGTCCATCAGTCCGATGCGCCGCCAGGTCTTGCGCCGCCGGTAGGCCGACAACAGGTCGATGAGTTGGTTGGTCGCATCGATCGGGTCCGGGCTGATCCCCAGCGCGCGGGCGAAGACGTTCGCCGATCCGCCGGGAACGACGCCGACAGCGGGAGCCGCGACACCCGGACCGCCGACCTCGACGATTCCGTTGACCACCTCGTTCACCGTGCCGTCGCCACCGTGCACGATCAGCACGTCCACGCCGTCTCTGGCGGCGTCGCGGCCGATCTCCACCGCGTGACCGCGGTGGTCGGTGTGCACGACGGTCAGCTTGACCCGGCTCTCGAGCGCGTGGGCCAGCAGATCACGCGTCGCGGGTGTCGTCGATGTCGCATTGGGGTTCACGATCAGCACGGCGCGCACAGAGGACGACCCTATCTAAAGGGGCAAATCGAACCTCTACGCTCGAGGTCGTGACCGTTCCCTCGCCGGCAACCGTGCGCCAGGCCGCCATCGTGGTGTCGCTCGAAGGCCTCGCGGGCGTGATCGCGGCGGCGTGGTACGTGGTGAGCGGGCTGCTCGGAACCGATGTGCCCGGTATGAACGTGTTCGGCACCGCCGGGTGGTTCCTCGTCATGGGGTCCGCGGTATTGGCCGCGGGATGGGCGCTGTGGACCGGCAGGCGGTGGGGCCGCGGGTTGGCGGTGTTCGCCCAGCTGATCCTGCTCGGGGTGGCCTGGTACGTCGGCGTCGGATCGGGCCAGTGGCTCCCCGGCGTCGCCGTTGCGGTCGTCGTGCTGGCCGTATTGGCGTTGCTGTTCAGCCCGTCGGCGCTGCAGTGGGCCGGGGGTCAGGCGTCGCCGGCCGCCGAGGATGCAAGTGCCGACAACTCAGGACCGGACACGCGGTAGGTGATCCACTCGCTCTGCTGCTTGCCGCCGACGGCGTCGTAGAGCGCGATCGCATTGACGTTCCAGTCCAGCACGGCCCACTCCAGGCGGGCGCCGTCCGCGTCGATGCATTGCCGTGCGAGTGCGGCCAGGAGCTTTCGGGCCAGGCCCAGCCTGCGAAACTCGGGGCGCACGAACAGATCTTCGAGATAGACACCCGCCACGCCCTCCCATGTGGAGAACGTGCGGTACCAGATCGCGCATGCGGCGGCCTTGCCGTCGACCTCCGCGATATGCGCCCATGCGGTCGGGACATCGCCGAACAACGCGGCGGTCAACCGCGCCTCGGTGAGCGTGCACTGGTCTGCAGAATTCTCGAATTCCGCGAGCTCGTACACCATCGCGGTCAGTTCGGTTTCGTCGCCAGGACGGGCAAGGCGAATCAGCTCGGTCACGTCTCGACCCCGAGCGCCGCGAACATCGTCTTGAATTTCGTTGTGGTCTCGTCGACTTCGTCATCCGGCTCGGATTCGGCGACGATGCCGCCGCCGGCGTAGGCGTATGCCGTGCGACGGTCGGCCGACAATTGGGCGCAGCGGATGGACACCACCCATCGGCCGTCGCCGCGCTGATCGCACCAACCGACCGCGCCCGCATAGAACCCGCGGTCGCCCTCGAGTTCGTTGATCAGACCGGACGCCGCCTCGGCGGGCACCCCGCCCACCGCGGGGGTCGGATGCAGCGCGATCGCCAAATCGAGTGCGGTGGTTGATGTTTCGCGGAGATGTCCACTGATCGGGGTGTACAGGTGCCACACGGCGGCGGTCTTATTCAGCATCGGCTCGGGCGCGATGTCCAGGTCGGTGCACAGCGGTTGCAGCACCGCGCGCACCGCATCGACGACGAGCTGGTGTTCGTGACGGTTCTTCGCCGACGCCGCCAACGCCGCGCCGCTTGCCTCGTCGGCCGCGGGGTCGGGCAGTCGCGGAGCCGAACCGGCGAACGGCGCGCAGAACATGCGGTCGCCCTGCCGGGCCACCAGCAGCTCGGGGCTGGCTCCGACGAGTGCGGTGCCGGAGTACCCGCCGCCCGCCGCTGTCAGGTCGGCGAGATAGGCGTTGGTCGCCGGGTCCTCGGCGAGAAGGCGGTGCAGGATCGTGCGTGCGTCCAGCGGGCCGTCGGCGACCAGCCGCAACGCGCGGGCCAACACCACCTTGTGCAGCCCGCTCTGCGGATCACGTAGGCGTTCCAGGGCGGTCGCGATACGGGACCGGTGTTCGTCGGGCTCGGGCAGAGTCTCGGCGACCTGCACCGACGGAAGCGCGCGCAACGGCCACTCGGGCAGCTCGTCGAGGAACTGGACCGCCTGCGGCCTGATGAGCGCTGCTGGCTTGGACATGTCAAACGGCAAGGCGCCCAGAATGATTGGGGCGCTGTGCGATGCCAGGGCCGCCCGTGCTTCGGCGATTCTCGGGAATGCGGTGTGGACACCTTCGGCGATGACGGCGCTGCCGCCCGAGGCGAGGACGAACGACGGTTCGCGAGTCATGCCGGCAGGCACGGGTGGCGATGGCCCGTCAGTCCCAGCGCGATGATCTGGCGCACACCGTGTTCGTGTCCGCACACCGCGATCGACGCCGCCACCATCGCGAACCTGATTCCCTCTGAGATCGGAAGCTGCGCCCAGCGCGTCACCACGGACCGGGAGAAGTGACCGTGGCCGATGAACAGGACATCGCGCGATTCCAGGTATTGCAGCGCGTACTCGATGGCGCGGTCAGCCCGGTCGCTGACCTGCTGGGGGGATTCACCGCCCGGGCATCCGTGTGTCCACACCAGCCAGTCGGGCACGCTCTTCTGGATCTCCGGCGTCGTCAGGCCCTCGTAGTCGCCGTAATCCCATTCGGCCAGAAGGGGAGACACCTCGTCGACCGTCAGCCCGGCGAGTTCAGCGGTGACCAGCGCACGTTGCCGCGGGCTGGACACGACCAATGGATTGTCGAGGGTCAGCACGTCCAGCGCGTCGGCGGCCAGCTTCGCCTGTTCGCGGCCCTTTTCGGTGATATCGAGTTCGGTGCGGCCGGTGTGCCGGCCCGAGAGCGACCACTCCGTCTCGCCATGACGAAGCAGTAGCAGGCGGTGCTGCTCGACACTCACTCTGGCGATTCTGCCCCACGTGCGGTCCCCGCGTTCGTGCGCGTGCCAGGATGAAAGAGTGACGCGGGTACTTGCGGTCGCCAATCAAAAGGGTGGGGTCGCTAAAACAACGACGGTGGCATCGCTGGGTGCAGCGATGGTGGAGAAGGGTCAGCGGGTGCTGCTCGTCGACCTTGATCCGCAGGGGTGTTTGACGTTTTCGTTGGGCCAGGACCCCGACAAGCTGCCGATGTCGATCCACGAGGTGCTGCTCGGGGAGGTCGAGACCGAAGCGGCGCTGGTCGAGACGTCCGAGGGGATGACGCTGCTGCCCGCCAACATCGATCTGGCCGGAGCCGAGGCGATGTTGTTGATGCGGGCCGGGCGTGAATACGCGCTGAAGCGTGCGCTGGCCAAGGTCGACGGGCGGTTCGACGTCGTGATCATCGACTGTCCGCCCTCGCTGGGCGTGCTCACGCTCAACGGGCTGACAGCGGCCGACGACGTGATCGTGCCGCTGCAGTGCGAGACGCTGGCACATCGCGGCGTCGGCCAGTTCCTGCGGACCATCAACGACGTCCAGCAGATCACCAACGGTGACCTGACGCTGCTCGGCGCGCTGCCGACGCTCTACGACTCGCGCACCACCCACAGCCGCGATGTGCTTCTCGACGTCGCCGACCGGTACGACCTGCCGGTGCTTGCCCCGCCGATTCCTCGCACCGTGCGGTTCGCCGAGGCCACCGCTTCGGGCAATTCGGTGATCGCGGGTCGCAAGAACAAGGGTGCCACTGCGTATCGCGAGTTGGCGGCCGCGCTGACCAAGCACTGGAAGAACGGCAAGGCGCTGGCGACCTACACCCCGGACGTCTAGCGATTTCGGCGTGCACAGTCTCGCTCAGCGTGACTCAACACGCCGAAATCGCAACTAGCCGAGCGCGACCAGCTCGTCGCCGCGCTGCTCGAGCAACGTCGAGCCCGCCACCGCAGGCACGACCGCGGCGTCGCTCGGCGGTCGTCCCACCGGGATATGGTGATCGCCCTTGCCGCTGCCGGGCTCGAATACGTCGTAGCCGCCCGTGACCGGCACGAGTAGGCGTCCCGCCATCACCGTGGCGGGTCCGAGCGGGACGTTGTGGCCCGCGGGTGAGACCGAGTACTTGTACTTGATTCCGTTGGCGGAGAACACCATCACGCTGTCGCCCGTCCACCAGGTGATCAGATCGCCGGCTCGGGACGCCGTCGCGTTCGGCGACGCCGGCTTGGCCAGCGGTGTGCTCGCGATCGTCGCGCCGGTTTCGTCGACGATGTTCACGACCGGTTTCGGCGTCGGGACATAGACCGCGGTCGTGGTGTCTGAGACGGCCACCACGCGGGCGCCGGAATCCGCGGTGACGCCTTCTTGCGGCACGTATTTCAGTTCGGGGGTGTCCTCTTCGTCGGCGGGCCGCAGCAGCGTCAGGCGCAGATCCGCCTGATTGGGGCATGACTCGAGCACCGAGACGGCCGACGAGCTGGCCGCGGCCGACACCAGACGGCAGATCGGCGGCGTCGGGGTGCCGGGTTTGATCTTCGCGTCCAGGGAGCCGTAGCTGAGCATTCTCACCATGTCCGACCGCCACAGCTCCAGGCGGCTGTCGCCGGCCGACAACACCGCGGTGCCGTCCGACGACAGCTTCACGGCGGGGTCTGCGTACGCCGTGCGAGCGGGCCCGCGCAGGCCCGTCTTGGCGTCGATCGTGCTGACTTGACCGCAGCCGCGGGAGTCGGGGTACACCGCGACGGCGTACTGGTACACCCAGCTGACACCGCACAGATCGAGGTCGGTTCGCGCATAGGTCCACACCGGGCTGCCGGAGACCGGATCACGACCCTCGACAGTGTGGTCGTCGCCGGTGACCACGCTGGCGGCCACCACCAGAGGTGCCGTCGTCTTCGGGCTGGGCGCGGTCCACAACTGCCGGAGCGACGAGGGCACCGCCTTGGCGGAGGCCAGCGGCGGAATCGGATTCGGTGCGGGCCTGCTGATCGTCGCCCTGGCATCGCTCGTCCACCAGACGAGACCGGCCGTGATCGCGATGATTGCGGCGATCGTGATTGCCGCCACCACGTCGGTGCGCGTGCGGCGTTCGGGTTTGACCATCGGGGTGGCGGGGGCTCTTTCTTTCCGAGCTAGCCGGCGCTGGCCGCGGCCTTGCGCGGACGGCGACGACGCCTGCGCTTCGGCGCACCGTCGGTGCTCTCCGCAGCGTCCGGCGAGGCCTTATCGGTCGGCGCCACCGCGGCGTGCGCGCCGGCCGGTTCCCCGGCGCGGGTGCGCCGACGGTTCCGGTCGCGGTTGCGGGCGGGACGATCGGCAGACTTCTCCGCCGGCGGGCGCTTGGTCTGCGTCTTGCGCGCTTCGCCGATGCCGCCCGTGGCCTCGGCAGGGATGTTGAGCTCCTCGTAGAGGTGCGGCGAATTGGAGTAGGTCTCGGCGGGATCGGGGGTGTTGAGCCCGAGCGCCTTGTCGATCATCGTCCAGCGGGGCAGCTCGTCCCAGTCGACCAGCGTGACCGCGATACCGGTCTTGCCCGCGCGGCCGGTGCGGCCGATGCGGTGCACGTAGGCCTGCTCGTCCTCGGGGATCTGGTAGTTGATGACGTGGGTGATGTCGTCGATGTCGATGCCGCGCGCCGCGACGTCGGTCGCGACGAGCACGTCGACCTCACCGGTGCGGAACGCCTTGAGCGACTTCTCGCGGGCGCCCTGGCCCAGGTCGCCGTGTACCGCGCCGACCTTGAAGCCGCGCTCGGCGAGTTCATCGGAGACCTTCTGTGCGGTGCGCTTGGTCCTGGTGAAGATCATCGTCGCGCCGCGGCCGTCGGCCTGCAGGATGCGGGCCACCATTTCGACCTTGTCCAGCGCGTGGGCGCGGTAGGCGAACTGCTCGGTGGTGTCGTGAGTGGCCGCCGAATGCGGGGCCTCGGCCCGGATGTGGGTCGGCTGGTTCATGAACGTACGCGCCAGCGTGATGATCGGGTCCGGCATGGTCGCCGAGAACAGCATGGCCTGCCGGTTCGTCGGGATCTGCTTGAGGATCCGCTCGATATCGGGCAGGAAGCCGAGGTCGAGCATCTCGTCGGCCTCGTCGAGCACCAGCATCGAGAGCCCGCCGAGCTGCAGGTGACCCTGCTGAGCGAGGTCGAGCAACCGGCCCGGGGTGCCGACGACTACGTCGACGCCCTTTTGCAAGGCCTCGATCTGCGGCTCGTACGGCCGGCCGCCGTAGATCGATGTGACGCTGAGCTTGCGGTCGCCCACGGTCAGGTACTTCGCCGCGATCGCGAGGTCGCTGTACACCTGCAGGCACAGCTCGCGGGTGGGTACGACGATCAGCGCGCGCGGGATGCCGGACAGCTCGCGGTCGGGGTCGGTGGTGATCCGCTGCAGCAGAGGCACACCGAACGCCAGCGTCTTGCCCATTCCGGTACGGGCCTGACCGATGAGGTCATCACCGGCCAGCGCGAGCGGCATTGTCAGTTCTTGGATTGCAAAGGGATGTTCCTTGCCGTCTTCGGAGAGTGCGCGAACGATTTCGTCGCGAACACCCAGCTCAGCGAAGGTTGGATTGAGATGCGTCATACGCGGAGGCTTAGCCTTTCAATTGTCGAGTCCTCATGGCGTCCACGCGCGCACGAGTTCGACGAAGCTTTGCCGGGGCCCTGCGCTGAGGTAGGCGGGCCGACTGCGTGCACGCACATTTCTTAGGTAGCAGCCTGGTCATTTCGACCATAGAGGTGCCTTTGACGAGCCACTGCCTACCTTCATGATAGCTGGCGGGCTCGCCCCAGGGTGCGCGCTGGTCGACGATTAGAGTTGGGGCCATGACTGCCCCCATGTTTCCGGCGCCGCCGGAACCCTCCGAGCAGATGACCGACTCGGCGGGCTCGGGCGTGTCGGCCGAACATCCGGGTGTCAATGAGCTGTTCGCGTTGCTGGCGTACGGCGAGGTGGCGGCGTTCTATCGGCTGACCGACGAGGCGCGGATGGCGCCCAACCTGCGTGGCCGCATCAACATGGCCAGCATGGCTGCCGCGGAGATGAACCACTACGAGGTGTTGCGGGACTCACTGGAACGCAGGGGAGTCGACGTGGTGCCCGCGATGACGAAATACGCCTCGGCCCTGGAGAATTACCACCGGCTGACCACTCCGAGTACCTGGTTGGAAGCGCTCGTCAAGACGTATGTCGGCGACGCGCTGGCCGCCGACTTCTATCTCGAGATCGCCACATCGTTACCCGTGGAGGTCGCCGACGTGGTCCGTGCCGTGCTTGCGGAGACCGGCCATTCGCAGTTCGTCGTCGCCGAGGTGCAGGCCGCGGTGACGGCCAGCGAGAAACAACGTCATCGACTGGCTTTGTGGTCGCGCCGCCTGCTCGGCGAGGCGATCACGCAGGCGCAGTACGTGATGGCCGACCATGACGAACTCGTCGATCTGGTCATGGCCAGCGGCGAGGGCCTGACGCAGATGACCGAATTCTTCGGTCGTCTCCAGCGCACGCACGCCTCGCGCATGGAGGAGCTGGGCCTGGCCTGAGGGCGCGCGGCTACTGGGTGCAGGTGGCGATCATCGAGTTGTTGGTCTGGTAGGCGATCAGCGTGCCCGCCGCGTCGTAGATGCCGCAGTTGAGCTGACCGCCGACGCTGGTCGCGGTCACCGACTTGAGCTCGACGCCCGGGTCCAGGACCACGGTCTTCGCCCATGGCAGCGCGACGTTGACGTCGGTCTGCAGCGCGCCCTGCTGATCGGTGTAGATGACGGTCACGAGGTCGATGAGCTGCCGGTTGCCCGTCACGCGGTAGGTGATCGTGCGGGGCGAGGGCGCGACCGGGGGCGGGACGACCGCCTGGGGTTGGGCCGGTGCCGGAGCCGCGGTCTCCGCGGTCGGGCTCACCGTCGTGACCGTTTCGGCAGGCAGCGACGGCGACAGGGGGGCCTGCGTCGCGGCCGCGGGTGCTGACGTCGTGACGGGCGCCGACGTGGCGGTCGGAGCCGACGAGGTCCCGGTGGCCGTCACCGAACCGCTGTCGCCGCCGCCGAGGATGATGCCCGTCGTGCCGATGGCGAGGAACAGAATCAGGCCGGCCACGCCGGCGATCCACATCCAGCGGCGGTCGATGCTCTCCTCGTCGTATTCGATGACGTCGGTGTAGTCATCGTCGTCGGGGTAGTCCGCCAGACCGTCGTAATCGAGTTCGCCAACGTCATCACCCGAATAGGTGGCAATACGCTCGGTCGGGGTCAGAGAATACGGTGAATGTGCGGTATAAGACCTGTTCATGTGGGGTTCCCCGGTTGTCTCTTTGATGTACCGGGCCGATGCTATAGAGGTGCAAGTGACAGATGAGGTTCTGTGCGGGTGTGTGCGGTCACGGTCCGGACTCGGTTCGGTCGCGGCCCGTTAGGAAACGGCGGACCCTGCGTTCGACGCGGGTTCGCTGACCGCGAACTCACCGGCGCGGCATCACCGCGGTAGCGTCCACTAGCCTTGCCACAAGGTTCATCGAGGGTGTGGCGTAACGGAAAGGTTCACAGCGTGGAGGTCAAGATCGGTGTCACGGACAGCCCGCGCGAGCTCGTGTTCAACAGCGCGCAGACACCAACCGAGGTCGAGAATCTGATCACCGACGCATTGGGCCAGGAGTCCGGTGTGTTGAGCCTGACCGACGAGAAGGGCCGGCGATTCCTGGTCCAGACGTCGAAGATCACCTATGTCGAGATCGGCGCCGCGGATACGCGCCGTGTCGGATTTGGTGTGGTCGGCGCCGAGGCCGTCAAGAACGCGTAAGCGGCACGTGTGACAGGCCGCCCCAGGCGAACAGCACCGTGCCCTCCACAGCGTCGTCCTTGCTGATGGGCCGATCGTTGTTGAGCCAGTAGCGGGCCGAGTCGACGCTGATCGCCACCAGGCCGACGGCGATCATTCTGGCGCGGTGCGCCTCGAGCCCGGAATCGCGGCTGATCAGGTCGAACACCGCATCGGTGCACGATTCGGTGGCCACCTTGACCTGCGCGGCGACCTGCGGTTCGGTCACGTAGTCGTTCTCGAAGATCAGCCGATAACCCTGGCCGTCGTGCTCGATGAAATCGAAGAACGCTTGCACCGCCGCGCGTAACCGCTGACGGTTGTCCGTCGTGGTGCGCAGCGCCTGGCGCACACCGGAGACGAGATTCTCGACGTGGCTGTGCAGCACCGCCAGATAAAGTTCCAACTTCGACGAGAAGTGTTGATAGAGCACGGGTTTGCTTACACCGGCTCGATCGGCGATCTCATCCATCCCGGCGGCGTGATAGCCGCGGTCGACGAAAACCTCGCTGGCAGCGACGAGTAACTGCCCGCGGCGCTCATCACGAGGCAGCCGGTTACCGCGCCGGGTTCCCGCTGCACCGGAGCCCGGCTGCGCACCTCGCCTCGCGGCGGGGTTGGCGACATCGCTCATTAGGTCCTTCATCTGGCGTGGTTTCGCACCGAGGTTACTACCGTTGGCAAAGCCCGCACACAAAGCCGTGGTCGTGGCGCGGTCGGCGGTGCGCCGTGCGCGCTCACCACCGTCGGTGGCGCGCCGGAGGTATCGAGGCTCTGGCCTGTGTCATCCTGTGTCGGTGACCTACGACTCGGAGCGTCGCGGGGGTGGCGCGCCGCCTGCGCTGCGCAACGAGTGGCGCGAGCCGCTACGTGCGCAGCGCGACCCCCTGGCGAATGAGTCGGGCCGGCCCAGGTCAAATCGGGAAGTGCATCGCAACGCCCGCAAGCAGAGCAAGCTGGGCCGTTTCATTCGCACCTACGGTTGGCGGGCCTACGCGTTGCCCATGCTGGTCGTATGGACGGCCGTCGCTCTCTACGTGACGTTCGCAGGCTCCACTGAGCCCCAGACCGAGGAGCCGGACGGTCCGGTGCAGGGCCCACCCACGATCGGGGTGGCCAGCACGGCGATCATCGGCGCGCCGCCAAAGGGGTTGACGCAGTTCGACGCGAATCTGCCGACCGGGATCCTGCCCGACGGTGGTCCGTTCACCCCGGCCGGCGCCAAGACGTGGCACATCGTCCCCGGCGCATCGTCGCAGGTCGGTGAGGGCACGGCGAAGGTCTTCACCTACACCGTCGAGATCGAGGACGGCATCGACACCACCACCTTCGGCGGTGACGACGGCTTCGCCCGGATGGTGACCGAGACGCTGTCGAATCCGAAGAGCTGGACGCACAATCCGCAGTTCGCGTTCACCCGCGTCGACGGAACTGCCCAAGCCGAACCCGATTTCCGGATCTCGCTCAGCACGCCGATGACCGTCCGTGAGGGATGCGGTTACGACATTCCGCTCGAGGCGTCGTGTTACAACCCGGCGTTCGCCGACGGCCAGCCGCGTGTGTTCCTCAACGAGGCGCGCTGGGTGCGCGGCGCGGTGCCGTTCCAGGGCGACGTCGGCTCATATCGCCAGTACCTGATCAACCACGAGGTGGGCCACGCGATCGGCTACCAGCGGCACGAGGCGTGCGCGAACAACGGCGAGCTGGCGCCGATCATGATGCAGCAGACGTTCTCGACCAACAACAACGATGCGGCCCGCTTCGACCCGGGCACCATCAACCCCGACGGCAAGACCTGCCGATTCAACCCCTGGCCCTACCCGATCGCCTGATTCGCCGGCGGGAAGCACTTGGGCCCCGGTGCTGTTGATTGCAGTACCTATGCACAACTGCTGAGATGGTCAGCAGACGCAAAACCAAGGTGATCAAGGAGATACACGGTGTCGACACCGTTGCCGCCGCTGGTGGAACCGGCAGCCGAGCTGACGCGCGAGGAGGTTGCGCGCTACAGCCGTCACCTCATCATTCCGGACCTCGGTCTGGACGGGCAGAAGCGACTCAAGAACGCTCGTGTGCTGGTCATCGGCGCCGGAGGGTTGGGTTCGCCGACTCTGCTGTATCTGGCCGCCGCCGGGGTTGGCACGATCGGGATCGTCGAGTTCGACGTGGTCGACGAGTCCAACCTGCAGCGCCAGATCATTCATGGGCAGTCGGACATCGGCCGATCGAAGGCCGAGAGCGCCCGGGACTCGGTCCTGGAGATCAACCCGCTCGTGGAGGTGCGGCTGCATGAGGTCCGGCTGGAACCCGACAACGCCGTCGAGATTTTCGAGCAGTACGACCTGATCCTGGACGGCACCGACAACTTCGCGACCCGTTACCTGGTCAATGATGCCGCGGTGCTGGCAGGCAAGCCGTACGTGTGGGGCTCGATCTACCGGTTCGAGGGTCAGGTCTCGGTGTTCTGGGAGGACGCGCCGGCCGACGAGGGCGGCAATGAGCGCGGCCTGAACTATCGCGACCTGTATCCCGAGCCGCCGCCGCCGGGCATGGTGCCGTCCTGCGCTGAGGGCGGCGTGCTGGGCATTCTGTGCGCGTCCATCGCGTCGGTGATGGGCACCGAGGCGATCAAGCTGATCACCGGCATCGGTGAGCCGCTGCTCGGCCGCCTGATGGTCTATGACGCGCTCGACATGACCCACCGCACGATCAAGATCCGCAAGGATCCGTCGACGCCGAAGATCACCGAGCTCATCGACTACGAGGAGTTCTGCGGCGTCTTGTCGGACGAGGCCACCGAGGCGACTCTCGACTCCACGATCACCCCGCGTGAGCTGCGCGAGATGATCGACACCGGCAAGCCGCTTGCGCTGATCGACGTGCGCGAACCCGTCGAGTGGGACATCAACCGCATCGAGGGCGCTGAGCTGATACCGAAGGGCGCCTTTGAAACGGGTGAGGCGCTTGCCAAACTGCAGGTCGACCGCACCCCGGTGTTCTACTGCAAGACCGGCGTTCGGTCGGCCGAGGTGCTGGCCATCGTGAAGAAGGCCGGTTTCTCCGATGCGATGCACGTGCAGGGCGGAATCGTCGCCTGGGGAAAGCAACTCGAACCCGACATGGTGATGTACTAACCGCTCGTTTGCGGGACCTGCGCTTACGCTGACGTAATGAGTGTCGAGCGGCCGCCTGATCATGTGCTGGCGGGGTTCGGATTGACCGGTGTCGAGCCGGCGCCGCTCGGATCGAGCTGGGAGGGCGGCTGGCGCTGCGGCGAGGTCGTGCTCTCGATGGTTGCCGATCACGCACGTGCGGCATGGTCGGCGAAGGTCCGCGAGACCTTGTTCGTCGATGGTGTGCGGCTGGCCCGGCCGGTGAGGTCGACGGACGGCCGCTACGTCGTGGCCGGGTGGCGGGCCGACACCTTCGTCGCTGGCACCCCGGAACCGCGTCACGACGAGGTGGTGTCGTCCGCCGTGCGACTGCATGAGGCGACCGCCAAGCTCGAGCGTCCGCGGTTTCTGACCCAGCCGCCCGTCGCGCCGTGGGCCGACGTCGACGTGTTCATCGCGGCCGACCGGGCCGCATGGGAGGAACGGCCGCTGCATACGTTGCCGCCGGGAGCGCGGGTGGCACCGGGCTCGGCGGACGGGCAACGGTCAGTCGAGTTGATCGGTCAGCTGGCCGCATTGCGCAGGCCGACCAAGAGCCCGAGCCAGCTGGTGCACGGAGACCTTTACGGCACAGTGCTTTTCGCCGGTACGGCCGCCCCTGGGATCACCGACATCACGCCGTACTGGCGGCCCGCCTCGTGGGCTGCCGGGGTGGTGGTCGTCGACGCGCTGTCATGGGGTGAGGCCGATGACGGTCTCATCGAGCGGTGGAGTCCGTTGCCGGAGTGGCCGCAGATGTTGTTGCGCGCCTTGATGTTCCGCCTTGCCGTCCATGCGCTGCATCCGCGGTCGACGGACGCGGCCTTCCCGGGTCTTGCGCGTACCGCCGCACTGGTGCGCCTGGTTCTTTAGGGTTTGCCGCTCAGAACTGGTGACGCACCTCGCGCAGCGGGATGCGGCCGTCTTCGGCCAGCACACCTTCGGACCGCAGCAGCTCGAGCTGCTTGGTGGTCAGGTGCGGCGCGGGACGCCCGGACGCCCGGATGACGCGGTGCCAAGGAAGGTCCGACGAATCGGTGCGCATGATCCAGCCGACGATCCGGGGACTGGAAAGCCCTGCCAGTTCGGCGATGTCGCCGTATGTGGAGACGTGTCCAGGCGGGATCGATGCGACGAGAGCGCGCACGGTCTCGACCTGTTCGTCGGTGATGGCCGGCATCTACCGCAGCGCCTCGCGGATCACCGTCGCCGTGTCGGCGGGTAGCGCCTGGGCGACCATGTGGTCGCAGTCGAAGTCCATCAACGCGAAGGTGGGGCGCTCGGCAAGTCCGCTGACGAGTTCGTCGGTGACATAGGGCGGCTCCGTCTTGGTGGCCCGCACCAGCGTCGTCGGAATCGCAGGCGGAGGCAGGGCAATTGGGCGTGCCAACTCGCTCCAGTACGACATCATCGCCGGGATGCTGATCCGCCAGCCGCTTCTGCCGTTGGGCAGGTCGATGAGGTGCTCGTCGAGTTCGCGGTCCAGTTCGTCGGCGTCGACGTCGCCCCACGAACCGTTCGACTTCTCCGCGCGCGCCTCGGCGCGGTCGGTGTAGTCCGGCGAGGCCAGCATGAGGTCGGCGATGTCGCGCATCCATCCGCCGTCGAGGCCCACCGCGGGGTCGAGCAACACCAGTGCGGACACCAGATCAGGACGCGACGCGGCGAGGGCCAACGCGATCGCGCCCCCGAATGAATGCCCGACCACGGCCGTCGGCGCGTCGAGTAACGCGGCGAGTGCCGCGGTATTGGCGTCGATCGTCCACGGTGCCGCCCACGACGACCGTCCATGGCCGAGCAGGTCCGGCGCCGTCACCGTGAATTCGGCCAAATGCCGGTCGGCCAGGGCCTGCCACCGCTTCCCGTGCCCGGTCAACCCATGAATCGCCAGGACCTGTGTCGGACCCGCCGGGCCGAAGCGGTGGAGATGCAGATCGGTCACGGCGTCGATGCTAGGTCCATCGGCGCACGCCCACACTCGCCGGTGACAAAAACTAGAACAAGTTCTAGTTTTGTCGGTGAGATTGCCGTAGATTGCCACTGTTGTGACCGCACCCGAACAGATCGCCCAAACCGTCCGTACCTACGTCGACGGCCTGGGCAGACTGCGCCCCGAGGAACTCGTGGCCCTCTACGCAGACACCGGGTTCGTCGAGGATCCGGTCGGCACCGAGCCGCATCGCGGCCATGACGCGCTCCTGGCGTTCTACGCGGGCACCGCGGCCGTGCGTATGGAGACCGAACTCATCACGCTCAAGGTGGTGCCGGGACAGGCGGCGTTCCACTTCCGCATGAAGGTCTTCATCGACCCGCAGGATCCACTGATCATTGCGCCGATCGAAATCATGACCTTCGACGACGACGGCAAGATCACATCCATGAAGGCTTACTGGTCGCCCGACGACTCCAACTGAGTTGGGCCGCAAGGCGGACCCGGTTGTCAAGGCGCCCAACGCGCTGACTTGTCGGACCCCCGTGGTGTCATTTCGACATGTCCGCACCGCACACCGATCTGACGCCCGCCGCGCTCACCGAACCCGGAATGCGCGGCGTGGTGCGGGTGACCGGCGGCGCGGGTACCGGCAAGAGCACCCTGCTGGTGCGGACCGCTGCCGCACACATCGCCGCGGGTACCGACCCGGAATCGGTTCTGCTGCTGACGGGTTCGGCGCGGCTCGGCGCGCAGGCCCGCGCCGCCATCACGTCGGCGCTGCTCGCAGCCGGCACCCGCGCAGTCGTCCGCGAACCGTTGGTCCGCACCGTGCACTCGTACGCATTCGCGGTGCTGCGCCTGGCCGCGCAGCGCAAGGGTGATCCGCCGCCGCGGTTGATCACCAGCGCCGAGCAGGACGGCATCATCCGCGAACTGCTCGCGGGAGACCTCGAAGACGGCGACAGATCGGCCGTGGGTTGGCCCGCACAGCTGCGGCGTGCGCTGAGCACTGTCGGGTTCGCCACCGAACTTCGTGACCTGTTGGCGCGCTGCACAGAGCGCGGTGTGGATCCTGTTGAGCTCCAACGTATCGGGCGGCGCGCGGGCCGGCCGGAGTGGTTGGCGGCCGGGCAGTTCGCCCAGGCCTACGAGCAGATAATGCTGTTGCGCTCTGCGGTCGGGATGGCAGCGCCGCAGGCCACAGTGCCCGCACTGGGTGCCGCCGAACTGGTGGGCGCGGCCTTGGAAGCCCTCGGCACCGACGACGAGCTACTGGGGGCCGAGCGCGCGCGCATCAAACTGCTCCTGGTCGACGACGCCCAACATCTGGATCCGCAGGCGGCCCGGCTCGTCCGGGTGTTGTCCGGTGGTGCGGAGCTCACCATCCTCGCGGGTGATCCCAACCAGTCGGTATTCGGTTACCGCGGAGCGGATCCGGCGCTGCTGCGCGGCGACGAGCCCGCCCTCACCCTGACCGACTCCCACCGCTGCGCACCCGCGGTCGCGCGTGCCATCAGTGCGGTCGCCCAACGGCTTGCGGGTGCCGACGACGCTCGCCGCGTGGACGGCGCCGACGGACCGCAGGGCTCGCTGACGGTGCGCATCGCCGCCTCGTCGCACGCCGAATCCGCATTGATCGCCGATGCCCTGCGGCGCGCGCATCTGGTCGACGGGGTGCCGTGGTCGGCGATGGCGGTGATCGTTCGATCCGTGCCTCGGCTGGGGTCCGCACTCGCGCGCACACTGGCCGCCGCGGGCGTCCCCGTGGACCTGCCGACGCCCACTGCGCCGCTGGCCGACCAGCCCGCGGTGCAAGCCCTGCTCACCGTTCTCGAGGCCACCGCGGGCGCGGCGCTCGACGGCACGCAGGCGCTTTCGCTGCTGACCGGCCCGATCGGGCGGGTCGACCCGGTGTCGCTGCGACAGCTGCGGCGGGCGCTGCGGCGCCATGACGGAAGTCAGCCGCCCCGAGAACTCGGCGATCTGCTGGTCGATGCCCTGCTGAAAGAGCGCGGTGCCGAGGGACTCTCCGCCGAACTCGCCCGTCCGCTACGGCGGGTCCGCGCCGTCCTGGCCGCCGCACGGCGCTCGGCGGCGCAGGGTGATGACCCGCGCTACACGCTCTGGCAGGCATGGCACCGGTCCGGTCTGCAGCGGCGCTGGCTGGCGGCAAGTGAACGCGGTGGGACGGCGGGCGCACAAGCCGACCGTGACCTCGACGCCGTCACCGCGTTCTTCGATGCCGCCGAGCAGTATGTGAACCGCACCGCAGGGGCTTCGTTGCAAGGTCTCCTCGACCATGTCACCGCGCTCGGTCTATCGGCCGCCTCCCGCGAGGAACGCCCCGAATCCGACACCGTGGCGGTGCTCAGCGCCCATGCGGCGCTCGGCGGGGAGTGGGAATTCGTCGTCATCGCCGGACTGCAGGAAGGGCTGTGGCCCAACATGATCCCCCGCGGTGGCGTGCTCGGTACACAGCGGCTGGTCGATGTGCTGGACGGTGTGGTCGCTCCGAACGACAGGGGAGTGTCGACGCGGGCGCCCCTGCTCGCCGAGGAGCGCAGGCTGCTCATCGCGGCGATGGGCCGCACCCGCAGTCGGCTGCTGGTGACCGCGGTCGACAGCGACTGCGGAGACGAGTCGATGTTGCCTTCGCCGTTCTGCTACGAACTGATGTCGCTGGCCACCGATCCCGGCCCCGAGCCCACTGCCCCGGTGCAGGCACCGCGGGTGCTGGCGCCGACCGCTTTGGTCGGACGCCTGCGTGCGGTGGTCTGCGCACCGCCGGACGACGTCGAGGAGGACGTTCGTGCCTGCGCGGCAACACAACTGGCGCGTTTGGCGCAGGGGGGTGTGCCGGGCGCCGACCCTGGGCACTGGTACGCCACGACGGCGCTGTCCACCGACGAGCCCCTCTGGTCCGGTGACGATCACACCGTGACGCTGTCACCGTCGACACTTCAGATGCTGACAGACTGCCCGCTGCGCTGGCTGCTCGAACGCCACGGCGGCAGCGACGCACGAGATGTCCGGTCGGCCATCGGCTCGCTGCTGCACGCTCTGGTCGCCGATCCCGGCAAGACCGAGAGCCAGATGCTCAACGAGCTCGAAAAGGTCTGGGAGCAACTACCGTTCGATGCGCAGTGGCATTCGGACAATGAGCTGGACAGGCACCGGTCGATGTTGTCGACATTCGCAGAGTGGCGCACGCAGACCCGCCACCAGCTCACCGAGGTCGGTACCGAGATCGAGGTCACCGGAGAGGTCTGCCGCCCCGGCGACGAGGGTCCCGGTGTGCAGGTCCGCGGCCGACTGGACCGGCTGGAACGCGACGGCGAGGGACGATTGGTGGTCGTCGACGTCAAGACCGGCAAGAGCCCGGTCACCAAGGACGAGGCCCAGCGTCACGCCCAGCTCGCGATGTATCAGCTGGCCATTGCCGAAGGGCTCCTACCGCACGGGACGGAACCCGGAGGCGGCCGGCTGGTGTATCTCGGCAGGACCAGCGGCGGCCGCGCAGCCGAACGCGAGCAGGACGCGCTGACGCCGGAATCGCACGCCGCCTGGCGGAACAAGGTGCAGGACGCTGCGGCGGCCACCCAGGGCCCTCAGTTCGTCGCGCGGATCAACGACGGTTGCGCCCATTGCCCTGTGCGGAACATGTGCCCGGCCCAGACGCGTGCGGAAGGTCAGCAGTGAACCCGCGCTACAGCCCCGACGAACTCGCATCGGCGCTCGGGCTGTTCGCACCCACGGATGAGCAGGCTGCGGTGATCGCCGCTGCGCCGGGGCCCCTTGTCGTCATAGCCGGTGCCGGGGCAGGCAAGACCGAGACCATGGCGGCGCGGGTGGTCTGGCTGGTCGCCAACGGTTACGCGCTGCCCGGTGAGGTGCTCGGTCTGACGTTCACCCGTAAGGCGGCCGGACAACTGCTGCGCCGTGTCCGCACCAGGCTGGCCCGGCTCGCGGGCGCGGGGCTCGTTCCCGCCGGCCCCGGAATGCCGGACATCGCCGACGATCCGGCGACCGTCAGCACCTATCACGCTTTCGCAGGCAATCTGTTGCGCGAGCACGGTCTGCTGCTCCCGGTGGAACCCGACACTCGTCTGCTCAGTGAAACCGAGATGTGGCAGTTGGCTTTTCGGGTGGTGTGCGAGCATCCGCAGCATCTGGATACCGACAAGACCCCGGCCGCCGTGACCGCGATGGTGTTGCGACTGGCCGGTGCGCTGTCCGAACACCTCGTCGACACCGAGCAGTTGCGCGACACCCACGTCGAGCTCGAACGGCTCGTACACACGCTGCCCGCGGGGCCGTATCAGCGGGACCGTGGACCGAGTCAATGGCTGTTGCGCATGCTGGCGACCCAGACCGAACGCACCCAGCTCGTCCCGCTGATCGACGCTCTGCACCTGCGGATGCGGGAGCAGAAGGTCATGGACTTCGGCATGCAGATGGCTTCGGCCGCCCGGTTGGCGGCGGCATTCCCGCAGGTGGGCGAGCAGCTGAGGAGCCGGTTTCGGGTTGTGCTGCTCGACGAGTACCAGGACACCGGCCACGCCCAGCGGGTCGCTCTTTCGGCGTTGTTCGGCGGGGGAGTCGACGATGGCTTGGCGCTGACCGCCGTCGGTGATCCGATCCAGTCGATCTACGGCTGGCGCGGCGCGTCGGCCACGAACTTGCCGCGTTTCACCACTGATTTCCCTCGGTCCGACGGCAGCCCCGCCCCGACGCTGGAGCTTCGCACCAGCTGGCGCAACCCGCCCGACACCCTGCATCTGGCGAATGCGGTGTCCGCAGAAGCGCGACGCCGTTCCGTGGCGGTCCGGGAGCTGCGGCCCAAACCCGGCGCGACCCAGGGCACCGTCAAATGTGCACTGCTGACAGACGTTGTCTCCGAACGTGATTGGATGGCAGACCATCTGGCGCGGATCTACCATCAAGCCCGCGCCGACGGTGTCGCGGCGCCGACGACCGCGGTCCTTGTGCGGCGCAATGCGGACGCCGCACCGATTGCCGATGCGCTGACCGCGCGAGGGGTGCCCGTCGAAGTCGTGGGACTCTCAGGGTTGCTCGGCGTGCCCGAGGTGGCCGACGTGGTGGCGACGCTGCGAATGGCGGCGGACCCCACCTCCGGCGCATCCGCGATGCGCGTGCTGATCGGGCCGCGTTGGCGGTTGGGTGGGCGTGATGTCGCGGCGCTGTGGCGTCGTGCCGTCGAACTCGACGACTGCGGTAGCCCCGCTGACGGTGCGGTCGCCGACCGGGTCGTGGCGCAGGCGGCGCCCGACGCCGACACCGCGTGCCTGGCGGACGCCGTCAGCGATCCGGGCTCCGCCGCGGCCTACTCCGCGACGGGGTACGCCCGCATCGTGGAGCTGGGTCGTGAACTCACCGCGCTCCGTGGCCATCTCACGCACCCGCTGCCCGACCTGGTCGCCGAGGTGCGACGGGTGCTCGGCGTGGACACCGAGGTCCGCGCGACGCGCCGGGTGTCTGCGGGCTGGGCGGGCACCGAGCATCTCGATGCGTTCGCCGACGTGGTCGCCGACTTCGCGAGCCGTCCCGGCGCCACAGTGTCCGGCCTTCTCGCTTACCTCGATGCGGCCGAGCAGGTGGAGAACGGCCTGGCGCCCGCCGAAGTCGCCGTTGCGGACGACCGGGTTCAGATTCTCACCGTGCACGCCGCCAAAGGGCTGGAATGGCAGGTCGTGGCGGTGCCCCACCTCAGCGGCCGGGTCTTCCCGTCCACCGCGTCGGCCCGGACATGGCTCACCGATTCGGGCGACCTGCCGCCGCTGCTGCGGGGGGATCGGGCGACGCTTTCCGAGCACGGTGTGCCGGTCCTGGACACCTCCGACGTCAACGATCGAAAGAAGCTCGCGGACAAGATCTCTGACCACAAGGACAGCCTGGCGCTGCGCCGCATCGACGAGGAGCGACGGCTGTTGTACGTGGCGATCACGCGCGCGGAGAACACCCTGCTGCTCTCCGGTCATCACTGGGGAGCGGCCGAGTCCAAGCCGCGTGGTCCGTCGGCGTTCCTCGAAGAGCTCAAGGACATCATCGAGCGGGCGGACGCCGCGGGTGATCCCTGCGGCATCGTCGAGCAGTGGGCTCCGACTCCGGCCGATGGCGAGCCCAACCCGTTGCGCGACAACGTCGTCGAGACGCTCTGGCCCGCCGACCCCGCGGGTCCCCGCCGCGACGATATGGGCCGGGGCGCCGCGCTTGTCGCACAGGCGATGTCAGGTGATTCCGGCGGTGAACTCGCAGATGGTGACGAAGGGTGGATATCGGACGTCGACGCGCTGCTGGCCGAACGCAATCGAGCGGCCGATCGTCCGGTCCCGCCGTTGCCGACACAGTTGTCGGTCAGCACTCTGGTCGAACTCGGCCGCGACCCCGATGCAGTCGCGCAACGGTTGCGACGCAGGCTGCCCAGCCGACCGGATCCGCATGCCTTGTTGGGCACCGCTTTCCACGATTGGGTACAGCGCTTCTATCACGCCGATCGGTTGTTCGACCTGGACGATCTGCCCGGTGCCGTCGATCACGACGCCACCGTCGCCGACGAACTCGGCGAGCTGCAGGCCGCATTCGCGGTGTCGTCGTGGGCCGCCCGCACCCCGGTCGACGTCGAGGTGCCCTTCGACATGGTGATGGGCGGGCGAGTGGTGCGTGGGCGCATCGACGCGGTCTTCGGAGACGGCGACGGCGGCGCCACCGTCGTCGACTGGAAGACAGGTGATCCACCTGGCACACCGGAAGCCAAGCGGCATGCGGCCGTTCAGCTCGCCGTCTATCGGCTTGCTTGGGCCGCGCTACACGGCTGCCCGGTCGAATCCGTACGCGCGTCGTTCCACTACGTGCGCAGCGGGCTGACCGTCACCCCGGACGACCTGCCGGGCAGCGACGACCTGCTGGCCCTGTTGGAAACTACTGCGGCTTAGACGAGCGATAGATCTTGAGCGCCTCGGTGATCATCGGGATTTGCAACGGCAGGCGGGCGATCGCACCCAGCCTCATGGGAAGCGTCTTGTCGGGGTCGTTGAAAAACATCCGGACCATGTTGACGTTGCCGGGAAAGACGCCGACGAACAGGGCCACGGCGGCCAGCGCTCCCAGGCGGCGCGTCTTGGGCGCCAGCAGCAGACCGCCGACGCCCAGCTCGGCGACGCCGGAGGCATACGTATAGAAGCGTGCGGTGCCCGGCAGCTCCTGCGGAATGATGTCGTCGAACGGCTTGGGGGCCGCAAAATGCAGGACGCCCATGCCGAGCAGCCCGGCACCCATCAGCTGTGCTCGTCTGGGACTGGCGCTCTGCTCAAGTTCGAACGGGGTGGTGGTCATGGTTACATAATGGCGTGCGCCGACTCTTCAGCGATGACGGGTTCTGATGGCTAAGGGAAGATTGCGACGTCGGCTCCGCCGATTCGACCAGTCGTTGGCCGATCAGCCGGTCCATGCGCTGACCGACACAGTGCAGATTCCTACCGAACAGGTCAGCCCCACCCAGCGCATCATCCGGCGGGTTGTCTACGCCCTCGGCGCGCTGTTCGCCGCCGTTCTGATCGTGTACCTGGACAGGCACGGCTATCGCGACGTCGAAAGCTCCCCGAACCCCAACGATCCGCTGTCGTTCCTGGACTGCCTGTACTACGCGACGGTGTCACTGTCGACGACGGGCTACGGCGACATCACTCCGGTCACCGCGTCGGCTCGGCTGGTCAACGTCCTGGTGATCACACCGCTGCGGATCGCGTTCCTGATCGTGCTGATCGGTACGACGGTCGAAACCCTCACCACACAGTCGCGGCAGGTCTACCAAATCCAGCGATGGAGGAACAAGGTGCGCAACCACATCGTCATCGTGGGCTACGGCACGAAGGGCAGGACGGCGGCCGCCGCGATGATCGGCGACGAAGTGGCGCCGGCCGACATCGTCGTGGTCGACGAGGACCCGGTCGCGCTCGAACGCGCGAAGAGCGCGGGCCTGGTCACCGTGCGGGGCAGCGCGACCGACTCGGAAGTCCTGCGGCTGGCCAGCGCCCAGCATGCCAAGGCGATCATCGTCGCTACCAACCGTGATGACGCCGCGGTCTTGGTCACCCTCACGGCCCGCGAGCTGGCACCCAATGCAAAGATCATCGCCGCGGTGCGAGAAGCCGAGAATCAACACCTCCTCGAGCAGGCCGGCGCGGATTCAACCGTCGTCACCTCCGAGACCTCCGGCCGGCTGCTGGGCATAGCGGTACAGACCCCGAGCGTTGTCGAGATGATGGAAGACCTTCTGACCCCCGATGCCGGCTTCGCGATCGCCGAACGGGAAGTCAGCCCCAAAGAGGTCGGCGGATCGCCGAGGCACAACACAGATATCGTGCTCGGCGTCGTCCGCGCCGGCAAGCTGGTGCGCGTCGACGACGAGCAGGTCGACGCGCTCGAAAACGGCGACCGGCTGCTGTACATCCGCAGCGCGGACGCGGAGCGGTGATGAGCGCTTGCGCGAAGAACAGAGAGCAATGATGAGCGCTTGCGCGAAGAACAGAGAGCAATGATGAGCGCTTGCGCGAAGAACAGAGAGCAATGATGAGCGCTTGCGCGAAGTGGGGACCCCAGCCCGATGGGCCCACGCGCGCAGCGCAGGGGAGGCGAGGGGACAGAGAGCAATGAGCTCCGGAGGATTTCAGCTCCGCAACGTCCCGCTGCTGTCGCGCGTCGGCGCCGACCGGGCCGACGCACTGCGCACCGATGTCGATGCAGCGTTGGCCGGCTGGCCGGATGCGGCGGTCCTGCGGGTCGACCGTCGCAATCAGGTGCTGATCTCCGCGGGCCGAGTGGTGCTCGGGAAGGCCGCCGATCTAGGCGCCAAGCCGCCGGAGAACGCGGTCTTCCTCGGTCGGCTCGGCGACGGCACCCACGTGTGGGGGATCCGCGCGGCGCTGGAGGGCCCTGAGGATCCGCACACCGAAACCGAGGTTCTCGATCTGCGCCGGGCGGGCCCGATCTTCGACGACGTCAGCGCGCAGCTCGTCGCGACTGCCACCGCACTGCTGAATTGGCATGACAGCGCACGGTTCAGCGCCATCGACGGCGCACCGACCAAGGCGATCAAGGGCGGCTGGTCGAGGGTCAACGCCACAGCAGGCCACGAAGAATTTCCGCGCATCGACCCTGCGGTGATCTGCCTTATCCATGACGGGCACGACCGCGCGGTGCTCGCCCGTCAGACGGTGTGGCCCGAGCGGCTGTTCTCGCTCTTGGCGGGTTTCGTCGAGGCGGGGGAGTCGTTCGAGGGGTGCGTCGTCCGCGAGATCGCCGAGGAGATCGGGTTGTCGGTGACCAATGTCCAGTATCTGGGCAGCCAGCCGTGGCCGTTTCCGCGGTCGCTGATGGTCGGGTTTCACGCGATCGGTGACCCGGAGCAGGAGTTCTCTTTCAACGACGGCGAGATCGCGGAGGCGGCCTGGTTCACCAGGGACGAGGTCCGGGCCGCGCTGGCCGACGGCGACTGGAGCAGCGATTCGCCGTCGCGGCTTCTGCTGCCCGGGTCGATCTCGATTGCCCGCGAGATCATCGAATCGTGGGCCGCGCTCGATTGATGTCGCCGCCGACGCGCCGGATTAGCGCGCGAGCTTTTTCTTGACCTCGGCGCCGCTCGGATTGGTCAGCGTGCTGCCGTCGGGAAACTTCAGCGTCGGCACCGTCTGGTTGCCGCCGTTGGCCGAGGCCACGAACTCCGCCGCGGCCGGGTCGGCCTCGATGTCGATCTCGTCGAACGCGATGCCCTCGGCCTTCAGAACCTTCTTCAGGCGGGCGCAGTACCCACACCACGACGTGGTGTACATGGTCAGCTCAGCACTCATATCGCAGTCAACGTAGTCGATGGTCCGAACATGCCCGCGGCATGCCCCGGTTTGTCGGTCCGCCCTGACAAGATGGTCGGCATGCCGGTAGAGGTCGCGTGCTCGCGCATCATCGACGACCTCGACGACGAGCAGCGCGAGGCCGTCCTCGCCCCGCGTGGGCCCGTGTGCGTGCTGGCGGGTGCGGGCACCGGTAAGACCCGCACCATCACCCGCCGCATCGCCCACCTGGTGTCGTCCGGACACGTCGCGCCGGGGCAGGTACTCGCGGTGACGTTCACCCAGCGGGCCGCCGGTGAGATGCGTGCCCGGCTGCGCACCCTCGATGACGGAGTGGGCACCGCGTCCGTTCAGGCGATGACGTTTCACGCCGCCGCTCGCCGCCAGTTGGCCTACTTCTGGCCGCGCGTCGTCGGCAACACCGGATGGGAACTGCTCGACACCAAGTTCGCGGTCGTCGCCCAGTCCGCCAACCGCGCCGGGCTACAGGCCAGCACCGACGACGTCCGCGACCTCGCAAGCGAAATCGAATGGGCCAAAGGATCTTTGATCAGCCCGGAGACCTACGGCACCGCCGTCGCCGCAGTGGGTCGCGACATTCCGTTCGACGCCGCCAAGGTCGCGGCGGTGTACGCGGGATACGAGACGCTCAAGGCCCGCCGCGATGGCACAACGCTGCTGGACTTCGACGACCTGCTGCTGCACACCGCCGCCGCCATCGAAAACGACGCGGCGGTCGCCCAGGAGTTTCGCGACAGGTACCGCTGCTTCGTGGTCGACGAATACCAGGACGTAACGCCGCTGCAGCAGCGCGTGCTGGACGCGTGGCTGGGAGACCGGGACGACCTGACCGTTGTCGGCGACGCCAACCAGACCATCTATTCGTTCACCGGTGCCACGCCGCAGTACCTGCTCGACTTCTCGCGCCGCTTTCCCGACGCCGCGGTGGTCCGCCTCGAACGCGACTACCGGTCCACCCCGCAGGTGGTGTCGCTGGCCAACCGCGTCATCGCCGCCGCCCGTGGCCGGATGGCGGGCAGCAGGCTGCATCTGGTCGGCCAGCGCGACCCCGGGCCGGAGCCCACGTTCGCCGAACACCCGGACGAGGTCGCCGAGGCGACCGCGGTCGCGAAGAAGATCAAGCGGCTCATCGAAGCGGGCACCCCGGCATCGGAGATCGCGGTGCTGTACCGCATCAACGCCCAGTCGGAGGTCTACGAGGAGGCGCTCACCGAGGCGGGTGTCCCCTTCCAGGTGCGTGGCGGCGAGGGGTTCTTCAGCCGTCAGGAGATCCGCCAGTCCCTGGTGGCGCTGCAACGCGCAGCCGATCGCGACGTGGACGGACCACTGTCGGAGGTCGTTCGTGCCGTGTTGGAGCCTCTTGGACTGACCGCCGAGCCACCCACGGGCACCAAGGCACGCGAGCGGTGGGAGGCGTTGACCGCGCTCGCCGAACTGGTCGACGAGGAAGTCGCGCAGCGCCCGTCGTTGGACCTGGGTTCACTGCTCGCCGAGCTTCGGCAGCGCGCCGACGCACGGCATCCACCCGTGGTCCAGGGCGTCACGCTCGCCTCGCTGCATGCCGCGAAGGGTCTGGAATGGGATGCGGTGTTCCTGGTCGGTCTCGCCGACGGCACCCTGCCCATCTCCCATGCGCTGACGCACGGTCCCGACAGTGAGCAAGTCGAAGAGGAGCGCCGCCTCTTCTATGTCGGAATCACCAGGGCGCGAACACATTTGGCGCTCAGCTGGGCACTGGCTCGAGCACCGGGCGGCCGAAAGGGTCGAAAGCCGTCACGGTTCCTCAACGGCGTCGCGCCGCAGGCATCCGGCGACAACGCCCCCAGTCGTACCCGTCGGCCCAAGGGCGCCGCGCCGCGCTGCCGGGTGTGCAATGCCGCACTGACCGCCCCGGCTGCGATCGTCTTGCGCCGATGCGAGGGGTGCCCGTCCGATATCGACGAGAACCTGCTCGCGGAACTCAAGGACTGGCGGCTGCGCACCTGCAAGGAGATGAGCGTGCCCGCGTATGTGGTGTTCACCGACAACACGCTGATCGCGATCGCGGAGACGCTGCCGGGCGACGACGCCGCACTCGTCGCGATCCCCGGCATCGGCGCACGCAAACTCGAGCAGTACGGCGCTGACGTTCTCGCGTTGGTCAAAGGCCGCCAATCCTCGTAAAAATCGTGCCAAAGCCGCAGGTCAGAAAATCAGTTGTCAGTTCGGCCTGTTACGCTTAGCCTCGAGATCGCACACACCAGCCGTGCGATTTGTCGTGTGAAAGGAGGGTTCCGAGATCATGTCGAACATGAATACGTTTAGCGGCGTAGGCGTTTCCGGCGTTTCGTGGACCCTCCATGTCCCGGCTGCCGCCGCCGCGGCGCATCCCGCATACAAGGCGCATGCCGCCGCGGGTGCCGCAGCTGCCATTTCGCCGCAGCCCACGCGCCGCCGCACCGCCGCCGCGACTGGAATGTCCGTGGATCGGGGCACCACCTAAGGAAGCCCACGATTTCGCCCCAAAGGCCACGGACCCGCAGTCATCGGATCCGTGGCCAATTTATTTGGGACCTCAGAATCCCTGGTCACAGATCCATCAGAAGACAGATGCGACAACCCTCGACCAGGAAGCAGAGGACTGGACATGTCAATCGGGACATGCCGACAAAAGACGAAGCTTGCGGTGCCCTGTCACTTGTACGACCCCGATATGTGGTTCGCCGAGAGTCCCGTCGAGCTCGAACGCGCCAAGTCGCTGTGCGCGGATTGCCCGATCCGGCGTGAGTGCCTGGCGGCCGCGCTCGAGCGGGAGGAACCGTGGGGTGTGTGGGGCGGCGAGATTCTCGACCGCGGCACGGTCATCGCACGCAAGCGTCCGCGTGGCCGGCCACGCAAGAACACCGAGGGCAGCCCGGCAGCCGCGTAAGCGCTGCCGGGTTTCCCCGGATCAGGCGTCTTGTTCGGCGAAGCCCGGAACCAGTTCCGTCGCAAGCGCTTTGGCCGGGATGTGCGCATCGAGCTGGCAGGAGATGGCGACATTGGACGCGATCACCCGCATCGGGATCGCCAGCTTGGCCGGAATGTCCATCTGTCGCGCGGCCTTGATCTGGCCTGCTGCGCGGTCGGGTCTCATGTTCGCGGCGGTGATGCGCTGCAGCCACTTTCGCGTGTAGTGGAACACCTCGACCTCCAGCGGCTCCACGTACTGCTTCATCATCTCGTCCATCTCCCGGTTCGAGACCTGCTCGCCCTTCTGGATGAATCCGATGCGCTGCATGGCCGCCTGCAGGTTCTCGTAATCGTCCTGCAGTGCGTAGCGCGTCGCCAGTCCGATGTCGATGGGAATACCCCCGGGCATCGGCGCGACGGCGCCGAAGTCGATGACACCCATCTTGTTGTCGGGCAGCAGCATGAAGTTCCCTGGATGCGCGTCGCCGTGCATCATCTCGAGGCGCTTGGGCGCGTCGTAGGTCAGCTCGAACAGCCGGGTGCCCATCAGGTCACGCTGCTCCTGCGTGCCTTCGCGGATGATGACCGACATCGGGATACCTTCGATCCATTCCTGGATCACCACCTTCGGCGCGCTGGCCACGATGTGCGGGACCACGAAACGGGGATGTCCCTCATAGGCTTTGGCGAACGCGCGCTGATTGTCGGCCTCTAGCCGGTAGTCGAGTTCCATTTCGGTGCGTTCGATCAGCTCGTCGACCACACCCTGCACATCCGCGCCGGGGGACAGTTGGCGCAGCACGCTGACCATCCGCTGCATGGTCTTGAGATCGGCGCGCAGCGCCTCGTCGGCGCCGGGGTACTGGATCTTGACCGCAACCTCGCGACCGTCGGACCACACCGCCTTGTGCACCTGACCGATGCTGGCCGACGCCACCGCCGTGTCGTCGAACGACGTGAACCGTTCGCGCCACTTGGTGCCCAGCTGCCCGTCGAGCACCCGGTGCACCTTGGGCGCGGGCAGTGGCGGGGCCTCTCGCTGCAGTTTGGTCAGTGCTTCGCGGTACGGCTTGCCGTACTGCTCGGGGATGGCGGCCTCCATCACCGACAGCGCCTGACCGACCTTCATCGCGCCGCCCTTGAGCTCCCCCAGGACGGTGAACAGCTGCTGGGCCGCCTTGTCCATCAACTCGGCGTTGACCTCGTCCTTCGGCTTGCCGGTCAGCCGTTTGCCGAAGCCCAGCGCTGCCCGGCCTGCCATGCCTGCACCAAGGCCTGCGATCTTGGCATTGCGCGCGGCCCCACCCCGCTTGATCTCACTCACAAGACCATCATCCATGACTTCGCTGAACGCCCTGCAGCGACTTGCCTACAAACGTTGTCAGCAGGTGCAGCGCGGGTGCCGTGACCAGCGGCGTGCCACGACGGATCCCACGTTGACGTCGAACTCCAGTGTCGCGTCCAGCGTGGCCGGCGGCGCAGGGGAGTGGGAAACGCCGTGGCCGCTGCGGACGGCGCAGATGACGCGGTCGATCTGGTTGAGGGCCAGCGCCGCCGTCGCCAGCACCGTGGCGCGGTCAGCGTTGCCGACGGTGTCGCGGAGCTGGGCTGCGATCGCCGGCCAGGCGGCGTCGCGATCGCTGCGATGAAGGTCGGCGCACCCGAGGCAGCTGGTGACACCGGGAATGACCAACGGTCCGATGAGGCCGACGCCGTCGCGCACCCGCACCGGAAGATGCGGCACTCCTGCGGAGTGCAGGTCGCGCACCACCCGCGGATCTGACACCAGGACGTCGGTCAATACCGCCAGGTCGGCAGGCGCGCCGGCATGCGTGCGACTGCTACGCGTGAGCTGAGCGCCCGAGCAACGCAGCGCGGACGCGAGAAGATCCGAAAGCGGACCGCGCCCATGGATCCGGATGGACGCCGCGCGGGTACGCCTTCGCGCCGTGTTCGTCACGACGCCGGCGTCCACGAGCGACGACACCACCTCGGCGATGCTGTCTGCGGAGGCCTCGTCGGCATGCCCCTGGATCTCCGGCAGGGTGGCGCCCGATTGAAGACGGCGCAGCAGATCGGCGAGGGCACCTGCGGTCAATCCCGACGGTGGACGGACCAGTACCGCGCGCCGCGGATCCCAACCCACCTGTACGACGCCGTCGGGTCGCAACAACACCGGCCTCGCTGGGTCCAGGACGTAACGCCCCATGCGAGGAGTGTGGCACGTTATCCGCCATAGCCCGTCGAGTTATCCACAGGCTCCGATTCAGCGTTCGGAATCGCCTGTGTCAGTGTCGTTTTCGGTGGACTTCTCGAGATCTGCGATCGCCTGGTCGATGCCGCTGGTGTCTCCGCCGATCATGCGGTCGATGAAACCGGCCGGTTCGTCGAGGTCCTCGGCGCTGGGCAACAGGTCGGGGTGTTGCCACACGCCGTCGCGGGCATCGGCGCCGACGGCCTCGGTCAGCCGTTCCCACAATGCCGCCGCCTCGCGCATCTTGCGCGGTCGCAGTTCCAGGCCGACCAGCGTGGCGAAGGTCTGTTCGGCGGGCCCGCCGGTGGCGCGTCGCCTGCGCAGAGTCTCCGACAGCGCCGACGTACCGGGTATGCGGTCGCCCAGCGCAGCGGTGACGACGGTCTGCACCCAGCCCTCGATCAACGCCAGCAGTGTCTCCAGCCGCCCAAGCGCGACAGTCTGCTCGGGTGTCGCCTTCGGCTCGAACATGCCCTGGCTCAGAAGTTGTTCCATCTGCGACGGATCCGCCAGCGCCGCGGGATTGAACCCCTGCGCGAGTTCCTCGAGTCCGCTCATGTCGATCTTCATGCCCTTGGCGAACGCCTCGACCGTGTTGAGCAGCTGGCTGGACAGCCACGGCACATGAGTGAACAGGCGGTGATGCGCGGCCTCGCGTGCCGCAAGGAACGTGAGGATCTCGCTGCGCGGTTGCTCCAGTCCCTCGGTGAGTGACTCAACGGCCCCAGGCATCAGTGCCGCAACGCCTTTGGGGCCCAAGGGCAACCCGATATCGGTGGAGGTCAGTACTTCTTTCGAGAGTGTGCCCAGCGCCTGGCCCAGCTGCGAGCCGAACGCCATGCCGCCCATCTGCGTCATCATCGACAGCAGCGGCCCGGCCATGGACTTGGCCTCCTCGGGCAGCGACGACGCCCACACCGTGGAAATCTGTTCGGCCACTGGATCGCACAGCCGCTTCCAGGTCGCCATCGTGTTGTCGACCCAGTCCGTCGGCGTCCAGGCCACCGACTTGGTGGTGCCCGCGGGCAGTGCCGTCACACCGTCCAGCCACGTCTCGGCGAGGTGGACGGCATCGGAGATCGCCGCGCTGGTCTTCTCGCCGACGGGCGCGACGAAACCGATCGAGCTCGACGCCAGCTGCCGTGCCAGGTCGTAGTTCACCGGACCCGACTTGGTGCCGTCGGCTGTCACGTTCCCGGCGCCGCTGAACATCTCCCCGAGACGGCTGAACATCTGACCCAACTGGGACATGTCGAATTCGCCCCCGCCCATACCGAACGGATCGCCGGGGGTGGGACCGCCGGAGCCCGAATCCGGGTCGTTCTTACGTTTGTCTCGCTCGGGGTCATCCCCGGGGGAGAAGCCGAAAGGCAGGTCAGCCATGCCCTCAACGGTACTCACCGGCGCCGTCTCATGTGACGTGGCATGTCACGCCGAGAGCGAAGCGATGATCGCGATCGAGGGCCCTTCCACGTCGACCTCTACATTGGGCGGCGTGAACAGGCGCATTTTGACGTTGCTCGTCGCGCTCGTCCCCATTGTCGCGTTCGGAGTTGCGCTGTCGGTGGTGACGGTGCCGTTTGTGGCGCTGGGTCCGGGACCGACGTTCGACACACTCGGTGAGGTCGACGGTAAGCAGGTCGTCGACATCGAGGGCACCGAGGTCCACCCCACGTCAGGACACCTGAACATGACCACGGTGTCTCAACGTGACGCGCTGACCCTCGGCGAAGCCCTGACATTGTGGATGTCGGGCCGTGAACAGCTGGTACCCCGAGATCTCGTCTACCCGCCGGACAAGTCGAAGGACGAGGTCGACGAGGCCAACAACACCGACTTCCGCCAGTCCGAGGACAGCGCCGAATACGCCGCGTTGCTCTATCTGAAGTACCCGATGGCCGTGACGGTGGAGTCGGTCAATGACGACGGCCCGTCCAAGGGCAAGCTCACCGACGGTGACGCCATCGACTACGTCAACGGAAAGCCGGTGCCCGACCTCGACGCGTTCCAGGCGATCATCAAGGACACCAAGCCCGGTGAGCAGGTGGTGCTGGACTACCGGCGCAGGAACGGGGACATCGGCTCCACCACGATCACGCTGGGTAAGCACCCCGAACGCGATCAGGGTTACCTCGGGATCGCCGTGCTGGACGCCCCGTGGGCGCCGTTCACGGTTGATTTCAATCTCGCCAACGTCGGCGGCCCGTCCGCCGGGCTGATGTTCAGCCTTGCGGTCGTCGACAAACTCACCACCGGCAATCTCAACGACGGCAAGTTCGTCGCGGGCACCGGGACGATCACCGGCGACGGCAAGGTCGGTCCGATCGGCGGCATCACCCACAAGATGCTGGCGGCCAAGGACGCCGGGGCGAGCATCTTCCTGGTTCCCGCCGAGAACTGCGAGGAAGCCAGGACGGCCCATGACGACGACCTGGAACTGGTCAAGGTCGAGACCCTCGATCAGGCCGTCGCCGCTCTCAACACATTGTCAGCTGGTGGCGAACGGCCCCATTGCTAGGGCGTCTGCGGCATCAAAGCCACTTTTCACATGCGTAGAGTTATGGCACGTCACAGAAGGCGTGTGGGAACGGTTAGAAACTGGAGTTGACGAGTGGGTATGCGGCCCGCGGCAAGAATGCCGAAGCTGACACGACGTAGCCGAATTCTCATCGCGGTTTCCGCGGCATTCGTCTTGATCCTGTTGATCGGCCCACGCCTGATCGACACCTACGTCGATTGGCTGTGGTTCGGCGAGCTCGGCTACCGCTCGGTGTTCACCACGCAGCTGTTCACCCGCATCGTGGTTTTCCTGATCGCCACGGTGGTGATCGGCGCGATCGTGTTCGCCGGCCTGGCGCTGGCGTACCGCACCCGCCCCGTGTTCGTCCCGACCAACGGACCCAACGACCCGATCGCGCGCTACCGCACCGCAGTGATGACCCGGCTGCGGCTCGTCGGTATCGGCATTCCCGTGTTCATCGGACTCCTCGCCGGGATTGTCGCGCAGAGCTATTGGACCCGCATCCAGCTGTTCCTGCACGGCGGCAGCTTCGGGATCAAAGATCCGCAGTTCGGCATGGACCTCGGCTTCTATGCGTTCGATCTGCCGTTCTACCGACTGGTGCTGAGCTTCCTGTTCGTCGCCACCTTCCTGGCGTTCATCGCCAACCTGGTGGGCCACTACCTCTTCGGAGGTATCCGGCTGTCGGGCCGCAGCGGGGCGTTGAGCCGCGCGGCGCGCATCCAGCTGATCACGTTGGTCGGCATCCTGATGCTGCTCAAGGCCGTCGCTTACTGGATGGACCGCTACGAGCTGTTGAGCCACACCCGCGGCGGCAAGCCGTTCACCGGCGCCGGCTACACGGACATCAATGCGGTACTGCCCGCGAAGCTGATCCTGATGGCGATCGCGGTCATCTGCGCGGCGGCGGTCTTCTCCGCGATCGTGTTGCGGGACTTGCGGATCCCGGCCATCGGTGTGGTCCTTTTGCTGTTGTCGTCGCTGGTGATCGGCGCCGGCTGGCCGCTGGTGGTCGAACAGTTCAGCGTCAAGCCCAACGCTGCGCAGAAGGAAAGCGAATACATCAGCCGAAGCATCACGGCCACCAGACAGGCCTACGGGCTCACCGACCAAACGGTCACGTACCGCGACTACAGCGGGGACGCTCAGACGACGGCCCAACAGGTGGCCTCCGACCGTGCGACGACGTCGAACATCCGATTGCTCGACCCGACAATCGTCAGCCCGGCGTTCACCCAGTTCCAGCAGGGTAAGAACTTCTACTACTTCCCCGATCACCTGGCGATGGATCGCTACACGGGACGCGACGGAGACCTCCGTGACTTCGTGGTCGCGGCTCGCGAGCTCAACCCTGACCGGCTGATCGACAACCAGCGCGACTGGATCAACCGGCACACCGTCTACACGCACGGCAACGGATTCATCGCCTCGCCGGCCAACACCGTTCGCGGAGTTGCCAACGACCCCAACCAGAACGGCGGTTACCCGGAGTTCCTCGCCAGCGTCGTCGGCGCCAACGGCAGCGTCGTGTCACCGGGTCCGGCCCCACTGGATCAGCCGCGGATTTACTACGGTCCGGTGATCGCCGACACGTCGGCCGACTACGCGATCGTGGGCAAGAGCGGCGTCGACCGTGAGTACGACTACGAGACCAACACCGAGACCAAGAACTACACGTACGGCGGCACCGGTGGAGTGCCCATCGGCAGCTGGTTGTCGCGCTCGGTGTTCGCCGCGAAGTTCGCCGAGCGGAACTTCTTGTTCTCCAACGTGATCGGCGAGAACAGCAAGATCCTGTTCAATCGCGATCCGGCGGAACGCGTCGAAGCCGCAGCGCCGTGGCTGACCACGGACACCACCGTCTACCCCGCGATCGTGAACAAGCGGATGGTGTGGATCGTGGACGGCTACACCACGCTCGACAACTACCCGTACTCCCAGTTGACGACGTTGTCGAGCGCCACAGCCGACTCCAGCGAGGTGGCGACCAACCGGCTGCAGGTCGACAAGCAGGTGTCCTACATCCGCAACTCGGTGAAAGCGACCGTCGACGCGTACGACGGCACCGTGACGCTGTACGCACAAGACGAGCAGGACCCGGTGCTGCAGGCGTGGATGAAGGTGTTCCCCGGCACGGTGAAGCCCAAGAGTGAAATCACCCCTGAACTGCAACAGCACCTGCGTTATCCGGAGGATCTGTTCAAGGTTCAACGCGCTCTGCTTGCCAAGTACCACGTGGACGATCCCGTGACGTTCTTCTCCACGTCGGACTTCTGGGACGTGCCGCTGGATCCGAACCCCACCGCGAGCAGCTATCAGCCGCCGTATTACATCGTCGCCAAAAATCTTGCATCCAACAATAATTCGGCGTCCTTCCAGCTGACCAGTGCGATGAACCGGTTCCGCCGCGACTTCCTCGCCGCCTATATCAGCGCAAGTTCTGACCCTGACACCTACGGCAAGCTGACGGTGCTGACCATTCCCGGCCAGGTGAACGGCCCCAAGCTGGCGTTCAACGCGATCAGCACCGACACCGCGGTGAGCCAGGACCTTGGTGTCATCGGCCGTGACAACCAGAACCGCATCCGGTGGGGCAACCTGCTGACGCTGCCGGTCGCTCAGGGCGGCCTGCTCTACGTCGCACCCGTGTACGCCTCACCCGGCGCCAGTGACGCGGCGTCGTCGTACCCACGCCTGATCAGGGTCGCGATGATGTACAACGACAAGGTCGGCTACGGCCCGACGGTGCGCGATGCGCTGACCGAGCTGTTCGGGCCCGGCGCGGATGCCACCGCCACCGGCCCTGCACCGACGGGACCGGCGAACGGCCAACCTCCGGCCGCAACGCCACCCGACGGCGGGCCGCCCGCCGCGCAGCCGCCCACTAATCAGGGCACACCACCGACGGCGCAAGTCCCCGCGGCGGTGCCGCCGGGTGGCCCCGTGCAGTTGTCGGCGGCCAAAGCCGCAGCGCTGCAAGACGTCAACAGCGCGCTGGACGCGCTGCAGGGCGCGCAGACAAGCGGCAACTTCGCCGAGTTCGGCCAGGCCCTGCAGCGCCTCGACGACGCGGTGAAGAAGTACCAGTCGACCCGCTAGCGAGGCGCTGAGCACTCGATTTGGAGCTGCACCTGCGCCTTCGGTAACCTTGCGTTCACCCGACGCGGGGTGGAGCAGCTCGGTAGCTCGCTGGGCTCATAACCCAGAGGTCGCAGGTTCGAATCCTGTCCCCGCTACTAAACGAATTGACCCCAGAGGTACGACCTCTGGGGTCAATTTCGTTGGTGGGCGAGGGAGTTTCTGGCGGATCAATCGGAGCAGAGACCTGCGGACTGCTCTTCGGCGATGATCTTGCCGACCGGCTCACCCAGATGCGCTGCGAAGGCAGGCGTGGGCTTCATGACCCAGTCGCCGTCTTCGAAGAGCATGATCCGAGGTCGTTCGGTGCCGTCAAGTTTCATGGACACGATCGCTTCGCCGACCGCGGGATCCAGGCTGACCCCGGCGACACGAATCTTGGTGCCCGGCTTCTTGCAGGTTGCGTAGAAGGTCACGAAGTCGTCCTGAGTGATCCCGTCACGCACTTCCCGTGACATGCGCTCCCAGACACCGGCGAAATCTCCCGACGAGAAGTGATCGACGTTGGCCTGCGCCGCGGCGGTTGCGGCTGAGAGTGTCTCCGGCACGTCACCTCCCGATGCGGCCGTCCTTGCCGCGACCGGGCCGGCCGGTCCAGTGGATGACTTGGACGCGCCGTCGGCGATGCCGCACGATGCGCATGCGGTCGCGAAGAGCACTGCCGATAGAGCGGCGGCGAATGATCTCATCACCGAAGGGTAGGGCCCCAGACCGAGGTTCGTCTTTGGAAGGCCGCCCAAAACGGAATAGTGCGCCCGACATATGCGCTGTAACCCACGTTCCTATAGAACATAAACGCACATTGAGGAGATCGAGATCTTGAGTACAAGATTGATGAAAGCCTTCGCCATTTTCGGAGGAAGCGCCGCAGTCACCGCAGCCGCCCTCACCGGGGCGGTTCTGCAGGGACAGTCGGGATCGGACGCCATTGCCGGATCCGAGATGACCACCGGCGTCACCGTCACGGCGACCACGGCGCCCAGCGGATTGCCGGTCCCGGTAGCAGAGCCCAGCATCAAGGGCCCCGCACCCTTACCCCTTGAGGAGCAGGGACTCCCGGGCTAGTCGGCTTCGGGGTTACAACGACATTCAGGCGCGGATCGATGCGGATCCGGGCCTGAATGCGTTCTCGGGGGAACCTGTCCCTCACAACATATTTGGCCCAGCGACTCAGGTCAGCGAGCGGGCCTGGTCGTTAACCGTCACGCTCAATTTCTGTGCGACGCCGGGCGGGAGAACCAACTTGATCTCGCCGGACGGGTTGAACCACAGAAAGCCGGAACCGTTGTCGCTGAGCGTGACCCGGCTACCGGCCGCGCTGTCGGCGACCGCGAGCCGCGTGTCGTCGCCGCGCGTGACCATACGCAGGTCGATACGGGGCTCCCGGGCGTCGGCGTCAGTGACAGGACGGACGACGACCGGAACGCCGCCGGTGTCGATCGCCAGCGATCGCATGTTGGCAGGCAGTGCCTGTGTGTCGTTGACGACCCGAATGCTGCTGACGCCGACCGCAAGAACGCCGAGGCTGACCAGACTGCCGAGGGCCACCACGACGCTGATGACGACGAGCACGGCGCGGATGGCGGTGCGGTTGCCCCCAGACACCGTCGAGGACGTAGCGGCTGTTCCAACGGGAACGTCAGGCGGTACCTCGGATGCGACGCCGGTCCTGCTCACTGCTGCCCGTGCTCGAGACCTTCGAGGTGTGCCGCAGCACGCTTGAGGAGCAGCACGACGTCCGCCTGGGTGGTACGCGCGTCGTCGTTGAACGCAGCCATGGTGGCCCAGCCGGGCGCCGCCATGGAATTCGCGAGCTCCAGCAGCAGCTCCTCCAGGCGAACGACCTGCTCGTGCACCAGGCCCGGATGTCCGAAGTGCCAGTAGCCCGCGGCCGCGCGCAGCGCGCCCTGTAGGCAGAAGCTGCACGGCGTCGCCCCGGTGTCGGTGTGCGAGCGGTAGCCGCCCCCGCCAACGTGCAAGGTGCGCAACCGCACCCATTCTCCGGGGGAGTCGACGGCTGGCAGCACCTCATAGCCGGCGGCGTCACGGCAGTAGGCGCCCTGGGTCCACCCGTTGTCGACCTCGAGGAGGGCCAGTGCGCCCTCGATGACCTCGCGGTCGGTGTTCGTGTTCATCCCGTCAACGGTGCGAAGGGGGGTGTTGGTCGTCATGGTCTGCATTCCTTTCGGTTAGGACTCGAGGTAGCGCAGAACGGCTAGGACACGGCGGTTTTCGGTGTCGTCTTGCACGAGTGCCAGCTTTGCGAATATGGAGGCGATGTGTTTTTCGGCGGAACCGGTCGACATGTGCAGCGTCGTGGCGATCGCCGAGTTGGTCCTGCCTTCGGCCATCAGCTGCAGTACCTCGATTTCGCGGGGCGTGAGCTGATCGAGCGCGCTGCGCTTATGCGACCGCGCCAGAATCTGGGACACGACCTCGGGGTCCAGCAGCGTCCCGCCGCTGCCGACGACCGAGACGGCGTCCAGGAACGCAGGCACGTCGGCGACGCGGTCCTTGAGCAGGTAGCCGAAGCCACGGGTGTCGGCGGTGATCAGTTCGGACGCGTAGCGCTCTTCGACGTAGTGCGACAGCACCAGTACCGGCGACTCGGGATTCTGGCTGCGCAGCAGGGCAGCGCAGCGGATTCCCTCATCGGTGAACGTCGGCGGCATCCTGACGTCGACGATCACCAGATCAGGACGGGTGTCGCTGACCAGGCGCAGCAGGTTCGTAGCGTCCGGCACGCTGCCGACCACGTCGTGGCCGGCATCGGTCAGGATGCGTTCGATGCCCGCGCGAAGCAGCGCCGAGTCCTCGGCGATCACTATCCGCATGGCAGCTCCGCGGTGACGGTGGTGGAGCCGACAGAGGGACTGGAAATCGTGAAGGTGCCACGCGCGGCGCGCACCCGCTCTGCCAAGCCCCGCAGACCGGTGGCGGTGTCGCTTTCGGTGATCTGCGCACCACCGCGGCCGTCGTCGAATACCGAGACGCGGAGCATGTTTTCGGCCTGATCGAACCGCACGGTGACCACGGCTCGCGACGCCTGTGCGTGCTTGGCGACGTTGGTGAGTGCCTCGGCGACGATGAAGTAGGCGACCGACTCGGTCTCCTCGGGGATTCGCCCGGGCAGGTCGATGTCCAGAAGTGTCGGCACGGCGGCGCGCTGCACCACCGACGACAGCGCGGCATCCAGGCCCCGGTCGGCGAGGATCGACGGGGCGATACCCCGCACGACGTTACGCAGTTCCACCAGAGCGGTTTTCGCGTCGTCATGCGCCTCGGCGATCAGCGCCTTGGCGGCGGCCGGATCGGTATCGAGCTTCGTCTGCGCGAGGCCGATGGTCATCGCCAACGACACGAGTCGCGGCTGCACACTGTCATGCAGGTCGCGTTCGATGCGGTAACGCTCCGTTTGGGCAGAGGTCAATGCACCCAGCCTGGCGTCGGCGAGCACGTTCATCTCGTGCTTGAGCACCGCGGTCGGCGACGGCGGGAGCAACCAGCTGTCGATTTTGGCGTCGAGTGCAGGAGCGAACACCACGATCGCGACCGCGGCCACGAACGCGATGACGGCCAGCGGCCACGCCAGCATCGGCGGAATGAGGATCACTCCGGCCTCGTCGCCGCTGCGGGTCAGCGAGATCGCCCCGGCCGGTGCCAGGAACGCGAACGCGAGCAGAGCGAACGCGAGGCCAGCGGCCGCCATGTCGTAGGCCAGCCGAACGAAATGGTGGGTGGCGCCCTTCCAGAACCGGGTGCTGTTGAGGTCCAGCCAAATCTGGTGGACCCAGCGCGTCAGGCCGGTGTGGTGCGACATCCGCCGGGGCGGCACCTGCAGGCCCATGCCGAACACGGCCTCGCTGCGCACCCGCTCGAGCCATTCCACGCCGCGCATCAGGTACACGAACACGACCAGGGCGAGAAGGAACCCGACCCCCGTGGGAATCGCCGAGATCCCGAAGATCACGAGCATGAGCGGCACCCACACCCAGACCGCGCCGATCGCCGCGCCGGCGATCATCGACGCGCTGGCCGCGAGGCCTATGCGTCGCGGAGTCGGCGGCGTGGTGGTATCAGCCGTGGTTGGCTCAGCATTTTGATCCGCGAGAATGACCATACAGTCAACGTACGGACCGCTGCGGTGAGGCAACACTGCGTTTACCGGACGACTTCAGGGGGGTTAACCCCCGGACGGCGCCATAAAAGTGGCCGTCGGACCGCCGAGTTCGCCGGCTCAGAACGGGTATACGCGGGTTGATCGACGCCGTCGCCGAGAGTACGGCGACGGTGCAGATCCCGCCACCGAGATGCCGCGGACCCCAACGGGCACAAACGGCGCGGCAGCCGAGAAGTTTGCGGGGGGTATCCCCCCGATGTTTGCCAGACAGTTTTGCGGGGGTTAACCCCCAGGCGCGTTCCACGCGAGTTTGCTGTCCGCCCGTAGTACCGTCCCCACCGTGGCGACTATGGCGTTCGCGGACCGAGGCAACGGAGAGCCGGTTCTGTTCATCGCGGGCCAGGGCGGCGCCGGCCGCACGTGGGATCTCCACCAGGTGCCGGCATTCCAAGCCGCGGGTTACCGGGTCATCACATTCGACAACAGGGGAGTGGGCGCAACTTCCAACGCTCAGGGCTTCGCGACGAAAACCATGGTGGCCGACACCGCGGAACTGATCGAGCGGGTCGGCGCCGGCCCCGTCCGAGTCGTGGGCACGTCAATGGGCTCTTTCATCGCCCAGGAATTGATGGTGGCTCGTCCCGACTTGGTCAGTCAGGCGGTGCTGATGGCCACCCGCGGACGCCACGACCGCGCGCGCGAGTTCTTCCGCATCGCCGAGGAGGAATTAGTCGAGGCCGGCATCCGGTTGCCGCCCAGCTATGAGGCGAAAATTCGTCTGCTCGAAGGGTTTTCACCGACAACCCTGAACGATGACGCCGCGGTCGCGGACTGGATCGACACATTCACGTTGTGGCCAACGGACTCGACTCCCGGAATCCGCGCGCAGCACGACGTCGCGCCGGTAAACGACCGCCTACAGGCCTATAAGGCCATCGAGACGTCTGTGTTGGTCATCGGATTCGCCGACGACCTGGTGATCCCCCCGCATCTGGGCGCCGAAGTGGCAGGCGCTTTTCCGCGTGGGCGTTATCTGGAGATCGCTGATGCCGGCCATCTGGGGTTTCTCGAACGGCCGGATGCCGTGAACTCGGCGATCCTCGAGTTCTTCGCGCACGGCCCCCGGTAGAGGCATTGGATCGAATCAGCTTGTGGTGCAACGAGATGCGCGGCACCGGCGGACACCCTCAATGGCGAGGGTGTCCGCGGGCACGCGTGCTCAGTAGTTGACGCAGCTGGTCATCATCTGGGTGAACACCGGAATGGCCTGATCGATCCCGGGGTTGCCCTTGATCTGATCGAGCAACGAGAGGCGTTGATCCTTGGACGAGCTGAGGAACACACGCACGAACTCAAGGTTCGGCGGCGACTGCATCAGGTACCCCGCAGCTGTCGGATTCTCCGCGTTCACGGCGGCAATTGCCTGGTCATACGTGCACGGCGAGTTGACCATTGCATCGACGTAGGACTGAGCGGATGCGATGCCGGCACCGGCGGTCACCGACAAGGCCAATCCGCCAACCGCAGCAGCCACTCTGGTCAAGGACAGTTTCATGTGTGGGGTCCCTCCCTCTCACTACTTATTACCAAAACTCTAAATTGCCCAGCTAAAAACTTGCGCAGAATATCTGCCACTGGCTCTCGACTACCTTCATCGCGTCATCCTCAAACCTCACGCCGCGATGCACAACGCATATCGGCGCAAGTTTTCGCTGCGTTACATCCGCGCCCAGCGGTCTGTCATCTTTCGGTAATTTCCCCCGCGAGCTGGGCGTCCATAACTCGGATTGCCAGCCCGCGGTACTGCTGACGCTTGGCCCTGAATGTTGTTCATGGCCAGGTCCGTCGGTGGTTTGCGGACGGTTGTGCACTCGGAACTACCCATCACCGCCGTGCGAAGATAACGCACATCGTGATTTGCGGGACGGTGCGAAATATTCGTACCGTACCTCTACGCTCGCGCTATGCGTTGCGATCCCATATCGCGTTTGGGAACGGGCCAGTATGGAGGGCGCCGGCATGGTTTACTCGTCGGGACCGGTTTGCGCTCGCCTAGGTCCTCGTGTTTGCGGTAACGTCACGCCGTCCAGCGGCGACACCGTACGCGGGGGGGTGCCGACTGGCGTGTCGACGCCGATATGTAGTTGCATGGTCGACGACACGGCACCGGGCGTGGAGCGAGCTGGAGGGGGTCTACGATTCTCAGGGTTCTGAAGCATGTGTGGATTCCGCTTGTCATCCTGATTGTGGTCGTGGCTGGCGGTTTCACTGTGTCGCGGCTGCACGGCATGTTCGGCTCCGACAATCGCCCCACCTACTCCGACTCGGCAAAGGCCGATACCAAGCCCTATGACCCCAAGCACCTGAGGTATGAGGTCTGGGGACCCCCGGGAACGGTGGCCACCGTCAGCTATTTCGACGGCGACGCGGAACCGCGATTTGCCAGGGATACGACGTTGCCATGGTCGATACAGTTCGACATCGGTTCGACGACGGCCGTCGCCAGCGTTGTGGCGCAGGGCGATTCCGACAGCATCGGCTGCCGCATCATGATCGACGATGAGGTCAAGGCGGACAAGACGTCCAACCAGACCAACGCGTACGTATCCTGCTCGCTCGAGGCCGCATGACCGGCAACCACACTGCCGTCGAGCAGCCCGTCAAACGACCGTTCGTAGCGCGGAATATTCACCGATTCTCGATCCTGATCATCCTGGCGTGGCTGGCGATCACCGTCGTGGTGACGGTCTTCGTGCCCCCGCTGGAGGTCGTCGAAGCTCAGAAATCGGTACCGCTGTCCGTCCCGGACGCCCCGTCGTATCAGGCGGCTGCGCGCATGGGCAAGCTGTTCCAGGAGTCCAGCTCCGAGAGTCTGGCCGTCGTGCTACTGGAGGGCCAGCAACCCCTCGGCGACGATGCGCGTCAGTACTACAAGGACCTTGTTCGTCAATTCACCGACGATACGAAGCATGTGCAGCACGTCCAGGACTTCTGGGGCGATCCGCTCACGGCGGGCGCCGCGCAGAGCGGGGACGGTAAAGCCGCGTATGTGCAGCTGAATCTCCAGGGCGCTCCCGGTTCGGCTCAGGGAAACATGTCGGTCCAGGCGATCCAGGACATGGTTGCGAAGTCCAAGGCCCCGCCGGGCGTCGAGGCGTTTGTCACCGGCCCAGCACCGATCGTCGCGGACATCGGGAAAAGCGGCAACTCAACGGTCCTCCTGATCATGTTGGTCACGTTCGGCGTGATCTTCCTGATGTTGCTCCTGGTCTTCCGTTCGTTCACCACCGTCATTCTCTTGCTGGTGATGGTGGGCATACAGCTACAGGTAGCTCGAGGAGTGGTCGCATTCCTTGGGCTCCACGGCATCGTTGGTCTCACGACCTATGTGGTCAATCTCATTGTGTCCGTGGGTATTGCGGCCGGCACTGACTACGGCATCTTCTACGCCGGGCGATATCAGGAGGCGCGTCAAGCCGGCGAGGACAAGGAACAGGCGTTCTTCACCGCGTATCACAGCGTGGCCAAAGTCGTGTTGGCCTCCGGCCTGACCATCGCGGGCGCCATCTTCTGCCTCAGTTTCACCCGTTTGCCCTTCTTCCAGCCGTTGGGCAGGGCCGGTGCACTCGGCATTCTGATTGCGGTCGCGGTCGCCCTGACGCTCATTCCGGCGGTCATGGCCGCGGGCAGTCGCATCAATTTGTTCGAGCCCAAGCGGCGTATCAAAACTCACGGTTGGCAGCGAATAGGAACGGCGACGGTCCGGTGGCCCGCACCCATTTTTGCGGCGACGGTGGCCATTTCACTTGTCGGGCTGTTGACGCTGCCGGGATACAACCCGAGCTACAACGACCAGGAATTCATTCCCAAAGACATTCCCGCCAACAAGGGATATGAAGCCGCCGCCCGGCATTTCCCGATATCAAAACTCGCGGCGCCCGACGTCTTGATGATCGAAACCGATCGGGATATGCGCAATCCCGCTGACATGCTGATCCTGAACAAATTGGCTAAGGCTGTCTTCGCCGTTCCCGGCGTCGCCGATGTTCAGTCGATCACACGTCCCGAGGGAACTCAGATCCCGCACACGACGCTCCCGTATTTGATCAGTATGGGGCAGGCTAACCAATTGCTGAACCTGCCATTCCAAAAGGACCGCATGGAAGACATGCAGGTCCAGGCCGATAAAATGGGCGAAACCATCGCCATCATGCAGCGCATGTACGAACTGATGCAGCAGATGGTGGCCGTCACGCACAGTATGGTCGAAACCACGCACGAGTTGCAGGACGTCACCAATGAACTGCGTGATGCGCTTGCCCAATTCGACGATTTCCTCCGGCCGATCCGCAATTATCTTTATTGGGAGCCGCACTGCTATAACATTCCCCTCTGCTGGGCGGTGCGATCAATATTCGATGCCCTCGACGGTGTCGATGCGGTCACCGTCAAAATGGAAGGTCTGGTCAAGAACCTCGACCAATTGGATGCGCTGATGCCGCAGGTGTTGGCCCAATTCCCGGCGATGATCGCGACCATGGAGAGCACGCGCACGATGATGCTCACCATGCACAGCACCATGTCCGGCACCATCGGGGCGATGGACGAAAACAGCGATACCGCGACCGCCATGGGTAAGGCGTTCGACGCGGCAAAGAATGACGACACTTTCTACATACCGCCGGAGCTGTTCGACAATAAGGACTTCAAGCGGGTCCTGGATATCTTCCTCTCGCCCGATGGAAAATCTGCGCGATTGCTCATCGCGCAGAAGGGTGATCCCGCGACACCCGAGGGCATCGCTCGCGTAGAGCCGATCAAATCTGCGGCTGAGGAGGCCCTCAAAGGGACGCCACTGGAGAACGCCAAGCTTTATCTCGGCGGCACCGCGTCGACGGTGAAGGACCTGGTGGATGCATCCACGTATGACCTCTTGATCGCAGGAGTCTCTGCAGCCTGTCTGGTCTTCATCATCATGCTGTTGATGACGCGAAGTTTTGTTGCCGCCCTGGTCATTGTCGGCACCGTCGCAATGTCGCTGGGTGCATCCTTCGGATTGTCCGTGCTCGTCTGGCAGCATCTGCTCGGCATCCAGATCAACTGGGTCGTGCTGGCAATGTCGATCATCGTCTTGTTGGCCGTCGGGTCCGACTACAACTTGATGCTGGTCTCCCGAATGAAAGAGGAAATACCAGCTGGCCTGAACACCGGCATCATTCGGGCAATGGGTGGTACCGGCAAGGTCGTGACGGCAGCAGGTTTGGTATTCGCGGCCACCATGGCATCGATGATCGTCAGTGACTTGCTCACCATCGGTCAGGTTGGTATCACCATCGGCCTTGGTCTCCTGTTCGACACCTTGATCGTGCGCGCATTCATGACGCCGTCGATCGCCGCACTACTCGGCCGCTGGTTCTGGTGGCCGCTTGCGGTGCGCACACGACCAGCCAGCCAAATGCTTCGCTCGACCGGCCCCCGTCCCCTGGTGCGTTCCTTGCTGTTGAGGAACGACTAGCGGTCGCATGATTAACGATCGCGTGAGCAACGAACAACGTCGCCGACCCCGGGTTGCGCGGACCATCCGCGCCATCCCGGCGATCATCATCCTGGTCTGGGTGGCGTTGATTCTGATCACCACTCTGGCCGCTGTCAGTGGGAGCTGGCGGTCGTTCATCCCTGCGCTGGAGAAGGTCGGGCGGGAGCATTCCGTTTCCGTGATGCCGTCGGATGCGCCGTCGGTGCAGGCCATGACCCGCATGGGCAAGGTCTTCAAGGAATCCGACTCGGACAGTTCCGCGATGATCGTGTTGGAGGGCCAAGAACAGCTCGGCGAGGATGCGCATCAGTACTACGACGTCTTGATTCAGAAGCTGCGAGACGATCCGGAGCATGTGGAGCATGTGCAGGATCTGTGGGGTGATCGACTCACATCGTCGAGCGTCGAAAGCCCGGACGGCAAGGCCACATATGTTCAATTGAGTCTGGTCGGCAACCAGGGCACGGCCGCCGGCGAAGCATCGGTGAACGCGGTGCGTACGATCGTGGACCGGACTCCTCCGCCTGCCGGCGTCAAGGTTTATCTGACCGGCGCTGCGCCGTTGGCGTCAGACATGCAACGCGCCGGCGACCACTCCATTCTGCGGATCACCGCGGTGACCGCCGTGATCATCTTCACGGTGCTTCTCTTTGTCTACCGTTCATTCGCCACCGTCATCATTTTGCTGATCATGGTCGCTGTTGAATTGTTGGCTGCTCGCGGATTCGTCGCGCTCCTCGGTCACAATAACTTGATCGTCCTTTCCACATTCGCCGTCAATATGTTGGTCTTCCTCGCGATCGCGGCCGGAACCGATTACGGCATATTTTTCTTCGGCCGATATCAAGAGGCACGGCAAGCCGGCGAAGATCGCGAAACCGCCTATTACACGATGTATCGCAGTGTCGCGCCGGTGGTTCTGGCGTCCGGTATGACCATCGCAGGCGCACTCTTCTGTCTTAGCTTCGCCCGATTGCCCTACTTCCAGACGATGGGCATTCCGTGTGCGATAGGCATGGTTGTCGCGGTAGCGGTCGCCGTGACCGTCGTCCCGGCGGGAATCGCCCTGGCCAGCGGGTTTGGTCTGCTGGAACCCAAGCGCAAGATGAAGGTCCGTCGGTGGCGCGGAATCGGCGCTGCGATTGTCCGGTGGCCGGGGCCCATCCTGGCTGCGACGTGCGCCATCGTCCTGCTCAGCCTGCTCGCATTGCCGGGTTACAAGACGAGCTATAACGATCGGCTCTACGTACCTGACAGCATTCCGGCGAACGAGGGGTTCACCGTCGCGGAGAAGCATTTCTCCCAGGCTCGGCTGATGCCGGACATTCTCATGATCGAGAGCGATCATGATATGCGGAATCCGACAGATTTCATCACGTTGAACAAGCTGGCCAAGGCGGTATTCCGCGTTCCGGGAGTTTCTCGAGTGCAGGGAATAACGCGGCCAGAGGGAACGCCGATTGAACGTACTTCTTTGCCGTTCCTGATGAGCATTCAGAGCGCCGGCCAGGTTCAGCAAATGGAATTCATGAAGAAGCGCATCGGCGACATGCTCACGCAAGCAGAAGACATGCAGAAGATGATCAACATCATGACGGAGCAGTATGTGCTGTTCCAGCAGATCGTCAAAGTCACAGCTGCCATGACCGATCAGACGCACCAACTGAAAGATGTCCTGGACGACCTGCGGGATAAGATCGCGAACTTCGACGATTTCTTCAGACCGATCCGCAATTATCTCTATTGGGAACCGCACTGCTATAACATCCCGCTCTGCTGGGCGGTCAGGGGAATTTTCGACACCCTCGACGGTGTAGATGCGATCAGCCTCAAAATGGACGATCTGTTGAAAAACCTCGATAAAATGAATGTGGTCTTGCCGCAGATCCTCGAGCAGTTGCCACGCTTGATTACGATCATGAAAAGCCTACGGATGATGTCGCTGACCATGCACAGCACGATGTCCGGCTATTTCGGCGAGATGGACTCAAATAGCGGAAACGTCATGGCAATGGGTAATGCCTTTGACGCAGCCGCGAACGACGATTCTTTCTTCCTGCCGCCAGACGTCTTCAAGAACGAAGACTTCAAGAAAGCGATGAATTCCTTCCTGTCCCCGGATGGCAAAGCCGCCCGATTCATCATTTCGCATCGGGGAGACCCGGCTTCCCCGGAGGGCATTGCGCGGATCGCCCAGATAAGGGAGACGGCGGAGGAAGCGCTCAAGGGCACACCGTTGTCGCAGGCCGAGATCAGTATGGCCGGCGCCGCGTCGACGGCAAAGGACTGGCACGACGGGTCCACTTACGATCTGCTGATCGCCGGCATAGCCGCAATCTGCCTTGTCTTCGCCATCATGCTCATCATCACGCGAAGCTTCATTGCCTCGATGGTGATCGTCGGCACCGTCGTACTCTCGCTCGGCGCATCGTTCGGTGTTTCCGTGCTTCTCTGGCAGTACATCCTCGGCATCCAGCTGCACTGGATGGTGCTCATGATGTCGGTGATCATCCTGTTGGCGGTGGGGTCCGACTACAACCTGCTGCTGGTATCCCGAATGAAAGAGGAGATCGGCGCGGGCATCAACACGGGCATCATCCGCGCCATGGGAGGTACCGGCAAGGTCGTCACCACGGCAGGCATCGTGTTCGCGGTCACCATGGCCGCGATGGTGGTCAGTGACCTGCGCATCATCGGCCAGATCGGCACGACCATCGCCTTGGGGTTGATGTTCGACACACTGGTGGTGCGCGCATTCATGACGCCTTCGATCGCCGCGCTTCTCGGACGGTGGTTCTGGTGGCCGCAAGTTGTGCGGCCCCGGCCCGCAAGTGCACTCCTCGAGCCGCTGGGTACCCGTCCAATGGTCCGGTCCCTGCTGTCGGGAGAGGGTCGTGCGGGACACGACCGCTACGACGGTGACGACGACGCGCCCACCACCGAGATCCCGAGGCCGTCCGTCTAGGTTTTCCAGTGCCGATACGGTGCAACCCGCACCGCTGGCGACGCTGTCGGGGGGCGTTGCGCTTCCCCCGCAGATGAATGAGAGGCTTCGGTTCGTGTCAGCATCCGTGCTCATCACCGGTGGCGCGGGATTCATCGGATCCGCGCTCTCGCGGCGTCTGGTCGAGGGCGGCAACGACGTCGCCGTGATGGACGTCCTGCACCCGCAAGTGCACACCGGACATCAACCGATCGATCTGCCGCAATCGGTGCGGTTATTCACTGGCGATGTCACTCATGCGCCTGACCTGGATGCTGTGCTGCGGTTGTTCCGTCCTACCCAAATAGTCCATTTGGCGGCCGAGACGGGAACGGGTCAGTCACTCGCTGAAGCGACGCGGCACGGTTCGGTGAACGTGGTGGGCACCACTCAGCTCCTCGACGCCCTCACTCGCGCAGGACTGGTTCCTGACCAGTTCGTTATTGCGTCCTCGAGGGCTGTCTACGGTGAGGGCGCCTGGCGGGCCGGCGCGCAGACCTTCTATCCGCGGCCCCGCAGCCATGCTCAACTGCTGGCGGGCATCTGGGATCCCCAGGGGCCCACGGACGAGCCTGCGGTGCCGCTTCCCAGCCGGGCGGACCAGACGGAGCCACGACCCACCAACATCTACGCCGCGACCAAACTCGCGCAGGAGCACATGTTGGCGGCATGGACGGCCGCCCATGACACGAAGCTCAGTGTCCTGCGTCTGCAGAACGTTTTCGGACCCGGCCAATCGCTGACCAATTCGTACACGGGGATAGTCGCGCTCTTCGCACGATTGGCGCGCGAGCAACGGCCTTTGGAGGTGTACGAAGACGGCAACATCGTGCGGGATTTCGTATTCATCGACGACGTTGCCGACGCGCTGCTCGCAGCGGTGGAAAAGCCTGCGGCCGAGTCGCGCTGCCTCGATATCGGCTCGGGAGTAGGGACAACCATCCACGAGCTGGCCCGAAAGCTCGCTGCAATCTGTGGCGCCCCTGAACCCGCAGTCGTACCGAAATTCCGCGACGGCGATGTTCGCGCCGCGAGCTGCGTGATAGAGCAGGCGAGAGACGAGCTGAACTGGCGTCCGAAGTTCACACTCGACGACGGTCTGCGCGCGTTGCTCGACTGGATTGGCCAGCAGCCTCGAATTGATGCCGATGCGTCGCCTTAGGACGGCTGTGCGGCAATGAAATTAGAGCAGGTCTTCGATCCGCGGAAGAATGCTCTGAATGCCCTGAGGCTTGCGCTGGCGGCCGAAGTGATTCTCTTCCACTCGTTTCCGGTCACGGGCCGGATGCCGCCCGCAGCCGTCGTCCAGCTTCTCTTCTCCGTGGGTGTCGACGGATTCTTCGCGATCTCAGGGTTTCTCATCTCCAGGAGTTGGCTCACCAACCCGCGCCTGCGCGAGTATCTGACTGCGCGAGCCCTCCGTATCCTTCCCGGGTTCTACGTTTGTCTGATCGTGACGGCGTTCGTCATCGCCCCCATCGGTGTGGCGATTCAGGGCGGGTCGGTGGCGAAGCTGCTGCTGTCCACCGGGCCCATCGAGTACATCCTGAAAAACATCGCATTGATCAACCTCGGGCATGACGTCGGTGGGACGCCGCAAGGGGTTCCATTCGCCGAAGACTGGAATGCCTCGCTGTGGTCCCTCTTCTGGGAAGTGTTGTGTTACTTCGCTGTTGCCGTTCTCGGCGTCGTCGGGCTCGCCGCGCGTCGGTGGATTTCGCCTCTGCTGCTGGCGCTCTCGGTGGTGGGTGCGTTGTTGTTGCCGCCGCTGACATTTCCGGGTCTTTGGACCGCTCCTCAGCTGCTTGCGCGCTGCGCCATGATGTTCGCGGCCGGGGCGGTGATCTATCAGTGGCGGGACAAGATCCCTGCGAAGTGGTCGTTTGTCGCGGTCAGCGTGGTCATCGTCGTTGTGGCGTCGGTATTTCTGCCTGACTATCGAGTCGTGGCCGCGCTGCCGCTGGCGTATGCCGTCATCGTCGCGGGCGCGCTGATCCAGCACAAGCGCCTGAGGCTGCGCACGGATCTGTCCTACGGCGTCTACATTTACGCATTCCCGGTGCAGCAGTTGCTGGCCATCTGCGGGCTCACCTTTCTCACTCCGGTTGTCTTCTTCATCGTTTCAACGGTCGCCACCCTGCCGCTCGCCGCGCTGAGCTGGTTCCTGGTGGAAAAGCGGGCGATGGCGCTGAAGTCGCGACTGAAGCGCAGGGATATAGCCGCCGCGCAGGAGTCGCGGCTCGAGGAGACGGACGAAGGCCGGACATGAGTCCAAACTTTTCGATGCAGCTTCGATGCAGCCAACATTTTTCACGAGGAAACGAGTGCGACCGGCAAACGGCCGCGACGGTCGAAATTGTTAGACCTGTCACCTTCCAAGGGGCCTGAATACAGCCAGAATGCCAGTAAGACGTCAGTGCTGACCAGCCTCCGGCCCGGAAATGAGCCGCATCGAGGCATCTCACATCGTGAGCCCAGCAACAGCGCGCTCCGCGAAGCGGGTACAGTGTCAGTTCATGAACGCTCGCCAATCGGCGGGCAGGCCGGATGCCAGACAGGGGCGTTTCTTGACCGTGACCGATCGCGATACGACATCTGCGTACCTGGAGCTGCTTCGACGGGACCTCACCAGATACGGAGCCGACGAACTCGTGCCCGTGGGCTGGTACACCGTGGGACGCGCGCTGTTCAAGACGAAGAACATGATGCTCGTTCGTAAGCGTCCGTTCGACAAGCATGCTCGCGATCTGGGGCTCGACTGGCCGGCCGACGCGCTGACCATGATCGGCATGCAGAGACTCACCAGTCTGCAGCACTGCGTCGAGGCGGTCCTCCAGGACGATGTTCCCGGCGACCTGGTCGAGTGTGGCGTGTGGCGCGGTGGAGCGTCCATTCTGATGCGCGCGATTCTGGCGGCCTACGGCGACGAGAAGCGAACCGTCTGGCTGGCCGATTCGTTTGAGGGCCTACCTCGCCCCGACGCCGCAAAGTACAAGGCTGACAAGGGCGACCGGCTGTACCGGTATGCGGCCCTGGCCGTCTCCGAAGCACAGGTCCGGGCCAACTTCGAGCGCTACGATTTGCTGGATGACCAGGTCCGCTTCATCCCGGGCTGGTTCAAAGACACCCTGGCCGACGCGCCGATCGAGCGCATCGCGGTCTTGCGCCTCGACGGCGATCTGTACGAATCCACGATCCAAGCGCTCGATGCGCTGTACCCGCGACTGTCTCCCGGTGGCTTCTGCATCATCGACGATTACCGCGCGATCGCGGCATGCGAGAAGGCAGTCACGGACTACCGCGAGCAGCATGGAATCACCGAAGAGATCGTGGAAGTGGACGGAACCGGCGTCTACTGGCGCAAGACCTAACACGATCGGTCCGTTCTTCGTGTTCATCGCTTCGGCGTAATCGATAGTGTTGGCTCGCAATGAGATTTGTGCTGGCGTGCTACGGAACTCGGGGTGATGTCGAGCCCTCCCTGGTGATCGGCCGCGAGTTGCAGCGCCGGGGTCACGACGTGTGTATGGCCGTGGCGCCCGACCTGATGGATTTCACCGAGGGCGCCGGTCTGCCCACGGTGGCCTACGGACTCGATACACGGACATGGCTCGATATCTATCGCAACTTCTGGGCGTCCGCCTTCCACACCTTCTGGAAGGTCCGGAAACTGCGGGCGTTGTGGCGGCAGATGTGGGACGTCAGCGACGAGTGCTGGGCGGAGATGAACACCACCTTGACGTCGCTGGGTCGGGGCGCTGATGTGATCCTGGCCGGGCAGGCCTATCAGGAGACCGCCGCCAACGTCGCAGAACATCTCGACGTGCCGTTGGTGACGCTGCATCACATTCCGATGCGGCCCAACAGCCAACTCGTCACGTTCCTGCCGCCACCGGTCCGCAGGTCCGCGATGACGGTGTTCGACTGGTTTTCCTGGCGTTTGAACAAGAAGGTCGAGGACGCGCAGCGTCGTGAACTCGGACTGCCGAAAGCCACGGCACCCTCGCCGCGGCGAATCGACGAATGCGGCGCCCTGGAGATTCAGGCGTACGACGAGGCGGTTTTCCCCGGGTTGGCGGCCGAATGGGCGAAGTGGGATGGCCTTCGGCCCTTTGTCGGCACGTTGACGATGGAACTCGGCACCAAAGTCGATGAGGAGGTCACGTCGTGGATCGCGTCGGGATCGCCGCCGATCTGCTTCGGTTTCGGCAGTATGCCGGTGGAGTCGCCGGCTGAAGCGGTCGAGATGATCAGTTCGGCCTGTGCGCAACTGGGCGAACGTGCGCTGGTGTGTGCCGGGTGGAGCGACTTCAGCGATGTGCGGCTTGCCGACCACGTCAAGGTTGTGGGCGGAGTGAACTACGCGGCGGTCTTCCCGGCCTGCCGCGCGGTCGTCCATCACGGTGGCTCGGGAACCACGGCGGCAAGTCTGCGCGCGGGCGTGCCCACGCTGATCCTCTCGATGGATGCGAATCAGGCGCTCTGGGGGACTCAGGTCAAGCGAATGAAAGTGGGTACCTCGCGGCGCTTTTCGACCACGACGCGGGAAACGCTGGTCGCCGATCTACGCCGCATCCTCACGCCGGAATACGTCGGCCGGGCCCGCGAACTCGCGGCCCGCATGACCCAGCCCACCGCAAATGTCGTCGTCGCCGCCGATCTGGTGGAGAAGTTCGCAGCTCGCACCGCAATTTAACCGCCGCTTCATTGACGATCCCGCATATTTGCTCAGAGGGCACCCATGTGATGGTGGTCGGCGAGATTGTCGGTGCGCCTTCGAGCACGCGGGGTGACCGATTTGGCTGGTCATCGGCGCCTACCGGCTCGGCCGCCGTTGACAATGGAAAATTCGAAGGGTTGCCCACCCCAAGTAGACCTGGTTCTGCTACGTTCGCGGTGAGGTACTCCGGCAAGGTATGGACGCTGGGCGAAGACAAGTGATTCGTAGCTGTCGGCCATAAAATACGGCGTACGTGCACGGTGCGCGCATGGGGGTCGCGGATGAAGTTTGTGCTGGCAGCGTACGGAACGCGGGGCGATATCGAATCGTTGCTTGCTGCGGGCCGCGAGCTGCAAGGCCGCGGGCACGAAGTGCGCATGGCCGTCCCGCCCAATTTGATAGATCTCGCCGGCAAAGTCGGGCTGACGGCAGTTCCCTACGGCCCGCCGCCACACGATTTCTGGGACGACGAGATTCTCCTGAAGTTTTCGAAGTTTTACCGCAACTTCTGGACCATCCGCGAACCGATCAAGTTGATGCGCGAAGCCTGGGAGCCGGTCCTCCGGCACTGGGCAGACATGAGCAAGACTCTGACAGCACTGGCCGACGGGGCCGACTTGTTGTTCACCGGGCAGCTCTATCAAGATCTCGCCGTCAATGTCGGCGAGTATTACGACATTCCGCTAGCGGTGCTGCACTACTTTCCGATGCGGCCGAACGGACACCTCATACCGTATGTGCCGGCCCCTCTCGCCCGAACGGGGTTCAAGGCATACGACTGGATGTGCTGGCGCATGAACAAGAAAGCCGAGGACGCACAGCGCCGCGAACTGGGATTGCCTGCGGCGACAGAGGCTTCCCCGGCACGGATCGCCGAGCGCGGATCCCTGGAGATTCAGGCCTACGACGACGCGGTCTTTCCGGGGTTGGCGAGGGAGTGGGCGAAGTGGAATGGCCAGCGGCCGTTTGTCGGCGCGTTGACGATGGGGCTCACCACCGATCGCGATGACGACATCGCCTCGTGGGTCGCCTCGGGAACACCTCCGATCTGCTTCGGTTTCGGCAGCATGCCGGTGGAATCGCCCGCCGACACGGTCAAGATGATCGCCGATGTCTGTGCGCAGCTGGGGGAGCGAGCGCTGATCTGCTCGGGGTGGACCGACTTCACCGGCGTTCCGGACTACGACCACGTCCTGGTGGTCGGCGCCGCAAATTACGAGAGGGTCTTCCCGGCTTGCCGCGCGATCGTCCATCACGGCGGCTCGGGCACAACGGCCGCCAGTCTGCGCGCAGGGGTGCCCACACTGATCTTGTGGACGGCGGGCGATCAACCGTTCTTCGCCAATCAGCTCAAGAAATTGAAAGTGGGCTCCGGTCGCCGCTTCTCGAGCACGACGCCCGAGACGTTGATCGCTGACCTTCGTCGGATTCTGACAAAAGAATACGCTGCGAACGCACGCGACCTCGGCGCACGGATGACCAAGCCCAGCGAAAGCGTAGGCCGCACAGCCGATCTGCTCGAGGACTTCGCCCGCAAGAGGTGTCTGGCCTAACCACCGCACCACCGAGCCGGTACCGGCCCTCCTCCGATGTTAGGGTTGCTGCCGTGGCATCCGGACTGTCAGCTAAGACGCGCATATGGCTCAAGGCGGTGCGCTTCGAGTACTGGCTCGCGCGCACTCTGCTACCCAACGTGTACGCGAACGATGCACTGATTTGCTTCAACAGCCACGCGTTCGTGGAGGATCCGGCGTTTCAGCGTGCCTATAAGCGCGGCGCACGGGCGCTCGGGGATGAGGACTGGTATCAGTGGGAGTGGCGGGTGCATTTGGCGTTGTGGGCGGCATCCAACGCCAGCAAGCTCGAGGGTGATTTCGTCGAGTGCGGCGTGAGTTACGGCTTTCTGAGCAGTGCCATCATGGAGTATCTCGACTGGGACCGGCTCGGCAAGACGTTCTATCTGCTCGACACGTTCTCGGGTCTCGATCCCCGCTTCGTCACGGCCGCCGAACGCGAGGCAGGCGCGCTCGAAATCAGCAAGCATCACGTCGACACCGGAATGTACGTGAGCTCGGTGGACAGTGTCCGCGCCAACTTCGCGCAGTGGAAGAACCAGCGGATCATCGTCGGTGCGGTGCCGGAGACGCTGGACGAGGTCGACGCGCAGAAGGTGGCGTACCTGCACATCGACATGAACTGTGCTCCACCAGAAGTCGCGGCGCTGCGCTACTTCTGGCCGCGGCTCACGCCGGGGGCCTTCGTGCTGCTGGACGACTATGCGAACCGGGGCCGCGACGAGCAGCGCCGGGCAATGGATGAAGTGGCAAGTGAATTGGGCGTTTCCGTCGCCATGTTGCCCACCGGGCAGGGACTGATCATCAAGCCAGCTGTCTGAAAAACGCATTCTGCGCGAATGCAGAAGCGCCGACTCGGGTCACAGACTCGCGTTTGCTGAAAAACCGTCGTATTTACCGCATCAGCCTTACGTCCAGTTGTATGGTGACCGGCGTGGGGGTTTCGAAACAGTGGCCAATCAAGTTCCGCCTGATGTGGCTTGCGCTGCGCACGGGGTATGCGATTCCCCGTACTTTCCTTCCCGACGTTTATTCCGATGACGCGTTGATCTGTTTCAACAGCGACGATTTCCGGAATGACCCGGTGTTTCGGCGCGCCTACCAGCGTGGCGTGCAGTCGCTGGGTGGCGAGGACTTCTATCACTGGGAGTTTCGGTGCCACGTCGGGCTGTGGGCAGCGGTCAGTGCCAGCAAGCTCGAGGGTGATTTCGTCGAGTGCGGTGTCAGCCATGGGTTTTTGAGCAGCGCGGTGATGCAGACCCTCGACTGGGACCGGCTGGGCAAGTGCTTCTATCTACTGGACACGTTCGGTGGGATGGATCCGCGCTTCGTCACGCAGGTCGAACGGGAGACGGGGTCGCTGGCCAAGAGCCAGGCGGCGCTGGACTTCGGTATCTACGCGAATTCGGTGGACAGCGTCCGCAAGAATTTCGCGGAGTGGAAGAACGTGCGCATCATCGCCGGCACGGTGCCGGAGACGCTGGATCAGGTCGACTCGCAGAAGGTGGCCTACCTCCATATCGACATGAACTGTGCCCCGCCCGAGATTGCGGCCCTGCGTTTCTTTTGGCCGCGGCTGGTTCCCGGCGCTTTTGTGCTCCTCGACGATTATGCGCAACGGGGCCGCGACGAGCAGCGGCTGGCTATGGACGACGTGGCCAGGGAATTGGGTGTGGTGATCTGCACGTTGCCCACCGGTCAGGGTTTGCTGATGAAGCCGCCGGGCTGAGCCGAGAAGAACCCGGACTGACAGCGCCGAGCCGATCGATCGGCTTCGCGTACATCTACTGCTTCAGTTATATTCATCGTCGCGCTCGCATTGAGTTGCGTGCGTCCTGTGGGGGCATAGGGGTAGCGGACGGACGATCTCTACTTGACCGACGCGCCGGTGACCAGCCGTGACGACCCGAATATCCCGGACCCCTCCGCTGCCCCCCGATCACCCCTGGCCAAACCCGGGTTCCGTACAGACATCGAGGGCCTGCGGGCTATCGCTGTGTTGGCTGTCGTTCTCTTTCATGCGGATATACCGGGGATCGGTGGCGGCTTCATCGGGGTCGATGTCTTCTTTGTCATCTCAGGTTTCCTCATCACGGGCCTGCTGTGGCGTGAAGTCGGGGGCACCGACAGCGTCCGACTGCGCGGGTTCTGGGGAGCGAGGGCCCGTCGGCTCCTGCCGGCGTCGGCCTTCGTGGGTGTTGTCACGGCGATCACCTTGGTCATCCTCGTGCCACCGCTGCTCGCCAAGACCTTCCTCATCGACGGCATCGCCAGCGCGCTGTACGTCAGCAACTTCTGGTTTTTTCTGCAGGCCACGGACTACTTCGCCAGCGAGACCATCCCGTCGCCTTTCCAGCATTACTGGTCACTCGGCGTGGAGGAGCAGTTCTACCTGGTATGGCCCCTGGTCATCATCTGCACAGCTTGGCTGATCCGGCGTATGCGACGGCGCAGCGGCGCTCACGCTCTTCCGTCGAAGACCCCGTACCTGGTGGTGCTATCGCTCATCGCGGTGACGTCCCTGGCGGCGTCGGTGATCGTCACGCGCTTGTGGCCTACCGCGGCGTTCTACCTCTTGCCTACCCGTGCCTGGGAGTTGGCCTTCGGTGGCCTGGTCGCCCTCACTGTCAGCCAATGGGGTCGGATTCCCCTCCGTGTCGCGGCGATCGTGGGATGGATAGGCATCGGGGCGGTCCTGTTCGCCTGTTATCAATTCAGCGCAACCACGCTGTTCCCTGGCACAGCCGCACTGATTCCCGTGGTGGGCACCGCCCTGGTGATCGGCGCGGGATGTGCCGCACCCGACCGCGGGGTCGGGCGTGTGCTGTCGTGGCGACCGATGCGAGCGATCGGCGAGTTGTCGTACTCGTGGTATCTCTGGCACTGGCCGGTGCTGGTGCTGGCACCGATACTGGTGGGCCATCCGCTGAGCTTGCCGTGGCGGCTGGTGGCGGTCCTCGTGTCCGCTGTCTTGGCTGTTCTCACGCTGCGCCTCATCGAGAATCCTCTGCGTTTCGCCGGGCGCGTGCGACGGTCCGCTGGCTGGAGCCTTGCACTCGGCGGTGCCGCCACCGCCGTGGCGGTATGCGTGGCAGTGGTGCTGCTCGTGACGATGCCCGCCCCGGTCGGCCGCGGACCCGCAGCACCTGCGGTGTCAGTCAATGCCGCGCCGATTCCCCCCGGTCAGAACATCGAGGTCTACGACACCGCTGTGCAAGGTGCGTTCGCCCAGGTGGAGGCGGCAGTCGCCGCATCTGCAGACCTGACGGCCGTACCGTCGAATCTCGAGCCGCCGGTGGCCGACGCCGCAGCAGAGAAAACCGCCATGCTTCTCGGTGGCTGCATGCGGACGGTCTTGGAAGTCGGACAGCCTGAGTGCGCGATGGGTGACACCGCATCGTCGACGACGATTGCCCTGGTCGGCGATTCGAACGCCGCGATGTGGGACCCGGCGTTGCGGCAGGTTGCCGAACAGCGGCACTGGCGGCTGGAGACCATGGCCAAAGCCGGCTGCCCGCTGCTGGACGTGACCATTTACGACCCCACGCTTCGCCGGGACTACACCGAGTGCAATCAGTGGCGCGATCAAATCCTCACTCGTTTAGACGCCGAACGTCCGAAACTCGTCGTGCTGGCCCTTTCCCGCCTCTACCGCGGCGATACCTTCGAGTCATACGACCCGAGGTGGATCGAAACCCTGACCCATCTTGTGAAGCAGTTGCGTGGCACCGGTGCCGAGTTGCTACTGCTCGGGCCAATCCCGGAGCCGGGCTCCGTGGTGCCGGTCTGCCTGTCCGGTCATCTCGATGACGTGGCGGCCTGTACGGCGCAGAGATCGGTTGCGGTGAACGAATCCGGCATTGCAGCTGAGATTGTTGCCACCAAAGCGGGCGACGGGCAGTACGCCGACATCACTTCGCTGTTCTGCACCGCGCAACGATGCCCACCCATCGTGGGAAACACGCTGGTGTACCTCGATGAGTATCACCTAACGCTGGAATACTCGCGGCTGCTCGGACCGGTGATCGGCACTCTGATCGACCGGACGCTCGCCAACGGGTGACGCCTTACGTCGCCTTCTCAGCCGTCATATAGAAGTAGGTGTACGGGGGAAACGCCTGAGGCACGACCGTGCCGTGCACACCGGTGAACACGTCGCTCGCCAATGCCTGGTAGCCGTCCGGCGATCGCACGTGCCGACCACGATCCATTCCGATCAGCAACCGCGCGATGGGGTTCTGTCGCTCGATGAACACATTGTCGAGCGTGACGACGCGTCCACCGGGCTTGAGGACCTGGTGTAGCAGTACGAACAGTTCGTTCGCCTGGGCGTCGCTCATATGGTGCAGCACCGCGGAGACAATGGCGATATCGACGGGCTCGAGCGTGGCCGCCTGCTCCGGTCCGAAAAGGCCGACGTTGAAAGACCCGCGGTCGCCATAGGTATTGCGCGCCTTTTCCACGTAGGCGGCGTTCGGCTCCCAGCCGATGTATTCCACGTCAGGCAGGTATGCGCGCAATTGCGCAGGCCCGCACCCGATGTCCAGCACGCGATCCCCTGGCTGCGCGCGGACGAAGAGGTCCGCGAAGTGGCGCCGCCGTTGGTCGGCTCCCATTACGCGCTGCACGGTCTCGTACAACTTCGGGTGACTGAGAGCCGCATAGAGTCCGCGTTTACGTTCCGTGGCCAATGTGCTCAATCCTTCATGCAGACAGCAAGGCAGCTAGTGCCGAATGGAATGGTGCGACCGGACTCAATCCGACGAGCCTCGGTGTCGAGCAGTCGATCGACGATACGCGTCGATATGCCTTGGTGTGAAAGCTCGTCGGCGGATTGTTCCTCGGCATCCGCGGGGCGCCGCAACCGCAGCAGGCTGGGAATTGTCCTCAGCAGAAATACGAACGGCGGCAGCGGCGCAAACAGATATGTGGCGTATTCCGGCCTGAATCCACTACGGACGACGGCCTTCCTCAGGCTTCGCAGCGTATAGCGCCGGAAATGTCCCGCCATGACATCGTCGGCGGAGTGCAGGAAGCCGTAGGCGGGCACGGTCAGGAAGAGCCGCCCGCCCGGCCGCAACAAGGCGTGCACCTGATTCAAGGCGCCGGCCTCGTCCTCGAGGTGTTCGAGCACGTCGAACATACCGGCGGCGTCGACACTGCCTGCCGCCTTGTCGATGTCCTCCAGCCGGGCGCAGATCACTGGGTCGACCCCGCGCTCCCGTGCCGCCAGAGCACCCTCGATGCCGGGTTCCAGCAGGGCGCACGCAATTCCGGCCTCTGCCAACCCCTTCGCGACGTACCCGTTTCCGCCGCCGATGTCGAGCAGCGCGCCCTCCGGGAGGAAACGGCGAACCACGCTGGCAATGCAGCGGTTCCGGTGGCGGAACCAGAACGACTGATCCTCGATCTGCAGGCACGCAGAGTTGCCGTGCTCGGGATAGGACACCGCGACCTGCTCGCGCGCGAACCAGATGCCGTCGTCGTGGCGTTCGAGACTGGGGGCCAGACTTGCGAGGTCAAATGTCATGTGGCGTAGGCCTACTGGTCGTGACGAGTCCGATAGAAGTCCAGCACGGCACTGGTTACCTCCTCCACTTCGGGGTCGGTGAGATCGAAATACATTGGCAGCCTTAACAACCGATCGCTCAGGTCCTCGGTGATCGGCAGGTGTACATGCGGCACGGCAAGTGATTGTGCGTAGGGCGACGAATGGAGCGGCACGTAGTGAAAGACGGCGAGGATGCCCACGTCACGTAGATGCGCGATGAGCGCCGTACGTTCTTCGATGTTTGACGTCAGCAGATAGAACATGTGGTAGTTGGTGACGCAGTGCGGCGGCACAACCGGAATCTGAATCAGGCCGCGCTCAACGAGCGGTGCCAGATTGGCGGCGTACTGGTGGTAGATCTCGCCGCGCCGCCGGGTGATCTTCTCGACGTTCTCGATCTGCCCAAGCAGAAAAGCGGCGAGCATATCGGACGGGAGGTAGGACGAGCCCACGTCGACCCAGGTGTATTTGTCGACCTTGCCGCGGGCGAACTGGCTACGGTTGGTGCCCTTTTCGCGCAGAATCTCGGCGCGGAGTTCCATCGTCGGATCGTTGACGACGAGGGCCCCACCCTCGCCGCAGGAAAGATTCTTTGTTTCGTGAAAGCTGTAGCAGCCCAGGTGCCCGATCGTGCCCAGCCACCGATCTTTGTACCGTGCGTACACGCCCTGCGCCGCATCCTCCACGACCAGAAGGCCATGGCGGTTGGCGATGTCCATGATCGTGTCCATCTCGCACGCGACCCCGGCGTAGTGGATCGGGAAGATTGCCCGGGTGCGCGGGGTGATTGCCTGCTCGATCAGCCGCTCGTCGATGTTGAGCGTGTCGGGCCTGACATCGACGAACACCGGCCTGGCCCCCCGCAGCACAAACGCGTTGGCCGTCGACACGAATGTGTAAGAGGGGACGATCACCTCGTCGCCCGGCTGCAGATTGCAGAGGAGCGCCGCCAATTCCAGGGCGGACGTGCACGACGTGGTCAGCAATACCCGCTTCGCGTCGAATGTCTTTTCCAGCATCGCCTGCGCCCGTTTGGTGAAGGGCCCGTCGCCGCTGGCATGCCCACCCGCGACGGCCTGGCCGACGTACGTCAACTCAGACCCGACCACGGCGGGCTTGTTGAACGGTATGCGGATGGTCATCAAGCGTTCCTTGTCGAGATCCGACCCGCGGTGTCGGCAGCCGCAGGCAGTACCCAATACTTTCGCACTTCGACAAACCGCGGGCGGCGAACCCGGCGACGAAGCTGCCTGGTAGCCGAACCTGAGCCGACACGGCTCATGGGTTCGTCACGAGCCGTCAGCACCATCGGATGCCACTGTTTCGCTGACCAGGTAGGTCGGCCGGTCCATCATGCGGAAGTGCATACGTGCGAGGTACTCGCCGAGGATTCCGAGCGCGAACAGCTGGGCCCCGGAAAAGATGGCGATGATCGAGGCGAGGAATGCGAAACCCGGGACGGCGCTGCCGTCGATCAGGAAGCTGATCGCGACATAAGCGAAGATGGCGGCGCCGAACAGCACAAAAGCGAACCCGATGAAGCTCGAGATCTGGAGCGGCAGCGTACTGAAGCCGGTCATCAGGGTGATCGCGTGGCGAATGAGCCGCGGGATCGAATAGCCACTGACGCCGGCCGACCGCGGATCGTGTCGCACCCTGACCACAGCGAATCGAGATGTCGTCCACGTGAGCAGGACATCGATGGAGACGTTCGGGCTGCGATAGTCGCAGAAACCATCCCGCAAGCGGGTGCGGAAGGCGCGCAGCGCGCTCACGCTGCGTGCCGTCTCGGCGCCCATCGCACTCGCCAACGCCCATTTCGTCATGCGCGATGCAAGATTGCGCAGGAAGCCATGTGGCTCCTCGCGGGGCGCGCCGTAGACAACGTCCACATCGGGCCCAAGCGCGTCCAGGAGCGGTGCAATTTCGCTCACCGGATGCTGCAGATCGTCGTCCATGGTGACGATGACGTCATATCGTGCGGCCCGGATGCCACAGAGCAGCGCATTGTGCTGGCCGTAGTTGCGGCTCATGCGGATGCCGCGGACACGCTCGTTCGCCGCGGCCAGTTCGGCGATGATGGACCATGATTCATCGCCGCCGCCGTCCTCGACGAAGATCACCTCGAATGTCGGAGCGATCTGCTGCATCGCAATGCTCAACTGGCCGTACAGCTCTCGCAAAGTGGCCGCTGCGCGGTAAACCGGAATGACGACACTTACACTTTGCACAGCACCTCCCCAATGGCAACCTGAAGTGTGCCACGGCTCGGCAACGTAGCGACGACCACCGGGTCCGTCATTGGAATCCCTCGTTCCCCCAGATGAATCGCGGAGCTTCCGGTCCGGTCATCATGAGTAGGTCGATGATCGACACCTGCGGTTCGAACGGCGGATACAGCTGGTCGTAAGGCTCGTACTCGTACGACATGTACTCCAGCGAAATCCCCGCATCGGCAAGCTTCTCTTCTTCGAGATAGTCGCGAGCCGACGGCCCGCTGATGTAGTGCGTGGCTTCGACTTCCTTCAGGATCGAGACCAGGCGGTCCGTCTTGGTGCCCTCCGCGTTCAACTGCGACGAACGAACAAATCGCTTGTCGGCCAACCCAAGAAGTCCCGCGATCTCGATCGTCGTGTCGATCGTGAAATCTGCGAGCATCTCGGGCCGACGGCTGAAGATGTCTTCGAAGACCTCGCGGTACGTGTCGAAGTACGGTGCCTTCTTGTAGGCCTGCTGGATCGTCGTCCAGTGTGACTTCGTCCACGGCCGGTCCCAGTTGATCCGAATCGTGTTGATCGGTGCGCCGCTGTCGACCGAACCCTTCTTGGCGACAGGGATCGTCACCCATACCGGCCCGTTGACGGTCTTGACACGGTTGCGGTTGCGCCAGCCTCCGCGGTCGTACTGCACATCGTCGTAGAACACGAAGACGTCGGCCTTTTGGATCTGATGGAAATAGCCGCGCCATGGAATGTACGACGGTTGAAGAATGACGCAGTTCATCATCTGTGTGGCCCCCGAACTGGCGCTCAACCGAGTGTGAGCATCAGTCGCACGCCTTTCTTTTCCCAGACGATCTGGCGCTCCTCATCGATTGGAAGGTCATCCGCGCCGGCGACTGCGGTCCGTTCGATCAGAGTGGAGCCCGCGACGATGCGGTCGACGCCCTGAACGGAAACGGTAGCGCCCGGGTACGGGACCACCGCCCGCACGATTCTATGCAGTTCGGGTAGATCCAGCGACTGATCCAGCGCCACCCGTTCGGCAAATCGCCGGTCGGCGGACGTGGGCAAACCTTCTTGCGGCGTGCCTGCGGGCCGGGTTCCGTCGGCAAACAGATCGATCAACTGCGGAAGAAGATCTGCCGCCAGCCGTGCGAGCCCAAGCCTCAAGGACGCATTCGTTTCTTCGAGAGCTATCGGATACGTCCCCCTGACCAGGACGTTCCCGGCGTCGATCTCGGGCACGGCGTAGTGATACGTCACTCCGGTCTCACGTGCCTCTTCGAGTAGGGCCGCCTGGATCGGGTCGGCACCGCGCAACCGCGGCAACAACGCCGGGTGCATGTTGACGACGCCCAGCCTCGGCAGGTCGAGAACGGGCTGTTTGAGTATCTGGTCGAAACCCGTCATGAGGATCAGGTCCGGCTCGCTGCTCTGCAGCAGGTCGTACCCGGGCCCGGAGCTGACGCGGAGATTCGTATGGCACGGAATTCCGAGCTCGGCGCACACCTCGTGCACCTGTGGGATCGAGTAATAGGGATAGGGGTTGTCGTAGCGTCGCGTGAAGACTGCGCACAACTCCAGCCGCTCATCGGCCTGGATAGCCGGCAGAACTTCGTTCGTATAGCCGGTCAGGCCCAACAAGACGATTCGCATGAGCGCCTACGGCTCTCCTTGCGGAGAAGTCTGCGTCGTCGGCCCGATTGTGCTCGGCGTGGCGCTGACCACGGCGTCGGGGGGGTCCTCGCGAGGCGGCGCTTCGTCAGCTTCGTGGGATTGAACAGGCTTTCGCGCGTACGAGATGAGGATCGCCGCGCATGCGATCAGCCACAGGAACGGCAGGAATATCACCGAGGTGACGAATTCGACCGGGGTGGTGCCGATGACCCCTCTCTCTCCGAGCTGCCCGAAGATCGGGGCGTTCACCACGAGACCTGGAATCGCGATCTGCGCGATGCTGAGCGCCGTGGCCAGACTGACCCAGAGGCCGACCGCGCGACGCCGGACGCCATCCGATGAAAGCCCGTCGAATATCCCAGAGCCGGGCGGTCCTTCCGGGTCACGGACGATGAGCGCCGCGATCGGCAGAACGAACACGAGGTAGTAGTAGTAGGCCAGGGGCGGGAAGAGCGTGGCGGTGGCGAGCATGGCGATGCCGGCCATGACGGGCGGGATCCGCCGCCCCAGCGCCAGAACACACACGACGACCACGATCAGGACGACATACCCGAACAGAGATCGTGGCGCTGCGAGAAAGCCCTCGTCCATCTTTCCGCCCGTACGCAAGAACTCGAAAGTGTCCGGAAGCAGCACGAACCCTCGTCCGAAGGACACATTTCGCAGGCTGACGAGATCGTTGAATGAGCCGCTGATGTTGGAGAGGTTGTCTATCGACTGCTTGATCGTCTGCGGAAAGTCTCGCGGCCACAGTAGATAAGCCGCGAAATTGGTGATGACGACGCCGCCGAGGGCCAGGGTGCCCGCGCGCCATTGGCGAGCCGCGAGCAACGGCACAAGCAGTACGACGAACCACAGTTTGATCAGCGCCGCCAAGATCACCATGATCGCGGCGAGCCGCCAATGCCTGCGGCGCAGCGACACCAGGAAAACCAGCGCGATCGGCGCGATGAACCCCGCCGAGTTGCCTCGATCGATCACCGCCCACACCGGGATTGCCGCGGCGCCCAGCGCGACGAACACGACCACCCGCTCCAGACCACGCGCGCCTCTGGCCGCCCAGATCGCCGGTGAAAGGACGGCGACCGTCAGCGCGAGCAGGTAGCCGATCAGACCCAGTCGCGGGACGCCGAGCAACGCCGCGGGAAAGCCGAACAAGAGGTGTGGCAGAAATGCGGCGCCCGGGCCTCCGATCCTCAGCGGCGCGTAATCCCCCCAGGGCAGCGTCATTTCGTAGGTCCAGGGGTTGGGCTGTAGCCCGGCACTCACCACTGTCGTGTAGTCGCTGAAGCAGTGCCTGCCGATGTTCATGTGCCAATCGAGCCAGCAGTCCTCGGGAACATTGAGGAGTGAGGACAGCACGTCGACCGAGAACTGGGTGAGGATGTAGGACAGTGCGACCGAAAACGCCGACAGGAGCAGGACAGCGCCTAGGAGGATGGTCCGTTCAGACTGGCCGGCGAAAGTCGAAAACCGCGCATGACGCGGGGAATCAAGCCGTCGATTCATCTGTATCCCCCTATTTTGCGTGAAACGCTAGCAGGAGCCCTACGGCTGCTGAGCGATCTTTAGGGTTTTGGTAGTCGCACACCCGACTGGCGCGGCAACGCTGTGTTGTGAGGTCGGGCAGGTGAAATTCACCCGCGATCAGAGGATGCCGGGCCCGTCGTTCGACGTCGGCGTGCACTCGACATTTACTATGAAGCGACATCGACGCCCGGGAAGCACGGTGGGGCGTTCAACCGGGGGCGATACTGATGACCTGTGGTGACGAGCGTGCACCGGAAGAATTGGGAAGCCAGTGAAGCGAGCACTCATACTTGGGATCACCGGTCAGGACGGCTCGTATCTCGCTGAGCTCCTGCTGACCAAGGGATACGAAGTCCACGGCTTGATCCGTCGGGCTTCGACGTTCAACACGTCTCGGATCGATCATCTCTATGTGGATCCGCACGAAGCGGGTGCGCACTTATTCCTGCACTACGGCGATCTCACCGACGGCACGCGATTGGTGACGCTGCTCAGCACCATCGAACCCGATGAGGTCTACAACCTGGCCGCGCAGTCGCATGTGCGCGTCAGTTTCGACGAACCCGTTCACACCGGCGACACCACCGGTATGGGCTCGGTCCGGCTGTTGGAAGCCGTGCGACTGTCGAGAGTCCAATGCCGGTTTTATCAGGCGTCGTCCTCGGAGATGTTCGGCGCGTCTCCGCCACCCCAGAACGAACTGACGCCCTTCTACCCGCGTTCTCCGTACGGTGCCGCAAAGGTCTACGCGTACTGGGCGACCCGCAACTACCGAGAGGCGTACGGCCTGTACGCGGTGAACGGCATCTTGTTCAATCACGAATCACCCCGGCGCGGTGAGACATTCGTGACCCGAAAGCTCACACGGGCCGTCGCGCGGATCAAAGCCGGCATCCAGTCGGATGTGTTCATGGGTAATCTCGACGCCGTCCGTGACTGGGGCTACGCGCCGGAGTACGTCGAAGGGATGTGGCGGATGCTGCAGGCGCCTGAACCCGACGACTTCGTGCTCGCCACGGGCCGCGGCTACACGGTGCGGGAGTTCGCCCAGTCCGCATTCGATCACGTGGGTCTCGACTGGCAGGAATTCGTGAAATTCGACGAGCGCTATCTGCGACCCACCGAGGTGGATGCGCTGATAGGCGATGCGGGCAAGGCCGGCGACGCACTGGGGTGGAAGGCCTCCATACACACCGCGGAATTGGCACGGATCATGGTCGACGCGGACATCGCTGCGCTGGAGTGCGAGGGCAGGCCGTGGATCGACAAGCCGATACTGTCCGAGCAGGCGTGAGCGCTCGATGACATCGTCAGTCGGCACTCTTGACCGGGAGTCATCGGTATACATCGCCGGGCACCGCGGTCTTGTCGGATCTGCGTTGTATCGCAAGCTCCAGGCCGAGGGGTTCACGAATCTTCTTGTGCGGTCACACGATGAACTCGATCTGACCGACCGCGCGGCGACGTTCGACTTCATCAACGAGTCACGGCCTGCGGTCGTCATCGATGCTGCCGCCCGAGTCGGCGGCATCATGGCCAACAGCACCTACCCCGCTGACTTCCTCTCCGAAAACCTCCAGATTCAGGTCAACCTGCTGGACGCGGCGGTTGCCGCCAAGGTGCCGAGACTGCTCTTCCTCGGTTCGTCCTGCATCTATCCGAAGTTCGCTCCGCAACCCATTCCAGAGAGCGCGCTGCTCACCGGCCCGCTGGAGCCGACCAACGATGCGTATGCGATCGCCAAGATCGCAGGCATTCTGCAGGTCCAGGCGGTCAGGCGCCAACATGGACTGTCGTGGATCTCGGCGATGCCGACCAACCTCTACGGACCGGGTGACAACTTCTCCCGGGAGGGCTCCCACCTGCTGCCTGCGCTCATCCGCAGGTATGAAGAAGCCAAGGCGGGCGGAGCGCCGGACGTGACGAACTGGGGGACTGGAACTCCGCGGCGTGAGTTGCTGCATGTCGACGACCTGGCCAGTGCGTCTCTCTACCTTCTCGAGCACTTCGACGGTGCCGGTCACGTCAACGTGGGCACTGGAGTGGACCACACCATCGGCGAGATCGCGGGCATGGTCGCCGAAGCGGTGGGCTATGACGGTGAAACCCGTTGGGATTCAGACAAACCCGACGGAACACCACGAAAATTGCTGGACGTTACGCTCCTTGGGGATACGGGATGGCAGCCCCGGATCGCGCTGCGGGACGGCATCGAATCAACGGTGGCGTGGTACCGCGAAAACGTCAGCGCGGCGCGGATGTGAATGTCCGCGCGAAGCGGGCTCGGATGCGCGCAGGACCCTGTGCCCCTTACGTATTCGCGTGTTAGTGTTGCTCGATGCATTTGCTGGATCGTGCCCGTTTGCTGGCGCGTGCCGCCGCGTTGGAGGGGTCGCGCTCCTATTCTGAGCGCGATTTCAAGCGCAAATTCGTGCAGCACCTGAAGTCGCGCAATGTCGACGTCGTTCTCGATATCGGAGCCAACTCAGGGCAGTACAGCGCCGGCCTCCGGAAGGCTGGATTCAAGGGTCGCATCGTCTCATTCGAGCCACTGTCGGAACCCTTTTCTGCCCTGAAGGGCCGGGCAGCGAACGATCCGCTCTGGGAATGTCGGCAGGGTGCGCTGGGAGATTCCGACGGAACCATCTCGATAAACGTCGCAGGCAACTCCGGGGAGAGCAGCTCGGTGCTTCCGATGCTGCAGCGTCATCAGGATGCCTATCCGCCTGCAAACTACGTCGCCACCGAAGTGGTGCCGATTCGCAGACTCGATACGGTCGCCCACGAAATCATTGGACCGGCCGACGTGTCCTTCCTCAAAATCGATGTTCAAGGCTTTGAGAAGCAGGTGCTGGCCGGTGGCGAATCCACGGTGAAAGACAAGTGCGCCGGCGTGCAACTCGAACTGTCGTTCGTGCCTCTGTACGAAGGCGCCATGCTCATTCCCGAAGCTGTCGATCTCATGTATTCCCAAGGCTTCAAGCTCACGGGAATGCTGCCGTGTTTCACGGATCCCCGCAATGGACAGATGTTGCAGGCCGACGGCATTTTTCTCCGTGACGGCGATTGACCCGGTTTGCGGGTGAATAACCGCCCGGCTCGAAGATTGGTCGATGACAGCGGTACGTCGGGTCGACCGCTGCTAACGTGACTTTCGCCATGACCACGCCAATGTTCTCGATCATCGTCCCCACGTTCAACGCGGCGGCGACCTTGAGTGCCTGCATCGATGGCCTCATCGGACAAACCTGCACGGACTTCGAACTTGTTCTGGTCGACGGAGACTCGACAGATGGAACCCGCGACGTCGCGGAGAGCTTCGCTGCCAGTCTCGGTGATCGTCTCGTCATTCACAGCGGTCCTGACGACGGGCCCTACGACGCCATGAACCGTGGCGTCGGTCTGGCAACGGGGGACTGGGTGCTGTTCCTGGGAGCCGATGACACACTGCGCGAAGCGGACACCCTCGCCCAGGTGGCCGCGTTCATCGGCGATCACGAGCACAGCGACATCGTCTACGGCGACGTGATGCGCCGCTCAACCAACACCCGCCATGCCGGCGAGTTCGATCTTGATCGTCTGCTGTTCGAAACGAACATCTGCCATCAGGCGATCTTTTACCGCCGTGGACTTTTCGCCGGTATCGGCCCCTACAATCTGCGCTACCGCGTCTGGGCCGACTGGGACTTCAATATCCGCTGCTTCTCCAATCCGGCACTCGTGACCCGGTACATGGACATGGTTGTCGCGAACTACAACGACCTGACCGGACTCAGCGGAAAGACCGGCACGGACACCGAATTCAGGAAGCGGCTACCGATGTACTTCTGGCACGGAGCCAGAGAGACGAGCAGCAGAATGCTCGGGCATCTGAAGAAAAAGGAACTCCGGCGGTTGATCGTCCGTCAGGTGTTCATCAGGCGCAAGGTGCTGGCCGGCGGCGAGGCCCCCGAAGCTGGGTCGACGTCGATTCCGGGTAAGTAAGTTCAGAACCCTGCACGACACCTGTTGGGCACCATGTCATTCCACCTTCGGCAATGGCGCTTAGGCGCCGGCTTCGGCGGCGGACCGGTAGCCGCGTACAGCCAAGGGGACGAACACAGCGACCAACACGAACGCCCAGGCGAGCGTCATGCCGAGGGGAAACAGCAGCGGGCCGCCGAGGGCGAGTGATCGCATCGCCTCGATCGGAGGCGCCATCGGCTGCAGACGGACGAAGGGTTGTACCCACTCCGGAAAATTCCCGATGGGAGTGAATCCTGGATTGACGAATGCCAGCGCGACAGTCACATTCACCAGCAGGATCATGATGGTGCGGGCGTTCGTGCGCACGGCGAACGCCATGATCAGCGCCGTGAACGCGGTCGCTACTATCGACGGAATCAGCAAAAACACGAGTGCGCAGCCCCAGCCATTCTGAAAACGCAGTCCCATGATCACCCCGAGGGTGGTGATCAGCACAGTCCCGATAAGTGCGCGCGCGGCTTCGGCCGTCAGCCGTCCCGTGAGCGCGCTTGCGCGGTGAATCGGCAACACCCACATTCGGCTGAGCATCCCCGACTCGCGATCCATCGTGACGCTCATCGCGTTGCCCAGGGAACCGAAAAGTGCTGACAGCACAGCGCAGACCGGGACCAGGCCGTAAACACTGGCATTACCTGTGATCCTGTGTACGTTTTCGCCCAGCACCACGTCGTAAAGAATCAGAAGGCCGATCGGGAATGCCAGCGAACCCACAAGCACGGCTCGGTCACGTCGCCACCGCGTGAGTATTCGGCCGGCTTGTAACACGGTCTCCGTGGACAGCGACCCGTGGATTCGATGGCGCGACATTACGGTTCCCGCCTCTGCAGCTTCACCGTGATTGCTCCGAAAACCACCACCATGCCCACACACCACGCCAGGCTCAACGTGACATTGCCGACGTCTATGTGACCGTTCCCCAGTCCGCGCAGCGTTTCGGCGACTTGCGACACCGGCTGGTTGCGTACCCAGGGCTGTAACCAATCGGGGAAGGTGCTCACGGGGGCGATTCCGGTGGACAGCATGAACAGCAGCAGCGAACCGACAAACAGAAGGTAGCTAACGCCGTGGATGCTGCGTGAGCTCGATCCGAGAGCGTCGGCACCCAGGGCTACGGCCATGCAAAGTAGCAGCGCTAAGAGCACGAAGCCGACGACGAAAAGGGGTCCGCCAGTCATCCGAAATCCAAAGGCGAACCCGCCGAGAATCGCCACCGTGAGGACACCCACCGCCCGGAAAAGAGTTGCGGCCATACGGGCGCTCACGGGGGCTGCCGCAGAGATCGGCAGCGTCTGCAGTCGCTTGCCGAATCCGCTCACCCGGTCACGCAATGCGCGTTCCGCGGTGACGAGCCCGACATAGATCATCGACTGCACGACCACGGCGGGCACGAGATACTGCGAATAGCTCACCTCGCCGGTGTCGATCAGGCCCTGCAGCGCCACGCTGAAACCCGCGAGATACGCGATCGGAGAAACGATTTCGAAGATCAGTTCGCCATCGCGCCTGGCGGATATGAGCGACCGTTCGGTCAGAGCGGCCAGAGCGCTCACTGTCGGGCGACAGTACGGTCGGTGAGGTGCAGGAACGCCTCGTCCAACGATGGTTTGCGCAACGAGATATCGGTGAGTTCGATCCCGAGCGCGTCCACCCTGCGAAGGACAGTGGCCAACGTAGCCACGCCGTCGGGGGCGAACACCGACACCGAGTTGGTGTCGACGTCGATGTCCACACCGCGGAGGCCTGCCAGCGCCGCTGCGACTCGAGACAGCTCCGCCGGATTGGCCGGGCTCACCTGGCAGTAGCTCGTGTCCACCCTGCGCTTGAGGTCTTCGGCGGTGCCGCTGGCGATCACCCTTCCGTGGTCGATGACCACGATCGAGTCGCTCAGCACATCTGCCTCGTCGAGGTATTGCGTCGTCAGCAGCACGGTGACACCCTGCGCGGTCAACGAGCTCACCAGCGCCCACACGTCGCGACGGCTACGCGGGTCCAGACCCGCGGTGGGCTCGTCGAGGAAGAGAATTCTCGGCAGCACCATCAGTGCGGCGGCAATATCGACCCGCCGCTGCATCCCTCCGGAGTATGTGGATATCCCCCGGTCGGCAGCCTCGACGAGGTCGAACCTGTGTATCAACTCGTCGGCGCGGTCCTTTGCCTGGCGGCGATTCAGTCCCCGCAGCCTTCCGAACAGCACAAGGTTCTCTCGTGCGGTGAGGAAAGGGTCAAGCGCAGTGGACTGTCCGGTCGTCGAGATGCTGGCGCGAACTCGGGCGGATTGGCGTGCGATGTCGTAACCACCGACGGTGGCGCTGCCCGAAGTGGGCCGTAGGAGGGTGGACAAGATATTGATGGTGGTGGTCTTGCCTGCGCCGTTATGGCCGAGCACTCCGCATACCGTCCCGGCCGGAACCGAGAAGCTCACCCCAGACAATGCGTGCGTGTCCCGCCCGAACGTCTTCGTGAGGTCGACCACGTCGATCGCCAGATTGCTCACTGGGGGAGTATTTCATGGCGGGCACCGTCGGATTGCCGTCCGGGGTAGTCGAGCAAAGATTTTGTCTTTCGGTAGCTAATACGTGATCTCCGTTCCCGCCGGCCAATCAAGATCAGGTCGCGGGGTCATACCCGCCATTCCGCAATCAATAAAATCGCGTAAAGCTTTGTGCTGCAAGGGTAGTTGCCCGCCGGCGATTCCTTGACGAAATCGAAGGAAGACGGCGAGTGAAAGCCGATGCGCCGCAATAATTTCACATTCTGGCGACGGGATTCATCGTTTGCTTGGCTGCGTGGTCCTCGCGGCGTGTTCGAAGAGATCCGCGGCGCGGGCGATGCTGTTTGCGGGCGTGGTCAATTGGCTGGCGAGCCGACCGGCGCGGACGGCGTACTGGGGGTCCAGGATCTTGCGCAGATCGGCCACCAGCGATTCGGGGGTGTTGGCAGACAGGCGCCGAGCGGTGCCGACGTGCAGTCGTTTGAGTTGGTTGCCCCAATACGGCTGATCGGCTGAGCTCCACTGGATCAGCGTGGGGACCCCGGCGCGCAGGCTTGCCGCGGTGGTGCCTGCGCCACCGTGATGCACGATGGCGCGGCACGTGGGAAACACCTCGGCGTAGTTGACCGCGCCGACCACTTTGATGTGATCGGGGTGGGGCACATCGCTGTAATCGGTTCCGCCGGCGCAGACCAGTCCTCGCTCGCCGAGTTGTGCGCAGGCGTCGCTGATCATCGCCATCGTGTCGGCGGGCGATTCGACGGGGATGCTGCCGGTGGCGAAGCAGATCGGCGGCGTTCCCGCGCCGATCCATGCCGTGACCTCATCATCGGCCGCGGTGCTCAATTGCATGGTCGGCGCGCCGACGAAGGGTCGTCGGCCGTCCCACTTGGCCCATTCGGCTTCCAGGCCGGGCACGCACACCGCGTCGTACAGCTGAATTTCCAGCCAGCGGTGTTCGGCGATGCGCCGTGGTGAGCGGTGGGTGGCCTTGGGCAGGCCCAGCGCGCGGCGCTGGGCGTCCTCGACGGTGCGCGTCGCGCGCCAAAACAGCCACTCCGAGATCGTGCTCACCGAGCGGATCAGCGGCGATGGCACCATCGGAATCAGTTGGCCGTTGGGCCGCACCGGGAAGTGGTGCATCGCGATCAACGGAATGTCGTAATACTCGGCGACATTGGCGGCGGCCTGCTCGAAATTGAGCGTGGTCGACAGCAGATCGGCCCCGTCTGCCAGCGTCATCAGCGTTGTGCTGGCGTCATCCCAGTTGTCGATGATCACCGCCCACATCTCGCGCAGCAGTCCGACCGGGTTTCGGAAGAACTTCGACCAGAGATTGCGCACGAAGTCCTGGTCGAGGATTGCGCCGACCTCTGGGCCGTACGGCACCGCGGCCACCCCCGCCGCCTCGACGAAACCCGTCAGATCGGGCGGCACGGGCATGTGCACCTCGTGGCCCCGGCGCAGCAGCTCGCCACCGACCGCGAGCGAAGGCTCGACATCACCGCGACTTCCCCAGCACGCCAGGACGAATTTCATCGCGGGGGTCCGAGCCTTTCGCTGGTGGTGACGGTGGGAATCGTCATGGATGTGTGCGTCATTATCTCTGGTCGCGTAGAACCGGCTGACCTAGGTGGCCCAGGCCCCGCAGCGGGCAACGATACGACTGCGTGCGTAAGACATTTGCTCCCGCGGCGGATGAGGCGCCAAAGTCCCGCAGACTCTGCGAAGTACGTTGTATTGCAATGGGACTGGCGATGACATGTCCCTGTGCAGGGACTTTCGGTGTTTGCCCACCCGTTCCGCCAGGTATAGTCGGGTCCATGAGTCTGGTGGAGTCGATCGAGCGCGGCCTTGCATGGCTGTCGACGCCCAGATGGATTCCGGGTCGCATGGAGATGGAGACCCGGCGAGGCAAGCGCCTCGAGTTGGAGATCATCTCGTTCACGGTCCGCGTCCCGGTCCCCGGCGGCGCGAAGCTGACCCTCCCAGTGTTCGTGGCCATTCTGCCGGTCGGCTCGTCTCCGATCGAGGGCACACATGTGCGCTCGGAACAGGGCGAATAGCAACCTTTCGTCTACCGACCAGCCATTTCCCATTTGATCGAGCTACTTTTCGGCAACGTTCTGGTACCGAATCAAGTCCTCCTGTATTTGGGCGTGAAAAATTCGTGTCACCCTGTGGAACAGATGCCCCGGAAAGTACCTTTGTTTGCCACATCCACCGGGTCTGCGGACAAGGAGGACTGAACAGCGATCGCATTGCTCGAGGCGGCCGGTCCGGAATGCAAATTTCGCGACAAGAAGATGAAGCGCTAGCAATCGACGGTCGAAGCCATCAGAAAGTTGTGTCCCTGCGACGCTTCGCGTGAGTGAGTACCCGGCCCCTGTTGTGAGAAGGAACACGGTCTTGAATTTAGCGAATTTTGATGCCGACAAATCTTGCCGTCCGCGCGCCTCACCCCTGCGTATGCACGATGGGGGACGCCGTTTACGCACGGTGCTCGCACGATTGTTGCCAGGGCATGTGTTGTAGACTTTGTGGTCGATTGGCGATGATGGACGACCCCATGTCGCCGCGGTACGCGGTTGCTGCGCATCTCGCCGCTGCATCCCGGCCGTGAGGAAAATCCAGGACGTTCGGCACCCCGGTTTAGCGACTTCAGCGCTACGCCCCAAGCTTTTGCCTGCTCGTTTGCTGAAGAATCGGTATTCTGTGGCAGATTTCACGTCGGGATTCGCCGCTGGGCTTAGCGAGCCCACAGAAGACTCACAAGCTCGCAATCTCCGCAACAAAGAGATAGATTGACGATCTAAGCGTGACCTGCGCGAACAGCCGCGTCTATTGACGCCGGAGTTAATTCTTAAGATTGGCTCGATACTGTTTGCTGGCATAGGCAACCTTGGGAACCTTGTGAGAATGTTTGGCCTACCCCTGCGGCCAACGGTAGGTTTGCGATAGGCTCACTTACAGTTTGCGGCGCATGACGAAAACCTGGAGGGACGTGAGCACGAATCCGTTCGACGACGACAACGGCAGCTTCTTCGTTTTGGTCAATGACGAGGAGCAACACAGCCTGTGGCCGAGCTTTGCCGACGTGCCAGAAGGATGGCAGGTGGTCTACGGCGAAGCCGACCGCGCTGCGTGCCTCGAGTATGTAGAGGAGCATTGGCCAGACATAAGGCCGAAGAGCCTGCGCGAGAGGTTGGCGCAGGGCGGGACTCTTGACGGCTAGCCGGTTGGGCGGGGGAAGTCGAGGCATGGAACCTAACGACGGGGGACTCCCGCTTTCGCGTGGGCAGCTGGATATCTGGCTTTCCCAGGAAAGCGGCCTCGTCGGTACCGAGTGGCAGCTCGGCCTCTTGGTAAGAGTTGACGGCGAAATTCAACCGGATCTTCTGCACCAGGCGATGCGTCAGGCTCTGCAAGAAGCCGAACCGGCTCGAGCCGCCTTTTTTGAGCAGGATGCCCAGGTCGTCCAGAAGCCGGTGGATTACTCGGATCTCGAGTTACCGTTCTATGACGTCAGCGATTCGCCCGATCCCGACGAAAAAGTCCGCGAGATTGCGGCTTCAATTCAACACACGCCGATGCCCCTCACGGGCCGGCTGGTGACATTTGCCTTATTTAAAACTCAGCCAGATCAATATTATGCGTTCGGATTGGGCCACCACATTTCCGTTGACGGAGTGGGCATGGCGCTGGTCTGCCGCCGAATCGCATCGATTTACACGGCGCTGGCCAAGGGCAGCCCCGTGCCGCCCGCATATTTCGGCTCACTCCAAGATTTGGTCGCCCTCGAGGCCGGCTACGTAAACTCCGCTGAATTCGCCGAAGATCAGGCCTATTGGAGCAACAATCGGCCGCCGGAGAGTGGATTGGATCGGCGAGCATCCCAACTGGCAAGCCGGCATGACGCGTACGCGCCGTCCGCGAACGTCCAGGTGAGCGATGCCGCCATCGGCGGCATCAAATCGCTGTCGAAGGCACTGCGTATTCGACGGCACACGGTGATGACCGCGGCGCTGGCGTTGTTGGCGCGGTCATGGTCTGGAAACGGCTCAGAGGTCGCGCTGGATTTCCCGGTCAGCAGGCGGGTGGGCGAAGAATCGAAGATCATTCCCGGGATGCTCGCCGGAATGGTGCCTCTGGTGCTGTCGGCCCCGCCGGAAGCCACCGCTGGCGAGTTCTGCAAGCACGTCGATCTTCGGATACGAGAGTTGTTGCAGCATCAGCGATTTCCGGTGCACGGCCTCGACGACGAGGGAATGTCTCGAGGTCCCAGGCAGACATCGGATCGGGTCGCCATCAGCTTCCTACCGTCCCGGCTCACGCTGGACCTCGGCGGTGTTCCCGCGACCGCGGCCTTCACCAATCACGGTCCGATGGGTCACTTCGGTTTGTTCTTTTCCGGCGCCAGTGACCAGATGTTCCTCGGCGCCGCCGGTCCGGGGCAGCCGTACGCCGGCTTCGGAGTCGCAAACTTGGCGGAGCGCCTACAGCGCATCGTGGTGGAGATGGCGGCCGATCCGGATCGACCGCTGTCGTCGCTAGACGCGCTGGACGCCGAAGAGCACGCCCGGCTGGATCAGATCGGTAGCCGGGCGGTGTTGACCGAACCGCCACCGGCCCGGTTCTCGATTCCGGAGTTGTTCGCAACACATGTCGACAGCACCCCGGAAACGGTGGCTCTGGTGTGCGGTGAGCGGTCATGGACCTACCGCGAATTGGATGAGGCCGCCAATCGGTTCGCGCATCTACTGGTCGACCGCGGTGCACGCCCCGGCAAGTTCGTGGCGCTCCTGGTTCCTCGCTCCGCCGAAGCCGTCATTGCGATTCTGGCGGTGCTCAAGACCGGAGCGGCATATGTGCCGATCGACGCTGCAGTACCTGCGGCGCGGCTGGAGTTCATCCTCGGCGACGCCGCGCCGGTCGCGGTGGTGACGACCGCCGGCCTGCGGTCGCGGCTGGACGGGTCCGGGGTTGCGGTCATCGACGTCGACGACCCTGCCATCGACGGCAAGCCCAGCACGGCGCTGCAGGCTCCGGCGCCCGATGACCTCGCGTACATCATCTACACGTCGGGAACCACCGGAACTCCCAAAGGTGTTGCGGTCACGCATCACAGCGCCGGCCAGCTGATGAGGAATCTGGATGCCTCCTTCCAGCATCCAGCCACGTGGACGCTGTGCCATTCGTTGGCCTTCGACGCGTCGGTGTGGGAGATCTGGGGCCCGTTGCTGCGCGGCGGACGACTGGTGGTCGTGCCCGAGGCGGTAGCAGCCTCACCCGAGGATCTCCACGACCTGCTGATCAGGGAACGCGTCACCGTCTTGACGCAGACGCCCACGGCGGTGGCGCAGCTGTCGCCGGAGGGTCTGGAATCGATGGCGCTGGCGGTGGTCGGCGAGGCCCTTCCCACCGAGTTGGTGGATCGGTGGGCGACGGCCGGCCGGATCATGGTCAACGGCTACGGTCCGACCGAAACCACGGTGTGTGCGGCGGTCAGCGCACCACTGGTGCCGGGGTCGGGTGTGGCGCCGATCGGTGGGCCGGTACCGGGGGCGGCACTGTTCGTGCTGGACACCTGGATGAAGCCGGTGCCTGCGGGAGTCGTCGGCGAGTTGTATGTGGCCGGCTCGGGCGTGACGAACGGTTATCTCGGTCGGTCCGGCCTGACGTCGTCGCGGTTCGTGGCATGCCCGTTCGGCGAGCCGGGGACGCGGATGTATCGCACCGGCGATCTGGTGTCTTGGGGTCCCGACGGACAGCTGCAGTACCTGGGCCGCGCCGATGAGCAGGTCAAGATCCGCGGCTACCGCATTGAGTTGGGCGAGATCCAGTCCGCGCTGGCCGATCTGGATGGCGTGAGCCAGGCGGCGGTGATCGTTCGCGAGGATCGCCCCGGCGACAAGCGTCTGGTCGGTTACGTCACCGGATCCGCCGATCCGGCCGAAGTCCGCACCCGGATGGCCGACCGGCTGCCGCCGTACATGGTTCCCGCGGCCATCGTGGTGCTGGAGAAGCTGCCGCTGACGGCCAACGGCAAGTTGGACACACGCAGCTTGCCTGCCCCGGAGTACCGCGGCTTCGGAGCCGACTATCGTGCTCCGGCCACCGCCATCGAGGAGATCCTCGCCGACATCTATGCCCAGGTATTGGGTGCGGACCGCATCGGGGTCGATGACTCGTTTTTCGATCTGGGCGGCGACAGCATCCTGTCGATGCAGGTGGTGGCGCGGGCCAGGGCGGCAGGAGTGCTGTGCCGGCCCCGCGACATCTTCGTCGAGCAGACCGTGGCCCGATTGGCCGCCGTAGCGACTGTCGTCGGCGGCGACGCCGCGACGGTCGATGAGGGTATCGGCGCGGTGGTGCCCACCCCGATCATGCGTTGGCTGCACGACATCGATGGTCCGGTCGAGGAGTTCAATCAGACCCTTGTGCTGCAGGCTCCGGAAGGGGTGAGCCGGCCTGACGTCGAAATCGTGTTGCAGGCGCTGCTCGATCGGCACGCCACGTTGCGGCTGCACGCCGACGATGACGGCGCAGGCGGGTGGTCTCTGGCGGTGCCCGAACCCGGTTCGGTGGACGCCGGAGGTTGCGTGCATGTCGTCGATGCGCTGACCGATGACGCACTGGTGGAGGCGCGGTCGCGGTTGAACCCGGGTGCCGGTCTGATGCTCAGCGCGTTGTGGGTGGCCCCGACGAGCCAGCTGGTGTTGATGATTCACCATCTGGCTGTCGACGGGGTGTCGTGGCGAATCCTGTTGGAAGACCTCAACATTGCGTGGGCACAGCATCACAACGGTCAGCCGGTGGAGCTGCCAACGGGGGGGACGTCGTTTCAGCGGTGGGCCTCGCTGCTCGAAGAACACGCGCACAGTTCGGCGGTCGTGAACCAGGCCGAGACATGGCGCGAGATTGCGGCTCTTCCGAGCGCGTTGCCTGCGGTGCAACACGACGTCGACACCTACGCCAATGCCGGCCGCCTCTCGGTGTCGATCGATGTGGACACCACGCGGTCGCTGCTCGGTGAGGTGCCCGCGGCATTCCACGCAGGGGTGCAAGACATCCTCTTGATTGCGTTCGGGCTGGCCTGGGCGGAATTCCTGGGCACGCCCAAGGCGCAGATCGGTTTCGACGTGGAAGGCCACGGCCGCCATGAGGAGCTGGGCCCCGATATCGATCTGTCGCGAACGGTCGGCTGGTTCACCACCAAGTACCCGGTGGCTCTCGCCGTCGGTGGGCTCTCGTGGGCGCAGATCGTCGCCGGCGACGCCGCGCTGGGGCCGGTGCTCAAGAACGCCAAGGAGCAGCTGCGCTCCCTTCCCGATCCACTGACCTATGGTCTGCTGCGCTACCTGAACCCCGATGTCGACCTGGGCGGAGCCGATCCGACGATCGGGTTCAACTACCTGGGCCGGCTGGGTGCAGGAGCGGGCGATCTCTCCGATGATCTGTGGCGAATCAGCCCGGACAGCCTGTCGACGACCGATGTGGCCCTGGCCGTGCCGATGCCGCTGGCGCACACCGTCGAACTCAACGCGGGCACCGCCGATACCGAAGCCGGACCGCAATTGCAGGCCAACTGGACGTGGGCACCCTCGGCGGTCGATGGCGATCAGATCGACCGGCTGAGCCGGTTGTGGTTCGAGGCTCTCGCCGGTATCTGTGCGCACGTGCGCCTCGGCGGCGGCGGGTTGACGCCGTCGGATCTCGCGCCGGCCCGCTTGAATCAACAGCAGATCGATGGGCTTGCCAAGCAGTATCAGTTCGCCGATGTACTGCCGTTGACCCCGCTGCAGCAGGGGCTGCTGTTCCAAGCCTCCTTCGTAGAGGGTTCCAGCGACGACATCTACGCGGTGCAGTTGAGCATCACCATGACCGGTGCTCTCGACCCCGATCGCTTGCGCGACGCGGTGTACGGCATGGTCGGCCGCCATCCCAACCTGGCGGCGCGTTTCGTCTCCGATCAGTTCGACGAGCCTGTTCAGGTCATCCCGGCGAATCCCGAGATTGCTTGGCAGTACGTGGAATTGAACGCGGGCACCGATGTCGATGCGCAGATCGAGGCGATAAGCGCCGGCGAACGCGCCGCGGTCTGCGAGCTCGCCGGTGATAAGCCGTTGTTCCGGGCCTCGCTCATCCGCACGCCCGAGAACCATTACCAACTGCTGGTGAGCATTCACCACATCGTGATCGACGGCTGGTCGCTGCCGGTCCTGTTGCAGGACATCTTCGCCGGCTACTTCGGGCACCGACTGCCTGCGCCCGCGCCGTATCGCAACTTCGTCACCTGGCTCGACGATCAGGATCGCGAGGCCGCCCGCGCGGCATGGCGCGAGGTGTTGGCCGGTTTCGAGACGCCCACCCTGGTGGCGCCGCCGACTCAGGCCGGTGCGCGCGGTGTGGAGTCGTACCGGCTCTCCGCCGAAATCACCAAGGCCCTGGGCGAATTGGCGCGCGCACAGCACACGACGGCGAACACCGTGCTGCAGGCCGCTTGGGCGCAGCTGCTGATGTGGCTGACCGGCCACCAGGATGTCGCCTTCGGCACCGCGGTGTCGGGGCGCCCGGTCGACCTGCCCGGCGCGGATTCCATGGTCGGGTTGTTGATCAACACCGTTCCTGTGCGCGCCAACATGACTGCGGCGATCACCGTCGCCGACCTGCTCGACCAGTTGCAACGGAGCCACAACGACACCCTCGACCACGAGCATCTGGCGCTCGCCGAGATCCATCGGGCCGTCGGTCAAGACCAACTGTTCGACACCCTGTTGGTCTACGAGAACTATCCGATCGATCCCGGTGCGCTGTTGGGCGTGCAGGACTTCGCCGTCACCGAGTTCAGCAGCCGCGAGTACAACCACTACCCGCTGTCGGTGGTGGCGACGCCGGGTCACGAGCTGATCCTTCGCGTCGAATACGACACCGAGATGTTCGAAGTCGCGGCGGTCGAAACTCTGATCAGCCGGTTGAGCCAGGTGTTGGCGGCCATGGTCGCCGATCCCACCGCGCAGCTGTCGTCCATCGATCTGCTCGCTGCGGGCGAGCGTGACCAGCTCGACGAATGGGGCAACAGGGCGGTGCTCCGCCGTCCGGCCACCACGCCGGTGTCGATCATGGCGATGTTCGACGAGCAGGTCTCCCGCTCCCCGGAGGCGGTGGCGATCACTTTCGAGGGTCGGTCGGTGACCTACGGCGAGCTCGACGAGAGCGCCAATCGATTGGCGTATCTGCTCGCCGGCCGCGGCGCTGGCCCGGGACAACGTGTGGCGCTACTTCTTCCCCGTACCGACGACGCCGTCGCGGCGATCCTGGCGGTGCTCAAGACCGGTGCGGCGTATCTACCGATCGACCCCGCGCATCCCGATGCCCGAATCGAATTCGTCCTCGGCGACGCCGCGCCAATCGCCGCCATCACCACGGCGGACCTGCGCTCGCGGCTGGAGCCGTTCGGCGTGCCCCTCGTCGATGTCAACGACCCGGCCGTCGATCCGCAGCCCAGCGATGCCCTGGTCGCGCCGACTCCGGACGACATCGCGTACATCATCTACACCTCCGGCACGACCGGGAGGCCCAAAGGCGTTGCGGTCACTCACCGCAACGTCACCAGGCTGCTGGAATCACTCGACGTCGAGCTCTCGCTCGGACAGGTGTGGACGCAGTGCCATTCGTTGGCTTTCGACTACTCGGTCTGGGAGATCTGGGGCGCGCTCCTGTACGGCGGCCGTCTGCTGATCGTGCCGGATTCGGTCGTCCGTTCGCCAGAAGACCTGCACGCGCTGTTGGTCACCGAACAGGTCAGTGTCCTGAGCCAGACGCCGTCGGCGTTCTATGCGCTGCAGACCGCTGACGCGCTTCAGCCGGAGCTGGGACAGCAGCTGAAGCTTCAGACGGTGGTCTTCGGCGGGGAAGCCCTTGAGCCGCAGCGCCTTTCGACCTGGCTGCACAGCCATCCAGGACTGCCGCGCATGATCAACATGTACGGCATCACCGAGACCACGGTGCACGCCTCTTTCCGGGAAATCGGCGAGGGTGACATCGACACGAATGTCAGCCCCATCGGTGTGCCGTTGGAGCACCTCGCCTTCTTCGTCTTGGACGAGTGGATGCGTCAGGTCCCGGTGGGTGTCGTCGGCGAGCTGTATGTGGCCGGCGCGGGACTCGCATCTGGCTACGTGGGTCGGTCCGACCTGACCTCGACGCGTTTCGTCGCGTGCCCGTTCGGCGGCCCTGGAGCGCGGATGTATCGCACCGGAGATCTGGTGCGCTGGGGCGCGGACGGGCAACTGCGGTACGAAGGCCGTGCCGACAAGCAGGTGAAGATCCGCGGCTACCGCATCGAGCTGGGGGAGATCCAGGCTGCACTGGCGGGATTGGACGCGGTGGATCAGGCCGCGGTGATCGTGCGCGAGGATCGTCCCGGCGACAAGCGCCTGGTCGGTTACGTCACCGGGACGGTCGACCCGATCGCGGCGCGCGCGAAGCTCGGCGAACGCCTCCCGACCTATATGGTGCCCGCCGCCGTGGTGGTGCTGGATGCACTCCCGTTGACGGTCAACGGGAAACTCGACACCCGTGCCCTGCCGGCACCGGAGTTCAACGACGCCGACAGCTACCGCGCGCCCTCTGGTGCGTTCGAGGAGATCCTTGCCGGCATCTACGCCGAAGTCCTCGGCGTCGAGCGGGTCGGTGTCGACGATTCGTTCTTCGACCTTGGCGGCGACAGCATTCTGTCGATGCAGGTGGTGGCTCGCGCACGGGCGGCCGGGCTGGTGTGCCGGCCGCGCGACATCTTCGTTGAGCAGACCGTGGCCCGGCTGGCCCAGGTGACCGTATTCGCCGACGGCGATGCAACGGTCGACGAGGGTATCGGGCCGGTGGTCACCACCCCGATCATGCAATGGCTGGACAGTGTCGACGGTCCCGTCGATCAGTTCAACCAGACGGTGGTGTTGCAGGCCCCCGCGGGAGTCACCGAGGACGATGTGGCACTCGTGCTGCAGGCCCTGCTGGACAGGCACGGCATGTTGCGGCTCCTCGTCGATGACGACGGCGCAGGCGGGCGGGCGTTCAGCGTGCCCGATATCGGATCGGTCGATGCGCGCAGTTGCCTGCAATCCGTTGATGCCTTCTCCGATGGCGCACTGGAGGATGCACTTTCGCGGCTGAACCCCGACGCCGGGACGATGCTCAGCGCCCTGTGGGTGCAGGACACCAGCCGGCTGGTGCTGATCGTCCACCACCTGGCCGTGGACGCCGTGTCATGGCGAATCCTGTTGGAAGACATCAACATTGCCTGGGCCCAGCACCACAGCGGGCAGGACGTGGCTCTGCCCACAGGCGGTACATCGTTCGCCCGCTGGTCATCGGTGCTGAATGAGCATGCACGCGTGCCCGCCGTGGTCGGGCTGGCCGACGCCTGGCGGCAGGTGGCGGCGGTGCCGCCCGCACTGCCTGCCGTGCAACCCGACGTCGACACCTACGCCAACGCCGGACAGCTCTCGATGTCGCTGGATACCGACATCACCCGCCTGCTGCTCGGTGAGGTGCCCGCGGCGTTCCACGCGGGCGTTCAGGACATCATGTTGATCGCTTTCGGGTTGGCGTTCCAGGAATACCTGGGGTCCGGCGGCGCACCGCTCGGCATCGACGTTGAAGGTCACGGCCGCGACGAGGAACTGGCCAACGACGTAGACCTGTCGCGCACGGTCGGCTGGTTCACCACCAAGTACCCGGTGTCGTTGACCGTCGGCGGATTGACCTGGGATCAGGTGGTGTCCGGCGACGGCGCCCTCGGTCCTCTCATCAAGGACGCCAAGGAGCAGCTGCGCGGACTGCCGGACGGTCTGTCCTACGGCGTGCTGCGCTACATGAACCCCGACGTCGATTTGGCCGGGCCAGACCCGGCGATCGGCTTCAACTATTTGGGACGGTTGGGCGCGGCCGCGGCCGACCTCTCCGAGGAGTTGTGGCGGATCGACCACGACGGTGTGGCGATAACCTCGGCCGCGACGGCCGTACCCACACCGCTGGGGCACACGGTCGAGCTCAACGCGGGCACGATGGACACCGAGACCGGGCCGCATCTGCACGCGACGTGGACATGGGCGCTGTCGGCCCTGGATGAAGACCAGGTCGGACGGATCGGCCGGCTGTGGTTCGACGCGCTGACGGGCATCTGCGCGCATGTGCGTCAGGGTGGCGGCGGGCTGACCCCGTCCGATGTCCTGCCGGCCCGGGTAAGCCAACAGCAGATCGATGAGCTTCAGGAACACTTCCAGCTCGCCGACGTGCTGCCCCTGACCCCGCTGCAGACCGGCCTGTTGTTCCACACGGGTGCCGCACCGGGCAACGAGGATCTCTATGCGGTGCAGCTGGACATCACGGTGACCGGTCAGCTCGATCCAGATCGCCTTCGCGATGCGGTGCAGACCATGGTCAATCGCCATCCGAACCTCGTCGTGCGGTTCAGCGAAGACTTCGGTGAACCCGTGCAAGTGATCCTGGATGATCCGCCGCTGACATGGCAGTACGTCGAGCTCGACGGTGACGCCGCAGATGTAGAGGCCCAGGTCGATCAATTCAGCGCCGCTGAGCGCGCCGCGGTCTGCGATCTCGCCGATCAGCCTCCTTTCCGGGCAGCCCTGATTCGGACGGCAGCAGATCAGTACCGGTTCGTGCTCACGAACCACCACATCGTGCTTGACGGCTGGTCGAAGCCGATCCTGCTGCAAGAGATCTTTGCCAGCTACTTCGGCGCACGGTTACCTGCACCGGTCGGGTACCGAAGGTTCGTCAGCTGGTTGGCTCGACAGGACCGCGAAGCTGCACAGGCCGCATGGCGTAAGGCATTGGCGGGATTCGACACCCCCACCTTGGTGGGTCCGCCCGGCCGGCTGTCGCTCGGGCGGCGAGGCGTCGAAGAGTTCCACGTGTCGGCCGAAACCACCCAGGCCCTCGGCGAGTTGGCGCGTTCATGCCACACAACGATCAGCACCGTGCTTCAGGCAGCGTGGGCGCAGATGCTGATGTGGCTGACTGGGCAACCTGATGTCGCCTTCGGAACTGCCGTTTCTGGACGGCCGACCGATTTGCCCGGCGCAGAATCAATGGTCGGTTTGTTGATTAATACCGTTCCTGTGCGGGCAAGTGTCACTCCGACGACCACGATTGCGGATTTGCTGAACCAGCTACAAACCGCGTACACTGACACGTTAGAGCATCAACATCTGGCGCTGAACGAGATCCACCGCGCCACCGGTCACGACCAACTGTTCGACACCGTCTTCATATACGAGAACTATCCGATCGATACCTCGGGCATGTTGGACGTGCCCGAGATGGCGATCACGAAGTACACGAACCGCGAGTACAACCACTACCCGCTCTCGGTGCAAGCCGTGCCGGGTAACGAATTGGGCCTGCGCGTCGAATTCGATATGGACGTGTTCACCACCGCCCGGGTCGGAAAGCTTGTCGACCGGTTCCGACGGGTGCTGGAAGCGATGACAGTAGACACGAGGGGGAAGTCATGAGTGGTGACGCCACCAGGACACTTTTGTCGTTCGACCTTCTCGATGACGACGAGCACGATCAGTTAGCTGAGTGGGGTAACCAGTCGGTGCTGACCGACTCGACCGCCCCCCGGGTGTCGATTCCGGTTCTGTTTGCCGCGCAGGTGGTCCGGGCGCCTGAAGCGGTGGCGTTGGTATGTGGCGAGCAAACGTGGACGTATCGCGAGCTGGACGAGGCCGCCAACCGGCTGGCCAACCTGCTGGCCAGCCACGGCGCCGCCCCCGGTGAATCTGTTGCGCTGCTGATCCCTCGGTCGGCGGAAGCCATCATCGCGATCCTTGCGGTGCTCAAGAACGGGGCGGCGTATCTGCCGATCGACCCCGCCCATCCTGACGAGCGAATCGCCTTCATGCTGGGTGACGCTGCGCCGATCGCCGCGGTCACCACGGCTGACCTGCGCGTGCGCCTGAACGGATCGGACCTCGCGGTCATCGACGTCGAAGATCCCGCACTTGCCGCCCAGCCCAATACCGCACTTTCGACGCCGGCCCCCGACGACCTGGCGTACATGACTTACACGTCCGGCACCACCGGCGTGCCCAAAGCAGTCGCGGTCACTCACCAGAACGTGACATCGCTGGTCGAGAAACTGCACGCCGACCTGCCGTCTGGTCCGGGACAGGTGTGGTCGCAATGGCACTCCCTGGTCTTCGACGTTTCTGTTTGGGAGATCTGGGGAGCCCTGCTGCACGGCGGCCGACTAGTTGTCGTACCAGAGTCCGTCGCGAGCTCGCCGATCGACTTCCACAATCTGCTGATTACCGAAAAGGTGAGCGTCCTCTGCCAGACCCCGTCTGCGGCGGGGATGCTCTCGCCGGAGGGGCTGGAGTCGACGACGCTGGTCGTGGCCGGTGAGGCGTGCCCGACCGAGCTGGTGGACCGGTGGGCGACCACTGAGCGAGTCGTGATCAACGCCTACGGCCCGACCGAGGGCACGATCTATGCGGCGATGAGCTCGCCGTTGATGCCGGGCTCCGGTGTGGCCCCGATCGGTTCGCCGGTGCCGCAGGCGGCGTTGATCGTGCTTGACAAGTGGCTGCGGCCGGCGCCTGAAGGTGTTGTCGGCGAGCTGTACATCGCCGGTGCCGGTGTGGCGACTGGCTATCTACGCAGGGCTGGCTTGAGTTCGTCGCGATTTGTGGCATGCCCGTTCGGTGCGCCCGGTGCCCGGATGTATCGCACTGGCGACCTGGTGCGGTGGGGCGATGACGGCCAGCTGCAGTACCTGGGCCGCGCCGATGAGCAGGTCAAGATCCGCGGCTACCGTATCGAACTCGGTGAGATCCAGGATGCACTGGCCAGGCTGGACGGAGTCGAGCACGCGGCGGTCATCGCGCGTGAGGATCGCCCCGGCGACAAGCGTCTGGTGGGATATCTCACCGGCACCGCCGATCCGGCTGAGGTGCGCAGTGCGCTGGCCACGCGTCTCCCCGCGTACATGGTCCCGGTCGCGGTGGTGGTGCTCGAGTCGCTGCCGCTGACGGTCAACGGCAAGCTGGACAAACGCGCCCTGCCGGCGCCGGAGTTCCGCGGTAACGGCGCAACATACCGCGCCCCGGCCACCCCCGTCGAGGAGATCCTGACCGCCATCTACGCGCAGGTCCTGGGCGTCGACCGGGTCGGCGTCGACGACTCCTTCTTCGACCTCGGCGGCGACAGCATCCTGTCGATGCAGGTGGTCGCCCGCGCCCGCGCAGCCGGGCTGCTGTGCCGCCCCCGTGACATCTTCGTCGAGCAGACCGTGGCGCGCCTTGCGTCCGTGGCCAAGGTGATCGGCGGTGAGGCCGCGGTCATCGACGAGGGCCTCGGCGCCGTGTCGGCCACCCCGGTCATCCGGTGGCTGCAGAGCGTCGACGGTCCTGTCGGCGAGTTCAACCAGACGATCGTGATGCAGGCTCCTGCCGGGGTGACCGAGGCCGACGTCCAGACGGTGCTGCAGGCGCTGCTGGATCGGCACGCCACACTGCGGCTGTTTGTCGAGGACGACGGAGCAGGCGAATGGTCACTCCATGTGCCCAAGCCGGGATCGGTGGATGCCCGTGCATGCCTGTCGGTTGTCGACTCACTCTCGGATGAGGCGCTGATCGCTGCGCGGTCGCGGCTGAACCCGGGCGCCGGCGCGATGCTGAGCGCGCTGTGGGTCGAAGAGACCGGCCAGTTAGCGCTGATGATCCACCACCTCGCCGTCGATGGCGTGTCTTGGCGGATTCTGCTCGAAGACCTCAATATCGCTTGGGCCCAGCATCACAGCGGCCAGCCGGTGGACCTGCCGACCGGCGGGACGTCATTCCAGCGCTGGGCCGCGCTGCTCGAGGAGCATGCGCGTCGACCGGAGATCCTCGAGCTGGCCGACACCTGGCGTCAGGTGACGTCGGCCCCGATCATTCTTCCCGCGGTGCAGCCCGCGACGGATACCTATATCAATGCGCAGGAACTGTCGGTGTCGTTGGACGCCGCCACCACGCGGCCGCTTCTCGGCGAGGTACCCGCCGCCTTCCACGCCGGCGTGCAGGACATCATGCTGATCGCGTTCGGGCTGGCCTGGTCGGAGTTCCTGGGCACCGGCAACACGCCGATCGGCGTCGACGTGGAGGGCCACGGCCGCCACGAGGAGCTCGCCGACGATGTCGACCTGTCGCGCACGGTGGGCTGGTTCACCACCAAGTACCCCGTGTCCCTGACCGTCGGTGGATTGTCCTGGGACCAGGTCGTGGCCGGTGACGCGGCGCTGGGCCCGGTGGTCAAGGCCGCCAAGGAGCAGCTGCGCGCGTTGCCCGATGGGCTGACTTACGGCCTGCTGCGCTACCTGAACCCCGAGGTCGATCTGGGCGGAACCGAACCGGCGATCGGTTTCAACTACCTGGGTCGTCTCGGTGCCGGAATGGGCGACCTCGCCGACGACTTCTGGCGGATCAACGAAGACGGTCTGTCGGTCGCCGCGGCGGCGTCGGCGGTGCCGATGCCGCTGATGCACACCGTCGAACTCAACGCAGGCACCCTCGACACCGACGCCGGTCCGCAGCTTCAGGCCAGCTGGACATGGGCGCCCTCAGCGCTGGACGAAGAGCAGGCCGGGCGGCTGAGCAAGTTGTGGTTCGAGGCCCTGACCGGCATCTGTGCACACGTGCGCGGCGGTGGCGGCGGACTCACGCCCTCCGACCTTGCGCCGGCGCGCCTGACTCAACGGCAGATCGACGAGCTGACAGAGCAACACGACATCAGCGACGTGCTGCCGCTGACCCCGTTGCAGCAAGGACTGCTGTTCCACTCCACCTTCGCGCGGGGCATCGCCGACGACCTGTACGCGGTGCAGCTGGACATCACCGTGACCGGTGCGCTCGACGCCCACCGCTTCCGCGACGCGGTGCAGAACGTGGTGACCCGTCATCCGAACCTGGCGGCCCGCTTCTCCGACCAATTCGGCGAGCCGGTGCAGATCATTCCCGCCGATCCCGTGATGGCATGGCGCTATCTGGATCTGCGCTGGGACGACCGCAAATCCGACGCCGAGGTTCAGCAGCTGTGCGCTGCCGAGCGCATTGCGGTGTGCGACCTCGCTGACCGGCCGACTTTTCGTGCCGCGTTGATCCGCACCGCGGGCAACCAACACCGGTTCGTCCTGACCTTCCACCACATCGTGATCGACGGCTGGTCGCTGCCGGTACTGCTGCAGGAGATCTTGGCCAGCTATTTCGGACAGCGGCTGCCCGCCGCCGCGCCGTATCGCAACTTCGTGACCTGGCTGGACAGCCAGGACCGCGACGCCGCGAGGGTGGCGTGGGGCCAGGTGCTGGACGGCTTCGACACTCCGACCCTCGTCGCCCCGCAGGCCCCTCCAGGTCCGCGCGGCGTGGAGTCGTACCGGATGTCGGCGGAACTCACCAGCTCGCTGGGGGACCTGGCGCGCACACACCACACGACCGTCAACACCGTCCTGCAGGCTGCCTGGGCGCAGCTGCTGATGGCGCTGACCGGCCACCACGACGTCGCGTTCGGTACCGCGGTGTCGGGACGACCGGCCGACCTGCCGGGCGCCGATTCGATCGTCGGCCTGCTGATCAATACCGTGCCGGTCCGCGCAGACATGACTGCCGCGACCACCGTCGGTGACCTGCTGGGTCAATTGCAACGTAACCACAACGACACGATCGAGCACGAGCATCTGGCGCTCAACGACATTCACCATGTCACCGGTCACGATCAGCTCTTCGACACCTTGTTCCTGTACGAGAGCTACCCGATCGACACCAGCGCGTTCGCGGGCGTGCACGAGTTGGCGATCACCGAGTTCAACAACCGCGAGTACAACCACTACCCGCTGTCGGTGATGGTGCTGCCGGGTCACGAGATCGGGCTTCGCGTCGAATTCGATTCCGCCGTCTTTGACGTCGCCCGCATCGAATCGTTGATCGACCGATTCCAGCGGCTCCTGGTTTCGATGATCGACGACCCCTCGCGGCGACTGTCGTCGATGGACGTACTCGACATCGACGAACACGCCCGTCTGGACGTGTGGTCCAACCGGGTGGTGTTGAGCCACGCGGCTACGGCACCCATGTCCATTCCGGCGGTCTTCGCAGCGCAGGTCGACCGCGACCCGGGGGCGGTGGCGCTGACCTTCGACGGTCGATCGATGACCTACGGCGAGCTCGACGAGGCCAGCAACCGGATGGCGAACCTGCTGGCCATGTATGGCGCAGGCCCCGGTGAATCCGTGGCTCTGCTGGTTCCCCGATCCGACGACGCGATCGTCGGCATGCTCGCGGTGCTCAAGACCGGTGCGGCGTACCTGCCGATCGATCCGTCGGTGCCGGAGGAGCGGTTGGAGTTCATGCTCGGCGACGCCAAGCCGATCGCTGCGCTCACGACAGCTGATCTGCGCGTGCGCCTGGACGGGTCCGATGTTCCTGTGGTTGAGATCGACGATGCTGCCGTGTACGTCCAGAGCAACGCATTGTTGACGCCTGCGCCCGACGACATCGCGTACACGATCTACACGTCGGGAACCACCGGTATGCCCAAGGGTGTTGCGGTGACCCACCACAACGTGACCCAGGTGCTCGAATCGCTGCGCGCCGAGATCCCCGCTGGCGCGGGACAGGTTTGGTCGCAATGGCATTCGCTGGTGTTCGACGTGTCGGTGTGGGAGATCTGGGGTGCCCTGCTGCATGGTGCGCGGTTGGTGATCGTGCCCGAGGCAGTAGCGGGCTCGCCGAGCGATCTTCACGATCTGTTGGTCGCCGAAAAGGTCAGCGTCCTGTATCAGACCCCGTCGGCGGCCGGAATGCTGTCGCCGGAGGGCTTGGAGAAGACGACCCTGGTGGTGGCTGGTGAGGCCTGCCCGACCGAGTTGGTGGACCGGTGGGGCGTCGGCCGTACGATGATCAACGCTTACGGCCCGACCGAGACCACGATCTATGCCGCGATCAGCGCGCCGTTGGTGCCGGGTTCGCACGTGGCCCCGATCGGCACACCGGTCTCCGGCGGTGCGACGTTCGTCCTCGACGAATGGTTGCGGCCGGTCGCCGCCGGTGTGGTCGGTGAGCTCTACCTGGCGGGCCATGGTGTCGGCCTTGGCTATGTGCATCGGGCCGGGCTGAGTTCCTCGCGGTTCGTGGCGTGCCCCTTCGGAGCCCCCGGTGGCCGGATGTATCGCACGGGGGATCTCGTGCGCTGGGGCGATGACGGTCAGTTGCAGTATCTGGGCCGTGTCGACGATCAGGTCAAGATCCGCGGCTATCGCATCGAACTCGGTGAAATCCAGGCCGCTCTGGCCGAACTCGACGGGGTCGATCAGGCGGCGGTGATCGCCCGCGAGGATCGCCCCGGCGACAAGCGTCTGGTGGGCTACATCACCGGAACCGCCGATCCGGCCGAGGCGCGCAGCGCATTGCGCAAGCGGCTGCCGTCCTACATGGTTCCGGCCGCGGTCATGGCCCTGGAGACGATGCCGTTGACGGTCAACGGCAAGCTCGACCGGCGCGCCCTCCCTGCGCCTGCGTACCAGAGCGCCCAGAAGTACCGGGCACCGTCGAACGCGATCGAGGAGGTCCTTGCCGGCATCTTCGCCCAGGTGACGGGTGTGGACCGGGTCGGGGTCGACGACTCGTTCTTCGACCTCGGCGGGGATTCGATTTCTGCGATGCGCGTGATCGCCGCGATCAACACAGGCCTCGACGCCCAACTTGCGGTGCGCACCTTATTCGAGTCGCCGACGGTCAGTGGCCTGAGCCACCGGTTGGACGCCGACGCGCAGGCGCCTGCGGCCCACGGACCGAGCTTTGCGTTCGTGCATGGCGCTGACGTCGCGGAGGTGCATGCCCGCGATCTGACGCTGGACAAGTTCCTCGATGCCCCGACACTGGCGGGTGCGCCGTCGCTGCCCGGCCCGAGCGCTGAGGTCCGCACGGTGCTGCTGACCGGTGCGACCGGGTTCCTGGGCCGCTACATGGTGCTGGACCTGCTCAAGCAGATGGAACATGTCGACGGCAAGCTGGTCTGCCTGGTGCGCGCCAAGTCCGACGAGGACGCCTACCGGAGGCTGGAGAAGACCTTCGACAGCGGCGATGCGCAGCTGCTGCGCCGTTTCCGGGAGTTGGCCGCCGATCGTCTGGAGGTCGTGGCCGGCGACAAGGGCGAAGCCGACCTGGGCCTCAACGAGCACACCTGGCGGCGGCTGGCCGAGTCCGTGGATCTGATCATCGACTCGGCGGCGTTCGTCAACAGCGTCCTGCCCTACAGCGAGTTGTTCGGCCCCAACGTGGTCGGCAC